>NZ_JAQQWV010000001.1:555988-1657023 GCF_028610665.1 Guptibacillus sedimenti
TCGATATATTTGGACAAACGGCTAGTCCGCCGAGGCTGCAAACGTGTCTGGGGAGGGGGTCATCGCTACCGGTGACGTCACCGGTAGCGATGACCCCAAAAAGGAGGTAAATCAATGGCGCGCTGGATATACGTGATTGGTGGTTTGCTAGTAACGGTAACCTTTTCTTTTTTTCTATTCTATTCTGTAAGGGCTTTCAATTTAACCCCAGACCGTCCTTCTGCTTCTTATAAAGCTCCGGATTATCGCTTCGTTCTTGTTACGGAAGAGGTTGATAATGATTATTGGCGACTTGTCGAAAAAGGAGCACGCGCTGCAGCTGAGAAGCATCATGTGTCATTACAGTATACGGGCCCCAAACAAGCTAACCTTGATGAACATATGAAAATGATTGAAATGGCGGCTGCATCAAAAGTGGATGGCATCATCGCGCAAGGATTGAATCAAGAGGTGTCACCTACGATTATTAATCGCGTATCAGAAAAAGGGATTCCTTTTCTAACTATAGATACGGATGCTCCTGAAAGTAAGCGCGTGGCGTACGTTGGAACGGATAATTATTATGCTGGGTTTCTAGCAGGACAAGCGTTACTAAAAGATACAGAAGATGAGGTAAAGGTTGGCATCATTACGGGCCGTTATGATTCAGCAAATCAAAAGCTTCGGGTCGAGGGATTTAAAGATGCGATTAAAGGGAGCGATCGCGTGAACGTCGTTGCTATTGCTGAATCTCAAATTACACGAATCCAAGCAGCTGAAAAAACGTATGAGATGATAAAAGATTACCCTGACGTTAATGCCTTTTACGGAACGAGTGCCCTTGATGCGATCGGCATTGTTCAAGTTCTTGAAAGCATTGGCATGACGGATCGCGTTTATGTGATTGGGTTTGATATTCTCCCGGAAACCCTTCAACTTCTTAAAGAGGGAAAGCTTGAAGCGACTGTTGAACAAAAACCATATGAGATGGGATATGACGCCGTAGAATTGATGATTCAAGTGCTTGAAGGTGATAAGGTTTCTACCTATCACCACACGATGACAGATGTAGTGCGGCAGAAAGACTTGATAGAAACAGAAACAATGACGCCGGGAGGGATGAAACAACAATGAAAATTCAAGCGAGATTTATTCTCTTTTTTACATTGCTTGTTATTTTGATGAACGGTGTCGCGTTTTACTTGTTTCATAGCAGTCAGCGTACGATTGATGATTATCACACGAGTTTTGAGCGGTTTATCGTCTTAAATGAAATCTCGCAACAAACCAACACCGTCTATGAAGCGATGAATACGTATTTAACGGCACGAACGCAAACAGAATTAACCGCTTATGCGACTGAACGAAAAATTCTTTCACAAGAAAAGGAAGAGCTCCTCGATACAGTGAAAAATGAAGGAAACGATCAAATCGTTACAAATTATGAAAACATGATCGAAAGCTTTTTACTTGAATGCGACATTACCGTACAGGCTTTTCAGAGGCAGGAAATTAATCAATATTCAGGTCACTTAAACGAAGCGGCGCAAATCTCTGCCTTTATTCAGGAAACCACCTTAACGCTTATTAATTCTGAATTAACGGATTACCGCACTTTTTACAATGAAATGGATCAAAAAAGTTCCTACCTTCAGTGGATGGGGATTTCGTTATTCGTTTCCATGATTATCTTTAGCTTCTTAATGGCCTTCTGGTTTTCAAGTGCCATTACAAAACCGATTCATGAACTTGCGGCTGCAGCTAAAAAACTAGCAAAGGGAGATTTTACGGCAAATAAAGTTGTCGTAAAATCGAGAAGTGAACTGCAGTTATTGGCAGAAACCTTTTACCGCATGCAGGAAAATATACAAGGATTAATTATTGAAATGAAGCAAAAATCAGAGCTCGATCAGCTTTTAAAGGAAATGGAGTTAAAAAGTCTTCAAAGTCAGATGAATCCTCACTTTCTTTTTAATACCCTTAATACGATTTCAAGACGTGCTTATATTGAAGGGGCTGAACAAACGAGTGAGCTTATTGAATCGGTAGCCGCTCTTCTACGTTACAATCTTGGAAATCTAGCAAAAGACGTGACATTAAAAGACGAATTAACGATTGTGAGAGAATATTTTTTTATTCAGAAGTCGCGGTTTGGTGAACGAGTGAAATTTGATGTGATCGCAGACGAGAACGTTCTAGACTGCAAGATCCCTGTGCTAACGCTTCAGCCAATTGTTGAAAATGCTTTTATACACGGTGTGGAAACGTATGAAGAGGGTGGCGAAATTATGATTCGCATTTATGCGGAACAAAACGATGTCATTATCGAGGTGGCGGATAACGGAGTAGGAATGGAAACGACAAGGCTGTCACAATTATTTTCCAATGATGAACATTCGCTTATTGAAAATAGACAGGGTCATTCTACGGGTCTTGGCATGCAAAATGTGAAGAAACGAATTGAATTGTTCTCACAGCAGGCCGGTTCAATGACCGTTCATTCTTCTAAAGAAGTTGGAACAACGGTTCGACTGAATTTACCTTATAGAAAACAAAAAGGAGATGAACAATTTGCTTAAAATCATGATTGTCGATGACGAGCAGCTGGAGCGGGATGCAATCGAAATGATGATAACAAGAGAATATGGCGATAAGGTAAAACTAGTAAAAGCGAAAAATGGGAGAGAAGCAATTTCGTTTGTAGGCGAATTTCAACCGAATATTGTTTTTATGGACATTAAAATGCCTGGGATTGATGGGATAGAGGCAGTTAGAACGATTAAGCGCAACCATCCTAACATTCGATTTATTATGCTTTCTGCTTTTGACACATTTAACTATGCAAGAGACGTGATGCAGCAAGGGGTGAAAGAATATTTGTTAAAGCCAGGACGTAAGAGTGAAATTCTAGCTGCCCTTTCACGTGTCTCTACAGAACTTGAAATAGAGCGTGAAGAAGCTGCCAAAAAAGACCATGTTCAAGCACAGCTTGCAAAAGCCGTTCACTTACTTGAAGGTGAGTGGATGAATGCGATCTTAATGAATCAAGTAACAGAGTTCAGTCCTGCTGAATGGAGCGAACTGCTTGGCTTTCAAACGACAGCAGGTTATGCCCTTGTTTTTAAGTTTCCAAACAAACAGGATCGCTTCAATGAAATGGTTCAGTGGATTAAAAAGAAAGTGAAAAGCGCCTTTCCTGGTGAAGCTTTAATCGGAGTAAGAGATGAATTCTATTTACCCTGCTTCCTTTTTAGTGACAGCCTTCAGGAGAAAGACAAGCGGCTAAAAGCGAAATTACAGCCTATGTTACGAAACCTTCTTCATGGATTCTATCAGCATTTTGGCGTAGCGGTTTGTATTGGGGTAGGGAGGCCATATAAGGAAGCCGAGCAATTTGTCGCATCTTATCGAGAAGCCCTTCATACTGTTCGTGATCTAGATGTTGAACAAGATGTCACTTATGCCTTTTATCATGAAGGGAAAAGTGCTAACGTACCTAGACAAGATCGCACACAGGAGCAGGAGTCGATTGTTATCAATGCGATCAACAATGGTGACTTCACAAGAGCGATGAAAGAACTTGATGTGTATGTTGAAATGATTTCAGTTGAACCAGCTTCCACTTATGTTCAAAAACTGAATGAACTCTTTCTTGTCGCTGAACGTATTCTTCAAAACAATGGAATCTTCTTATCTTCTTATGCATACATCCGTGCGGAAAATGAGTATGAAGCTACCAATCTAGCGCGAGAAAAGCTCAGGAAGTTAAGTGTGCATGTCCAGGAATGGCGTGCGCTCCATGGTGGGGATCGTCTTGAACAGGTCAAGCAATACATTCGAGCTCATTTTCATAAACAGCTCACCCTTGAAGAAGCAGCGGAGCACGTTGAGCTTAGCCCTTATTACGTCAGTAAATTATTTAAAGATAAGAGCGGCATGACATTCATTGATTACGTTACAGAAGTTCGGATTGGCGAAGCAAAACGAGAGATGCTGGATGCCTCCAAAAGTTTAAAAGAGATTTGTTTCAACGTCGGATATAAAGATCCGAATTATTTCAGTCGAGTATTTAAACGAAAAGCCGGTTTGTCGCCTTCACAATATCGTGACAAGTTATTGGTATGAAAATAGGATAGAGAGGAAATTGGCTGCGTGATTGCTAGTAAGCATTGACGGTTTCTTGTCATTACCCATTTACCTATTTCCTTCTCCACCATTCTAAAGTTATACTGTCTTGAGACGCAATTATGGGACGCAACATCCCTTAAACAGAGAGGAATTATCATCATGCTTGATTATAAGCTTTACAAAAACAAGGTCAGTGGCAGTGAAACGATCGTCTTGCTACATGGTCTCGGAGGAAACTACGGGATCTTCTGTCACCAAATAGGCACATACAAAAAGAAGTATCATGTGTTAGCGATAAACTTACCAGGTCATGGCCAATCACCAAGTACGTCTAGCTATGGGAAACCTTTTACTAGTGAACTAATTGCTAATGAAATTCTCGCTCTTCTCGATCAACTGAAGATTACGAAAGCCCATTTAGTGGGCATTTCACTAGGTTCAGTTGCGGTACATCACTTGCTACAACAGGCACCTGAACGTGTTCAAAGTGCTGTGCTTGGTGGAGCGATTACGCGATTCAATCCCTTAGCTTCCTTTTTGCTGATGGCTGGAAATGCAGTGAAATCTTTTATTCCATATATGTGGTTATATAAATTGTTTGCTTATGTCATGATGCCAAAATCGAATCACGCGCGTTCACGAAAGCTCTTTATTAGAGAAGCCCTGAAAATGAATCGAAGCGATTTTCTTGCATGGTATAAACTGGCTCCTCACGTAAAAGAAACTTACATGGATGTCCAAGAAAATAGTGGAAACATCCCGAAACTATACATTTCAGGTGAACAGGATCACCTTTTCCTGAAGCCTTTGCTAGAGGATACAAAAAGTGATGAACAGGCAAACCATTTCATTCTAGAGCAATGCGGTCATGTTTGTAATGTTGAAAAACCTCGAGAATTTAATGTTGCTTCCATGGCGTTTTTCAAGAGAAATCGTGCACGGACAAGCATTTCTCCTGCTTTATAAATATAAAAAATGATTTAATGCGAAGATGATTCTTCAATAAAAAACGCCCAGCCAATATGTGGCTGGGCGTTTAGCTATTCATTGAAATAATGGAATCCTATTCTTGTTTATCTACGCACATCCCCATCTTTCAATATACCGTCCTTAACATACCGCTGAATCGAATGGAGTTCTTTCATCACTCGCGCCTTCTCTCGCTCATCTTTCCACCAGTTGTTTCGCTGTCCTGATTCGCGATCGTCACTACAAAAGCTATAAGAGATCCAATCTGGCATATACGTTGTAAGGGTGAGGTGGCATCTTTTCATATGATAGGGAGAGCTGACGATCAGGAGTCGATGAATCTGATTAAGACCGATGGAGCGTTGTAGCACCATAAGCGAGGCGAGTACATTCTCTGTTGTATTTGCAGCTTCGAGCTCCAGAAGGATATCTTCAGATGGTACACCAAGTTCGACTAACCGATCTCTCATCCATATGGCTTCAGGTTCTTCATTTTCTCCCCATCTTGCTGCGGAACCAGATACGAGAATTTTAGGGGCTCGCTTATCGTGATAGAGGTCTGCTGCTTTAATGACGCGGTGAATTGTTTTGGCACCAAACACGAGAATACATTCCCCGGTTTGCTGATCATCTATGGTGTCATGAAACATTAACGTTGTAATTTCTTCTCTTGAGAGAGTGTCCGGATTTAATTCGGATAACTTCACTTCATTTTCACCTCAATCGAACAGAAATATCTGCTTACCTTATCATTCTCTCTTTGCATGAGAAGACCCTTCTTTCATTTGTCTTGTACTAGCTTATGAAACAACCACAAAAAAGTGAAGGTAACCACAAAATTATGAAGGCGCTTACATAATTTTGTGAGAATTTATTTTGATAGAGTAAGAGTAACAAAAGATATGGGGGGATCGATCGTATGAAGGGAAGGCTTAAATCATTTACCGGTTGGTTTTTAATTCTAGTGTTAGCTCTGGTACCACTCTCTGCTTGTTCGAGTTCTGGGGAAACAAACGGCAATAGCGAGTCAAATAATGAAGAAACACTTGATATTTTCAGCTGGTGGACAGGTGCTGGGGAAGAAGATGGATTGAATGCGCTTATTGATTTATTTAAAGAAGAATATCCTGATATTGAAGTCGAAAACGCTGCCGTTGCTGGCGGAGCAGGAACGAATGCAAAGGCAGTACTTGCAAGTCGCATGCAGGGTGATGATCCTCCTGCAACGTTTCAAGTTCATGGTGGTTCTGAGCTAAATGACGGTTGGGTTGCAGCGGGAAAAATGGAAACGCTTAACGATCTTTACGAGTCGGAAGGTTGGGAAGATAAATTTCCAGAAGATTTAATTGATCTTGTTAGTAAAGACGGCGATATTTACTCCGTTCCAGTGAATATTCATCGTGGAAACGTTCTCTGGTATAACACGAGCGTTTTTGAAGAGAATGGCGTTGAGCCGCCGACTACATTCGATGAGTTTTTTACTGCAGCGGACCAGCTACAGGAAGCAGGCGTTACGCCACTTGCACTTGGTGACAAAGAGCCCTGGACAGCGACACACCTATTTGAAACAGCGTTATTAGGGACGCTTGGGGCTGATGATTACAAAAAGCTTTTCACAGGCGAACTGGCGTTTAGCGACCCGAAAGTAAAGGAAGCGGCTGAGAATTATAAAAAGATGCTAAGCTACGTAAACGAAGACCATAGCTCTCGTAACTGGCAAGATGCTTCTCAGCTCGTCGCAGATGGAGAAGCCGCGATGAACGTCATGGGAGATTGGGCGAAGGGTTACTTTGTGAATGATCTTAATTTGAAGGTGAAAGAGGACTTTGGTTGGGTGGCAACGCCAGGTACTGAAGGGATGTTTATGGTAATTACGGATACGTTTGGTTTGCCAAAGGGTGTAGCAAATCCTGAAGACGTTAAGAAATTCTTATCTGTTCTTGGCTCTGTTGAAGGGCAGGATGCATTTAATCCTTTAAAAGGTTCCATTCCAGCTCGTGTAGATGCTGATCTATCAAACTATGATGAATATGGAAAAGAAACGATTGAAGATTTCAAGAGTGCAAGTCTCGCACCGAGTCTTGCGCACGGATCAGCTGCACCTGAAGGTTTTGTTACGAAAGTAAACCAGGCGATTAATATTTTTGTAACGCAGCAAGATGTTGATCAATTAATTGGTTCCCTTGAAAATGCTTCGGGTGATCTTAAGTAAATTGAGCAGGGAGAAGAATGGCTCTTCTCCCTTTTTGAATGGTAAGGGGGATGATGATGAAGACAGAAACTGCGATGAGATCGGTCACTGTATCAACGCGAAAAAAACGGTCGCTTACAAAAGATCACATGCTTGCGATTGGCTTTCTTATTCCATCGATTCTTTTAGTTGGTGTTTTCGTTTATGGCTTTATCGGATGGACCGGCTACGTATCATTAAGCAATTGGAATTCGCTTGTCCCAGATTTTTCTTTTGTCGGATTGAAAAATTATCTTTATCTGTTTAGTGATTTTCGCTTTCAAGCTGACTTGCGAAATACCCTCTTTTTTACAATTATATTTATTTTAGCGGTGATCGTGGTGGGTCAGTTTCTGGCTGTTCTTTTAGACCAAAAGATCCAGCAAGAGTCGCTGTTTCGAAACATTTTTTTCTTTCCAATGGCGCTTTCTTTTGTCGTCACAGGGGTGGTATGGCAATGGCTATTGAATCCTTCCACAGGGGTGAATTTGTTCCTTGCAAAGCTCGGTCTTGATTCAAAGTGGTATACGGATACAACGATTTTCCCTGCGATTGGATGGGGGAAAATCGAATTTGGTATCCCGATTGCAATGATTGCGGTTGTCATCGCGGCCGTCTGGCAAATGACCGGTTTTTCAGTAGCTATGTATCTTGCCGGTTTAAGAGGTGTTCCGGAAGAAGTAAGGGAAGCGGCTCGGATGGATGGTGCAAATGAATTTCAGGTGTATTGGAAAATTATTATGCCAATCCTTCGTCCAATTACTGTTAGCGTGATTATTATTATGGCGCACATTTCTCTTAAAATTTTCGATTTAATTTATGCGATGACGGGGCCGGGTGCAAACTTTGTCACAGACGTACCTGGTGTGTATATGTATGAAACGACGTTCAGAGGAAATTATTACGCGAACGGCGCAGCGATTGCTGTCGTCATGCTTTTAGCGGTTGCGATCTTTATCGTTCCTTACCTCTGGTCGAGTCGGAAGGGGGAAGCCTAGTGGCTATACGATCGTTCACACGTCCCATTCTCTACTTTCTACTTATTGTCCTTTCTTGCTTTTACCTTATGCCAGTTTACGTGATGATTATTACGAGTTTGAAGCCACTTGAAGAAGTGACATTAAGTCAAATGTGGCAGCTGCCAACATCTTTAGATTTTAGTAGCTATTCCGAAGCATTTACGAAGCTCGCACCGAATTTATTAAATAGTTTTTATCTTGTCATACCGGCTACGCTTCTTTCAGCTCTTTTAGGTTCACTGAACGGATATGTTCTTTCTAAATGGAAATTCAAAGGCGCCAATACGCTGTTTACTGTCATTTTATTTGGGATGTTCATCCCTTATCAAAGTATCCTTATCCCTTTAATTCAGTTTCTGAGAGAAATTGGATTGTATAATTCGATCGCAGGACTTGTGTTTGTTCACGTTGTTTATGGCATTCCGATTACAACACTCATGTTTCGAAACTTCTATGCAAGCATTCCTGATTCAATGATTGAATCCGCGAAAATCGATGGTGCGGGATTTCTAGGAGTCTACCGTTTTATTATGATTCCCCTATCGATTACAGGCTTTGTGGTTGTAGCGATCTGGCAGTTTACGAACATATGGAATGAATTCTTATTTGCCGTAACGATCACGACATCGGATCAGCAGCCTGTTATGGTGGCGCTACAGAATCTATCGGGAAGTCAAATTGTGCAATGGAACGTCCAAATGGCCGGAGCGCTTTTAGCCGCACTTCCTACTCTTCTCGTTTATATTTTTCTCGGAAAGTTTTTTGTGAAAGGATTACTTGCAGGGTCAGTAAAAGGATAGCGACTGAAAGAGCAGCTTATGCTGTTCTTTTTTGTTTGCTAAAAAAGAAGTTTTTTCTACAAATAGAGGAATTTCGCCTTTTTATCTAAAAATTTGTTAGAATAGTTAGAAAAATGGTAAAATTGATATGTGAACGTACTTAAATGGAGGGGGAGTGCCGATGTTTCATTCTTATCATGTAGATGGTTACTTTGACGAAATGCTTCAGAAAGGCAAGGAGCCGAGAGGACATTGCAAACCGTTCCATGAAAAATTAAACGAAGTAGCGCCTGAAGAATTGCAATCGCGCTATGAGTTAGCGCAGAGTGATTTTCTCAGGCAGGGCATAACATTTACAGTTTATAGTGATAACGAAGGAACGGAACGAACGATGCCGTTTGATTTTGTTCCAAAAATTATTCCTCCAGATGAATGGCAGGAGCTTGAGCGTGGACTCATGCAGCGCTTCGATGCTTTGAATGCATTTTTAGATGATGTCTATCACGAACAACACATCCTAAAAGACGGCATTATTCCACGTGATCTCGTCGTGAATTGTCAGCATTTCTTTCAGCAGGTAGCAGGGATCGATCTTCCAAGAAGGCAGCACATTTTTATGGCGGGCATTGATTTAATTCGAGACGATAACGGTGAGTATCGCGTTTTAGAAGATAACCTACGGAACCCCTCGGGCCTCTCCTATGTTTTTCAAAATCGTTATGTCATGAGAAAAGTGTATCCTGAATTTTTTAATCAATATTCTGTTCAGTCTCTTGAACAGCAGTTTTCCTATCTTCATTCCGCTATGGCTTCACTTGCTCCAGAAGGCAGTTCTTCACCAACAATTGTCCTCTTAACACCGGGCGTTCATAATTCAGCTTACTATGATCATTCATTTATCGCTCAGCGAACGGGCATTGAACTTGTTGAGGGAAGAGATCTTGTTGTAAGGGAACGACAAGTCTATATGAAAACCGCTCGAGGGTTGAAAAAAGTAGATGTTATTTATCGACGGATCGATGATGAGTTTCTGGATCCACTTGAATTTCGTGAAGATTCCTTACTTGGCGTGCCAGGCTTGATCGACGTCTACCGTGCAGGAAATGTATCGATTTTAAATGGAATTGGCAACGGGGTTGCTGATGATAAAGCGATCTATCATTTTGTCCCTGACATGATTCGTTATTACTTAAAGGAAGAACCACTAGTCAAAAATGTTGATACATATCTTTTACGATATGACGATCAGCTAGAATATGTCCTTGATCATTTGTCAGAGCTAGTCGTAAAACATACGAACGCTTCAGGTGGCTACAATATGCTAATTGGCCCTCATGCTTCTAAGGAAGAGATTGAAGCCTATCGACAACAAATTCTTAAAAACCCATCTGAATTTATCGCTCAGCCAACAATCAAGCTATCTCGCTTGCCGGCTTTTAAAGAAGACCGCTTTGCCGCTTGTCACGTTGATCTTCGCGTTTTTATTTTTGGAGGAGAAAAGACGCACGTTTTCCCTGGAGGGTTAACACGTGTCGCGCTAAAAGAAGGTTCCCTTGTCGTCAATTCGTCACAAGGTGGGGGCGCAAAAGATACATGGGTGCTTGAAGAAAATCCAATACATATTTAGAAGAGGAGGGAGCACTTTCAATGCTAAGCAGAGTAGCTGATTCAGTGTATTGGTTAGCCAGGAATGTGGAGAGAGCAGAAAATAATTCACGATTAATAGCGGTAAAGTTAACGAGCCGTCTTGAAAATGCTAATCCGATTGATGAAACGAATCAAAACTGGTACGAGCTCATTGAAATTAGCGGTTTTCAAGAGGTGTTTGATGAAGAATATCAACATCCAATTGATCGTAATGTGATGGAGTTTTTATTGTTCTCATTAAAAAATCCAAATTCTATTCTAAATACCATTACGATCGCAAGAGAAAATGCTAGAGCCGTTCGAGAAATTATTCCGAATGAATTATGGGAGAGCATCAATTCGTTTTATTTAAAATTAAAGAAGCAGAGTCATACCCCCTGGACAATGGAAGAAATTAGTGACATTTGTGAGTTTGTAAAAAAGGATTCTCTTCTCTTTCAAGGAATTGTTGAAGCAACAATGCCACGAGGGGATGCTTACCTTTTCATGGAAATGGGTAAACACCTGGAAAGGGCTGAAAAAGCCGCTCGCATCCTAGATGTGTATTATCATAAAAATTTAGAGTGCTATCAGAATAAAGAAATTGTGGAGTATCATCATTGGTGGTCTGTTCTTCAGTCAGTCAGTGGCCACGAAGCTTATATTAAAACGTATCGTCCGTTAATTAAAAGTCGGAATGTGGCTGAGTTCTTCATTCTAAATGCTGAGTTTCCTAGGTCAATGATGTACTGTATCCAAAAAGTACGAAACGCCTTCGTAGCGCTCGAAGATGGACATGTTGAACATTATTCAGAGTCACTTGCACAGGAGCTCGAACATCTTTCCAATGACCTTTACGATTTTTCGATTGAAGAAATTCTCAATCAAGGTGCCCATGCGTTTCTTCAAAGTTTTCAACACCGCTGTATGACGATTGGCATGCACATTACGAAAACCTATTATCTGGGGGAAGTTGTGATACCATGAAATACGAAGTTACCCAAACGAACACTTATGAATATGAGTTGCCAGTAAGGCAGAGCATCAATCAGTTCAGATTGCGTCCGCTCCATGATGTGCAACAAACGCTTCATGATTATCGCGTTCGCATTCAACCTGATAGCAAAACTTACGGCCATACGGATTATTGGGGCAACTATGTCGAGACGTTCTATCTTTGGGGTGAGCATCAGGATCTTGAGATTGAAACCGTTTCAACGGTTGAAGTTCATCCGCTAGGCTTAGATGTTACGTTACCATTGACGGATCAGCAGCGAACGGAACTTCATTCAGAATCGTTTAAACAGGCTTATACGGAATATATGATTGAGACGGATTATACGACGATTTCAAAGCATGTAATGGAAGAAGAAACGCGAGAACTCTGGGCAAATGCGCAAGATGAGCTTGATTTTGCAGTGAAGTTAAATGAACATATTTACAACACAATGGAGTATGTTTCTGGAGCAACGAACGTAGAGACAACAGCTGAGAAAATCTTAACTCATCGTACGGGCGTTTGTCAGGATTACACTCATTTAATGCTTGCTCTTTGTCGGCATCGAGGGATTCCGGCACGGTACGTGAGCGGGTACATTTACATCGGAGAAAACTCCGCTTATCGCGGCGATGCAGCAACGCATGCGTGGATTGAGGTGAAAGTTCCGGGATTAGCATGGATTGGATTCGATCCAACGAATAATGCGATTGCTAGAGAGCAGCATATTCGCATAGCAGTAGGACGAGACTATCGTGATATTTCTCCGTTAAAAGGGGTTTATATCGGCGGTGCTCAAACGCTTAACGTAAGTGTCGGAGTGAAAAATTTAGAAGAGCGGGTCAGCGGGTAAGGAGCTGACCGTTTTTTTATGATAACTTTGGGTAATGACTCTCATTTGCTAGCGATGAAAGAGTCGATCAAGTAAGGATTTAATAGAAGCTATTCTGTTAAGTAATTACCTTACGCTAAACATAAAGAAATGAGGCGTGAATGGATGATTATTTCACCTCCACTTGCTCAATCAATTGTAGAGGAAACAGAAGGAATCATTAGTCGTAACATTAATTTTATGGACGGAGAAGGAAAGATTATTGCCAGTACGGACCCAAATCGTATCGGGCACTTTCATGAAGGAGCCTACAATGTTTTGCAACAGCAAAGAAGTTTAGTGATCGAAGAGGATAATGAGTTAGAAGGGACGAGAAAAGGAATAAATTTACCCGTTTTCTTGCATGATCAGATTATTGGTGTGATCGGCATTACTGGAGAACCTGAAGAAATCAAGCAGATGGGTGAGGTTATTCAAAAAATGACTGAGATTCTTGTTAAGGAAGCCTATCTGGATGAGCAGCTTGAGCTAGAAGATCGAGCAAAAGAAGCGTTTATTGATGAATGGATTGATGGTAAGTGGGACAACGATAAATTATTTGCCTCAAGAGGCTGGATTCTTGGCATTAATGTTCACATCCCAAGAGTGGCAGTTATTCTAGATATGATTGGTATGAATGATTTAATTTATGAAAAGCTATCAAGCTATCAAGCTGATGTTAAAGGAGAACTTGAGATTCAACGTTTTCGTCGTGCTATTCTTCAAGAAATTCAATCGAGGTTCCCACCTAATAGTCAGCATGTGATTATCCCAACAGGAAGTACTCGATATACACTGTTACTTTCTGTTAATGATCAGGTTCCTGAATCGAATCGTAAACGTAAGATTCAATTTCGTTTGGAAAAAATCCAACAGGCGATTGAATCAACTTATCCTTTTACAATGGCAGCCGGTATTGGAAGGATGTATAACACGCCGAGAGAAATTTCAAAATCTGTACAAGAATCAGAGAAAGCCTTGCTTCATTCCCGAAAGCAAAGTAATTTATTTTTCTATGATCAGCTAGGTATTGAATCTTTCTTGTATGATCTTTCGCCAGAAGTGAGATTAGATTTTGTTGAGCGTATTCTTCCCTTAGAAAGAGTCGAGAAAAAAGATCAATTGATTCAAACACTTGAAACATTTTACAAAGCAAACGGCTCCATCCAAAAAGCATCTAGTGAATTATTTATTCATAAGAACACTCTCCAATACCGCTTAAAGAAAATAAGTGAATGGACTGGATATGACCCACGAAACTATGAGGATTCTGTTCTTCTACAAGTGGCTCTTGCTTTTTATAAATCAAACCCAACGTAAAAGGCACCTTCTCGAAGGTGTCTTTTGTTATGCATACTAAAACACAAGATAAATTAGCTTTTATTTTGGTTTTTCGTAACATAGAATGCTTTCGAAACCTTTAATACACTAATAGTAGAATAACAATCGGGAGGCAGGACATATGGAAACGACAGTGAAGAAAAGCATAGTGAATAAATTAGGACAGCTCTACGGGGAGCAACGAGCGCTTTCTGTGACCTCAGAAGTAATGGATTTAATTGAAACATATAAGCAGAAGCAAATCGAGCCTGAGAAAAAATGGGTTGATGAAAAAGATATTATGATGATCACATATGGTGATTCTATTAAAGAAGAAGGAGAGGCCCCTCTTAAAACGCTTCGAAAATTTTTATCGGATCATCTTACAAATGAAATTAATGCGGTGCATATTCTTCCTTTTTATCCTTACTCGAGTGATGATGGCTTTTCGGTAATGGATTATAGAACGATAAATGAAGAGCTTGGTAGCTGGGATGACATTCGAGCACTTTCTCATCAATCAGACTTAATGTTTGACGCGGTTATTAACCATATTTCAAGTAAAAGCAAATGGTTTAAAGAGTATTTGAAAGGTAACGAGGCGTATCAGGATTACTTCGTTGAAGCCGATCCTGAGGCTGACTATAGCAAAGTGACGCGCCCGCGAGCGCTTCCTCTATTAACAACAGTTGAAACGAGTAATGGAGAAAAGCACATTTGGACGACGTTTAGTGAAGATCAAATTGACTTAAATTATGAGAGTGATCGTGTGCTTCTTGAAATACTTGATATTCTTCTCACCTATGTTGAGAAAGGAGCCCGTTTTTTAAGATTAGATGCGATAGGTTTTATGTGGAAGAAGCTCGGCACGACATCGATCCACCTGGAAGAAACGCATTTGCTAGTCCAGGTTATGAGAGAAGTGCTTGAGGAAGCGGCACCAGGCACCATCGTTATAACAGAAACCAACGTTCCTCATAAAGATAACATCAGTTATTTTGGAAACGGTTCAAATGAAGCACATCTTGTTTATCAATTCCCTTTACCTCCATTAACGCTTCATTCGTTTCAAACAGGAGAGGCATCGGAGTTGACGCAATGGGCAAAATCACTTGAACCGACTACAGACTCAACGACGTATTTTAACTTTCTTGCTTCTCATGATGGAATAGGAGTTCGACCAGTTGAAGGTATTCTAACAACGTCTGAAGTACAGAGAATGGCGGATAAAGTACAAGCAAATGGCGGATACGTATCTTATAAAGATAATGGGGACGGTACTAAGAGCCCATATGAATTAAACATCAATTATTTGGATGCGATTTCAACTAACGGTGAATCGAATGAGAAGAAATCAAATCGTTTTATTGCAGCTCAATCTGTACTGCTTTCATTGATGGGTGTTCCTGGTATTTACGTTCATAGTTTACTAGGATCTCAAAACGATCAGGATGGCGTCAAAGAAACAGGACGTTATCGTTCGATTAATCGCGAGAAGTTAACAAGATCAAGTCTGGAAAAAGAGCTTCAAACAGAAGGAAGTATGCGGTATCTAGTGTTCAATGACCTTAAGACACTAATCCGTATTCGCAAATCAAATAAAGCTTTTCACCCAAATGCTTCTCAACAAGTTTTAGAATTGGATCGTCGCGTATTCTCTGTTGTTCGAACGAATGAACAAACAGGAGACAGAGTGGTAGCGATTACAAATGTTTCAGATGACACCGTTACGCTTAAACGAGAAATACTGGATTCTTATTTTGATGGTACTGCTTTCGATCTCATTTCCGAATGTGAAATTTCTTCAGATATAACGTTATCTCCTTATGAAGTGCTTTGGTTGCGCTCATCGGAGGTGAGTTCATGAGAATCGTGATAGCTCCTGATTCTTTTAAAGGGTCCATGAGCAGTCTTACCGCGGCTCAAGCTATTAATTGTGGGATAAAGGAAGTCTTTCCTGATGCAGAAACAATTCTTGTTCCGATGGCTGATGGAGGAGAAGGCACAGTTGAAGCATTAGCGAACATTCTTAATGGACAAGAGGTCACGGTTGATGGCATTAGCGATCCGCTCGGTCGCCCAATCATGGCGACATATAGTTGGGTAGAATCGACATCTACTGCGATTATTGAAACAGCCTCTGCATCTGGTCTTCCGCTGCTTGAAGAAAGTGAACTAGATCCAGATCAAGCATCTACTTATGGAACAGGAGAGTTAATCAAACACGCTCTCGATAAGAAAGCTCGAAAAATCATACTCGGTTTGGGAGGTAGTGCAACTGTAGACGCAGGAACGGGTTGTTTTGAAGCATTAGGCGTGCAATTTCGCGATCAGAAAGGTCAGAGAATAAAGGCGAATGGAGCTACACTGGCTCATATTTCTACTATTGATCTGACATCATTAGATTTTCGTCTGAAAGATGTGGAAATTGTGGTAGCGTCTGACGTAACAAATCCTTTACTTGGAGAGGAAGGCGCTATTTCTGTGTTCGGACCACAAAAAGGTGTTAGTGATATAACTAGATTTGAAGCTGGAATGAATAATTATGCAAATAGAGTGAATGAAAAAATCGGCATGAATTTGGAGAACAGCGAGGGGAGCGGAGCAGCTGGCGGGTTTGGTTTTAGCTTACTAGCTTTCTTAGATCCCATTTTTATGAGCGGATTCTCTTTAATAGCTGAACATAGCTGTCTTAAAGAACAAATGAAGTCGAGTCACTTGGTGATTACAGGGGAAGGAAAGTTAGATTCCCAAACGTTATATGGGAAAGTACCTTCAGGTATTTCTGAGCTAGCTAAATCTGTTAATGTTCCTGCAATCGCTTTCGCTGGGACTTCAACGATTATAGAAGATAAAGAGAAAGGCATCATGACCGTTCTACCTATTATTGATGAACCAATGGAATTGAAGGAAGCAATAAGACGAGGACCTGATTTATTATATCGTGCTAGCAAGCGCTTTATGACGCTATACCAATGGATTAGTGAAGAAAAGGGGGAATAGAAGATGAGTCAATTTACAATGCTTGATTACATTGTGCTTGTAGTTTATATTCTGGGGATTGCATGGTTTGGAGCGCGTTTCGGTAAAAAGCAAAACACGACAAAAGACTACTTTCTTGGAGGAAGAAGCATCCCATGGTGGGCAATTGGACTTTCAGTTATGGCGACACAAGCGAGTGCGATTACTTTTATAGGCGCTCCTGGTTGGGGGTATGAAGGCGGACTAGAGCGCATCAATACGTTTATTAACGTACCTCTTGCAATGGCTTTTCTTATCGCAACAATTGTCCCATTTTTCTATAGAGCAGAAGTTTATACAGCTTATGAGTATTTGGAGAGACGTTTTGGAGCGGGCACACGAACATTGTCTGCAGCCCTTTTTCTAGTAGCTCGAGGACTTGCGACTGGGGTTGTTCTATATGCACCTGCATTAGTATTATCTGTCGTAACAGGATGGGACATTAAGCTAACGATTATTTTAATGGCTGTAATCGCGGTATCCTATACGGTGCTTGGTGGAATCAGTGCGGTTATCTGGACTGACGTCATTCAAATGTTTGTCTTATGGTTAGGAGCTGCAATTAGTATCGTTGTTATTTTAGTGAAAGTTCCGGGAGGAATGAGTAGTATTCTTGGCAGCGCTTCAGATGCAGGTATGCTTGAATCACTCAATTTCTCGTTTGATCTTTCTGTTGAATATAGTGTTTGGGCAGGTGTGATTGGTGGTTTCTTCCTTCATGCTGCTTACTTTGGAACAGATCAAAGTCAAATTCAGCGTGTTTTAACAAGTAAGTCAATACGTGAAAGTAAGCTTTCACTCGTTCTAAGCGGGGTTCTTTTAATTCCGCAAATGCTACTTTTCCTATTTATCGGTATACTTTTGTTTGCATTCTATCAAACGTTTGGTGATCCGAATATTGATAACTTGAATGAGCTATTTCCACTATTCGTTGTAAATCAGTTACCGGCAGGAATTTCGGGTCTGATCATTGCGGGGGTTTTCGCAGCTGCTATGTCGAGCTTAGACTCAGCTCTTAATTCATTGTCAGCTGTGTCGATTCGTGATTTCTATGGTCAATTTGTGAAAAAGAATGCATCGGATGAACACTATCTAAAGGCTTCTCGTTGGGCGACAATTTTTTGGGGAATTTACGCAACAATTTTCGCTTTCTTTGCCGCTAATCTTGGTCCGGTTATTGAAGCTGTAAATAAGATCGGCTCTTATTTCTATGGTGCACTTTTGGGAGTGTTTATCCTTGCTATATTTACAAAACGTACAAATGGAGTAGGTGCCGTGACTGGTATTATAGCCGGAATGTTGTCCGTTTGGGGCGTTACACAGTTTGCTGAAGTATCGTGGTTATACAATAATTTCGTCGGAGCGATTGTTTCGGTAGGAGTGGGATATGTTGTTAGTTTTATTGGTGCAAAACCTAAAGCCGAGAAGCTAGCGGGGCTAACGCTGTTCAACCTAGATGATGACATACAAGAAGTATTAAAAGCTCGTTCCGAAGCTGCAACGTCTCTAAGTGATGAAGAAATTGAAGAAGAACGCCGCACATCAAGATGGCCGCTATATTTAATTGGGTATTTCGTTGTCGTTATGATTGTCCTTTATCTAATAGGGTTGATCTAGAGAGGGGGTATCGAAAAGATGGCTTATTATATTGAACCTACAATTGACCGGCAGAAAGCTTTGAAAGCGATGAAGCAATATACTTCGAGTTTTCTGCTGCGCATCGTTGAAAACAAAAAAGAGGTTGAATCGAGTGAACTAGTTTATCTCCCTTTCTGGATGTATGCGTATTACCTGGAAACAACCTCATTAAAAGAGGGAATTAACGGAAAAATAGCGATTGAATCGATCTCTGAGCAAGCTGCTATTCTACCAGTGGATTATCCTCTTAAAGAAGGAAAAGTTCCTGGGGAAATCTTTGCTCATTGTTCTCCAAATCCAGAAAAGGCAAAACATGCGCTATACTGGGAAGCTTTTGGAAAAGAGAAAAAGAGAAAACAGATCCATATTTCTTTAGACGAACCTTCTAAACTCTATTTGCCCTATTGGGTAGGCTATATTAAAGGAAACAGAAGAGAGGTTTATATGGTTGATGCGGTAACTGGGAAAGTTGATTTACCAATGAAGGACTCTTTTCTGCATCACTTGAAAAATCAATTGAAGCACAGCTCGTTTTGAGCTGTGTTTTTTTATTTCGGCATCCGTCAATGGATTGATTCATCAAATATCCAACTGGCCGACAAATTCTCAACGAGCAATGAGTAAATGATTAATAGATTCATAATTTTTTAGGAAATATTGTCTAAATCATATGAAAGTAGGGAAAGAAATAATAAGTGATTTAGAAAATAATAAAAAGGGTGATGTCATTTGTCGGATTCCATCTACGTAACGATTAACGGAGAGAGTGTAGCCGTATCAAGTGAAAAAAGCGTGCTTGAAGCACTTAATGAAAATAGCCTGGATTTGCCTAGCGTATGCTACCATCCGAGTCTAGGGGCAATTGAAACATGTGATACTTGTATGGTGGAAGTGAACGGTGAAATTGTTAGAGGCTGTTCAACGGCTATTTCAAATGGCGATAGTATCAATACAACAGCTACACACGTTAAAGAAGCGCAGAATATTGCTATGGATCGTATTCTTCATAATCATGAACTCTATTGCACCGTTTGTGATTACAATAACGGGACATGTGAAGTACATAATACAGTGAAACAAATGAAAATGAATCACCAGGCGATCCCGTTTGAACAAAAACCGGACCCAGTTGATAACTCGAATTCTTTCTATCGTTATGATCCCGATCAATGTATTCTTTGCGGACGCTGCGTTGAAGCCTGTCAGGATGTTCAGGTGACAGAAACGTTAACGATTGACTGGGAAAGAGAACGCCCGCGTGTCATTTGGGACAATGATGTTCCCATTAACGAATCTTCTTGCGTTTCTTGTGGCCATTGTTCAACCGTATGCCCGTGTAATGCGATGATGGAAAAAGGAATGGAAGGAGAAGCGGGATTATTAACGAGCATTCAACAGGATACGCTTCGTCCGATGATTGAGCTAACAAAAAATGTTGAAACTGGCTATAATTCGATTCTTGCTATCTCTGATATGGAATCCGCGATGCGGGAAAATGAGATCAAGAAAACAAAAACCGTTTGTACCTATTGTGGTGTCGGCTGTAGCTTTGATGTTTGGACGAAAGGGCGAGATATTTTAAAAGTTGAGCCACAAGTAGAAGCCCCTGCTAATGGAATCTCCACGTGTATCAAAGGGAAATTTGGCTGGGACTATGTGAACAGTGAAGAACGTTTAACAAAGCCATTGATTCGTGAAGGGGATTCATTTAGAGAAGCGGAATGGGAAGAAGCACTGAAATTGATTAGTCAAAAGTTTTCTGATGTGAAGGAAAATCATGGGGCTAATGCTCTTTCATTTATAAGTTCATCTAAGTGTACGAATGAAGAATCCTACTTAATGCAGAAGTTTGGAAGAAGTGTGATCGGTACGAACAACATCGATAACTGCTCGCGCTATTGCCAAACTCCGGCAACAGTTGGGTTATTCCGTACTGTTGGACACGGTGGTGATGCTGGTTCGATTAAAGATATCGAAATGTCTGAGCTTGTTATTGTTATCGGATCTAATACATCGGAATCTCATCCAGTCCTTTCAACGCGCGTGAAGCGTGCGAACAAATTGTACGGTCAGAAGCTCATTGTTTCCGACCTTAGAAAACATGAAATGGCCGAGCGATCTGATCTTTTCATTCGCCCTTCTTCAGGCTCTGATCTTGTCTGGCTTTCTGCAGTAACAAAGTACATTATTGATCAAGGCTGGGCAGATGAAGCTTTCTTAAAAGATCGCGTTAACGGTCTTGATGACTACATTGCTAGTCTCGAGAAATACACAATGAGCTATGCATCTGAAGTAACCGGAATCGATGAGGCGGAATTAATTCAAATCGCGGAAATGATTCACGAAGCCAAGACAGCGGTTGCGCTTTGGGCCATGGGTGTAACACAGCATGGCGGTGGCTCTGATACGAGTACGGCGATCTCAAACCTCCTTCTTGTCACTGGTAACTATGGAAAACCTGGTACAGGTGCTTATCCACTACGCGGACATAATAACGTGCAGGGTGCAAGTGATTTTGGAAGCATGCCGGATAAAATGCCTGGTTATGAAAATGTGACAGATGAAAAAGTTCGTGATAAATATGAAAAAGCATGGGGGACGCCACTTCCGGAAGAAATCGGCTTAAATAATCATGAAATGGTTGAACACATTCATGAAGGGAAACTTAAAGCAATGTACTTAAAAGGAGAAGACATGGGAATCGTGGATTCAAACATCAATCATGTTCACGCTGCTTTTGAGAAGCTTGATTTCTTCGTTGTCCAGGACCTGTTCCTTACAAAAACGGCTCAATTTGCAGATGTTGTGTTACCGGCAAGTCCTAGTCTTGAGAAGGAAGGAACCTTCACGAACACGGAACGTCGCTTCCAACGTCTTTATCAGGCGCTAGAGCCACTTGGAGATTCGAAGCCGGATTGGCAAATTATTATGGAGATTGCTAATGAAATGGGAGCAGGCTGGGATTATGACAGCCCGAGTGACATTATGGCTGAAGCTGTTCAACTTGCAGATATGTTTGCAGGCGTTTCTTATGAGCGACTCGAAGGTTATAAGAGTCAGCAGTGGCCAGTTGCAGCAGATGGCACAGATTCGCCCCTTCTCTTTACAGAAGATTTTCCGTTTCCAGACGGAAAAGCGAGACTATTCCCGGTTGAGTGGACGAAGCCAATTGAATACGATGAGCAGTACGATCTTCATGTGAATAACGGTCGTCTGTTGGAACATTTCCATGAAGGAAATATGACGTACCAAAACGAAGGCATTAAAGCGAAAACACCGAGTACGTTCGTTGAAGTTTCTCCTGAATTGGCAGAAGAAAGAGGGCTAACTGACGGAACGTTGGTGAGATTGTCTTCGCCGTATGGCGCCGTGAAAATTAAGTGTCTTGTGACGGATCGCGTGCAGGGGAAAGAAGTTTATATTCCATTGAATGATCAGGATGATGCGGCAATTAATTTATTAACGAGTAGTTATGCCGATAAAGATACGGATACTCCTGTATATAAAGAAGTAAAAGCAAAAATGGAAATTTTAAAAGACAAAGGCACTTCGCCCCTTCCTAAGGTGAATCATCGCTTTGGAAATCCACAGCCTCAAAAAGGTGTCATGGTTGAGCGAAAATGGGCAAGGAAAGATTATCTCTTCCCTGGAGAAATGGTGAAAAAGGAGGGCATTAATTATGGCAAAAGCCATTAAGCAAATCAAGCGTATCCAAGTTTCAGAAGAAGAGAAGCGAGCGAATGATCTTAAGGAAATTGAAGATGCGTTGATTGAAAATAAAGATGCCCTTCTTGAAACATTAAATGTGGTAGGTGGAATGAAGGAACGTGGTATACTCACTCTCTTAAATGGTATGTTTGGTGAAGGAGATCGCGTTTTAAAAGTTATCGTTGATTTATTAAATGTTCCTGAGAATACAACTGCATTAAAAAACCTTATGCTTCTCTTTGGGGCAGCTGGTAAAATTAACGTGCAGGATCTGGAACCCTTATTATTAAAAGTGAATGCGGGGATTGAGAATGTTGCAGAGCATTCAGAGGGAATGGAGAAAACAGGGTACTTTGATCTACTTCGTGCCCTAAAGGACCCTGAAATTAACCGATCTCTTACCATTCTGATGACCTTTTTAAAAGGGATGGGGAAAGATACGGAGAACGAAGAGAAGGTCAATGATAAGTCACGCACATCAGAAATGAGACAAGATATTTAGCCTATTGCTTCAAAAGCCCCGCTATCATTGGCGGGGCTTTTGACCGTGTTTTTTCTTTTGTGTGAAAATCAGAAAAAGCATGAGGGTAAGCAGGATACCGAGCAAGTCTGGCACAAAAACATCAATTAAATGACCCGTTCTTCCTTCAACGAGACTTTGATGATATTCATCAAACAGCGCATAAAGAAAGGCTATGATTGAGCCAAGGAAAATCGGTGCTTTTTTATTCTGTTCTTTTAATGCCATGATACATAAAAATGCGAGCAGACCGAACGAGGCAACATGAGCACCTTTTCTAAGAAAAAACTCGACGTATTCATAAGGCGCTGACGGTGTAACAAGCGCCCCATCATAAGTGAATGCAATTGGAGGCAAGTCCTCCTCTTGAATCGAGACCATTCCCTTGAAAAAGGGTTTCATATCTTGCTTTTGATAAGGGGTATGGGACGATATGAAAAGAATAACCATCATGGCAATAGCCAAAAAAGAAAACTTCCTCTTTGTTATGAATTTCATCTATTTTCCACTTTCTTTCTTAAGCAATTTAATCCCTATCATACCGAAAATCATGCATAATAGGGAGTGGTTTATAGAAAAAATGTTAACTTTTTGTGTTGATCAAGTGAATGTGGCCTGAAATGATCCATGCGCACTTATACTAAAAAGGAAATCATAATGAAAAGGAGATTTGTGATGAAAATCGCTGTAATTGGTGCTGGCTATGTCGGTTTAGTCACAGGCGTTAGTCTTGCTGAAATAGGACATTGTGTAACGTGCATTGATAAGGACCATAAGAAAGTATCGATGATGGAAGATGGTCATTCACCAATCTACGAACCTTACTTAGAAGATATGATGAGAAGAAATTTGCGAAAGGGTCGGCTCCAATTCACTACTTCTCATCAGGAGGGTTTTGACGGAGTGGAAGTGATCTACATTGCTGTAGGAACTCCCCAGCTTCCTGATGGAACAGCGGATTTACAATACATTGAGCAGGCTGCTTGCGATATTGCAACTTCATTCCAAAATGATATTATTGTCGTCACAAAAAGTACGGTTCCTGTTGGAACAAATGCCCGAATAAAAGGATTAATTGAGACAATGTCAATAAATGAAATAAAAGTCGACATTGTCTCAAATCCCGAATTTCTTAGAGAAGGATCAGCTGTTTCCGATACGTTTCATGGGGATCGCATTGTCATAGGAGCAGATAATCAGGAAGCAGCTAGTGTGTTAGAACGAATCAACGAACCATTTGAACTTCCGATTTATCACACCGATCTCAATAGTGCGGAAATGATTAAGTATGCGTCCAATGCGTTTCTTGCTACAAAGATTAGCTTTATTAATGAAATCTCTGCAATATGTGAAAAGGTGGGGGCAAACGTTGAAGATGTGGCGCTTGGCATGGGAAAAGATCGTCGAATTGGTGAGCAGTTTCTTAAAGCGGGAATTGGCTATGGTGGCTCCTGTTTTCCAAAAGATACGAACGCGCTCGTGCAATTAGCTGGCAACAATCAGCATAACTTTAAATTGCTTAAGTCAGTGATTGAAGTGAACCATACTCAGCAAAAGAAATTAATTGAAAAAACCCTTGAGGCAGTGGGAGAACTACAAGGGAAAAGAGTAGCCCTACTAGGGCTCGCTTTTAAACCTAACACTGACGACATGCGGGAAGCAGCGTCTATTCCGATTGCGCATGCTTTAAAGAAGCACGGCGCTGAAATCATTGCTTATGATCCAATTGCCATGGCGAATGCAAAAAAACATTTACCAGAAGATGTCCTCTATAAAGCTTCGTTAATCGAAGCGTTAGAAGAAGCAGACGTGGCGCTGATTTTAACGGAATGGAATGAAATCAAGACACTTGACTTAAGTAACTATGTGAAGTGGATGACTTCTCCTATTATTGTTGATGGTCGAAATTGTTATTCGTTAGGTGAAGTAGAGAAATATCCCATCCACTATGTGTCAATCGGCCGTCCTACAAAGAATCAACGAAACATGTCTTTTTCTATTAATTAATGAGGTTAACAGCTTATGCTGCTTATCTCATTATTTTTTTGTATGTTAACTGTTAAATGTCTCGAGTTCAGAATATTAATACTTGAAAAAATCATTTACTTTGGTAAAATATGTTTGTTGGTATGCTTAGAAGGATAACAACTAGCATTTTTAAAATGCGATTGAATGGAGTGATAAGATGGTAGAGAAAACGTGTGACAAATGTCAAAAGCCTTCGTATAGTAGTAATTATCAAGGAGAATGGATTTGTCCTTATTGCGGAAAAGATCTTACGAAAATCCTTGCAAATAATGAGGATTATCTTTATAGTGCAGAAACACTAAAGAAATAATTTTTGTTTTAAAATGGTAGTTAACTAAACAGAGGCGAATCACTGGTCCTTAATATGACTAGATTAAAGTTGCTCAAAAAGGATTGTGTGATATGGGAGAATTTATTAAGTTGATTGTGGCGATTGTTAATGAGCTTCATGACATTGTCATTGGTATCATGAACGGGATGGGTTTTTCGGTTACTGATAAGGATCTCCATTTCTGGGTCATTGGTTTAATGGGAATGGGAGGATTTGTCGTTGTCCAATTTTTATTTCGATTGCTTTCAAAATGGAGCATCACAGCCATTTCCTTCATTTATACAATAACGGTATTGCTCGTGATCGTCTTTGCCATTGAGATTCAGCAGAAAATCACTGGCAGAGGAAATATGGAATTTGCCGATGCAGTAGTAGGATTGCAGGGATTTGTCGTTTTGTTCCTCGTCTATTTAGCCATTCGCCTTCTGTTCATGGGTGTAAAAAGGTTACATAAACCAAACACGAATAAGAACACACGAAGTAGATAACCTAAAGGGGGTTATCTTTTTTTGATAATAAAAAGAAGAGAACGATCGCTCTCTTCTTTCGGGATTAGTAAGTCATTTGCGTGAGAAAGGCAATAGCCGCTCCAATGACGATAGCAGACACAGGTAGCAAAAGATAAATCATCTTCTCCTTACGCTGTCTACGATATTGGATTTCTTCAGGCGTTAGCCATGATTCTTTCATAATTAAATCTCCCCCTGGTTCTTGCTGAAATCGCAGCGGAGGCCGTATTCGGCAGCTGGCTGACTGTCGGATAAACAGTCCGTGAAGTCCCTATAGCTTTGCGTCATCACTTTTCAATGATTTTGCCATTCTCGTACGATTCGAACATTTATAAGTAGTTACAAGGTAAACGATGTCATGAAAAAGTAAAAATTGTCGAAAAATGACTTCAATTCTAAGTATAACCTATTCTGTTTACCGTGTATATTGGGAAAATACTGATAAACTGCACTCCTCTATTAAGATTTTGTAAAGCAGGTTTCCCAATGTCGGATGGAATCGTCTAGATTAAAATAATAATCGTTTTACAGTAAATATGATCGTCTTTTTCACCCATTTACGCATGAAAAAATCAAGATAGACAAGACTAGAGATGGAAGGGAGGTTGGTCTTAATGAAAAAGCGAAAAGCACAATCGAACGCTGCGTTAACGAATAATCAAACTCCTAAAGAGAGTATTCCAAACCCTGAAGCTCCTAAACGATCACGAAAAAAGGAAAGCTGAATAATATGATCTCTTTGTTAGAACAGCAATGCTTACCCCTAATAAAATCGTTAACAGAGGAAGGGCAAGGAAAAGCATCTTTTCCTTGCGCTTTTTTTGATAGTGAATTTCTTCAGGTGCTTTCCATTTCCGATTCATATGAGCCCGATCTATTATCTCTACAAAATATTAAGTAAATAAAGTAGACTATGTCATAGAACTGTTTAATTAAGTTATCGGCTCAAAGGTATAAAGATTTTAGGATAATTTGTCGATTTATAATAAATAATCGTTTTGACCTACTTTTTTTTCAATAATTTAGGTTGTTACTTAGGTTAAAAGTTGGAGGGAGAAACTCGCGATGCCTGTAATCTATTTAGAAACACTCATTGATGCACCTGTTCAAACGTGTTTTGATTATGCCCGGAATGTCGATGCGCATGTGAAAAGTACAGAACAAACAAAGGAAAAAGTGATTGACGGAGTAACAGAAGGATTGATGCAGGCAGGGGATACCGTTACATGGGAAGCCACACATTTTGGAGTGAAGCAACGGTTAACAGCTAAAATTACAGGGATGAATGAACCCGACTGGTTTATTGATGAAATGACAAAAGGTCCATTTAAATCGTTTGTTCATACCCATCGATTTGAAGATCTGAATGGTGTAACGTTAATGATCGATCAATTTGCATATAAAGCGCCTCTGGGTATTTTGGGTAACATCGTTAACGTACTCTTTCTTAAAAATTATATGAAAAATTTACTAGAGAAAAGAGCCATGGAGTTAAAGAAAATGGCAGAAGCAACTGTATAAGCGCCTCCTATTCAGGTAAGACTGTAACGTGCTTGATTAGGAGGCGGAGGATATGATTTTATCTCGTACAATTGTGATTGTGAGTATCCAGTGCTGGCTCGGTATCGGATTTGTTCTTTCGTGTATAGCCTCGCTTACTTTACTCGGACATGAGCCTGCGCCAATTATTGTTAAGGGACTTGCGCAACTTATCCAAACAAGAGAACTTCAGTATGGTCCATTAACAGTAAGTTTATTAAACAATGGCGAAAGTGGTTTTGCTCATTTTATAATTCGAAAAATCGGTCATTTTTTTGTTTACAGCTTTTTAGCAACTTGCTTGTTTCACTTATTTAAAGCGAGAGACTCCATATATAGAATATTCCTTGTCCTTTTAATTGTTACATTTATTGCGGTGACAGATGAATTTATACAAGCATTTATGCCAAATCGTACAGCGCTCTTAACAGACGTATTGGTTGATATAGCGGGGTGCCTACATAGTATCTTCCTCATAAAATTGTGGTATTTATGCCGGTTACGGAAAGCTCTTGCATAGCAAGAGCTTTTTGTTATGAGCAAATGTAAAGTTTTTAGGTGTTTTTATAGGTTAAAATACCTATTTTTTCGACAGTAATGATAGGTATTCTATGTTATTTTTGTAAGATTCGTCATTTAGTGACTATTTTAATGTAAAAATTATGCTAAAGTGTTAAAAAGGGAGAATAGAACTAATATTTTCTTAAAAAATCTTAGGGGGAAAAGATTTGAAACTTTTGACGTCACTTTTGGTTGGCATTTTAGCATTTTCTTTGTCGATGCATGGTGTGCAGGCAGCGGGAGAAACAGTTACCGTTAAACTAGTAAACTATGTGAAAGATACGACAGTTTTAAAGTTCAATGTAACAGGAAGTTATCAAATTCAAGGTAGTGAGATTGAAATTGAAAGTTCAAACGCGGAGGAGTACAGTGTCAAAGCTGAATCAGGCGATGTGGTGCTTTACCGAGGACACACAAAGTTAACCAACTTTGGGAATGCAATGACGCTTGTACCAACCATCACAAATGCGATGGATAGCTTTGTCGCAATCGGTGATAAAAGGTATCTAGGTGAAATGAAATTTACGGTTGATGGGAAATACATTCGTCCCGTTAATACACTTCCGATGGAAGAGTATTTAAAGGGAGTAGTGCCTAGTGAAATGCCAGCTTATTGGGGCACGAACGGAGGAATGGAAGCTTTAAAAGCACAAGCAGTTGCAGCGAGGACATTTGCATTTCCTCGAAAAGATAACTTGACGGATAGCCAGTCTAGTCAAGTTTATAAAGGCTATGATTGGTATTCAACTACAAATATTGCCATTAATGAAACTGCAGGAAAAACACTAAAGAGTGGTGACACGTACATAGGTGCTTTTTATTCCTCTACCAATGGTGGTATGGTGATGTCGAATACAAATTCGTGGGGGAGCAAGTTAATTCCTTATCTTCAAACAAAAGCCGATCCGTATGACGCTAAACTATCGCCATACGATAGTTGGAATTATACAATAGGGAAAAAACAAATCGACACTGGTCAATTGGATTTGAAAAATCCTGAATCCTGGTGGACTAAGACGAATGAACTGAGCTCTGATGCGGCAGAAATTACGAATATGAAATCTTGGCTTAAAAAAGAAGGTAAAATCAACTCAACGGATGAAATTAAAATTACAGAAATAACGAACCTTACTTTTACTCTTCCACCATTTACTTCCAATGATATTTTAAAAGGAAGCATGACATTCAAGTATTTCCTCAAAAAAGATAGTGGTTTTAATAAAGATGAAAAAGGTTTGTTAAAAGAGCATACGATGAAGATTGAAGATACATCCTATAATCTTCGCTTTATGATTGGCACTTCAATTATGAAAAGTCCTTATATCCAACAAATTGATGCAAAATCCGACTCTTATGTAGTGAATGGAAGTGGCTTTGGACATGGGATTGGCATGAGTCAATATGGTGCTTATCAGCAGTCAAAAGAAGGTCGCACATTTGATGAAATCTTATCTTTCTATTATCCGAATACGAATTTAGTGCAAGAAGAAACGACGATTACATCGGAAAGATTGTATGGAAAAAGTCGTTATGATACGAGTGTGGCCATTTCGAAATACGGGTGGAAGAACCATTCTGAAGTTGTTGTAATTGGTCGCGGAGATGTTGCCATTGATGCTTTAACGGGGAGTGTACTTGCCAAAAAGTACAATGCGCCATTGCTATTAACACCTTCTAACGCTTTACAAGAAAGTGTAGAACAGGAAATAGATCGCCTTCAGCCGAAGAAGATTTATATTCTAGGCGGTACAGGTGCTGTTTCTGAAAATATCAAATCGACTTTAGAAAAAAAGCTTTATGTACAAGAAGTGGAGCGTGTAAGTGGAAAGGACCGCTACGCGACTGCCGTAGAAATTGCCGAAGAAGTGGGCGGGTTTAACCAGGCGATCCTTGCTTCAGGAAATGACTCTTCACCAGATGCTCTATCAATTGCTTCTTATGCAGCTGCAAAACAAATTCCAATCTTGCTAACCGGTCAAAAGTCGTTGAGTGATTATACAAAGAACTATGTAGAAACGACCAACATTACACAGGCAACCTTAATAGGTGGGACTGGTGTCATTTCTGATTCTATTAAAAGTGGTCTTGAGAATTCAGGAGTCAATACACTTCGAATTTCAGGAAAAGATCGCTATTTAACTAGTGTCGAAGTTGCAAAAACATTAGAATTTGAAAACTCGAACTTATTCTTTGCTAATGGTGATGTATTTATTGATGCACTGCCGGGCTCTTCTCTGGCAGCAGCCATGGGTGCTCCAGTGATTTTAACTCAAAAAGAGAAATTACCAGCAAGTGTAAGTAGTTATCTTGATGAAAACAAAGCTGCCCAAAGTATGTATTTGCTTGGGGGAACGGGAGCAATATCTGAAGGAGTTATGAACGACATATTTCAGAAGATAAACTAAGTTACTGGTCACCTTCTCATATTGAGAAGGTGACCTTTTCCTACCGAGAAAATATTTTTAGTGAAGATATGGTATGATTTAAATAATTGATCAAGAGTAGTGTATTCTCGGAATAAATCAATTTTGGTGGTAAAATAGTCAATTAAGAGGAGGGGATTTTTTGCACGAAAAGAAAGAAATTGAAATCCTTTGCGATGCCTTGAGAACCTATTGGAATGAACATCCAGAAAAAAGTCTTGGGCATTTATTGAAAGACCTTCATGATAAGTATGAACATAATGAAGCATTCATCGAAACGGCTGACAGTAAATGGTTGCATTGGATGCTTGAAAATAGTAAACAGCGCGATATTATTGAGAAAAAATATCGCAACCAATCACAAATTAAGGATTTAGAAAAACACATTCGTCCGGAACTCATTGAAGTGATTCGACGTTTTGTTGATTAATGAAAAGAGCCGGCCTCGTTATACGAGGCCGGCTCTTGTTTTCCTTATAATCAAAAGGGGGGATTAAAGGGATTACTTAATGTTTCGGTTTATAACATGTTACGTTGGGGGTAGATGAAAGGTAAATAGAAACATCATCAGGGAAGTTTACTCAATATAATGGTAAAATTAGTAATAAGTACATAGAAGGGAAGTGCATGAAATGGGATTGAGAATTGGAATAATGGGGACGGCGAATATTGCAAGGAAAGCGGTTATACCTGCGATCCAAAACGCTAGTGGTGCTGAAGTTGTGAGCGTAGCTAGTGGCAGTGGCAAAGCCAAAGAATTTGCAGAGGAAATGAGCATTCCACATTATCATGACAGTTATGAAGCGATGTTGGAGGATGATTCAATTGACGCAGTCTATATTCCGCTTCCAAACACGCTTCACAAAAAATGGACCATTGCAGCTGCTAAGAAAGGGAAACACGTTCTTTGTGAAAAACCAGCGGCAATTACGGCTCGTGACGCAATGGAGATGGTGGAAGCTTGTGAAGAAAATGGCGTTATATTTATGGAAGCCTTTATGTATCAATTCCACCCTCAGCACGAAGTTGTAAGGAATGTAATTGCGTCCGGTGAAATTGGTGATGTAAAGCATATGCGTGCAAATTTTTCATTTTATCTGGGTGATAAACCAAATAACATTCGCCTCAGCAGTGAACTAGGTGGGGGAAGCATTTGGGACGTGGGATGTTATTGCATTCATTCGTCTCGGTTCATCATTGGCAACGAACCACTTAAAGTCTACGCAGAAGCAGCTATTCCGGAAGGTGGAGGCGTTGACCTTTCCGCTTCAGGCATCTTAACATTTGCAAACGGCGTCACGGCTTCGTTTGATTGTAGTTTCGAACGCCAGATGAGCAATTCGTATGAGATTCTTGGTACAAAAGGAAGCATTCGTCTACCGTACGCTTACCGCCCTGATGCTCAGGGAGCAAATGGAACGATTCAGATTAAGAATAGTGAAGGCAATGTGAGAGAAGAATTAGTTGAAGGTGAGCAATATACGCTTATGGTCGAACACTTCGCACACTGTGTTCAAAACAATCAAACGCCGTCTTATTCCGGTGAGGCGACAGTGAATAACTTAAAAGCCATTGAAGCTTGCTATGAATCGATTAAACAAAATCGTCCAGTAGAACTGGTTTAATACAGAAAGAAAGCACATTGGATTAGCCAATGTGCTTTTCTAATATTTCCTTGGTCCCCTCTGCATAGGAAGCTTCACTTGAAATAGAAGTGATTTTATCTTCTTCAGGCGTCTCGCCCTCACCAACCCAGTAAAACGTAATGTTCTCTAATTCATGTTCTCTTGCGGTCACAGCCATCACCATATCACCACTACTATCTCCAAAAACAAATACTTCCTCAGCTGATTGAATTTCATCAAGTATCCACGTAGCTCCAATTTTCTTGGATAAATCGGGATGAATCACATCAACCCCATAAGTCGAGACAGCGGTTTTATTACCCGATTCAGAAGAAATCGATTGTACGTCATCTGCGTATTCCTGAAGCGATTCGCGAGTTTTCTTTAAATGTTCCTTATCTCCAGGATCACCGTGCACAGCCTCAACCGTACCCATGGATTCTTTCGTTTGGTCCCATTGAATCAGACCTTCATACTTCTCTTTTTGACTCACTTTGTATAACTTGTCTTTCACTTCATCAGAGATCACATATTCTTCATCTAGATCCCATGAAGAAATATCTGTTCCACGTCCTTTTATAGCACCGTGTTCCGATACGCAATAGAGGGAAGACCAGTCAATGTTATCATCAAAGAGTGGAAAGAGATGATCAGAAAGCCAGCCTCTTGATCGGCCGGTCACAAAAGATAGGATGTGCTCATCTTTTGCTAATTGTTCAATCGATTTTACAACATCTCTATCAGGTCTAGCGTTTTCATCTGTTAAAACGCCGTCAACATCAAACATATAAAAAGCCATCTTAGCACACTCCTATTCTAGTTAAACTATGATTAGTATAGCGTTGTGGAGGGAGGTGGGGCAAATAAAAACCCGGCAAAATTGAGCCGGGTTTAGAGTATTAAATATGAATTTCAGTTTTAGATGGGCTTGAGTCAGGTACTCTGTCGTGAGAATCAGGTACTCTGTCGTGGTTACCTAGAGTAACAACTCCTACTAAGCTAGTAATAAGTAGTGCATTTACAATTAACTTTTTCATGTTTTTCTCCCTTTCTAATTCATGATTTTTTTCCTGGCATCGTTCGCTAACCTAAAATAAAAACTTGAATTTTTATATTGGCCATTATTAAAATAATGGTCTGCCAGCATTTCACCGTACTCTGAAACATAGTACCAACGTGTTTTTTCCTCAAAGTATTTAACTGCATCTTTAAGGATTAACTCTTGATTTTCACTCTGCTTGTTACTAAGTTTTAATATCAAGATTTTAAAATGGTGGATATATTCTAGGTACTCTGTTTTTGTAACTAGCTCCATACCATCATTAATTGATTTGCGAGCGAGATCAATGTTACCACTTTTAATATACTCTGAAGCAATTAAATATAGTGTCTTAGCACGGTCTTCAATTTCGTGAACTTCACTATTTTGTAAAGCTAATTGATAGTATTTTAAAGCCAAATCCGATTCGTTTTGGCAAGAGTATACATAACCAAGGTCATGATAAATAATACTCTTAAGTCGTTTATCATTAAAAGATTCCGCATATTTTTGCGCGTTTTGGAAGTGATGTTCGGCTTCTCCATAATTTAAGATAACTCTATTGTTTACTCCTAAAAGAATTTCAGTGTCTGAAGCTCTTTTGAAATTGTATTCTTTATTAAACATTTCAAGGCATTTTATTGCAAGGTTATTAGATAAAGTAATTTGACTAAGACGATTGTGTACAAGCGCTTGTTGATAGTAAAATTCTGCCCATTCTGCAGAATTTGATTTCATCGAAGTAAGAAGAAAATGAGCTTTTTTGTACTGTTCACCAGCTTCTTTAAATTTACTATTTTGGTAGTAGTATAATCCTAAAAAGTAAAAATAATAGAATTCAAGTTGCTCAGATAGTCTTTCTTGTACATGATACAATCTCTCAAGAATATCATTTGCTTTATCAGTTTCTCTAAATAAAATATGATACCTAAACGATAAAAGAAGATACTTCGTGAGCATATCAGGATCTTCCACGCCGTCAATTTCTTCGTCTATCAGCTTTTTATAACTAACAACTTCCTCAAAGTTTCGTAGGCGCATTTCTTTATACCAAGAATCAAGATCATGATGCAACTTGTTCATTTTATCCTCATCATCAACCTGATCTAGGGAAACGCCTAACTCTTTACAAAGATGTCCAACAAGTTCTTCACTTGGCTGGGCAAGACCGTGTTCGATTTTACTTAAATACGGAATAGAACAGATTCCGGAAGCGAGTTGTTCTTGCGTGATGCCTTTCATCTGCCTGAAGTATCGGATTTTTGCTCCAATCATTCTTTGCTTCCTTTCTCCTAGAACTATTTGATTACAGTTTACTAAAAATTCTCAGAAAAGAGAATAGTTTTGAGGTTGGGAAATATAAAAAGAATTTGCATGATTATCACGCTAAATCCGAACGATGTTTCCCAATATTTCATAATGCAATGATCGATACTTTATGGTATATATTAACTATAACATACAGGATGGAGGAGAAAAATGGAAGATCGTTTTAAAAACTTAGAAATCTTAATTGCGAATTTGATTCAAATTGTTGGCACGTTAAGAAAAGATCAGTCGTTATTAGAAGAACGCTACGCTTCACTTCAATCATCGTATGAACAATTGGTAAACGACCACGTAAGGAAAGAAACACAATCCTCTCTAAGTTAAGACCTCTTTAACCTCTCAGCCCAACTTCCAAAAATTTCTCATAAACACCTTTCAATTCTTCTGCCTTTTCATTATCCTAAAACTAACATGGAACTTTAGGGGGAAAAGAATTGAAGAAGAGTAACATTTTTCTTGTTATTTTCACATTGAGCTTTATTTCGCTTTTAACACCACAAGTTGAAGCAGAAGAAACTGTCACTGTGATTGTGAAATACTCAGAATCTAGTGATCGAGTGAAGACTCAGTCGATTTCCAGTCAGTTTGATACGATTGAAGCACCGAAATCAGAAAGTAAAAAGCTTATAAAAGAATTGGAAAGTCTACCGAATGTGCAATACGCTGAAGAAGATGTCCCTGTTTATCTAATGGGTTCAACGCCTGTAAATGATCCTGAATATACAAAGCAAATGTCCGCTTTTCAGGAAATTTCCGTTGAGCAGGCATGGATGAAATATGTACGATCTGATGAAATCACTGTTGCCGTTTTAGATACTGGTGTCGATCTCGATCACCCTGATTTAGCTAGTAATCTTGTTAATGGAATTAATCTCGTAACTCCTTCTAAAACACCAGACGATGAAAATGGCCACGGTACTCACGTTGCGGGTTTGATCGGTGCAGAAACGAATAATGGAGTGGGGATATCTTCTATATCGCGCGGGGTCAAGATCATGCCGATTAAAGTGATGGATGGTACGACAGGACAAATGTCCACGGTCATTCAAGGCATTGAATATGCCGTTTCTCATGGAGCAGATGTGATTAACTTAAGTCTTGGTACATACAGCAATATGAAAGCAATGAGTGATGTGATTCAAATGGCGGCTGAGAATGGGGTAGCCGTTGTGGCAGCAGGTGGAAATGATAATCAAAATCGGGTTATTTATCCTGCCGCATATAAGTCGACGATCGCAGTAGCATCAACCCAAACGGGAATGAATGAAAAAGCCTCATTCTCAAATTGGGGAGCAGAGATCGATCTTCACACTCCTGGTACGGATATTTATAGCACCTGGCTTAACTCATACGAAACGGATAGTGGGACGAGTATGTCTACAGCGCTAGTAAGCTCAGCAGCTAGCATGATTTTACAAAACAGTCCATTTTTAACGAGTCCTCAGGTAAAAGATGTGCTTACTTCGAGTACCGATCCAATCAGCAAGTTAGAAGGAATGGGAAGTGGACGCTTGAATGTTTCTTCCGCTTTAGAATACGTTGAAACGAAAAATAGAATTTATGGAAAAACGGCCGTTCACACAGCTGTTGCGGTTTCTAAACACGGTTGGGAAAAATTAAATCAAAAACAGGTTGCCTTAAATGGAGAAAACATGGATGGAAAATTCGTAATTTTAGCAAGTGGCTTAACCTTTCCAGATAGTTTAGCAGCGGCTCCTTTATCGTCCTATCTAGATGCTCCGATATTGCTCCAGCAAACGAACGCTTTAGCAGAAGCTAATTTAGATGAGCTAAAAAGACTGGAGGCTACTCACGTTGTTATTGTTGGAGGCTCTGGTGCTGTATCCAAAGTAGCTGAAAATGATTTAAACAAATTAGGTATTAACACCCTTCGATTATCAGGAAAAGATCGATATGCTACTGCAGTTGCCATTAATCAAGCGATTCCTTTTGAAACAGAAGAAGCAATGATCGTTTCGGGAGAAGATTTTCCTGATGCTCTTTCCATTGCCCCATACGCTGGAAGATATGATTACCCCGTATTGTTTGTTCAAAAAAACAAGGCGCCAGACGTTGTGAAGTCTTATCTCAATTCTAAAGAAATTCGTCATGCTTATGCCATAGGTGGTACAGGGGCGATGTCTAACGAAACGATGGATTCTCTCCAGATTCCTTACAATAGAATTAGTGGGGAAGATCGCTATGCAACGAATTACAAGGTTATTAAACAGTTTGGTTTAGAGGAAGAATCGCTGTATATTGCCACTGGAACGAATTTCCCTGATGCATTAGTGGGAGGAGCTCTGGCTACAAAAGTAGAAAGCTCAGTTATGTTAACACATCCACAAAAAATGCTAGCTAGTGTGAATGAAGAATTAATCTATTTAAGAAATAAAGGATTCCAAGATTATTACTTTCTTGGAGGTTATGGTGCTGTTTCTCCCCAAATTGCCTGGAAAATTGATAAAAAACTACTGTACTAGCTTCGATAAACTTCGAAGCTTTTTCTTTTATTAACATGTTTTTCCACAAAACGATAAGAAATAGTGTCATAGAATTATATATTTTGTAAAAAATTACACATTTATTTGTTGACGGCCATAAAAAACAAGATTAAACTGAAAATGCAGAAAATTTTCTAAAATAAATCAGGGGAGGGATATTTTAGCAGCGTTTTTATAACAATACTGGGGGGAAATACACGAATGACATTTAAGAAAAAGTTTATTACGGTTTTTGCTGGTGCGACCTTGTTGGCATCATCATTCTCTAACGTTGGATACAATCCTGATGTAGCGGAAGCTGCCTTACAAGAAACAAAGAAGTTTAAACCAGCGATTTCACAAGAGATTTCAGCTCTTGCTTTTAGTGATGCTGCTGTACAAGAGTTGATTGTTGTCACAAAAGGAAAGAAAGACCTTTCTTCGCAACTTGAAAAAATGGGTGTTAAAGTACTTGATAACCATAAGAACTATGTCTACTTAACAGAAATTCCAACAAATAAAGTAATGGATGTTTATGGGCTTGATGACGTAGCGTCACTTGGTAAAAACGGAACGGTTGAATTGGAAAAGACATTCGATGACCCTGAAATAGCACCTATTAATGAAGCTGCAGAAGAAGTAGTTGGCCCCCAAACAGAAGAAACACATGATGCAACAGGTGTGGATGAATTTCATAATAAATATGATGGCTCAGGAACGAGAGTCGCCATTATTGACTCGGGTCCAGACCCAGGTCATGAAGCCTTCACTGAAAAGCTTGCTGAGGGATACTTTGGTAAATCTAAAATTGTCGGTGTGCATGATTACACGATTGGAGACCAAACGAATGAAAGAGATTCAGATTTTCCACTTGCTGAAGGCGATGTGATTTTCGACGATACAGTCGATGAGGGGGATTCCTTTACTGTTGGAGAAGATACATATAAGACAAACGGGATTGATGCCTCGGATGACGAGTATCATTTCGGCTTTCTGGCGCCTGACCTGAATTCAGGTGATCTAAATGCCGATGGTGAAATGACGGAAGACCACGATGAGGATGTAGAAGGTAACGATGCAGATAAATTTGGTGTCCTAATGGTTGATGATAAAGTTTACATTGATAAAGATAATGACATGGACTTTACTGATGAAATTCCTTATGCGAACAATCAAGCTGGTACATTTGATGTCAATGTAGAGGATGAGTTGGTTGGAGCCAACTTCCGCGTCAATTCGCTGGATTCAGAAGATCCATTTGTGAATATTTTCTTCGATGTCAATGGGCACGGTACTCACGTGTCAGGTATTACGGCTGCTAATGGACCGGCACGGTCGAATGAGACAGGGGCAGTTGCCAAAGATGGAGTTGCACCAGGTGCTGAGTTGGTAGGCCTAAAAGTATTTAAAGCTGAAGGCGGTGCGGCAAGTTATAGCATTATGTCAGCGATGGTAGATGCTGCCCTTCCAGAATCTCTAGGCGGGTATGACGCAGATGTTGTTAATATGAGTCTAGGTTCTTTACCTGACTTAAATGACGGCACAGATGCAGATGACGAGTTAGCAGATCTATTATCTGAAGAATTCGGCACGATGTTTGCTATGTCAGCAGGAAACGAAGGACCTGGGGCTGATTCAGTAGGTTCACCAGGAACGAGTACAGCTTCGATCTCTGTAGGTGCACACATGGATGAAGAAATGTGGGCAACCGAATATGATGCTTATCCATTTGGAAAGAATGCTGATGGCACGCCGAAAGAAGGAGATGGCCTTTGGTACTTCTCTTCTAATGGTCCAAGAGAAGATGGCATGCAAAAACCTGATATTGTTGCACCAGGAGCATCGTATGCTTCTTATCCAGCTCAATTGGGTAATTACGCAGTGCTTCAAGGTACGAGTATGTCAGCTCCTTATGTAGCAGGCGCACTTGCTCTTTTGAAACAAGCTACTGAAAAAGACAGGGTTCCTTTTGATTACGAATCAGCACGTGAGGCGTTAATTCAAACTGCGCAGCCACTTGAAGGGTATGAACGTTCTCAACAGGGTGCTGGTTTAATTGATATTCCTGCTGCCTATGAGTATTTAAAAAATAACTTTATTAATGATGTAAAAGAAGTTAATGTCCAAGTTTACCACGGTGAAAAAGTTTCAGGTGGTCCAGGGCTATACGTAAGAAATCAAGAAATACCTGAAAAAGTAGAAGTTCTTATTGAAAACCCTACTGATGAAACAAAAGAATTAACAATTAAGCCGACTGAAAGTTGGTTTACTCCATCTAAGAAGGCGATCACGCTTAAAGCGGGTCAAAGTGAGAAAATCACTGTTACTTATGATAAGGATCAGCTTCAGGTTGGTAGAAACGAAGGAACGCTAGTTATTGATGATAAGGCGACGGCTTATGTTGAAGCGCGCTCTTATCAAACGATTATTGTTGGAGAAGAATTTACTTCAGAAAACAAGTATCGTTTTAGTGAACAGGGAGAAGTACAATCTTCTAAAACCGAACACTATTACTTTGACGTAAAGCCAGGAATGGAAGAAATCCGTTTCGCCCTTTCTGCACTTCAGGAAAATGGCGAATATCAAGGTCGAGTTAGAATGTTAGTACATGACCCGGATGGTAAGCAAGTGAGTGCTTATCAAGGATACGCCGGTTATGGACCAGAAGCTTCTTCTCTTAAAGTAGAAGAAAATGTTTTTGAAAGTCCTAAAGCGGGTGTGTGGGAAGTAGCGGTGTACGGTACGATTGCTCCTGAAGAAGGTAAAGAAGTAAACAAATTTAACTTCGAAGCTTTTGTACAAGGTGTTGTAGCTACTCCAGGCGAAGTTGACCTTGGTTCTGTCGCTCCAGGTACAAAAACAACAAAAGAAGTGAAATTCGAAAATTATCTTTCAGGTGCTAAAAAAGTAAAAATCGAAACTGGCGATTTTAGTAAAGCAGAATCAAATAAAAGTCGCATTGAAGTTCCAAATAAAGATTATTATTTGGAAGAGTTGAAGCTCGAAAATAATATTTCTTTAGAGGTAGCAACTTCGAATCCGAAAGATCCAGGTGATGACGTTGATTTAGAATTTTATAAGAAAACAAAAGATGGGTATGTACCGGTAGCGTCTTCAGGTGATGCTTCTTCTGATGAAAAAGTAAATATGAAAGCGCTAGAAGATGGCACTTACCTGGTAGCTGTTTTTGGTTATTCGTCTAGTGACGGAAAAGCAACAGAAGTTGATCTTACAATAACGGAAGAACGAGTTCTAAATCCTGGTGAAGAAGGCCTGGGTGAACTATCCGCTACTAATAAAACTTTCGATCTAGGTATTGGGAAATCACTTAAAACCGATGTGAAGATTACAACACCAGATGCATCTGGTGATTATACAGCGGGTGTATTCTTAAAGGATGCTGTTACTGACGAAGTCCTTTCAATTCTACCTGTATCTGTTGATGGCGGAGTAGTGGATGTCATTAAAGGTTCAGACCGAGAAGCGACTGCTATTGAAGTATCAAAAGAGATGTATCCTGATGGTTTCACTGAGGAAGATAGTAAAACTGTGGTCATCACAACTGGATACGACTTCCCAGATGCTTTATCAGCTGGTCCACTGGCAAGTGCGTATGAAGCACCAGTTCTTCTTGCAGGCCCTAAGGGGAAACTGTCAGAAAAGGTTAGATTAGAAATCTCACGTCTAGGTGCTGAAAATGCTGTAATCGTTGGTGGTACAGGTGTTGTATCCGATGATGTCCTTCTTCAACTTGCTGAGCTTGGAATCAGCACAAAAAATGTTGAACGTTTATCTGGTAAAAGTCGTTTCGATACGAACTTAGCCATTGTAAACCACTTACAAGAAAAGAATGGTTATGTAGGAAAAGGCGTGTTTCTTGCGACTGGTATGAACTATGCAGACGCACTTAGCGCTGCTGGTATTGCTGGCGAGATGCAAATGCCAATTGTACTTACAGATGGAAAGAAACTATCTAAAGAAGCAAAAGAAATTCTTAAAGGTGAAGATGTGTATGTTCTTGGAGGTACAGGAGCAATTTCTGACACTGTCTATAATGAAGTGGAAAGCATTGCTTTTGATACGATGAGATTGAAAGGGAAAAATCGTTATGGTACTTTAGCAGCGATTCAAGAGGAGTTTGCTGACGCTACGGATACGTTATATGTAGCAAGTGGTCAAACTTTCCCTGACGCACTTTCTTCAGCACCACTCGTATCTATGAACAAAGGAACGCTAGTTCTGGTTCAAAAAGATGATGTTCCAACAGAAGTTGAGTCTTTCCTAACAAAATATCTGTATACGAATGATATTAAAGCTGTGAAAGTATTAGGTGGAAATGGAGCGGTAAGTGAAGTAGCGAAAGACGAGTTGCAAAAGTTAGTCAAGTAATTGGAAGAACGAGTAGCTTTGATCCTCGGATCAAAGCTACTTTTTTTATGCTAAATAGAGATTGAGAAAGAAATATCATGAATTTGTCTTAATCATGTCGAATACTGTTTATTTTAATGAATGGTTTCTATATAATTTATATTTAGGAAAGTATTAGAAAAGATGGCTAATCAAGGGGTTTTAGGGGGAAGGTATGAAAAAGTTTTTATTACTCTTTTTATTTATTATTTGTGTAAGTGGTATTTTATTAGGGAAAATGCACTGGGAGAACAAGATAGAAACGATGAGTATTAAAGCTGATGCGAAGGAAACTCAAAAGTCAACAGTAGCAGATGAGAAGGCAGGAAATAGCTTAGATGATGCTATGTCCAATTTCTCAAAGGAATTAAAAGAATTGGTACAAAAAAAGGTGTCGGAAAATAAGTCTATCACTATCGCAGCAGTCGGTTCAGATGCTACTTCTGATGGTGATGATTCTTGGCCATCTATTTTGCAAAGCGAATTGGATGAAAGCTATGGGAAAGAGGTTTTCTCCATTAATGTAAGATCACTCGGAGATAAAAACTCATTAGAGGCTATGAGAAAAATAAGAGAAGAAGGAGTAGAAACGACTCCTGATGTCCTTCTACTGGAACCATTTCTCCTTAAGGATAATGGAGAAATTCGTATTGAAGATTCACTAGATGCTATTACAAGTATCATTTCCACTTATAAAAATGTGAATGAGGATATGATTATAATCCTACAACCTTCAAACCCATTATATGACTCCAAATATTATCCTATCCAGGTAGATCAATTAAAGAATTATGCTAAAGACAATGATTATCTTTATCTAAATCATTGGAAGGAATGGCCGGAACAGGATAGTGAAAAGATGGAGGAGTATTTGACGGAAGAGAGTGGACCTAATAAAAAGGGGCACCAGGTTTGGGCGGATTATCTAGTTGATTATTTTACAGGTCAATAAGAGAAACTCATCTTTCATATTCATTGCTCCATTTTCTAACGAGTTCAAAATCGACAAAATATCTGCACATTTGCAGGTATTTTTTGTTTCGTTTTGTAATCATTTATTAGCAATCTTTACTTTCTTTTAACAATGTGTTCCAGTAAAACGATTGATATTGTGAAAATTTAATATACAATAACAATAGAAGAATTTTATATATGTTAAGGGTTTCAGACTCTAAACATAATTTGTCATAATGTGTAGAAAACTATCATTAGCATGTTATTTAAAGGAGACATTTATTTTATGAATTTTGCAATTGTAGGATGCGGTCACATTGCCAAGAAGCATGCAGAAGCCATTATGCACGCTGAAGGAGCAAGTTTATTCGCCGTATGTGATACGGTTACAGAGAAGATGGAGCCATTCATTAAGGAATATAATATAGAAGGTTATCACCACTTTGAAGAACTCATCGCAAATGATTCAGTAGATGTCATTAATATTTGTACACCAAGTGGCTTTCATGCTGACCTGGCTGTTAAAGCAGCAAACGCGGGGAAACATTTAGTGGTAGAAAAGCCCATTGCTCTTACTCTTGAAGATTCTCAGAAAATCATTGATGTTTGTAAAGAAAATAACGTGAAGCTTTCTGTCGTTCACCCGAATCGATTTCGTCCTGTGATGATAGAGATAAAGGAATTAATGAATCAAGGGAAGTTAGGTAAATTAAGCCACGCTAACGCAACGGTTAGGTGGAATCGGAATCAAGAATATTACAATCAAGCTCCCTGGAGAGGTACTAAATCATTAGATGGTGGCGTCTTGATGAATCAGGCGATACATAATTTAGATTTAATCCTTTGGCTAATGGGTGATGTTGACGAAGTTTATAGTATGAGTGCGACACGACTTCGCGACATTGAAGCAGAAGACGTTTCTACAGGCGTAGTTAGATTTAAAAATGGCTCTTTAGGTGTGATTGAAGCGGCAACCACTATTTATCCGCAGAACTTAGAAGAAACCATTAGTCTTTTTGGTGAAACAGGGACAGTGAAAATAGGTGGACGTAATGCGACATTTATTGAGCATATCAATATTGAAGATTTAGATGATCAAGAAAGTAATACCTTAATTGAAAAAATAAAAGCAGATCCGTTCGGTAAACCGGGCCACCAATGGATTATAGAAGATATGGTGAAAGCCATTGTAGAAGATAGGTCTCCAGTTGTGACTGGTGAAGACGGTAAAAAGGCGCTATCACTTGTTCTAGCACTATATGAATCATCAGATCAAAATACTCCTATAAAAGTACAGGACTAATTAGAGAGAAATGAGGTATGACCGTGGTTAATGCTCAATTAAATGCTCAGGCGCAGGATCTGTTATCTAAAATTGAAAACAAGACAGCAACGATCGGAGTTGTTGGGTTAGGGTATGTTGGATTGCCCCTTGCCGTTGAAAAAGCGAAAGCTGGCTATAACGTTATAGGGTTTGATGTTCAGGAGAAGCGAGTTGGCCAGGTGAATGAAGGCATCAATTATATTGGTGATGTTGTAGACGAGGAGCTTGCAGAGTACGTTGAGAAAAAACAATTAATTGCAACGACGGATTATTCAAGAATTGCTGATGTAGACGCTGTGGCCATTTGTGTTCCAACGCCACTCGATATCTATCGTCAACCAGACACTTCTTACGTTGAAAGTTCGTCACAGGAGATCGCAAAACACCTTCATAGTGGCATGCTTGTTGTTCTCGAAAGTACAACTTATCCAGGTACAACGTTAGAAATACTAAAACCAATCTTAGAAGCAACGGGGCGTGTTTGCGGGGAAGACCTGTTTATTGCTTACTCTCCAGAACGTGTCGATCCGGGTAATAAAATTTATAATACGAAGAATACACCGAAAGTAGTCGGTGGCATTACCCCTTCCTGTACAGCTGTAGCCTCCGCAATGTATCGAAATGTTTTAGAAGGGGAAGTGCATGAAGTATCTAGTCCATCTGTAGCTGAGATGGAGAAGATCCTTGAAAATACATTCCGTAATATTAATATTGCACTCGCTAATGAAATGGCCATTCTTTGTAATAAGATGGATATCGACGTGTGGGAAGTCATTGATGCAGCTGCAACGAAACCTTATGGCTTTATGCCGTTCTATCCAGGCCCAGGTCTTGGCGGACATTGTATACCAATTGATCCTTTTTACCTTACTTGGAAAGCGAGAGAATTTGATTACCACACTCGATTAATTGAGACTGCTGGAGAAATTAATAATAGTATGCCTGATTTTGTCATTGATCGCTGTATGCAAATTCTAAATAAAGATAAAAAAGCATTGAATGGTGCAAGAGTAGTTGTACTTGGTGTAGCTTACAAAAAAGATATTGAAGACGTTCGAGAATCACCTGTGCTTCCAATTTTAAACCAACTAGAGGAAGCAGGGGCTGATTGGATTGTAGCAGACCCACACGTAAAGTCGTTTAAACTTTCTGAAACAGTCTCTGAAACCGCGACACTCGATGTGGAACTTCTCGAAAATGCTGATCTAGTGTTACTTGCAACTGATCATTCTTCATTTGACTATGAAATGATCGCCACTCATAGCCCGGTATTGTTTGATACAAGAAATGCATTTAAAAACGTTACAAAACCAGAGAAATACTACAAACTATAAAACAGACTAATTATAAATGGCGTAGATGGAATTCATCTATGCCTTTTATTCAGAGAAAGAAGATTGAAGGGAGTAATTTGATATGAAAATTATTACGGTTTTAGGTGCAAGACCTCAATTTATTAAAGCGGCTCCTGTTTCTCGAGAATTAAGAAAAATACATACTGAGCTTATTATTCATACAGGTCAACATTATGATGCCAATATGTCTGATATATTCTTTGAAGAGCTAGAAATCCCTAAACCAGATTTTCACCTTGGGGTAGGTTCAGGGAATCACGGGAAACAGACTGGTGAAATGCTTGCAAAAATCGAAGAGATTCTTGTTGATGAAAAGCCTGATTACTTGCTTGTCTATGGTGATACCAATTCAACCCTTGCCGGAGCACTAGCAGCTTCTAAATTACATATTCCCGTCATTCACATTGAGGCTGGATTAAGAAGCTTTAATAAGAAAATGCCTGAAGAAATTAATCGGATTATGACGGATCACGTGTCAGACTTACTGTTTTGTCCTACTAAAACAGCCGTCAAAAATCTTGAAAATGAAAATATCCTTGAGAACGTTTTTAATGTTGGTGACGTGATGTATGATGCAGTTGATTATAATCTTAAACTAGCCGAAGATAAGTCCGAAATACTAGAAAAAGAAAAGCTGACTACGAAAGAATATTATCTGATTACCGTTCATAGAGCGGAAAATACAGATGACCACGATAAGATGAAAAATGTAATAGATGCATTTACACGAATTAAGGGTGATAAAGTCTGGCCGATCCATCCTAGAACGAGAAAAGTGATTGAAGATCAAGGATTTGATTTAAAAGAAGTACCTGGATTGCACGTTATTGACCCAGTTGGATATCTTGATATGCTGACGCTTGAACAAAATGCACGAAAGATCATTACGGATTCTGGTGGTGTTCAAAAAGAAGCTTACTTCATGCAAATTCCATGTATAACTATGAGAGAACAAACAGAGTGGGTCGAAACACTCGAAGGGAATGCAAACATACTTGTAGGTACTGATCCTGAGAAAATCGTGTCAGCTGTTGAGAAAACAGTAACGCCTATTTATCAAGATTTGTTTGGCGATGGAAAAGCATCCGTGCATATTTCTGAGATGATTCGATAAGCTTTTGAGCAGACAAGGATGAGAATAAATGAATATCATATTACTAAGTCAACACTTTCCGCCAGAAATTGGCGCGCCACAAATACGTCTTTATGAAGTAAGTAAAGAACTTCAGAAAAGAGGTCATCAAGTAGAGGTAATCACTGCATTTCCTCACCATCCCCATGGCATTATACCTGAAAAGTATAAAGGGAAATTTTACGAAAAAGAAAAGTATGAAACGATTTCCGTTCATCGAAGCTGGATTTACCCTTCTCCAAAAGGAAGCTTTTGGAGAAGGTTGATTTCCTATTTTTCATTTACATTTAGCGCTTTTTATTCAGTCGTAAAAGCCAAAAAAGCTGATGTAATCATTTGTAATTCTCCACCTCTTTTTCTTGGTATTACTGGATATATTGCTTCAAAAATGAAAAAAGCAAAGTTTGTATTTAATATTGCTGATATTTGGCCAGAATCAGCAGTGGAATTAGGGATTGTTAAAAATAAAACATTTATTCGTTTCGCAGAACGTTTGGAAATGTTTCTTTATCGTAAGTCATGGAAATTAGCAGCTGCGACTGAAGGAATCCAAAGTTACTTAATTAATAAAGGGAAGTCAAAATCAGACGTATTTTTACTTCCTAATGGTGTAAACACTGAATCTTTTCAACCTGAAGCGCCTAATGAGGCATGGACAAATAAGTTAAAATTGAAGGATAAGACAGTATTTACATTTGCAGGTAGATTAGGGTACGCGCAGGGGTTAGATTCAATTCTCAAAGCTGCTAAAATCGTACAAGAGAAGAATTCAACTATTCAATTTCTCCTAGTGGGAGATGGGCCAGAGAAACAAAATCTCGTAGACCTATCTAGAGAGCTAGGGTTAACAAATACACTATTTCATGATTCAGTACCTGTGACAGAAATGCCCAAAGTTTTTTCAATAACGGACTATAGCATTGTTTCTTTGAGAAACCTAGAGCTTTTTAAAGGGGCAAGGCCTTCGAAGATTTTTCCAGCGCTATCAACGGCTACACCTGTCTTGTACTGTGGCGCAGGAGAGAGCGCTCAATTCCTGGAAAATGAAAAGTGCGGAATTATCGCTGAACCCGAAAATGTAGAAGATATAGCAATGAAAATACTTGAAAGTGCTTCTTTACCTGAAGTTGAAAAAAAACTGTTAGGGAACAACGGACGTCAGTTTGTGTTAAGGGAGTATTCTTGGCAAACGATCGTTGATGATTTACTGTTGAACCTCAAACAATAGCCGTTAGGAGGTTTACCATGCATGTTTTAATTGTACCTTCTGGCTATCCGATGGAAGGGAAACCCTATAGAGGAGTTTTTTACAAAGAGCAAGCTATGGCTTTGAGTAGAGCTGGGTATCAGGTAACTGTTGCTTTTCCTGAGATTTGGAGTTTGAAGTCTTTTAATAAGAACGAGCTTAAGGGATCAAGAAGTAAAGAAGTAGAAGATGGGGTATTAACCTACCGCTATAAAGGTTATAACTACTTTGCGAATGCCCCATATAGCACTGAAATGATCTACAAGAGGCGCTTGAAGGTAATGTATAAAGATATTGTAAAAGAAGTAGGGGTACCTGATGTTATCCACGCCCATTCCTGTTTATGGGGAGGTTTTGGAGCTGCTGCGATAAGCAGAGAAGAAAATATTCCATTGATTATTACTGAGCATTCTTCTGCCTTTGGGAGAAATATGTTAAAGCCCTATCAAAAAAGACTGGCAAAAAAGGCTTTTAGTCAAGCGGATAAACTATTAGCAGTAGGACCAGGATTAAAAAGAGATATGGTGGCCTATACGAATCAACAAGTGGATATCGTTCCAAATTTCATTGATATGTCTGGTGCTAAACCGAAAAAGACCAGGGATCCTGATCAACCGTTTCGAATACTGGCTGTTGCGAATTTAAATGCAAATAAAGGTCTTGATTTACTTATTCATGCCTTTCATCGTGCATTTCCTCACAGAGATACTGAATTACGAATAGGGGGGATGGGCGAAGAAAAAGATAAGTTACAACACCTCATTAATCAGCTTGATCTTAATTCAAGAGTTACACTTATTGGAACGCTTTCAAGAGAACAGGTGAAGAAAGAAATGCATCTTGCCGATGTATTCGTTTCATCCAGCTACTATGAAACATTCGGTGTAGTACTGGTAGAAGCTTTATCTGTTGGAACGCCTATTATTGCAACAGATAGTGGTGGGCCAAGCATGATTGTGAAGGATTTAAATGGAGTTTTAGTTCCTACTGGTGAAGTAGATAAACTATCTCAAGCTCTTATTTATATGACCCAACATTATAAAGATTATAACCCGAATCTTATTCATCAGGATTGTAAAGAAAGGTTTGGCGAGAAAGCTGTGATTTCTATGTTAACCAATATTTATAGCAAGTTAGTTCAAGCTGAAAGTAGGTAGGAGAGTAATGAAAGTATGTCATCTAACATCTGTTCATTCTCCTCACGATATCAGAATTTTCATTAAAGAATGCAGATCTCTCAATATGGAAGGATACGATGTGACTTATATCGTTCCGAATGCAACATCTGAAACAAAAGATGGTGTGAAGATTATTGGCATTCCTTCTGATGCAACGAATGAGAGGAGCAGAATGATCAAAACAACGAAAGCTGTTTATGAAGCGGCTCTCAAGGTAAATGCAGATATCTACCATTTTCATGATCCAGAACTCATACCAACTGGTCTTAAATTAAAGCGTAAGGGGAAAAAAGTGATACATGATATTCACGAAGATGTTCCGAGACAAATATTGGAAAAACAGTGGATTCCTTCCCCTTTGCGTAAAAGTATCAGTGTCGTTTTTGAACGGTATGAAAATTATGCTGCCAAAAAATTTGACGCAGTAATTGCTGCTACACCTTATATTTGTGAACGATTTAAACAAATCGGAGCAAATGCCTATAACGTCAATAACTATCCTATCCTTAGTGAACTCTATGTTCCTAATACGGACTGGTCTAACAAAAATTCAACAGTATGTTTTATAGGGGGAATTACACAAGTAAGGGCCGCCCATGAAATGGTTCAAGCAATCGGAAAAACTGATGCACAGTTAATATTTGGTGGAAATATTGCCCCAGAGCAACTTAAGGTTGATCTTCAATCCTATAAAGGATGGAGTCAAGTGAAAGACTTAGGTTTTGTAAACCGAGAAATCGTGGCGGATGTCATGTCAGAATCCCTAGCCGGGCTCGTTCTTTATCATCCACTTCCAAACCATATAAATGCCCAGCCCAACAAAATGTTTGAATATATGTCTGCAGGTATTCCTGTAATCGGTTCTGCATTTCCTCTGTGGAAAGAAATAATCGAAGGCAACAAATGTGGGATTTGCGTGAATCCCCTTGAACCAAACGAAATCGCTCAAGCGATAGAATGGATGACAACACATCCTGAAGAAGCTGAGGTAATGGGTAAAAATGGAAGAAACGCAATCGAAGAGCAATATAATTGGGAAAAAGAAAGTACAACATTAATTAGTATCTATAAAAGTTTATCAAAATGAATGAAAGAAGGGTCTATAATGAAAGTACCAATGCTTGATTTAACCGAACAATATCAATCACTTAAAGGTGAAATCGGTGTTGCTTTAGAAGAAGTAATGTCGAGTGCGCGTTTCATTCTCGGAGATAATGTGAAAAAACTTGAAAGTGACGTAGCAGAATTTAGTCATGCTGCTCACAGCGTTGGCGTTGCAAACGGAAGTGACGCTCTACATATTTCTTTATTAGGTTGTGATGTCGGTGAAGGGGATGAAGTGATTTGTCCTGCTTTTACTTTTTTTGCAACTGCGGGTGCCATTGCACGTGCTGGAGCGACACCGGTATTTGTTGATATTGATCCGAAGACTTTTAATATTGATCCGAAAAAGGTTGAAGAGGCTGTAACGAATAAAACGAAAGCCATTATTCCCGTTCATTTATATGGTCAGATGGCTGATATGGATGCTTTGAAGGCTATTGCTGATAAGCACAATTTGGCTATTATTGAAGATGCAGCCCAGTCAATTGGTTCTGAGTACAAAGGTAAAAAAGTAGGGGAGCTTGGTACAACGGCTACATATAGCTTTTTCCCTACAAAAAACCTTGGGGCATATGGGGATGCTGGGATGATCATAACGAATAATGATGAAGTTGCAGAAAAAATGCGCGTTATTCGTGTTCATGGTAGCAAACCAAAATATTATCATCATATTTTGGGTTATAACAGTCGTCTTGACGAGCTTCAAGCTGCTATTTTAAATGTAAAGTTTCCACATCTAACGGATTGGAACAAACAACGAATCGAGAAAGCGGAACGTTATACAGCATTATTAAATGAGCGTCTTGGTGAAACAGTTACGACACCTTATGTTGAGGAACATAACTATCATATCTTCCACCAATACACCATTCGAGTCCCTAAGCGGGATGAACTTCAGGCGTACTTGAAAGAGCAAGGTGTCGCCACAATGATTTATTATCCAAAACCGCTACACTTGCAACCAGTATTTTCAGATCTTGGTTATAAGGAAGGCGATCTACCAGTTACGGAGAAGGCTTGTCAGGAAGCCATTTCTCTTCCAATGTTCCCTGAACTTAAAGCAGAGCAGCAGGAATATGTTGTGGATATGATTAGCAAGTTTTTTAACTAAATAAGAAAGAAAGGGGAACAAAAATGGATCCACTTAAAGTAGGACAGCATGTAGTAATCGGTGAAAATGTAACCTTCGGTGAAAATGTCGTGATTGGACATAATGTGATTATTTATGATGGTGTACAAATCGGTAGCGGTGTTATGATCCAGGATAACGCGATCATTGGAAAGCAACCAGCTCGTGCAAAGAATTCAATTCTTCCAGAGGTAAAACAATTGCCTGCAGCTATTATCGGCTCTGGATGTACAATTGGAACTTCTTCTATTATTTATGCTAATGCGATAATTGCAGATGATGTCTTTGTAGCTGATCTGGCAACGATACGTGAGCGTGTAACAATTGGAGAGAAAACAATTGTGGGGCGTGGAGTAGCTGTTGAGAATGACTGTAAGGTTGGCGTGAAATGCAAGTTAGAAACAAATGCCTACATTACTGCGTACTCAGAACTTGGCGATTACGTTTTTGTTGCTCCTTATGTCGTTACAACAAATGATAATTATTTGGCAAGGTCATCTGAACGATACGACCATTTCAAAGGTGTAACAATCCATGATGGTGGAAGAGTTGGCGCCAATGCAACGATCCTCCCAGGTAAAACAATTGGTAAGGATGGAACGGTGGCAGCGGGAAGTGTCGTGACTAAAGACGTGGAACCAGAAATGCTTGTAGTTGGCTCACCGGCCAAACCATTGCGCCAGGTCCCAGAGAGTCAATTATTGCGCAATCAATAAGCACAAGGTGTGTTAGATTTTGCTCTATTCGTCACTTACATTCTACTAGGAAAAGGTTACATTTTTTGAGAAAACCTTTATCATGAGAAGTATAGAGCAGATCTAACAGATGAAAAGAGGCGTTTGTTTTGTCAAAAAATAAATCAAGGATCAGAAGACGTCGAAAGCGTTCATTGTTTCGGAATCTTTTTTTTCTTATTTTGTTCGTTGTCATGATCGTCGTTGGTTATGGTGCATACGTAGCAGTTGAAGGGTATCAGGCGTCTAAAAAGACTTATAATGAGCTAGAGAGAGGAAAGCAGTCAGCACTTCGAGATAAAGCAGTGGAAATTAGCAAAGATCCTTTCTCCATCCTTTTAATGGGGGTTGAAGATTATTCAACTGGAGGCGAGCATGGCCGTACTGACACATTAATCCTTCTAACACTTGATCCTCAGAAGGAAACAGCCAAAATGGTGAGTATCCCCCGGGATACAAGAGTAGAGATTATCGGTAGAGGTTCCATGGATAAAATAAATCATGCGCATGCATTTGGTGGCCCAGATATGACAATTAATACGGTTGAAAACTTCTTAGACATTCCCATTGATTATTATGCAAAGGTGAATTTTGAAGGATTTAAAGGTGTTATTAATGAAATCGGTGGAGTAGAAGTGGATGTACCGTTTGATTTTTGGGAGTATAGTGATGAAGTAAATCGAAAGAAGTTACAGTTTACCGAGGGCCCAATGGAGCTTGATGGTGAAGAAGCACTGGCATATGTTCGCATGCGAAGGTTTGATAGTGACTTTGGAAGAAGTGATCGTCAGCGTCAAGTAATTAACGCCGCCCTTGATAAAACTTTATCTGTTAAGAATTTATTCAAACTTGATGAAATCGCTGATCACTTGAGTGGAAATATTGAAACAAACTTAACCGCAACAGAGCTATTTTCGCTTCAGAAAAAGTTTACAAAGCTAAATTCTGCTGATATTGAAAACCTCAAATTTACTGGGCAAGATGCTCGAATAGACGGTGTATATTACTTTGAACCCAATGAAGAGAATGTTGCTGAAATAAAGCAAGTTTTAAAAACGCATTTGAATCATGAAAACACATCTATGGAATAATTCCCTAGATGTGTTTTTATGGAAAATGTTCATTTGTTGCTGTTGAGAAATGAAACGGCAATGATTAATTTTTACCGAGGAGCAACAAACATGAGCAATAAAGAACAATCCTTTTTACATGATTTATTGTACTACGCAATTACATACATTGTACCAATGATCGTTGGTTTTATGCTCGTACCGATTTTTACCAGCAATTTCACTACAGCTGAGTATGGCCAGTATAGCTTAATTAATGCCTCAGTTGGGTTATTAGGAATAATATCGGTTAACTGGATAAATGTTGCTTTTATTCGTTACTATACAAATGATGAAAATGACCCAAAAGAAAAACAGTTAATAACCGTTTCAATTGTTGCATTAACGGCGATTATCTCAATCATAGCGATTCTCCTCTACATTATGAGTGCATTAGGAGTAGTTAATCGCATTATTCCAAGCGAATATCTTTGGTTAACAATTGTGCTTTTGTTCTCTGCAAATTTGCACTCTTTCTTCTTTTCGTACCTTAGAGCGAATCGAAAAGCGAGATTTGCGACAATCTTAACCACAATTACCATTCTCATTCGATTTGGGACGTTTCTATTATTATTGAACTATTTCAACTTAAGCATTGGTGCGATTCTTTTAGCGACGATCATATCAGATGTCATTTATACAGTTATCGTACTAATAAAAGAAAAGAAGCACATGCGAATTATAAAAATGACTTCTGTAGACCTGGCGTATGTGAAGGAATATTTTCTTTATGGATTACCTTTTATTTTAATTCTTGGCGTACATTGGCTGTTAACTTTGTCCGATCGCTATATGCTTGAGTTTTTAAGAGATAGTAGTGAAGTAGGGATTTACTCTATTAATTATTCATTTGCACAACAAATCATGATGCCACTTATTACGATCTTCATGTCGACCGCTGAACCGATTTTATTTAGAAAACACCGGACGGGTACGACTTCTGAAGTGAATCATGTTTTAAATAACATTTTTAAGTACTTTTTTATGCTCATTCTTCCAGCAGTTATTGGTCTATCCGTCGTATCAAATCACATCACTTCGCTTTTTATTAAAAATGATTTCCAAGAAGGCTTTATAATTATTCCGATTGTGTCATTTGGTTTCTTGTTTCTTGGAATAAGACAATATTTAAATAAAAGCCTTGAGCTTGTTAAGAAAAGTAAGGAAATAGCAAATATCTCACTTGTAGCAGCAGGAACGAACATTGTGTTAAACCTTATCTTTATACCACTGTACGGTTATATGGGGGCTGCTTGTGCGACATTAATCGCTTATTTTGTCTATTTCGCACTATCCTATTATAAAACAAATCATCTAACTGATTTAAGAATTAAGTTCTCTGCTGATCATATTAAGATTATACTTGCATCTTCGATCATGGGAGTAGGCGTTTTCCTCGGGAATTACCTTCCAATCGAAAACGTTCCATTTCTATTGGCGATACAAATAAGTATAGGAGTATTTTTGTACCTCATTTCGTTATTGATGATGGGTGTGATTACGGAGGAAAAGAACAAGCTAATAGGAAGATTGAAAAGGAAAGGCAGTTGAACGGATCATTGACCCAAAATAACATCTCCTATCGTTTATATGAAGAAGAGGATTACCACAAATATGTGAACCTATATAAAAGAGTTTTTAATAAGGAAATCTCCTTAAGCTATTTCCAATGGAAATTTAATAACGTTCACAACCCAGCCGTTATCTTTTGTGCCTTTAATTCGGAAAATGAGATGGTAGGTTCTCGCGTCGTTTTACTAACCGACCTTTGTCAAGACCAGCAAATGATTAAAGGTGCACAATCCGTCGATTCTATGGTAGATGGAACTTATAGAGGAATGGGGATTTACAAGAAGTTAAATCAAATGGCAATTGAGCATTTGAAAAAGATGGGCGTAAAAAAAATTATGACGTTCCCCAATCAAAATTCATTTCCTCCATTGAATAAATTAGGGTGGGAAGAAATCTATTCAATTTCAAATCGAATGAAAATATTGAATTACAAACACCTCTTTCCATCAATCCCTGTTCTTAAACAGTTATTAATTGTAAAAGATAACATGTATAAAAACAATCGCCTGCCACTGAACATGACCATTTCAGAAGTAAGGCAGTTTGATGATAGAATTGTGGATTTTATTGAAACTTCATTAAAAAATCGAACCCATCAAAGGCGAAGTAAAGAATTTTTAGAATGGAAATACAGCGAGAAACCAGAATCTGAATATGAAAAATTAGTAGTAGAAGTAGACGGTGCGATCGTTGGATTTTTCATAATACGAAAAAACAAGCATGGTCAGAGAATCGTAGGGACGATATTGGAGTGTGTTATGAGAGAAGAGGTAAATCAGAAGAAAATCATGCGAGTTCTTTTAGCTTATTTGCGCTCTAAGAATTTTGATATCGTAAAAATATGGTCATATGAGAAAACTGAAGTGAATTTTTCGTTTTTAAGTTTAGGTTTTTTAAAGCGAAAAACCGCAATCAAATTCGCTGTAAATCAACTTAATGATGATCAGAATGAATTCGGAGAATGGTATATAAGCGCTGGAGATGCGGATACAGCGTAGAGAGAGGGAGGAAAGAGCATGTTTTCAACGTTAAAACGAAGCCTTAAACCGTTACTGTTAAAAACATATAACAGCAGGAATAACAAATTCTCTAAGGATTTTATTAATTCCAATAGAGAAAGAATAGTAGAAAGAAATCAACTTGTAACAAGTCTTCCGGGCGAAAAAATTCTTGTGTTAGCTCCACATGTAGATGATGATATGATCGGGTGTGGCGGGGCGATTTTAAAGTATTTAAAAGAAGGAAAAGAAGTTCATATTGCTTATTTGACTACAGGACAAAAAAATGGAAGATCTGGATTAAACGAAAAACAAATAGTTGAGGAAAGAAAAAAAGAAGCATTACTGGTTGCTGATTGTATCGGTATACCAGAGAGTAACTTGCATTTTTTTAACTCACGTGATTCTGAACTGTTATATACAGATATTACTTTTGAACTGAATAATATCCTGCAAAATTATCAAATTGATACAATTTTCTTTCCATCCATCATAGATACCCATATTGATCATTATGCAACAAGTAAGAAATTACTAGCAGTCTTTAATAAAAGTCAGGTAACAGTACAAAATATGACATTGATGATGTATGAAGTACAGAGTCCCATTTCTCCATTATTTTCAAACACTATACTCGACATTACAAACGAATTTAAATTAAAAAGTAAATTACTAAAGTACTACAGATCACAACAAACAAATTTCTATTTCTTACCAATAATGAATCGTTTAAATGGTCTCGTTATTAAAGAAAACAGGATGGCTGAAGTATTTATTAAGACTAACCTCAAGTCTTATATGAAATTTATAGAAGAAAATTTCAATACTGATGATATTTACGTGAACTTAAAAGAGAATTTGATTGCACATAGAGACCATCGAAATACAATTGATACTTATAATAATGTGCAAAAGTTCAAATGGGATCTGCTTCAATTATAAATGTGTAAATAATTAGAGATGAGAGGTTTTTTTAATGCTTCTATTAAATAATGAAATGACCAATTTATCTGCTAGGGAACGTTTTATTAAATATGATAATTACACCGTCTACTGGAAGGGTTTTATATATATTCCTTTTACTCATAGTGGTGAGGCTTCTATAAAAAAGTTCATCAAAAAAATAAAAGAAATGGGTATTCAAGAGGCTATTCAATTGCTACACGGAAACTTCTTCGTAACAGTTATAGATCATAGGATGAATAAAACATACTCTTTTATTGATAATAGCGGATTATTTGAAGCATATTATGATAACTACCATATATCTACTTCATTTCTTGAAATTGTTAAGGAATCTAAATTCAACACAAAAGATTTAGATAAAAGGAGAATTATTGAATTTTTGAATGCAGGTGTTCTGTACAATAAACGAACTTTTTTTGAGAAAGTAAAAAAAATTGATAGGTTAGAGATATTGGTTTCTCATGAGAATCAAAGGTCATTGCATTATAAAGTTGATAGAGACTTGGAGCCATTAGAAGAGGAGTTTTTTGTCGATTTCTTTGCAGGTTTTGCTAAATCTGTAGAAAATCAAAGTGTAAGTGTTGATTTAACAGGTGGAATAGATTCTAGGCTATTGGCTACAATTTTGGATGCTAATGACGTGAAGTTTGAATGTTCTGTTTCAGGTAGTAATAAAGATAAAGATGTAGCAATTGCGGAAGAAGTAGCACATAAGCTTAACCATTCTTTAATTGTTTCAGAGAGACCGTCGACAATTGAGGAAAAGGAAATTGAACAGTTATTTTATTTCTGTGATGGTCTATATGAAATATTTAATGCTTATAGTGGAAGGAACAGTCAATTGCAGCGAAGTAATAGAGCAGTGGATTTGATCATTACCGGCGCAGGAGGAGAACTTTTTAAAGATTTTTTCTGGCTCCAAGATTTTCCTCAATATAGAAAATCAACTTCTGATATTGGAAAGCTCTTTCATACAAGAATATCTCCAATCAAGTTTGATACTAACCTACTATCTGAACTGTATGCACCCATTAATATGGATTATAGTGAGAATGCAATTAAAGAACTTAGTAAATATGAAAAAAATATTAATACCAAAACTTATGATCAAATATATTATTTCTACAGAATGCAGGCTTTAGCTGGAAGGCTTCTCACATCGTCTTCTTCTATTGTGAATAGTTATTCTCCCTTGCTCGAATATAATTTAGTGAGGGTTGGATATAATCTTCCAAGAATGAAGAGATTTTTTAACAATTTTCATAGAGAAATAATTACTAAATTAAACCCAACAATAGCTAAAACTCAAACAACGGAAGGGAAATTAACTGTTTCCTCAGAAAAACTGGAACTTATGAAAGATACTTCAAAGTACGTATCTGATAAAGGTGTAAGGTTAACTAAGAAAGTTATTCAAAGAATCCTTAAAAGGACACTGTTTTCTACAAGATACCATCATGAATCATTTTATCAATCTGTTCGCGCATTACCTATAGCTACAGAAACATTTGAGATTTTAATAAAGGAAAATATAATAAAAAAGAATAAAACCCTTGCAGAAGTAAGAGATGAACATCTAGGAAGAATAATTTCTCTAGGTTTATTTATTAAATACTTAGAAACCTCAAATTAAACGGTTGGATTATTAAAAAGTCTAGAGTGTATATAGAAGATCGACCATTATAGACATATGAATTATTTAATGTCTGCAACTTATCAATATAGTACGTTTAAAATAAGCTTCTTCGTTAATAAAAGTGTAAGATTCAATGTATTTTGTATACTAATTATGGTGGAGAAAATATATTGAAAAATGTTATATGAAGTGGAATAATTTAATTTGATTGTTCGACAAATTCCTGTCAAAAGATTCACGCACTAGCCGAATCGATATAGACATAAGGAGGAGGTGAATCAAATGAATGGGATGCTTTATCTGTTTCGAAAGACGTTTAGTCAGGTCGTTATTGCAGTTCTTCTTTCTGCTCTAGTGAGTTTTCTATTAGCGCCTGAATTACTGGTTCAAAATAAGAAATTAGCTGCCATTACAGCAGTCGGTATTCTATTTGTTCTTACCCTTATGAAGTTGATTAGACAAGGTGTCTTCTCATCTCTAACGTTTAAAGATTCTGTTATGTATTTTCTAATTGCTAGTTCTTTTATTGGACCAGCTATTGTCCTAAATATAGGTCCAATAGGTCTTTTTCCTTTTAGAGTATTTTATCTATTGATCATTGGAATAAGTACAATTATCTACATACGAAATAAATCTTTCTTCGATTGGGGATTAATTAGAACGAAGCCAATATTTGTTTTCCTTATTTTCTGGTTTTTGTATGCATGTCTCTCTCTTACATGGGCGCCGTCCATAACATACGGCATCAGAAACCTCTTCTATCTTTTTACGGGATTATCACTCATTGTGCTAGTTACTTTCTATTTTAAAGAGATGAAGAATTATTTAGCTTTTTTCTATATATGGATTCTTGTCTACATTGGACTTATAGGTCTTGGACTGTGGAACCATTTTACAGAGCAGCATCTTAGCCTATCACGCATCAACGACTTGCCATACTATATGCAGGGAGTACCAACAGCTGTTTTTGGAAATGAAAATGACTACGCAAGCTATCTAGTTATAAGTATGTTTTTTGTCTGGTTTTTCATGAAACATCGTCGTCCTCTTCTGATAAAACTAATTGGCTTTACTTTAATTGTTACAACAATTTATCTCATTTACCTCACGAATTCCAGAGCCAATTATATTTCAATACTCTTCGGTTTTGGAGGATGGTTTATTCTTTACAGTGAAAAAACAACAAGAAGGATTCTTGTATTCAGTGGTGTATTAACTGCCATAGCCGTATCATTCATATTCTATAATAAAGTTATGACGTTAGCGACAAACTTCTTTTCAACTAATTTCCAGCGAAATGAAGGAGGTTCACTTGATATACGAGCGAACATCCTGAAAAACGTTCAATATTATTTTGCAGAAAGTATGGGTTTTGGCGTAGGAGCGGGTAATGCTGATTATTTCTTGAAGAATGAGCCGGTCTTTCCGATTGGAGTCTTTTCCAATGTACATAATTGGTGGGGAGAAATTCTAGTCAACTACGGGGCCATCGTATTTGGTGGATATCTTGCGATGTACCTTTCCTTACTCATTTTACTCTATCGAATTTCTAAAAGAACGATGGATAAAAATGAAAAAATGATTGCTCAAACGTTGACCATTAGTCTAATCGTGTTTGCTATGGCGAGTATTAGTCCAAGTTCCGTACTTACTTTAAATTATCACTGGATGCTTTTCGCTTTTAGTATTGGGTTTATCACTTATTATTTCAGGAATACGAAAGTTACCCAACAAACAATTAATGAGCCACCTAGGGGTGCAGGAGGTAACAAAGAAATGTTAAAAAAATATTCAAAAACGATTAGTGAAAGGTTTAAAAAGTATTTCTGGTTATTTTTACTATTGCCTATACTCACTGCTGGTATTTCTTATGTATTAGAATATTCATCTCCAGTGAGTCATTCAGCTAAATCGGAAATCGCACTTGGGAATTTTGAATATGACAGAATCACTGAGCCAGTAACTGTGAAGGACTTTTTAACGAATGTAGCTTACCTTAGACAGCTAGATGAAGAATATGGTTTATCAATGCCAGTTGAGGATATTGCCGATAATTTGGTTGTTGGTGAAGAGCCTGGTAAATTATTAACTCTACGCTTGGATGGTAATGATGAAAAGTTAGTCTCAGATACATTAATGGAGATTACACAAGCATTTATTACTGAAAGCGATAAAGTAAAAGAGGAGCGTACCGCTTTCTTTAATGAGAAGATCAAAAGACTTCAAGAGCTTCCAGACAGCCCTGAATCAATGGTAGATAAGGAACAGTTCATCTATGAGTTACAATTGAATTTAATGAACATGCGAGACACAGTGATTAATAAACCTGTCACCGTTTCAACAGCGGCTGGAGATCCGCTCCAAAGGACAATTTTCGGCTTGTTAATCGGTATTGCGCTTAGTGTTACTCTTTTACTTATTCCAGAATTCTTGAGAAAAGATTAAAAGAAAAAAACAGGCTTTGAATAAATTCAAAGCCTGTTTTTTCAATTGATTAGGGTAAGCAATTTCTTAATCGTGGTAATGAGGGGAGTACGCTTATTATTTAACTGACCAACTAATTCAGAAGTGAATTGAATCATAAATAACAGCAAAATGATGATGAAGAAAGATCCCCATAACGTTGATGATGTGAAGACTACAGCAGCGACCCCACAAGAAATCCCCATTACATAAATCATTAATACAGTTCCTCTATGTCCAAATCCTAGAGCTAACAAATTATGATGAAGGTGTGCCTTGTCTGGAGCAGATATATTTTGTTTGTTTTTAATACGTCTAAAGATGGCGAAAAATGTATCGAAAATAGGAATGGCAAGAATTAAGACGGGCAATAGAAAACTAAAAATAGCGACACTCTTGAAAAAGCCGATAACAGATAAAATGGAGATCATGTACCCAAGAAATAATGCCCCGGTATCTCCCATAAATATTTTAGCAGGATGGAAATTAAAGACCAGGAAACCGATAGAACCGCCAATTAATACAAGAGAAATCGCTGCAACGTATAGACTGTTGTTTAAAATCGCTACGGCAAAAATTGAAGAAAGGGCAATGGTTGAAACTCCAGCAGCCAATCCGTCCAGTCCATCAATAAGGTTTATGGCGTTCGTTACCCCGACAATCCAGAGAATTGTAACAACATAGCTAGCCATACCGAGTTCAATTTTACCTATAAAAGGCAGAGAAACGAACTCAATTGTAAGACCAGAACTAACCACAAGAATGGCGGCCAATATCTGAGCAATAAATTTAACCTTGGCTGATAGGGTATATTTATCATCAAGAACACCAACAATGATGATGATAACGGCACCTAGAATGAGGCGTAATGGTGTATCAAAAAATTGTGATAAGTAAAGATAACCGAAGAAAAAACCAATAATGATCGCTAATCCACCTAATCTTGGCATTAACTTCTTATGAACTTTACGGTTATTTGGCTGATCAACTACCCCGATTTTTATAGCGAATTTAATGACTAATGGGGTAATCGCAATGGTTGTTACGAGTGCAATTAAGAATGCGATGCTTAGGTCAAGCCAGGTTGGCATTTTTTCACCTACTTTATCAGCATTTATGACACATTTCCCTTTATAGCAGAATTGAAAACGCGTACTATGCTATTTCGTATTATCTTAGTTATATGCTTCGACAAAGATCACATACTTCATTATGATATCAAAAATAATGTCAAATGAGGGAAAAAGTTTGTAAATTATTTATGAATTTTAACCGTATTTATTTCTAATTATCGACCTCTACTTCGATATAAGACTGGTCATGAATAGTGACATCACATTTTCCACTTGTTAAATTCGTAATCCATTCTGTAAAAAATTCCTCGTCCCCACTATTTGCCAATACGGTGAACGATACATTCTCCAAATAAGCAATCTCATCTAATAAATAATTCGATGAACGGATTTCGTTTTCGACTTTACCTAATAAAGTATAATCAATTTGAGTCGTTATTTTCGTCATCAATTTTCGCTCGACGATTCCCGTTGCGTTTAGCCCTTCTGAGACGGATTGGCCATACGCACGAATTAAACCGCCTGCACCAAGTTTAATGCCACCAAAGTAACGGGTAACGACTACAGTCGTGTCTTTTAGTTTGCGTTTTTTTAGCACTTCAAGCATTGGCACACCAGCCGTGCCGGATGGTTCACCATCGTCGTTCGCTTTCTGAATCAAATCCTGCTCACCAATTAAATAGGCAGAGCAATTGTGTGTGGCACTTGCGTGTCTTTTTTTGATGGATTGAATAAATTCCTGAGCTTCCTCTTCTGTGGGCGTTCGTTTAACGTGCGCGATAAAGCGAGATTTTTGTATGACAATTTCGTTTTCTCCTTCTTCATTTTTAACGGTATAATATGAAGTAAGCATAGAAGTAACCTCCAGATATTCCTTGAACATTCCTCTGAATGAAAGGGATTTGTATCTTATCATCGAATAGTACATAGGGAACAATGGTATTTAAGCGTAAAATAAGAATTACGGTATACGTCCTTCTTATTATAAGTTTCTTAAATTAATCCATCAAATATATATCCTCAAGTCATAAACAGACGGTCACAGACGAATTTTGTAAAAGAAGTACTTTTGGACTATCTTTTCTTAACGTCCGTCCCTTGAAGGAATGGAGGGGTAAGAGCTTGGATTTTCAAAGGCTTGATCCAAATTCATTAGATGTCATTCTTGACAGGACAATGGAGAGTATTAATAGTAGTAAATCAAAACTGTTCGAAATTGGAGAGCTTTCTCATGACGAGTGCCAAAAGGTTAATAATCAACTTCAATTATTAAAAGAAGAACTGGAAACCGTTCATCGCCTAAGGCAAGAAAGACTACAAATGGACCGTGTGGCCCGTGCAGAGCTTGTAAAGATCAGTAAGAACTTTCAGGACTATAAAGAACCAGAGATTCGAAATGCCTATGAAAAGGCCTCAGAAGCTCAAATTAAGCTTTCGGTTAGTATGGAAAAGGAAACGCGGCTAAAAGATCAAATCTCGGATCTCGAACAACGTATTTCTTCTCTTCAAAACACCTCGGATAAAGCGGAATCATTTATGAGCCAAATTTCAACCGTTCTTAGTTATCTTGGCGGAGAACTAAGGCAATACGGTGAGGTGATCGAGGATGCTAGGCGAAAACAAGAATATGGACTTAAAATTATTGAAGCACAGGAAGAAGAAAGAAAGCGTCTATCACGAGAAATTCATGATGGTCCTGCCCAGGTACTTGCCAATGTCCTATTACGATCACAATTAATTGAACGGATTTATGAGAAAAAGGGGAAAGATGAAGCGTTTAAAGAAATCAAAGATATGAAATCTTTGATTGAAGATGCGTTAAAAGAAGTTAGGCGTCTTATTTATGACCTTCGTCCAATGGCGCTCGATGACCTTGGTTTAGTGCCAACATTGTTAAAGTATTTAAATAAAGTAGATGATCGATCAGAGGCAACCATTTACTTTGATTATGATGAGGGGATCCAGAGACTCCACGTTCGCCTTGAAGCGGCTATTTTTCGACTTGTTCAAGAAGCCGTTCAAAATGCCCTTAAGCATGCTGAAGCAACTGAAATAAGTGTTGACCTGAAACTTGACGGTGATAAGATTGTGGTAACCATTCAAGATAATGGAATCGGTTTTGATGTGAACGTACGTAAAGATCAATCATTTGGATTAATCGGAATGAAAGAACGTGTCGGATTATTAAATGGGACAATTCAGGTTCAATCAACGCCAAACAAGGGTACATATATACTGATAAGAATCCCGATACATGAACAGGAGGGCGTGTAAGAGATGTATGCAGCAAAGACCAAAACTAAAATTATTATTATAGATGACCATCGCTTGTTCCGTGAAGGTGTTAAGCGTATTTTGGATATGGAAGATGATTTCGAAGTGATTGCTGAAGGTGATGATGGAGACGAAGCGCTTCGTCTTGTTGAAGAAAATAAGCCTGATGTTGTTTTAATGGATATTAATATGCCACATGTAAACGGCGTTGAAGCTACGAGACAGCTGATCGAACAGGTGCCTGAGACTAAGGTAATTATTTTATCCATCCATGATGACGAAACGTACGTAACCCACGCTGTAAAGACCGGTGCTGCGGGTTATTTATTAAAAGAGATGGATGCAAATTCGTTAGTTGAAGCCGTTAAAGTTGTCGCTTCTGGAGGAGCTTACATTCATCCAAAAGTGACGCATAATCTTGTGAATGAATACCGTCGACTCGCTACGGAAGGAAAAAGACCATCTACACAAATTGGTTATAAAGAAGTGGAGTACCGCAAACCACTACACATATTGACACGACGAGAATGTGAAGTGCTGCAGTTACTTACAGATGGAAAAAGCAATCGCTCGATCGGTGAAGATCTTTACATTAGTGAGAAAACAGTAAAAAACCACGTATCAAATATTTTGCAGAAAATGAACGTAAATGACCGAACGCAAGCCGTCGTAGAGGCAATCAAAAAAGGCTGGGTAAAGGTGCGCTGATGCGCGCCTTTTTTTTATGATAAAAAAACCACAAAAAAAGAACCTCGATTTGAGGTTCTTTTGGTATGCATTACATTATGCGCGTTTTGCTCCAAGGTAACGTGGTGCCCAGTAAGAGTTATCCATGCTACTAATTGTTACTCCGTAAGAAGAAGAAGAGTGGATGAACTGACCGTTACCAATGTAAATGCCAGCGTGAGACGGGCCGGGTTTGTATGTTTCAAAGAACACAAGATCTCCAACAGAAGGAGAAGAAACTTTATCTGTTGCGTCCCAGATGCTAGCTACAGTTCGTGGAATTGAAGTTCCAGCTTTATTATACACGTATTGTAAGAAACCACTGCAGTCAAATCCTGATGGAGAAGTTCCTGCCCATACATACGGTACGCCCATGTATTGCTTCGCGATTGATACAACAGAAGAGTTAGATGTTGATGCACTCTTTACCTGTGAAGACGAAGATGATGAGCTAACGGAAGATCCGTTAAGAGCTGCAAATGTGTTTGATCCAGCAATTCCGTCTACGCTAAGACCGTTAGCACTTTGGAAATTACGAACAGCTTGGCGTGTAATGGAACCATAAATGCCGTCAACTGAATAGTTGTAATAGCCTTTTGACTTAAGTTGGCTTTGTAGGCTTGTAACACTTGATCCGCGGTCACCATAACGAAGTGTTCCGCTATATGTATTAGAAGAACTACTTGATTTGGAAGCTGCTGCTCCTTTTAATGCGCTTACTGTTTGTGGTCCAACAACGCCATCAACGCCAATTCCTGCGCTGCGTTGAAAGTCACGAACGCCTTCTTCAGTAATGTTGCCAAAATATCCTGTTGCTGTATGGTAGTCAAAATAACCTTTATCGTCAAGAACGTTTTGAAGTTCAGTTACGTCAGAGTTGCTCATGCCATTGTATAGGGTACGGTCGCCTAAAGCTGCTTCACTTACGTTTGGTGCTAGCAAAAGAGTACCTGCGAGTGTAGTAGTGATCACGACTTTCTTAAACATATTGTAATTCCCCCTGATTTATAAGTTTAAACCTTTTATTTTCTCTATCACGATTGCTAGTTTACATGATTGAGATAACAGGACGATGAATATAAGATTACAATCATGTAACAGAAATCCTGCCTAATTTACTAAATTATTCATTTTACGACATTTATATTAAAAAATATGGGGGATAATGGTTGACAAAATATGTGAAAAATACTATAAGCTTTTATTGGCAATAAGGGGGAAATGCTCTATCATTAACTTGAATGGGTTTAATGAAAATTTGTTGATATATTTAATAGATTGAAAAGAGGCGTTTATATGAAAACAGTTGCTATTGTAACAGATAGTACCGCTTATATACCTGAATCGATGTTAACCGAGTACGAAATAACAATGGTTCCACTTAGCGTGATATTTGATAACGAATCTTATTTAGAAGAAAAAGAAATTCAAGCAGATGATTTTTTTGAAAAGGTGAAGAAAGAAAATATTCTACCTAAAACTTCACAGCCTTCGATCGGAAGTTTTGTTGAAACGTATGAAACATTGGCGCTTACACATGATGAAATAATCACCATTACGTTATCGAGTGGAATTAGCGGAACGTACCAGTCCGCTAATTCAGCTGGCGATATGATTGAAGGGGCAGACGTATACGTTTTTGATTCTGAAATCAGCTGTATGATGCAAGGATTTTATGTTTTGGAAGCGGCCCGTATGGCTCAAGATGGATTTGGAAGTAAAGAGATCTTAAGTAGACTTCAAAAAATTAAAAGCCAGGGGACGAACGCCTATTTTCTTGTCGATGATCTTAGTCATTTGCATAGAGGCGGACGGTTAAATGCAGCGCAGCTCGTTGTGGGGAGTCTTCTCCAAATAAAGCCAGTGCTAACCTTTGAGGATAAACAAATCGTACCGTATGAAAAAATTAGAACGCGAAAAAAAGCGCTCAATAAAATCATGACACTATTTGATGAGGCGGCAAAAGGCGGCGACCTGATAAATGCGACATTAATTTATTCGACAAACAAGGATGAAGCAAAAAATCTAAAAGCTGAACTAGAAGAAAAGTATACGAATGTAAACATCATTTTAAGTTACTTTGGACCTGTTATAGCAACTCACCTTGGGGAAGGTGCGCTTGGCCTGGGCTGGTACCGCGTATGATCATGAAATTGAATATGGAAGCAAATCAATGAGATTTGCTTCCGATCTATTCAATAATAAGAGGATTGTCGTACCTGAATTTCTTTATCAGTCTTCTAAACTCCCTGAATTTCTTCCGATTAGCCACTATACTTCACTTCCTCAACTACCAATCAATCAACAGTTTAAACCGAATATGAAGGTCATTCATTTTCTTTCAGGAAGACATTTATTGCGAGATGAAATCCCCTTTTCCCTCCAAGAACTTCATGCCCACTATGTTAATGGCTATCTTCAATTAGAGCCTGGCATTCAAACACTTCATGGAAGAGAGATGTGTATGCGATGTGGGAATCACACATTTTCCTCATTTTCTTGTGCAAGGTGTCAAAGTGCGAGCTGCCAATATTGTCGAAATTGCATCATAATGGGGAAAGTTACCTTTTGTTCTCCCTTATATTCCGCACCGAGCCGCCAGTATGAAGTAATAGAAAACATAACGTTACAGTGGTTCGGAAAGCTATCGGAAGGGCAGCAAGAGGCATCTAATGCAGTTATTAGTGCTATTCAAAAAAATCATTCGGTTCTTATTTGGGCCGTATGTGGCAGTGGTAAAACAGAAGTGCTCTTTCATGGATTAGCATATGCCCTCTCTCATCATAAATCGGTATGCATAGCCACTCCTAGGACAGATGTTGTTTTAGAGTTAGCTCCACGTTTGCAAAAAGTCTTCCCAGGACTCACGATTTCTCCGCTCTATGCTGGACATTCAGACCCCAATTCTTCTTTTGTTATTTCAACCACTCACCAGCTCATTCGCTTTAAGGACTGTTTTGATGTCATGATTATTGATGAAGTAGATGCTTTTCCATATAGCGTCGATCCATCTCTCCACTTTCATGTAAACAAAGCACGAAAACAAAGTGGATCACTCATTTATCTAACAGCAACACCATCTGAAAACTTTTTAAATCAAGAAACACTAAATGTGGTGCGAATTCCTTCTCGGTATCACGGCTATCCATTACCAGTTCCTACTTTACAATGGAGCGGGAATTGGCGAAAGAAAATTGAAAAAGGGCAGATTCCTTATATTCTGATAGATTGGATTAAAAAACAAATGGATGCTCAAAAACCAGTATTGCTGTTTTTTCCTTCCATCAAAATCATCGAAAAAGTAAAATGCGTTTTTGACGAACAGCAACTTTTTTGTGAAGCGGTTCACTCAGAGGATCCAAACCGCGCTGAAAAGGTCGTTCAGTTTCGAAGGAGAGAAATTCCGATCTTACTATCTTCTACCATACTTGAACGCGGGATAACAATTGAGAATATTGCGGTAGCTGTATTAGGAGCGGAGGATGGTGTTTTTACGGAAAGTGCTCTTGTGCAAATTGCTGGAAGAGCCGGAAGAAGCGCTTCTTATCCAGAAGGAGATGTTACATTTTTTCATTACGGTAAAACAAATGCGATGATAGCGGCAATTCGGCATATTCGAAAAATGAATCAGGAAGCGGAGGAGAAAGGGTGGCTACACTAGACCGGTGCCCATTGTGTGGAGAGGATACAAGCAATCAACTTTCATGGCAGCTTTTGTTTGGAATGAAAAACAATCTTTCATGCTGTGAAATGTGTCGAAATCAACTTCTTCCCATTGTAGGGCCGCTTTGTTTAAAATGCGGGCGTTCACTTCAACAAATCGAATCTAGGTTTGTGGAAGGAAAACAATGTTTTGACTGTGTGAGATGGGGAGAGAGGGGATGGGATGAGGTCCTTACTCATAACAAATCATTTTTTGAGTACAATGATTTCTTGAAGAAGATTCTTGCGCTTTATAAATTTAGAGGAGATATTGAAGTAGGAAGAGTATTCTCAAGTTTAATTCATCGTGAGTTAAAAAGATCTTATTCGTTCATAGATCAAGTCATCCCAATGCCTGCAAGTCAGGTGAGGATGTATGAAAGAGGATTTAATCAGTGTGAGGTGTGGATCGAGGGCACGAGATTTGTCCAAGACTCTCCATTAATGAGAACGAAAAATGAAGAGAAGCAGAGTAAACGAACGAGAGAAAAGAGGATAAACCGTGAAGAAGAAATGTTCCAAATCGTAGAAGGGGCAGATGTAGTGGGGAAAAAGCTTCTTTTACTGGATGATATTTATACGACAGGAACGACGATCCATTATGCAGCATTTACGCTTAAAAATGCGGGGGCATCTAACGTTTATTCTCTTACTTTGAGCAGGGGATAAGGTTGTGTCGAGAACTTTTATAGAAAGCGCCTTCATTCGAGTTTAATCAACAAAAAAACCCCTTTGACAGGGTTTAGGCTCCCACGTATAGTAGATGTATGGCACTGCCATGAAGATTTTTGAAGGGAATGTTGAACAAGATGCAGGGAAAAGTAAAATGGTTTAACAATGAAAAAGGTTTTGGATTTATCGAAAGAGAAGATGGCGACGACGTGTTTGTACATTTCTCAGCAATCACTGGTGAAGGATTCAAGTCTCTTGAAGAAGGTCAGACAGTTGAATTCGAGATTGTTGAAGGCGCTCGTGGGCCACAAGCTGCTAATGTAGAAAAAGTATCTTAATTAAACAAACGCTTAAAGCCCTATCCAATTGGATAAGGGCTTTTTATTTTTTCCATTTACTATAGAAGAATGTGAGAAAAAAATGAAGTAATGAGTATTGTTGTTAAAAATTGTCGTATTTTAGGATGTTTTGTGAAAAAAACGTAAAAATAAATGAGTTTTTTTAAAGTTTATAGAGGGGAATGATAAGGGTATAACGAATAATAGAGGTATAGCATGGAAGGAGGAGTGCCACATGATGAATTTCAACATCCGTGGTGAAAACATTAAAGTTACACCTGCAATGAGAGAATACACTGAGAAGAAGGTAAGTAAACTTGAAAGGTATTTCGATACTCCACCTAATTCTGATGTTCATGTAAATATGAAGGTTTATAACGATCAGCAAATGATCGAAGTTACGATTCCAATGCCAAACCTTCTACTTCGCGCAGAAGAAGAGCATCAGGATATGTATGCAGCAATTGATTTGGTTGTTGAGAAACTTGAGCGTCAAATTCGCAAACATAAAACGAAAGTTAATCGCAAATTCCGTCAGGAAGGTAGCGTAAAATATATGTTCCGCGATGAACTTAACCCAACAACGACGAGTGTCGCTGAAGCTGACATGGATGAGGATGACGATCTGCAAGTTGTCAAAACGAAGCGCTTTACATTTAAACCAATGGACGTAGAAGAAGCCATTCTTCAAATGGACATGCTCGGTCATAGCTTCTTCGTCTTCTCAAACGCAGTGACAGGAAGCACTGGTGTTGTCTATCGCCGTAAAGATGGAAAATACGGCCTAATCGAACAAGACTAACGAATAAATATAAACCAGGGCAGGGGGGATAACCTCTGCCCTTTACTTATGTGAAAAAAATTTTTTCTTTTCTTCATTAATATAGTATTTCAGACTGTGAGCTTTTTTACTTTCTTGTGCCTCCCGCAACTAATTGTTAAAATAGCTACATAGTATATAAAATTCTAAGTATAGTTATATGATAGCACTCTACTGACAACAAAAGAGGAGCGTTTCTATGAAAGGTTTATTACGCAAGATTATACCAAACGGCAATGAACGTCAGATAACCCGCTTGCAAAAGATTGCAGATCAAGTGGAAGCTTTTGCAGATCAAATGAAGCAGTTATCAGACGATCAGCTTCGTAACAAAACGGAAGAATATAAAGAAAGAATTGAAAAAGGTGAAAAGCTCGATAAAATGTTACCAGAAGTGTATGCCACTGTACGCGAAGCATCAGATCGCGTTCTAGGTATGCGCCCGTTCCCTGTACAAATCATGGGGGCAGCCGCTCTTCATGAAGGAAACATTGCTGAAATGAAAACAGGTGAAGGTAAAACGCTAAGTGCGACAATGCCTGTCTATCTTAACGCGTTAACTGGTAAAGGCGTTCACGTTATTACAGTCAACGAATACCTTGCGAAGCGTGACGCTGAAGAGATGGGTGAACTTTACCATTTCCTTGGTTTAACAGTAGGATTAAACATTAGCGGTCTTTCAAAAGAAGAGAAAGCAGAAGCGTATGCTGCGGATATTACGTATGGAACAAATAATGAATTTGGATTTGACTATTTACGAGACAACATGGTCCTATACAAAGAAGAGATGGTACAGCGCCCTCTTCATTATTCCATTATCGATGAAGTTGACTCTGTCTTAATAGATGAAGCGAGAACACCGCTTATTATTTCTGGTAGTGCAGAGAAATCCACAACGCTATACATTCAAGCCAATCAATTTGTTAGAACGTTAAAAGAAGAAGATGACTATAATGTCGATATTAAAACAAAGAATGTCCAATTAACTGAAGATGGGATTACAAAAGCAGAGAAATTCTTCTCAATTGAAAACCTCTATGATTACAAGCATGTTCAATTGAATCATCACATTAACCAGGCGATGAAAGCGAACTTCATTATGCAGCTTGATATGGATTATGTTGTTCAAGATGAAGAAGTGGTGATCGTTGACTCCTTTACTGGTCGTTTGATGGCGGGCCGCCGCTATAGTGATGGACTTCACCAGGCGATTGAAGCGAAAGAAGGTTTAGTCATTCAGCGTGAAAGTATGACGCTTGCAACAATTACATTCCAAAACTACTTTAGAATGTATGAGAAGCTTTCTGGGATGACTGGTACTGCGAAAACAGAGGAAGAAGAATTCCGTAACATTTACAATATGAATGTTATTGCAATTCCGACAAATAAACCAATTGCTCGAATGGATTATCCAGATCTTGTATACAAATCAACGAATGGTAAATTCCAGGCACTTGCTAGAGAAATTGAGGAGCGCCATAAAAAGGGACAACCTATCTTAGTTGGTACAGTTGCAGTTGAAACTTCAGAGTTAATCTCACAATTCTTAAAGAAACGTGGGATTCCACATAACATCTTAAACGCAAAGAACCATGCGCGAGAAGCGGAAATTATTGAGTCTGCAGGCCAAAAAGGTTCTGTTACGATTGCAACGAACATGGCAGGGCGAGGAACAGACATCAAGCTTGGTGCTGGCGTATTAGATCTTGGTGGTCTTTTCATTCTAGGTACAGAACGTCATGAAAGTCGTAGAATTGATAACCAGCTGCGTGGACGTTCAGGTCGTCAAGGTGACCCTGGTGAATCACGGTTCTACATTTCAATGGAAGATGAACTGATGAGAAGATTCGGTTCAGATAATATGATGAACATGATGAACCGTCTCGGTATGGAAGAGGACCAGCCGATTGAATCGAAGCTCGTATCGAGAGCTGTCGAATCAGCTCAAAAACGCGTTGAAGGAAACAACTATGATGCACGTAAACAGCTTCTTCAATACGATGATGTCATGAGACAGCAGCGTGAGATTATTTATGCTCAGCGTGCTGAAGTACTTGAGTCAGATAATTTACGTGAGATTGTTGAAACAATGCTAACTTCTGTCATTACGCGAATTGTAGATGCTCACACTGGTGATGAAGACATTCAAGAAGAGTGGGATCACCAGGCTATTCTTGATCATGCAAAAGGAATTTTCCTTCAGGAAGGTCAAGTGACAGTGAAAGATATCAAAGGCCTTGATAAGGAAGAAATTGTAGAACTTCTCGTTGAGAAAATGAAAGTAAACTACGATGAGAAAGAAGCGGAATTTGAACCTGAACGCATGCGTGAATTCGAAAAAGTGATTCTTCTTCGCAGTGTGGATCGCAAATGGATGGATCACATTGATGCGATGGATCAACTGCGCCAGGGTATCCATCTAAGAGCTTACGGACAGAACGATCCCCTTCGTGAATACCAATTCGAAGGATACGAAATGTTCGAAGATATGGTTACTGAGATCGAAGAAGAAGTATCGACCTATATCATGAGAGCTCAAATTGAAAGCAATTTGAAGCGAGAAAAAGTAGCAGAAGGAAAAGCCGTAAATCCAAAAGAAGAAGCAAGTTCGAAGCCAAAACCTGTGAAGAAAAAACAGGACATTGGCCGAAACGACCCTTGCCCTTGTGGAAGTGGCAAGAAATATAAGAATTGTCACGGCAAAGCAGAATAATGCCGGGCAGGTGTTCAAAGCTGAACACCTGCCTATTCTATGTAAAATAACGAAAAACTTGAGGTGCAAACGATGGAAATGCATGAAATTAGAAGCGAACTAAATACAATTGAAACACGACTAAATGATTTTAGGGGGTCTCTTTGACCTCGAAAATAAGAGAGCCCGCATTGATGAACTAGATATTCAGATGACAGATCCAGACTTCTGGAATGACCAGAATGCTGCTCAAAAAGTGATCAACGAATCCAATTCGTTAAAAGAAGCAGTAAATGAATTCGATTCTCTTCAAGAAAATTATGAGAACCTTGAAGTTTCTTATGAATTAGTGAAGGAAGAGAACGATCAGGAGCTATTTGAAGATCTTGAAGTCGAAATTAAGGATCTAAAAAAAGCGGTGAATCAATTCGAATTAACGCTTCTGTTAAGTGAAGAACATGATAAGAATAACGCCATCCTTGAACTACACCCAGGTGCAGGCGGTACGGAATCTCAGGACTGGGCATCGATGCTTCTTCGTATGTACACACGTTATGGTGAGAAAAAAGGGTTTAAAGTGGAGACACTTGATTATCTTCCAGGCGATGAGGCAGGTGTGAAAAGCGTCACGCTAAACTTTAAAGGCCATAATGCTTACGGCTATTTGAAAGCTGAAAAAGGCGTTCATCGCCTTGTTCGTATTTCACCGTTTGACTCAAGTGGTCGACGTCACACATCATTTGTTTCATGTGAAGTGATGCCTGAATTTAACGATGAAATTGAAATTGATATTCGTACCGAAGATTTAAAAATTGATACGTATCGTGCAAGTGGAGCTGGCGGACAGCACATTAATACGACGGACTCTGCTGTTCGAATTACGCACCTTCCAACAAACGTAGTCGTCAGTTGTCAGGGAGAACGCTCACAAATAAAAAACCGCGAACAAGCGATGAAAATGTTGAAAGCAAAGCTATATCAACTAAAAATTGAAGAACAAGAAGCGGAGCTTGACGAAATTCGAGGCGAACAAAAAGAAATTGGTTGGGGTAGTCAAATTCGTTCATATGTTTTCCACCCCTATAGTATGGTGAAAGACCATCGTACAAATATGGAAGTCGGAAACACTCAATCTGTCATGGATGGGGATCTTGATCCGTTTATTGATGCGTTCTTGCGATCTCGTTTAAATGATTAAAATTAAGGAAAAGCCCTTCTGCCGAAAGAAGGGCTTTTCCTATTTTAACAGGAAGTACTTCCAATGATGATTTGAAGGAAATGGGGCAAAGTAAGAAAGAATAGAAGAGCACTTCAACCTGATAACGCGCTGCTACAATGCGGTTTACACCCTATAAACCCGGTGATATACTACGAAAGGCTTTGGCTTATGGATAAGCAGTGACGAAAATCATAGAAGTAAGTGAGTGAGTAGAGTTATGATAGCAACGTTAGCGAAGTTTACAGCGAGAAAGGTTTCACCTTATCATAAGATACTGGAATATGTAAGCGTTATGGTTGGATCCGCGATCGTAGCGATCGCCTTTAATCTTTTCCTTCTTCCTAACAGTATTGCTTCTGGTGGAGTGAGTGGGATCAGTACAATTACAAAAGGAGTTTTTGATTGGAAACCAGCTTATGTCCAGTGGGCATTTAACATCCCTTTGTTTATTAGCGGCTTGATTTTTCTTGGTAAAAAATATGGTCCAAAAACATTGGTGGGAACACTTTTCCTCCCTTTTGTCGTAAAGTTAACTGAAAATGTTGAACCCGCGACAACCGATCCCTTATTAGGTGCTCTGTTCGGTGGTTTAGGTGTCGGCATTGGTCTAGGAATCGTATTTAGAGGAAAAGCTTCAACAGGTGGCACGGATCTTGCTGCTCAGATTGTGAATAAGTATACAGGAGTCTCTCTTGGAACGTGTGTCTTTATGATTGATGGACTAATTGTTGTGGCATCGGCGTTTGTTTTTAGTCTTGAAGAAGCCCTTTATGCCCTGATCGCAATGTACTTAACAGGTAAAACGATTGATGTTGTTCAGCTGGGCCTTGGTTACTCAAAAATGGCCCTCATTATTTCAGATAAAGAAGAAGAGTTGCGAGAAGGAATTATTACTGTCATTGATCGAGGAGTAACGAGAATATCTGGTCAGGGTGGTTACACAAACGATAAACGACCAATCCTTATGGTGGTTGTAGCACAAAATGAAGTAACGAAACTAAAAGAACTTGTAAAAGGCGTGGATCCGTCTGCATTTGTGATTGTGTCGAATGCAACGGAAGTGTTAGGAGAAGGTTTTAAAAGAGAATAACCCGGTAATAGTATAGAAAATGATTGGAAAAGGGTGGAATTATGAAGAAATGGATCGGGATTTTATTTGCAGTTGTCTTACTTTTTAGCCTTGCAGCGTGTGGTGGAGGAAACAGTGAAAATGAAAGCAGTAATGACAGTACTTCAAACAACACCTCAGAAAATGAAAATGCAGAAGAGTCGTCAGGGGAATATGATGCAACAGCTGCAGAAGCTACCTATCAAACGAATTGCTTGAGTTGTCATGGTGAAAACCTTCAAGGGAAAGTAGGGCCAAAGCTTTCAGACATAGGTTCTCGGTTATCAAAAGATGAAATCCTAGCCGTGATACAGAATGGGAAAGGCCAAATGCCAGGAAACATTCTAAGAGGAGATACAGAACAAGAAGAAAATTTAGCTTCTTGGCTAGCGGATATGAAATAATGGTAAAAAGCACTCGAATAGAGTGCTTTTTTAATACGCTAAAATAATAACCTTTTTTACATCCAACCATCTATCTATAATCCTCCGAAATACAGAGTGAAATTGTGTAAGATTCTATTGATTATTAATGCATTATTGCAGAAGATGTCATATTTAGCGTTCTTGAAACAAAAATGTAATAAAAATTTGTCTTAAAATAGCGAATTTGTTTGTTATAATATCTTCAGATGTAAAGGAACTAATTCAAAAACGAACTATCAATAAGAACCTTACTCCTAAGAATTTGCATCGAGAATTTAAGCAAGTAGGAAGTGGTACAATTTGATCGAAATGAAAGATGTTTGGAAAACGTATAACAATGGCATTAAAGCGATTAACGGAATCGATATTAAGATTGATAAAGGCGAGTTTGTTTACATAGTTGGGCCAAGTGGCGCCGGTAAGTCAACCTTTATGAGAATGATGTATCGGGAAGAAAAGGCTACAAGTGGAACAATCGTTATTAATGGAAAAGACGTTGGCAAATTAAAGAATAAGCATGTCCCTAAGCTACGTCGCGAAATCGGCGTTGTTTTTCAAGATTTCAAGCTTTTACCAAGGCTAACGGTTTATGAGAACGTCGCTTTTGCTCTTGAAGTCATCGAAGAAAGCAAAGCAAGTACGCGCAAGAGAGTCATGGAAACGTTGAGTCTCGTTAATTTGAAAAACAAAGCAAGATTCCTTCCAGATGAACTTTCTGGAGGAGAACAGCAGAGGGTTTCAATAGCAAGAGCGATCGTCAATAACCCTCACATTCTGCTTACAGATGAACCAACCGGAAATCTGGATCCAGAAACAGCATGGGGTATTATGGATTTACTTGATCAAATCAACAATCGCGGTACAACTGTTATTATGGCAACCCATAATAAAGATATTGTGAATACATTCAGAAAACGTGTTATTGCAATTGATGGTGGTTTAGTAACCCGTGATGAAGCAAGAGGTGAGTACGGGTATGAAAATTAAAACGTTTGGTCGACACGGAAAAGAAGGTTTTAAGAACCTTGGACGAAATGGCTGGATGACTTTCGCTTCTATTTCTGCAGTGACCGTTACGCTCCTTCTCGTTGGGGTATGTCTCGCGCTGCTTCTAAATTTAAATGCATTTGGGGATCAACTTGAAAGCGATGTTGAAATCAGTGCGTTCATTGATTTAACTGCCAAGCAAGACCAGCAGAATGAATTAAAGGAAAACATTGAAAACATTTCGGGAGTTGAAACAGTAACCTTTCAATCCAAAGAAGAAGGATTGGATAATTTAATTGAGAACCTCGGAGATAATGGAGAAGTATTTGAGTCGCTAAAAGATGAAAATCCTCTTAGCGATGCGTTCTTAGTTAAAACCACGGATCCTCAGGACGTTAATGATGTGGCAAAACAAATTCAACAGTTAGATAATGTACAAGACGTTGAATTTGCTGAAGACACGGTTAATCGACTGTTTAAAGTACTTGAAATTGCACGAAATGTTGGACTAGCGCTTGTCGTTGGATTACTTTTCACAGCAATGTTCCTCATTTCAAACACAATTAAACTAACAATTGTTGCCAGAAGTCATGAAATCGAAATTATGAAACTAGTAGGAGCGACTAATTGGTTCATTCGCTGGCCGTTTCTAATAGAAGGTATTCTGATCGGAATCTTCGGTTCAATTATTCCAATAGGAATTCTAATCTATGGGTACTACTATTTAATAGAGTTAATAGCGAATCGTTTTCCGACTTTATTTATCGATTTACTACCTGTAACACCGTTTGTCTATCAGCTATCTGGGTTGTTAATTATTCTCGGTGTCATTATCGGCGTTTGGGGAAGTCTTACGTCAATGCGTAAATTCTTAAAAGTTTAAATGAAAAGAGTAACAGATAAATAGATTGATCTATTTTGGGGGAGGAACAAAGATTGAAGCAAAAAATAATGGCAACAGCTCTAACAATAACGCTAGGATTAAGTGGACTGTCAGCAGCAATTCCACAAACAGCTAGTGCAGAAAATCTCGATGATCAACTTAATAATGTTAAAGAAAAGCAGTCGTCAAATGAAAAAGAGTTGCAGAAAAAGGAATCTGAACTTGCTGATGTAAAAGCAGAACAAGAAGACGTTCAAGCGGAAATTGAGAAGCTTAACAAAGAAGTCGCTGAAACTGACGAGAAAATCTCAGCGAAAGAGCAAGAGATTAAAGATACAAATACTGAAATTGATCAATTAAAAGAGGAAATTAAAGCATTGGAGGAACGTATTGCTGAACGTGATAAACTTCTGAAAGACCGTGTTCGTTCCATGCAACAAAACGGTGGCGGAACGGTTGACTATATGGAAGTGCTTCTTGGAGCAACAGATTTCAGTGATTTAGTAGAGCGCGTTCTTGCTCTAAATACAATTGCAGATCAAGATAAGAAAATTCTTGAAGAGCATAAAGCAGATAAGGAAGCCGTTGAAGAAAAGAAAGCTCAAGTGGAAGATAAGTTAGCTTCTCTTGAAGAAAATAAAGCAGAGCTTGAGGAACTTAAAGCAGAGCTTGATTCTAAAAAAGCACAAAAAGATAAGTTAATGAAGTCGCTTGAAGAAGAAGAAGGCGAACTTCATAACCATATGATGGACTTAAATGAAACGGCTGAAATTCTTTCTGCCCAAGAAACAGCTGTGAAACAAGAAATCAAACGTGCTGAAGAAGCAGCTCGTAAAGCAGAAGAAGAGCGAAAAGCAGCGGCAGCTAAAGCGGCAAAAGAAAAGGCTGAAGCAGAAGCAGCGGCCGCGGCAAAAGCTAAAAAAGAAGCAGCTTCAAGCTCAAGTAGCTCAAGCAGTTCAAACTCAGCACCAGCGCCCGCACCAGAGCCGGCACCAGCACCAGCACCAGCACCATCAAGTAACGCATCATTCATTAAGCCTGCTGCAGGTCCAATTACATCTGGTCTAGGACAACGTTGGGGCACTTTCCATGCGGGAATTGATATTGCTCAAGGTGGCAGTAATCCTGTATCAGCGGCAGCTGATGGTACTGTGTTAAGATCTTATCACTCAGATTCATACGGTAATGTAGTGTTCATCACACATAGTATTAACGGACAAATGTATACGACCGTTTACGCTCATTTACAAAATCGCGCAGTATCCACTGGTCAAACGGTAAGTCAAGGCACTTATTTAGGTACAATGGGTAACTCCGGACATTCTACTGGACAACATTTACACTTTGAAATTCACAAAGGTTCATGGAATTCTAGTAAGTCAAATGCCGTTGACCCAATGAACTACATTCGATAAACTGATTATCATGTTTTATCCATTTTTCTTTCCCCTCTCAGTCTGAGATGGAAACATAATGAAAACAACTGAATCATATAGTACAATAAGATGAAAAGGCATCGCATCGTTATGATGGGGTGCCTTTTCCTTCAAATCAGAAGAGGTGAGTACAATGAAGATACAGGGGAAAGTTGTGGCTTTGCTTGTCTTGATCGCCCTGGTTATCGGTTCAGGTGGTACATATGCAGCCTTTACGCTATTTCAGGACGAGCCTGAAGGAAGCGCCAAATCTTTAACGCTTGGATCAGGAAATGAAATAGAGTCAGAAGAGCTAACGAAAATTAATAAAGCTTATGAGTTAATTAAAGATCGCTATGTGAGCGAAATTGATCAGAAAGATCTGTTAGATGGGGCCATTAAAGGAATGGTGGATACGCTAGAAGATCCTTATTCTGTTTATATGGATCCAAAGACAGCTGAGCAATTTAGTCAATCGCTTGGTTCCTCTTTTGAAGGAATTGGAGCAGAAGTGAACATGACGGATGGAAGAGTCACCATTGTATCCCCTTATAAGGACTCTCCAGCAGAAAAAGCGGGTCTTCGTCCAAACGATAAAATTATGACAATTGATGGCGAAAGTACTGAAGGATTGGATTTATATGATGCGGTTCTAAAAATACGCGGTGAAAAAGGAACGGTTGTTACACTTGGTGTTCTACGTCCTGGGGCTTCAGAAGTGCTGACGGTGGAAGTGACTCGTGACGAAATTCCAATCGAAACAGTCCATGCGGACACCATCAAAGAAAATGGTAAGACAATCGGTGTCTTACAAGTAACGTCCTTTTCAGAAGATACTGCTAAAAGTTTCTCTAAAGAATTAGAAAAACTCGAAGATCAGGGAATCGACGGACTTGTCCTGGATGTTCGAAATAATCCGGGTGGTCTTTTGAATGTCGTTTCGGATATGGCTGAGGAACTTATTCCGAATGATAAGCCATATGTTCAAATAGAAGATCGTGAGGGTGAGAAGCAGGGATCTGTTTCGTCTCTTGAAGAGAAAAAAGACTATCCAATCGTAGGACTTATTGATCGTGGTAGTGCTTCAGCTGCTGAAATTCTTGCTGGTGCGCTGAAAGAAGCTGGCGGCTATGATTTGGTCGGTGAGTCTTCATTTGGTAAAGGAACGGTTCAATCGACAGTTGACCTTGGAGATGGTAGCAACATTAAATTAACGATGTTTAAATGGTTAACGCCTGATGGTAATTGGATTCATAAAGAAGGAATTGAGCCTACAGTTGAGGCGAAACAGCCTGATTACTTCTATGTTAATCCATTGTCTTCTGAAAAAACACTCTCGTTTGATCAAAACAATGAGCAAGTGGAATCTGCTCAAGTAATGTTAAAAGGACTTGGGTTTGAACCAGGTCGAACAGATGGCTACTTCAGTGATAAAACCGTTACAGCTGTAAAAGCTTTTCAACGTTCGAATGATATAAATGTATCGGGTAAAATAGACGAAAAGACGGCTCAAAAACTTCAGGAGAATATTATTGATTCCATTCGCAATCCTGATAACGATGTGCAGCTCGAAACAGCAGTCGAGCTTCTTACGAAATAATCGTAAGAAGGAATTGAACGGTTGATGTCGAAGCTATTCCGCAGGAAAACCTGCGGAATTTTTTTCGAATTTCTCGGTTTGCAGTCGCTTTGCTCTGCATATTGATTTATGACTTCTAGATAAATAGGAACTTACGCATGGAGGATTACTAAATGGATACTTTTGGCCTATCTATACTTAAAGGGATTATAAGCTTTTTTCTACACCCCCTCACGTATATTACAATCATCGGAGCATTTCTTCTTGGAAGGTCACGAGTGAAACGTGACCGTAGAGATTTTCATACGAGGGTGCACGATGTGCTGGATGACGTCGTGTTTGCTGTTGTACCTTGTTTAATCATTGGAGCTGCCTTTTTGCTCTTTAATCTGTTTCTAGGTCTAACAGTTCCTTTCAGTACGACGATCGCCATGAGCATCGCTGCATTATTACTTTTAATCACAGGACAAATTCGGTTTTTGTCTCCAGCTTTTGTTATGATTCTTCCGGTTTTTGCGGCGTTGTTTTATACGCCGCGTGATCTTGGCAACAATACGTTGAATAGGATGCAAGAAGGAATTGGGTCTGTTTCGCTTGTAGCGCTCGCCCTTTTAGTTGGGCTTCTAGTCTTTATCGAAGGGTACTTAATTGCTACGAACGCCGGGAAGCAGACATCTCCAAGACTTGTTGAAAGTAAGCGTGGTAAGATTGTAGGATCGCATGAAATGCAAAGATTATGGCTTTTACCATTGTTTCTTTTTCTTCCGGTAGGTAATGTTGAATCTCTTTCTTGGTGGCCACTTCTGGATTTCGGTAACGAGACCTATGCCTTTCTTCTCCTTCCGTTCCCAATTGGTTTTCGAAAACTTATTCACCATGCCCTACCGCTTCCTGAAATGAAAACTAACGGTAGACAAGTTGCTCTTCTTGGCGCTGGAACAGCGATCCTTGGTATGATCAGTTATTTTCTGGACAACGAGTGGATCGCTTTAACTGCGATTGGCTTAGTCATGGTAGGACGAGCTGGCATATTACTTCTTCATCGTGGTAAAAACAAGCCCGCCTATTTTAATGAGCGAAATGAAGGGTTAGTCATTTTAGGAATCCTTCCTGGGTCTCCAGCCGATCAAATGAGTTTACAGGTTGGTGAAGTAATTTCAAAAGTAAATGGTCTTTCATTAGGGAAAGGCGTCGACTTTTATACAGCACTACAACGGAATGCCGCATTTTGTAAATTAGAGGTTCTCGACATTAATGGAGAGATAAGGTTCGAACAGAAAGCACTTTATAACAATACGCATCATGAACTTGGTTTATTGTTCGTAAAAGAAAATCGCTTTGAGGATCAAGAAGAAGCTCAATAACATTGATTGAAAAAGAAGAAGGCATCTGCCTTCTTCTTTTTTTTCTCTGAAAAACGTGTTCAAAAAAGTTAAACCTTCTTTTTGAAAAAAGTGTCTAAATTTCTATGCCATTTTGTTATAGGGTCTATTCAAGAAATATATGGAAGAGTCAGAATCGACTGAACACCTGCATGGTTGCGTTTACACAGATTTCGACAGTCTTGTTTGTTCAGAAATCACTTGCTACAATTTGATCATTCTTAACGTAAAGGAGCATGTCACAATGACTGGAGAAACTCAGCTACAGCAACAATTGATGGATCTTAATGCGAGAGAAATGAAGTTGCTTCAAAAGTTTGAAATAGAGCGTGAAACGATTATGAGTCAAATGAATGGCAGCACTTCGGTAGTAACAGAAGCCCCAACAAAGGAAGTCGTGAAAATCTTGGAACGGTCACAAGTCGGTATGGGACCTCTTTACCTCTCGGATTTACTCGAAAAGCATTATGGGATTACGATTTCAAAGTCATCACTTTTTAATATTCTCATGATGTTAGCTGAATCTACAGAATACCCAATCAGTCGTATTAGCGAAAAATGCTTTAAATATCATACCAAAGTCATTTAGTCATAAAGCGGTCTTTTCCAATTCTCTTACAAAAAAGAGCGGCTTTATTAAGAAAGAAAAGGTGATTATAATGAACAATGAATTAGAAAATAGCCACATGAAGTCAACGAATGAGTCTAGGACTGCGAAAGCGACAGTCGTTAACCCAACTCATACGAATATTCACGGAACGTTATTTGGAGGTCAATTAATGGCGTTTATTGATGATGTTGCTCTTATTTCAGCAACTCGTCATTCAAGAAGACCGTGTGTGACAGCTTCAACCGATTCGGTTGATTTTCTTCACCCAATTCACCAGGGAGACATCGTCTGTCTTGAATCAATGGTAACGTGGACACATAAAACATCAATGGAAGTTTTTGTGAAAGCTATTGCGGAGAAAATGTTCACCGGTGAACGTCATGTTTGTGCAACAGCGCTTCTAACATTTGTTGCTCTTGATGAAGAAGGGAACCCGGTTGAAGTACCTGGTGTTTATCCTGAAACGGAAGAAGAAAAATTCTTGAATGAAACAGCTGCTGAACGTAAAGAACTTCGTAGAGGAAGAAAGGGCGAAAGTCGAAAATTAGCGCGTGAATTCGGAACGCCAAAACCGTGGGATGCTACTCAATTTACTGGGGTGTAAAGGCTAATACGTGAATTAGCCTCATCGAGTTGAAAGAGAGAATTCCTTACTCATCATAGCTTTCTCTCCCTATCTTGTTGTAAGATGGGGGGAGAAATGTTTAGAGAGAGGGGAACTCATCCTTATGCAAGGAATATTAATTGCTTTATTAGTTCCAGCGATAATTATGGTCGTGTTTACACGAGTAACATATAACACGTACGTTAGCTTTGGATTAACCATTTTATTTATGTGGGCTGTATTCGGTGGTATTGACCATCCCATTCACCTTATTTTATTAACCGTACTGTCTTCGCTCGTAGGTTTCTATTTTTCGATGCAAACCCAAAAAAAGAATAAGAAAAAAATGAAGTAGCGTCTATTCAAAAAAGAATAGGCGCTTCTTTTTCGTCCAATACTGGTAAAGAAATAGTCCCATTAACATCATAATGTATCCGATAAGAATGAGGAGGCCAGGAATTGTTTGATGAAGTAGCTTTAAAACAATACTAATCATTGTAAAAAAATAAAGTATGCCAAGTAATTTCTTCATCATTTTTTCAGGAAAAGAAGCTGTTACACTTGCTCCAAATCGCGCACCAACTAATGCCCCAATCACAAGAATAGTAGCAAGCGTAATCGGGATCGAGACCGTTTGTATGTAAGAGAAAAAACCTGTCGATACAATGAAGATGATTGACGTAAGCGATGTACCAACGGCTAGTTGGGCTGGTATACCTAATACACTTATTAATAACGGTACCATCACGAAGCCACCTCCTACGCCAAGAATTGAAGAAACAAATCCGCCTAGTAAGCCGATTAGAATTGGTCCAAGAGGGGAAAAGGTAGTAGTACTTCTATTTTCAGCGTTTTTGTTAGCTTCTAACAGCATTGATATTGAAAAATACCCTAAAAGAAGGATATATAATAGGGAGATAGCCGTATCATCAAGTCCTTCTTTAGTGAGATAGAGGACAAGTGGCTTAGCAAGCTGAGTTCCAATCATGCCACTAATTGATAGAAATAGTGTAGTTTTTAATATGAATTTATTACTTTGTATATAGGTTAAAGCTCCAGAAATCGATGTACTCATACTGTAAAGTAAACTGATTGTGATGGCGGTTGATGGCGAATACCCAAGGAGTAGAAGGATAGGCGTGAGAAGAAATCCACCCCCCACCCCGAAAAATCCCGAGATCGCTCCAATAGCTAAGCCTGTTGGTAAAGCCCATAAAAGCAGCAATAACAATAATAAAACCCCTTTTTAGTAAAGCTAGTTAAACAGTAGACAGCTGCTGAATCACTCTGTCCACCTTTAACAGCATACAGGAGTTTCATCTCGAGAGAAAGTTAGTAAAAAAACGCGAATGTCAGTTCGCTTTAATTGAAGTTTTGCCTAACATCTGTGTTATAATAAATCACAGGAAAGATAGGAACGGAGGCGAAGATGGTGGAGAAAAAGTTTGAGTTGGTATCGGATTATGAGCCTCAAGGTGACCAGCCAGAAGCAATCAAGAAGCTCGTGAAAGGTGTTCAACAAAATGAGCGTCATCAAACGTTGCTTGGTGCAACTGGAACTGGTAAAACGTTTACGATGTCTAACGTGATTCAAGAGGTGAATAAACCTACCCTTATTATTGCGCACAATAAAACGTTGGCGGGACAGTTATATAGCGAATTTAAAGAGTACTTCCCACATAATGCAGTGGAATATTTCGTCAGCTATTATGATTACTATCAGCCGGAAGCTTACATACCTCAATCCGATACATTTATTGAAAAAGATGCAAGTATTAATGATGAAATAGATAAGCTTCGCCACTCAGCAACATCCAGTTTATTTGAGCGAAATGATGTTATTATCGTAGCGAGTGTTTCTTGTATTTATGGTCTCGGTAATCCAGAAGAATACAAGAGCTTAGTGCTATCCCTTCGAAAAGGAATGGAGAAAGATCGCGATCAGTTACTGCGGGATATGGTCGATATTCAATATGCGCGCAATGATATTAATTTTACACGCGGGACATTTCGCGTTCGAGGAGACGTTGTGGAAATTTTCCCAGCATCTCGTGATGAGCACTGCATTCGCATTGAATTTTTTGGGGACGAAATTGATCGTATTACAGAAGTTAATTCGTTAACTGGTGAGATACTTGGCGAGCGAGAGCACGTAGCCATTTTCCCAGCATCTCACTTCGTAACCCGTGAAGAAAAGTTAAAAATCGCTATCCAGCGTATTGAAGCTGAGCTTGAAGAAAGGCTTAAAGTTCTAAATGACGAAGGAAAACTTCTCGAAGCACAGCGTCTAGAGCAGCGAACAAGATATGATATTGAAATGATGGCAGAGATGGGATTCTGTTCAGGAATTGAAAACTATTCAAGACATTTAACGCTTCGTGAAGCAGGAGCAACGCCATATACGTTAATGGACTACTTCCCAGAGGATTTCTTAATTATGGTCGATGAGTCACATGTTACGCTTCCTCAAGTAAGAGGTATGTATAACGGTGACCAGGCGAGAAAAGGCGTGCTGGTCGATCACGGCTTCCGACTACCTTCTGCGAAAGATAATCGCCCTCTTCGATTTGAAGAGTTTGAAGAGAAAGCTCATCAGTTTGTTTATGTATCAGCAACGCCTGGTCCATATGAAGGTGAGCATTCGACGCAAGTTGTGGAGCAGATTATTCGTCCAACTGGGCTTCTTGATCCTACGATTGAAATCCGTCCGATTGAAGGTCAGATTGATGATCTACTAGATGAAATTAATCAGCGATCCGCTCGTAATGAACGTGTGCTTGTTACCACCCTCACGAAAAAGATGTCAGAAGACTTAACGGATTATTTACTTGAAATGGGGGTAAAGGTACGTTACCTGCACTCTGAAATAAAAACGCTTGAACGAATCGAGATCATACGTGATTTACGCTTAGGAGTATTTGATGTATTAGTTGGAATTAACCTTCTGAGAGAGGGACTCGATATTCCTGAAGTGTCACTTGTCGCCATTTTGGATGCCGATAAGGAAGGTTTCTTGAGATCAGAACGCTCCTTAATTCAAACGATTGGACGTGCCGCGCGTAACTCCAGCGGACATGTTATTTTATATGCTGATAAAGTGACGAACTCGATGGAAATTGCGATGAATGAAACAAGTCGCCGTCGTGAAATTCAACAAGAATACAACACCAAGTACGGTATTACCCCAACGACAATTAAGAAAAAAGTTCGTGAAGGCATCCGTGCCACTATTGCAGCAGAAGAAGGCGAAGAATATACAGTACCAACCCCAGGTAAGATGAACAAGCAAGAACGTGCAAAAGTGATTGAAAATGTAGAAAAAGAAATGAAGGATGCTGCGCGAGACCTTAATTTCGAGCGCGCTGCTGAACTTCGTGACCTATTATTAGAGCTTAAAGCGGAAGGATGACGAACAAATGGCAAACGATGAGATCGTCGTCAAAGGGGCCAGAGCCCATAATTTAAAAAACATTGATGTGACGATTCCGAGAGATAAACTTGTCGTGGTTACAGGTTTATCAGGATCGGGAAAATCTTCCCTTGCTTTCGATACAATTTATGCAGAGGGACAGCGTCGCTATGTTGAATCTTTATCAGCTTATGCAAGGCAGTTTCTTGGTCAAATGGATAAGCCGGATGTAGACGCCATTGAAGGGCTTTCACCAGCGATTTCAATTGATCAGAAAACCACAAGTCGTAACCCGCGATCAACAGTTGGAACGGTAACCGAAATCTATGATTACCTTCGCCTGTTATTTGCAAGAATTGGTCGACCAGTTTGTCCTCGTCACGGCGTTGAAATCACATCACAAACCATTGAGCAAATGGTCGATCGTATTCTTACTTATGAAGAGCGTACGAAGCTACAGATCCTATCGCCTGTCGTCTCAGGACGTAAAGGTGAACATGTGAAAGTACTTGAAGATATTAAGAAGCAGGGCTATGTTCGCGTTCGTGTCGACGGTGAAATGATGGAAGTAGCTGACGAAATCACATTAGAAAAAAACAAGAAGCATTCAATCGAAGTTGTTATTGACCGGATTGTTGTAAAAGATGGCGTTCAGTCAAGACTAGCAGATTCCTTGGAAACGGCTCTTAATCTCGGTGGTGGTCAAGTAATTGTTGATGTAATGGGACAAGAAGAATTGCTCTTTAATCAGCACCATTCGTGCCCATATTGCGGTTTTTCGATTGGAGAGCTAGAGCCGAGACTGTTTTCGTTTAATAGTCCTTTCGGTGCTTGCCCCTCTTGTGATGGTTTAGGTCTGAAGCTTGAAGTAGACCTTGATTTAGTTATTCCGGATTGGGATAAGTCTCTTCGTGAGCATGCACTTGCTCCATGGGAGCCTGTTAGTTCAAACTATTATCCGCAATTACTTGAAAGTGTGTGCAATCATTTCGGTATTGACATGGATACTCCTGTAAACAAAATCCCAAGAGCGCAGCTTGATAAAGTGCTTTACGGCAGCGATGCAGAAAAAGTGTATTTCCGATATGAAAATGATTTTGGACAGGTTCGCGAGAATAATGTGCCATTTGAGGGTGTTATTCCAAACGTAGAGCGTCGCTATCGTGAGACAAGCTCTGACTACATTCGTGAGCAAATGGAAGCTTATATGGCACAAAAACCGTGTCCCACATGTAAAGGCTACCGTCTAAAGAAGGAAGCTCGTTCTGTTTTAATTAACGGAAAGCATATTGGAGAAGCGACTGAATATGCGATTAAAGATGCAGCAGGATTTTTCGATCAATTGGAACTAACTGCAAAAGAAGCGACAATTGGTAAGATGATTTTACGCGAAATTCAGGATCGCCTTGGTTTCCTAGTTAACGTTGGTTTAGATTATTTAACGCTCAATCGTTCCGCTGGTACGTTATCGGGTGGGGAGGCTCAGCGCATTCGACTCGCTACTCAGGTAGGCTCAAGATTAATGGGTGTGTTGTATATTTTGGATGAACCATCGATTGGTCTTCACCAACGTGACAACGATCGGTTAATTTCAACCCTTCAAAATATGCGCGACCTCGGCAATACGCTTATTGTCGTAGAGCATGATGAGGATACAATGCTATCTGCTGATCATATCATTGATATCGGTCCCGGAGCGGGAGCACATGGTGGCTATATTACATCTGAAGGATCTCCGGCTGAAATTATGGATGATGAAGAATCTTTAACTGGAGAATACCTTTCTGGTAAGAAGTTCATTCCTGTGCCGACGGAGCGTCGGAAGCCTGATGGCAGGTACATTGAAATCATTGGGGCAAAAGAAAACAACCTTAAAAATACGAAAGCAAAAATTCCGATTGGTTTATTTACTTGTGTAACGGGCGTTTCTGGTTCAGGAAAAAGTACGCTGATCAATGAAATCTTGTACAAAGCGCTTGCTCAGAAGCTTCATAAAGCAAAGGATAAGCCTGGAGAGCATAAAAAAATCAATGGTCTTGAGCATGTCGATAAGGTTATTGATATCGACCAATCTCCTATTGGGCGAACACCTCGGTCGAATCCAGCAACGTATACAGGTGTGTTCGATGATATCCGTGATGTTTTTGCTCAGACAAATGAAGCAAAAGTACGAGGGTATAAAAAAGGAAGGTTTAGTTTTAATGTTAAAGGCGGCCGTTGTGAAGCATGTCGCGGTGATGGAATCATTAAGATTGAAATGCACTTTTTGCCTGATGTCTACGTTCCTTGTGAAGTATGTCATGGAAAACGCTATAACCGAGAAACGCTAGAAATTGAGTATAAAGGTATGAATATTGCTGATATTTTGGAGATGACGGTAGAAGATGGACTTGATTTCTTTAAAAACATTCCAAAGATTAACCGTAAGCTTCAAACCCTTTATGATGTAGGCTTAAGTTATATTAAACTTGGCCAGCCAGCTACGACTGTTTCGGGCGGCGAAGCGCAGCGTGTGAAGCTTGCCTCACAGCTTTACAAACGATCAACTGGTAAGACACTTTATATTCTTGATGAACCGACGACTGGATTGCATGTTGATGATATCTCTCGTTTATTGGAAGTTCTTCAACGTCTCGTTGAAAATGGAGACTCCGTGCTCATTATTGAGCATAATTTGGATGTCATTAAAACAGCGGACTATCTCATTGATCTAGGTCCTGAAGGTGGCGATGGTGGCGGTGAAGTTATTGCAACAGGAACACCTGAAAAAATTATTAAAGAAGAACGTTCTTACACAGGAAACTATCTTGCGCCAATTCTTGAGCGTGATAAAAACCGGATGAAGAAGAAATTAGAGCAAACTCAGTCAGTATAAACTGTTAAGACAGCGAATCGCTGTCTTTTCGTTTTTTCTTATTTCTTTTTGAAACTTTCTTTTTGACGAATCGTATAGTTAGGTAGAGAATATTGAAAGGGGAAGCAATTATGTCTGTAGAAAAAGTAATGTCCTCCCTTTGCTATTTTAGCGTATTTTTCGCACCGTTTCTTTTTCCGATCATTGTTTATTTTGTTGTGAGGGATGAAGAAGTGTCTTATCATGCGAAGCGCTCGATTGTCTCTCACCTCCTTCCATTTCTTACGATCATTCTGGCGCTTTTAGCTGTATTTGTGATGGATGTAGGTGTGGTGATCATTTTAGGTTTTATCTTGTTTAGTTTACTTAATGTTGTGGTCTTTATCTGGAACATTGTAAAAGGAATTCAGGTTCTCCGGTGGTAATTGTTCAAATAGTTTAAACGAATAAACAAAAAGGAGATGTTTTGAATGAATGAAGAACGTAGAATGATTCTTAAAATGATTGAAGATGGTAAAATTTCGGCTGATGAAGGCGCTAAGCTATTAAAAGCTGTCGGAACAAATGAAGGGTCAGAGGAAAGGAAATTTGAGAAGTCAACAGATACTCACACTGATCGAACCGCTCCTAGCTATAAGGTAGGGCAGTTTGTCGAATCTCTTATTCAAAAAGTAAAAGATATGGATCTCGATTTTAATTTCGGTTCATCTGAAGAAGTAACTCACGTTTATGAACAACTCGAAGCTACACCAGAGACGCTTGATGTGCATGTTCGAAATGGTGAAATTACGTTTCAGACGTGGGAACGAAACGATGTGAAAATCGATTGTCGTGCCAATGTATACCGGGTATCGAATCAACAGGATGCAATGGATAAGCTGTTACGAGATACTTACTTTTCAGTCGATAATGGAAAAATGACGTTCAAATCAGAACGTGCTGATGTCAAGGTGAATCTAGTGATTTATGTCCCTGCCTCTAACTATGAGGGAGTGTGGATTACGACGTTTAATGGTGATGTAACAGGTGAGAGTATTACATCAGCAAAAGCTAAGTTAAAAACAGCTAATGGGAAAATCGGTATTCGAAAATCGAACGTAAAAGTACTTGAAGCTGAAACAGGAAATGGCGCGATTGTGGTAGAAGAGTCAACTGGTGAAATTTGTGAACTTGAAACGGCAAATGGTCCAATTACGATTGATGGCACATTTGTTGAGACAGACGCGCAATCCATGAATGGAGCCATTCGCCATACGCTTCAAAATGCTGTTAGTGGTAGTGCGGATTTCAAAACGGTTAACGGTACAATACAAATTGTTATCCCTAAAGGCATGAATATAAAAGGAGATCTTAAATCGACAATCGGAGCGATTACAACGGATCTTAATAACATGAGTATTCTTCGCGAGAAAAAAGAGATTTCACATCGCTTAAAGAAGTTTAGAACAGAAGAAGAGTCTGAACACAGCTATCGCATCGAAGCGAATTCAACAGCTGGTTCAATTTCAGTTTCTTATCTTTAGAAGATCGAATAAAGGGATAAAGGAACGCCTATATTAAAAAGGTCAATGGATAGGGGGGGTATGATGCGACACTGGCTTTTAAGTTTACTTGTAAATAGCGTCGTGCTAATGGTAGTAGCAGGATATTTTGATGGGTTTTTTATTCAAGGGCTCGGATCGGCTATTCTCGCGAGCGTTATCCTTTCGCTTGTGAATGTGTTTATTAAGCCGTTCCTTATCCTGCTTACCCTTCCTGTGACGATCCTTACGCTAGGTTTGTTCTTGGTTGTGATAAATGCGATCACCCTTATGATTACGGCTTCGCTAATGGGAGATGCATTCGTCATTGATGGCTTTGGAATGGCGATTCTTGCTGCCATAGTGATCGGATTGTTAAATTTATTGATTGAGAAGTTCATAATGGAACCGATTCGCCGGAAAGCATAAAAGCACGCTCTCTTCTCGAGGGCGTGCTTTTTTTCATAGAGGAAGACCAGACATAGGAAGGAGTAAGTAGAACTTTGTCCAAGATTGGGTTCAGTTAAGCTGCTTGGATATGAAGGTCCTTCCATATGGAAGTTTCTCGTTATTCTGGTATGATGAAAAGAAAAGGAGGGATGATCGATGTCGTTTCATAACCAAAGCATCCTACCGGCAGTGAGGAAAATGCGTGATTTTGAAATTTTATTAAATAGTAAGTATACATATATAGTCCTGTTAGATACGCATATCGGCCAATTAAAATCAGTTATTCGGGAGGGAAATAGAGCTGGGAAAAAGATTCTATTGCACGCAGATCTTGTTCAAGGCTTACGGAATGATGAACATGGTGCTGAATTTTTATGTCAAGAAATTAAGCCAGCGGGCCTTATCTCGACAAGATCCAGTGTGCTTGGAGTAGCCAAAAGAAGAGGCATTCTCTCTGTGCAGCGCTTGTTCATGCTCGACTCGATGGCGCTCGATACGAGTTATAGTATGGTGAAAAATACGAAACCAGACTGTGTAGAAGTGTTGCCAGGTATTATTCCTCAGGTTTTTGAAGAACTTCATGAACAAATCAAAGTACCGATCTTCGCAGGAGGATTTATTCGTACAATTGAAGACGTAGAGGCAGCGTTAAGTGGAGGAGCGGCGGCGGTCACTACTTCGAAAAAAGAGTTATGGAAACATTTTCAACCAGATTGAACCACTTGACATCGCTTACATATGTCTGGTTAAATAGGTGGTAGGTTAATAGCTCGTGCCTGAGATGAGGAGAACCACACACAAATCCTGTCAGTTGATAGGAGAGATTGGTGTGGTTTTTTTTAATTTCCCTTTTAGAATGATAGAAAGAGGGAATAGGCTCAGAGAGGAGTTTTAACTAAACTCAGGAAGAAGGTGTTCTGATTTGTCTCCAGTTATAGGTGAAATATTAGGTACAATGATTCTAATTATATTTGGTGGTGGCGTTGTTGCAAACGTTAACTTAAAAGATTCGAAAGCTCAAGGCGGGGGATGGATTGTCGTTGCCCTAGGATGGGGCCTTGGTGTTGCTATGGGGGTTTATGCAGTTGGTCAGGTAAGTGGCGCTCATTTAAATCCTGCTGTATCGTTAGGGTTAGCAGCTGTTGGCGATTTTCCGTGGAGTGATGTACCAGGCTACATATTGGCGCAAATGATTGGTGCATTTCTCGGTGGATGTATCGTGTACTTTCATTTTCTTCCTCATTTCCGTAGAGAAGACGATAAAGCGCTTAAATTGGCTGTATTTTCTACCGATCCTGCTATTCCGCATACGTTTAGTAACTTTTTAAGTGAGTTTATTGGAACAGCGATGCTTTTGATTGGACTTCTTGCGATTGGTTCGAATGATTTTACTGATGGACTGAATCCCTTCATCGTAGGTTTCCTTATTGTAGCGATCGGACTTTCTCTTGGTGGTACGACGGGGTATGCGATTAACCCTGCTCGAGACCTTGGCCCAAGAATCGCTCACTTTTTCTTGCCTATACCAGGCAAAGGGGATTCGAATTGGCGATATGCCTGGATCCCGGTTATAGGTCCCGCTTGTGGCGGAATGTATGGTGCCATTCTTTTTAAAGCGGTAACAGAAGCAACATATAGCATTGTTTTTTGGGTATCTACTGTCGTAGTAGCAATTTTATTTGTAATTCTTTATCAACTTAGTGATAAGCTTCAAGATACAGTTCATGCTTCGTCTGAAGCGAAAAATTAATCATTTAATTCTATTTAGGGAGGAAACAACATGTCAAAAAAGTACATTTTATCATTGGATCAAGGAACGACAAGCTCACGTGCGATTCTTTTTAATAAGAAAGGTGAAATCGTAAACGTTGCTCAAAAAGAATTCAAGCAGCATTTTCCTAAATCTGGTTGGGTTGAACACGATGCTCAAGAAATCTGGAGCTCGATTCTTTCCGTAATGGCACAGGTTCTCTCCTCTGCTTCTGATCTATCTGCTAAAGATATTGAAGCGATCGGAATTACGAATCAGCGTGAAACAACAGTGGTTTGGGATAAAAATACCGGAAAACCGATTTACAACGCGATTGTGTGGCAATCTCGTCAAACGGCTGGTATCGTTAAGGAGCTAAAAGATCAGGGTCATGAAGACATGGTTCGAAACAAGACTGGTCTTTTAATTGATGCTTATTTCTCTGGAACAAAGGTTAAATGGATTTTGGACAATGTAGACGGAGCGCGCGAGAAGGCGGAAAATGGTGATCTTCTTTTCGGAACAATTGATTCGTGGTTGATCTGGAAACTTTCCGGCGGAGAAGCCCACGTGACCGATTACACAAATGCTTCCCGTACGATGATGTATAACATTTATGACTTAAAGTGGGACGAAGAGTTGCTTGAAATGTTAAACGTTCCGAAATCGATGCTTCCTGAAGTTCGTCCTTCATCTGAAGTCTACGCAAATACCGTTGATTATCATTTCTTTGGTCAAAATGTTCCGATTGCGGGCGTGGCAGGTGACCAACAAGCAGCTTTATTCGGACAGGCTTGTTATGATAAAGGAATGGCGAAAAATACGTATGGTACGGGCTGCTTTATGCTCATGAATACCGGTGAAAAAGCGGTTAAGTCTGAAAATGGTCTTCTTACAACGATCGCGTGGGGCGTTGATGGTAAAGTGGAATACGCTTTAGAAGGTAGTATCTTTGTTGCAGGATCTGCAATCCAATGGCTACGTGACGGTTTACGCATGTTTAACGAAGCACCTGAAAGTGAGCGTTATGCAGAACGTGTTGAGTCCACTGATGGCGTTTATATGGTGCCAGCGTTTGTTGGACTAGGAACGCCATATTGGGATAGTGATGTAAAGGGAGCTGTCTTTGGTTTAACAAGAGGAACGAGTAAAGAGCACTTTGTACGCGCAACGCTTGAATCCCTTGCGTATCAAACGAGAGATGTGCTTGATGCGATGACCACTGATTCTGGCATTGACCTTAAAACACTCCGCGTTGATGGAGGTGTTGTAAATAACAACTTCCTTATGCAATTCCAGAGCGATATTATTGGTGTCCCTGTTGAACGTCCAACGGTTAGTGAGACAACAGCACTTGGTGCAGCTTACCTTGCAGGACTCGCGACTGGATATTGGAAAGATAAAGAAGAAATTAAGAAACAGTGGATGATCGATAAAACGTTTGATCCTAAAATGAAAGAAGAAGAGCGAGAAGAGCTATATGGAGGATGGAAAAAAGCTGTAAATGCAACAATGGCTTTTAAATAATCCATTTTTCTAGGCATAGCATACAGGTTATGCTACAATGAACTTAAGTTAATAGTGTTCTGGTCGGAGAATAGGAGAAGACCACAGCGCCCAAGCATGGATTGTCATGCTCTGGTGTGTTGTGGTCTTTTTTTGTTCTTTAAACGAGTTTTTGTAGGAATGTTTAAACTAATGCTTAAGAAACCCTCCATTAGGGGTAAAGTACTGAAGAGAAGAATTATAGAAACTGATGTTAATTAAGTAATTGTTCATATAACAAAAGGGAGTGTTCATCTTGGTTAAACCATTTTCAGGATTGCAAAGAAGCGTAGTACTTGATCAAATCGTCTCAGAGGAGCTAGATGTCCTCGTTGTAGGTGGAGGAATTACCGGTGCAGGAATTTTACTTGACTCAGCTTCGAGAGGAATGAACGCAGCCGTTATCGAAATGCAGGATTTCGCTGCTGGTACGTCAAGTCGTTCCACGAAGCTCGTACACGGTGGTCTTCGTTACCTTAAAAATTTCGAAGTAGGGCTAGTTGCTGAAGTGGGGAAAGAGCGTGCGATTGTGTATGAGAACGCGCCGCATGTCACTACGCCAGAATGGATGCTACTACCAATTATTAAAGGTGGTACGTTTGGGAAGTTCTCTACTGGAGCAGGTTTGGCTCTTTATGACAGATTAGCTGGTGTGAAACGAAAAGAAAGAAGAAGCATGTTGTCGAAGAAAGAGACATTAGATAAAGAACCTCTTCTTCGTAAAAGTGATATAAAAGGTGGCGGATATTACGTAGAATACCGCACGGACGATGCTCGTCTAACCCTAGAAATTATGAAGGAAGCTGTTCATCGCGGTGGAAAAGCGGTTAACTATGTGAAAGCGGAACAGCTTTTATATGAAGATGGGAAAGTAGTTGGCGTTCGCGCGAAAGACGTTGTAACGGGTGAAACGCGTGAAATCCGCGCGAAAAAAGTCGTAAACGCAGCGGGGCCATGGGTAGATGAAATTCGTGAGCTCGATCAATCTAAAAAAGGAAAGCACATGTTCCTAACGAAAGGTGTTCACCTTGTTTTTGATCAGTCTAAATTCCCGCTCCAGCAAGCCGTGTATTTCGATACACCGTTTGATGATGGTCGGATGATGTTTGCGATCCCACGTGCTGGTAAGACGTACATCGGTACAACGGATACACAATATACCAAAAACCCTGTACATCCTCAGATGACGGTCGAAGATAGAGACTATATTGTTGATGCAGCGAACTTCATGTTCCCTGGCATTAATGTAACGAAAGAAGATGTGGAATCAAGCTGGTCTGGTGTTCGTCCATTGATTCACGAAGAAGGAAAAGATCCATCTGAAATTTCTCGTAAAGATGAAATCTTCCTTTCTGACTCTGGCTTAATTACAATTGCCGGTGGTAAACTCACGGGTTACCGTAAAATGGCTGAAAAAGTGGTCAATCTGATTACAGATCAATTTAAAGAAGAAAAATATAAAAAGTTTCCAGCTTCGACAACGAAAAATATGGTGCTATCAGGCGGTTACGTTGGCGGAAGCAAAGGTTTTAAAGAATATGCAACGGAACAAGTACGACGTGGAACTACGCTTGGTTTAAGCGTGAAAGAAGCAGAAACGCTCGTACAGCGTTACGGTTCTAATATTGAACGAATCTATCAAATCATTGAAACGGTCGGAACAGAGGCAAGCTTCCATCACTTAAGTCTTGAAGTGTTCTCAACCCTTATTTATGGGATTGAAGAAGAGATGGTGGCAACACCGCTTGATTACTTCAACCGTAGAACAAGTGCACTTTACTTTGATATTGATTGGGTGCGTCGCTGGAAAGAGCCAGTCATTGAGTACATGGCGAAGCGACTTAACTGGTCGAACGAAATGAAGCAAGCACACATTCAGGAACTCGATAAGCAAATGCATGATGCGGTTGTACCGTTGAAAGTAAAATAAGACTTGAAAAACCGGAGCATACGCTTCGGTTTTTTTTGTGGTGATGGGGAGGTGCGTAATCCCCATCACAAAAATGGTTTTAATCTATATGTGCTTTGAAATAGGAAATGGTACAATAGGGGAAGTTGAATTGGAACCGTTGCTTTGGTTCATACATAGGAGGTTTACGAATGGTTAAAGTTCGTATGAAAGATGTGATTGAAAAATTCAATTTAGAATTAGTGAGTGGTGAAGAAGGGATCCATCGACCGATCACAACGAGTGATATCTCACGCCCAGGACTTGAAATGGCAGGTTTTTTCACTTATTATCCAGCGGAGCGTTTGCAGCTACTTGGAAAAACGGAGATGTCTTTCTTTCATGGTCTCCCAGAGGAACAGAAGATTGAGCGTATGCAGAAGCTTTGTACAGACGAGACACCAGGTATTGTACTTTCGAGAGATATGGACGTTCCTGAAGAACTGATTCAAGCATCGAAAGAAAAGGATGTTCCCATTATACGGTCAACGATGACAACCACTCGTTTGAGCAGCCGTTTAACAAACTATCTTGAAAGTCAGCTTGCGCCGAACACAGCTATTCACGGCGTGCTTGTTGATATTTATGGTGTCGGAGTTTTAATTACGGGTTCAAGTGGTGTCGGAAAAAGTGAGACGGCTCTTGAACTTGTAAAACGTGGCCATCGGCTCGTAGCTGATGATTCAGTTGAAATCCGCCAAGAAGCAGAAAATACGCTGGTAGGAAGTGCTCCTGAATTAATTCAGCACCTTCTGGAAATTCGCGGCCTTGGAATCATTAACGTTATGACGTTATTTGGTGCAGGTGCAATTCGAAACTACAAGAAGATTTCTCTTGTTATGAATCTTGAACTTTGGGATTCTAAAAAAGTGTATGATCGCCTTGGGCTTGAAGAAGAGTACATGAAAATCATTGATTCAAATGTGCCCAGACTTGTCGTACCTGTTCGACCTGGACGAAACCTTGCCATTATTATTGAAGTAGCGGCGATGAACTTCCGTTTGAAAAATATGGGGATGAATGCGGCGAAACAATTTTCAGAACGATTGACGCGAGAAATTGAAGATGGTGACGAACACGATAGCATCTAATCTTAAGTAGGATATCAATAAAGGAGAGACAACGACATGTTAGCCTCAATACAGCCACTTGATCGTGTCGCGCTAGAGCTTGGACCGATCTCAATCTACTGGTATGGCATCATCATTGCGTTAGGTGCTTACCTTGGTCTGCTTTTAGCCATCAGGGAAACGCAAAGACAGGGATTGCCGAAAGAAACGTTTGTTGATTTAATCTTATGGGCTGTACCTATTGCAATCATTTCTGCCCGTATTTACTACGTAACGTTCCAATGGAGCTATTATAAAGATAATCCAGGTGATATCTTTGCGATTTGGGAAGGCGGAATTGCGATTCACGGTGCTCTGATTGGCTCTGTTATTACCGCAATCATTTTCACAAGAAAGCGTGGTCTCTCTTTCTGGAAAATTGCTGATATCGCTGCACCAAGTATCCTTCTTGGGCAAGCAATTGGTCGCTGGGGAAACTTTATGAACCAGGAAGCACATGGGGGGCCTGTGACAAGAGCGTTTCTTGAAAACCTGATGCTACCAGAATTTATTATTAATCAAATGTATATTGACGGTACGTATTATCACCCTACGTTCCTATATGAATCCCTTTGGAACATAGCTGGCGTTGTGTTGCTTGTGATTCTTCAACGAACGTCAGTGAAGAAAGGCGAAGTTTTCCTTTCTTACGTTATTTGGTATTCATTTGGACGCTACTTTATTGAAGGGTTACGAACAGATAGCCTAATGTTAACCGAATCTCTTCGAGTGGCACAGGTAATCTCAGTCGTATTGATTATTGTATCGGTTGCCCTGATTATTTATCGACGCAAGGTGATGAAAGCAAAGCCATATAACGAAAAAAGCTAGGAGGCGTGTCAGTGTGGGGATTTTGCGACGTGGTTTAAAAGCAGGACTGATGACAACGTGGGAACTTGGAAAAATCATTTTTCCGATTACGTTAGTGATGACCCTCCTTCGTTATACTCCTGTCCTCGAATGGATCGTTGCGCTGATCGCTCCTGTGATGAAATGGATCGGTTTGTCAGGGGACGCAGCCATTCCTCTAGTAATAGGAAATTTCTTAAATCTTTATGCTGGAATTGGGGCAATATTAACACTAGACTTAACGGTTAAAGAGGTTTTCATTTTAGCCGTTATGCTATCCTTCTCACATAATTTGCTGATTGAATCTGGCGTAGCCGCAAGAGTTGGTGTAAAGCTCTGGGTCATTCTTGCTGTAAGAATTGGACTTGCCGTCTTATCGGCTTTTGTTATCAATCTTGTTTGGCAAGGTGGGAGCGAGCAGGCAGCTTATGGACTTGTTTCTCAAACGAATGAAACGGTGAGTGGCTGGGGACCTATTCTACTACAGGGGTTAGAAAAAGCGTCTTTAGGCGTTCTTCAGCTTGCTTTAATTGTCATTCCACTGATGATTTTTATCCAGGTGATGAAAGATTTGTCATGGCTTACGACTTTCTCAAGGTGGATGGCTCCTGTGACGAGAAGTCTTGGCATGAAAGAAAACACATCGACAACGCTTGCCGCAGGACTTGTCTTTGGCCTTGCATACGGAGCAGGAGTTATGATTCAGGCTGCAAAAGAAGATGGCGTTGAGAAGAAAGATCTTTATTTAGCGTTTATTTTTCTCGTGGCGTGTCATGCTGTCATTGAGGATACACTTATTTTTATTCCACTTGGGATTCCGGTCATCTGGTTGCTTCTTGTTCGGTTAGTAACAGCCATTCTTTTAACGGTAATCATCTCAGTAATATGGAAAAGACGTGAACTAAATGCTTCAAAAAGAAAGGATCCATCGTATGAGTATTAACACCCTTTTATTTGATTTAGACGGAACATTAATTAATACAAATGATTTAATTATGGCTTCATTTAAACATACGTTTGATCATTTTTATCCCGGACGTTACGAGGATGAAGAATTAAAACAGTTTATTGGAGAGCCGCTTTACTTAACGTTTGCAAAGCATGATGAAAGTCGTGCAGAAGAAATGGTCGCTTTTTATCGTGATCATAATGTTACGAATCATGATCACCTTGTCACGGAATTTGATGGCGTATTTGAAACGGTGAAGACGTTATCTGAAAAAGGATATAAACTAGCAATCGTAACGTCAAAGATGAGAAACACGGTAGAAATGGGATTAAAGCTAACAAAGCTTGATCAATTCTTCCCTGTAGTTATCACAGTTGATGAAGTTGAAAATCCTAAGCCGCATCCAGAGCAGCTTGAAACAGCCATGAACAAACTAGGTTCTGTTCGTGAAGAAACGCTGATGGTTGGTGATAGCCAATATGATATTCTCGCTGGACAAAATGCGGGTGTAACGACAGTTGGTGTGTCATGGACGATTAAAGGATGCGACTTTCTTGCCTCATTTAAGCCAGATTACCTGGTTGATCATATGGGAGAAATTCTTTCGATTGCTGGAGCCGACAAGTGAGAAACACAGAGCGTTACCCCGTTACTGGTAGCAATGCTCTCTGGCAAATTTATAAAACCGTTCCGTTTTGGAAGGTCGTGAAGAACTTTATTGTGATTCAGCTCGCTCGATACACTCCTTTTATTCCTATGAAGAATTGGTTGTATAAAACCTTCCTAGGTGTGAAAATTGGTGACCAAACGGCATTTGCCCTTATGGTGATGCTCGACATTATGTTTCCGGAAAAGATTTCAGTCGGAAAAAACTCTATTATTGGCTACAATACAACGATATTAGCTCATGAATATTTGATTGAGGAGTACCGCCTTGGCGATGTTGTCATTGGTGATCGGGTGATGATTGGGGCGAATAGTACATTGTTGCCGGGGATTACGATTGGTGATGGGGCCATCGTATCAGCTGGGACGCTTGTTCATAAAAGTGTGCCAGCAGGGGCTTTTGTTGGTGGAAATCCAATGCAGGTCATCTATACGAAAGAAGAACGAGCAAAACACGATATATAAAAGCCCGCAGCAGATGCTGCGGGCTTTCTTGTAATTACTCGTCACCCTGATCTGTTAGAATAACTGGGCCGTCTTTTGTAATGGCAAGCGTATGTTCATACTGAGCGGATGTAGAGCCATCCACTGTGCGAGCTGTCCAGCCATCTTCGTCAATCGTGCTGTATGGTTTACCAATGTTTAGCATCGGTTCAATTGTAATCACCATACCTTCTTTCAGTCTAGCGCCTGTACCGGGCTGACCGAAATGTGGAATCATCGGTTCTTCGTGAAGAGTCGGTCCAATGCCGTGTCCAGTGAAATCTCGAACAACGCCAAACCCTTCTGCTTCAGCATATTTTTGAATGGCATGGCCAATGTCGCCAATACGGTTGCCAATGACGGCTTGCTCGATACCTAAGTAGAGAGATTTTTTCGTCGCTTCAAGCAAATGCTGCTTTTCCTCTGAAATTTCTCCTACTGCATATGTCCATGCAGAATCAGCAAGTGCGCCATTTAAGTTCACAACCATGTCGATTGTAACGATGTCGCCTTCTTTCAGTTTTCTTGACCCTGGGAACCCGTGACAAATGACATCATTAACAGAAGCACATGTAGCGTATGGGTAATCTTGATAGCCTTTTTGCTCTGGTGTCGCACCGCGCTCCTCTAAAAAGAGTTCAACAAAATCATCAATTTGTTTCGTTGTAACACCTGGTTTAATAATGCTACGAAGTTCTTTGTGGCAGTCAGCCAGAACCTCTCCAGCTTCTTTCATTAATTGAATTTCTCGACTTGTTTTACGGTGAATCATGTTTTCGCCTACTTTCTGCGTTTTCGTTCGATTCGTTAGGTGGACATATAAATGATCGGTCCAATTTCTAACACGTTATGCGGAAGATCTTCCCTCAGTTACTGTAACAAAAAAGCCCGCAAATTGCAGGCTTCTTGATTAAAGTAAATAAAAACCGATCCCCATAATTAAGTAAGCAGCGAGTAACGTCGCTCCTTCAAACCAGTTCGTTTCTCCATCATTACTGATGACGATCATTAGCAATACGGCTGTTACCATCGTCACTAGCTCTGGTAACGTAAAGACCAGTGGCATTTGCACCGGGAAGAAAAGGGAGATAAGGACGAGTAGTGGCGCAACAAACATTGCCACCTGTAAGGTTGAACCGACTGCGATTTCAACTGCCACATCCATTTTATTTTTATAAGCCATGATGATAGCGGAAGCGTGCTCAGCCGCATTTCCTACAATGGCTACAATGATCACACCGATGAATAATTCACTCCAACCAAATGTATCGCCAACTGTTTCAAACGTATGCACAAGACTTTCTGATACATAGGCCACTGCAGCAGTCGACAGAGCTAGCACAATCATCGCTTTTTTACGACTCCACTCAGGTTCTTCGTGAACGTGTTTGCCGCCGGCATCGCTCCCTTCTTGATTAGAAACGTGCTGGTAGACACCTCGATGGGTTACGAGCTTAAAGAAGAGTGCAGCAAGGTAAAGAACGATAAGAATGATGGATATGCCCGTACTTAATGAAATCGCTTCTGCGTCACTCATGTCCATTGAGAACACTTCGGGTATAACAAAAGCCACAATCACTCCAAACATTAACAGTCCGGAATTGTGCCTGGCGTCATAGACGTTGAATTTTTGTCTTTTAAACTTTAATCCTCCAACGAAGAATGACAAACCAGCAACAAGGAGCAGGTTTCCTAGAACTGATCCTGTTAGTGAAGCAAGTACAATTTCAATTAAACCTTCTCTTAATGCAAAAATTGAAATGATGAGTTCAACTGCATTTCCAAAGGTTGCGTTAAGTAAGCCACCAATCCGCGGTCCTGAGATCACTGCAAGACTTTCGGTTGCTCTTCCCATATAAGCGGCAAGAGAAACAATAGTTAAGCAGTAGACTCCAAACATTAGAATTTGCGACCAATGAAGAAGGCTTCCAGCAACGGATAGGGGAACGCCGATGATCACGAGGAAAAAGAAAATTTTATTAACCACGTGGCACATCCTCTCTTTTTGTCATTTAATCTTTTCCTCATTATAGATTTCCTTAATTGGAAAAGAAAGTTTCTTTCATAGTCATTACCCCAATCTACGAAGAAGTGATCACGATTATGAGACAGAAACCCAAAAATCGACATCATTCTTTAAGATCACCTAAAAAATAAAGGTAATTCACATTGGAGTACAGAAAAGGAGTAAAGGGAATAATGCCCCTTATTGGTTGACGAAAAAAATAAAGGCGTGTAAACTACAAATAACTTCATCTTGTTAGTATGTTAGCGAACTAAAGGAAATGTGAGGTGCACAAAATGACAAGACCATTCGTATTTGAGAAGCCACTCGGTATGCGCGATACGCTACCGGTCCTATATGCCTTAAAAACAAGCATTCGAGAAAAGATTCAGCGTGTTACGGAAGGGTGGGGCTATCGTTTTATGAATACCCCTACGCTTGAGTACTATGAAACGGTCGGAGAAGCTTCTGCTATTCTTGATCAGCAGCTTTTTAAACTTCTTGACCAGCGCGGCAATACGCTTGTCCTAAGACCAGATATGACGGCGCCGATTGCTCGTGTCGCAGCTTCAAGTCTTAAGAACGAGCCCTTCCCTCTTCGTCTAGCTTATGATTCAAACGTGTTTCGCGCACAGGAAGACGAAGGAGGTAAGCCAGCGGAATTTGAACAAATCGGCGTCGAGTTAATCGGAGATCGGACAACTAGTGCGGATGCAGAAGTGATTGCATTAATGGCTGCTGTTTTAGAAGAAGCTGGTCTTGAAGATTTTCAGATCGCAATAGGTCACGTTGGTTTTATTCAAGAGCTGTTTCTTTCTATCGTTGGAAACGAAGAACGTGCGGCTGTCCTTCGGCGTTATTTATACGAGAAAAATTACGTAGGCTATCGTCAGCATGTTCGTGAGATGCCGCTATCGACAATCGATCAAAAAAGGTTAATGGCTCTGCTCACGCTTCGGGGGGATGGATCAAAATTAGAAGAAGCGATTGAACTTCTTCCAAATGAAGCTGGAGAACGAGTGCTTAACGAGCTTCGCACACTCTTACATACGCTCAAAGCTTATGGTGTTGCAGATCAAGTGAAATTTGATTTTACACTTGTAAGTCATATGAGTTATTACACAGGTGTTGTATTCGAGGGGTATGCGAACAACCTTGGCGTGCCTTTAAGTAATGGGGGACGTTACGACGAGTTGCTTGAGCGCTTTGATCGTCCAGCTCAGGCAACGGGTTTTGGTATTCGCCTTGATCATCTTGCAGAAGCACTAGGCGTAACGGATCATGAGCGCTTGCCTAATGCCATTATATTTAGCCCTGAACGAAGAGAAGAAGCCATTCAACAGGCGTCAGAACGACGAGCGGATGGCGAGAAAGTTGTTGTGCAGGAGTTAAACGGCGTAACGAATCTTGATGCTTATTCTGAGCGTTTTGATGACGTGACGTATTTAATCGGTAAAAACGGAAAGGGGATGTAGTCATGCTAACGATGGCCATGCCGAAAGGGCGTATTTTTGAAGAAGCGGTAGAATTGCTTCGAAATGCTGGTTATCAACTTCCCCCTGAGTTTGATGATTCACGGAAGTTAATTATCGATATAGAAGAAGAAAACCTACGCTTTATCTTAGCGAAACCAATGGATGTTCCAACTTATGTGGAGCACGGTGTAGCTGACGTTGGGATCGCTGGTAAAGACGTGATGCTTGAAGAGGAACGTAACGTTTATGAAGTGCTTGATCTGAAAATTAGTGGCTGTTATCTCGCGGTGGCTGGACTTTCTGATGGACCAATCAAAGGCGTGGCACCAAAGATCGCTACAAAATATCCGAACGTTGCGTCAAATTACTTCCGTCAGCAGGGTGAGCAAGTTGAAATCATTAAGCTAAACGGATCGATTGAGCTTGCGCCACTGATTGGTCTAGCGGATCGAATCGTTGATATTGTTTCAACAGGTCGAACATTAACAGAAAACGGCTTAATGGAAACGGCATTTATTGAGTCAATCACATCGCGCTTTATTGTGAACCCAGTAAGTTATCGAACGAAAGACGCCATTATTGATGATATGGTCCAACGTCTTTCAGCGGTTGTGGAAGGAGAGAGTGCAGATGAAAATCGTTAATCGTAATGAAGGCATTTCCATTAAACGCTCGATTGAGCAAGGAACGGAAGAGCAGCGTCAGGTTGTTCTTTCGATTCTTTCACAAGTGAAAGCGACTGGTGATGAAGCGGTTAAGGAAAATACAAAAAAGTTTGATGGAGCGGATTTAGAAGAACTTCGTGTCTCAACTGTTGAAATCGAAAAAGCCTATGGCGATTTATCAGATGAACTTATTACTACGATTAGGCAAGCCGCTGAAAACATCCAAACGTTTCATGAGCGTCAGCGCCGCCAGTCATGGTTTACGACTGCTGAAGACGGCACAATGTTAGGACAAAAAGTGACGCCACTTGATTCTGTTGGCGTCTATGTTCCTGGTGGAAAAGCCGCTTATCCCTCTTCGGTACTAATGAACGTAATCCCGGCCATCGCAGCGGGTGTAAAGCGAATTGCGATGGTTACACCGCCTGATGCAGAGGGAAATGTCCCTTCTGGTGTTCTTGTTGCAGCAAATGAAGTAGGTGTCACAGAAATTTTTAAAGTTGGCGGTGCTCAAGCAGTTGCAGCACTCGCTTATGGTACCGAAACAATTGCCCCGGTTGATAAAATTGTAGGACCGGGTAATATCTTCGTTGCGCTTGCGAAACGAGAAGTGTTTGGCATCGTCGATATCGATATGATTGCTGGTCCAAGTGAAATCGTTGTGCTAGCCGATGAACAGGCGAATCCAGCTTATGTTGCAGCAGATCTTTTATCCCAAGCTGAGCATGATGAGCGGGCTAGTGCTGTTCTAGTAACAACGTCAGCGACTCTTGCTGAACGTGTTCAAGAAGAAGTGAAGCAACAGCTCGTTAATCTTCCGCGTGCCGATATTGCCGCAACGTCGATTGAGGATTATGGGATGATTTATGTTGTTGATCACCTTGCGGAAGCGGTTGAAGCTGTGAATGAACTTGCGCCTGAGCACCTTGAAATTATGGTGGAAGAACCGATGACGCTTCTCGGGAAAATTCGTCACGCAGGAGCGATTTTCCTTGGTCCTTATAGCTCCGAACCTGTTGGAGATTATTTTGCTGGACCTAACCATGTGCTCCCAACGAATGGAACAGCACGCTTTTCAAGTCCATTGTCAGTAGATGATTTTATTAAAAAATCAAGCGTTATTTCCTATAGTAAAGAAGCAATGAGAACGAACGGTAATAACATCGTAGCACTCGCTAAGCTTGAAGGACTTGATGCTCATGCGAGAGCTGTTGAACTTCGATTGGAGGATTTAAAATGAGCGAAGAAAGAAAAAGTTCCATTTCAAGAGAAACTTCTGAAACATCGATTAACTTATCCTTTGGGATAGACGGGAGCGGAAAAACTGATTTACAAACCGGTGTCCCTTTTCTTACTCACATGCTTGATTTGTTCACGAAGCATGGCAAATTTGATTTAGCGATCGCGGCAAATGGGGACACGGAAGTTGATGATCACCATACAACAGAAGACATCGGCATTTGCCTTGGTGAAGCACTAAAACAGGCGCTTGGTACAAAAGAAGGCATTAAGCGATATGGCAATGCGTTTGTTCCGATGGATGAAGCACTTGCTCAGGTTGTCGTGGATTTAAGCAATCGCCCTCACCTTGAATATCGGGTAGAGCTACCATCGACGCGCGTTGGAACATTTGATACTGAGTTGGTTCATGAGTTTTTATGGAAACTTGCGATTGAAGCAAGAATGAACTTACATGTGATCGTTCACTACGGACACAATACACACCACATCATAGAAGCTATTTTTAAAGCGCTCGGACGTGCTCTAGATGAGGCAACGCTGATCGATCCTCGAGTAAAAGGTGTGCCATCAACGAAAGGAATGCTGTAAATGATCGGAATTATTGATTATGGCATGGGGAATTTATACAGCGTAAGTAAGGCACTAGAGCGTCTCGGTTATGACTATTTTGTTTCAGAGGATGAGAAGGAGCTCGCCAAAGCGACTGGACTTCTCCTTCCTGGAGTTGGTTCTTTTCGTGATGCGATGGCGATCTTAACCGAAACGGGCTTAAAAGCTTTCCTTGAAAAAGAAGTGGAAGCAGGCAAACCGTTACTTGGCATTTGTCTTGGCATGCAGCTTCTTTTTGAAGAAAGTGATGAAAATGGGTATGCGGAAGGCTTTTCTTTTTTACCGGGAACAGTAAAGAAATTTCCTGGTAAGGATGCGTTTGGTAATGCCTACAAAGTCCCTCATATGGGATGGAACAAACTAGTGATTCATCAGCCAGATTCGTTTTTAATGAATGATGTCTTAGATGAGCACGTGTATTTTGTTCACTCCTATTATGTTGATACAGATGATCGTGATGTTTTAATTTCAACAGCTGATTATGCTGAGGAAGTTCCGGCTGTTGTAGGAAAAGGAAAAGTGTTTGGCACCCAGTTCCACCCTGAGAAAAGCAGTCATGCCGGTCTTGCGATTTTAAAAAACTATGCCCAATACGTAGAAAGGAATGACGCATAAGATGCCAATTACCATTTATCCTGCTATTGATATGAGAGGCGGCAAATGTGTACGCCTTTTGCAAGGTGATTACAACAAAGAAACCATTTACGGCGATTCGCCTTTTGATATGGCTAAGCAATTTGCTGATGACGGTGCCAAATGGATCCATATGGTTGATCTTGACGGGGCAAGAGAGGGAAAGCGTGTAAATGATCGCCACGTTCTTGAGGTGGCCAACAACTTATCGGCGCGTGTACAAGTTGGGGGAGGAATTCGAACGGAAGAAGACGTTGCTTATTACCTTGAAAACGGGGTTGATCGGATTATTCTCGGTAGCAGTGCCATATCTGACCCGGACTTTGTGAAAAGAATGCTTTCGAAATATAAAGAAAAGATTGCGATCGGAATTGATGCAAGAGATGGGTATGTCGCAGTTGAAGGCTGGCTGAAAACTTCCGAAATTAAAGCTGTTGATCTCGGAAAAGAACTTGCTGAGCATGGCGCAGAGGTTTTCATTTTTACGGATATTTCAAAAGACGGAACGCTATCAGGTCCAAACGTTGAAGCAATTGCTGAGCTTGGTGAGGCTACGGGTAAAGACGTGATTGCTTCAGGTGGGATCAGCAAACTTGATGATGTGAAAAGCCTGGAGCAAAGAAGTGACTCGATTAGCGGTGCGATTATCGGAAAAGCTCTCTACACGAATCAATTTACTTTGAAACAAGCGCTGGAGGTCTAGCGATGCTGACGAAACGTATTATCCCGTGTCTGGATGTAAAAGACGGCCGCGTTGTGAAAGGCATCCAGTTTGTAGGGCTTAGAGATGCTGGCGATCCCGTTGAATTAGCGAGAGTGTACGATGAAGAAGGAGCAGACGAGCTTGTTTTTTTAGATATCTCTGCTTCTCATGAAGGAAGAGAAACGATGGTCGACGTAGTGCGGCAGGTGGCAGCGGAACTTGCTATTCCTTTTACCGTCGGGGGCGGAATTAATAAGCTTGAAGATATGAAGCGTGTGCTTCGCGCCGGAGCGGATAAAGTATCGATGAATACCGCGGCTGTTCTACGACCGGAATTGATTCGTGAAGGCGCTGATTATTTTGGAACACAGTGTATGGTCGTTGCGATTGATGCGAAGTGGGAAGAAGATACAAATTCATGGCGCGTTTATACGCACGGCGGTCGCACGGCAACGGAATGGGACGCAGTTGAGTGGGCGATCAAAGCTCAGGAAATGGGTGCAGGCGAAATTTTATTAACAAGTATGAATGCGGACGGAAGTAAAGATGGGTTTGATCTTCCTCTAACGAAAGCGATTGGCGAAGCTGTCTCCATTCCTGTCATTGCATCAGGAGGAGCAGGGTCTTCTGAAGACTTTCTCGAGGTCTTCCACGATGCTTCAGCAGATGCTGCTCTTGCCGCATCGATCTTCCACTATAAAGAAACCTCACTATCACATGTGAAAGATTACTTAAAACAAAACGGGGTGGCGATTCGATGAATACCGAAATGATTCAATTTGATGAAAAAGGCCTTGTGCCAGCGATTGTACAGGATGCAGCGAGTAAAGAAGTGTTAACACTAGCTTATATGAACAAAGAGTCTCTAACGAAAACAATCGAAACAAAGGAAACGTGGTTTTACAGCCGTTCACGTGAAGAACTATGGCATAAGGGAGAGACTTCAGGCAATACGCAGCACGTTCTTGATCTTCGCTATGACTGTGATCAAGACGCAGTGCTTGTGCTTGTAAATCCCGAAGGACCGGCCTGTCATAAAGGGACTTACTCTTGTTTCAGTGATTCTTTGCTTTCAGAAGAACTAAAGCCAAATGCGGATCGTTTTGCTATCCTCAATACACTTGAACAAACGATTGCTAAAAGAGAAGCTGAGCGTCCTGATGGAGCTTATACAACTTATCTCTTTAATGAGGGTGTTGATAAGATTCTAAAGAAGGTTGGCGAAGAAGCTTCCGAAGTCATCATTGCAGCGAAAAACCGCGACCACCAAGAACTTACGTGGGAATCAGCTGACTTGATTTTTCATTTGATGGTGTTGCTAAGAGAGCAGGAATGTGCGCTCGATGACGTTCTTCAGGTACTTGAGGAACGTCACGCTTCAAAATAATGAAACTTCTTTCTCTCCCATTCGTAGGCAAGAGTAAATTCAATTACGAGAAATGGAGAGAGGTTACATGTTTGTAGGGTTCATGTTTGTGGGACTTGCAATTGGACTTTTTCTTGGTCAACCAGGGCCTGGTGTGCTGCTTGGAATGGGAATTGGTTTTATTGCGCAAGAAATCTCAAAGCGCAAAAAAGATATGTGGAAATAAAAACGAGCCGATGAGCTCGTTTTTATTTTGCACCAGATCAAAACGATTCGAAGAGCGCATGTGAGCATTTAGCCAGTTTTTTCTACTTATTTTCTTTTACGATTGGAAGTAGATGTATGTTATACTTTTGAACGGATATGACTGGTAATAGAATTACTTGAAGAAAGATTATTGGGGGGAAACATGAGGAAAGAACTTCATGCTTCTTCGGAAATGAAAGGCCGACTGATTCCGTTCGTTCAGGACGGAGATTATTTTTATAAAAAGGCTATGAGAGCCTATCAGCAACGGAATTTGGATAAAGCAAGACAGCATCTTGAACGTGCGGTTAAACTTGTCCCCGAAGAAGTCGATTATATATGTCAACTTGCAGCGGTCCTGTCGGAATTAGGCGAATATGAAGCATCAAATGAATGGCTGAAATTTGTTCTTGACGATCTTGATCCTGAATACTATGATTGCTACTTTTTCCTTGCGAACAACTTTGCACATATGGGTCTGTTTAAACAAACGGAAGAGCATGCAAGAATTTACCTTAAGCATGAGCCAGAAGGTGAATTTATGGAAGATGCCGAGGAGCTTGTCGACCTCATCTTGTTCGAGCAATCCGAGCACTTACCTCAGGAGATTGGCGAAGAAGAACAGTTGATTCAAGAGCATGAAGCCGCTCGTAAAGCGATTGAAGCGGGACATTTTCTTGAAGCGATTGAGTTACTCGAGCGGATGACAGAAGTTTATTCTGAGTTTTGGCCTGCTTACAATAACCTTGCCCTCGCTTATTTTTATAGTGAGCAGTATGAGGAAGCCGTCGAAGTACTCGATGACGTCTTAACGAAAAATGAAGGGAATCTGAACGCGGTTTGTAACTTAACGCTTTTCTATGATTTCCTCGGTCAACATGTTAAACGTGATGTGATGCTTGAGAGGCTTAAGAATGTCTACCCGATTCATCCTGATCATTCGTATAAATTAGGAAGTACGTTTGGGTTTTTGGGTGAACATGAGCTTGCCTTTCACTGGCTACGTAAGGTTGAGAGTACCCGACACGTGTGGGACGTGCCGTTCTATCACTGGTTAGCCGTTTCTGCGTATCAACTGAATCGTCCTGATCTTGCACTGCGTTACTGGAAAAAGGTTCAAACGGTTGATGCAAAGAATGAAATGGCAGAGCATTATCTGGCAGAACTCGAAGCGGGTACCCTTCATAAAAACCAGGTTAGCTACCGATCGCAGATGCCCCAAGAAGTGCAAGAGTCTGAAGGGAAACACGATTATCATGCTAGAATGACGCATCTGATGCTTCTCTATACCAGACGCGATCCAGAAGGTGCTTCGATTTTACAAACCTATTGTAAACGAAAAGATGAACCTCTTATTGTTAAAGAGCTTTCAGCGTACATTGCGGTCACACTTGCTGACGAATCAGTCCAAATCGTAGATGATGAAGGAACAAATACTGTACGTACACAGACAGATCTCCCTGAATATGTACGATCAGGAATGCGTGTTATTGCTGAGCTAGAGCAAGCAGATATTAGTGACTCAGAACTGCATGAGCTAATTGCGATGATCTGGTTGCCTTGTTATGTTAAACTTTCAAATAGTAGCGAAGCCTTTCAGAACGTGAAAGCAACGGCTGCTGCGATGTATTACATGTGGCATAAAGTAAGACAAACAAACGTCACTCAAATCGAAGTCGCAAACGCGTTCGGTGTATCTGGATCAACCATATATGCTTACCGTAAAAAGTTAACGCGCTTACTAGAGACGAATGACCTCTGAGCAGGCTGGTAGACTTTTTAACTACAATCAGATATGATTTTAAATAAGAAACATTATCCTTTAATAATTAATGTAATTTAGCAAAACGTGAAGGAAGTGAAGCAGATGAGTGAAAAAATTTATGATGTCATTATTGTCGGTGCCGGACCTGCAGGTATGACTGCAGCTGTATACACTTCTCGTGCTAATCTCGACGTTCTTATGATTGAACGCGGGATTCCGGGCGGACAAATGGCAAATACAGAAGATGTAGAAAACTATCCAGGTTTTGATAGCATTCTTGGTCCAGACCTTTCTACGAAAATGTTTGAGCACGCGAAGAAATTTGGCGCTCAATATCAATATGGTGATGTGAAAGAAATTCGTGATAACGGTGACTACAAGACAGTCGTATCAGGAAATCAAGAATTTCATGCAAAAGCCATTATTGTAACGAGTGGTGCAGAATACAAGAAGATTGGTGTTCCTGGAGAAGCAGAGTATAGCGGCCGTGGTGTTTCTTATTGCGCGGTTTGTGACGGAGCTTTCTTTAAGAACAAAGAGCTTGTTGTCGTAGGCGGTGGAGATTCAGCCGTTGAGGAAGGCGTGTATCTTACACGGTTTGCTTCTAAAGTAACCATTGTACACAGACGTGATCAGCTACGAGCACAGAAAATTCTTCAACAGCGCGCGTTTGATAACGAAAAAATTGATTTCATCTGGAACCATACGGTGAAAGAGATTCTGGGTGAAAATGGTAAAGTGAATAAAACGCTTCTTGTAAACACAGTAACTGGTGAAGAGCGTGAATTCAGTGCGGATGGTGTCTTTATTTATATCGGTATGCTTCCGTTAAACCAAGCTGTTAGTGGTCTTAATATTACGAACGAAGAAGGCTATATTGTTACAGATGAAAACATGGCGACGAAGGTTCCTGGTATCTATGCAGCAGGTGACATCCGTGACAAAATGCTTCGTCAAATCGTAACAGCAACTGGTGATGGTAGTATCGCTGCGCAATCTGTTCAGCACTACATTGAATCACTAGAAGATGCTGGAAAAGAAGCGCTAGTCTAATTTGGTATAAAAGCAGAGGGCGACCCTCTGCTTTTTCTTTGTAGCTCGCAGTAAAACCACATTTCGACAGCCTTCGAGCGGTATCGGGTGGTGCCTGTCACCGCGTCATTCCCTTTTAATTTTGCTGTAACAGGGGTGAAACACAAATGGGGTAAACTATTAGTAGATTTAACCCCCTTTAAATAGATTCACTCTTTTGCACGGGCATTTATGCGCCGTGCTCTTTTTTTGCCTGAATGAGATAAATCTTCAGGGGTGATCCAAACCGCTCTCATTGTTCATGGTCAGCAATCATAGTATACTATGGGTAGAAAATCTTGAAGTCTGAGCTTCTTTCAGGCTTTCGTATACTAACAGGATGATTGAATTGAGGTGACAATTGTGCAACGAGTAACAAACTGCATTTTAAACGACGAAGCAAATGATCGCGTACTTTTACTACAAAAGCCGCGCCGAGGTTGGTGGGTTGCACCAGGTGGAAAGATGGAATCGGAAGAATCCATCCGTGATTCGGTGATTCGCGAGTTCAGAGAAGAGACTGGTGTCTATTTAAAGAACCCTAAACTTAAGGGGATTTTCACATTCATTATTAAAGAAAATGAAGTAACTAAGTCTGAATGGATGATGTTTACGTTTCTTGCAACGGAATACGATGGGGAATCAGTAGAAAAGTCAGCAGAAGGAAAAGTAGCTTGGGTAAAAACAGATGATGTGAGTGACCTTCCAATGGCTCCGGGAGATTATCATATTCTTGACTATATGATGAAAGGCCATGGAATCATTTATGGAACCTTCACCTATACGCCCGACTTCAAATTACTTTCTTATCGACTAGACCCGTCTTAATAAAACGTGTACCAATAAGAGAAATTGAGAAACGGAGTGGGGAAAATGACCGATTTAATCGATAAACGCATTCATATGGTCATTATTACAGGAATGAGTGGTGCGGGTAAAACGGTTGCGATGCAGTGTTTTGAAGATATTGGCTACTTCTGTATTGATAATCTGCCGCCAGCTCTCTTACCGAAGTTCGTTGAAATGGTTGACGGATCAGAAGGAAAGTTAAATAAAGTTGCGCTCGTGATGGACTTACGCGGCGGAGATTTCTTTGATCATCTAGTGGAAGCCGTTGATCATTTGGATTCACATGATCGCTTGGATGCAGAAGTGCTCTTCCTGGATTCAAAAGACGCCACACTCGTCAGACGCTATAAAGAAACAAGGCGCTCTCATCCGCTTGCACCAGAAGGTTTGCCACTTGAAGGTATCCAAAAAGAACGTGAAATGTTGGAAGAGTTGAAAGGCCGCTCCCAACAAATTATTGATACAAGCGATATTAAACCGGTGCAACTTCGAGAGAAAATCATGGATCGCTTTTCGAACAATGAAAAAGAAAACTTTGGCGTAAACGTGATGTCATTTGGCTTTAAATACGGCATTCCGATTGATGCTGACCTTGTATTTGATATTCGCTTTCTTCCAAACCCTCATTATGTGGAGCATTTGCGTCCAAAAACAGGTGTGGAAGAAGAAGTCGCGAACTATGTATTTAAGTGGAAGGAAACACAAATCTTTCTTGAGAAGTTAATCGATATGCTTGCCTATATGCTCCCTCAATATAAGAGAGAAGGGAAGAGTCAGCTAGTCATCGGCATTGGCTGTACGGGCGGAAAGCATCGTTCTGTCGCTTTTGCAGAACACATCGGCCATCACTTTGAATCAGAGTATCGAACAAATATTACGCATCGGGATATTGAAAAAGGGAAGGGTCACAAATAATATGGATGAGACTAATCTGCCAAAGGCTGTCGTCATTGGCGGAGGAACAGGCCTATCGGTACTTCTACGTGGACTTAAAAAGTTTCCTGTCGACATCACTGCCATTGTAACAGTAGCCGACGATGGAGGAAGTTCAGGTCGATTGCGTGACGAGTTTGATATTCCTCCTCCAGGCGATGTGCGAAATGTCATTACAGCTTTATCTGAAGTTGAACCATTATTAGAGGGATTGATGCAGCACCGTTTTAAAAACGGAAATGGTTTATCTGGTCATTCTCTTGGCAACTTAATGCTAGCAGCCATGACCGATATTACCGGAGACTTTGTAAAAGGCGTAAGAGAAATGTGTCGCGTCTTGAACGTACGAGGTGAAGTTCTCCCTGCATCGAATCAAAGCATTGTTTTACATGCGGAAATGCGTGATGGAACGTTTGTACAAGGTGAATCCCAAATTCCAAAGGTAAACAAAGCAATTAAACGAGTGTTTCTTTCACCACCAGGGATCAAAGCGCTACCCGAATCGATTCGAGCCATTCGTGAAGCAGATTTAATTGTACTTGGACCAGGTAGTTTATATACAAGCATTTTACCGAATTTACTTGTGCCAGGCATCGCAAAAGAAATTCAGCAGGCAAAAGCAAGAAAAGTATATGTTTGTAATGTTATGACTCAGTTAGGTGAAACAGAAAATTATACGGCGAGTGACCACGTGCAGGCACTCATTGATCACATTGGCTATAAACTTATGGATACGATTATTGTAAATGAAGAAATGATTCCCTCTTTTTACGAAAAACGTTATGCACAAGAACGAGCAGAGGTTGTGCAATATGACGAAAATCGTCTGAAGAGCTTTGGTTTTCATGTAATCAGTGATAAAATTATCCAATACGATGAGAAATATGTACGCCATGATGCGAAAAAAATATCATCGATTCTTTTATCTTTATTAGACGATAGAAGAGCATGATGGGTCAGTGGGGCCCCTGCATGAAAAAGGGGGGATGGCAATGTCATTTGCTGCTGATACAAAGAAAGAATTAACGCAGTTAGAAAGCAAACCTTGTTGTGCAAGATCAGAACTAGCAGCTCTTATACGAATGAATGGCTCCATTTCGTTTGGAAACAGACAGTTGATTTTAAACATTCCGACAGAACATGCTGCCATTGCAAGAAGGATTTATACGCTTATTAAGCGGATTTACAATTATGATGTTGAACTGCTTGTCCGTAAGAAGATGAGATTGAAGAAAAACAATGTTTACATTGTTCGGGTCTCAGCAAAAGCGAGAGAGCTTCTTGAAGATCTCGGTATTATGGATAATGCATTTACGTTTACTAGAACGATTTCGAGTGATTTTACGAAAAAAGCCTGTTGCAAACGCTCTTATCTAAGAGGAGCATTTCTTGCTGGGGGGTCAATTAATCACCCTGAAACCTCTTATCATCTCGAGATCTTCTCCATGTATGAAGAACATACAGAGTCACTTTGTAACTTAATGAATGAATTTGGTTTAAATGCGAAGATGCTTGAGCGAAAGAAAGGTTACATCGTCTATATCAAAGAAGGTGAAAAGATTACAGAGTTTTTAAGTGTTGTCGGGGCCCATCAGGCGCTGCTTTACTTTGAAGATGTCCGCATCATGAAAGATATGCGAAATTCTGTTAATCGGATTGTGAATTGTGAAACAGCCAATTTGAATAAGACAGTCGGTGCAGCTTTTCGGCAGGTTGAGAACATCCGCTTTATCCAAAAAGAAGTTGGGCTTGAAATTCTTCCTGATAAACTAAGGGAGATTGCGGAACTTCGAGTGAAACACCAGGATGTAACATTAAAAGAGCTTGGCGAGATGGTCACGGGTGGAGCGATTAGCAAATCCGGAATCAATCACAGGTTGAGAAAAATTGACCAAATTGCTGATAAGCTTCGTAATGGTAAGCCAATTTCATAGTCTTCCTCACCAAAGGCTTGACTACTGGTGGACAGTAGCTTTCCGACTAGATGGAAAGCAGAGTTAAAGAAAAACGTTCATTCCCTCATAGCGCAGGGAATGGGGTTTTTCTAAATTTTTCACAGTCTGAGATAGCGCTTACTTATATTGAGGGAAAAACGACCATCTGCTGATACCCGTTTTTAACACTCGCTAAATAAGAGTCCTCGATCCGTTTTTCTTATCAGCAGTTATAAATAAGGGGAGGAATGAACAAGTGGTTCAAAAAGAAGTTGTTGTGACATTAGAGACAGGATTACAAGCTCGACCTGCGGCCCTATTCGTGCAGGAAGCCAACCGATTTAACGCGGATATTTTCCTCGAAAAAGATGGAAAGAAAGTGAACGCCAAAAGCATTATGGGTATCATGAGCCTTGCGGTTGGAACAGGGGCTTCTGTTATTTTAACTGTTGATGGTAATGACGAAGAGGATGCTATGTCATCACTCATGGATTTTGTGCAGAAAGATTAAAGAGCGAAGGCATACCGCTAAGTGCAAGCGGTAGCCTTCGTTTTTTTTTGTTGTAGGAAAGAATTTTGCGTAAAAAAAAGAGCCTTTCCTCAGTGAGGAAAGGCTCGATTCAAACAAGTTTATGCTTTCTTTTCCATTACTTCATCAATTAAGCCGTATTCTTTCGCTTCTGTTGCTTCCATGAAACGGTCACGATCCGTGTCGCGATCAATTGTTTCAAGTGGTTGACCTGTACGTTCAGAAAGAATTTTGTTCAGCTTTTCGCGCATTTGAATAATGCGTTTTGCGTGAATTTCAATGTCAGAAGCCTGACCTTGCGTACCACCGAGCGGTTGGTGAATCATTACTTCACTGTTTGGGAGCGCATAACGCTTTCCAGGCTCACCAGCAGCAAGAAGGAAAGCACCCATGGATGCAGCCATACCGATACAGATTGTTGATACCTTCGGCTTGATGAATTGCATTGTATCGTAAATTGCCATACCTGCTGTGATCGAACCACCAGGGCTGTTAATGTAAAGTGAGATATCTTTATCAGGATCTTCTGCAGCAAGGAAAAGAAGCTGAGCGACTACAGCGTTTGAAACGTTGTCGTCAATTGCTGTTCCTAGCATGATAATGCGATCCTTAAGAAGACGAGAATAAATGTCGTACGCTCTTTCACCGCGGTTTGTTTGTTCAATTACCGTTGGAATTAAAACCATTTAAAATTCCTCCTTTATTTTTTATGGAATATGTAGTTGCTGTACGTTCATCATACCTAAAAGGTCAATATAGGTCAAATAAAGTGCTGTGCTATTTTTAAAAAGGGTAAGGTAGAGATGTTTTTCTTTCTCTATCTACATCCATTTTCCCCGCATCACCTTATTTTAAACAGACCGCGTGCTCCTTTTTTTGAGGCGCTCATCTGCTACAAAATAAGTTAGAATTCTTCTCTCTACCTGGTTACGAATTTGAATAGAGGAATATCGGTATGTTTGATTGTAGCCACGACAGAAAACTTTGCAAATAATGATTTCTTCTTTAGTTTCTTCAATGTAGACGCGAATTCCTCTTTCATGGAGAATTGCTTTTGCCCATTTTAAATCAGTTGAGGCAAGCGACATAGCAGACCGGATTAGTTCCAGGTAAGGGCGCGGAAGCTTCATTCTAGAATGTTGTAGCCATTTCATATCCATTTCCAGCACTCTTTTTACGTAAGGAAGTAAGAGGTAGTGTCTTAATGCCTTCGTTTCTTCTTTACTTAATTGGAACACGATCGCCACCGCCTAATAGAACATATGTTTGGTTTTACTTTACTATGAGATAATTGACACGTCAAGAGCTTAAGACTTAAGTAACCAAGTAATTCAAATGAAAGAGCGGTACGGGTAAAATCACCTTGCAAAAAAATAGGCGATCCCGTATAATAATCTTTGCGCTAATAAAGCGCGCCCGTAGCTCAGTCGGATAGAGCGGTGGTTTCCGGTACCGCGTCAGTCGGGGGTTCGAATCCCTCCGGGCGCACCATATACATAATTCCAATCCCTTTCGCTGATGCGAGAGGGATTTTTTTATTGATCTTTATTATGTAGAATAGACAAATTCATGATAACGATATCGGTTGTTGATTGATTTCTTAAATAAGAAAAAAGAAAAAAGAGTAGAACTCGTCCACTCTTTCTGCTATCCGTCGTGCCTTCTAACAATCACGATCATCATCATGTCTTTTGCTGCCTGCTCCACTCATCGTATGTTTAAAGCCTGAGTGCATACCAGTAGCGCATAGTCCTAGCCATAATCCGATAAAGAAGGCTTTTTTGAAATCTTCCGGTTCGACGTAAACATGACTCATCACAATTCCGATGACGATTGAAAGGATGGGTAAAAACCTTACCGGAAAACCAAACACCTTGAAGAGATGTACTACTCCAATGATGACTGGAAGCAAAGCAATTCCATATACCGCTAAATCCATGGCATTTGCCTCCTTTTTTCTCTCTATAAAACAGTTTATGTAGAAATTTGACTGAGGGACGGGCGATTTCATCAATTTTATTAAAAATGGTGTCAAGAACCGTCTTTAAAAAACAGAAAATTCTGCTCATTTTCGTTTTTTCATACCATAAAATGAAACGATATAGTATGATGAAGGTGGAGGGATTGCGATGGAATTAGGATTGATACAAAAGCAGACAACGAAACTAGTCATGACAACCCAGTTGCATCAAGCGATTTCTATACTCCAATATTCTACGGCTGAATTACTGGAGTACGTGAAAGAACAGGCTCTTGAAAATCCACTTATTGAATTACAGTCACCATCATGGGACGGGGGTGTTCGTTCTTCAAAACGTTCCTACGAGAATGGGACTAGACAAGATCCGCTGGAATATGCGGAAACAAGAAGAAGTCTGCACGATGAACTTCACGAGCAGACGAGGTGCATAAACCTTCCCAAAAAAATAACCGGCATTGTCCATTATTTAATTGATAACATCGATGAAAGTGGCTACTTACGAATCAATGAAACAGAAGTGATGAGTTATTTAGACTGTTACGAATTTGAATTAACTGAAGCGATTCGACAGGTTCAGTTACTCGACCCTCCTGGTATAGGGGCTCGCTCTTTATCGGAATGTCTTTCTTTACAGCTAAATCAGGAGGGGGAGGTCTTTGAACTTGCTCGATTGCTCGTATCTGATCATTTGAAAGCGTTAGCAGAAAAGAAATATCGTGAGCTTTCGAAGCAGTATCACGTACCTGTCGAACAAATTCAACAGGCAGCAGATTTGGTAGCAGACCTTGACCCCCGTCCAGGAACGAAGTGGTTTACTGAGAAAACAACGTACATCGTACCGGATGTTATGATCCAAGAGAAAAATGGACGATTTACTGTTACATTGCTTGATGATGATTTGCCGGCAATGAAAGTGAGCAACACGTATCGTTCATTTAAACATAACGAAGCAGCCGACTATTTGAAAGACAAATACCAGCAAGTCAGCTGGTTAATGAAAAGCATTGAACAAAGGAAGCAGACGTTAAGGGCAATTATGGGCGTTGTGATTGTCCATCAACAAGGTTTTTTAAGAAATGGCATGAGTGACCTTGTACCGATCACATTGAAAGAAGTAGCTAATGAAGCTCATGTCCATGAATCGACAGTAAGTCGGGCCATTAAAAGTAAATATGTTCAAACGCCGCAAGGTTTGTACCCACTAAAAGATTTGTTCACTTCAAAGCTAGCGAGTGAATCTGGGGAAGGGGCTTCTTCTTCCAGTGTTAAACTCTTTATTAAAGAACTTGTGGAGAATGAGAATAAACTCAAACCGTTATCAGACCAAAAAATTGTAGAAGCTCTTCATATCCAGCGTGGAATTGAAGTATCAAGACGAACAATTGCAAAATATCGAGAAGAATTAAAGATCTTAAGTTCATCAAAGCGAAAGCGATTTACGTAACAGCTGCCGGGAAGGTGGCTCTTTTTTTGCGTTTGAATACCTTGTTAAGTAAACTATAAAATTGAAAGAAGGGAGGTTTAATTGATGAGTAAATCGGTTACTTTATATTCGAAGGCGACATGTCCACTTTGTGATGAAGCGGCTTATCTTCTTGAGGAGTTACAGGAGGAAGTGACGTTCTCACTGCAAACGGTTGATATTTATAGCGATGAGGCGCTCTTGGAAAAGTTTATGCTCATGATTCCAGTTGTCGAAATCGAAGGTGAAATCGTTGATTATGGTCGAATTTCAAAAAAAACAATAAGAAAACGCTTACTTTAAAATTTTAAGTATAACATAGTTGCCCATGCTTTTGGCAACTGCTACAATGAAAATTGTAAGAAGTTCTTTTTGATCCAGGTGGGACTGAAAATGTCTAAGCGGGACATATTACGTCTCAGGAAAAAAGAAGAACAGCAGGGGAGACGAATTATGCGCTCATTATTGTCACTTCAACAAAAATTATTGCCGGACATGCTAGAAGTTATGAATAAGCGCTATCGGGTATTGAGACAATTAAGACTTATGCAGCCTATTGGACGTAGAAGTCTTGCGAACAGTTTGGATATCACCGAGCGGGTTCTCAGAAGCGAAGTAACATTCTTGAAAGATCAGGGGCTACTACATATGTCGATACAAGGTATGCACCTAACAGAAGAGGGTGAACAGCTTTTGTTGGAACTTGAACCGGTTATGAATGAAGTGTCCGGTCTCGATAACCTTGAAAAGCGTCTGAAAGATAAGCTTGGCATACCGGAAGTATTTATTGTCCCTGGTGATAGTGATGATACACCCTGGGTGAAAAAAGAAATGGGTCGAGCCGCTGTGGGACGCTTGAAAAAGTTTCAGCTAAAAGATAGAGTAATTGCTGTAACGGGCGGTACCACGCTCGCAGGTGTAGCCGATATGATGATTCCTTCTTCAGAAATGGAAGGAACGCTGTTTGTCCCAGCCCGAGGAGGTCTTGGTGAACAGGTAGAAAATCAGGCGAACACGATTTGTGCGAAGATGGCAAGAAAAGCCCATACTGACTATCGTTTGCTACATGTTCCAGATCAGTTGAGTGAAGAAGCATACCAATCCCTTATCGAAGAACCGGGCGTCAAAGATATCCTTGAGATTATTAAGTCAGCCGGTATTGTGGTTCATGGGATTGGGGAAGCTAGAACGATGGCACAGAGACGTAAGTCGACGCTTGATGTTGTTGAAAAAATCGAGCGAGAACATGCTGTTGCTGAAGCGTTTGGGTATTACTTCAATCAGTCAGGAGAAGTCGTTCACAAAGTGAAGACAATCGGACTGCAACTCGAAGATTTAGAGCGTAGCGAATTAGTCATTGCGGTAGCCGGCGGTCGTTCGAAAGCAAAAGCCATCGCAGCTTATCTAAAGACAGGGATTCAAAGCATTCTTGTTACAGATGAAGGTGCCGCTAAAGCGTTATTAGAGGGAGATTCCCTTTATTAAATAAAACACACCTCGGGAAACGAGGAAATTCAAGGAGGAACTACACAATGGCAACAAAAGTAGGTATTAACGGTTTTGGACGTATTGGACGTAACGTATTCCGTGCAGCATTAAACAACCCTGGTGTTGATATTGTAGCTGTAAACGATCTTACAGATGCAAACATGCTTGCACATCTTCTTAAATACGATTCCGTACATGGAGAACTTAATGTAGAAGTTGAAGTTAACGGCGAGAATCTTGTTGTTAACGGAACTGAAATCAAAGTTCTTTCTGAGCGCGACCCAGCACAACTTGGATGGGGAGATCTTGGTGTTGAAGTGGTAATCGAATCCACTGGCCGTTTCACAAACCGTGACGATGCTGCGAAGCACCTTGAAGCAGGAGCTAAGAAAGTTGTCATCTCCGCACCAGCTAAAGACGAAGACATTACAGTTGTTCTAGGTGTTAACGAAGACAAGTACGATGCAGCTAGCCATCACGTTATCTCTAACGCATCTTGTACGACAAACTGTCTTGCACCAGTAGCCAAAGTATTGAACGACAAGTTCGGTATCAAGCGTGGTCTTATGACAACAACTCACTCATATACAAACGATCAGCAAATTCTTGATCTTCCACACAAAGACTACCGTCGTGCTCGTGCAGCAGCTGAAAACATCATTCCAACATCTACAGGCGCTGCTAAAGCAGTATCTCTTGTACTTCCAGAGCTTGATGGTAAGTTGAATGGTATGGCTATGCGTGTACCTACACCTAACGTATCAATCGTTGACCTTGTAGCTGAACTTGATCAAGACGTTTCAGTTGACGAAGTAAACGCTGCTCTTAAAGAAGCTGCTGAAGGCGATCTTAAAGGATACCTTGGTTACAGCGACGAGCCACTAGTATCAAAAGACTACAACGGTAACCCGAACTCTTCAATCGTAGATGGTCTTTCTACAATGGGTATCGATGGAAACATGGTTAAAGTTATCTCTTGGTATGACAACGAGTGGGGCTATTCTAACCGTGTAGTAGATCTAGTCGACTACATCGCTGCAAAAGGGCTATAATAAGAATTGTTAATAGAGGAGGAGGAAGTCTTGGGCCTTCCTCCTTTTCCATTGTCTTTACTAACGATATAGCTTTATTTAAAAGGTGAACCTTTTAAAACTTTGTGCAGAGGAGGACGTGCGTGATGAACAAAAAATCAATTCGTGACGTTGAGTTAAAAGGCAAAAAGGTATTCTGCCGCGTGGATTTCAATGTACCTATGGAAGATGGAAAGGTAACAGATGAAACGCGCATTAAAGCAGCACTTCCTACGATCAAGCATTTGTCTGATCAGGGAGCGAAAGTCATTCTTGCAAGCCACCTTGGACGTCCAAAAGGTGAAGCTGTTGATGAGCTACGTCTTGATCCGGTTGCAGACCGCTTAAGCGACCTCATTGGCAAAACCGTTACAAAAACAGATGCAGTCTATGGTGATGAAGTTGACCGTGCGATTGCTGGTCTAGAAGATGGCGACCTTCTTCTTATTGAGAATGTTCGTTTCGAAGCTGGAGAAGAGAAGAATGATGAAGAACTTGCGAAGAAATTTGCTGCAATGGCAGATCTTTACGTAAATGATGCTTTTGGCGCAGCACACCGTGCTCATGCTTCAACAGAAGGTATCGCTCATCATATTCCTGCTGTAGCTGGTTTTCTTATGGAGAAAGAACTTGAAGTTCTTGGAAGTGCTCTAACGGAACCTTCCCGTCCATTCACAGCTATTGTTGGTGGAGCAAAAGTAAAAGATAAAATCGGTGTGATTGATCACCTACTTGATAAAGTAGATAACTTGATCATTGGTGGTGGTCTTGCTTATACATTTGTAAAAGCACTTGGCCATGAAGTTGGTTTGTCTCTTCTTGAAGAAGATAAAATCGATCTAGCTAAATCATTCATGGATAAGGCAAAAGAAAAAGGCGTTAATTTCTATATGCCACAAGACGTTGTAATTGGTGATGATTTCTCAAATGATGCCAACACGAAAGTGGTAAGCATTGAAGAAATTCCTTCCGATTGGGAAGCTCTTGATATTGGGCCGAAAACGAGAGAAACGTACAGCAAAGTAATCGCTGACTCTAAACTCGTTATCTGGAACGGACCAATGGGTGTATTTGAACTAGACGTTTATGCTAATGGTACAAAAGCAGTAGCTGAAGCACTTGCGAACGCAGAAGATACGTATTCTGTTATTGGTGGCGGTGACTCTGCAGCAGCGGTTGAGAAATTTGGCTATGCTGATCAAATGAGCCACATCTCTACTGGTGGCGGTGCATCTCTTGAGTTCATGGAAGGCAAAGAACTTCCGGGTGTTGTCGCACTTAACGACAAATAAAATACTTATGTTTTTAATCTTATAAAGGATGGTGAGTGAACATGCGCAAACCAATCATCGCAGGTAACTGGAAGATGAACAAAACACTTACGGAAACAAAAAGCTTTGTTGACGAAGTGAAAGGACTTATTCCTGATGGCAATCGCGTAGATTCCGTTGTCTGTGCTCCTGCTCTTTTCCTTGATTATTTAACGGATGAGCTAGAGGGTACAGCACTTCAAGTTGGTGCTCAAAATATGCACTTTGAAGAAAACGGCGCGTTTACAGGTGAAATTAGCCCTGTAGCACTTAACGACCTTGGAGTAGGCTATGTGATTCTTGGTCACTCTGAACGTCGTGAGCTATTTGGTGAAACGGATGAGATCGTAAATCAAAAAACTCATGCAGCGTTCAAACATAACCTAACGCCAATCATCTGTGTCGGTGAAACGCTTGAACAGCGTGAGAGCGACGTAACAGAAGATATCGTAAAAGCACAAGTTCAAAAAGCAATCGCTGGATTAACAAATGAACAGGTAGCTCAATCTGTTATCGCATATGAGCCAATCTGGGCCATTGGAACTGGTAAAACAGCAACAAGCGATCAAGCAAATGATGTATGTGCATTTATCCGCGGCGTCCTTAAAGACGAAACGACTGACGAAACAGCTAATGCGGTCCGTATCCAATATGGCGGCAGTGTTAAACCTGGTAACATTGACGAGCTTATGGGTAAATCCGACATTGATGGAGCTTTAGTCGGCGGCGCTAGCCTTGATGCGAAATCTTTCCTACAGCTTTTGGAGGCTGGTCAGAATGCCTAAAAAGCCAGAAGCTTTAATCATCTTAGATGGCTTTGGTCTTCGAGATGAGGAAAAAGGAAATGCCGTAGCACATGCAAATAAACCGAATTTTGATCGTTACTGGAACAACTACCCACACGCTACCCTACAAGCGAGTGGAAAAGCAGTTGGTCTTCCAGACGGTCAAATGGGTAACTCTGAAGTAGGCCACTTGAATATCGGTGCAGGACGCATTGTGTATCAAAGCTTAACAAGAGTTAATCTTGCAATCGAAGAAGGCGACTTCTTTGAAAATGAAACATTTCTAGAGGCAATTGACCATGTGAAGAAAAAAGGAACAAGCCTACACTTGTTTGGACTTCTTTCTGACGGTGGGATTCATAGCCACATTAAACATCTTTTCGCTCTTCTTGAACTTGCTGCAAAGCAAGGCCTTGAAGATGTGTACGTTCACGGTTTCCTTGATGGTCGTGATGTTGGCCAACAATCTGCGAAAACCTACATTCAGCAGTTAGAGGATAAAATGGAAGAAGTCGGAGTTGGTCGCCTTGCGACGCTCTCAGGCCGCTATTATTCCATGGACCGTGATAAGCGTTGGGATCGCGTTGAGAAGTCTTACCGTGCCCTGGCATACGGTGAAGGCCCTTCTTACAAAGACCCATATGAGCTAGTTGATGATAATTACAAAAATGAAATCTATGATGAGTTCGTTCTTCCTTCAGTTATGACTGAAGAAGACGGTTCACCGATTGCGACGGTTGATGATGAAGATGCAGTTATCTTCTTTAACTTCCGTCCTGACCGAGCAATCCAGATTTCACAAGTCTTCACAAATGATGATTTCCGCGGTTTCGATCGTGGAGAAGAACGTCCTAAAAATCTCCACTTTGTCTCACTTACTCGTTTTAGTGAAACAGTTGGAGGCGACGTTGCATTCAAACCAACAAACCTTGATAACACGCTTGGTGAAGTACTCGCTCAGCAGGATTACAAGCAGCTGCGTATTGCTGAGACAGAGAAATACCCACACGTTACGTTCTTCTTTAGCGGTGGACGCGAAGAAGAGTTTCCTGGGGAAGAACGCATTCTTATCGACTCTCCGAAAGTTGCAACCTATGACTTGCAGCCGGAGATGAGTGCCTATGAAGTGACGGACGCGTTACTGAAAGAACTCGATGAAGATAAGCACGATGCGATTATCTTAAACTTTGCGAACCCTGACATGGTTGGGCATTCCGGAATGCTTGAGCCAACAGTTAAAGCCATTGAGGCGGTTGACGAATGTCTTGGTAAGATCGTTGATAAAATTACTGAAAAAGGCGGACATGCCATCATTACCGCTGACCACGGGAATTCGGATGAAGTCACAACGCTTGATGGCGATGCGATGACGGCTCATACGACAAACCCTGTACCTGTTATCGTAACAAAAGAAGGTGTAGAGCTTCGTACAGATGGAATTCTTGCGGACCTTTCACCAACGCTTCTCGATTTGCTTGGCGGCAAGCAACCGAAAGAAATGACAGGAAAATCATTAATTAAATAACTTACATTTAAAGGAGATGACACGTTATGCCAATCATTACTGACGTTTATGCACGCGAGGTCCTTGACTCCCGCGGCAATCCAACAGTTGAAGTAGAAGTATTTACAGATGCAGGTGTTAAAGCACGTGCAATGGTACCATCTGGTGCATCCACTGGTGAATACGAAGCAGTAGAGCTTCGTGACGGTGACAAAGATCGCTATCTTGGCAAAGGCGTTGAAAAAGCAGTAGCTAACATCAACGAAACAATTGCTCCAGAACTAGTAGGTATGAGCGTTTATGACCAGCTTGGAATCGACCACATGATGATCGATCTTGATGGTACTGACAACAAAGGCAAGCTTGGTGCTAACGCTATTCTTGGTGTATCTATGGCTGTTGCCCGCGCTGCTGCTGAAGAGCTTGAACTTCCACTTTACGTATACCTTGGTGGATTTAACGCGAAAACTCTTCCAACACCAATGATGAACATTCTTAATGGTGGAGAGCACGCTGATAACAACGTAGACATTCAAGAATTTATGGTAATGCCTGTTGGTGCACCTTCTTTCAAAGAAGCACTACGCACTGGCGCTGAAATTTTCCACAGCCTTAAAGGCGTTCTAAAAGAAAAAGGTCTTAACACTTCTGTTGGTGACGAAGGTGGATTCGCTCCTAACCTTGGTTCAAACGAAGAAGCGATTCAAACAATTATCGAAGCAATCGAAAAAGCTGGCTACAAGCCTGGCGAAGAAGTTATGATCGCACTTGACGTAGCATCTTCTGAAATCTACAGCGACGGTAAATACAACCTTGCTGGTGAAGGCGTAGTGAAGACTTCTGAAGAGATGATCGAATTCTACAGCCAGCTATGTGAAAAATACCCAATCATCTCAATTGAAGATGGTCTTGACGAAAACGACTGGGAAGGTTGGGAGAAACTTACCCAAGCTCTTGGTGAGAAAGTTCAGCTTGTTGGTGACGATCTTTTCGTTACAAACACAAACAAACTTTCTGAAGGAATTGAGCGTAGCGTAGGTAACTCAATCCTAATCAAAGTGAACCAAATTGGTACACTAACTGAAACGTTTGATGCTGTTGAAATGGCGAAGCGCGCTGGTTACACAGCTGTTATCTCTCACCGTTCTGGTGAAACAGAAGATACAACAATCGCTGACATCGCTGTTGCGACTAATGCTGGACAAATTAAAACAGGCGCACCGTCTCGTACGGATCGCGTTGCTAAATACAACCAACTTCTTCGTATCGAAGATGAGCTTGAGCACCTTGCAATCTACGGTGGACGTAAGAGCTTCTATAACTTAGATAAGAAGTAAGTTTTGATGACCCCCGCGTGTAAGCGCGGGGTTTTTTGATGGGTTCTTTTCTTTTTTAGCCTTTGTTAATGAACAGTGTTGATTTTTGGCCCATTTGCGTGAAATCTCAGTTTCACGCAAATGAGCCAAAAATCAAGAAATCAATAATATGAGATAACATAGCCTTTTTTTAAAAGTGATTTTGTTTTGAGGACGGGCTTGTATGACGAGCCACACTTCGTAGCTGATTGTAGCGGAAGGTGCTCGACTCCTGCGGGATAAGCGGGACATGTGAGACCCCACAGGAGTGTAAGCGAAGAGGAGGCTCACCGCCCGCCCCGCGGAAAGCGAGCACCTGGAGCGCAAATCAGCCACCACTTTTATCGGAACAACGTCTACAAAAACAGTCGTTACCGTTCAATACGTGTTAACAAAATGTTAAGAAGGTATGAGAATGTCCTGTATTACCGAAATAGATTGCTTTTACTGAAAAATTTATGGTAAATTTATAGTATTGGAAAGGCTATAGTCCGGGAGGTGGAATCATGCATCTTGCAGCTACAATTGCATTAGTTATCGTTTCAATCTTACTTATTACTGTCGTCTTGCTTCAGTCAGGTAAAAGCGCCGGATTATCAGGAGCTATTACGGGTGGAGCTGAGCAACTATTCGGAAAGCAGAAGGCCCGCGGTTTTGAAGCGGTTTTAAATAGAGTAACGGTAGTACTTGCCGTATTGTTCTTTGTTCTTTCAATTCTCGTTGCGTATCTCGTGTAACGTGATCAAGAAAGCAGCAGGTGTTGAGTCACTTGCTGCTTTTTTTATTGTACTTTAAGAATGTTTAACCTTTTTTAAGGACTAAAGTATAAGATAAAATATGGCCTCCGCTATTACTTGGCGGCAAGTCAAGTTTTTCTAAAAGAAGCCAAAAGGAAGTTTTTTGTCGAATGGAAGAGGGAAATAAGATAAGGAGAACGAATTCCTTTTGCCTTCCGATCGAAACAGGTAAAATGCAAATAAAGGCCTCATTGGACAGGATAATTCGTTTATTGCAGGTCAAACTAACAGGTAGTTGATTTAGAGGAGGATCACATCATGAAAGTAGTAGCACCAAAGCCATTCACATTCGAGGGAGGCAATCGCGCGGTATTAATGTTGCATGGTTTTACAGGAAATTCAGCAGATGTACGAATGATGGGACGTTACTTGCAGGAAAGAGGCTATACGTGTCATGCGCCACAATATGAAGGACATGGCGTTCCGCCTGAGGAGCTTGTACATACTGGGCCAAAAGATTGGTGGAAAAACGTCACTGAAGGGTATGAAAAGTTGAAAAGCATGGGCCATGACGAAATCGCTGTCGTCGGCTTATCACTTGGAGGCGTATTTTCATTAAAGCTCGGTTATACTGTTCCTGTAAAGGGAATCGTGCCCATGTGCGCCCCGATGGATATGAAAGATGAAGAAACGATGTATCAGGGCGTCCTTTCCTATGCGAAGGAATACAAGAAATTTGAACGGAAATCACCTGAACAAATTGAAGAGGAAATGGAAGCCTTTAAAGAAACACCGATGAATACGCTTGGTGAACTTCGCGACTTGATCTATGATGTGCGTGATAACGTTGATATGATTTACGCTCCTACATTTGTGGCACAAGCGAGACATGATGAAATGATCAATACAGAAAGTGCTAACATCATTCACGACAACATCGAATCAGATGAGAAAAGTTTGAAGTGGTACGAAAACTCAACGCATGCCATTACACTAGGCAAAGAAAAAGACGAACTTCATAAAGACGTTCATGCTTTTCTCGATAGTCTAGACTGGTCAGAATAAACAACGAACTTATTTAAGAAGAAGGAAGGTGGAAGACAATGGCAGAAGAACATGAACAAAAAATATTGAGCTTCATGAAGGACGAAGCGTACAAACCGCTAACTGTTCAGGAGCTTGAAGAAGTATTTGGTGTAAAAGATTCAAGTGAATTTAAAGAATTTGTCAAAACATTAAACAGTATGGAAGATGCAGGATTAATCGTTCGCACAAGAAGCAATCGCTATGGTATTCCAGAGAAAATGAACCTCGTTCGCGGAAAATTACAAGTTCATGCAAAAGGGTTTGCTTTCCTTATTGCCGATAGCGATACTGGCGAGAAGGATGTCTACATTAATCAGGGTGATCTAGAAGGAGCAATGAACGGCGACCGCGTCATTGTAAGACTTCATCAAAAATCTTCTGGCACTCGTCCAGAAGGTACCGTTATCCGTATCATTGAGCGTGGTGTAAAACGCACAGTTGGTACATATTCTGATAGCAAGCACTTTGGATTTGTGATTGCCGATGATAAGAGAATTCCCCACGATATATTCATTCCAAAAGGAGCTACTGCAGGTGCTGTTGACGGCCACAAAGTCGTAGTTGAAATTACGAAGTATCCTGAAGGACGTATGAGTGCGGAAGGACGCATCACTGAAATCTTAGGTCATAAAAACGATCCAGGCGTCGATATACTGTCGATCATTTATAAGCATGAGCTTCCAGGCGAGTTTCCTGACACTGCAATGGAACAAGCTCATAAAACACCTGATCAAATTGATGAAAAAGAGATTGAAGGGAGACGCGATCTTCGCGAAGAAACAATTGTCACGATCGATGGGGCAGATGCGAAGGATCTTGATGACGCTGTTAATGTTGTAAAGCTTCCAAACGGCAACTACAAGCTCGGTGTTCACATCGCGGACGTAACGTATTATGTGACGGAAAACTCTCCGATTGATCAAGAAGCGCTTGATCGTGGGACGAGTGTGTATCTTGTCGACCGAGTGATTCCGATGATTCCACACCGTCTATCAAACGGAATTTGTAGTTTGAATCCTCAAGTGGACCGATTAACGATTTCTTGTGAGATGGAAATTACAACACAGGGTGAAGTGGTGAACCATGAGATTTTCCCAAGTGTAATCCGTACAAATGAGCGCATGACGTATACAGATGTACGAAAAATTCTTCAGCGTGAAGACGATGAAGTGCTAGAACGTTACAAATCTCTCGTTCCATTTTTCGATAACATGGGAGAACTAGCTGAAATTTTAAGAAAAGGTCGTTTCGAACGAGGTGCGATTGATTTTGATTTTGCAGAAGCGAAAGTGCTCGTTGATGAAGAAGGAACGCCTCAGGAGATTATTCAACGAGAACGCTCGGTAGCTGAACGCTTAATTGAAGAATTTATGCTTGTCGCAAACGAAACTGTAGCGCAACATTTTCACTTTATGGAAGTTCCTTTCATGTACCGTATTCACGAAGATCCAGATGCAGACAAGCTAAATACGTTTTTTGAGTTCATTACGAACTTTGGATACGTTGTAAGAGGAAATGCGAATACCGTACATCCACGTGCCCTGCAAAAGCTTCTTGAAGAAGTTAAGGGAGAGCCAGAAGAAGCTGTAATTAGTAAAGTGATGCTTCGTTCCATGCAACAGGCGAAATACTTCCCTGAAAGTCTTGGTCACTTTGGGTTATCGACAGATTTCTATACGCATTTCACATCACCAATCCGTCGTTATCCTGACTTAATCGTACACCGTTTAATCCGTACGTACCTATTTGAGAAAAAAGTGGATAACCAGACAACTTCAAAGTGGGGCGAAGCGCTTGGTGAAATCGCTCAGCACGCTTCCGCAATGGAACGCCGAGCAGTTGACGCTGAACGCGAAACTGATGATTTGAAAAAAGCTGAGTTTATGAAAGATAAAATCGGGGAAGAGTTCGAAGGTGTCATTAGTGGTGTAACGAACTTCGGTTTGTTTGTAGAGTTGCCAAATACGATTGAAGGTCTCGTTCACGTTAGTTATTTAACTGATGACTACTACCATTACGATGAAGGTGCTTATGCGATGATCGGTGAACGTACCGGTAACGTATACCGCATCGGTGATGAAATCGCCATTCGCGTCTTAAATGTTAATATTGATGAGCGAGCAATTGACTTCGAAATTGTTGGTATGAAGCCACCGAAAGAGCGTCGTCGTAGAGAAACTCCAAAAGTTATTGAAGGCGGAAAGCGCAAGAAGCGTGGAAAGTCCTCAAATAAAACAACAGATGCAGGGAAGAAAAAGCGTAAGTTCTCTCCGCCAAAGGATGGTCAGGGAACGAAAAAGAAACCGAAAAATAAAAAGAAAAAGCGTCGCAATAACAATGCTTAATTAACTTGATTTTTATCACGACGGTCAGAGTAAGTCGTCTTGACTTATTCTGACCAAATTGATATACTTGAATTCGACGTTTGAGAGGGGGGACGGTCATGCCAAAAGGTGATGGTGGACTCATTGCACAAAATAAGAAAGCAAGACACGATTATTCAGTTATCGAAACATATGAAGCAGGATTGGTTCTACAGGGAACTGAAATCAAATCCATCAGGGCAAGACGCGTAAACCTGAAAGACTCTCACGCCATTATTCGTAAAGGAGAAATCTTTCTTCTGAATATGCACATTAATGAATATGAGCAGGGGAATCGTTTTAACCACGATCCAACCCGTACTCGTAAGCTGTTGATGAAGCGAAAAGAGATTGATAAGCTCATTGGCCTAACGAAAGAACAGGGCTACACGGTAATTCCACTGAAAGTTTATATCAAGAATGGTTATGCGAAAGTACTTCTAGGCCTTGCGAAGGGTAAGAAGAAGTATGATAAGCGCCAAGATCTCAAAGATAAGACGATGAAACGTGAAGTGGACAAAGCATTGAAAGAACGTCAGCGGATATAGTTTCCATTTGAATGGAAGCTGATCTATGTTATAATTAAAATTACCGAAACAACATATTAAGCTTAACTGCTTACCCGTTTTCGGTTCTCATTTTCTTATATGGGGACGTTACGGATTCGACAGGGGTAGGTCGAGCTTAAGTCGCGAGTCGAGTTGGCGAGCTACGTTAAAAACGCCATGCCTATAACTGGCAAAGAAAACAACAACTTCGCACTAGCAGCGTAAGCTGTTTTGCGGTTCCTCCCTCCATCGCCCATGTGGTAGGGTAAGGGACTCAACTTAAGTGGGATACGCCAACAATCCACCGTCTGAGGAAAGTTGGAAGAGATTAATCAGACTAGCTACAAGGAAGCCTGTCGTTGGGCTGAATTGTAGTGAAACACTAATATAACGACTACACTCGTAGAAGCTTAAGTGCCGATACTTCTGGACGTGGGTTCGACTCCCACCGTCTCCACCAAATACATATTTGGTGGTTTTTTATTTGGAAAAAATCATCTCAATGAAAAAGCCCAGGGCTCTGGGCTTTTCTAGAATTAATTCGCTTTTTCTGTATGCTTCCCGTGGAGACGCTTCCTAAAAGAATCGGTTTGAGGAGTAACCGCAATACGACCGAGGGCTTTACCTAATCCAAAGGCAGGCATATTGCCATAAAGGGTTTCATAGTGAGAACTCGAAAGGTTATAAGTTTCATGATAGATCCCAACAGCGCGGTTATTGCCAACCTTTTGATTAAAGTTCTTCCATGCTTTCAAATGAACTTGACCATGGGCGTATTGACGAAGATCTTCAGATGAGCGCCAGTATTGAAGGAGTAACGTTGTTCGGAAGCTAAAGAAATTTTCCATAGAAAGGCAACCTAACTGCTTGTTGATGCTAAGCTCACGAATCATGCCAGGCATCGCAAGGAAGACAGGAAGCCATTTATGCACAGCCCACCATTGATTAATTCGCATCCCAATGAGAAATACCACAACGTCCTGTCCTTTATCCACCGTGTACCGTCCGTTAAAGACTTGCTTCGCCATATTCTATTACCTCCTTTGAGTAAGCTTCTTTTTGGCTTCGTCAGCCCATTCACTTGCTGCTTGCGTTGTCCGTATCCCGTAGTCTAGTGTTAAGAGCCAAAATTTTGCATCTTCTTGATCGCCATACGTTCCTCGTATCATCTCATCGATCGCCTGATAAGTATTCAAACGTTCTAGCAGTTTTAATTTGTAGTGATCCAATTGTTTTAAGTTTGTTTCGTTGCTCTGGTGATGGCTGAAAAAAAGTTTAAGCAACAACTCATTCTTTTCTACTCCAAGTTCTTCAATAGGAGTTTCCGTCCAATTGTAAAGGGCCTGGTAACCTAATGAGGTTAATTCATATTTCTTTTTATCAGGTTTTCCAGACTCACTCTCTTTCTGAACAGTGATCAATTCTTCCTCAAGTAGACTTTTTAGTGTAGGGTAAATTTGTCCGTAGCTGATTTTCCAGAAATGATTTAAACTTCCATCCATCATTTTTTTCATTGAATAACCCGTTTGACAACCGATCGTTAATAAGCCAAGAATCGCGAACTTTGTATGAAATTGTTTATCCACTTCTTCACTTCCTGTATCTTTTTGATATATATCATTTGGATATATCATACATTACCTTCAAACATATGGAAAGTCTGTTTGTCAGATTTTTATATCTACAACAAAACAAGCCGCCCACATGGACGGCTTGTTTTGTTAATCCTTATAATGCTACTTTTTCCTTTACCTCTAGATTACGCTGGTTAGATTGCAGACTTAATGTAGTTAATAAATGCACGAGAAGCATAAGAAATGTACTTTTCTTTTCTAAGGATAATGCCAAGGTCCCATGGGATCTCTGGATTTACGAGTGGAATTGAGACCACGTTGTTTTGGTTGATTTTAGTAAGAATAGATCTTGGGAAAAAGGTGACGCCGAGATTGTGACTAACCATATCGCTAATAAAGTCCCACTGAGAGCTCACGTAAGAAATGTGCGGTTCAAATCCAGCCAGACGACACTGTTCAATCATCTGGTCGTGTAACATAAAGTCTTCACTAAATAGGATGATCCGCTCATTTCGTAACTCGCTGATTGAGACTTTATTTTTTTCTGCGAATGGATGCGAACTGTGCACAAACAGCATTAATTCTTCTTTTTTGAATGGAAGTGTTTCAAATTTTGTTTCATCGACAGGCAAGAGTCCGACTGCAAAATCCAGTTCACCGTCGAGGATTTTTTGTTGGGCAATGTTGGCTCCATGCTCCATTAGTTCTATCGTAATATCAGGGTAGAGTTCTTGGAACCCTTTTAAGATACTAGGAAAGTAGAGGGCGCCGATGAGTGGGGGGAGGCCAACTTTGATGTGCCCTTTCTTTAAATTCATCATGTCATATAAATGAGAAGAAAGATCGTCGACCATATTTAAGATTTTCTCACCCTGCAAATATACGATTTTTCCTGCATCGGTTAGTTCACTTGATCGTGCCGAGCGATCGAGTAGTTCAACATCTAACTCAGCTTCTAAACTTTTCACCATTTTACTTAATGTTGGCTGTGAGATGTAGAGGGAGTGTGAGGCTTTCGTGAAGCTTTTTTGCTTGGCGACTTCAACGAAATAGGCTAACTGCTTAATGTCCATATGAAAGCTCCTGTCTCTATTCCTATTAGAATGAGAAATGCATTATGGTTTATTGTAGTCGCAAATCATACGCGAATTCAACCATTGACGGAGATTCTCTCCCTATTTTTGCTAGATCCGTTACATATGTAAAAAAAAGGGGTATTGATAGAGGCAAACAAATTTCTGTTGGAGGTGCTTGTTTTGAGTAAAAAAGTATTAATTCTTTCCGGTGATGCTGTTGAAGCTCTTGAGATTTTTTACCCATACTATCGTAGTCTTGAGGAAGGGTTTGACGTGACGATTGCTTCACCAACTGTTAAAAAACTCCAAACGGTATGTCATGATTTTACGGATGAAATGGAAACGTTTGTTGAAAAACAAGCCTATGGAATTGAATCACATGCTTCGTTTGCTGATATTAAGCCCTCAGAGTATGATGGATTAATTATTCCAGGCGGACGTGCCCCAGAATACATTCGAATGGACGAGAATGTACCAGCCATCGTGAGACACTTTTTTGAAGAAAATAAACCAGTAGGCGCGATTTGCCATGCGGCTCAGGTACTTAATGTCATTCCAGATATCATGAAGGATCGCGAATATACCGCCTATCCAGCATGTAAACCTGATGTCACCGCTTGTGGGGCTACATACATTGATGAGAAAGTCCATACGCGTGATAATCTCGTGTCAGGGCAGGCATGGCCCGATTTACCTGGATTTATGAAAGAATTTCTGAAACTAATGAAAGAGTTATCTTAATAAATTGTGAAGGGATATGGAATTAAAAACACGTAACGCCTTTCTAGCGTTTCGTGTTTTTTAGTTTTGAGGATATTTTGTTTGACCAATTGCAGAGATAACCGCTCCTGTAGCCTGAATCCAACTTCCGACAATATTAATATTTTCACCATCTTCGTTTCTTAATCCTTTAGCTCCAGCATATGCTTGCAAGGAATTACCTGTAGCTTGCAGGGAATTTCCGTATATACTATAAAGTACAGCTGCACTAGGGATTGATTCTAGCGCTTGAGCTAGAGAAGTAGCCCCTCCTAAAGCCTGAAGCAGGTTACCATCAATATCAAGTTTAATTTTTGTTTGTACATCTAAATCAAGTAGGATTCCAGAAATAACAGTAGAGTTTCCAATCGCTTGTATTTCATTTCCTATTTTATCGAGAGAAAGCTCCCTAATCGTGTCAGCTAAAATGGCATTTCCCGTTGCCTGAAGCACATTTCCTATTAAATTTAAACTGTTTAATATTTCGGAACCAATTGTAAAAAAAGATGATATTCCAATAGCAGAAATAACTGTACCAGTAGCTTGAATCCATGATCCGAAGACAGCTTTTAGCTGATCTTGTTCATTTTCATTATCCATAGCTTAACCGCCTACTCTATTGTTCTCCGTGATTTATACTATACATTCTAGCCACATCTTGTTAATGAATGTCAGTATGAACATCTCTTGTTAAGATCATCATATAAATAAGGAGGTGAAGGGAATGGCATTAGATGTGTTGTGCGAAGTCGCAAACTGCGTTCACAATCGTAATGGAAAAAGCTGTGGAGCAGACGAAATCTATGTTGTCAGTCATCAGGGGAATAAAGCACGTAATAGTGAAGAAACTGATTGTAAAACATTTGAGCCTGGTACCCTTTAAACTCTTCCAAGCGTTACGATAAAAAGTGAAGCCGTCCTCATCAGAGGGCGGCTTCTCAATGTTTTTGAAGCTATGGTCCTTATAAGAAGATAGCGGTCGCGAAAAGTTTACAAATAAATTCAGATAATTGTTTGCGTTAAAGTGCGAAAACTAGTATCATCAAAGAATATAAATTTTGAATTAAATAAATTGTCTAATTTTATATGTGAAGTGGAAGGGTGATTGGAATGGAAGGCAAAAAAGATCTTCGAATCAGAAGTAAAGTAATCAGTGAAGGTGTAAATCGAGTACCTAACCGCTCCATGCTTCGAGCAGTCGGTTTTACAGATGAAGATTTTAAAAAACCAATGATTGGTGTAGCGAGTACCTGGAGTGAAGTTACACCTTGTAACGTACATATTGATGCTCTTGCGCGTGAAGCAAAAGCAGGCGCTAAGGATAACGGCGGCGCGCCAATGATTTTTAACACGATTACCGTTTCTGATGGCATTGCGATGGGGCATGAGGGAATGTTCTATTCTTTGCCAAGTCGCGAAATCATCGCGGATTCAATTGAAACGGTCACAAATGCAGAACGTCTTGATGGCATTGTCGCAATTGGCGGCTGTGACAAAACAACGCCAGGTTGCTTAATCGCAATTGGTCGTATGAACATTCCGTCCGTGTACGTGTACGGTGGTACGATTCAGCCAGGTAAACTGAATGGAAATGATATTGACATCGTTTCGTCATTTGAAGCGGTAGGACAATATCAAGCTGGAACAATTAACGACGAAGAGTTGCACAAAGTTGAATGTTCTGCTTGTCCTGGTGCTGGCGCGTGTGGCGGAATGTATACAGCAAACACAATGGCATCTGCGGTTGAAGCACTAGGAATGAGTATCCCAGGATCATCCTCAACGCCTGCAGTGAATGATTATAAAGAAACTGAATGTCGTCAAGCTGGAGAACTAGTGGTTTCCCTTCTTGAAAAAGACATCTATCCTCGTGACATTATGACAAAAGAAGCATTCGAAAATGCGATCACGGTTGTCATGGCTCTTGGTGGTTCAACAAATGCCTTCTTGCATCTAACGGCAATGGCTCACTCAGCTGGTGTTGACTTATCATTGGATGATTTCGAACGCGTTCGCGAACGTGTTCCATACATTGCAGACATGAAGCCGAGCGGTAAATATGTCATGCAAGATCTATATGAAATTGGCGGCGTACCTGCTGTCATGAAGCTTCTTCATGAGCATGGCTTGCTTCACGGAGATTGCCTCACAGTGACAGGAAAAACGGTCGCAGAAAACTTGGCCGAAGCACCAGCGCTAAAAGAAGGACAAGAAATTATCCGTTCTCTAAATGATCCGATTAAAGCAAGTGGCCCACTTGTTGTTCTACGAGGGAATCTAGCTCCTGAAGGTTCTGTTGCAAAAATGTCTGGTCAGAAAATTAGTCAATTTGAAGGACCAGCTCGTGTTTATAATAACGAAGCAGAAGCAACGGCAGCAATCGAAGCGGATGATATTAAAGAAGGTGACGTTGTCGTTATTCGTAATGTAGGTCCTAAAGGCGGACCTGGTATGCCGGAAATGCTTTCCATTACTTCCATGATTGTTGGGAAAGGATTGAATGGGAAAGTTGCCCTTATGACAGACGGACGCTTCTCAGGCGGATCGCACGGCTTTGTGATCGGTCATGTCTCACCAGAAGCGTTTGTTGGTGGACCGATCGGCCTCTTGAAAGAAGGCGACACGATTACCATTGATAGTGACAAGCAACAAATCAATTTTGATGTAACAAACGAAGAGCTCGAGCGTCGCCGTGCTGAATGGATACGCCCTGAACTTCGATATAAGACAGGTATTCTCGGTAAATATGCAAGACTCGTTTCTTCATCCGCAAAAGGTGCAGTAACAGATCTTGATCTTGAGTAAATGGTAGTACGAAAGCCAGCTTCCTTCTATGTGGAGGAGCTGGCTTTTTCATTTTATTGAGCAAAGGAAATAATGAATTAGTGGAGAATGAATTCGTATAGGTAGAAAATAAAATCCAGAGGAGAGTGTCTCCCTTTGATCAAGAAAGATCATGATCCCCCGCATCATCTCCACAAATTATGCCTTTTACTTAACCGGCTTCCATCCTATCATTCGCGCATTGAAGAAGTGAAGCAGCAAATTGCCATGTACCAAGCAGGAATTTCAGGTGAAAAATCTCTTGGTTTTCCACTAAGTTTTTTAGATGATAAGCGGTTTTCAATCTATCATGACTTGCGTTTTTTTGACGGTGTCCATTATTTTCAAATCGATACGCTTGTTTTGACTCAGCACTATCTTCTCATTCTTGAAGTGAAAAATATCTCTGGGACTCTCATGTTTGATCGCACCTTCAACCAGTTCATTCGCATTTCCGACACGAAAGAAGAAGCCTTTCCTAACCCCCTCACTCAGGTGGAGCGGCAGCGCTCCCAACTTCGCGCTTTGCTTCAAAAAATGAATATCCCAGAAGTACCGATTGAAACGCTTATTGTTGTCGCTAACCGCAGAGCGGTCCTGAAAGCGACAGAGGAGGTTCAGTTCATTTCTTCAAAAGTGATTCGGGGTGAGTTTCTTCCGACAAAAGTGAATCTGCTAGATAAGAGGTATGGTGATGAGCGATTGACGGTGAAGGAAGTACGAAAGTTAGGGCGTATTCTTGTTAAGTTACATGAGCCGCTTGACCGAGACGTGCTAAAGCGCTTTTCAATTTCTCCGGACGAATTGATTGTTGGTGTTGCTTGTCCAGCGTGTGCTCGTCTGGCTATGCAGAGACTGCACGGGAGATGGTTTTGCGAATTATGTGGCGCTCATTCGCGTGATGCCCACTTAAGGGCGCTTCAAGATTACGCATTAATTGTGTCTAGAGAAATTACGAATCAGGAGGCGAGGCGGTTTTTGAGGATGGATTCCGTCTCTGCCACATCAAAAATGTTAAGAGCGATGAACCTTCAGTGTGAGGGCATCAAAAAAGGGAGGAAGTACTTTTTAGAAGTGGATTTGAACAGGTTTAGCCAATAAATTTCAATTTTGGCCAATAAAACTCAGATATGGCCAATATATTCTGGATTTAGCCAATAAAATAGTAATTTGGCCAATAAACCCCTCCCGATCCACGTCTGGGCCTCCCGCGGCACCCCTGGCATCTTGCAAAACCCGCCCAACTCTCTAAAGAAGTTCCGACAATAACAAAAAGCCCGCCACACACCCATGGCGGACCTCCATCACTAGTTAGAAGACCCAGGTTTCTCGAAATTAAGATCCCAGATCACCCCATAGGCATCCTTTACTTTTGCAAATGTTGCTCCCCAGAAAGTATCTTGAAGCTCCATATATACCGTTCCTTTTTCTTTCAGGCGGGCATAGAGCGACTCGATTTCTTCAGAGCTATCCAGTTCGAGTGCAAGAGAGATGTTATTCCCTACAGTTACGTTTTGATTCAAAAAAACATCGGAAACCATGAAAAAGAGGTCATCTTTTTTAAAGCGTGCATGCATGATGTGATCGTCCAGTTCTGGTGGCGTTTCGAAGTTTGCTTCTCCAAACGTTTGAACATCGGTTATTTCCCCTTCAAAGACTTCCTTGTAGTATTCTAAAGCCTCACGAGCTGTGCCTTCAAATGAGAAATAAGGAATCGGGTGGTGCTTCATAGCTTTCACTCTCCTTTAAAGTAAGTCAGTACTTGTCTATCTACGTCTAGTATAACGGCATGAGGAGGAATAACAAAGAACGGTCGTTCGTCATGAAATGCCACATTTCTACTTAATCGTGTGGACACCCTACTTATAAAAAGGAAGAGCACTTCAACGTAGCGAATTAGTCAAACAATAGGAGGTGCTTTATGTATCAGAAAGTAATCGATCCAAGAGTTTCAGAAACAGACGGAGCAGGACACATTAATAATACGGTCATTCCGGTTTGGTTTGAATCTGGTCGCGATCCGATCTTTCGTTTGTTTAACCCAGATTTAAGTTTCCATGACTGGCACTGCGTTCTTTTGAAAATGAATGCACAGTACATGTCTCAAATTTATTATGGAACGCCGATAACTGTTTACACATGGATTAAACGAGTTGGTCGAACAAGCTTTGAAGTTTATGAGGAAATTCATCAGAACGAGAGCATTTGTGTCAAAGGAAGCGCGACTTACGTGAACTATCATTTTGATGTACAAAAAAGCATGCCGATTCCAGATGAGATTCGAAGTCAGCTTGAAGACCATCTTTACGACACTGAAAAAGCCACCAGCGAGTAATTTCGCTAGTGGCTTTTCATCGAGGAACTTAAATGTTGATTTTAACATCAGCATCTTTTTTAAGTTTGTCGATCAGTTCTTGCGTTTTCTTATTTTTCTGTTCACCTTCTAGACCTTCTTTGATCTGAGGTTTCACATCTTCATAAGCAGGCATTTCTTCAGAACTACCCTGTTCTTTTGCCTTCTCATAGTATTCTTTCATTTCTTCTTCGCTAACTTCATCAACTTTAATTTCTTGATCGATGTACTTCGTATATTGAATGTTTTTCGCGATTTCTTTTTCAAGATCTTCCATCGTCATGTCACTTTCTTTAAGTGCAGCTTCGAATTTTTTCTCATCTTCAAAGCCTTTTTTGACATTCTCAAGCTCTTCCTTAACTTTATCATCGGAAGCTTTAATGCCTTCTTCTTGAGCTGCTTGAAGGATCAGTTCCTGACCTACCATGCTTTCAGCGACTTGTTTTTTCATTTGATCTAGCTGATCTTTTGGTACTTCTTGACCCATTTGCACATATTGCATTTGGCTTTGAGTATAAAGGGCATTAAATTCTTCCCCTTTAATTTCTTTATCATTGACGGTCGCTACTACTTTGTCTGCATCGACTTCATCAACTTCCGGTTGCTCTTGCTCACCGGCTTTTTCTTCTGTCTTTGTATCTTCTTGTTTTTTGTCATTACTGCTCTCTTCATTTCCTCCACAGGCTGCTAATACTACGATTAATAAACCTGTTATAAATAGGTAAGTTAATTTACGCAATTCACATGCTCCTTTCAAAAGGCTGTGTCTATTGTTCCACAAAAGAGTCGACTTGAAAACCCCTATCAGTAAGTATGGGATAAAAAACACATTCTTATTACAATCTTTCATGAAGAAGGCATAAGCACTACATTCTTATGCAACTGTTGCATAGTTTAAATAAGTAGTTTTATGAAAAGGGGAGACGGTATGATTAACGGAAGAGAGTATATTGAACGGATTGACGCGCTCCAAAATGAAGTATGGATTGAAGGAGGACGGTGTTCAGGCAAATTATCGGAACTGGCGCCTTTTAAAGGCATTTTAAAAAGCAAAGCCGCCCTTTATGATTATCAATGTCAGCCTGCTAATCAAAAGTTGTTTCGATATTCAACACCTGATTGTAAAGGAGACTATGGTTTTTCTTATCATCAGCCTACGTCGATTGAAGATCTCACGAATCGCCGCTTGGCAACCCAGGAGTGGGCAAGATTAAGTGCAGGACTGATGGGAAGGTCACCAGATTATATGAATACACTACTTATGACGCTTGGGAATGCAGCACCGCATTTTGCACGAGATCAGAAAGCTTTTGGAGACAATATTAAGAGATTATATGAAACTGCAAGAGAGAAAGATTTGTCCATCACACATACGTTTATTAATCCACAGGTTAATCGATCGGCTACTCAGTACATTGATGATACGGATGTCACAGCTGCCAAAGTGGTTGAGGAAAAAAAAGAAGGAATCGTCATTAAAGGTGCGAGATTGTTAGCTACCCAGGGGGGATTAACAGATGAACTACTCGTTCTACCTGCCGGAGGCTACACATTGGATGATGCTTATTTATTCGGTTTTATGATTCCTTCTGACACCGAAGGACTGAAATTCATCTGTAGGGAATCGTTTTGCTATCGTGATTCCCGATTTGATCATCCTCTCGCTTCACAATTTGAGGAAATTGATTCTATCGTCGTATTTGAGGATGTTTTAGTCCCTTGGGAATGTGTCTTTCTTTATAAAGATGCTCAAATTGTTGGAGAGATGGAAGAAGCGACTGGTATGTACACGTTCTTGCAATTTCAAGCTGTGTGCAGGCAGGTAGTAAAGGTAGAATATATTCTTGGACTATGTGAGTTAATGGGAGAAGCCATTCAAATTCAAGAGTACGAGCATATTAAGTTAAAAATGAGTGAAATTATCATGACGCTTGAAATTATGAAAGCACTGCTAGTCACTTCTGAAGTCAATAGTCGGATTAATCAATATGGTACGCTTGTTCCGCAGAGTCAGCCATTGAAGGCTGCCATTCAATATTTTTCCGGTGTTTATCCAAGATTAATCGAGATCATACAACTACTTGGTGCAAGTGGGCTGATTTCAATTCCTACTGAGAAGGACTTTAATTCAGACATTCAAGAAGATTTGGCGAAATATCTTCAAGGGGCAAACATCAATGCAAAAGAACGCGTGCAGCTATTTCGAATGGCGTGGGATTTTGGGATGAGTGCATTTGGTTCCCGGCAAACCCAATTTGAACGTTTTTTCTTTGGAGATCCAATACGACTTTCAACGATTCATTACAACCGTTATTTCACTCAACCTTATGTTGATATGGTTCAAGCTTTTTTGGAGGAAAGGAAAAAGTAAAAGTAAAAGTAAAGCCGCAATAATGCGGCTCTTTCTTTTGTTTATAAGAAATTTTGATTTTGAAAACGTTTTCTTTTTGGGGGAGGAAACAGGAGAATTGTTACCGAATGAAGTTGAAGTACCTTATTACATAAAGGAGTTGAATGTATGCTTAAAGCTTCCATCTCATTATCAAATCGGATCATGCAACGGTATTTGCCAGATCCGTTTTTGTTTGTGATCATTTTAACATTCGTTGTATTTGCGCTCGGGATGATTTTTACCGGAAGTTCACCAGTTCAGATGGTTCAATACTTTGGAGAAGGATTTTGGAGTTTACTTGCTTTCTCCATGCAAATGGTGCTTGTTCTTGTCACTGGCTATGTACTCGCAAGTAGCCCCCTTTTTAAGAAAGGTCTACTTTTTCTTGCAAAAAGAGCGAAAACACCGGGACAAGCGATCGTATACGTCACACTCGTATCTCTGCTTGCAAGCTGGATCAACTGGGGGTTTGGTCTTGTTATTGGAGCGCTCTATGCGAAAGAACTTGCGAGGCAGGTGAAGAAAGTCGATTACCGTTTGCTGATTGCGAGTGCTTATAGTGGTTTTCTTGTGTGGCATGGGGGGCTTGCTGGTTCCATCCCCCTTACCATTGCCACGCCTGATCATTTTACAGCTGAGTTGATCGGCATTGTATCAACGAATGAAACGATTTTTTCTTTGTTTAATTTAATGATTGTTGCATCTCTCTTTCTTCTTTTACCTATTATCAATTATTTCATGTCACCTTCAGAAGATGAGCGTGTACATATTGATCCAAACTTGCTTGAAAAAGGGCACGTGGAGGCGGCGAGTCTTGAAGGAGAATTAACGCCAGCCGAAAGACTAGAGAATAGTCGCATCATTTCTTTGGTTATTTCAATTGTGGGGCTCGCCTATTTGGTTTATTATTTTGTGAATGCAGGATTTGAATTGAATCTGAACATCGTCAATTTTGGTTTTCTTTTTCTAGGAATCCTATTTCATGGAACACCCCGTCAGTTTCTAGAATCAGTAAGTAATGCGGTGAAGGGAGCGAGCGGGATCATCATACAGTTTCCTTTCTACGCAGGTATTATGGGAATGATGGTGGCTTCTGGACTAGCTGCTCAGCTTTCACAGGGCTTTGTTTCGATTTCAAATGAATTTACGTTTCCGTTCTTTGCATTTTTAAGTGCGGGGATTGTAAATTTCTTTGTACCGTCTGGTGGAGGACAATGGGCGGTTCAAGCACCGATTATGCTTGATGCCGCAAAGGAATTAGGGGTATCGATTCCAAAAACAGCGATGGCTGTAGCATGGGGAGACGCGTGGACAAATATGATCCAACCGTTTTGGGCTTTACCAGCCCTTGCCATTGCGGGGTTAAAAGCAAAGGACATTATGGGGTATTGCTTCATCGTATTGATTGTAAGCGGTGTGGCGATTTCGCTCGGCCTTGTCTTTATCCCCTAGGAGCGGTGAGTATAAGTAGAACAGAAGCTTGTTTAAGCGGCTTCTGTTCTTCATTGTCAATGAAGCCTTAATGGTTATCGTTCGAGCGAAGCTTTTGATTTCGTATCACGCCATAAATCGCCAATACAATGAAAAAAAAGCAAAGTATGACAAAGGTGAAGGAATATCCTACTTTTTGATCCTGATACATAGTGAATGCATACAAGGCCATGGCAAGCGCGCTTATGAAAAGGTTTATGATAATTAGAAAATGAAGTTTTGGTTTATCCATTATTTACCTCCCTCTATAATATCTTAACATATCAACGTTGGCATTTGTTCCGAGTTCGTCAAAGTCCGTTCATACGCCGTTCATAAAAGTATGGTACGGTAACAGGTGAAAGGATGGTTTGAACATGAAGAAGGAATTCCAAGAACGAATAGAAGAATGGAAGAATTTTTTGTTCATTTATAAATTTGCGCTCGATGAAATTAACACTAAACTAACAATTTTAAATGATGAATTTCAATTTGTTCATCAGCATAATCCAATTGAACACGTGAAATCACGAATAAAATCACCAGAAAGTATTATGGCAAAGCTAGAACGTAAAGGACTAGAAGTTACGACTGAAAATGTAAAGCAACATATTAATGATATTGCAGGCGTGCGCGTAACCTGTTCTTTTACTAATGATATTTATCGTATTTATGACATGATTGAAAGTCAGGATGATATCCGACTGATTGATGTAAAAGATTACGTAAAAAACCCAAAACCAAATGGATACAAAAGCTTGCATTTGATCGTTGAGATTCCCGTTTTCTTATCGAAAGGACCAGAACTTGTAAGAGTGGAAATTCAATTGCGTACCATCGCCATGGATTTCTGGGCAAGTTTAGAGCACAAGATTTACTATAAGTTTGAAGGGGAAATCCCGGATAAATTAAGCAATGAATTAAAAGAAGCGGCAGAAATCGTTCATTACCTTGATGCAAAAATGATGCGAATTAAAGATGAAGTAAACGAATTTAAGGAGCATGAAATTGAGGAGAAAAAACTTTTAGCTAGGGGGCTTATATGAAAACCATTCGTTGGGGGATCATTGGTTGCGGGAATGTTACTGAAAAGAAAAGCGGACCGGGGTTCCAAAAAGCAGAGTATTCGGAGCTCGTGGCGGTTATGCGCCGTGATGCAGAGTTAGCAGAAGATTATGCTAGGAGACACGAAGTGCCAAAGTGGTATACAAATGCGGAACAATTGATTCAGGATGACGAAGTGGACGCAGTCTACATCGCGACGCCACCGTCGACCCATAAAGAATATACGCTTCTTGCAGCCAAAGCTGGGAAGCCGGTGTATGTTGAGAAACCAATGGCATTAAACACAGCAGAATGTCAGGAGATGATCGACGCATGCCGTTCCAACGATGTGCCTTTATTCGTTGCCTTTTATCGTCGAGCGATGCCTGCTCTTTTGAAAGTAAAAGAGTTGTTGGAGAATGACGAGATCGGTAATGTTCGATTTGTAAGGACTGTGCATCATAAGAAAGCTTCCGAACAAGAATTACAAGGTGATCTTCCCTGGCGAGTGAAACCGGAAATTTCGGGTGGGGGCCACTTTTTCGACTTGGCCAGTCATACGCTTGATTTTCTTGACTATCTTTTTGGTCCTATTGAACAAGCGGATGGTTTTGCGAGTAATCAAGGCGGTCTTTATGAAGCAGAAGACATCGTTTCAGGCACTTATGTTTTTCAATCAGGTGTACACGGCACAGGGCAGTGGTGTTTTCAATCTTATAAAAATGAAGATTTAAATGAAATCATTGGGGATAAAGGATCAATCGTTTATTCAACACTTCAAGAACGTCCAATCATTCTCAAAACTGAGTCTGGTGAACGTGAAATTGAAGTGGTGTATCCTGAACATGTTCAACAGCCGTTAATTCAGACTATTGTTAATGAGCTAAACGGCATAGGACAATCACCAAGCACTGGAAACACGGCCATTAGAACGAGTAGAGTAATGGATCAGCTCGTTGCAAATTATCATCAAGAAAAGAAAAGTCTCTCATAGGCTTTCTTTTTTATTTGACATTGATAATCATTATCAATAGAATGGAGGTAAGATGAGTTTAAAAGGCACGGGTCTACCATATGTCTTAAGAAAGGGTGCTTATAAAAAATGAATGATACGATTCAACATACAATTGTTTCAAGAAGAACGATTCGCAAATTTCAACCGGACGATATCCCATTACATACAATCGTAGACATTCTGGAAGATGCGAAATGGGCGCCAAACCATAAACTAAGAGAACCTTGGGAAGTGATGTTATATAAGGGTGACGGCAAAGGACACCTCATTGAGCATATCCAAGAAAGTATTGCCCGTACAGAATTTGATGAAGAAAAAGCGGAAAAGAAAAAGGAAAAGATCAATCAATTCATTCATAACATACCGATTCATCTCCTTGTGACAGTGAAATCGGCTACGAGTGAAAAAGAGCGTCATGAAGATTTTGCGGCTACGTGTGCATTCATTCAAAATATACAGCTACTGTCCTGGGCGAAAGGATTAGGCGTTGTATGGAAAACAAACGGATTTATTTTCGATCCTATCTTTCGAGAAGCGATGGGACTTGAGCCTAGTGACGTGATCGTTGGGCTGCTTCATATTGGGAAGCCAGCGTTTATCCCCAATCCGAAAGAACGTAAATCTATTAAGAACAAACTTACCATTTACGATACGCAACCAAAAAAGCAGCCTTCCTTTTTCTAGCTGAAAAGGAAGGCTGCTTTTCTCTATGCCACTTGTTCGATTGTAACCATTTTTCTTTTGCGGGCTTTCCATAATTGATAACCAAACCATCCCGCTGTAAAACAAGTAATGATGCCACCAAAGATCATTGAGATGTTGTATGGAAGTTGAAACCCTTCTGGTGCAAGGAAAAGATATGTTGATACCGTCATTGTCATGAAGAGTGCAGGCAAACTACAAATCCAATGGAACTTTTGTTTTTTTACAAGGTACATTGCTGCTGTCCAAAGCATGACAGTAGCCACGAGTTGATTTGTAAAACCAACGTATCGCCATAAAAATGTATAATCAATCTGAGTTAATAGAAATGTCGGTGTTGCAACAGCTGCTGTTAAAAGAAGCGTCTTTCCATTGCCATCAGAAGCTTTTGACGTCTCTTTTTTAGTAAATAAATCAGCAAGCATCATACGAGAAGACCGAAGGGACGTATCGCCAGTTGTGATTGGAAGAATAATAACACCCACAATCGCAAGCACGCCACCAAATGTACCAAGTAAGGAAGAACTTATTTCGTTTACGACTCCAGACGGTCCTCCAGCAGCTAGTGCTCCCTGAAGTCCACCAGTGCTTCCAAAGAAAGTCATTCCGGCCGCTGCCCAGATAAGAGCAATCACACCTTCTGCAATCATCGCTCCATAAAAGACTTTTTTTCCATCGCTTTCACGTTTCATTGTTCTTGCAATGATAGGACTTTGAGTCGAATGGAATCCAGAGATTGCTCCGCACGATACGGTAATCATTAAGAGTGGCCATAACGGCAAATTATCCGGATGCAGGTTTGAGAACGTCAAATTCGGGATAGGATTGTCCATAAAGAATAACCCGATTGCAATTGAAACAGCCATCACGATCAGAATAACTCCAAAAATAGGATAAATTCGACCGATGATTTTATTTACAGGTAAAATAGCTGCGAGTACAAAATAAGCAAAAATGAGTATCAAGCTCATCGTGAAACTTAGCGGTGTTACTTGCGCCATTAGCTGGGCAGGACCAGCTGTAAAAGCAGCAGCAACAAGAATCATCAAAACGATTGAGATAATATTAATCGTTCCTTTTGCCCCTTTTCCAAGGTAGCGTCCTACAAGTGATGGATACTGTTCCCCATTATGCCTAAGTGACATCATACCTGAGAAATAATCGTGAACAGCTCCTGCGAAGATTGAGCCAATGACAATCCATATGAAAGCAACAGGCCCGTATAGTGCTCCAAGCACTGCACCAAAGATTGGACCAAGACCGGCAATATTTAAAAGTTGAATCAAACTTCCTTTCCACCAGCTCATTGGCATATAATCCATGCCATCTTGCTTTGTATATGCAGGCGTCTCACGATCATCGTCAATGCCGAAAATTCGTTCAACCACCTTAGAATAAACGTAATACCCAACAATCAATAAACAAATGGCTCCGACAAATGTGATCATGTCTCCCGCCTCCTTTTGTATGTGTGAAAATATAACATTCATTCTACTCATCGCGGAACAAAAAAACAATAGGATTATTCAGAAAAAATATATTTTTCTATTAATTCAAGCGTTTTCATACTAATTTGAGTCAATAGACCTGGATTCAGATAGTAAAAAGGTTGTGTTTATGACTAAAAGTAGTGTTAGAATATTCTCTCTTTTGGTGAGATTGACAGAATTATGTGGTCAAGGTGCGAATAACTTACCAATATAAAGGATGAAAAAATGAAAATGAGGGTATATAGAGAAGGACAATATCGTCTTTCAATCCTTTGAGGAGGTTGTTTTTCGTGTCAGAACGTATTGCATACTTCGATAATAGTAAAGCTATCTTAATATTGTTAGTAGTCGGTGGTCATCTGCTAACGCCATTCATTAATGACTCTCGTTTTCTTTACAGTTTGTATCATGTAATCTTTATTTTTCACATGCCTGCTTTTATTTTTTTAGCTGGCTATTTCACTAGAAAGGCATCTGGGACAAAATATTTTTGGAAAGTGTTCACGACGTTTTTACTTCCTTATGTCATTTTCCAGGTCGTTTATTCAATTTATTACACAAACCTGTATCAAAAATCATTTGCGATTGAGTTTTTAACCCCAAGATGGGCCATGTGGTTTTTATTATGTATCGCTGCATATAAGCTGATATCACCTATATTGCTTAAAATGAAGACAAGTCTTTTGCTACCTTTAAGTATCGGGGCTGGCCTTGTTGTTGGTTACTTTGATGTTGAAAGATTTCTATCACTTGACCGACTCTTCGTTTTCTTACCGTTCTTCGTACTTGGCATGGTAATGGGGCGTAAAAAGAAGCCGATCCGCTTCCCATATATGAAGTGGATTACTCCCGTGGTACTTGGCGGATTGTTTTTACTGTTTTATTTATACAAAATTGAAGGACTAGCTGATCTCCTTTACGGTACGTATGTGTATGAATCAAACACAGACTTGTTGATTCGCCTCACCTATTATATTGGAACGGCAATTGTTATGTTTCTGTTCTTTTCGGTGATTCCAGAAGGACCAATTGTCTTTACACCATTAGGATCTAGAACGTTTGCAATTTATTTATTCCATGGATTTGTCATTAAATGGTTCCTTGAACAACAGTCATCTGAAGTCATTGCGACCATGTGGGGAATTCCATTTATCTTGATCTTTACGCTGTTCGTTTCTACAGTATTTGCCATGCCGTTTTTCTCGAAACTGCTGGCATTCGATCGATGGTTACCTTCACCAGATAAATTGACCTCAGCTCGAAGATAAAAAAACGGTCCGCACGTTTAAACGTGCGGACCGTTTTTTGAATTAAGCTTTCATTGTATCTCGTTCTTCAGGTTGTAAGAGAACATCTTCTTTACAAGGATAAGTTTTTTCGATGTGCTGCTCTCCCCATGAGCAAAGTGAATCAAGTATTTCTTTTAAAGACCATCCGTAGTCAGTCAGTGAATATTCAACTTTTGGTGGAATTTGATTGTACACCTTTCTTAAAATCACACCATCATCTTCTAATTCACGGAGCTGTTGTGTAAGCATCTTTTGCGTAATGCCAGGCATTAATTTTTTTAATCCACCGGTGCGCTTCGTACCTTCGATTAAGTGACAGAGTATGACGACCTTCCACTTTCCTCCAATCACTTCGAGGGCAGCTTCGACAGGGATATTATATTTTTTCATCGTATATACTCCTTACGAAAAATTTAGTAGTTCTATTTCTATATCCTATCACCTATCGCGTGTTTTAACCAGAAAAATGATGACACACCCGGACGGTTTTTCATAAACCGATTAAAAATAAACGATCGAATTAAAATAAGGTACACTAAAGAAGAGTTAATGAAATCGTAATACTTTCTTCAGCGAACCCTAATTTTTGTTTCTTATGATAAGGATATTCTAAATGAGAAAGGAACGGTGTGGATGAGTAAGAAATGGGTTTCTCTGAGTACCCTTCTCGTCCTTATGCTCATAGTAGGCTGGTGGTTGATTTCTCCCCATTTTCTAGATGAAACGGTAAATGAAGAGCTTCCACCAACGATTGAAGGAGCAGAAACAACCAGTGCTGAAGAAATGTCAGATGAGCGCTCCGAAGATGCACAAGCAAGACATCATTCTGGAATGTTTGTAAATGCCGATGAGAATCACCAGGCGTCGGGGGACGTGACGACTTTTCAGACAAATAACCAACAGTGGATTCGATTTGAGAACTTTGAAGTAACAAATGGTCCGGACTTATATACAATTCTCGTAAAAGAAGGACAGTCCACAAGGGAAGGGACCATTCTAGGGAAATTAAAAGGAAATATCGGAAATCAGAATTACAGAATCCCAGAGTCTACGTTTCTAGAAGAAGGCGATCGGATCGTCATTTGGTGCAAAGCTTTTGAAGTGGATTTCGGTTTTGCAGAACTGTTTCTTAAGGAATAGAGGTGAAGTAAGGTGGCAGAGAAAATATTGCTGGTAGATGATGAAGAAGCCATCCTTGATGTAAGTAGGAGATATTTAGAGAGAGATGGGTATCACGTGATTACTGCAGAAGATGGAGAAGAGGCTATAAAAAGATGGCAATTAGAAAAGCCAGATCTTATTGTACTTGATTTAATGATGCCAGTAAAAGATGGAATGGAAACAGCTGAGGAGATCCGTGCGATCGATGATGTCCCTATTATTATGTTAACAGCTCTAGGTCAGGAACGAGATCGGCTTTTAGGCTTAACGGTCGGAGCGGATGATTATTTAACCAAACCATTTAGCCCAAGAGAACTTGTTCTTAGAGTGCGAAACATCTTGCGCAGAACCAAACGACAGCATGTGGAAGCTTTATTAACATTCGGTGAGCTTACAATTGATGAAACGAAAAGGAAAGTAACGATCAATGGCGCCGCGGTAGACTTGACCGTTAAGGAATTTGATCTTCTTTATTTACTCGCCAGTCACCCAACTCGGGTTTTTCCACGATCGCAATTAATTGAAGCGATATGGGGATACGAATTTGATGGCGATGCTAATACCATTAATGTACACGTAAGGCGCCTTCGTGAAAAAATAGAAAAAGATTCGGCAGCTCCTAAGTGGATAAAAACCGTATGGGGTATCGGATATAAGTTTGAGGAAGCATCGTCATGAAACTTAGAACGATGCTCATGCTTGCTAACGGAATTTCTATAGCATTGATTCTTGTTTTTCTTATTATTAGTTATGTCCGAATGGTTCTTACACCCGAATTGATTTTCACCCTTACGTTAATCACTGTGGGAGCAGGATCTCTTTCCATGCTGGCTCATTTTCTATTTACATCTCAAATATTAAAGTCAGTGAATCAGATGACAGAAGAGACAAGTCGCATTGCAGAAGGGAAGTTTGATGTGAAGGTGACGGAGAAGGGGCCAAAAGAAATACAAGAGTTAGCCCACCATTTTAATGTGATGTCTGACAAATTGAATGGTATGTTTTCAGAAGTGAAGCGTTCGGAACGGTATAAAACAGAGTTGATTGCCAATGTTTCGCATGACTTAAGAACCCCGGTTTCTTCGATTCGATCTTTTGCTGAAGCACTACAGGATAGGGTTATAACAGATGAGGAAACCCAAAAGCGGTATCTTGAGACAATTGAAAGAGAGACAGAGCGGTTAAGTCATTTAATTGAGGAACTCTTAAATTTGTCACAGCTGGAGAGTGGCACGTCACCTTACGAACCACAGCTGGTTCATCCTGATGTGATTCTCGTGGAAACATTACAGCAATTTGATCGTAAGCTTGAAGAGAGAAAAATTGAGCTTTCGGTGCAAATTGATGAACAGCTAGGGGTCATTCCGATGATGCCTGATCAGATTAAGCGCGTGTTAACGAATTTGATTCAGAATGCCATTGCTTTCTCTCACGATAACTCTACTATTACCATTTCACTGAAAAAAGTGGAAACGTTCGCTGTCTTTTTTATTAAAGATGAAGGGCGCGGTATTCCAGAAGCAGAATTAGAAAAAATCTTTGATCGCTTCTATCGTGTTGAAAAATCTAGGAATACCAAATATGGAGGATCAGGGCTTGGCCTGGCGATTTCAAGACAATTGATTGAGCTTCATGGAGGAAAGATTGGTGTTGAGAGTATTCAAGGTGAAGGTAGCGAATTTTGGTTTATGCTTCCATTAGAAATAAAGGAGGAATAACGTATGAAAGCAACAAAGTGGATTTTGTTAATTGGGATAGCGGCTGTCTTAGTTTTCACATTGCCGAAACTCTATGATGTGATCTTTAAACGTTCATATGGGAGCGAGCCTGCACAGGCTGTCCAGGATAATGAAGCGATTGCTACTTTTGCGGGAGGATGTTTTTGGTGTATGGAACCACCATTTGAAAAGCTAGATGGCGTTCGAGAAGCCGTCTCTGGTTATATTGGTGGAGAAACGGAAAACCCTTCCTATAAAGAAGTATCTTCAGGAGGGACCGGTCATGTTGAAGCCGTTCAGGTGTACTATGATCCTTCTGTTGTTAGCTATGAGACACTCTTAGATGTATTTTGGCGACAAATTGACCCGACAGATGATGAAGGACAGTTTGTCGATCGTGGTGATCAATATTTATCGGGGATTTTTTATCATAACGAAGAGCAAAAATCGGCTGCGGTGAAGTCGAAACAGGAGATTGAGGACTCAGAACGGTTCAATAAAGCGATTGTTACTCCGATTGAAGAAGCCACCGCCTTTTACGTAGCGGAGGATTACCATCAAGATTATTATAAAGAAAATGAATTTCGCTATAAATTTTATCGTGAAAATTCAGGGCGCGATCAGTTTCTCGAGAAAGCTTGGGGAGATGATCGTGAGGTAGATGTGCCAGAAACGCAATCAGCTGTTACGTATACTGATGAAGAATTAAAAGAAATGCTTACGCCCATTCAATACAGTGTCACACAGGAAGATGATACGGAAAAAGCATTTGATAATGAATACTGGGATAATAAAGAACAAGGAATTTATGTAGATATTGTTTCAGGCGAACCGCTTTTTAGTTCGATCGATAAATATGAATCCGGTACAGGCTGGCCTAGTTTTACGAAGCCACTAGTACCAGAGAACATTGTAGAGAAAGAAGATAAAGGTTGGTTTACCGTTCGAACGGAAGTCCGAAGTAAAGGTGCTGATTCTCACCTTGGTCACGTGTTTGAAGATGGCCCTGAGCCGACAGGTCTTCGCTATTGCTTGAACTCCGCTGCTCTTGATTTCATCCCAAAAGAGGAAATGGAAGACAGAGGATACGGAGAATTTGTAAACATTTTTGATGAACAGGCAGAATCGTAAGCGATTCTGCTTTTTTTGTTTTTAGATGGATAAAATAACAGTAGTCAACCGTTGCGTATATACTCTGTGGGGTATATAATTCAAATCATGTGAGGTGAAGAAACTTGGAAAACAAGAAAGCAGATGGACGAGTGCAGCAGCTTTTAGCAAATGAACGAACGTTTCTAGCGTGGGTTCGCACTTCGATTGCTATCATTGGTATTGGTTTTCTAACAGCAAGCTTACATTTTACAAGAGCGGCGGGAGAACGTGCAGATGACCAGGTAGCGGTCTTCATTAGTTTTTCCTCGTTATTTTTTGGTTTGTTGACGATCGCAGGCGGAGCTGTGCAGTTCTATCGCACGAAAAAACGCATTTTAAAATTCGAGGTGCCTTCCTCTTCATGGATCGTCGTTTTTCTACTAGTAGTCGTATTGTTAATGATTGCTTTAATTGCTACGTATTTTATTATTCAAATCAATTGGCTTTCTTAAAACGAGGGTGTTGACATTCTATACAGATACGTTATAATACCCCTATAGGTATTTAAAACACAAAACAAATTGATGTACCGATAAATTTTTTTACTTGATTTTATACCCTTAGGGGTATATAGTGAGGAGGTATTAAATGAAATACGATAAAGCCGTTATGAATCGATTGAAGCGTATTGAAGGTCAATTACGCGGCGTCATCCAGATGATGGAGCAAGAGAAGAGCTGTGAAGATATTGTCACGCAACTCTCCGCAACGCGTTCTGGAATTGATCGTTCGATTGGATTAATCGTAAGTTCGAATCTTGAACAGTGTCTTCACCAACAGATTGAGCAGGGAGAATCTACTGATGATGTTGTGAAAGAAGCTGTTAACCTTTTAGTAAGAAGTCGATAAAAAATTTTAACATGTTATATACCCTAGGGTGTATAAGAGGAGGATATAAAATGAGTGAACAGAAGAAAACGACGATTGTGTTATTTAGTGGAGATTATGACAAAGCAATGGCTGCTTACATTATCGCAAATGGTGCTGCTGCTTATGATCATGAGGTAACGATTTTCCATACATTCTGGGGTTTGAACGCTCTTCGTAAAGATCAGCAAGTAGACGTTAATAAAGGTTTTCTAGAGAAAATGTTTGGAAAAATGATGCCACGCGGCGCAGACAAAATGGGCCTTTCCAAAATGAATTACGGTGGAATGGGTAAAAAAATGATTAAGAACGTGATTAAAAAGCATAATGTAACAGAACTTCCACAGCTAATTGAGCTTGCACAAGAACAGGAAGTGAAGCTTGTTGCTTGTACGATGACGATGGATCTCCTTGGTCTACAAAAAGATGAGCTGCTAGAAGAAATCGACTATGCAGGTGTGGCCGCTTACCTTGGTGATGCTGAAGATGGTAACGTCAATCTCTTTATTTAAGGAGCGATAAAAATGGAACTATTCCTAATTGCTATCATCGTGATAGCTGTATGGTTCATTTATAAAAAATTCGCACATGGAAAAGGTGTAGCCACGATAACTTCTGAACAGGCGAAAGCAAAATTTAATGATCGCAACGTCCAATTTATTGATGTGCGTACTCCAGGTGAATATAAAGGACAAAAAGTAAAGCAATTTAAAAATATGCCGCTTTATCAACTAAGCAAACGTTCAAAAGAACTTGATCCAAATAAAGAAGTTGTTGTGATCTGTCAAAGTGGTATGAGAAGTTCAAAAGCTTGTGGTGAATTGAAGAGTCAGGGATTCACGTCTGTGTCGAATGTACGCGGCGGAATGAATATGTGGAAATAAGAGGAGGAAAAAGAATGTCTGGTTATGTAAAAGATGTAACACCAACTGAGGTAAATGAACTGTTAAAGAGCAATAAAACCATTAGTATTGTCGATGTTCGAGGACCAGAAGAGGTAGCCGAAGGTAAAATTCCTGGTGCCTATAATCTTCCAGTCAATGAGCTACAGGACAGAATGAATGAACTTGATAAGGATAGAGAGCATATCATTGTCTGCCGATCAGGTGGCAGAAGTAGTATGGCTTCAATGGTTCTAAAATCAAACGGGTATTCCGTTTTAAATATGACAGGCGGCATGCTTGAATGGACTGGAGAAACAGAATAAACCCTACAGGAGGTAGACTTATGATACAAACTGATCATGTACTTGATGCAAAAGGGCTAGCGTGCCCAATGCCAATTGTAAAAACGAAGAAAATGATGAAGGATCTTGAAGCTGGAGTTGTTCTAGAAATTCTGGCTACGGACAAAGGCTCTAAAGCTGACCTTAAAGCGTGGGCTGATAAAGTTGGGCATCATTATCTTGGAACTGTCGAAGAAGGCGATGTACTAAAACATTATCTTCGTAAGGCTTCAGATGGGGAAACAACTCTTGAAAAGAGTCATCCACATGTTATTTCAAATGAAGATCTTACCGCAAAACTAGCAGAAGAAGATATGGCGATCGTGGATGTAAGAGAGCCAGCAGAATATGCGTTCAGCCACCTTCCAAATGCGATCTCTTTGCCACTGGGTGATTTAGAAAATCGTATGGCAGAGTTAGATAAAGAGAAGAAAATCTATGTTGTTTGTCGTACAGGTACAAGAAGTGATCTTGCTGCGCAAAAGCTAGCTGAGAATGGCTATAATGTGATCAATGTTGTACCAGGAATGTCCGAATGGGATGGTCCTACAACGTCTGATCTTTAGAAAATAAAGGGCGGGGAGTTTTCCCGCGGTATGACTAATTTTTTTTAGAATAACTAATACGGACGGGGGTATATGAAGTGGCTTTGAAACAAAAACAGGCAAGTGAAGTTGCAACAAAAGTGATCAATCAGGATGAACTTTTTATTCTCGATGTAAGAAATGAAGAAGCATACGGTGATTGGAAAATCGAAGGTGCATCCGTTACGTCAATGAATGTTCCTTACTTCGATTTAATTGACGGCGTAGAAGAAATTCTGCCGAAGCTTGCGAGGGATAAAGAAATTCTTGTTGTATGTGCGAAAGAAGGTTCATCGATCTTTGTAGGTGAAGAACTCGTTGAAGCAGGACTTGAGAATGTATCTTATCTTTCAGGTGGAATGAAAGCATGGAGTGAATACCTTGAGCCAGTTAAGGTTGGTGACCTTCCAGGAGGAGATCTTTATCAATTTGTTCGCCTTGGAAAAGGATGCCTCTCTTATTTGATCGAATCAAATGGAGAAGCGGCCATTGTGGATGCTAACCGCATGATTGAGAATTACACAACGTTCGCAGAAAACAAAGGTCTTACAATAAAAGCAACGTTTGATACCCATCTTCATGCTGATCATATTTCTGGCGGTAAGACGTTAGCTGACAGCGTGAATGGAACGTATTATCTTCCGGAAGAGGATGCTGGTGAAGTAACGTTCGACTATACGGCATTGAAAGAAGGAAGCACAGTGACGGTTGGAGAGGTTACGATTGAACCGATCTACTCTCCAGGACACACAATTGGAAGTACGTCACTTATGATTCATGATGCTTACCTTCTAACAGGTGACATTCTATTTGTCGAGTCCATTGGACGACCAGATTTAGCTGGTAAGGCTGAAGACTGGGTGCAAGATTTACGCACAACACTTTATGACCGTTACAAAGAAATGGCCGGAGAATTAGTTGTTCTTCCAGCTCACTTTTCAAAAATGGCGGAGCTTGATGAAAAAGGACTGGTCTCTGCAAAGCTGCAAGATCTTTACCAAAAGAATGATGGTCTTAACGTAGAAAAAGAAGAAGATTTTAGAAAAATGGTAACGGAAAATCTTCCACCACAGCCAAATGCTTATCAAGAAATTCGTGAAACAAACATGGGGAAAATCACTCCTGATGAAGAAACAAAAAGAGAAATGGAAATTGGACCAAACCGCTGTGCGGTTAACTAATAAGGAGGAATTACAAATGGATGCACAAAAAACACTAGACACAAAAGGGCTCGCATGCCCAATGCCAATCGTTAAAACGAAAAAAGCAATGAAGGATATGCAGTCAGGTGAAGTACTTGAAGTGCAAGCAACGGATAAAGGTGCACAAAGCGATCTAGCAGCATGGGCAAAATCAGGCGGTCATGAACTAATTAAGTCTGAAGAAACAGACGGCGTGTTCTATTTCTGGATTAAAAAAGCTTAGTAAAATGATAGGGGGTACTGAATAAGTACCTCCTTTTTAAGTAAGGGGTGAACAAGATGGATTTTAGCTTTATCATAACGATTTTTGCAATTGGATTTATAGGATCTTTTATTTCTGGAATGGTAGGGATTGGTGGCTCGATCATTAAATACCCAATGCTACTTTATATCCCACCACTACTCGGTTTTGCTGCCTTTAGTGCACATGAAGTTTCTGGTATTAGTGCGGTTCAGGTATTCTTTGCCACCATCGGTGGTGTATGGGCATATCGGAAAGGCGGTTATCTGAATAAGCAGTTGATCCTCTACATGGGTGTCAGCATTCTAATCGGTAGTTTCATCGGAGGATATGGGTCCACCATTATGTCAGAGCAAGGAATTAATGTCGTGTATGGTCTGCTTGCAGCCATTGCCGCGGTTATGATGTTTATACCGAAAAAAGGCATCGATGATATTCCACTTGATCAGGTGAAATTTAATAAATTACTTTCAGCTGCTCTTGCCTTTATCGTGGGGATTGGTGCAGGAATCGTTGGCGCGGCCGGAGCATTTCTTCTCGTTCCGATCATGCTCGTCGTATTAAAAATTCCGACACGGATGACAATTGCTTCTTCTCTTGCGATTACGTTTATTTCCTCAATCGGTTCAACGGTTGGTAAACTGGCAACTGGCCAAGTTCTTTTACTCCCAGCCGCCGTTATGATTGTCGCAAGCTTAATTGCTTCACCGCTTGGTGCCAATGCTGGTAAGAAAATCAATACGAAAATTCTTCAGTGGGTACTTGCGGCCCTTATTCTTGGAACGTCCATTAAAATTTGGATTGACCTCTTATCTTAAGCAAAAAAGCTGTCTCGATGTGGTTCACATCGAGACAGCTTTTTTTAATTTATGATTTTTGCTTTATTTCAAGTTCTTTGATTTGGTGTCCGTCTACTTCTAGAACTGTGAACTGATAGTTATCTACTGTAAACGAGGTTCCCTGTTTAGGTTCAATGTCATGCGTAAGGATCCAACCACCAATTGTATCCACATCTGTATGGTCAATTGATGTGCCAAACAATTCGTTAATATCACTAATGAGTGCTTTTCCATCAACGATGGTTTGGCCATTTTCTGTTTCACGAATGGGAAGCTTTTCATCAAAATCAAATTCATCTTGAATCTCACCAACGATTTCTTCAAGAATATCCTCAACAGTGACGAGTCCTGCCGTACCTCCGTACTCATCCACAACAATGGCAATATGATTATGGCTCTTTTGCATGTTGGCTAAAAGTGTTTTGATATGTGCCGTCTCAATAACGTGGTTGATCGGGTGGATGTATTCTTTAAGAATAAGCTCTTCGCCCCATTTATACTGTGTTAAAATTTCTTTAATGTTAACGACGCCAATGATTTTATCTTTGTCTCCATCTGCCACAGGATAGCGTGTATACTTGCCGTTTTTCATGATTTCAAGATTTTCTTCCGTTGTATTATCTAAAAAGAGACATGTCATTTCTGTTCTTGGAATCATAATTTCTCTAGCCATACGCTCATCAAATTCAAAGATGTTATTCACGAATTCCATCTCTGATTTATTAATTTCCCCACTTTTGTAGCTTTCGGATAATATGAGGCGAAGCTCATCTTCAGAGTGGGCTTGTTCATGCTCATTCGCTGATTTAAGTCCGAATAACCTTACGATACCGCGAGCTGAGCCATTCAATGCCCAGATAAATGGATACATGATACGGTAGAACCAGATAAGTGGTCCAGCAAGAAGTAAACTAACACTTTCAGCTTTCTGAATGGCAAATGTTTTCGGAGCAAGCTCACCAAGAACAACGTGAAGAAACGTAATAATCGAAAAAGCTAGTGCTATGGTAACGGGTGTAGCAATAGAGTCAGGTAAATTGATGAGCTCAAACAGCGGGTGCAAGAGCTGCTCCACGGTTTCTTCTCCGAGCCAACCTAAAGCAAGTGCAGTAATTGTGATTCCTAGCTGACAGGCTGAAAGATAGCCATCCAAGTTACCTAATACTTTTTGAACCGATTTTGCCTTTTTATTCCCTTCGGTTGCGAGCGCATCTATTCTTGTCCTTCGAATTTTCACGATGGCAAATTCAGATGCTACGAAAAATGCCGTTAAGACGATTAACAATAGAACAGCAAATACTTTAATTAGTTCCAATAAGGCCCTTACAGAGTTGTAAGGGTTCACCTCCTATGTAATAGTTGTCTTATTATATCGATGTTTTCCTCTTTTGGGGGAACGTAAAACAACTATTATTTTTCTTGCAGCATACTCAATGGTTAGGATTGTCACTTGATTTCGTTAATCGAACATTCTTGTTAAGAGCATATACATTATAGTTTTTTCAAAAGAGGAGTTATTTATGAAAAAGTCCGTAAATCCTTTCCTGTGGATAGGAATAGCCCTTCTACTTACAATCTTAATGATCTTTCTAATCAATCCACCGTGGTTGGAGAGAGTTCGCTCCATGCTTTCACTTGAATCACTTTCTCTCCTAGCTGATTACTTTCGCTCTTTGGGAGTGTGGGCACCGATCATTAGCATAGCGTTAATGATTGCCCAGGGCATATTGGCGCCGCTGCCTTCATTCGTAATTACCGCAGCAAATGGGCTTGCATTTGGCATTCCATTTGGGTTCTTAATTAGCTGGACAGGAGGAATGGCAGCTGCTATCGTGATGTTCTGGCTCGCAAGACTTCTAGGTGCAGGCTTTGTTGAGAGGGTTACGAAACAGAATCATCTTCTACATCAAGCAAATCGGTACAGCGGAAAAAACGGTTTCTTTTTAATTTTTGTCGCAAGATTGATTCCAATTGTTTCTTTTGACTTTATAAGCTTTCTTGCAGGGCTTAGTCGGATTTCGTTTCGCTCTTTTTTTGTAGCAACAGCTCTTGGACAAATTCCTGGAACGATCCTTTACACAATTGTTGGACATGACGTGGCTAATTTGGATGAATATCAAACCCGTTTTCTTTGGACAAGTGTCATCATTGTTCTATTGATTATTATAGGTAAAGTTGTGGCTGGCCGTAAAAAGAAATGAGTGAACACCAGGTGCATATTACTTTCTAATCAGCTCAACTTAGCTTATGGTATAAGAAATGAAATGAATGGAGCGATGAATCTTGGCTAAAATTGTTGTCCTTTATGAGGAACCGAAACACGTAGAAGAATTTAAGAACTATTATGAAAAGAATCATATGGCTTTAGTGAAAGATGTTCCTAATGTCACTCACGCAGAAGTGAATTACGTTACAGCTGCAATGAACACCGATAAAAAGTATTTCTTAACTGCAACGATTGCGTTTGAATCCAAAGAGCAGTTGGAAGACGCCATGCAGTCACCCGCATGGGCAAAAGTATCCGAAGATGGCCAAAACATGATGAAGTTTTTAAATGAGCCACCGCAATTACTTATAACAGAATAAAAAGTGAAAAAAACACTTGAAGTTTCGTTCAAGTGTTTTTTTGCATAACGATTAGTTTAAATAATTCTAGAAGAGGTAAAAAGATGGTAGGAATAACCATAGGTTGGAGAGGAGTTCAAAGATGAAAGCATTATTTTTAAATTGTTCGCTGAAGACAAGTGAAACGGCATCAAATACGGATGCTCTCTACAAGGAAGCGGAAGCAATTTTTCATCAAGAAGGAATTGAGTCTGAAAATATTCGGTTAGCTGATTATAAGATCGCTTACGGAGTTTCGGATGACGAAGGTCATGGAGATGAGTGGCCGGCAATTTTTGAAAAGGTGAAGGCTGCTGATATTCTTATAGTAGGAACACCTCTCTGGCTAGGTGAAAAAAGTAGCATTGCGACACTTGCCATTGAACGCTTATACGGAGGAAGTAGCTTAACAAACGAGAAAGGCCAGTCTCTCTATTATAATAAGGTGGGCGGCGTTGTGATTACAGGTAATGAAGATGGTGCTAAACATGCTGCCGCTTCAATCCTATATGGGTTTTCTCACATCGGCATAACAGTACCACCAAACGTGGATGCCTATTGGGTAGGAGAAGCTGGACCAGGCGATTCCTATATCGAAGCGAATGGACAGAAAAATAATTTTTCGACAGGTCATGCCAAAAAAATGGCTTATAATTTAATTCATTTTGCTCGTAATTTTAATGAAAACCCGATTCCTGCAAAAGGGAATACAATGGAATAAACATTCAGCAAGCCTCTTCATTTCGGAAGAGGCTTCTTTTTTTGCGTCAGTTAGGTTTCATTCACCTAGGTGCCCAGAGTGACATAAAATAGTAAATGACCGATTTCGGGGGGATCTCAATGGATGAATTGATTTTGTTTCTTATCCTTTTCATTCTTCTTGTCATTATTTTACTCGCTGTAGCAGGCATTATTTGAACGTGACAAATAAGTTGAAATGATATTTCTACAGAACTATGGACACCAGCCTAACCCTTCCTTTCCTTTGCGACATATAGTGTTAGTAACCTTCCAGGAAAGGGGGTTTTCTAATGAGTGGTGGAAAAGAGCAAGTACGTGGCGGAGGCTACGGTAAAGGCTTTGCGTTAATCGTTGTATTGTTCATTCTATTGATTATCGTTGGAGCTGCTGCAGTTGGCGGAGCTAATTACGGCGGTCAATGTGGTGGTTACGGAAAAGGTGGCTACGGCGGTTACGGCGGATATGGCTACTAAACCTTTCTTGTTAAATTAGCATGAAGGGAGGGATACGCATGAGTTACGGTTATGGTCAAGGCTTCGCGCTAATCGTTGTATTGTTCATTCTATTGATTATCGTTGGCGCAGTATGGGCTTACTAAAATAAGCAAAGCACCCGAATGGGGTGCTTTTTCTTTTGGAAGTTTATTGAAAGACGATTGTTTTGTTTCCGTGAACAATCACGCGCTTTTCAAGGTGCCATTTCACGGCCCGGTAGAGCACAATACGTTCAATATCCTTTCCATGTCGTTTTAAATCAGTCACATTGTAGCGGTGAGTGATCCGAGTGATATCCTGTTCAATGATTGGGCCCTCATCTAGCTGAGCATTCACATAATGCGCCGTCGCTCCAATGAGTTTCACTCCTCGATCAAACGCCTGCTGGTAAGGGTTACCCCCGATAAAGGCTGGGAGAAAAGAGTGATGAATATTAATCATTTCGTTCTGATAGAGGTGAATAAGCTCTTCAGGAATGATTTGCATATACCTAGCGAGAATAACCGTATCGACATCGTACTCGTCAAGAAGGCGAAGATGCTCGGCGGTTGCGTGTGGTTTTGACTCTTTTGTCACCGGTACGTGATAAAAAGGGATACCCGCGTTCTCAGTTAGCTCTTTAAAGTCGGGGTGATTACTAATGACCATAGCAATGTCTGCATGCAGTTCCCCTAATTGCCATCGCCAGAGTAGTTCTTGCAAGCAATGGTCTTCTTTTGTCGCAAAAATAGCGAGGCGTGATTTTTTAGAAGAAGCCGTAATGGACCATTCCATCTCAAAGGGCTTTGCCGTTTCTTGAAAAGCTTGTTTCAACTCGTCTAGCTGATGATTCAAGTGAGGGTAACTAAATTCAATCCGCATAAAAAAGTGCCCGAGCACAGGATCAGTGGAATGCTGATCAGAGTGTATAATATTTGCACCATTTGAAAATAAAAACGTTGAGACTGCTGCAACGATTCCTTCTTTATCCGGACAGGAAATTAATAAAATGCCTTTTTCTAAGTTTTCCTTCATGATTTGCCTCCAGTTATCTTGTAAATATTTTAAATAATACATTATTTCGATGTAAAGCGCAAAAGGATATTTCGAAGAGGGATTAAGAAAGGAGAAAAAAACTAATTACTTACATTTACTTAATAATTAGCAAGTATAATTAATAATACTTATTTACTATTGATAATAAACTTATAAAAACTTACAATGTAAGTGGATGGAAATGGGGTGTACTGATGTATCAAGAAGAAAGAATGCTAGCGATTCTGGATTATTTGAAAAAATATGAACGGATTTCAGTAGAACGCATTTGTGAGCTATTCCTCGTATCAAGAGATACGGCTAGACGTGACTTAGTAAAGCTTGAAGAAGAAGGAGCGGTCACGAGGACAAGGGGTGGCGCTGTGCTTCCTGAGTTACGTCATGAGATCCAGTCTTATCACGATCGGCTGAAAGTGGTTTCCGAAGAAAAACAGCGAATCGGAAAGATGGCTTCAAACTATGTGAATCCGGGAGACGTTGTTATTCTTGATGCATCTACGACGGTTCAAGCATGTGCCGAATTTCTTGTGGAAAAGCAAGCGACTGTTATCACAAACTCTATTCACCAGGCGGATATTTTATCAAATGGAGCGTACCTCGATATTCATCTTCTCGGGGGAAAACTAGAGAAGGATCATCGTTTTCTTTATGGATCTGCAGTCGTCGAAAAAGTCGGCTCCTATAATGCCGACATTGCCTTTATTGGTGTAATTGGCATATCAGATAATGGATTAACAATTGCTCATGAAGAAGACGGCATGGTGAAAAGAAAGATGATTCAACAATCTCACTATGTGATCGCTCTTGCTGATAATTCAAAGTTTTACCGTTCGGAATTTTTTACATTTGCACAGCTGGAAGACATTGATTTGATTATTACGGACGAACTTCCAGAAGAGAACATTCAAACAATGCTTCGCAATCACCAAGTTAAGCTTGTTGTTGCAGAAGAGTAAGTTTTTTGTAACAACCTCACATATAGCTTATTTAGTTAAAAACGGACTGGCGTAACCATTTGGGCGTGACAGTCCGTTTTTTTGTTTGCAAAAAGGGTAACAACTAATAATGGACAAGCAAATTAATTGGTCTACCCTTTTTCTTTTGATAAGATTAACTGTAATGATATTTTTTACATTAAAGGAGTGACGAAATATGAAGCTGAGTGTACTTGATCAATCACCTGTTTCAAGAGGCAATACGCCTACTGAAGCACTTAGAGAAACAACGACACTTGCTAAAGAAACAGAAAAGCTAGGCTATCACCGTTTTTGGGTGTCTGAACATCACAGCACGAAGAGCCTTGCTGGATCTAGTCCTGAAGTCCTTATTTCTCACCTGGCAGCGAATACAGAGCGAATGAGGATCGGTTCTGGAGGTATATTGTTACCACATTATAGTCCGTATAAGGTAGCGGAAAACTTTCGAATGCTTGAAACCTTAAATCCAAACCGCATTGACATTGGACTTGGACGTGCCCCAGGAGGTATGCCGAATGTTACAAAAGCCCTGGCTGGGGGAAACAGTATGGGGATGGACAACTATTTAGAACAGGTTAATGAGTTAGCCGCCTATCTAAAAGGGGAAGATCCACAGAGAATGAACGTACGGGCAACGCCACTGGGGAGTACGACACCTGAAATGTGGTTGTTAGGCTCAAGTGGGGCAAGTGGTATGATGGCAGCACAGCGTGGCCTCGCGTTTACTTTTGCCCATTTCATTAATGGATATGGTGGAACAAACGTTGTTGACAAATACCGTTCTCGTTTTGTACCATCTGAATTTAACGAGGAGCCTAAAACAAACGTTGCGATCTTCGTCATTTGTGGTGAAACAGAAGAAGAAGCGGAATATCTTGCTTCTAGTTTGGATTTATCAATTTTATTAATTGAACAAGGAAAATCAGGAGACGGATTTCCATCGCCTGATGAAGCACGAAGCTTTCCATATACCGTGTTTGATAAAGAGCGGATTCGGGAAAACAGAAAAAGAATGATTGTAGGTAATCCGACCCAGGTGAAACAGCAAATAGAGGAATTGGCCAATCAATACCAGACGGATGAAGTGATTATTAATACCATTACACATGATTTTCAAGCCCGACTGAAGTCGTATAAACTACTTGCAGAAGCATTTCAATTAACTGAAAGCGTCTCTTCTTGACAAAATGAACTGTAATATATAAAATTACACTATACCTTGACTCAGTTGGAACACAAACTAGTCTTCCAAATAAGGAGGTAATATGATGATGAATCAACTACATCAACAAACACAATACCAAAAAGGTGATTGGGTAAAAGGAAAATCGGTCCATGATGAACTCATCCATGGTTACGTTGAATCTGTTAATAATTATCTTGGAACGATTAAAGTATTCGTTCTAGAATGTGATAATCCAGAAACTGTTGGAAAAGTAATTGAAACTTTCCAGAATCGTATTTCGCAACTGGAAGAACCTGATTTAGAGCAGGATGAATCCTTCTTGTTAAATCTTATTGAAGTTGCCTTGATCACAAAAGACAAGGAATGGTTTATGGAACTTTCGGCACAACTAAAAGAACTTCGAAATGAGTCGGAGGAAGTAGTTCCCTGTTAAAATTTTCTTGCCAGCAATAAATGAAATACGATAGGATGGAAGTGGAAGAAAGTGTTGGGAGGCGCTGCAAATGAATAGTGATTTTACTCTCGCCGTACACAGTCTGGCTTTACTCGCAATTAAGCCAGGGCAGATGGCAACAAGTGATTATCTTGCCGGAAGTGCTTCGGTCCATCCCGTTCGTATGAGGAAAATTCTTAGTTTACTCAAGAAAAACGGATATATCGTTTCAAAAGAAGGTGCTGGTGGAGGTTTTACGTTATCTTGCCGAGTGGAAGAAGTAACGCTTGATAAGATCTATAACCTCACTTCTATCGGTTCACTTCAACCAAGGTGCCCTGATTCGAATGAGTACTGTCTTGTTGGAGCGAACTTGTCAAATGTACTTGGCGATATTTTTACAGATGCTGAGAACCACTTAACAGCATTCTTGAAACAATATACGATTCGTGATATTATCCAAAGCCTGAAGCAAAAACAATTATAAACGATTGTTTTTGTTTTATGTTGTAACTGTAATAAAAAATATTCCAATAACCTAATGGGGGTGAGCAGACATGAGTACAAGTCTGGTGGCAAAAAACGAAAGTAAGCTTAATATGAAAGATTGGAATCGATTAGAGAGATCGGGTCAGTTAATGAAGCGAAACAAAAGTAGGTTTTTGATTAAGCCAGAGCATACAAATCGTGATGTCTACATTATTAGAAGTGGAAGCATTGCAATTTATCATGCTGACAATATGGAAGAGCCGCTTGCCGTTCTTGGGGCAAATGATGTTCTCGGAAACCGCTCGATTTTTGTACATCAAAATTTGTATGCCAAAACGGTTACTGATGTTGAGCTCATTCAATTAGATCAAACGTCTTACCGTGCACTATATTTAGCTTATCCTGAATTAGCGATCAAGTTAACAGCTGAATTATCTAAGCTAAAACTAACGCTGGATTTTCCAGAACGAAAAGCACCTTCGTTTATCCAACATGTGAAGAGTGGGGTTCAAAACTGGGTAAATAAAAACAATGGCAAGAAGGGTAGATACTGCCACAACTGCTAGCAATTTCTGTTTTCTAACTGTAAATAAATGTGTTACTGTATAAATGGTGAAGATAGTAGACAAAGAGAAAATTATTGATAGGTTCAAAGGAGAGAAACAAACATGTCGGTAAGTGTACAGGAAAATCAAAGTGTTTTAGATGTAATGAAAGAGCGTCATTCTGTACGAAAGTTTGAAAAAGGTGTCAAGATTCCTGAAGATGTGATGAATGAAATGCTAAATGCTACGATTGAAGCACCGTCTTCTTGGAATCTACAACATTGGAAATTCCTTGTTATTGAAAGTGACGAGAAGAAAGAAAAGCTTCTACCAATTGCTTTTAATCAACAACAAATTGTTGATAGCTCAGCTACCATTGTGATTCTTGGTGACCTTGAAGCTAACTTGCATGCAGAAGAAATATATGGCCAGGCTGTTGAATTAGGTTATATGGACAACGCTGTGAAGGAAACGCTAGTTGGTCAAATAAACCGTGCATATGAGCGAGAAGGATTTGCATTAAGTGAAGCGATCAAAAATAGTTCACTAGCTGCTATGCAGTTGATGCTAGCTGCAAAAGCTAAAGATTATGACACAGTTGCAATGGGGGGATTTAATCCAGTTGCACTCGTTGAAGAATTTAACATCCCTGCACGGTATGTTCCGACGATGCTTATTTCTGTTGGGAAAGCCGCTGCTGAAGCGCATGGAACAGGACGTTTCCCAATTGAGCGCATGGTAGTGAAAGAAAGTTTCTAATTGAAGATGAATGTTAAAGGAAGGGCAGCGTCCCTTCCTTTTTATGTTGGGGAAGAGTAGATGCGTGACGGTACATCTAAGAACGAATTTATCTTCATGATTTTATATGTAAAGACGGTATACTAAGAAGAGAGCATGAGGGGGGTGAGAATGGCAAAGGTAGTCGATCAAGATAAAAAGATGAACTGGCGTGGACTTACAAAGCTAATCCGAGATACAAACCCGTCGAAACCTCTTGTAGCAGCAGCCATTGCGATGAGTATGATTGGAACGATCGCTGGATTAATTGTTCCATTTTTTACGAAAAATCTAGTGGATCAGCTTTCAGGAAACACGCTTTCATCAGGGGTTATTACGTTATTAATTGCTGCTTTTATCGTTCAAGCGATTTTTTCGGGTTTATCCATGTATTTGCTGTTATATATCGGTGAAACAGTCGTGGCTCGTTTAAGGGAGCGTTTAATGAAGAAAGTGCTTTCTCTTCAAGTTGAGTACTTTGATCAAAACCGTGTGGGCGATACGACGAGTCGGATTGTAAACGATACAGGGGTTATCAAAGATCTTGTATCAAATCATTTGATTAGTTTGTTAACGAGCACGCTCTCCATTGTCGGTTCGATAGGGATTTTACTTTATTTAGATTGGAAATTAACGGCGATCTTACTTGCTGTCGTTCCAATCATGATGATTGGCATTCGTTTTATCGGAAAGAGAATGTATAAAGTATCAAAAGGTTTGCAGGAAGAAACGGCTAAATTCACGGCAACGATTACTCAAGTGTTATCAGAAGTTCGGCTCGTGAAATTCTCCATGGCAGAAAATGTGGAAGAGGAGAATGGAAAGAATGGCATAAAAAATGTTTTTGGCTATAGTATGAAAGAAGCAAAAATCTATGCACTTCTCATGCCTCTCATGACACTACTGTTGATGGGTGTGCTCGTGATTATTGTTGGATATGGCGGCGTACGTGTGTCGACAGGAGAATTAACGGCAGGAGAACTCGTTGCCTTTCTATTATACCTGTTTCAAATCATTATTCCGTTTAGTTCGATGGCGCGTTTCCTAACAGCCATTCAAAAAGCGATGGGCGCAACAGAACGTCTCCAATTCTTACTTGATCATGAGAGTGAAGAGCGACTAAATGGGGAAGAAGTCAAAAACCCGGCACAAGTCCTTTCATTTAACAATGTTGAATTTTCATATGGGAAAGAAATGGTATTGAAAAAAGCATCTTTTGAAGTGCCGCCAGGTAAGGTTACCGCTATTGTTGGGCCTAGCGGTAGCGGAAAAACAACGACTTTTTCTTTGATTGAACGCTTTTATCGACCACAAGAAGGAGAAATTAAACTAGGAGATAATGACATCAGTCGCTTTTCACTTGTGTCCTGGCGGAAGCAAATCGGTTATGTGTCACAGGAGAGTCCACTCATAGCCGGAACGATTAAAGAAAATATTGTATATGGATTGGAGAAAGAGGTTTCAGATCAGGATATTGAAGTCGCAGCCAGCCAGGCATATGCCCTTCCTTTTATACAGGATCTTCCGAATGGACTTGATACTGAAATTGGCGAAAGAGGAATTAAGCTTTCAGGTGGTCAACGCCAGCGAATTGCCATTGCTCGAGCAATTGTACGAAACCCATCTATCCTTTTGTTAGACGAAGCGACGTCTAGTCTTGATAGTACGTCAGAAGTTCAAGTGCAACGTGCCTTGAACAATTTAATGAAAGATCGAACGACAATTGTGATTGCTCATCGTCTTTCAACGGTTGTCCATGCAGATCAAATATTGGTAATGGAAAATGGAAGAATATCCGCTCAAGGTACTCATGAAGAATTGTTTATGAATAGCAATCTCTATAAGGAACTCGCTCAACAACAGTTTCAAATGGAAGAAAAAAGCTCATAAGAAAAGGTGTCGGGGGCATTTCCCCGACACCTTTTTAATTTGAAACGCCTGTGGAATGCGCCTCACGTTTTTCTTCTTTTACTTTCTCAAGGAAACGTTTTGTCTCAGCAACCACAACTCCAGATAGACCGAGTAGGCCGATTAAGTTTGGTAGTGCCATTAAGCCATTGAAGATATCTGCAAGTAACCAAACAACGTTTAGTTTTAACGTTGTTCCTACAAAAACGGCTAATACGAAAACGAAGCGGTAATATTTGATCGATGCGTCTCCAAACAGATAAGAGAAACACTTTTCTCCATAATACGACCAGCCAAGAACAGTAGAATAAGCAAAAAGAATAAGACCAATCGTCACAATGAGTGCACCAGGAACGCCAAGGAACTTTTCAAATGTTGCCGTTGTTAACGCAGCACCATTCAAGTCGCCACCGTAAAGGTCTCCCATAACGAGAGCGATTCCAGTGATGGAACAGACAACAATCGTATCAATGAAAACCTGGGTCATTGATACAAGAGCCTGACGACCTGGATAATCGGTTTTCGCAGCTGCAGCAGCAATTGGAGCGGAACCAAGCCCAGCTTCATTCGAGAATACCCCACGCGCTACACCGTAACGAATAACGGCACCAATCGCACCACCAGCAGCTGCTTCACCTGTAAAGGCATCTGAGAAAATAAGCGATACAGCAGCGGGCACAAGCTCAAGGTTCATGAAAATAACAACTAGTCCTCCGATAACATAAAATAAGGCCATGATAGGAACGAAGTAAGCTGTTACTTTACCAATGCTTTTTATTCCACCAAGAATAACCATACCAGTGAAAAACATTAAGACAAGACCGGTAATCCAAGGTGCAATACCAAAAGTAGCCACTGCATCAGCAACTGAGTTGGATTGCACCATATTACCAATACCAAATGCAGCAAAAGCACCAAAGAATGCAAAGATCATACCAAGCCATTTCATATTAAGGCCTTTATCAAGGTAGTACATCGGTCCCCCTGACATTTCACCTTTGGCGTTCACAGAGCGGTATTTAACTGCGAGAATGGCTTCTGCATATTTTGTGGCCATTCCAAAGAGCGCGCTGATCCACATCCAAAGAACAGCACCAGGTCCCCCCACGAAAACCGCTGTTGCAACACCGGCGATATTACCTGTTCCGATTGTAGCAGCAAGGGCTGTCATTAAAGCCTGGAAATGAGAAATATCCCCTTCAGATGTTTTATCTTGCTTCTTCGTGAAGGCTTGCTTCAACGCATATGGAAGCATGGTGAATTGGAGAAACCCAAGACGGATCGTGAGGTAAATACCCGTTCCAACGAGCAGGATGAGCAAGGGCCACCCCCACACGAATCCACTAATACTATTTAATGATGCTTCCAATAAGAACTCCTCCTTTATGTATGTTAATACTAAATATTCTAACAAATTACCACAATAACCTTTATAATACAAAATAATTTTTTTCTGAAAATTGTCGAATGATAGAATAGAGCGCTTTCTTCTTCGGTATAATGCATTTGAGTCGAAGAAAATAAATTTCTTTTGTATGGTAGAGAAAGTAGAGGAGGAGGTTGAAAATGAAGTATTTTGATCTATCAAACAAGGTAGCCGTCGTTACAGGTGGAGGAAGAGGGATTGGAAAAGCAATGGCACGTGCTCTCTCTGAAGCTGGCGCTAAAGTTGCTATAGTAGGACGAACCTCAAATATACTTGAAGAAACGGCAGAAGAATTAAGCAAAGAAACAAATGGAACAGTTCTTCCATTTGCTTATGATGTTACAAAGGAAGAGAGTATTAAAGAATTCGTAACTAATATCCATGAGAAACTGGGTTCAATCACTATTCTTATTAATAATGCAGGTAAAACGGTGCGGAAATCGATCGAAGAGTTGGAACCTAGTGAATGGGATGATGTGATGGAAACAAATGTGAAATCTGTTTATATGATGACAAGAGCAGTTCTCCCTGATTTGAAAGAACAACAAGGATCACGAATTATTAACATTGCATCGATGGCAAGTGAAGTTGGCCTGCCATTTTCAACACCTTATGGTCCAAGTAAAGCGGCGGTTGCACAATTGTCGAAACAGCTAGCACAAGAGCTATCTCCGCTTGGTATTACCGTTAATGCAATTAGTCCCGGTTTCATAAAAACACCATTTAACGAAGAAGCGCTTGAGAACCCGATCCTTTTAAATAAAATTAAGAACAGTAATCCGATGCATCGTATTGGTCAATTGGAGGAGCTAATTCCCGCTGTTCTTTATCTCGCTTCACCTTACTCTAGCTATACGACAGGGCAGAATCTTATCATTGATGGTGGGACAACTTCTCACGCCTTTTAAATCTGGGCTTGAAAGAAGTGAGGCCCTCCCTTATAATAAGTGTAACCTGAAAAGAAAAAGGGGAAAAGTTTATGTTATCGGTGATTCTTAACTAACGTAATTTTATAGACAGTTTGGTTTTTAAAGACGCATTAATACTATGCTTATTTAATTATGCCTTCTGTCAATTTAGTTAAGAACACAGATTAAGCTCATGAATGATGACGACCATTCCAGCTGCGCCTCTGTGCGCGGCTTTTTATATGCTTTTTTAAGCATGGGAATGGGGAAGTCTACCCTTTTATAAAAGAGCTACGAGTGAACCTGTGTTCATTTGTAGCTCTTTTTTTCGTTGGGAGCGTGTGTATGTTTATTGAATGAACGCATTATAGGAGGAACAAACAACAATCTAGGAGGAAGAAAAATTGAACGAACAAACGATGGCAACACTTGAATTTGATAAAATCCGTAGCGAAATCGCGCACTATGCGCTTTCCGAAGAAGCGAAAGATGAGGTTCAGAAACTGAAACCCTCATATGATACGAAAGTGGTACAAAACAGATTAAATGAAACAACCGAGGCAAAAGCAATTATAAAGAAGAGCTCTAGCGTTCCTCTTCATGGCCTTCATGGCATTATTCAAGTGATGAAGCAACTAAACAAAGGAGTTGCATTACGACCTGACCAGCTTACAACCGTACTTGATTTGATTGAAAGTGGTCGAAAAATGAAACAGTTCATGGTAGGGAAAGAGTGGTTAGCTCCTACGATTTCAAGCTATGTGTATTCTCTTTATGACCTAACGGATCTTGAAGAAGAGTTAAAACGAGCGATACGAAATGGGGAAATTGACGATACTGCGAGTAAAGAGTTAGGAAGAATAAGAAAAAAAATAACTGTATATGAAGAAAGGGTGAAGGAGAAACTTAATCAGCTTCTGCGTTCATCATCGAAACGAAAAGCTCTCCAGGATACCATTATTAGTGATCGTAACGGACATTATGTTGTAGCAGTTAAAAAGGAATATCGTAAACAAATCAAAGGAACGGTTCACGATCAATCATCAAGTGGTTCAACGGTTTATATTGAGCCTGAGGAAGTTCGAAAAGTTCAGGTGGAATTAAATGAAATAAAAGCGGACGAATACCTGGAGGAACAGCGGATTCTAAGCAGATTAACAGGAGAAGTGGAGCGATATTCACAAGAGATCTCCATTAATATTGAAACGATGACGCACTATGATTATATTTTTGCCAAAGCAAAATATAGTGTAGCGATTGATGGAAGTCAAGTTCAGCTATCACCCGAGCCAATGATCGAATTACGCAACGGTCGCCATCCTTTGTTAGCTAAAGAAGCTGTTCCCTTAACTCTTGAACTAGGGAAGGGATATAAAGGATTAGTGATTACTGGCCCAAATACAGGAGGGAAAACCGTTGCCATTAAAACAGTCGGTCTTCTTGCGATGATGGTGCAATGTGGCTTACACATTCCGGCTGAAGAGTCTTCTGTATTTGGAATGTTTGGCAAGATACTCGTTGATATTGGCGATGGACAGAGTATTGAACAATCGTTAAGTACTTTCTCTTCACGAATTTCGAATATCATTACCATTTTGCAAGATGCTGGACCTGATGCTCTTGTCATTCTAGATGAGCTTGGTTCAGGAACAGATCCTGGTGAAGGGATGGGAATTGCCGTATCGATTTTAGAACAATTAAATCGCCTCGGCGCAACCATTCTTTCCACAACGCATTATAGCGAGATGAAGAATTTTGCATCTGCCCATCCTGATTTCGAGAACGGGTCGATGGAGTTTGATCCAGTATCATTGCGGCCGACGTTTAAGTTGCGAATGGGCATACCGGGTGAAAGTCAGGCATTTGCAATTGCCCTCAGGCTTGGCATGCATCCGAAGATTATTGAGCGTGCTCATGAAATTACGTATCAGGAGAAGGAAACTTACGATAAGCGAGATCAGCGTGATTGGCACTATGAACAACAGTTGAAAAGTAAAAAGGTCGATCAACCGCGACGGCAAAAAGTACAGGTTGAAAAGCACTTTGAACAGTTTGCCATTGGAGACAGCGTAGCGATACCTTCTATGGAGGAAAAAGGAATTGTTTACAAACCGATTGATGAGTTTGGGAACGTGATTGTCATGATTAATGGCAAAAAAGAGACGATTCATGCGAAGCGATTAAAACTCCTTCTCCCTGCAAGCGAACTTTACCCTGAGAATTATGATTTTGATATCCTTTTTGAATCGGTTGAGAACAGAAAGAAAAAGAAATTGATGAATCGAAAGCATGTGGATGGCTTGAAAATTGATTATGAAGAGTAGTGAAAACCCTACAAGCGGAAATCTTACTTCATGTTTGAAAGAAGGTAAGAAACGTGGAAATGTAGAAGAACGTTTGGAGCAACTAGTAGGAGGAGGTAGAAATGATGAATTTAGGGGCTTTTTCTGTCAGTTTAAGTGTGAAGGATATTGAAGCGTCAAAGAATTTTTATGAAAAATTAGGTTTCCAATCGTTAGGGGGAGATATCTCTCATAATTGGCTGATTATGAAGAATGGAAGTACCGTTATTGGCCTTTTTCAAGGAATGTTTAAGAAAAATATGCTTACTTTTAATCCTGGGTGGGATGAAAATGCTGAAAACCTTGAGTCGTTTACGGACATTCGTGCCCTTCAAAATACGTTAAAAGAAAACGGTGTAAAAATTCTTTCTGAAGCGGATGAATCAAGTGAAGGGCCAGCGAGTTTTACAATAGAAGACCCAGATGGCAATCCTATTCTTGTGGATCATCATAGATAAAAGCAACTTGTTTTCTAAATTAGCACTCTCTCTGCGTAGAATTCCTCTGAAAAGGGTAATGCGTGTAATAGAACATTCTGCTCGGGCAGAAAAGATGGCAAAGTGGAGGATGAGAGAGATGCAAAAAATGAACAGAGGAATTTTAACAGCCGTTTCGTCAATTGCGATTGCTCAAGGATTGAAGATCCTAACGCATAAGAAATTATCAGGAGAATGGGATGTGAAGCAAGTGGCGACAACTGGTGGAATGCCGAGTTCACATTCCGCTGGTGTTGCAGCACTTACATCTTACATTGCTTCACACAAAGGATCTCGTCATACAGAAACGGCGCTCGCGACTATTTTCGGAGTGATTGTGATGTATGATGCTCAGGGAGTTAGGCGTCATACAGGAGAAATTGCAGCTCTAGTAAACGATTTAGAAGATAACCTGGCGACGATCTCTGGCGATTATCCCAGCATGCAATTCGTGGAAAGAGAAAAAGAGTTGAAAGAGCTTCTTGGACATCAACCTGTTGAGGTTCTAGGTGGAGCCATATTGGGTGCAACTTTAGGCTTTCTTTCAGCTAAATATGAGAATAAGTAGTACAGAGAGGAAATCATAGGCATTTTGCCTATGATTTTTTTGTGATTTGGAAGATCGCGTAATTATGGTGAATATCGCGGAATTAACAGCATTTTTCATGAACAATAACGCCACGAGCACATCACACAAACAGATTGCTTTCATTTAAAATGTGACTTTGAAATAATATGAAGTGCAAGAAGGATAGAGGAGGAAATCAAATTGACACATACAACAAAAACAACCGAAGCGTTATTCAAAACGTTCAATAGTGAAAAATTAACTTTAGAAAATCGTACGGTTATGGCTCCAATGACGAGAGGTTTTTCACCAGGAAATGTACCTGGTGAAGATGTAGCTGCATATTATCGCCGTAGAGCTGAAAATGGTGTTGGCTTAATCGTCACAGAAGGGACAGGTATTAACCATCCTTCTTCTGTTTCAGGTGCAAGTATTCCAGTATTTCATGGTGAAGAAGCACTTAATGGCTGGGAGAATGTTGTCAAAGAAGTGCATGAAGCTGGTGGTAAAATTGCGCCTCAGCTTTGGCACGTTGGAATGACTCGAAAAATGGGTGAATTGCCAAACGAAGAAGCACAACCAGTTGGCCCGTCAGGTCTAGCACTATCCGGTGAGAAAGTAAACGAGCCTTTAACTACAGAAGAAGTTGAACAACTCGTTGAAGCGTACGCTCAGGCGGCAGCAGATGCGAAGCGACTCGGTTTTGATGCGATTGAACTTCATGGAGCACACGGTTATTTAATTGACCAGTTTTTCTATGAACAAACAAATCAGCGCACTGACCGCTACGGTGGCGATCTTGTAGGGAGAACACAGTTCGCAGTTGAGATCATTGAAGCGTGCCGTCGGAAAGTTGGTCCAGACTTCCCGATTATTTTCCGTTTTTCTCAATGGAAAATGCACGATTTTAAAGCGAAGCTTGCCACTACACCTGAGGAATTAGAACAGTTTCTAGCGCCGCTCGTTGAAGCTGGAGTGGATATTTTCCACTGTTCAACACGTCGTTTCTGGGAGCCTGAATTTGAAGGTTCCGAATTGAATTTAGCAGGTTGGACGAAGAAACTAACTGGTAAGCCAGTTATTTCAGTAGGCTCCGTTGGACTTGATGGCGAGTTTACAAGCTTCTCAGGTGCAAATACAACGAGTCTTGATGGCTTGATTGGAAAGCTAGAAAATGAGGAATTTGATCTTGTTGCCATTGGTCGCTCTTTATTAATGGATCCTGAATGGGTAACCAAAGTACGCGATGGGCGTGCAGATGACCTTTTACCATTTGATAAAGAAGCTTTGCAAAAATTATACTAAATAATTGAAGCGGTCATCACCTGACTGCTTATTATGAAACCAAGTATTTCTCCGGAAGGAGTGATACTTGGTTTTTTCATAACAGATAGAATAAGACATGCTATTATTTTCCATAAACGATAAAATAGGTGTAGAATCTTTAAGTAAGAAACAATAAAAAATAATTATGGATGTGACACGGCCCGATGCAATCTTTATTAGCTAATTTCTCAATCTTATTGTTTATGCATCTTTGCATTCAAAGCTTATACTATCTCGCCTTTCAAAAACGGTGGCCCAATTACGTTGTTGCAGTCTCGCATATCCTGATTGTGGCAATCGGTATTATCTGCCTCTATATGCTTCCAGTTTCGTTAGACGGCTATCTGTTCGATTTGCGAACCATTCCAATGGTGATACTCGTTTTGTACCATGGCTACCAATTTGGCATTCCCGTTCTTGTCATCATTTTCTTAGCCCGTTTTGCTTTTCCAGGTGAATTTATTTACCTCGAACTCTTTTTCACCTTGTTAATCCCAACCGTCGTAACCATGCTAGTACGACGCAAGCTTGTTCAAAACCTTACATATTTAAAGCTGTTTTTTTATTTTATTGGCATCTGGTTTATTTCGGATGCGATCGTTGGCCATATTATTTCTGAAGACATTACGCTCTATTCGTATTTAATGCGGTTTATCTCCTTTCAGCTATCTGCGCTAATCATGTATTTCTTTATACAAACGAGCACAAGAAACCTTGAGATGAGTGAGCAGCTTCGTTTTTATGCTGAACACGACTCTTTGACAGGTCTTTTAAACCTTAGAAGTTTTCTTAGAAAAGCGAGAGAGCATGAGAGTCATTTATTGAAAGTGGTGGCCATGCTTGACCTTGATTTTTTCAAACAAATTAATGACACATACGGTCATTTGAATGGCGATCGTGTTCTTGCTGACTTTGCCGCTTTTCTTTCAGAACAGGATGATTGGCTTGTTGGACGATACGGAGGAGAGGAATTTATTGTTATGCTCGAAGTAGCTTCGAAGGACGAGGCTTACAATCGGATGAAAACCTTGCAGCAAAGTTTGAGTAAACAGCAATTCATTACTGAAATGGGAGAAGAAATACAAAATGTTTCGGTTTCCATTGGACTAGCTGAACTTGACCAACAAAAGCCTCTCATGACATCAGTGGAACGAGCAGACAAGTGTCTTTATAATGCGAAGAAAAATGGGCGAAACCAGGTCTGCTTTTAGCACTTTGCACATTCGTTGGTTTAAAAAGATGAATTTGCGGAATATAACAAGTGTGAAGGTTTTTAAAGGAGGACGAATTGTCATGAAAGTACTAGTTATTGGAGCAAACGGACAAGTAGGAACACATTTAATTACGAAATTAGCTGAACGCGGTCACGAACCAGTTGGTATGATTCGCGATACAGACCAAGTCAAGGCGATTGAAGATGCTGGAGGCAAAACCGTACTAGGTGATCTTGAGAAAGATTTCTCACAAGCGTTGTATGGCTGTGAAGCGGTGATCTTCGCTGCAGGTTCAGGTCCACACACAGGTGCGGATAAAACGATCATGATTGACCAAGAAGGTGCAATTAAAGCCGTTGATGAAGCGAAGCAACAGGGCATTAAGCGCTTTGTAATGCTAAGCACGGTTGGGTCCGATTACCCAGAAAAAGGACCAGATGAAATGAAGCCATACTTATATGCGAAAAAACGTGCTGATGAGCACTTAAAAGCTACAAACTTAACGTACACGATCCTTCGCCCGGGCCGTCTTTCAAATGACCCTGGTACAGGAAAGATTAGAGCTTCTGAAACATTAGAAGATAAATCTGGTCAAATTCCACGCGAAGATGTAGCGGCTGTTCTAGCTGAAGTTCTAGAGAATGAGCATACGTTTAATCGTTCATTTGAGGTTCTAGCCGGTGACCATAGCATCAGTGATGCGATTGGTCAGCTATAGAGTTTATTTTATGGGAGACTTAACGTCCGTTAAGTCTCTTTTTTCTGTTGGATAATGTTACTCCTTGTATTTATTACATAGTTATAGAAAAATAATTAGTGACTTTTTCATCATTTTTCGACGAAAAAATTGCGATGAAGGCGAACTAATGATAATGTGGTATAGGTCAGTGCATGAAAGCGTTAACATAAAGGAGTAGAGAGAATGAACATCTTAGAATGGCTACAGAAAATTAACGGCGTTCTTTGGGGAGCACCAAGTCTAATTTTGTTATTTGGAACAGGTGTCTTTCTCACGTTAATTTTAAAAGGACTTCAGTTTCGGAAACTTGGGTATGCGTTTAAATTGGCATTTTCAAAAGAAAAAGAAGAGGACAGCAGTGCTGAAGGTGATGTTAGTAACTATAAAGCTTTGATGACAGCCCTTGCGGCAACGATCGGAAATGGAAACATTGCGGGGGTTGCGACGGCCATTACGATCGGTGGACCTGGCGCTATTTTCTGGATGTGGGTCGTTGGTCTCGTCGGTATGGCAACCAAATATGGTGAAGCCCTCCTTGCTATGAAATACCGAGTGAAAAATGATAATGGTGAGTATGCAGGTGGACCAATGTATTATGTTGAAAAGGGACTCGGTCCAAAATGGAAGTGGCTCGCGATCTCGTTTGCGTTATTTGGTGCTATCGCTTCACTTGGCATCGGGAATAGCGTTCAATCGAATACGATCGCAAGTGTTGTTGATGAAAGTTTTAACATTGATGGATGGGTAACGGGGGTTATCCTTGCTGCGCTTACAGCACTTATTATTTTTGGTGGTGTGAAACGGATTAGTTCTGTCGCAGGTTTCTTTGTTCCAATTATGGCAGTACTCTACATAGTAGGAGCGGTCATCATCATCATCCTAAACTTCGACGCGGTTATTCCAGCAATGAAGTTAATCTTTACGTATGCTTTCTCTCCTCTATCGGCTGTGGGAGGATTTTCTGGTGTAATTGTAATGGAAGCAGTGAAATCCGGCGTTTCCAAAGGGATTTTTTCTAATGAAGCAGGCCTGGGTACAGCAGCGCTAATTGCAGGAAATGCAAAAGCGGATCACCCTGTAAAACAAGCGCTCGTTGCGATGACGGGTACGTTTATTGTAACAATTATTGTTTGTACAATGACGGCGCTCGTGCTCCTCATTACAGGATTTTGGGATCCAACAGGAGGAGAGCTTTCAGGAGTTGTGCATGATCCAAACCTGGAAGCGGGTGCTTTAACGACTGCTGCCTTTGGGTCAAGTCTCGGTATGGTTGGTGAATATATCGTCACATTCTCTGTTATTTTCTTTGGTTTCTCGACCATTATCGGCTGGTACGTGTATGGGTATAAATGTTTTGAATACCTTGTTGGTACAAAAATAACAATTTATTATGGTGCTGTATATATACTAGCGTGCTTTGTTGGAACAGTTGCGAACTTAACAACCGTGTGGGCCTTTGCAGATATGGCGAATGCCTTAATGATGATTCCAAATTTAATAGCGCTATTGTTGCTTTATAAAGTGATTAAAAGTGAAACAGACGACTACTTTAACCGTTATCTTGTTGAATTTGAAATGAAGAAAGCGAGTTAGTTCTAGATAGCCAAAAAAGAGCCCTGCTGAAAATTTCAGCTGGGCTCTTTCTTATTCGTCTGAAGTGATTTTTTTAGAAGGCGCCGATTCATTACCAAAGATATTAACCGCTGTAACATAGTAGGAAGAGCTTGAGGCATCTGGATCTGTAAAGCTCTTTCGTTCAAGATTTGATACACTCTCAATTTGTTTGTATACTCCGTACGCATCGGCTTTATAAATCCGATAACCTACCACATTTTCATCACGAACAGCGTGCCACGAAAGAAAGTTGCCGCTAACACTAAGGTTTGTTGGTGCATCAGGTACTTCGTCAGGATTTACTTGTTCCTTTTTATCAGAATCGTCTTCTTTTAATTCGGTAGACACAACAAGTCTTTCTTCATGTGTCCCTTTCGACCGATTAAATGTGCCAACACATGTAATGAGATTCAATGTACGTGAATCAGTTGGTCCAAAAATCTTCTCAATTGGAGAATCATCATACGGGTATCTTTCTTTACCGGTTACAACGAAGGTCATTGTTTCACCATCTTGACCTGTTAAAATAATTTCGTCTCCTTTTGAAAGTTTTTCGAGATAAAAGAAGATCGCTGGTCCCGTTTTACTATCGACGTGTCCAGCAAGGACAGCATTTCCTTTTGTACCTGGCTTAAAGCCGGGCTCAAACCAGCCAACTTTGTTAATATCCTCTGGTACACCCATTTGCCCGTTATCTAAAACGCCTACATTCTCGATATCGGCTTTCACATCAATGGCGGGTATTGCAAGTCTCACTGGTTCAATTCCTTCTTGAACGTCCTGAGATTCTTTTGCTTTCTCAATTTTTTTCTTCTGATCATCTAGAAGTAAAAATTCATCCGATAAGACATCCGGTTTTTCAATTTCTTCTACTTCTAACTCAGATTGGTTTTCTTCGGTTATGTTTGTTACGGCTTCTTGCGCCGGCTCAGTATAATTATTGTTATAACCAGCAAGAACGAGCCAGATAATTGCGCCAACGACAAGCAACAAGATCTTCCTCACATTCTTCACCTCTTTTAGTTAATTTCTATCATATAAACATTTACTGACAATAGTCTTACAAAGCTAACGAAAAAAACGTCAATTTAGATCATTTTTTAAGAAAAAAATTAATCTAAAAAAGATTGACCTTTCCAAAGTATCGGTGTACCATGTAACTAATACACCAACACAATATGAGGAGTGATGAAATGATGAATTGGAGCGGGCTGTTACGAAAAGAATTTCGTGTAACAAGATCCCTTCTTTTAGGCGTCCTAACATTTGATTTACTGGTAATGATCGGTTTCTTCTTAGCATCAGAAAGGTGGGAATTCCCTTATTTAACTGCCATTATTGGTGGTGTCTTAACAGCGATACATGTTTTCTTTCTACCCCTGTACTTATTGATTAGTTTTAACACAGAAGGAAGAAACCTGCATCTCTGGCTCCACAATCCTCAATCTGGAGCTCGCTTACTTGGGGCTAAATTCCTGAATGGTTTATTAGCAATATTAATTTCAATTGGTCTTGTAAGTAGCTTATCACTTCTAGCTTACAACATAGAGACAGCTGCTTTGGAGCTTCCAATTGACAACGTATGGTTGTTCGGGTTTTACTTTTTAGCCGTCATTGTGACAGGGTCTATCTACATGGGGATTTGGCTTATCTTCTATTGGACGTTTTATCAAGTGTTGAAAACCTATATTGGCAAATGGGCGCTTCTCCTTGTCCTCGTACTTGTTGCTTTCATTAGTTGGTTAGGTTCGTGGTTTAGTGGAACCCGTCTTTCAGAAGTGCTTGTGGAGTGGGGGTATGTGCAACTACCTTCACCGTTAAATATGGAAGTTAGTCAGCAGGAGTTTGGTTTAACCGTTTCAACCTTTCCATTTCCGGTTGGTAACGTGGTTTTCGATATCATCACTTTAGTCGTTATATTCTTGATTACTTGCTGGTTACTTGATCGAAAAGTGGAGGTGTAACGGATGGGAGAAGAATTTAATCCCTCAAAGCCGATTTACCTGCAGCTAGTGGATCGCATTAGCTGGGAAATTATTAAAGGTGAACGTAAAACTGGTGAAAAGCTTCCTTCTGTGAGGGATATGGCCATTCAATCAGGAGTAAATCCTAATACAGTATCGAGAACTTACAATGAACTGGAGAGGATGGAAATCGTGGAGACGAAGCGAGGACAAGGAACGTTTGTAACAGAGAAAAAAGAAAAACTAGTCGAACTTCGAGAACAGCTTAAGCTTAACCACATCCAGAATTTTATTGAAGAAATGAAGCAGATGGGCTTTTCATCAGAAGATATGATTGAAGGTATTCGAACTTACGTTACGAACGAAAAGGAGAATCAATCATGATTACATTTGAGAATGTATCAAAGCGATATTTGACAAAACATGCCCTTTCAGATGTGAATGTTACGATTCCAGAGGGGAAGATAATTGGTCTTGTAGGGTCAAACGGTAGCGGGAAATCGACGTTCATGAAAATGATCGCAGGTCTTGTAGGACCTTCTGAAGGGAAAGTAATGATTGACCAAGAACCGGTTTCTAGGCGAACAGCCAATAAAGTCGCTTATCTTTCTGAATTAGATGCGTATTATTCATTCTTTTCAGTGAAAGAGACAATCGATTTCTTTGCTTCACAATTTCAGGACTTTGATGTAGAAAAAGCGAACGATATTGTTGACTTTATGGAGGTAGATTCGAGTCAAAAGGTAAAGCATTTATCGAAAGGAAATCGGGGGAGGTTAAAGATTGCGCTCACCCTGGCAAGAGAAGTGCCGGTTATTTTGATGGATGAGCCATTATCAGGACTTGATCCGATGGTGCGAGATTCAATTGTGAAAGGTTTACTTTCATTTATTGATTTAGAAAAACAAACGGTGATCATTACGACACATGAAGTAACAGAAATCGAACCTTTGCTTGAAACGGTTATTGCGATTCGAAATGGTAAGGTACTGGCTCTCGAAGATGTTGAAACCATTCGCGAGCGAGATCGTATGAGAATAGTGGATTGGTTGAAGAAGATGTACCAAGAGGAGGCGTAACATGGCTGTCAAACCAGTTGTTCAGATTCGAGACTTAACAAAAGTAATTGGCAAGAAAACAATCATTGATCAGCTTTCATTTGATGTCTATCCAGGGGAAGTGTTTGGTTTTCTAGGACCGAATGGAGCAGGAAAAACAACAACGATTCGGATGATGGTTGGGTTAATGAGAATGACGGAAGGCGAAGTTCTCATTGATGGAAACAGTATTAAAACAGATTACGAGAATGCGATTGTAAAAGTAGGGGCGATTGTTGAAAATCCTGAAATGTACAAATTCCTAACTGGCTATCAAAACCTTGTCCATTATGCTCGAATGGTCAAAGGGGTTTCAAAAGAACGGATTCAAGAAGTGGTTCAATTGGTTGGACTGCAAGGTCGTATCAATGAAAAAGTGAAGGGGTATTCTCTTGGAATGAGACAGCGTCTTGGACTTGCGCAGGCTCTGCTACATCGACCTAAGTTACTTATTCTAGACGAGCCAACCAACGGCCTTGATCCCGCTGGTATTCGAGAAATTAGACAATATTTACGAACCCTTGCCAGAGAAGAAAACGTCGCCGTTGTCGTTTCAAGTCATTTATTATCCGAAATTGAGCTAATGTGTGATCGAATTGGCATTATTCAGGCTGGTAAAATGATCGATGTCCAAAGGGTAAACGACTTTGTTCAAAATGATCAAGAAGTAATGGTTTCATTTGAAGTTGATCCAGTGGAACACGCGGTTCATGCTATTAAAGCGAATTTACCTGATTGTGAGATTGAACAGGCGGATCGTAAGTTGACGATTAAAATCGAGCATGAGCTTATTCCAGAGGTAACAGCCGTTCTTGTGGAAAAGGGCGTCCGCGTTTACGGTATTCAATCCTCTGTGAAAACGTTAGAAGATGTGTTCCTCGAAGTAACGGGAGGTGAGCAGGTTGTCTAGTATGCTACATTTAATTCAAAATGAAAACATGAAGATTTATAGAAGAGTAGGAACGTGGGTGATGGTTGGGCTTGTGGTGGCAGCTGTTCTTGTAGCAGCCATTTTCACCAATATGAATGCAAGTGATGAGACCACGAACTGGCGCACTGATTCTGAAAATGCGATCCAGCAAGCGGAAGAAACGTTAAATAATTCAGAAGGAATGCCAAAAGCCTTTAAAGACAGTCAGGAACGTTCGATTGCGATCAATGAATATCGTCTTGAGAATGACATTCCGCCTTTAGAAAGTGATTCCATTTGGAGTTTTATGGATAGTTCAACTGGCGTAGTGAGTTTAATCTCGATATTCACAATCATTATCGGGGCGGGCGTGATTGCGAGTGAATATTCGTGGGGAACGATTAAGCTCTTGTTAATTCGTCCAGCTTCACGGACGAAAATTCTAGCTTCCAAGTTCATAGCAACGCTATTGTTTGCCCTTTTTTCTCTCGTCATCTTATACATTTCTTCTTTTACAATAGGTGGGTTATTCCTTGGTTTTAATGCCGTCGATCAACCATACCTGACTTATTCAGGTGGTGAAGTGGCCGAAACGAGTATGGCGATTCATTATATCGTTGAATACGCGCTTGCAAGTGTGAACTTGCTTATGATGGTGACGTTTGCTTTCATGCTATCAAGTGTTTTTAGAAGTTCATCGCTTGCGATAGGGCTAGCGATTTTCTTAATGTTTACAGGAAGTCAGCTTACGTATATTTTAAGTCAGTACGATTGGGTGAAATACATCCTATTTGCAAATACGGATTTAAGTGTTTATTTCGATGGATCTCCTATTATCGAAAGCATGACGCTTGGTTTTTCCTTAATGACCTTACTTGTCTACTTTATTGTTTTCTTATTATTATCATGGCTACTGTTCACAAAGCGAGATGTAGCTGCATAGAAAAAAAGCCGGTCATTTGGCCGGCTTTTTCGATGTCTTTTTTCGAAAACGGTATAAGAGAAATAAACCGATGATCAGAAGTGGTAAAAGAATGGGAGAAAGACCAATTAATAGAACGATTGTTTTGGAGAAAAAAGCAAGCAGGCTGTTTGATGTGGTTATAAAGAGATGTTTGGCTTCTGAAAGTGTTTTGAAATCTCTTTCCCCAATTGATGGAACTGGTCGTTTCGTTTGTTCAAGAGAGATTGTTACAGTAGAATAGTCGCTTTGATTATCGAGATAATTGATTTGCCCTTTCAGCTGTTCGACCTCTTCCTGTACACGAGAAAGTTCATTTGATATGGCTAACAGGTCGTCTGTTTTCGTTGCTTCGTTTAGAAATGATTCAAGTCTCTGTTGAACAGCTTCCTTTGCCTTTAATCGAGAAGATAGATCGACGTAATTTTCTGTTACATCCTTACTAGTAATGGATTTTTGCGGTTCTCCTTTTGCGAGAGTTTCTACCTTGCGTAGATAAGCGTCAAATTGAGATTGAGGAATACGAATGGTCATTGAGCCAATATAGGCGTTTTCCTCTGAAAAAGTGTTTTCTTCCACAACATAACCTTCAAATACTTTAGTCGATTCCTTAATTTCATTAATCGCTAGTGTTAAATCTTCCACGCTTAAGGAAAGGGTAGCATTAAAAATAACTTTGCGTTCCTGTTGCAGTTCAGGCAATTCCGATGTCGCTTCGGCGGATGAACTGTTTCCTTTTGCTACATCACTACCTTTATTCTGTTCAGTGGATTGATCAATAGAGGTAACCCGATCACTATTTTCTGTAGAGTTGCTTCCTTCATTTGAACTGCATCCAGGTAGTATAAGGATAGAAGCAAAGATCAGAGAAAGCCATTTCTTCATAGCTGAGCCTCCACTTCAGTTATTTATATGTTAGACGAGATCGAAACTGCTTCGGTTACAGTTTCCGTGATATGATAAAAGGTAACTGACTCAAAAAGGAGTTGCCTTTTGTGCTTTCAATCTTTGAAAATGCGAATGTTGTGGATTTAATGATAACCGTTTCTGTCATACTAGGTCTTTTTCTAATTCGATTTCTAATCAAATTATGGCTTACAAAAAGAGAATCGGAAGAGGAGTATCCAAATGGGATTCGTCCAGCTTTCTTGTCTTTTATCAATTGGACTACAGGTTACGCTATTCTCCTATTTGTATTACTTTATTATTCCAATAACAGTTGGATGTTTAGCCCTTTGTTTGCCATTGGAAAGGTAGAAATTTCTCTCTTTCTTATTTTAATTGCTTTATTCATTATTACGCTTGCCAATCGAATTTCAAAAATCGCAACTTCTTTTCTGATGCCCCCTGTTTATGATCGGTATAGCTTAGATACAGGATTGCAATTTACATTTAATCGGATTTTTCACTATACGTTAATGGTCGTAGCAGTCGTTATTAGTTTAACGACAGTAGGGATTGATCTTAGTGCATTAACCGTATTTGCAGGTGTTCTAGGTGTAGGAATTGGTTTTGGTATGCAAAATATCGCAAATAACTTTATCTCTGGTTTAATCATTTTATTTGAACGGCCAATTAAAGTAGGCGATCGTGTCATTATTAACGACATCATTGGTGACATTGAGAAAATCAATATGCGTGCAACCATTATTCGCACGTTAGATAATGAACGAATTATCATGCCAAATTCCTACTTCATCGAAGAACAGGTTGTCAATCATTCCTATGGCGATTCTCGGTTGCGGCTTGTCTTACCAATTGGTGTCGCATACGGATCGGATGTCGAGCTTGTTCGATCACTTCTTTTACAAGTAGCAGAAGAAGAAAAGGAACACTCGATGTATGTTCTTGAAACACCGCCGCCTTTTGTGAATTTTCTTGGTTTTGGTGATTCATCGCTAGATTTTCAACTGTTTATTTGGATCTCGTCCCCCAAAGCAGCAGTAGAAACAAAAAGCAGTTTGAATTTCCGCATCAATCGGATTCTCGCAGAAAACAATGTTGAAATTCCATTTCCACAGCGAGATTTACATGTACGTAGCTTAGATGAAAAAGTGATTCAGCAATTAACAAAGCGATAGCGGAAACTCACATCGTTTTCACATCATTCTTACAAATTTCTTCGTAGGTTGCTGTCCATAATAGGTAGTGTAAGAACATACCTTCGAAGGGAGATTGATGAAATTGAACAAATGGATGATTGGAGTTGCATCGGTTATGCTTGCGGGAGGAATTGCTGGAGCTAATGTTTATGCAGCAGATGGCGAATCAACTGAAATAGACGAAGCAGTAATAGGGCAGGAGGAAATGGCGGGACATGATGGTCATCATGGAAAAAGAGGTCACTTTAAAGGTCAATCTGAAGAGCGCGAACTGCGAATGGAAACGGCTGAAAAGAAAGATCAGTTAATTGATCTCTTACTTGATCAAGATGCAAGCGTTGACGGCGTTGACGAGCTTCAAAAAGAGCTTGCCGATCTAAATACTCAGTTGGATGCTTTAAAAGAGAAATTCACAGCTGCCCATGAAGAAAAAGAAGCGAAGATGCAAGAGTGGAAAGATAGTGGAGAACGTCCGGAGTTAACGGAAGAAGAGAAAGCTGCACGTGAAGAAGCCCATCAAGAAATGAAAGCAAACAGAGAACAGGCTTCCGAATTGGTTAAACAAAAAAATGAGGTGCTTGATCAGCTAATTGAAAAGCTTAGCTAGTCATCATGAGAGATAGGGAGCTTCCCTATCTCTTTTATTTACGTTACTACTATATAGATGGATTTACTGTGTGAGAAGCGTAGGATAAAATAGGAAAAAAGTATGGTGGACGAAAGAACGGAGTGAAGAAATGCCACACGTTTTTGTTATCGATGATGAACAAAATATACGTGATATTTTAGAAAAGTATTTAAAGAAAGAAGGGTTTACGGTGTCAACCTTTCAGGATGGAGCTGAAGTGTTAAGTGCTCTTAAAACGAGTGAACCCGATTTATTCGTATTGGATATTATGATGCCTAATGTCGATGGACTTGAACTGCTTCGACGGTTAAGGAAGCAGTCTTTTATACCAGTTATCGTCGTTTCTGCAAGGGATGAAGAACTTGATCGTATCCTGGGGCTCGAACTGGGGGCGGATGATTATTTAACAAAACCATTTAGTCCGCGTGAACTGGTTGTACGGATTAAAAATATATTTAAACGGATCGATCGATTAGAACAGGGGCAATCTTCCTATCACATTCATTTGAAAAATGTCCAATTGAATAAGAAAAAACGACAAGTAAAAATAGATGATCAAGAATTAGCCTTAACACCAAAAGAATATGATGTACTTGCTTTTCTTATTCAGAACCCCGGGCAACCATTCACAAGAGAAAAACTAATTGAAACCATTTGGGGATATCACTATGCAGGTGATGGTAGGTTGATTGATGATCTAGTGAAGCGGCTACGTAAAAAAATGGAACATGCGGATTATCAAATCGTGACCGTCTGGGGGTATGGTTATAAAATCGATGAAGAAGCTTAAGATCGGCACGAAATTATTTCTAAGCTACGTGATTTTAATTGTGGTTATCCTTCTCATTACAACGGTCTCATTTCGCTATCTTTTTCAAGAATACCTTGTTCGTGAAGCCAGGGATCAGCTTCAAAAAGAAGGCCTTCAAATTAGTCATATGCTTGAAGATCGAAATTGGAAAGGGAATCAGCCGCCGAATAGTTTACTGGATCGTAGAAGAATTGAAATGGCGGGTAATTTAATTTCTTCTCAATTCATTATTTATAACCAGAATGACAGGGCGATTTATTCAAATGTCGATGATGACGTTCAAAAGGAGTATGAAGAAAATAAGGGGAAGCGATTTGTTACAGAGGAAGTGCCAATCAATGCCTCTCGTGAGCAAATTGGCCGTCTTGTCCTTTTTACAAAGGTAGAGAGTTTAGAAGGCTTTAATCGAATCATCGAACAGGCACAGGCGGTGAGCCTCTTTGTTTCTGCGGCGGTTGCGGTACTCCTTGCGGCCTGGATGCAAAGAGGCATAACAGGACCGATTCGTCTCCTGGCAAATCACATGAGACGATTTAGTATGCGAAAGCCACAGCCTCCACTAAAACTTAAGTCAAAAGATGAAATTAATGAACTAGCGGAAACCTTCGAGGAACTAACGGATCAGCTACGAAAGAATGATTTCGACCAAAAAGAATTTCTTCAAAATGCCTCTCATGAACTCAAAACCCCTTTAATGGCAATCCAAGGGAATGCGGAAGGAATTCTAGACGACGTGATTGTCGGAGAAGAAGTGGGGCATAGTCTTGAAGTAATCGTAAATGAAACGCAGCGACTCAAGAAAATCGTGCAAGATATTTCTTATTTAACAAGACTGGAAACAGTAGAAGAGGCTTTCACCTACGAAGTAGTTGACATGCAACTTATTATGAAAGAAGCGGTGACGGCAGTAAAACCATTAGCTTACCAGAACGGGTTAAAGCTAAAATATGATGGTGATTGTGCGATTTATGTAGAGGTAGACGCAGATAAAATGAAGCAAGCTTTCTTGAATATTATTGGGAATGCCCTACGATTCGCCTCATCTTTCATCGAAATTCGTATGCGGAAAGAGGAAAATCAGGTTGCGATCGAAATTCAAGATGATGGTACTGGATTTGGAGAGAATCCCGATCGTGTTTTTGAACGGTTTTACACAGGAGATCAATCTGGCTCTGGAATCGGATTGGCGATTACGAAAACAATTGTAGAAAAGCATCATGGTGAAATTTACGCAGAAAATCTTAAAAAGGGAGGAAGGGTTATCATCACGCTTCCTTTACCACCAGGATGAAGGTATTACGTTTTGTGTTCATATAATTTTTGTAGAATTTCTTTGCTTTCTTCTTCGCTTAGAAGACCGAATTTCTGACAGAGCTGTGTGTAGCCAGCAAGCTTCTTAAAGCATGTCGTTTTTTTCATCATACTCACCTTTCTTTCCTTTAGGAAACTTTTTTAGGTGTTAACAATATATGCTTAAACGAAGTGATTGTGATAGGTGTTTGTCCTTAAAGTTGAAATAAATCCTCGTCAATGTAACAATAGAGCTTGTGCAAAAACGATGGGTCATGTAAGATGGTGTTATCAATATTTAGTAGTTTAAAAGTGTTTTCATACTATATATGGGGTAAATCTAAAATAATTAAATAGTTGAGTATGCGGTGTCGTAGAACGACTTAAAAGGGAATCCGGTCTGAATCCGGAGCTGTCCCCGCAACTGTCGTGTGGACGAGGCAAGAAACCACTGGAGAATAATCTGGGAAGGTTTGCCAAGGACGAAGCACAAGCCAGTAGACCTGCCGTGTACTCAAAAACGTTTCTATTCTTCGGGGATTGAGGGTGAGAGATGGCATCGGAAATGTGTACATATGTGCACGTCTAACTTGTCGTTTTCTCCAGGCTCACTCTGCTAAGAGTGAGCCTTTTATAATGAAAAAAAGGAGAGAGGCTAATGAGCACAGTGGTTGATACGAAGTTAACAACACTAATAGAGGAAGTAAACGTTATTCTAATTGACTATCATTTGCAGACAAGTGAAAGCTTCCTTGCGAAAACAACAAAGGGCCTAACAGAAAAACCTACACAAAACGAGATTGACAATATCCTTGTCTTAAATGCATTGGAACGAATTACGGCAGAAGAGCCTGATTGGACATATGTGGCGGCAGCTTTTCATCTACGTACGCTTTATCGGAATTCTCTTCGTAACCGAAATGAAAAGGAAGTATATGGGGAAGGGAACTTGTATCGGCTTCTACAACAGCTAACGAAGAAAGGGATTTATAACGAAGCCCTTCTTCAATCTTATTCGAAAAAGGAAGTGGATCAGGTAGCGATGTTCATCGCTCCAACACGAGATCGTCTTTTTACATACATTGGCCTTCGCACACTTGCAGACCGCTATCTTGCTACCGATCATGAAAAAAACGTGTATGAATTACCGCAAGAACGCTTTCTTGTCATTGCGATGACACTGATGATGAATGAACCGAAAGAAAAGCGACTTGAATTCATTAAGGAAGCTTACTGGGCGTTATCCAATCTCTATATGACAGTAGCGACGCCAACACTTTCAAATGCCGGTAAAAGTTACGGTCAGCTTAGCTCGTGCTTTATTGATACAGTTGATGACAGCCTCCGCGGCATTTACGACAGTAATACGGACGTCGCTACCGTATCAAAAAATGGTGGAGGAATTGGCGCATACCTTGGGAAAATTCGTTCGCGTGGTAGTGATATCAAAGGGTTTAAAGGGAATTCATCAGGAGTTTTACCTTGGATGAAACAACTAAATAATACAGCCGTTAGTGTGGATCAATTAGGTCAACGCCAGGGCGCTGTTGCGGTTTACCTCGATGTTTGGCACAAAGATGTTTTTGAATTTCTTGATGCCAAGCTTAATAACGGGGACGAACGCATGAGGACGCATGATCTTTTTACTGGTTTGTGTATTCCAGACCTTTTTATGGAAGCGGTAGAAGACCGGGCAGACTGGCATTTGTTTGATCCACATGAAGTCCGTCAGGTGATGGGGTTTTCTCTTGAAGATACTTATGATAATGAAACAGGCGCAGGAGAATTTCGCATGAAATATGCGTTGTGCGTAAATCATCCTAAACTATCAAGAAAAACCGTCCCAGCGATTGAGATTATGAAGCGTGTCATGAAATCCCAATTGGAAACAGGCACGCCATACATGTTCTATCGCGACACGGCTAATCGCGCAAATCCGAATAAGCATGCTGGCATGATCTATGCTTCAAACCTTTGTACCGAGATTATGCAAAATATGAGTGCGACGACCGTTGAAGAGGAAATGACGAAAGACGGTAAAATTATCATTACGAAAACGCCTGGCGATTACGTCGTTTGTAATCTATCAAGCATCAATCTTGGACGTGCGGTTACAGCCAATGCCCTAGAGCGATTAATCCCGATTCAAGTAAGAATGCTTGATAACGTCATTGATATTAATACGATTGAAGTCCCTCAAGCGCAGTTAACAAATGAGAAGTACCGAAGTATCGGTCTTGGAACGTTTGGTTGGCATCACTTACTGGCGAAAAAGGGGATCGTCTGGGAAAGTTATGAAGCAGCAAACTATGCAGATGAACTCTATGAAACAATTAACTACCTAACCATACAGGCGAGCCATGAACTTGCAGTTGAAAAAGGGAGTTATTCTCTTTTTGAAGGCTCTGATTGGCAAAACGGGGAGTACTTTACACAACGTGGTTATACGAATGAAAAATGGAGCGCACTGAAAGAAAAAGTTGAGTCAAGTGGTGTTAGAAATGCTTATTTACTAGCTGTTGCACCAAACAGTTCAACGAGTTTAATAGCCGGATCAACCGCTTCAATTGATCCGATTTTCCAAAAGGAATATTCAGAGGAAAAAAAGAATTATAAAATTCCAGTGACGGCACCTGACCTTTCCCATGAAACAACCTGGTATTATAAATCGGCGTATCATATTGATCAGCTGTGGAGTATTGAGCAAAATGCGGCAAGACAGCGTCATGTCGATCAGTCGATTTCATTTAATATTTATGTGCAGAGCACGGTGAAAGCAAAGGACTTGCTCAACATTCATTTGACGGCGTGGAGAAAAGGATTGAAGACAACGTACTACACTAGGAGTACTTCAGTTGAGATCGATGACTGTGAAAGCTGCGCAAGTTAAAGGAGGAGATCAAAGTGGCAACGATACAGAAAAGAAAGCTCTATGACGTGTCTGCACCGAATAGCTCAACAGGGATTATTAACGGTAAGAGCTCAAACGTTCTAAACTGGGATGATGTCCGGTTTAGCTGGGCTTATCCGATGTATAAAAATATGCTAGGAAACTTTTGGACTCCGTTTGAAATCAATATGTCAAACGACGTAAAGCAATGGGAAGCATTAAGTGAAGATGAGCAAGATACGTTTAAGAAAATCATTGGACTTCTCGCTTTTCTAGACTCAATTCAAACCGACTATTCGAGTAAAGTAGCAGATTATTTAACAGATTCAAGCCTTTCTGCGCTCATGCAAGTGCTTTCCTTTCAGGAAGTTGTACACAATCAGTCCTATAGCTATGTGCTTTCTTCGATTGTCAATAAACATGAGCAGGATCGGATCTTTGAATATTGGAAGCATGATGAAGTGCTCTTAGAGCGTAATCAATTTATTGCCTCAGGATATGAGGCATTTGTACAAGATCCATCACCTCAAACGTTTTTTGAATCGATCGTGCATGACATTATTCTTGAAGGACTATTCTTCTATGCAGGATTTGCTTTCTTCTATAATCTCGCGCGTAACCAAAAGATGGTATCGACGTCTACGATGATCAATTACATTAATCGAGATGAACAGCTTCACGTCACGTTGTTCGTAAATATTGTAAAGGAACTGTTCAAGGAGCATCCTGAGCTTAATACGGGAAAGAACCATGCTTTCATTACAAATACTTTCAGAGAAGCGGCTGAACTTGAAATCAAGTGGGGAGAATACATCATCGGTGATCGTTTTCCTGGTATTACGATGAATGAATTAAGCGATTATATTAAATTTATGGCTAATACGCGCGTGAACCAGCTTGGAATCAAGCGTCCTTTTGAAGGGCATCGAGAGAATCCAATGAGGTGGATCAAAGCATATGCTGATGTGAATGCTGGAAAAAGTGATTTCTTTGAACAGAAGTCACGTCAGTATACGAAAGTGTCTGATGATAATGGATTTGATGATTTATAAATAGAGCGAAAAAGGAGGGAGTCTAGTTCCCTCCTTTTTATTTTAATCCAAGCACGGTTAAGCTGTCCCCCTACTAAATTAATTATGAAGCGAGTGACTAATGAAGAAAGGAAGATTGATGTTGCCAAATGATCATCAACGAATTATTTATGGCGGTGGCTCTATGAGTCCAAGTGGATGGAATTTTCCACAGCAACAGTGGTTAGGCCCTGGAGGTCTTCCGCCAGGATACAATGGAGGAGGTTGGATACAGCCGTATCCACATCAACAGCCATGGTTAGGTCCCGGTGGATTGCCGCCCCAGCACAATCTTTATCAGCAGTGTTTGAATAACTGCTATCAAAGTTATGCACAAAATGACCAAATGTATCAAGCGTGTGTTTATCAGTGTATGAGGCAATTTGGCTACCGGCATGGGGAGTGCTGTCCCTGATAAATTAGAGAAATGGATTGCCTATGAAGAGCAAAAGCGCCTGAGAGAAAAGGCATCTGTTGAGGCGTATTTTTCCCCTGAGCATTCAACCCACACCTGGGGACTTTTAGGCACACCTACAATTGAACACTCTCGCTGTTGAGCATTTTCTATGAAGGGCGCGTTGTTCAGATTTCTGCAATTCGCCTTTTTTATTTGGCAGTTTTGTTTCCTTGTTAACATTAGATAACAATACATATATGGTTTTTAGTAGCATAAAGCAATACAACTTTCGCTTTTTGTGTTAAAATTTTAGAAATTTCATCATTGTTTCGATCGTGTTTAGATAAGGAGATGTAACATGGGAAAGAAGCGTATTGTTGTGAAGATTGGAAGTAGTTCATTAACAAACGGACGGGGAGAAATTGATCTAGATAAGCTCATTGATCATGTCCATGCACTTGTATTACTTCGACAAGAGGGACATGAAGTGCTACTTGTTTCGTCAGGAGCAGTGGCTGCAGGGTTTAAAGAACTAGGTTATCCTGCAAGACCCGTTACGTTAAAAGGAAAGCAGGCTGCAGCAGCTCTTGGACAAAGTTTACTCATTAAATCTTATATCGAGGAATTCAATCAGCGGAACATTTCAGTCGCTCAAATTCTGTTAACACGCCCTGATTTCTCAGATCAAGCACGATACAAAAACGCGTTCGATACGCTGTCTGAATTGCTGGCAAGAGGTGTGATGCCGATTATTAATGAAAATGATACGGTCTCAACGGAAGAGTTAAAGTTTGGTGACAACGATATGCTTTCAGCTCTTGTAAGCGGACTCGTTCACGCAGATGAGCTCATCATTTTAACGGATGTGAACGGTATCTACGATTCGAATCCGGCAACGAATCCTAATGCTGTTAAATATCATACTCTGGCAGAGATTACTGATACGATGATTGAACAAGCCGGTGGTGCCGGATCAAGCGCTGGAACAGGGGGCATGAAGTCGAAGCTAATTGCAGCGAAGACGGCTTTAAACCTGAGCGTTCGCGTCTTTATCGGTCATGAAACTGGTAGTGAAAAGTTACTTCGAATTCTCTCTGGTGTCGGAGACGGAACCTATATCAATCGAGAGAAAGCCACATCTTTCCCAATTAAAAAACAATGGATTGCGATGCACTCTCACGTATCAGGTCAGCTTTATATTGATGAAGGGGCGGAACAGGCGATTATTTCAAATGGCAAGAGTTTGCTTTATGGCGGAATCAAGCAAGTCGTAGGCGACTTTAGTGTAGGAGATGTCGTAGAAGTACACGGGCAAAATGGAAAACTTGGAAAAGGACAGGTTCGATATTCTTCTACGTTTTTGGAGAAGATTCTTCATTTTCATAAGGAGGAATGGAATAAAGAAACAGAGATACCAAACGTTGCAGTGATTCATCGAGATCAATGGGTGGGAACTGTTTATAAATAAAGGTGGTAAAAGGATGAATATACTTGTCACAATGGATTCATTCAAAGGCTCTCTTTCTTCAAAGGATGCAGGAGAGGCTGTGAAGCAAGGGGTTAAAAGAGTTTTTCCAGAGTGCATGGTGGACGTCATTCCGATTGCCGATGGAGGAGAAGGTTCACTTGAAGCCGTTCAAATCCTCCCTGGTCATTTTGAGTCCGTTTCGATTCACCAGCTTGATGGAAAGAAGAAAATGGCACGTTACTACCGGACAAAACAGGCTGCTTATATTGAATGTGCTGAGGCGGTTGGATTGCACTTAATAGCTACTGAAGAGCTTGAGCCTTCACGGTTAACGAGCTATGGTGTTGGGGAACTCATTCTGGATGCAGAGGCCAAAGGCGCTAATGACATTTATGTATTCCTTGGTGGGACTGGTACGACTGACGGCGGACTTGGATTATTACAAGCACTTGGAAATGCGTGTTTGAATGAGTCGGGGCAAGAACTACCACTCTATGAAAATCCTTTGCTACACACAGCATCCATCCGTGAAAGTAATATTAAGCTCCATGCGAATCTTTATATCATAACGGATGTAGACAATCCTTATGCAGGTGAGCGGGGAGCTGCTGCTGTTTTTGGACCACAAAAAGGCATGAAGAAAGAAGAGATTCCGACTTATGATGCTGCTCTTCATAGAGTAGCAAATCTACTTTCTCTATCGTCTCAAAAAGGAGCAGGGGCGGCAGGTGGAATTGGCGGAGCCCTCTATTCTCTTGGGGCGACTTATGTCCCTGGAATTGAGTGGATGCTTGAACTGCTAAAAGTTGAAGAAAAGCTAGCAGTTGCTGACATCGCTATTACTGGAGAAGGACAAATTGATCATCAAACTGCTTATGGGAAAGTTCCGTCTGGAGTTGGAAAACTTGCGAAAAAGCACAATGTCCCATGCATTGCCTTAGCTGGGCAGGTCGTTGAACCAGTGGATAACTTGTATGAAGACTTAACGGGGGTTCTCTCGATTCAGCAAGTGTGCCACTTATTAGAACATGCGGTTAAACCAGACGTCACGAAAGCACAACTTGCCTTTTCAGCAGAGCAAGTGATGCGCATCTGGAGTAGCGGGAAAGGTAACTGAAGCAACGAAAAGTCCCATACCTTAAAGGAATGGGACTTTTCATTATTACATCAATGATTTCTCCATCCGTTCTTTATATGTTGAAATTTTCTTCGTTAGCATGTCGTCTGTTGCAAGCAATGTCTCAATTTGATCACGAATAAACTGCTGGTGATCCTCAAGAAGTTTCAGACGTGCGTTCGCTGTGTGCTCCCCTTCAAGAAATAACCGCGTATATTCTTTAATTTGAGAGACAGGCATTTGGGTTTCTCTTAATTTTTTAACGAACTGCAACCACTTCAAATGCTGTTCGGTAAATTGTCTCGCACCATGATCGTTACGAATCGGATCAATAATCCCTTCCTTTTCGTAATAACGGAGGGTATGGGCACTTATGTCTACCATCTCAGCTATTTCACTAATCGAGTACATTCAATCGCCCCTCGCTATTTCATTTCGTTTGACTTAGAGTGCACTCAAACGTCTACAATAAGATTGTATCATAATGAATAAGTGGAGGGATTAACATGAAGTATACCGTTATTACAGGAGCGAGTTCAGGAATTGGATATGAAGCAGCGCTCGCATTTGCGGCTCGCGGAAAGAATCTTGTGATTGCTGCACGTCGAACTCAGAAATTGGAAGAGCTGAAAAGCGAAGTACAGAAGGTTAATTCTGATCTTGATGTGATTATTCGTGAAGCAGATCTATCACTTAACGAAAACGTCTATGCTTTCTATGAAAGTCTTGAGAATATTGAAATTGAAACATTTATTAACAATGCTGGCTTCGGTAATTTCGATCCAGTCGGCAAACAGAAGCTTCCTAAGATTGAAACAATGCTTCGTTTGAACAATGAGGCTTTAACGATTCTTTCATCCTTATTTGTTCGCGATTATGCGAATGTCGAAGGAACACAGTTGATTAACGTTTCCTCTGGCGGAGGGTACACGATCGTTGCCGATGCTGTAACGTATTGTGCGACGAAATTCTTTGTCAGTGCCTTTACAGAAGGACTTGCTCAGGAGCTACAAGGACAGGGAGCGAAAATGCAGGCAAAAGTTCTAGCCCCTGCAGCAACAGAAACCGAATTCGCGAACCGTTCAATGGACGTTGATAACTTCGAATATGAAGGAACTGTTCCGCAGTTCCATACAGCTAAGGAAATGGCAGACTTCATGCTAGATCTTTACGATAGCAATAAAGTCGTTGGCATCGTTGATGGAAACACATACGAGTTTCAATTGAAAAATCCAATTTATCCCTATGTAGCCCGGAATCGCTAATCATATAAAAATCCTCCTGTCTTCGTGACAGGAGGATTTTTCATGTAAGCTTCATACTAAATTTCTGGAGTAAATGCATTAACGTCGGTCTCTCATTTCCATCCCGGCCGATCACGTGAGTAGCCAATACTAAAGAATTTAGTACCGCTTCTTCTGTCGCTTCACCAACGGCACGAAAAGCGGTATCGATTTCTTCCTCATGGATGGTTTCCAGTGTTTGAGTTTGTGGCGCATATTGATGGGCGACTTTATTAGCGGTGGAGAAGCCAATGATAATTTCGCCGCTTCCAGTTGTGATAATCGATCCTGTTCGAGCTAGTCCTGTAGATGCCCGTTTAATAATACGATGAAGTTGTCGTTCTGAAACGGGGAGATCTGTTGCAACAATCACCATAACAGATCCCTTGTCTTTTTCTTCCCAAGAATGAAGAAGGGCTTCTTTTAATGTCTTACCCACTTTTTTTCCGCTTACATTAAGGTCACGAAGGATACCAAAATTCGTCACAACAAGCACGCCAAGGGTATAGCTCCCATGCTGAAGCTTTACTTTTCTGGAAGCCGTTCCAATTCCACCTTTTAACGAGTAGCAAAGCATCCCCCTTCCAGCCCCAACGGAACCTTCTTCAAAAGTAGTTGAAGCATTTGCGATCGCTTCATGAACATGATGCTTTTGAACGTGACGTCCTCGGATATCGTTTAAAAACATGTCGTTGCATTCGCCAATAACGGGATTAACGGTCCCAGTTGTATCGCCAATTTCATGATTTTGTTCCAACATATAATCAAACACGGCATCTGCAGCCGTTCCAATACTTAACGTATTCGTTAAAATGATTGGTGTTTCAAGCGTACCAAGCTCATTCAGCTGAATGGTTCCCATTGTTTTACCAAACCCGTTAAGAATATAGCTTGAGGCAATTACTTTCTGCTGAAACAGATTCCCTTGATGCGGAAGGATCGCTGTTACGCCTGTTTGAACTTCACCGTTACTCAGAGTAGTATGTCCGACGGTTACTCCTTCGACATCCGTAATCGCATTTTTTTCACCGGGCTCCATTTCTCCGATAGTAACGCCGTAATCTCGCAATCTTTTCTGACTCACATGATCACTCCTCTTTTCTACTAGTTTACTATTATTTCTAGTGGAGCCAAGTCCGTAAAACAAATGTTAATTATAAAATATGGTATAATTGACGAGACGTATAGAGTGTAACAGAAATTTGTCATGCAACAGATAACTAGTAGAAAAGAGTGAAATAGAATGGGCCGTAAATGGAATAACATTAAGGAAAAGAAAGCATCAAAGGATGCGAATACCAGTCGAATTTATGCCAAATTTGGTCGTGAAATTTATGTAGCTGCAAAGCAAGGTGAACCGGATCCCGTAGCCAATCAGGCGCTACGCTTAGTTCTTGAACGTGCAAAAACGTACAACGTCCCAAAAGCAATCATTGACCGTGCGATTGAAAAAGCAAAGGGCGGAGCGGACGAGAACTACGATACGCTACGTTATGAAGGATTTGGTCCAAGCGGTTCCATGGTGATCGTTGATACATTAACAAACAACGTGAACCGTACTGCATCAGATGTTCGATCCACTTTTGGTAAAAATGGTGGAAACATGGGTGTAAACGGATCTGTTGCTTACATGTTTGATGCAACAGCCGTATTCGGGATTGAAGGCAAATCAGCAGATGAAGTACTTGAATTGTTAATGGAAGCGGATCTTGATGTTCGCGACATTATGGAAGAAGACGACGTCGTGATTGTTTACGCGGAACCGGATCAGTTTCACGCTGTACAGGAAGCATTCAAGAATGCTGGCATCACTGAGTTCACTGTAGCTGAACTTACGATGCTCGCACAAAATGACGTTGAGCTTTCTGGAGAAGATCAAGAGCAGTTCTTGAAAATGATCGATGCTCTTGAAGAGTTGGAAGATGTACAGCAGGTTTATCATAATGTAGATCTTGGTGAAGAATAAAAAAAGAAAAAATGGGGCTTCCGGATTTCGGAAGTCCCCTTTTTAGAATGGAACGAAATTCACTTATGAAAAATGTTCTTTATTTCTTCGTTTCTTTTTGTATGCAAGAAGCGTTGTCTTTAGCGATGCATAGTTTCCAATCGCCGCATAACCGTAAAAGTACCCCATAAACAAGCCAGCAACAAGGTGATGACGATGGCTATAAAAGACTGATATGAGAAGTCCTAAAATAATTGCAAGCGTAGGGATGAAGGTACGAGGAATAGGCGTAAAAATTTTGATGAGCTGGGTGAGTATCATGACTAAAGGGATCGCAAGAACAGCGTCCCAGAAGTTTGTATGGATAACAGGGAATGTCATAGTTGAATTCCTTTCCAGTTTAAGGGTTTGGAACTAGTATTTGCTTTTATGGTTTTCTTAAACGGATATGCTTGGTGAATTTCGATTTAGAGTTGATGAGTTTAGTTATTTTATGGAATATTCTGTTGATATTAATGGTGAAGGTTAGTAGAGGGCTTGTTCAATTATTTTACAAAGTAGAAGAACACTTTTTTTGAAATAATTGTTCAAAATAAAGATTACTGCAGTAAAATAAGGTATATTATATTTTTGAATAGATTCTCTTGTAAGAGAAGAAAAGTGGTGAACAAAGTGGGAAGATATCAATTGGATCACAAAAGTAAGGTAGCTGTGACAAAGTTTCATGAAAAACAGACGACTGCCAAATTTGATAAAAAGAATCATCTTGAAAAGATACGTGCGGAGTATTTAAAAAAGAAGCAAAAACAGACAGATAAATAATATGATGGATAACATAGGAAGATTAAATTCTTCCTATGTTTTTTTATGAAAAGTTTTATTTCGATATCTTCTGCATTCGGGAGCATTTCCAGAAATAATAGTGTTCTCCATTAGTTTGGTAAACTTCCCGATTTAGGACTGGAGTATAGATTGTTTTACAAAAAAAACGAGCAGTGACAAGCATTTTTGGTGTGTCCTTGCCATATAGACTCTACAAAAGAATCTTATTATTCTTAAGAAATTTTGGTGTGAAATGGATGGCTAATTGCAGTTGTTTTTTCGTAACAAGCATTGGAAATGGAAGGGGAAAATGTTAGGTGGGAACGAGTCAAGCTAGTATGTAATAAAATGAACATGTAGAGTAATATACTAGGAGGGGAAAGATGAATCCCGGTGGAATGATGTATTCCCAGATGTCACCAAATGTCCCTATGCAAGTTGTGGTCGTAGAGCCTTACGTATATGCAGCTCTTCGCAGCCTTATTGGAAATAGAGTGGTTATTGATACATCACGTGGTCCAGTAAATGGAACAGTTATTGATGCCAAACCAGATCATGTTGTGGTTAAAGAACATGATTCAACTTTCTTTGTTCGCATATCCGAAATTATTTGGATTATGCCAGAGTCCTAAACTTAAATAGTAAATTCCTTAGGAAGCCCTATAATTTAGGGTTTTTTATTATTAATCATTTTACTAAAGTCTTACTATTTCATTCAAATACTGTCATTGTTCATGGAAAAGGCGATAAGGAAAGAGAAGTGTATTTTAACACGCGGTGTTCTATCTGGTTAAAACGCTATCTTGATGAACGTAATGACCTTGAACCTTGCTTGTTCATAACGGAGAGAAGGCCAAAAAGAAGGATGAGTATTGATCTTGTTCGCTATATCATTAAACGAATTTCCAGACGTGCAGAACTTGATAAAGTGATTTACCCTCATCAATTAAGACATAGTTACGCAACGCATATGATCAATAACGGAGCTTCTCTTGAAGTGATTCAGAGTTTGATGGGACATGAGAAGAGCGAAACAACAAAGTTATATGCTCAGCTTAGTGGGAAACTCCGTCACGACTTCTATACAAAATACTTTTAGAAGCGCATTCTAGTTGAATACGCTTCTGCCATTTATAATAAAGGAAAGGTTACTTGATTTGCTGTAGATCGTCATTTAATTTTTTAGACTCATTCTTAAAGTACAAATAGAAAGCCGTCCACATGATACTGTAGGATACAAGAGCAATAGCGAGAAAGATCAGTATGTTCGCTACGCCAGGCTGAATCCAACCAATTCCATATGCCAAAATAAAGTAGACTACCATCACGGTGAAAAAGTGTAAGGCTGTTTGTTGAGGGAGCTTGAGGGAATGAATTTCAAAATAAAGTGGAGTGACCGTAAACAACCATCCACAGAAAATCGCTCCTAATGAGTTTGTTACAAAAAGATTAGAGTCAAGCGTGGTTTGATCACCTATGAAAATAACTCCATAAGTTAGTAAAACAGCTAAAAACCCTCCGAAAAATAATCCAACCATACTTCTAAACATAAATGTTTTCATTTATTTTGCCCTCCTGTTCATTTTCAGAACTTCTTTTATTTTGCCTACATAATGTCTCGAAGCATATTCTTTCTTACCAGATTGAAAGTGTACAGCGAGCGTGCCGTTAAATGATGGTTCAAAGTGGCTGATTTCATGTAGATTAGCAATAACGGACTTCGACAGCCGGATAAATATATTGATTGGCAAACTTTCTTCTAGCTCATACAATTTCTCTTTCACTTTAAAAACCCCTTGAGATGTCGTAGCCATTACTTGATCTCCTTCTGAATGGAAAGAGTGCACTGTATTTGGTTTTAAAATGTGCTGTTGCTCGCCTTTTTTACCTACAATAAATTCGGTTTTCTGGGTACTTAGAAAATCTAAAATCTCTTTAATCGAATAATCCATTTCTCTACAGTGAATTGTTACGCTCGTTTCTTCATACTTCCGATTAACATCGAGTGAAATTTTCACTTGTTCACATCCTTTGTTTTGCGGCTTTCTTAAGATTAGTATAGATCTGGAAAAGCAGGATGTCATTCGAATAAAGGTAAGACGTCACATTGTTAGGGTGAGATGCATTTCGTGTAGTTTCTGTTGCGAGTTAATGTTCAAAGAAAAGCTTGCCAACAACTTAGGGTTTTGAAATAATTGGGAGTGTTTTTTCTGATATACAAAGGGAGGAAGACCGTTGAAAAGACCGATAGGCGTCACCCTCATTAGCGACTTCTATTTGTTTGGAGCGGTGGTTTTATGGCTTACCGCCATTTTTTATGACGCAGATGCTAATATGGTTGGGGTTGCGGAACGATTTGGCTTACCAAAAGCTCCAGAAAGGTTGATGAGGGTAATCGTCGCTCTTACTTCACTAGTTTTGGTGTATGGATACATCAGGCTCACCATTTGGGGTTACTGGTTCATGATCGCTTATTCCGTAATCTTTGGATGTATTAGTGCTTTCCTCGTTTCAACCCCATCTCCGCAACCATTCCTCGGAAATATGATTTTTTCAATAATCGTTTTGATTTATACGCTATACGTTAGAAAATCGTTTCAACAAACGTCCACACATGGAACGTAAATTGCAACGTCTAAGACCAGTAGAAAATGAGAGAAGGTGAATACAGGGATGATCTTGATTGTATTTATCTTTATCTTTATTTTATTCTGGTCTTTAACGAAAACCATCGAGAAAGTTGGATCGAAAATAACGGATCAGCTACAGGTGCAAAATGACTTGCTAAGAAAAGTAGAAAGTAAACTAGAAGCAAAGAGTGATGAGGGTTCCGAACTTTAACGATCCACAACGTGATAAGAAAAGAGGAGGGGTTACTTGAAAAGGCACTTCTTTCCCGTCATCTTCATCCTTTTTACTGTACTACTGTTAGTCAGTTGTTCAGACGATTTAAACGTCCCTACAGTTGAGGACAATACAGCTGAACAGGAAGGACGATTGTCTCGAGACGATGCTGAAGTTCTCATCTATCATCAGTTAACAAGTGAGGAACAACAGACATACACCGTTGATTATGTGAAAGAAGCACAGTCGTTATACTACATTAAGGTGTATGACCGTCAACAAAAGGTCATAAAGACATTTACCGTAAATTCTCAGACTGAGGAAGTTAATCAAATGGATTAAAGGGATTGTCCAAGAAAATTCCCCCTTTAATTGTAAAAGGGGGAGGTAGTTATGAAAAAAATTCTTATTTGCTTAAAAAGCGTTTAATACCAGCTACCGCATAATCATGGTCCATCTGAGGTGTTAGGCCGGCTACAGTTACTGTCCCAATGACACCAATACCATTTATACGGATTGGAAGGGAACCACCAATAGCTTGATAGTTTTCAACTGGTAAAAGAGAGTGTTCCTGATGAGTAAGGCCACTTTCTTCAAAACGGGCAGCGATAAATTGCGTGCTGTGGTTATAATGATCGACGACATTTTTCTTACGATACAACCATTTCACGTTTTCTTCTGAAGTGCCGTCCATTAAGTGAGTGAAGAGGGGAATTCGGTTGCGTTCAATATGAACAGCGACTGATTTTCCCTTTTCTTTTGCATAGTTTACTAGCTCAAGCCCTAGCTGTAATGCATCTTCATTTGTAAATTGAGTGAAAACCAATTCTTCTTCAAGTTTGAGTAGTTGTTCTGTATTCATCTTATCGAAACTCCTTTTAAAATAAATTTTGTTTTTTGTCGAGTTTATAATTGAGTACGGCAAGGAAGAAGGCCATTAATACCATAGCCGCTCCAATCCATGCCGTATCAAGGTAAGTCATATAATCAACAGCAAGTGCTCCAAGAGCGGATCCGCCTGCGATGCCTACATTAAATGCAGAAATATTAAGGGCGGAAGCAATGTCCTTCGCTGAAGGAACTAATTTTTCAGCAAGTGTCACGATATATGCTTGTACTCCAGGTGAGGACATGAATGCAAATAATCCGAGAATGACAACGGATAGATAGCTCAGTGCCTTGTTTGGTAATAAAACCATTTGAAGAAGTAGCACAATCATCTGAAAGAAAAAGACATAGCGAAGGGCTTTTACAGGGTGATTGTTTGATAGTTTACCGCCAATGATGTTTCCTGCTGCTACGGCTACACCATAGATCAAAAGCATCCATACGATCATTTCTGATGATATGCCACTTACATTTTCCAAAATAGGAGAAAGATACGTAAAGAGAGCGAACGTTCCTCCAAAACCGAGTGATGTCATAAGCAGAGCGAGTAAGATTCTTGGGTTTGTAATAAGTTGCCCTACATCTTTCAAAGTTGGTGCACTTCGTTCACGCTCGATTCGTTCAACGGCGAATAAGTTAATGAGTAGGCCAATGAGTCCTAATACTGCAACGGCTAAGAAAGTTGCTCTCCAGCCAAAAGCTTGACCAACAAATGTCCCAAAAGGTACCCCAACAATCGTAGCGACTGTAAGACCGGTAAACATAATGGAAATCGCTGAACCTTTTTTATTTTCGGGAACAATTTCCGTCGCGACCGTAGCTGCAATCGCAAAGAACACGCCATGCGCCACCGCTGTTATCACACGTGAGAAAAGCAATAATTCATATGAATGGGACATACTTGATAACCCGTTACCTAATATAAAAATCATCATTAAGATTATTAACAGACCTTTTTTCGGTAGTTTACTAGTAAGCGTCGTAACGATTGGCGTTCCAATCGCAATCGCTGCCGCATATCCAGAGACAAGCGTACCTGCTTTTGTAACGGATATACGGAGATCATCGGCTACCGTTTGTAGTAATCCGACGATCACAAACTCTGTTGTTCCGATGGCAAAAGCACTAACGGCCAATGAGAGTAAGGCAATCATGGCTTTAGTTGACATCGACTTCATGAGAGATCCTCCTTATGCTTCTAAAAGTTGAGTGATTTTCTTGCTGCATGTGACCACTTTCTTGCTGAATGTTTTGTCCTGCTGTTTTGGCATTCGACTTGTTGGAGCAGACAGGCCAACGGAAGCAATGACTTCTCCATTACGATAAATCGGAGCTGCAATACAGCGTAAGCCAAGTTCTGTTTCTTCGTCATCAACGGCAAAGCCTTGATCTTGAATGGCTTTTAGATGATAAAGAAAGAGCTGTTCATCATCAAAGGTGTTTTCAGTGTTTTTCTTTAACTGAAGCTGACGAAGAAATCTTTGTTTCATATCGCTATCAAGAAAAGCTAGGATGGCTTTTCCAAGCGCACTTCCATGAGCTGGATCGTGTTCACCTATATGAGAATGAATCCTCATCGTATGGGTACCATTCACAATTTGAGTGGTGACGACATCGGTTCCGTCAAGAATACCAATATAGACTGTTTCTCCAAGTTCCTGGCTAAGGTCATGAAGGGGAGGAACTGAAACCCAGTCGACTTGAGGATCATGTTCCTGCTTCGCGCCGTCTATTTTTTCGGCAATGTAGTAATGGCTTCCTTTTTTCACGATATAGTGCATATTCTCTAGTGTATAAAGCAAACGAAACGTCGTCGTTTTGTTCCAGTTGAAGTGATGCATCACTTCAACAAACGTTAATCCATCGTTTTCTATCAGTAGATCAAGAATTTGCAATCCTTTTTTCAACGTTGAAACTTCATATTGACTCATGAGTCCGTGCCTCCTTTGCACATGAATCATCATAATGCGGGATGAATAGGAGATCAAATAATGAAAAAGTGTTTCGTTATTTGAAACTAAAAAGTTGGTAGGCATCATCAACTGACGTTTTAGACCGATAAATACGAGAAGTGATCCTAGCCGCTATTGGGTAAAGTGGGGTCTGTTCAACAAAACGAAGGCCACCTTATCACTTGATGGACAAGGTGGCTCTCATTATTTCTTCTCTTTTTTGTTCGCTCGATCTTCTTCCTCTGTTTCTAACATGCCGTAATCGCCGTTCATTGCCTGTTCATCTAAATCAGCACCATATTCATTCGTGAATTTGTTCAAATTGTTCTGTTTGATTTCATTTTTGTTTGGTGTCTTTATTTCCATGATACTCACCTCCAATGATTAGGTTGGCTTATCATGGAAAAAAGTATGCGTAGGGAAGGTGGACGCAGAGGTATTTTATTGAGCAAAAAAGCGCCTTCCCCTTAAAAGGAAAGGGAAAAGCGCTGCGGATTATTGATAATTAATGATCGCTGGGTTCGGATCAAGCTGAAGTACTTCTTCAGGTGTTAAAACCGGCTTATCTTTATTATAGAAAATTTTAAACCCGCCGTATTGAACAGGCTCATTCCGGACAAATTTACGGTAGAGTGACATTTTCGTTCCATAATCACCATACCCATCGAAATTAAGGGCAACTTCTACGTTGTCAGTTGGCTTGATTTCCTGCTTGTTTGTCACAGCGTGGTCTGTAAACTGATGAACAAGTACAATTTTGTCAGGTAAGTTATTTTCTTCTACAAATTTAGAAACATAGTCTACGACTTCCTGAACTTCAGAACCATCGACACTTCCTAGATCGATGCCAGGTGTTTGGCCTTCTTTGACATGGAACTCCGTATCAATGGCAACGTGGACGTAAGGAAGCTTGAGCCATTTTTCAAGAAGCTGTACTTGATGAAGAGCAGTGTCACGACCAAGCTGAACATCTAGCAAGAGAATGGCATTATGTTTCTTTGCAAGCTCAGCGTATTCATCAATATCTTCTTCTGAAGTCATGTGGTAGTACTTTCCATTTGGGCCAGGGTCACGCTGAGCGATCGTTGTAATTAACTCAATCGTAGGAATAGCAGGACGGTCTGGATCAGCATCAGAATAAGCTTGAGTTTGTTCTTTTAATTTCGTCATTAGTGCTTCAGGTTCCATCTCGCCGAGAATCCCCATTTTAGTGGAGTTTGGCTGTCCATAATAAGCAACAAGGCGATAATCTTTTAGAATACCGTCTGTTTCATCAGTTGTGCCTTCCATCAACGTCTCGCCAACGGGTGTCTTTCTTGTACGATCTTCGCCGTGTGCTTCGACAACAGGCATATTCGCTAATTCTTCTTCGGTCATTGTTTCCTCAAGGGGCTTAGCGTCTTCAGATGGCGCTAGTGCTTCAAAAGGTTGAGCCGCTTCTTTTTGTTCCTGCTTGTTTTCACTTTCTTTGCTTTCATCTTCTTTCGCTGCTTCTTGGTCTGTTTTTTCATCGGTTTGCTCGTTTGTTGATGCGGAGTTCGAACAAGCTGTCACCAAAGCGACCAAAGCAACGAGAAGGAAAAGGAATAATTTCCTCATGATGTTCACTTCCTTATGTAAGTTAATGAGATTCATAGTTTTGTCAAAATGACTTTCTCATTCTAACATAAGAAAAGAAACACCGAGCGAAATGAGACGATGAAAAGGGGAAAAGAGGTAATCAGTACTAGTTTATTGAAGAAAAGCTGTCATCACGCTCCATTATCCGTAAATTGAGTGCAACGTAGTCATATGAAAAAGAAGCAATGGAGACGTCTCCATTGCTTCAAGATAACTCGTTTTTTTCGTTGAAATACTCCATAATCATTCGTCTATGGCTACCAACCATCTGAGCAGGGAGATTAGTAGAAGAGAAGGTTTCAAATGCTAAGCTTTCCGGTGTTAAGGTGAGCTCTCCTTCATATTCACTCGTGACATAAGCGGTTGTGACGGAATAGAACTCATCCCCATTATCCGCTTTTGTGAAAAATTCCTCTCCGGAATAAAGCTTGAAGAGCGCGAGGTTTCGAATCGTTAAGCCAGTTTCTTCAAAAGACTCTCTTATGGCGGTTTCCTCAGTCGATTCACCTGGCTCCATTAGCCCGCCTGGTAATCCCCATCGCTTTCTTCGTTCGTTCCGTTGCTGGAGAAGAATCTCCTCTTTATCGTTTAAAATTAAAGCGACAGCGCCAACTAAAATGAGAGGTCGTTGCCCAACGAGCTCACGGATTTCTTTCAAATAATTCATTTTGATCGCTCCTTATCTTCTTTCCTATTATAGAGGAAGATCTCTTTTGGAGAAAATGAGTATGGCAACAGCATACAGCACTGTACCTAGCAAAAATAAGAATGTGGCTGTTGGCCAGACGTCAACAGAACCTCTCGCAATCTCAACAGGGCGAAACGTTGAGAAGAGAGAAAGATTTACCATCCAATCCAGCTTATCACTCATTTTCCCGACTAAATCCATTCCATAAAAGACGATTGTGAGTAAACCTGAAAGCCCAAGAGCCTGTCGCTCATCATTTAACATTGCAGAGAATAAAAACGAGTAGCCTGAAATAACGAAGAATAATAGAATGCCGACAAGGTTAACATTCATAAACGTCATTGCTTCAAAAGGTTTATCTTCAATTAAAATTTCTGTCCCAATGACTCCTGCAAAAGCGGTCGTTAATCCGATAATGAGAAGTCCTGTGATAAGCACAAGTGCCTGAGTAAAGGCGATTTTTTTTCGGGAGTTCGGCGTGGCAAGAATATAAGCCATTGAGCCTCGATCAATGTGACGAGCCATTAGTTGAGACGCTGTCATTAAGCAGAAAATCGACAAAATCACCACATACAGTAACCCATAATATTCACCTGCGATAAAGTCACTTACATGTTGAAAGCCGCCCTCCATCCCAAAGGCCGCAAGAAAGCTTTCAGGCATCGACTCCATTAATTCATTTAATCCAGGTGCATCTGCAATCGAAGGATAAATGCCGATGATTAACAGAAGATAGAGAGCAGAACCAATTGCATAGCTAGAAATTGATTTGGCATGAACCTTTAACATCTTTGCATATAACGTGATGTTCATGATGGGTTCGCCTCCCTGTCGTAATAGTTCAGAAAGACTTCTTCAAGGTTTTGTTCATGAATATCAATATTTCGAATTTGATAATCTCCTAAAGCATGAATAAATTGATTGTAATCTCCCTGTACAGCAATTTCAGCACGGTTCTCGGTGACTGAAATAACGTCAAGTTTACTTTGTTTTATGAGCTTAGCTTCTTCCTCGCTTGCAAACGTCACATCAAAGAGGCGACGCTGTTTTTGCTGGAGGTCATGAATATTTTCGACGACAACAATTTTGCCATCTTTAATAATCGCAGCTCGATCACACGTACGTTCAATTTCTGAAAAGCTATGAGAAGACATGAGAAATGTGGTGCCTTTTTCCTTCTGTTCCGTTACAATTTCAATGAAAATACGCTGCATAAGTGGATCGAGGCCAGATGTCGGTTCATCTAGAATAATGACTTCTGGTTCATGCATAAAAGCTGCCACGATACCGACTTTTTGCTTCATCCCCTTTGACATCTTACGAATCGGTGTTTTTACATCGAACTGGAGACGATGAATGAGCTCGTCGCGATAGTTTGTATGCTTCATCCCTCGCATACCACCGACAAGTTTAAGAAATGCCATGCCATCCATGCCATCAAGAAAAGAAATTTCACCAGGAAGATAACCAATCTTTTCTTGGATCTTAGCGGCATCTTTCCATGTATCCATCCCATTTATCGACGCTGAGCCTTTTGAAGGTTTCATAAATCCCATCAGGTGACGAATCGTTGTGGATTTCCCAGCACCGTTCGGTCCAAGAAATCCAAATACTTCTCCTTTTGGAATGGAGAAAGTAACGTCAAAAATTCCTTTTCCATTTGAAAATTTTTTGGTTAAGCCGTTTAATTCGATCATTGAGGTTCCCCCTCAGTCAAATTTTGAACTATTATTTAATATATATTTCATTTTCATCATAAATGACTGCACGGAAATAATCAATATTTATTGAACTTAAATTTAATAAATAGTTCAATAAATGCTATACTAAGAGTGGTGATGAAAATGAATGGATTTGAATTACGAAAACAACAAAAGCGTAAAGATATTATGAACGCTGCTTTTACGTTATTTAATAAAGAAGGCGTTAAAAAAGTGAAAATCAGTGACATCGCGAGGTATGCGGGTGTATCTCAGGTCACGATTTACAATCATTTCACTAGTAAGGAAGAGCTTGTGCGAGCGGTGATGAAGGAGTACATGCATCAACAGTTTCAAATATTTAAAGAGAGTGTCGAGGAAGAGCGTACGTTCGCTGAATTGGTTGAGTTAATTGTTTTTGAGAAACATAAAGCTGTGCAGAGTCTGGACCCATCACTACTTCAAGAGATGCTAACGGCAGACGAAGAACTGAAAGAGTATGTAGATCATTTCTACCGAACGCAAACCCTTCCGCTGTTCGTTCAGCTCCTTGAAAGGGCACGTGAGCGTGGAGAAATTAATACTTCACTTTCAATGGAATCGATTATGTTTTATCTTAATGCCCTAAAAACAGAGGTACAGCGAGTTCCAGCGAAAACCTGGTCAGAGCGAAAAGACTTTTTGGACGACGTCCTGCAATTATTCTTTTATGGTTTAAGTGGTGGCCCTCCGTCAGATAGGAATGAATCTGAATAATCATTCATAAACTGAAATGTGTGTTAATTTTCACAAAATTTTAATAGTTTGTTAACTTATCTAACGTATTCCTGTTGTATAATGAGATCATGCAGAGGGAAAGTTGGTGAATTTTGTTGAAAAAGCTGAAAAAATTAACTTTTAAACAGCTCGTTGATCAAAATAAAGCAGAACTTCTTAAAAATGAAAAAGAACTTGCTGAGATAGAAAAACGAATTGATAATCGCCACGTATAAATGAAAGAAAACAGTCGTCATGCGGCTGTTTTTTTGCATTGCAAAGAGATGGCCCTTTCTTATGCTAAACTGAAGGAAGGAGGGATTAGATGGGGAAATTAATTAGCGTAAATGTTGGTAAACCCGTTGAAACGACTTATAAAGGAAAGTCGATTTCTACTGGTATCTACAAACAGCCTGTTCGAGAATCAGTTTACGTCTCAAAAGTTCAAGTCCAAGGGGATGGCCAGGCAGATCTCGTCCATCATGGTGGCTCAGAAAAAGCGATTTGTGTTTATCCCGTTGAACATTATGAGTACTGGGAAAAGAAACTTGGATGTGAATTACAGGCAGGCGCATTTGGTGAGAACTTCACAGTGTCCGGGCTAGATGAGAAAGAAGCGCGGATTGGAGATATTTATCAAATCGGTGGTATAAAAGCTCAGGTTAGTTTACCAAGACAGCCTTGCTTTAAGCTCGCAAAAAAGTTTGAAGTTGAGGATATGCACTTATTTGTGATGGAAAATGGGTACAGCGGGTATTATCTAAGAGTATTAGAAGAGGGGCATGTCACTGCTCAGGATGACATTATACTTGAACATCGACCTGACCATGATGTGACAGTTTCATTGATTAACCGGGTTACGTATAAGGATCGAACAGATCGCATAGGACTTGAGAAGGCGCTACTTGCCAAAGAACTTAATGAGAGCTGGTATCATAAATTAAGCAAACAGCTAAGCGCGCTCGATTAGCGCGCTTTTACTTTTTAGCCATCCGGTAGTAAAAAACGATCAGCATAATGATCGTAACGAAGGTAACCGTGTATTTGATTATCTGCATAAATTCCATCGATTTCTCCTCATTTAAAAAGCCGGAACCAAATGGATCCAGCTCTTCTGAATGCTAAACAACTTTTTCTTTTAATGCTTTTCCAGGTTTAAACGCAGGTGTCTTAGATGCTTGAATTTGAATTTCTTCGCCAGTTTGTGGATTGCGACCTTTACGAGCAGAGCGTTCTCTCACTTCAAAGTTACCAAATCCAACAAGCTGCACCTTTTCACCTTTAGCAAGTGCTTCGGCAATCGTATCCATTAAGGTGTCTACCACTCTGGCAGTATCTTTCTTTGACATTGCTGCACGTTCCGCAACAGTCGATAAAAGTTCCGCTTTATTCATCATGTTTCATCCTTTCTTATATTGCTAGTTTTAATGCTATGGCTCTATTTTTACCAGTCTATAGCTGTTTTATACGTCTACAATCAAATAAAAAAGAGATTCTCATCGAATCTCGCGTTAACGTTTTAATAGTTGGATAGTTGTTTGTACTCTTTTTCAAGGTCCGTTAGTGTACAGTGATAGAGATGATGATCAGCGGTGGAATAGGCTCCTGCCTCAATAAGCTTTGAGATGTAGTAGTTTCTGCGCTGCTCTAGTGCTTTTCTAAGCTGATTGGTTTCCATCAGCACACCCTCCTTAACATTTTTATTCCCAGTATGTCCGGGTGCTACGCGTTTTAATCACAATCAGATGTGACGGATTAGTGATAAAAGATGCGGGGAGAACAATCGAGATAAATAATGGAGAAAAGAGATGATAGTCAATGGATGAAGAACAAATCATACGTGCAATTGAAGCGATTCAATGGGATTACGAAGAAGCTCTTGTACCTGAATCTATTCACTATATTCAAAATGATGACCTCGTGATGATTAAAAATAATAAATCAACTAGCGTCTATGCGAATAAAGTTGTTCGATATCATCGAAGCGTCCAAGAAGTAAAAGATGTTATCGCTTATTTTGGGGGAAGTCCATTATCGTGGTGGGTGCGATCAAGCTCTGATTCTAGTGAACTTGAAAAGCATCTCCTCACATTAGGATTTCAGCATTACGATACATATAGAGGTTTAGCGAAGAAGCTAACAGAAGAAGAAACGGCTATGTCGGACTTTACGTTTAGAGAAGTGAATACAGAAGAAGACGTGCAAGCGCATGTTGAAGTAGCAGCGAAGATCTGGGGATATGACGATGAAGCGATCCAGGCTGCCGTTACTGAGCGAGCATCTTACCTTCAATTCCCTGATCGAAGAGGCGGATACACGATTGCCCTCGGTAACAATAAGCCCATAGGTTATTCGAATTATCGCTATAGCAAGGATGGGGAGGTACTCTATTTAAACGGAGCGGGTGTTCTACCTGAACATAGAGGGAAAGGCATCTATCGTAGTTTGTTAGCAGATCGTCTAATTGAAGCGAGAAAAAGAGGATGTGAGCTAGCGGTGACGCAGGCAAGGATTGGGACGTCGGAACCCATTCTCCGTAGATCTGGTTTTAGTGAATATGCGACTTATAAACAATATGTGCGAGAATAGAAAACCACAAATTATGAAGAAACTGTAAATCAGATTGTTTTTGTGTAAAAGGGAAGGATACAAAAGAAAAAATCGGGAATAGCTTAAGGCGAAGGGACATATATTCGCCTTCTTATACTTTCGTTAAAAGGAGCTGTTCTGTTGTTGAAAACCTTTGTTCTAGACACCAATATTCTTTTGCATGATGCCCATTCACTCTTTCAGTTTGGAGACAACCACGTTGTCGTCCCAGCGATTGTCATTGAAGAAATCGATTCTAAGAAGAGATTAATGAATGAGGTAGGTCGAAATGCACGAGAATTTAGCAGAATGTATAAGAAACTGCGAGACACAAACAAAGGATTGCTCGATGAACCGATTCCGCTTGACTCCGGAGGAACATTTCGAATTGAGTTGAATCATCGCTCTTTTGACAAATTACGAAATGAATTTAGTGAAGATTCAAATGATAACCGCATCATTGCAGTAGCAATTAATTTAAGTACGGATTCAATAGGCGATGTCGTCCTCGTTTCAAATGATACGTTAATGATTGCAAAAGCAGATGCGCTAAAGAAATCACTTGATTTACCTGCATTTTATCCAGAACTATATGAGAATGATCGACTCATTGATCATGTAGAGAGGCTTCATCGAGGATACCATGAAATTCTTGTGCCTCCTGAAGTGATTGACTCTCTTTACAAGAACGGGGAACTCTCGATAGAGATTTTGCGAGAGTATTCGACCGATGAAGTTTATAGTCAAGATTTTATCCTTTTAAAAGATCTGTTTGGCAGCAGCCATTCTGGAATTGGAAGAGTGGTGATTCACGATCAGAAATTAGTGATACAAGGACTGAGTCGAGAAAGTGAACATATTTGGGGGGTGCTGCCAAAAAATGTCCAGCAGCGCATGCTCATGGAGCTATTGATGGACAAAAACGTATCCCTCGTCTGTGCGACAGGAAAAGCTGGTACGGGGAAAACCTTGCTTGCCCTTGCTGCTGGACTTAGCCAGACAGAGGATGAACAACATTACCAAAAGCTCCTGGTCTCAAAGCCTGTCGTACCAGTTGGCAATGATATTGGCTTTTTACCCGGTGAAAAAGAAGAAAAGCTTAGACCGTGGATTCAGCCAATCTATGACAATTTGGAATTTTTATTCGATGCAAAGAACGAAGAGGAATTAAATCATATACTATCAGGACTGAGGACTCTAAAGGTTGAAGCATTAACATACATAAGAGGGAGAAGCATTCCAAATCAATTTGTGATTATTGATGAAGTACAAAACTTATCACCGCATGAAGTGAAAACGATTCTAACACGGGTTGGAGAAGGAACAAAAATCGTTCTAATTGGTGACCCTGAACAAATTGATCATCCTTACCTTGACTCTGTAAATAATGGCTTAACTTTTGCGGTTGAGCGATTAAAGCAAGAGGATGAAGTTGGCATTATTCATTTAACGAGTACAGAGCGAAGTAAGCTTGCAGAAATAGCGGCGCGACTTCTCTAGTACAAAAGAATGATTTCTCTATAAAATGGAAATGGGAAAATAGACCATATGGAACTAGACAAACCTCGAGTTTTTATCAGATAATTCAGGTAAAAGAGAGGGGCGTTGTACATGAGCGAAGTTAGACTAATCCCATTCGAAGTAAATGCGGTCGTTAAAGAAGCGGGAATTCTGCCCGACGGAGTGGAAATGGTCCAAGCTCCAGCCATATGGGAGGAATCCGGAAAAGGAAAGGGAAGAATCATTGCCGTTATCGACACCGGTTGTCAGATTGATCATCCTGATCTACAATCCCGCATCATCGGTGGTAAGAATTTCACAAAAGATTTCGGTGGAGATGCAGATCGTTACGATGATAATAATGGCCACGGGACGCATGTAGCAGGAACAATTGCGGCGACAAACGGAGAAAAAGGTGTTCAAGGTGTGGCGCCAGATTCGAAGTTATTAATTGTAAAAGTACTGAATGAAGCGGGGAGCGGTTCTTATCAATCGATCATTAATGGGATTCGCTATGCGATCGATTGGAAGGGACCAGATGGTGAGCGCGTCAATGTTATTTCAATGTCTCTTGGTGGACCATCAAATGTTCCTGAATTATATGAAGCAATTAAAGATGCGGTTAATCAAAATATATCGGTCGTGTGCGCAGCAGGGAATGAAGGAGATGGCAGAGAAGACACATCTGAGTATGCTTATCCAGGGGCTTATAATGAAGTCATTGAAGTAGGTGCAGCCTCTTTCCAACGTATGCTTGCACCGTTTTCGAATACGAATAACGAAATTGATTTAATTGCACCAGGAGTTGATATTCTCTCGACTTATCCAGGCGGAGAGTATGCCGTCCTTTCGGGCACATCCATGGCAGCTCCACACGTATCTGGTGCACTTGCTCTTCTAATGAACGTAGCGGAGAAAGAATTTAAACGAACGCTAAGTGAAGCCGAGATTTATTCACAGCTAATTAAGAGAACGGTGCCCATAGGATGTTCGAAGCAAGCGGAAGGGAATGGGCTCCTCGCCCTGAATTTAGTGAATCAACTCGAATCCCTTTTTAATATTTATACGACTACATGGAGCCAAACTGAAGTAAAAGCGGAAAAAGTGGTTAAATCATAAGAGACTTAATATTGAAAATCGCACTGAATTTTAACGGTGCGATTTTTTTGCTCGTTATAAAGTAAAAAAATGGGTCAGTATTTTAAAATTAACGTACACACCCAGAACAAATGCATAGGATATTTTATGATTTGTGAAGGGATGGAGAATACAATGCACAATGACAAGGATTCTTATCGTTTCTCTAGCAGCATGGGGAGTCGAGAGTTTAAAGATTATGGGCCAAAACCTTTTGTTGCGAACATTGATGAAGCGACAAAACTAAACGATACGTTTCGAACGGCTTTGTGGACGGGAGACTACTTACAGTTAACGTTAATGAGTATTGATGTTGGGGAAGACATCGGCCTTGAGAATCATCCAAATTTAGATCAGTTTTTGCGGATTGAACAAGGTCAGGGAAAAGTTCAAATGGGGAGAAGAAAAGATGCTTTGAATTATCAGAGAGAGGTTTATGACGATTATGCGATTTTCATTCCTGCAGGAACTTGGCATAATCTAACAAATACTGGTGATGTCCCAATAAAGCTTTACTCCATCTATGCCCCGCCAAATCATCCGTTTGGAACGGTTCATGAAACGAAAGCAGATGCGATAGCTGCGGAAGAAGGCGAGGATAATCGAGCTCAAAAGGTGTTTGGTAAAACGCCAGATGAGTGGGTGGAGCATACGGAATACCTCGTAAATGAAGGCCTAGAAGATGTGAAAAGAGGTATAAATGCGACGCACATTTTGCAAGAATTCATCTTAATGGGAGTGCTAGTTGGAAAGGGCTATTCACCTGAGAAAGCGTACGAAGTCGTGGAAGAATGGGAACGGACTGGAGAATCGAAACTTCTTCAAGAAAGTAAGAAACGATCGTAACGGGTAAGTTGATTTGAACGGAATTTTATGGTTCATTCCCCTAAAAGGCGTTTGTTCTTTCAAGCGCCTTTTAGGGGAATTTTATTTGGTTAAGCGTATTAAGATGTTTGATGTTTCGTTTCCCTTTGTTCATCAGGATCCTTTCTAGCTTCTCTTTTTTGGATTTCTTCTAGTTTTTCAATCATATGCTTGTAGTCGAGCTGGTTAATGTTTGGGTAGCTGTTAATCTTTCTTCTTATTTCTTCTAATTCAGACGGGAGGTTATTTCGGTTATTATTGGAAAACATCGCTGCAACCGTCCCTGTGATCACCCCAATCGTCCCGATGCCGACGATCATTAAAACGCCTGCCACAATTTTTCCGACCGTTGTTTCAGGATATAAGTCGCCATAGCCGACAGTCGTCGTTGTGACAACTGCCCACCAGAGTGCATCACCATAGGTTTCAAACTCCGGTTCGATCCATTTCATTGAAAGAGCAGAAATAAATAGAAGTGAGATCACATAGACAAAGGCGCGATCAATCTTGTATTTTGTGAAAAATAGTTCAAACATAGAAGTACGGTGATTGATAAGAGCCACTAAACGAATAACGCGTATGAATCGAACAAATCTAGCCGTTCGAAACAACTGATCGAGAGGGATAATGGCAATTAAATCAAGCGGATGCTGTTTAATGAAAGTCCACTTGTTTTCGCTTAAGAAAAGCCGTGTCGCGTAATCAATCAAAAATAGGATCCAAATAAAGAAATCGAGTGCCGCCCCTTCAGGATCTGGCAAATCAACGACGAGTGAATAGATAAGAAGAAGGGCGAGAATAAATTCATAGATCATACCTAGAGATTGCTTTTGCAAGGAAATCACCTTCTTTACTCGGTTAACCATTAGTTCGCTAGAGAGAGGGAAGCACCTGCTAAAAAAAAGTAGCCCCTGATAAATAAGGGCTACTTTTTTAGAATATCAAAGGCTGTTGAGACATGGTTTCTTGATCTCTAGATTTCTTTCGAATAAAATAAGCATCTTCGATCGTAACTTCGGCTTCTTCAAAATGCTCAAATGGTTTTGTTTCATCGATATATTTAATCAAATAATGATCCTGTCCTCGCTTCATATGAATGATTCGTTCTTGGTCAAGATCTTTGATTTTAGAGAGAGGAATTTGACCTTTATACACACGTAAAGGTAGGTGTGTTTTCCAGAGGTTGATTGGTCCCTTAAAAAGAACTTTTCCTTCTTGAAGCCAGATGATATCGTCCGCCATATCTTCCCATTCATTTAACTCATGTGTGGCAATAAGAACAAGTCTGGATTGTGCGTACCTTGTTAAAAGCGAGACAACGTTCTTTCTTTCACGACTATCCAGGTAGTTTAATGGTTCATCAAGTAGCAAGATAGGCGGACAGTCCAGAATTGCCTGGGCAATTCCCACTCTTTGTTTCATCCCCTGTGAGAGGGTTTTGATTTTGGCACGTTTCACGTCTTGAAGGTGCAGGCCAAGAAGCGATTGTTCAACAGCATCTTCATTCACAACGCCTTTCAATTCACTCATGTAGTGCAGAAATCGTTTTACTTTCATTTCTTCATATAGTTCAATACCGGTTGGAAGAAATCCGATATTTTTACGAATGAAGGGGAGGGCGTCATCAATGGTTTTCCCACCGTATTGAATGGTACCTCTGTGAGGCTTTAACGCGGTTGCGATTAGTTGAAGTAACGTTGATTTACCAGCTCCGTTTTTGCCAACTAAAATAGTGATGCCTCTACCCAACGTTAATTCTGGAATGGAAAGAGAAAAGTGTTTACGGTCATGTTTGACATTCTTTACTTGGATCATTCCCTCCACCTCATAAGTAGGAAAGGCGTAGACTTTTCCGATATGATAAGAAAAGCATACCTGCACCTAGACCTAGAATAACGAGGTAAGAGACAACAAATAAGAAGTTCTGTTGAAACGCCTCACCCGAAATGGCAAACACCGTATAAGGTAAAACAAGGAATGTCAAAACCCATCCGAACAGCGCTGCGATAAATCCTGCGATGACCCCTTTATGAAACATTACGAAAGCAAGCAAGCCCGTTAAGAAGAGAAGCGGTGCAAACCAATGCAAGAGAAAAGTACCGGGATTAATCATCATATTATCTTGGACAATATAAAGCGTTGATAACAGCGAAAGGCCGATGTTTACTACGAGAACCACAAGTAATTTGCTTAATAGTAAGAGAGCTGGTGGGAATGGGGTAATCGATTCGACCATGCGCATTTCCTTATTCCACGTTTTGTAACTATAAAGAACGCCAAATAGTAAATAAATCGGTACAACAATCGGGAATAAACTATCTGATTCCATACTGCCAGAAGAGATAACTGTTAGCATGGCAAAAATGAGAAAGCTTATTAACCAGTAAGCCCAGTGATATGAGCTGAATTGATTGAGACATTGTTTTGCGAGTGAAGGTTTTGCAGGTTCCGCATCTTGATCGAATTGAAATTCGACCTGAGACGGTTTTAGTTCGTCAAAAGAATCCTGTAAGGACAAAAGAAGTTTCTGCGTATCCTCTGAACGGGGTGACGTAGCCAGATAGGACTTGAGAGGCTGCTCTAAATCTTCTTCTAGCTTTTCTAACTCAAGATCAATGTTTTGCATGGTTAACTTCCTCCTTTCGAGCTAAAGATGCTTTTAGTTTCTTTAATGCATGAAATAAGTTTGATTTTACCGTGCCAAGCGGCAGTTCTAACGTTTCTGCAATTTCTTGATATTTTAACTCCTGATAAAAACGTAAATAAACAATTTCTCTTTGTGTTTCTGATAAGGTATCAAGCTTTTTAAGAAATTCTACTCGTGATTCCTGACGCTCAAATAACTCAACGACTGATGGCTCTTTATCAGGCTGATCAGGTATAAAGTCGAGGATTTGTTTTTCCGATTTAAACCCTGCGCTTTTCCAGTAGTCTCTGCATTGGTTTGTGGCCACTTGATAGAGCCAAGGCTTTATTTTTTCAGGAATTTTATTTGATTTCAGCTGTTTGATTAATTTTAGAAAAGTATCCTGGACGACATCTTCTGCCTTTTTTCGATCGCGCAACATTCGCTCAAGGTAGCCAAGAAGCGGTGCGTGGTAGCGATGAACGAAAGCTTCAAAAGCAGCTTGATTTCCACGAGCCATTGCCAGTACTAATTCTTCATCTGTCATGAAACCTTCTCCTTTCGTTTCTGACTTTCTTGCATCACTTCATCCCATATTCGTTGCCAATCTTCAAAGGAGAGAAGTGTCGATGGTTCACGGAATAAAGAGAAATCGGAAGGGAATCCCGGATCAATCCATTCTTCGCTATAAATCCGGTTAAGCACCTCTTTTACTTGCTTTTCTTTTCCAGATTCTACTGCCGTTTTGATCATAGTGAAAATTCGATTTGCTTTAATCTCTTCTTCACTATAGTTCTCAATTGGAATGTCGTCATTAAGTGTAATGACTAATCTTCTAGTAGCGGAGGCTTTTTCTTCATTTCCATTTTCTATTTCATAGAGGTAAGCGTAAGCACTTAGAATGGCGCTTGTCACTAACTCACCTTCTTCGTAGCCATATATTTCTGTACTGTCATGTAAAAGGTTAATTTGAAGAAACAACTTCAATAAGTATGCCTCATCTAGTTGATAGAAGGACGACTCACTTAGAAGATAATTATGGTCAATAAACCCCTGTTGTCTCATATAATTTGCCCAGCGAATATTTTCGACAGGCAATAGAAAGAGATGACTCATTGGTTCAATCTCTTTCGTAAGGTATCGATCGGTATAAAGAAGTCGTTTGTCTAATTCGGACATGAATGTTTGAGCGCGTGTCTGATTATAGCTATTTGTCACAATCGAAAATGGAAAATAATCCGACGGAACTTCTACAAGATCCCCTGAATATAGGTCGAGCTTGGAAGTTTTTCCTTTAAGTTGATAAGAGCCATTCGCTAACTGATGTTCTTCAATTGTTCCATATATGGGTGAAGACATGTTCACCGTAACGTTAAAGAGCGCTCGATTGTCTAGTTCTACATTTGTCTGAGACTGGCCATTCATATCGTAAAGATATTGATGGCCAGGCAACGGGTACCATGCAGATTGAGAAGGCATGATCATCTGATCTCCACCAACGTATCCTGGATAGTATTCTTGCCCGTAATTAGATGCCCAGAGTTCATAAGTTCCCTCATAGTTCAACTGAATAACGGGTGAGTGAGTATGATCAGGTAATGAAATAGTGATGAAATCATTTTCTCTTGTAAACGGAACCGTCTGATGATCGATTATCACATCTTTTACAGTAAATGTTTGATTCAGTGTGAATTTGATCACCTCGTTCGTTGAAAATTCATCTTCCGGAAGCGTGAGGCTGGCTTCAATTGAAAGAGAATTCTCTTTTTGTTGATCGATCGAAATGTCGTACTTTTCAATGTTAAAGCGTTCTGGTTGATAGAGCTCACCTTCGCCATCCAAAAGTCCATCTGGGTGAGGAAGCGGCGGAAATGTCATGTAGCGATGTTCACCGTCTTGGCCACTTGTAATAAAAGGTGATTGTTCTTTTATCTCGCTAAATTCCCTCATTCGTTCACTCCATAAAGAAGCGTATGGAAGGTAAGAAACAATAACGATTCCAGCACTTAGAATCAGCAGACCTCTCCAAAGTTTGTCGTATTGGTGAGGTCTACGAATATTAAGAATAAAGATAATGAGGACAAGAAGAAATCCGGCTACTGTCGTAACAAAAAGGCGCTGCAATGCTATTTCTTCTTTCATCAATTGAATGCCCCACGTCCCGTTAATTAGTACTGAATCAACAAATAAGTAGGTGAGGTGAAACGCTTTTAGATAAAAAAGTTGGCCTTGATTAATAATGAAAATTTCCATGAAAAGCGTTCCAAACATCCAGGCACAAAACGCGATTAAATAGACAAATCGATTTTTTATTAATACAGATAATAGCATGCCAAGGGATAAGCTAATAAAGAAGGTTACTTCATATTGAACGAAAAAGAACCGTACAATCGTCAGCGTTTCTGGTATAGCAATGCTCTCATTTGTAGCAAATATAAAGTAAGTAGTCGTCATGAGAATCGTAAAGATCGTCATATAGAGAAGAGCCGAACCAAATTTAGCCGATATGAAAATGAAATTAGACACAGGGAAGGATTGGTGCCATTCAAAAGATTCATTTCCAACATCACGACGTATGAGATAAACACCGATAAGAATACATAAGCCGGTAACAAGAATGAAAATAAGCGAGTGGGTGGTTTCATAGGTCGTTCGATAGAGATTCCCATGAATGCCATCCTGATTGGTATTCATGCTAAAAAGTAACCAAATCAAGTAAAGAAACGGAAGGGGCGTAAAAATCCAGCTTTTAAACAAAAAAGATAATTCAAGTTTAAATTGAACGAGCCATTTTCTCATGTACCATCACGCCCAATCAAAGCCATGTACCCCTCTTCAAGTGTGGGATTGACGGCTTCTGCAAAGTCAAACGGAGCTACAGGTGAAATTGCACGACAATGTAATCCGTTGGCCTTTCTTTTGGTTAGCGTCATTTGCAGTCCAGCAAGTTGATTCCAGTCAGCATCTTCAAGATCAAATTCCCAAACAAGTCCGTTTCCTTTGCATTGTAGATCAAAAGGCGTTCCGATAAATAAAATCTCGCCTTTATTTAAAACGATTAACGTGTCACAGCTGGATTCAATATCTTCTACGATGTGTGTGGATAAAATGACCGTCCTTCTACTTGATACATCTGCGATGATGTTTCTAAAGCGTAAGCGTTCTTCAGGGTCTAATCCTGCAGAAGGTTCATCAAAGATCATAAGCGAAGGTTCCCCGTAGAGGGCCTGTGCAATACCAAGGCGCTGTTTCATCCCATTCGAGAACGTCTTGATTTTCTGATTTTGTTGACTTCTTAAGTTAAGAGCATCAAGCAAGCGATTCTTTTCCATTCCATGATCATAGTCCCGATCTTGCTTAAGCTGTCCGATGTAATCCAGAAACTCTGATGCAGTAAGCTGCGGATAAAGCTGAAAGTGCTGAGGGAGATAGCCAATTTCTTTGCGAACGCTTGAAGCTTCTTTTTGAATGGAATACCCATTAACGATAATATCTCCAGAAGAAGGTTTCGATACAGCAGCCAGCATTCGCATAAAAGTCGTTTTTCCAGCACCATTAGGCCCTATTAGTCCAACCATTCCACCCTCAACAGCTAAATTAAGATCATGGAGAACTTTCTTTTTCTTAAATTGTTTTGTAAGATGAGATACTTCAATCACAAACGTTCATCCTTTTAACATTATTCTACTGCTATGACGAATGGTGTTCATAAAAAGTTTTCGCCTTGATTTAAAATAAAAAAACCTCTGCACGATTCGTGCAGAGGAATAGCTTTACAACGGTAAAACGTATAACAGAACACAGAAAAAGTGAGCGAGCGTTCCACCTACAACAAATAAATGCCAAACAGCATGATGGTATTTAAAAGCTCTCCATACATAGAACACAGCACCTATTGTATAGAGGATTCCGCCAATCACTAGTAGCATCATTCCATTTGGGTGCAGGTTCTGGGTAAGTGGATTCCAGGCAAGAACGATGAGCCAGCCCATTAAAACGTAAAGAATCGTTGAGATAAAGAGAAACTTTTTGACAAAATAAGCTTTGAAAACTGTTCCAATAATCGCGAGGCCCCATACAATTCCAAATAATGTCCAGCCAAGCCAGCCCTCAATGACTATAAATAAAAAGGGGGTGTACGTTCCTGCGATAAAAAAATAGATGGAAGAGTGATCAAGTATTTCAAAAAAGTCTTTTGCTTTTCCGGCGGGAAAGCTATGCACAAGGGTAGAAGCTGTATAAAGCAGTAGCATCGTTGCGCCAAAAAGCGTAAAGCTGACAATATGCCATGCCGTTCCGTAAAGAGATGCAAAGACAATTAATATGACGAGAGCAGCAAGACTGATAATAGCTCCAATTCCATGGGTGATATAATTTGCGCGTTCTTCACCAACCGTAAACGTATGAGTTGTCATAAGCACCATTCCTTTAAATCAATTACTAGAAGTATACTACATGATTCTCCATACGTCATTGTTGTGAAAGGACTATTTCTTTTGATCTCGAAGCTTTTCAGCTTCTTTTAAGAGGTGATACGTATAAAAATCTTTTTCCTCTAGTTGCTCGGTGACGGCTTCCATCACAAGGAATTCTTCGGCAATTTCTTCTCGCATAGAAGTAAGAAGTTTTTCACTATCGGAAGTTACTAATTTATTCTTTTCGTTCATAGTCATTCGCTCCTTCAACATAAATGATAGTATCATTCTGCCTAAGAAAGCTGAATTTATTCTAAAAAAGCTTTGTTTTCTTGTTATCTTTCAAAATAGATCGGTAGACATGGTAACCGCTCGTCGATACCCCAATTGTACCAGCACCTGGAAAAACGCTGTCGCCACAAAGCCATAGCCCATCTAGACCGGTGCGATGGGATAGGCTGTTAAAGAGACTATATTCGTTTGTTTGGGGGAAGCCGCCTACCATGCCTTTTGGTCTTTTCGTAAAGCGTTCCCATGCTCGAGGAGCTCCAGTCATCTGTATTTCAATTCCGCTTCTTACATTTGGAATGACGCGTTCGATGCCTGTTAACATTTTTTCAGTAAGTTCCTTTTTATATTGATCGTATTTCTCTTTTGTATCCCAGTGATGGAGTTCTGTATGTGTACTAATGGTTAACGTGCGAAAGCCAGCGGGTGCACGATTAAGATCGTTGGACTTCGACAGGGATAAGAAGAGGTGATTCCCCTCTGTCATGTCTCCATCCGAGGAGAGGACTTGGCTAAACAGCGCGGTGTAGTCAGGAATCACCTTTTCATCTAAAGCAAGATACATCGTAAACGCTCCCCACTGTGCAAGTTGACTTCTACTTCTTAATTTTGGAGGGAGTTGTTTTTGGAGCGGTTCCGGTAGAAGTGGCACAAATGCCTGGACAGGTAGGTTACTAACAAGGTGATCTCCTTTCCACTGCTCTCCTTTTTGATCAATGGCTACCCAGCGGTTATTTTCGCGGCGAATCGTTTGGACTTGTTTTCTGCGGTAGGTTTTCCCACCGTTCTCCTCAATATACTGCTGAAGTATTTCAGCAATACGGTATAATCCGCCGTCCGTATAGTAAGCACCTTCATGATAAATATCGAGAGCGAGGGAGCCCATCAGTGCGGAACAATTTGCACTAGTTGTTTGCATACTATCGATTAATTGGCCATCTATAAAATGCTTGAAATCAGTTGCTTCTGTAAGGTTATGTTTCAGAAGGAGATCTCCCATTGTTTTCCTTAAATATGGCAAAAGGAGAGGTGTACCGGGTTTTGAAGATAGAAGTAGCCCTTTCCATTCGGACAAAGTTACCGGTGGAACAACTGGAAGAGGTTCAATTAACTTTCGAATTTCTGCTCCGATTTTCCATACCTCTTTATAGAAGGAAACGATTTTGGCTGCATGATCGGGGAATTGAGTGGCACATTCTGATAAATGACGGTTCCGATCAGAATAGTATGGCATTACACGACTTCCCTGATATATTCGCATAATTTCATCCATTGCGATGGCCGGAAAGGATCGTCCCAACTCTCTTAAAATTCGGTGGTGTAGTCCGCCTTCCTCAAACCCCATTCCCATCGTTGCACCAACTGGAAAAAGAAATTTTCCTCTGCTGAATTTTCCAGCAGATCCTCCCCATTCATTCGAAGCTTCTAGAACTGTTACATGATAGCCGTCTTTTGTGAGCAGGGCAGCAGTCGTCAAACCGCCAATACCGCCACCAATTACAATGATCTCCATTTTATTCCCTCCATGATGCTCCGAATCCCATTTCTTTCTATTATATAGGTGATCGAAGTTCAAATCATGTATGAGTGTGTCTTTTGCTATACAAGCGTAAGGAAAATTCCATGTTTGTACCGTGGTACTTGTCCAGCCAACTTGATAAAATCGACATAAGATAAGGTAAAGAGTGAGTCAGGTCCCCCCCCTTTGTAAATACTCACTCTTTGTGACCCATATGTTTGAGTCAGAATTTATTCTGACTCTTTTTTTATTTTAGTAAACGAGTTGTTTCTTTCAGCGGCCCTCTATCAGAGCCGATTGTGTTCGAACCTTGTAAAGAAGGGGGAATTAGCCTTGCTTGAAATAATTGAAATCGGAAAAAATGAGCATGGACGAGAGCTGACGATTCGAGAGCTCATTAAGAAGCTTGAAGAACATCCTCTTGATCCAGCTTTTGAAGAAAGCGGAAATTTTATTTTTCCATATCAGCCACTTCGTGATGCAAAACGGTATGAGGGTTGTCGAGCATTTTTTGGAGACTTTGCGATGATATCCTGTCGTTTCTTTATTGTGACAGATGAAAAGGTACTGATAGACGAGTTAATAAAAGCGATTAAAGAAAACCAGGAACGCATCGATTATGGAAGATTAAGAGATGTACAGATGAATGGTCGGGTATCGCATTAAATATGCTATAATTAGGGTATTCTGCGTGTGATTGGAGTGAGTAAAATGAGTCTTGAAACACTTCAGGAACAAGTTGATGGGTTGATGGATAAGTACACCGAGCTTCTCCTTGGAGATACAAGCCCTGAGCTCAAGGAGAAAGTAAAGCTGTGGGCCATGTACACGCACCTCTCAAAAACGATGCCTCCACTAGCCAAGCACTGGAACCAAACATATCCTGATGCAAAAGATGCCATGAAAGAGTTAGTGGCTGAAATTAAAACCATGAACGAAGAGCACCGAAAAGCTCAAGCGTCAAATAAAGACACTGATCAATGAAACCAGGATTTCTTCTGGTTTCATTTTTTTGCATAGACAAATGTTGATAAGTGTAGCAACAAATGAACAAAAGTTAAGTATCCGAAAGAGACGATCGGAAATATACTAGTGTATGACTTTTACTTTCTGTTTAGAGGGGTATAGAGTAAGGAGATAGTTAAAATTTAACAAGATTAATTCGAGAGAAAATCTATCAAAACTAGACTAATCTATAGCATGTCATGGTAAAATAGCATTGAAGGCGAAATATGGCGGTATTTGATACTATATGCCGATTTTCTCCAGAATATATTTTTTATGACGCTTTGTATGCGTTTTCATGGAGGGGTTATGATGGAACAAGTAATGCGTAATTTCTTTTTATACATGGGGAAGAATAGAGTAGCAACGAAAGTAGCGAAGCGATATGGTATGCGTTTTGGAGCAAGCCGCTTTGTAGCCGGTGCGTCTCTTGATAGTTCCGTGAACGCGATAAAAAAGTTAAATCAAAAAGGATTGTCCGTTACAATCGATCATCTCGGTGAATTTGTTGATAATGCCGCTGAGGCGGATGAAATGACAAATCACTGTATTGAAGCGATTGAGCGTATTGCAGCAGAAAACCTTGATTCTCAGCTTTCTCTTAAACTAACATCTATGGGTCTCGATATTGATGATCAGATGACAATAAAGAATATGCGTCGCATTCTCGAAGCCGCTGATCGCCACGACGTGTTTGTCACAATCGATATGGAAGATTTCGAGAGGTGCGGTAAAACCATTGAAATATTCACTGAACTTAAGAAAGAATTCGCAAACATCGGTACTGTTCTTCAAGCTTATTTGTACCGAGTAGCTGAAGATATTGAGAAGTTAAATGAGCTGTCTCCTAATCTTAGACTTGTGAAAGGGGCTTATAAAGAGTCTCATAAAGTAGCATTCCCAGACAAAAAAGATGTCGATGAAAATTTCAAAAAAATTATTAAAATGCATTTATTAAATGGAAATTATACTGCCATTGCCACTCACGATAACCAGATTATTGAATACACAAAGAAACTTGTTGAAGAATACACTATTCCACACACACAATTTGAGTTTCAAATGCTTTATGGGATCTGTGTGGAAAAACAAGAGGAGCTTCTTAAAGAAGGTTACAAGATGCGCGTCTATGTACCTTATGGTAAGGACTGGTACGGCTACTTTATGAGAAGACTTGCAGAGCGGCCGGCAAACGTGGCTTTTGTGTTAAAAGGAATGATGAAATAGAAGAAAGCGGGCAATCGTCCGCTTTCAATAAGTTGTGATTGAATTCGCAAAATTTTGTTAAAAAAATACACGTGGTATATTGCTAAATTTCAGAATATATTTTATAGTATAGACAGAGGAAATGATCTCGCTCTTTTTTTTGAGACAAAAATGAATGAGCATTCATTCAACAGGGGAGGTTCGCTATGACACGTAGCATTCATAAAGTAGCTGTATTAGGAGCAGGAGTAATGGGATCAGGCATTGCCGCCCACCTGGCGAATGTAGGAATTCCAAGTTTGTTATTGGATATTGCACCAAAAGAACCAAATGAGAAAGAAAAAGCAAAAGGACTTACGCTAGCTGATCGCGCTGTCAGAAACAGACTTGCATCAGAGGCGATTGAGAAGTTAAAGAAACAAAAGCCAGCACCACTTTCCAAAAAAGATCACATTCAATTAATTGAAGCAGGAAATATGGAAGATGATATGGAGCGCTTGCAGGAAGTTGACTGGATCATTGAAGTGGTTGTTGAAAACTTAGAAATTAAGAAAAAAGTATATGAAAAAGTAGATAAGTATAGACGACCTGGAACGATCGTAAGCTCGAATACATCAGGTATATCGGTTGAAGCAATGGCAGAAGATCGCTCAGAAGATTTTAGAAAAAACTTTCTTGGTACTCATTTCTTTAACCCACCAAGGTATTTAAAACTTCTCGAAGTGATTCCTACGAAAGATACTGATCCAGAAGTTCTTTCCTATATGAAGACATTTGGTGAGGATACTCTTGGCAAAGGCGTCGTCGAAACGAAAGATACGCCAAACTTTATTGCGAATCGCATTGGGACATATGGACTTCTTGTAACAGTGAGAGAAATGCTAAACCGCGGCTTTTCGGTTGGTGAAGTAGATTCCGTTACTGGTCCAGCAATCGGCCGTCCAAAAAGTGCCACGTTTAGAACACTTGATGTGGTTGGTCTTGATACGTTTATTCACGTAGCAAACAACGTTTTTGAACAGGTTGAAGGCGATGAAAAAGAAGTTTTCCGTATACCTGAATTTATGCAGGAGATGAAAGAAAAAGGCTGGATTGGAGCAAAAGCAGGTCAGGGCTTTTTCGTAAAGCAAAAAGGTGCAAAAGGTAGCGAAATTTTAGAGTTAAATCCAAAAACGCTTGAGTATGAACCAAGACAGAAATTAAAAACAGCTTCTGTTGAGGCAAGCAAACAAGCAAAATCGAAAGCGGATAAACTGAAAGCGCTTGCTTATGCGAATGATCGTGCTGGTGAGTTAATCTGGAACATTATGAAACCTGTCCTTCTTTATTCTGCAGAGAAAGCCTATGAAATTGCAGACGATATTGATGCCGTCGATCGCGCGATGAAATGGGGCTTCGGCTGGGAAATGGGTCCATTTGAAACGTGGGATGCACTCGGAGTCGAGAAGTCAGTCGCTCGAATGAAAGAAGAAGGGGAGACGATTCCTGAATGGGTGGATCAGATGCTAGCTTCAGGTCAAACCTCTTTCTATCAGCAGGAAGGCGCCACTCAATCTTTCTATCACAAAGGTGATCAGAAAGTAGTTGAAGAGAGTAAAAAGATTATTCATCTTAAAGGACTAAAAGCTCAGAATCGTATAATTAAGAAAAACACAGGCGCAACGCTTCTTGACCTTGGCGATGGCGTGGCAGGGCTTGAGTTTCACTCCCAAAACAATGCGATCGGGATGGATATCCTCCAGATGATTAATGAAGCCGTTGATGAAACAGAGAAAAACTTTGAAGGTCTTGTGATTGGGAACCAAGGTAAAAATTTCTGTGTTGGTGCCAATGTTGCTTACATGTTAATGGAAGCGCAGGATGATAACTTCTTTGAAATTGAAATGGTTGCAAGAAAGTTCCAGCAGTCGATGGGGAGAATCCGTTATTCAAAGAAACCTGTTGTTGCAGCGCCTTTCCAAATGGCACTAGGTGGTGGAGCGGAAGTATGTATGCCTGCCGCTTCCATTCAAGCTTCATTTGAAACCTATATGGGTCTTGTAGAAGTAGGGGTTGGGTTAATTCCAGGCGGAGGCGGAAACAAAGAGCTTTATCTTCGCCAGTTAGAACAAACACCTCCTGGAGTCAATGTCAATCTTACCGATATTGCAGCCAATGTGTTTGAAACCATTGCAATGGCGAAAGTGTCAACATCCGCACATGAAGCAATGGAGCGAGGGTTTATTCGCCCACAGGATGGAATTAGTGCGAATGCAGATCACGTTCTTCACGATGCAAAGGAAAAAGTGCTCTTCCTTGCTGAACAGGGCTATCAGCCGCCTGTTTCTAAAAAGATTCCAGTTGCAGGGGAAGCAGGATATGCTGCCATGCTAATGGGTGCGAAAACGATGAAGTGGAGCGGTTACTTGTCAGATCATGATTTGACGATTGCAACGAAGCTTGCTCACGTTATTGCAGGCGGAAAAGTAAAAGAAGGAACACTTGTTGATGAACAATATCTACTTGATCTTGAGCGTGAAGCGTTCCTCAGCCTGCTAGGAGAGCCAAAAACGCAAGCAAGAATGCAGCACATGTTAGTAAAAGGAAAGCCGCTGCGCAACTAGTATGGAGGAGGGAAGTTTGATGAGAGAAGCAGTTATTGTATCTGGAGCTAGAACACCTGTAGGAAAAGCTAATCGTGGCACGCTTGCAAATATGCGTCCTGATGATCTTGGGGCGATCACCGTGGCGGAAACGCTTAAGCGGGCAGGCGGTTATGATGGTGAAATAGATGACGTAATTATTGGATGTGCCATACCTGAAGCGGAACAGGGGCTAAACGTAGCGAGAATGGTCGGTGCAAGAGCGGGACTTTCAGAAACGGTTCCAGCGATTACGATCAATCGCTATTGCTCTTCTGGCTTGCAAAGTATTGCCTATGCAGCTGAGCGAATTATGCTCGGGCAGTCAGGGGCAATTCTAGCTGGCGGCGTAGAGTCTATGAGTCTTGTACCAATGGGGGGACACGTCATCAAGCCTAACCTGGCACTTGTAGAAGAAAAGCCGGAATACATTATGGGAATGGGTCACACTGCTGAAGAAGTGGCTCGTCGCTTTGAAATTAGCCGAGAAGATCAGGATGCTTTTGCATTAAGAAGTCATCAGCGTGCTGCTCAAGCAATTAAAGACGGTAAATTCCAGGAAGAAATTGTTCCGGTTGAAGTGACGAAGAAGTGGATTGATGCGAAAAACAAGCTACAAGAAAAGAAATTTCTTTTTTCTCAGGATGAAGGAGTACGAGCGGATACATCTTTAGACGTTCTAGGAAAATTGCGACCGGTCTTTAATGTAAGAGGTTCTGTTACAGCAGGGAACTCTTCACAAACAAGTGACGGAGCGGCGAGCGTCCTCGTCATGGATCGTGAAAAAGCAGAGAGCGAAGGATTAGCGCCAATGGCAAAATTCCGATCGTTTGCTGTGGCAGGTGTAGCACCAGAAATCATGGGAGTTGGCCCAATAGAAGCCATTCCGAAAGCACTTCGACTTGCAGGTCTTGAGCTATCAGATATTGGATTGTTTGAACTGAATGAAGCTTTTGCTTCTCAGTCACTGCGCGTTATCCGTAAGCTTGGACTTGATGAAGATAAAGTGAATGTGAACGGAGGCGCCATTGCTCTAGGGCACCCTCTTGGTTGCACAGGAACGAAACTGACCCTTAGTTTAATTCATGAGATGAAGCGTCGCGGTGAGCAGTTTGGTGTTGTGACAATGTGTATCGGAGGCGGCATGGGTGCTGCTGGTGTGTTTGAAATCCTATAAACAATGAAAATGGAGGAATGATCAGCATGTCGAATACAATGAATAAAACAATCAAAGGTGCGAGCTTTCTAGTAGAGGATCAAACAGCTGAAGATATTTTTACACCGGAGGATTTTTCTGATGAGCATGTCATGATGGGGAAAACAACGGAAGACTTCGTACTAAAAGAAGTCGTTCCTCAGCTTGAGAAGCTTGAAAATCATGAATTCGACATTTCACGTAAGCTGCTTGAAAAAGCAGGTGACATTGGTCTTCTTGGAGCGGATGTTCCTGAGGAGTATGGTGGCCTAGGACTTGATAAAATTAGTTCTTCTGTTATAACAGAAAAATTTTCTCGTGCTGGTGGTTTCTCAGTTAGCTATGGTGCGCATGTGGGAATTGGGTCCCTTCCAATCGTATTTTTCGGCAATGAAGATCAAAAGAAAAAATATCTTCCTGGTTTAGCAACAGGCGAGAAGATTGCTGCTTATGCCCTCACAGAGCCTGGATCGGGCTCGGATGCTCTTGGAGCGAAAACAGTAGCGAAACTTAATGAAGAAGGTACGCACTATGTTCTAAATGGTGAAAAGCAATGGATTACAAACTCAGCTTTTGCAGATGTATTTATTGTATATGCGAAAATTGATGGGGAGCATTTCTCTGCTTTTATTGTGGAACGTGACTCTAAAGGACTTTCTACAGGTCCAGAAGAAAAGAAAATGGGAATTAAAGCTTCTTCTACAAGAACATTGATTCTTGACGATGTGATGGTGCCAAAAGAAAACCTTCTAGGCGAAGCGGGAAAAGGTCATGTCATCGCATTTAACATTCTTAACGTAGGTAGATATAAGCTTGCAGTGGGTACAATTGGTGCAATGAAGCGAGGGATTGAGCTTGCAGCTAAATACGCTCTTGAGCGTAAGCAATTTAACACGCCAATTGCAAAGTTCTCTCTTATTCAAGAAAAATTAGCCAACATGGCTGTTGCCACTTATGCAACTGAAAGCTCGACATACCGTACAGGAGGCCTTTTCGAGCAAAAGTTAGGAAAACTTTCTGATGAAGATCAGAAAAACGGGGCTAAAGTAGCTGAAGCAATCGCTGAATACGCAGTTGAGTGTTCTTTAAACAAAGTTTTTGCTTCTGAATCACTTGATTATGTTGCTGATGAAGCGTTACAGATCCACGGTGGTTATGGCTTCATGTCGGAATACGAAGTTGAGAAGATGTATCGTGACTCTCGAATAAACCGTATTTTTGAAGGAACGAATGAAATTAACCGCCTTCTTGTTCCTGGAACGCTAATTCGCAAAACTATGAAAGGTGAATTACCACTTCTTGAAAAAGCAACAGCTCTTCAAGAAGAACTCATGATGCTTACGCCTCAAGAAATTGGAGATGCGCCACTTGAACAAGAAAAGCACCTTGTTGCAATGGCGAAGAAAATCATGTTATTGGCTGCTGGAACAGCAGTGCAAAAGTATGGCAAAGCGCTTGATAAAGAGCAAGAAGTTCTATCAAACATTGCAGATATCGTAAGTGAAATCTACTCAATGGAATCAGCTGTCCTACGCACTGAAAAAGCGATCAACAAAACGAGTGCAGAAAAACAGAACCAAAAGCTTCTTCTTACACAAGTTTTCTGTCAGGAAGCGTTCAATCGCATTGAGGCACATGCCAAAGAAACGTTAGTGGCTGTTGAAACTGGCGATTCTCTACGAATGATGATTTCTGCTCTTCGTAAACTGTCGCGCTACACGCCAATTAACGTAATTGCAAAGAAACGTGAAATTGCTGCTACCGTACTGGAACAACAACGCTTTACTGTTTAATTGACCAAGATTATGTAATTCAATGATTTAAAATCACTTCCAAACCAAACTCTCTTTTTATCCCTCCAACAATGGGGGGATTTTTTTCTCCTTATTAGGAAATATAAAGAGTGGATTTATTAAAGGATATTAGTTTTTTATGCCGAAAGCTACTTTTAGAGAAGCGTCTGTATTTGTCCTCATCCTGTCATGTGGTAAACTATCCATAGAATCACATGATGCCTTTAAGGAGGAACAGATTTGCCCATTACATTTTATGCCTATCCTAAATGCGGGACATGCCGTAAAGCAAAAAAATGGTTTGAGCAAAACGATGTAGAAGTAAATGAAATTCATATCGTAGAAAATCCGCCGTCGAAAGGTGAATTAGCTACAATGGTTAATCAGAGTGGATTACCAATCAAGAAATTTTTTAACACAAGTGGTCAGAAGTATCGAGAGCTTGGTTTAAAAGATAAAGTTGCCTCATCTTCTCAAGATGAATTGCTCGATATCCTTTCATCTGATGGGATGTTAATAAAGCGCCCATTAGTAACAGATGGACAGAATGTGACAGTCGGATTTAAAGAAGATGTTTTTGAGGAAATGTGGAAACGATAAAATAGTTGCTTAATTAATAATAACTATTATACGATAGTTATTGTAATTAATATAATTGACCTTAATTAAGAGGAATTATTTCAGGGAGGAATTACCAATGAACTTACCAAAAGATTTTCGCTACTCAGAAGAACACGAATGGGTACAAGTACAAGAAGACGGAAACATCCGAATCGGTATTACAGATTTCGCTCAATCAGAACTTGGAGACATCGTATTTGTTGAGCTTCCAGAAGAAGGTGACACAATCGAATCCGACGAGCCATTTGGTAGCGTTGAGTCTGTAAAAACTGTATCCGAGTTGTACGCACCAATCTCAGGCAAAGTTCTTTCTGTCAATGAAGATTTAGAAGACAGCCCTGAATTTGTTAATGATTCTCCATATGAAAAAGCATGGATGGTTGTTGTAGAACCTTCTGAGCCTTCTCAAATTGAAGAACTGATGACTGCAGAAGCTTACGAAAAAATGGTAAGTGAAGACGAATAAAAAATCAATGTGTTGTGGCATCACCCATTCACAAAATAAATGATGAGATGGAACGGTTCATCATACACTCTAATTAGTGGTTCTTTTTTGTTTTAGTCATCTGTTAGTCACATAGAGGCTTTATGGAAAGAAACGATATAGAGGAGATGATCCAAATGATTGATACTTCTCGTCCTATGGTAAGAATTGATGTCACGAACAAGATTCATGGTAAATTTGATCAAAAAGCAATGAATTTGTATCTGAACAAAGAAAAAATCGGCCGTATTTTATTTTCTGATCAGGGCAATCGCTACGAATTATCAGACGGATACGAATTTGATCAAGATAAAATTTACCACTATGAACAAGTTTTAGAGCAAAAGGCAAAGTATGTCGAAGACTGCGACCTCGGCTGGTGTTAGTAAGAAAAGCGAAAGCGCCTGTTTATCCCCGACAAGCTTAATGTCTTCAAAAAAAAACGGCCAACTGGCCGTTTTTTTTTATGCTTTATTTTTACGAATGTATTTAATGGTCGTAATCAATCCATCAGCTGAAGGTCGTCCGAATGGACTGGACTGGAGAAACTGTGCCATCAGTTTACCGTTCTCGTCGATTAGGAAAATGGCTGGTTCGCCATGTTCACCATGATCTTCGTAAGGAGCGTCTTCCCGATGCATCATAACGCCATAAGAGTCGATTGCAGCGTTTTCGTTATCGCTTAAAACTGGGAACTCAAGGCTGTGTTTTTCTTTCATTTTTCGAAGCGATTCTAATTCGTCTTTCGCGATTGCAATCGTGTGGACGTCTAGTTTCTGGAATGCGCCTAGATGTTCTTGTAGTTCTTCTAACTGTTCGTTACACACAGGACACCATTCACCTCTAAAAAAGACAAGCATATGCCAGCGGTTATCTTCTTGTTGATGCTGTTCAAATTGGAACAGCTCACCTTCTGTGTTAATTAGTGAAAAAGAGGGTGCCTGGTCTCCAAGTTTTAATTTAGCCATTTTTACCACTCCATTCTTTAATCATATTCATTTATTTCCACGAGTTGAGCATGATAAAACATAATTGCATGGTTTAACTGCACGGTGGTTAAGGGAAAATAGGTATTGGAAAAGAAAATCACCTATGGAGGTAATGATAATGGCTTTGTCGAAGGAAGAATTACAGCAATTTAAAAAACAGTTACTTGATTTAAAGAAAGAGCTTTTAGATAGTGGTGCTAGTCATCGCGATGAAAATGCGGCATTATCCGATGAGACTGGAGAATTAACGTCGTACGATAATCATTTTGCTGATATGGCTTCTGAGTTGGACCAACGTGAGAAGGATATTACTTTAGAAGATGCAGCAAGAGAAAGATTGAGTTTAATTAATACAGCACTTGATCGTATTCGTGAAGGAAACTATGGCATTTGTGTGGATACTGGAGAAGAGATTGATAAAGAACGCCTTGAAGCCATTCCTTATGCTATTCGTACGAAAGAAGCACAGGATAACTTAGAAGAGGCGAAAGAAGATAGCCGACCAGATGATGAAGCTACTTTTGAGACCGCAGGTAATAGAGAAGATGATCGTCTACGTACAGTTGATGATCTTCAAAGAGAACACGGTAATTCGACTTCCGAAACGTATCTAGAAGAAGAAGATCCGGATAAAGAAACGGAGTAATTGACCGTTACCTGGCTCAATAGCTGTTGTATAATTATATCCCGTCAGCTAATCTACTTCTAAAGTGAAACGATTTGCTTCCAACCACCATATGCTATAGCAATGCATTGATACGACAGCTTGAAATGGAGCGTTGTGCCATGAATGATAAAGTAATTATTGTCGAAGGAAAAACAGATAAACAGCAGCTAATGAGAGTATTGGATGAACCTGTTCATATTATTTGCACCTATGGAACAATTAGCTTTGAGCGACTTGAGGAATTAAGTGAGGAACTTGAAGAGAAAGACGTGTTTGTACTAGTTGATGCAGATGATGCAGGTGAGAAATTAAGGCGACAATTAACGCAGGAAATTCCCCACGCAGAACATCTTTATATCACAATGCTTCATCGTGAAGTAGCAGAGACACCGCTAAATTATTTAACAAGAATTTTAAGAGCAGCTAAGTTTAAAGTATTAACTGTATAATGTAAGTAAAAGATTAACGAAGGGAAGCTTTAAGTAGCTTCCTTTTGGTCTTAAAGGGATTGAGGCATATTGATGCAAGATATTACTGACGAAGCTTTGATTAAAGAGCTTTTAGAAAAAGAAGGTAGTGTTATATTCTTCTATACTCCCTTTTGTCAGACATGTAAAATAGCAGAGCGAATGTTACATATTGTTACAGAAGCAAAAGAGATGGACACAGTTGTATATACGTGCAATTTGAATTATTTTCCTTGGGTTGCCGAAGTGCTTGAAATACAAAGTGTTCCTGCATTAACAATTATTGGTGGAAAAGATGAAAATCGGATCCTTTTTGCATTTGAATCTGTGGTAACAATCGATAAATTTCTTAATTAAAGTAAATTCGTTTGATGAATTTTGACCATCTAGTCGTTTTTTATAAGATGCAAAAACCCTGTCTGCAAGGGAAAAAATGAATATATAATTTGCTGAAAATTAAGCAAGATTAATAATGATAAGATAATATAACAGGAAGTAAAGAAACAGTAACATTGTCATAAAATTGTATTTTCGTTGATGCTGATTGAGTGGTATAACTGAATAGAGTCACCATTCCACTGTTTTGTACGGATGGTGGCGCATTTCATTTTCTAACCTATTATAGAATTTCCAAAACTTAAAAACATCTAAGAATTCAACCCGAAAAGCGGTCTAGTTGAGATTGACTGCAATATGAGAGGTGTATAACATGACAACCATTTCAATCAGCGCAATGGGAAATTTCGCTAATAAAAATGAAAACAAAAAAGAGACTATTACTTTAGAAGATAAAGTTGATCGTATACAGAATGGAAATCAAGCGTTACGCAATCAGCTTTTAGAAGACTATCAACCTTTTATTAAGAAAATCACGTCTAAAGTTTGCAATCGCTATATAAATCATTCGATGGATGAGTTCAGTATAGGACTATCCGCTTTTAATGAAGCTATGGATCAGTATCGAAAAGGCCAGGGAAGCAGATTTTTAACATTTGCTGATATGGTGATTAGAAGAAGAGTGATCGATTATATTCGAAAAGAAGCGCGACAGAATAAGTATATTTACCTTGAACCTGAGGAACTTGATGAGGAAGGTCGGCTAGAAGATAGCTTTGCAGAACAAAAAGCCGCCCTTGATGTATATGAAATTGATAAACAACGTGAAGTACGAATGTTTGAAATTGAGGAATATGAGCAGTTGCTGAAGAAGTTTAGTATTACGTTTAAGGTTCTTAGCAAAAACTGTCCGAAACATATTGATGCTAGAGAAAATGCCAAGATGATTGCGAAATTAATCGCAGATGATCACGTTCTTTCAGGATACTTATTAGAGAAAAAGCAGCTCCCTATAAAAGATTTGCTGGCGCTCGTTACATGCAGTCGCAAAACGATTGAACGTAATCGAAAGTATATAATAGCAGTTGCATTAATTCATTTGGGTGGATTTAATGCTCTGAAATCTTATATACAGTAGTTGGAAAAAAGGGGGCCAGGGGATGAAAAAAGGGGTCATTATGGACATTCGCGGAAGAAAGGCAGTTGTGCTAACTCCTGATGGAGAATTTTCAACGATCAATCTGAAGCGAAATCATGCGTTAACAATCGGCTCTGAAATTAAACTTGCACCAAAACCACTAAATAAGAAAAAAGGTTATTTTACCCCCTCTATGCCCACCCTGGCCGGTATGGCAGCAATTCTATTGTTAGTCGTCATCGTAACAGGCGTTATTCCTGTTAGACAGAATGATGTAGTTGCAGCCTATGTAAGCTTTGATATCAATCCAAGTATTGAGGTTGGAGTTAATTCTGATCTTGAAGTTATTCAATATCAAGCATGGAATTCAGACGGTGAAGGGTTGAAATTAGAACGGGATACAATGAATATGCCACTTAGCGAATTTGGAGGATTACTTGTCTCGAAACTCGATAACGAAGGCTATCTAGAAGAAGATCGGGAATTACTCATTGTCGCTTCGAACGTTAAAGCAAAAGAAAGTAAAGGGATCTCCGGGGATCTAGAAGCCGTTATCCAAGGTATAGAAAAGAATAACGCACTTGTTAATCAAGCAGTTGCCATTACAACTATTCTTGATGCTGATTACAGTATGCGCGAAAAAGCAATAGAACATGGGATATCTCAAGGGAAATATATGGCCTACCTCGCAGCCATTGATCGGGGAGCTTCTTTGTCAATGGACGAAGTACGTAATCTATCTGTGAAAAAGATGGATGAAATGCAACCCGAAAGTATGACCGCCGCTGAGGGGAAAGAATCGGAAGACCCTAATGAATCCAAAGTGAAAGATACGCCAACACCTATTGAAGATTCTGTTGTTCAATTAAACGACAAAAAAGTACCTGATCAAGAGGATGAAAACGGAGAACTTATCCTTAAACAACCTGAACAAAAATCTGTTCCTGAATCAAAAGACAATCAATCGAATAATGTTAATTCCAATGAGTCAAAGAAAACCAATTCATCTAGTGGCACGCAGACACAAAAAGATGACAAAGAAGATCAAAATGAAAAAGATAAACAAGATAAAGCAGAAAAAAAAACGGAAACTAAAGTAGAAAAAGAACAAGAAAGAGAAAAAAAGCAAGCTGCAAATCAAAATAGTAAAATAGATAAAGCTCAAGAAAAAGCTGAAAATAAGGATGAGAAGGCACAAGAAAAGGCTGAAAGAAAAAGCGATGAGGCTCAAGAAAAGTCTGAGAAGAAAGACGAAAAAGCGCAAGACAAAGAGGAAAAGAAAAGCGAAAAAGCTCCAAAGAAAGAAGACCCAGAAGATAATAAAGGCAAGTCTGAAGAAAAGAAAAAAGATTCGTGAAGCATCATGCTATTATTCATTTTATATCCATTATTTAAGCCAGAAGGATTCCTCTGGCTTTTTTTTACTTCATGATGGATGGAAGAGCTTTCGCAATATCGAGGAAAGAAGATTGGTCATTAAAAACCTTAACAATTTGATGATCTTTATCGAGTAGAACTGTTGTTGGAACTCCAGTACATCCGTAATCATCATACGTTTCTCGACCATTGTCACGCAATACAGGAAAAGGAAGGTCGTTTTTTATCGTAAATTCTTTCCCCGCTTCCTCTGATCGTTCTCGTCCAGTAACATTTATTGTTAAGAAGGCCAGCTTTTCGAGATCAGCATGGTCGTAAAATTGTTCTTTCATCGGCATATCTTTCATACAGTCAGGACACCAGGATGTCCAGAACGTTATCATCACTGGTTTTCCAACAAAGTCAGTAAGGCGAATGACGTCGCCACTATTCATATCCTCTAATGCAAAGAAGGGTGCTTCCATAGTTGTTCACCTCTTTTAAATGGTCTATCGTTACCTTATCAAAAAGTTCATTCTAACGAAAGATTTCTGGTCATAGACTGTTTTATCCCTGAGTTCAAAAGAATAAAAATTCCGAAAAATGTTTGACACTAATGCGCCACCTTGCTAAAATAAACACAATTAATTAAAAACGAAATATTCTTACTTATCTAGAGAGGCGGAGGGACTGGCCCTATGAAGCCCGGCAACCGTCAAACCAATCCTGGTTTGAAAAGGTGCCAAATCCTGCAGGAGAAATCCTGAAAGATAAGCGGAGCTGATGAATAAATCAAGCCTCTCTGTCTTTCAGAGAGGCTTTTTATTTTAAGTAAAAACAAGCAGTATTTGTTTGAAAGGAGTGATAGGGGTTTGGATAGAGAGACGATATACGAAGATCAGACGGTATCGATTGGTTCGTTAATGCTGGAATCTGGCAATGAACTTCATGACGTCGAACTTGCCTATGAACGTGTGGGCCCTAGGGGAGCGCCAATGATTCTTGTCTGTCATGCTTTAACAGGAAATCAGTATACAGTCGGTCATGAAGAAGCTGGCTGGTGGAAAGGATTAATTGGGAAAGGTGCTTCTATCGATACTTCAGATTTTCAAGTTATTACATTCAATGTCCTTGGGGGATGTAATGGCTCGACAGGACCACAATCGATCAACCCAGTTACGCAGAAGCGTTACCAAGCCGATTTTCCGTTTGTTTCTGTAAGAGACATGGTGCATTCTCAGAAAAAAGCGCTAGAGGAACTTGGTATTCACCACCTGCATGCTGTCATTGGTGGATCTCTTGGAGGGATGCAGGTACTTGAATGGGGGCTCCTCTATCCAGATTGGATGGATCATCTTATTCCACTTGCCGTCACACCAACCCTGAACGCCTATGGAATTGCTTATAATGCCATTTCTAGATTTGCGATTACGAATGATCCGAACTGGAGGAATGGTTACTATAGTAGTGATCAAGCTCCAACATCTGGGCTTGCAACCGCAAGAATGATTGGGATGGTCTCCTATCGAACGGATGAAATGTTCCAAAAAAAATTCGGTCGAGGCGTTAAAGGGGCTTCAGTTAGCCATAAAGAACCACAATACGATGTCGAATCCTATCTTCATTATCAAGGAAATAAGCTTGTAAGCCGATTTGATGCAAATAGCTACTTATATTTGTTAAAGGCGATGGATAACCACGATATTGGCATTGAAAGAGGCAATCTTACCTTAGTAAACAAAAGATTCAAAGCAAACATACTCGCAATTGGGTTCAAAGGGGATCTGATTTATCCACCAGATGAATTAGAAAAGCTTTTTCAACAAGGCTCATCCTCTCAGTTTTATCTTGTCGATACAAAATTTGGTCACGATGGGTTTCTCGTTGAGTTTGATAAATGGGGACCGCTTATAAAAGAACAACTTACAATGATAAACAAAATCGAAGGAGTGAAGTGAAATGGCAGATAAAAAATATCATTTAGAGACGATTGGCATTCATGGAGGGTTACAAGCAGATCCTGCTACGGGAGCTAGAGCACTACCAATCTATCAATCCAATGCTTATCGGTTTGACAATACTGACCATGCCGCTGATTTATTTGCATTAAAAGAAGAAGGGTTCATCTATTCAAGGATTGGAAATCCAACTGTCGGAGCACTTGAAGAACGAATTGCTCAGCTTGAAGGTGGCGTTGGAGCACTTGCACTAGCAAGTGGTATGGCAGCCATTACTACGGCGATATTAAATGTTGCAAATAGCGGAGATGAAATTGTTTCAGCATCGACTTTATACGGTGGAACGTACAATCTCTTTTCTGCTACACTTCCGAAATATGGGATAAAAACCAACTTTGTTGACCCGGAAAATGTGGAATCTTTTAGGCAAGCCATTACACCAAACACGAAAGCCATTTTTGCTGAAACGATTGGGAATCCGGGTCTTCACGTATTGGATATTGAAAAAGTTGCTGAAATTGCACATGATGCGGGCATACCACTGATTATTGACAATACGTTTGCAACACCTTATTTGTGCCGCCCAATTGAACACGGAGCAGATATCGTCGTTCATTCAGCGACAAAGTGGCTTGGTGGAAATGGCTCAACGATGGGAGGTATCATCGTTGATGGAGGAAAGTTCGATTGGAACTCCCCTAAATTTCCTGGATTCACAGAGCCGGATCATACGTATCACGGCATCGTTTTTGCTGAAGCACTCCCAGAAGCTGCGTACATTGTTAAAGCAAGAGTGCAGCTACTAAGAGATACGGGTGCTGCGCTTAGTCCATTTAACGCTTTTCAAATAGCTCTTGGCGTTGAAACGCTACACGTTCGCATGAAAGAGCACATTGCTAACACGCGAAAGCTAGTTTCTTATTTGAAAGACAATCCGGCCGTTGAATGGGTGAGCTATCCTGAAGAAGAGGATCATCCTTCACATCAACTTGTTCACAAATATCTTCCGAAAGGTGCCGGTGCTGTTGTTGTATTCGGCATTAAAGGAGGTCGTGAAACAGGTGCAGGGATTATCAATGCCGTTGATCTCTGGTCTCACGTGGCAAATGTTGGTGATGCGAAAAGTTTAATTATCCATCCAGCAAGTACCACTCATCAGCAACTAAGTACTGATGAACTAGTGGCATCTGGTGTAAGAGACGATCTGATTCGACTCTCTGTCGGAATTGAACACATTGATGATTTAATTGATGATTTAGATCAAGCGATCGCAAAAGCAAAAGTCGAAGCTAGCGTCTAAGAAATATTAGTAGAAAACCCTTTTCTCAATTTAGAAGAGGGTTTTTTGCATGTTTCCTATTTTTCGTTCAAGTAAAGTTTGCCTATTACACGACAACTGTAAATGTTCATAAACATCTTTAAAGGTAACGTAAGCTATTAACTATGCAACTTTAATAATGGAATTTGATAAATATGCTTCTGCATAAATGAACAAAATGCGTAAGGTTTCTATAGAAAGAAAAGATCGATCATTGAGTAAGTTGGAACCAAGCACGTATTTTCAATGGAGGCATTATAAAATCGATCACTTTTTGCTAAGATGTCGGCATCATTCAAGTGCAATGGTTTAAGTAGAAAACAAAAGGGGTTAAATAATTATGCAATGGTAGCTGTCTATCGTCGTGAGCTAGATAAGAGCTGACAATTAGCAGTTGTAAAGGGAGTTCTTTCACTTAATTGAGAAAGGTATGAAATTTACCATTGGAACACTGGTTCAAGAGAATGATTTCATGTAAGCGCTTTTATTAATTTTACAATAAAAAATTTCGTGTGACCAAATCTCACGCACGACAGGATTGTAAGCGTTTACAAATAAACTGATATATCATAATTATCAAAAAACTTAGCTTTTAGGTGTTGACCTTACGTCCAAACCGGCGTAATATAATCCTCAATTAAACAAACAAAGTATTCTAATAAATCAAACAAAAACGACAACAAGGACCTTGAAAATGATTGGTCCTATCATTAGACACTAACGCTTTACTGCGTCTACTTAACGCATAGAAAGGAGTGAACAAGGTGAGTGAACAGTGGATCTACCTTAACGGAAAATTTGTGAAAAAAGAAGATGCCAAAGTATCGGTGTACGATCATGGCTTCCTCTATGGCGACGGGGTGTTCGAAGGGATTCGCATGTATGATGGGAATGTCTTCAGGTTAGAACATCATCTGCAGCGCCTCTATGATTCAGCTCATTCAATTATGCTAAAAATAACGCACACGATGGAGGAAATGACTGACATTATTGTGCAGACGCTGAAAAAAAATAACCTTCAAGATGCCTATATTCGCATCGTTGTATCTCGCGGTGTAGGGAATCTAGGACTCGATCCATTCACATGTAAGGAACCACAAGTGATCGTTATTGCAGAATCACTGGCCTTGTTCCCTAAGCGATTATATGAAACAGGAATTGAAATTGTCACGGTAGCAAGCAGACGGAACCGCTCGGACGTATTGAGTCCTAAGGTGAAATCATTAAACTACTTAAATAATATTCTTGTCAAAATTGAAGCCAATTTAGCTGGTGTCAGTGAAGCACTGATGTTAAATGATCAGGGATATGTCGCTGAAGGTTCGGCTGATAATATATTTATCGTGAAAGGTAACGTCATTAAAACACCGCCCGGCTATGTCGGTGCGCTAGAAGGCATTACGCGAAATGCCATTATGGAACTCGCCAGACAAAAAGGGTATGACATGCGCGAAGAAACATTTACGCGTCACGACGTCTATGTTGCAGATGAAGTCTTTTTAACTGGAACGGCTGCTGAAGTCATAGCCGTTGTGAAAGTAGACGGTCGTGAGATTGGAGAAGGGAAGCCAGGTAAGACGACAAATGACCTTCTTGAAGCATTTAGAGATATTGTTACAGTGGATGGTGTCACTGTTTATCCTTCAAAACGTGATGTGCAGGCAGGTTAAAAAAGTAAATATTTATAATCGATGACGAGGCAAAAGAAACAGGAATTGGTATTAACCAGAGAGCCGGTAGTGGTGGAAGCCGGTATTACCCCCTGTATCGACATCCCCTCCGAGTGTTGATCTGAACTAAGTAACATAGGATCAACCAAGTGTTCTTTAAACACTTGTTATCAAAACGAGCAATTTGCTCATAAGGCGGCAGTTTATTGTCGTAAAAGTAGGGTGGTACCGTGAAGTCTTTTCGCCCCTATGGACCGTAAAAAGCGGCGTAGGGATGAGAAGGCTTTTTTTTATTAATAGTTAGTAACGCTTCAACGTTAAGACGGAAGCGGGCAAATAAGCATTGGAGGGTATGAATATGCGGGCGAAGGCAAAACCAGAAGCCGAAGCGGTAACAGCGGAAATGACCGGGGCAGATGTATTAATCCATTCTTTAAAAAAAGAAAATGTTGAAGTTCTCTTCGGGTATCCAGGAGGAGCAGTACTTCCAATCTATGATGCATTATATCGATCACCGATTAAGCACATTCTTTCAAAGCATGAACAGGGCTCAATTCATGCAGCTGAAGGCTACGCAAGAGTGAGCGGAAAGCCGGGCGTTGTCATTGCCACTTCAGGACCGGGTGCGACCAATCTCGTAACAGGAATTACGGATGCAATGATGGATTCCCTGCCACTTGTAATATTCACAGGTCAGGTGGCCAGTACGGTAATCGGAACAGATGCTTTTCAAGAAGCGGATATTATGGGGATCACGGCACCAATTACCAAACATAATTACCAGGTGCGTGATGTTCAGGACCTACCAAGAATTATTAAAGAAGCGTTCCATATTGCAACAACGGGGCGTCCCGGTCCCGTTCTCGTTGATATCCCTAAGGATGTGGCGAACAAAACCATTTCACCCGACTATGATTCTACTATCCATTTACCAGGCTATCAGCCAACCTTTTCGCCTAACATTTTGCAAATTAAGAAACTAGCAGATGCGGTTGGAGCTGCAAAGAAGCCGGTGATCTTAGCCGGAGCAGGTGTCCTTCATGCGAATGCGGGTAAAGAACTCGTTGCTTTTTCTGAGAAACATCGCATTCCGGTGATTAATACATTGCTTGGCCTTGGAAGTTATCCTGGCAATCATCCACTATTCCTGGGGATGGGAGGCATGCACGGAACGTACACAGCGAACATGGCTCTATATGAATGTGACTTGTTAATTAGTATTGGGGCACGGTTTGACGATCGATTAACTGGTAACCTTGATCATTTTGCTATTCATGCAACGGTGGCTCATATCGACGTTGATCCTGCCGAAATCGGGAAAAACGTTCCGACGCAAATTCCAATCGTATCTGATGCTAGAGAGGCATTGAAGAAGCTTCTAGAGATTGAATCCCCTCTTCCTGATACAGAGGAATGGCGTAAGAAGCTAACACAAAATAGTGAAGATTTTCCGCTTTGGAAGAAAGTATCAACTACTGAATTTCTCCCACAGCGCGTCGTAGAACTCGTACACGAATATACGAAGGGTGATGCGATTATTACGACCGATGTTGGTCAGCATCAGATGTGGGCAGCCCAATATTATGCATTTGCGGATGCAAATCGATGGGTAACATCTGGAGGGCTTGGCACAATGGGGTTTGGCTTCCCTTCCGCTATAGGAGCCCAGCTTGCTTTTCCAGAACAAACGGTTGTTTCACTAACAGGTGATGGAGGATTTCAAATGACGTTACAGGAGCTTTCCACACTTCAAGAACTTAATCTTCCTGTAAAAGTCGTCATTATGAATAACCAGACGCTTGGAATGGTGAGACAGTGGCAGGAAGCTTTCTACGAGGAACGCTATTCCCAGTCACTAATCCCTGTGCAGCCTGATTTTGTAAAGCTAGGTGAGGCGTATGGAATTAAATCATTTAAAGTTACAAATGAAGAAGAAGCGAAAGCTGTTTTTGAAGAAGCTTTTTCTCACCGCGAGCCGGTCTTAATCGATTGTCGCGTAAGTGGAAAGGAAAATGTCTATCCAATGATTGCCCCTGGTAAAGGGCTGCATCAGATGATTGGGGTGAAACCATGAAACGAATCGTAACCGCAACGGTCATTAACCAAAGTGGGGTGCTAAATCGCATCACAGGCCTCATGACAAAACGGCAATTTAACATTGAAAGCATCACGGTTGGTCATACCGAAAAAGAAGGAGTTTCAAAAATGACCTTTGTCGTTAATGTCGATGACAATGCCAAAATTGAGCAGCTCATCAAGCAGCTCAATAAGCAAGTCGATGTGTTGAAAGTAATGGATATAACGGACCAGGCGATTGTGGTCCGGGAGTTAGCCTTAATTAAGGTCATAAGTAATGCTCAAATACGAAGTGAAATTTCCGGCATAATTGAACCGTTTCGGGCTTCCATTATTGATGTAAGTCGTGAAAGCATCACGGTTCAGGTAACAGGTAATTCCGATAAGATTGAAGCGATTTTAGATCTTCTCAGGCCATATGGCATTAAGGAAATGGTTCGAACGGGGATCACAGCATTCCCTCGAGGAAGTCAAAAATCCGTAACAGATTTAAAGCAGTATTCCATCTTAAATTAAAAAAATAAACCTAAATGATGAAGGGATGAATGAAAATGGCAAAAGTATATTATAACGGTGATATCAACGAGGGAACACTAAAAGGGAAAAAAATCGCGGTAATTGGGTATGGATCTCAAGGTCACGCTCATGCTTTAAATCTTCGTGAAAGCGGATTTGATGTAACGGTAGGCCTAAGAAAAGGACGCTCCTGGAATCAAGCAGAAGAAGATGGCTTTGCAGTAAAAACAGTAAAAGACGCAAGTGATGAAGCCGATGTTATCATGATTCTTCTTCCAGATGAGTATCAGCCGGAAGTATACAAAGAGGAAATCGAGCCGGGTCTTCGTGCTGGTAATGCACTTGTTTTTGCCCATGGCTTTAACGTTCATTTCAACCAGGTTGTTCCTCCATCCGATGTAGATGTTTTCCTTGTTGCTCCTAAAGGGCCAGGACACCTTGTAAGAAGAACATTTGAAGATGGTGCAGGCGTTCCAGCTCTATTTGGTGTATATCAGGATGTATCTGGTGACGCAAAAGAACTAGCCCTTGCTTATGCAAAAGGAATTGGCGGTGCTCGTGCAGGTGTTCTTGAAACATCCTTTAAAGAAGAAACCGAAACAGATCTCTTCGGTGAACAGGCCGTTCTTTGTGGCGGATTGTCTTCACTTGTGAAGGCTGGATTCGAAACATTGACAGAAGCTGGCTATCAACCGGAAGTGGCGTACTTTGAATGCTTGCACGAACTAAAGCTTATTGTTGATTTGATGTATGAAGATGGTATTGCTGGAATGCGTTATTCCATCTCTGACACAGCTCAGTGGGGTGACTTTGTATCAGGTCCGCGTGTCGTTGATGCTGATACAAAAGCACGCATGAAAGATATCCTTGAAGATATCCAGACAGGTAAATTTGCAAAGGGCTGGATTCTAGAAAATAAACTAAATCGTCCAGAATTCCACGCGATTAACGAGAAAGAGAAGAATCATCCAATCGAACAAGTAGGAAAAGAGCTTCGTGCGATGATGCCATTTGTGAAACCAAAATCTAAGAAGGAAGTGGTTACCAGTGCAAAAGATTAATGTATTCGATACAACGCTTCGTGACGGAGAACAGTCAGCCGGAGTCAATCTGAATGCATTAGAAAAACTGGAAATCGCAAAGCAACTTGAGCGTCTTGGTGTAGACATCATGGAAGCAGGCTTTCCTGCTGCTTCCAAAGGTGACTTTCAAGGTGTGAAAAACATTGCTGAAACCGTAAGAAATGTTTCTGTAACAGGTCTTGCGAGAGCAAACATGAAAGACATTGATGCAGCCTGGGAAGCCCTTAAAGGTGGTGCCGATCCAAGACTTCATGTTTTTCTAGCCACTTCCCCTATTCATATGACTCATAAGCTGAAGAAGACGCCAGAAGAAGTTGTAGAAACGGCTGTTGGTGCAGTAAAATACGCGAAGAAATTCTTTCCGAAAGTGCAGTGGTCGGCTGAAGATGCTTGTCGATCTGATCGAACTTTTCTAGCCAGAATTATTAAAGAAGTTATCGATGCTGGTGCATCTGTCATTAATATCCCAGACACGGTCGGCTATAGAAGTCCACAGGAATATGGGGAGCTTTTCACATATTTGCGAAACAATGTTCCGAACATTGAAGGTGTTGATTTATCTGCTCATTGCCATAATGATCTTGGGATGGCGGTAGCAAATTCTTTAGCTGCAATTGAATGTGGAGCAACTCAAATAGAAGGAACGATTAATGGTATTGGAGAGCGGGCGGGTAATGCCGCCATTGAGGAAGTAGCTGTTGCACTTCGAATCCGGAATGACTTTTACCAGGCAGAAACTGGATTGAAACTAGATGAAATTAAGCGCACAAGCAACCTTGTCAGCAAGCTTACTGGCATGGCAGTGCCAGGGAATAAAGCAGTTGTTGGCGCCAATGCATTTGCACATGAATCTGGTATTCACCAGGATGGTGTATTAAAAGAGAAAACGACCTATGAAATTATTAGTCCACAGCTGATAGGAGTTCAGTCTAACAGCCTCGTTCTTGGAAAACATTCTGGTCGACATGCCTTCAGAGATAAGGTGAAAGAACTCGGTTTTGAACTAGATGAAGCAAAGATTAATGAAGCATTTGCTGATTTTAAAGACTTGGCTGATAAGAAAAAGCAAGTAACAGAAGATGATCTGTTCGCACTATTAACGGATATTCAAACAGATGAATTTGTTGATAAATATGAGATTCATAGTATTCAAGTTCAATATGGGACAGCAAATATTCCGACGGCTACAATTTCAATCGAGAAGCCTGATGGAACGATGATTCAGCAAGCTGGAACGGGTTCTGGTAGTGTGGAAGCCATTTACAACACGCTTGAAGAAATGATCCCAGGCACGCTTCAACTTCAAGATTATCGGATTAATTCGGTTGGCGGTGGCAGAGATGCTCTTGCTGAAGTTCATGTTCGTGTTATGTACAACGGAATTGAATCGAATGGTCGAGGCACTGCTCAAGATGTTCTAGAGTCCTCAGCAATTGCTTACTTAAACGCAGTGAATCGCGTTCTTGCTCGAGAAAGCTATCAAGTAAAAAAACAAGCGCACGTCTAACAGGGAGGTTAGAAGGATGAAGAGAAAAGTTGCGGTATTACCAGGTGATGGCATTGGCAAAGAAGTAATGGAAGGAACGATGAAAGTTCTGAATGCCGTGGCAGATCGATTTGGCCATACGTTTGAATTTCACTTTGCAAGAATCGGAGGGGCGGCTATTGATCAAGAAGGTATGCCTTTACCCGAAGAAACTTTAAGCATTTGTAAAAAGAGTGATGCTGTTCTTCTTGGTGCAGTTGGTGGGCCTAAGTGGGAAAACCTTCCTGGTCATCTTCGTCCTGAACGGGGTCTTCTTGGTATTCGTAAAGAGCTAGGCTTGTTTGCAAACCTGCGTCCAGTAACAGCATTTGACAGTTTAATCGATGCTTCTCCCCTTAAACCAGATCGAATTAGAGGCGTGGACATGTTGATTGTTCGTGAATTAACAGGTGGATTGTATTTTGGTACACCAAGCGAGCGTCGCAACAACGGGAAAGAAGTGGTCGATACGCTTCATTATACAAGGGATGAAATTGAGCGAATTGTTGACCAGGGCTTTGAAGCAGCACGGAAGCGAAATAAGAAGCTAACAAGCGTCGATAAAGCGAACGTTCTAGAATCAAGCCGAATGTGGAGAGAAGTTGTGGAAGAAAAGGCACTCGCTTATCCGGATGTTGAAGTGGAACATATGCTGGTTGATGCCGCAGCAATGAAGATGGTTCAAAACCCAGCTCATTTTGATGTGATTGTAACAGAAAATCTATTTGGCGATATTTTAAGCGATGAAGCATCCATGATTACAGGATCACTCGGCATGCTACCGTCAGCAAGTCTTCGCAGTGATGGATTTGGCATGTATGAGCCCGTGCACGGTTCAGCACCGGATATTGCTGGGAAGAACATTGCGAATCCACTTGCGATGATGTTATCAGGGGCGATGATGCTGAAGTATTCATTCGATATGAAGGAAGAAGCAGATGCCATCGAAAAGGCCGTGAAGGAAGTTCTGGATGCAGGCTATTATACGAGTGATTTAGCAAGTAGTCGAACGAATGCACTCGGAACAGACGCAATGGTGAAGAAAGTGATCTATCAACTAGAAGAAGCCGGTGCTACGGCAGGGATCATGGAAGCCTACGCTTAATGACAAATAGGTAAAAGGGGGATCAGTGTGGAGCCAAAAACAATTATTGAGAAAATTTGGGATAAACATGTTGTGCATGAAGAAGAGGGTAGCCCGGATCTCCTGTATATAGATTTACATCTTGTACATGAAGTCACTTCTCCGCAGGCCTTTGAAGGTCTGCGGATGAACAATAGACGCGTAAGAAGACCGGATTTAACCTTTGCTACGATGGATCATAACGTGCCTACGATTGCACGCCACATTATTAATGATCCAGTATCTAAGGTGCAAATGGAGAAGCTAGAAGAGAATTGCAACGAGTTCGGTGTGGAAATTGCTGATATAAATCATCCAGATCAGGGAATTGTGCACGTCATCGGTCCTGAGCTTGGGTTAACTCAGCCAGGAAAAACAATTGTTTGTGGAGATAGTCATACATCAACACATGGTGCGTTTGGTGCTCTAGCCTTTGGAATCGGAACGAGCGAAGTAGAGCATGTTCTTGCAACACAAACGCTCTGGCAATCACGTCCGAAAACCATTGAAATACGCGTGAACGGCCGTCTTGGTGCTGGAGTAACAGCTAAAGACTTAATTCTTGCCGTTATTGCCAAGTTTGGTGTGAATGCAGGGACGGGAGCAGTTGTTGAGTATACGGGTGAAGCGATTCGAAACATGTCAATGGAAGAGCGGATGACCGTTTGTAATATGTCCATCGAAGCTGGTGCAAAAGCGGGACTTATTAGTCCTGATGAAACGACTTTTTCCTATTTAAAAGGGAAGAGACATGTTCCAGCAAACGAAGCGTTCAATGAAGCAGTCGCTGAGTGGAAAGAGCTTGCAACTGATCCAGGTGCAACGTATGATGAAGTGCTTGAAATTGGCGCTGAAGAAATTGAACCACAAGTGACGTGGGGAACGAATCCTTCGATGGGCTCTTCTGTCTATGCTCGAATCCCTTTCCCTGAAGATTCCGAAGATCCAGGTGACCAAAAAGCAATCAAACAGGCCCTTGCTTATATGGATCTTAAACCGGGTACGCAGATTCAAAACATTGCGATTCAATATGTCTTTATCGGATCGTGTACGAATTCACGATTAAGTGATTTGCGAGCTGCGGCTGAAATTGTTCGGGGGCGAAAAGTCCATGAAAGTGTTACAGCGCTAGTTGTACCTGGTTCTAAGTCGGTCAAGAACGCTGCTGAAGCGGAAGGGCTAGATAAGGTATTTCAAGAAGCTGGGTTTGAATGGCGAGAAGCAGGGTGTAGCATGTGTCTTGCGATGAATGATGATATTGTTCCTCCGGGAGAGCGCTGCGCGTCGACCTCTAATCGAAATTTCGAAGGTCGCCAGGGCAACGGTTCCCGAACACACCTTGTAAGCCCAGCGATGGCTGCAGCTGCAGCTATTGAAGGACGATTTACTGATGCTAGAAAAATAAAACCACTTGTGATGTAAAAAGGAGTGAGACGCCCTGGAACCGATTAATGAATACAAAGGGATTGTTTATCCCCTTGAACAAGTGAACGTCGATACCGATCAAATTATTCCAAAGCAGTTTTTGAAAAGGATTGAGCGAAAAGGCTTCGGTCAATTTCTTTTCTATAACTGGCGTTTTGATGATGATGGAAAGCCTCGTGAAGATTTTAGCTTAAATGAAGCGCAATATCAGCATGCCTCTATTCTTGTAGCTGGAAAAAACTTTGGGTGTGGGTCTTCAAGAGAACACGCTCCGTGGGCTTTGCTTGATTATGGCTTTCGCGTCATCATAGCGACGAGTTTTGCTGACATTTTTTATAACAACTGTGTAAAAAATGGTATCCTTCCTGTTGCGCTTGATCAAGAAGTTATCGCTGAGCTTTTTCAAAAGGCAAAAGACGGATACGAGCTTCAAGTTGACCTGCGAAAACAAGAAGTTCGTGATGGAGAAAGCATTCATGCTTCTTTCAAAATTGATCCTTATTGGAAAGAAATGCTGTTAAATGGTTGGGATGAAGTATCTCGTACGTTGTCCCTTGAAGAAAAGATTAAATTGTATGAAGAAAAACAACTTGTAGGAGAGTGAATGACGTTGGGAATTACCAGGAGAAATATAACGTTCATGTCGTAGAAGCAATGGAGAATTTGCTGGAGGCGGTTCACCGTACACCGCTTCAGCAATCTACAACGCTGAATGGGTTTACAAATAAAGATGTCTTCTTAAAGATGGAGAACCTCCAACGAACGGGGTCATTTAAACTACGCGGTGCTTACAATAAGGTTGCCTCACTAACGGAAATCGAAGCCGCTCGAGGAATCGTTGCCGCTTCAGCAGGTAACCATGCTCAGGGAGTAGCGCTATCTGCGAAGGAGCGAGGCATCAAAGCAAAGATTTATATGCCGATTCATACCCCAACAAGTAAAATTGAAGCGACCCGATCTTATGGCGCAGAGGTTGTACTTGAAGGCGAATCCTATAACGAAGCGTTTAGTGGAGCGGATCGAGAGCGTGTTGAAAAAGGGGCAACATTTGTTCATGCGTTTGACGACCCTGTTGTTATGGCAGGACAAGGAACCGTTGCACTTGAAATGATGCAACAATGTCCTGACTTAGATACGATTCTTGTTCCCGTTGGAGGTGGAGGATTATTAGCAGGAATGGCGCTGGCAATAAAGTCGTTCTTTCCTCACGTCAAAATCATTGGAATCCAGGCTTCGGAAGCATCTGCGACATGGAATCGATTTAAAGGTACTGGTCCTCTCGTTCTTCAATCAGTAAAATCGATTGCCGATGGCATCTCTGTGAAGGAAGCAGGAAAACGAACGTATCCAATTATCGAAGAACTCGTTGACGATATGATGACTGTTTCTGAAGAAGAAATTGCTGCTGCAATCGTCTTTATGCTTGAAAGACATAAGACACTTGTTGAAGGCGCTGGTGCGGCATCTGTCGCGGCTGTCTTGTGTAAATCAAGCCGGTTGGAAGGTAGCAAAATTGGGGCTGTTGTGAGTGGAGGAAATGCTGATCTTGAGAAATTAGCTCTTTACAAACAACTTTCTGAGCGAACAAAAACCATCAGGCGAATCAGCTGATGGTTTTCTCTTGGTTAATAACAGTTAATATGTTTGATTATTGTGACTTTTTGCTCAGTAATTGACACTCATAAAGTACCATGCTAGAATTCAATTTAGCACTTAACCACAGTAAAGTAATTTTAATTTTATAATCTCTTATTCAGAGAGGTGGAGGGACTGGCCCTATGAAGCCCGGCAACCGTCAAACGACTCGTTTGAAAAGGTGCCAATTCCTGCAAAGCGATTGCTTTGAGAAATGAGAGGAAGACATTGATTGATAACATGCCTTTCTACTCAAAGTAGAAGGGCATTTTTAAAATCATTTTTTTTAAGTGCTTCAAGGTAAAGAATAAAAGCATGGGACTAAAGTCCTTTTTCAGGAAGCTGGTACAACATGCAAATGCATAAAGGATGTGAGACATGTGATTGAGCTTAAAGGCATTAATAAAACCTTCTTTTCGAAGTCTGGAAAGGTAGAGGCCGTTAAGAATGTTAACCTTTCAGTGAAAAAAGGGGAAATCTTCGGAGTTATCGGATACAGTGGCGCCGGAAAAAGTACGCTAATTCGGATGCTCAACCTGCTTGAGAGACCGACGGACGGTACGGTCACGGTGGCAGGAAATAATTTATCCTCTCTTAAAGGAAAAGATCTACGTGCGGCAAGACAGGAAATCGGAATGATCTTCCAGCACTTTAATATTCTTTGGTCAAGAACAGTGCGTGATAACATCGCGTTTCCACTCGAAATATCAGGTGTTTCCAAAGAGAAACGAATGAAGCGTGTCGATGAATTAATTAAGCTTGTTGGACTTGAAGGACGAGAAGCCGCTTATCCATCACAGCTAAGTGGGGGACAAAAGCAGCGTGTTGGTATTGCGCGAGCGCTTGCGAATAACCCTAAGGTATTGCTTTGTGATGAAGCAACATCTGCTCTAGATCCTAAAACAACGGATAGCATTCTCGAACTTCTGACAGAAATTAACCAGAAACTTGGTTTAACTATTGTCTTGATTACCCATGAAATGCACGTTATTCGTAAAATTTGTCACCGAGTGGCAGTGATGGAGAACGGTAGAGTAGTTGAGAACGGTTCAGTACTTGAAGTCTTTCATCATCCGCAAGAAGAAATAACAAAAGATTTCGTGAATCAGTTAAGTGAGCCTGAAGAAATGAAGGAATCGATTGCACATTTAGCAGCAAGCCAGGAGGGTGAACTCGTCCAGTTTACGTTCCTCAAAGGTAAAACGGGGTCACCGCTTGTAACAGAGTTAATTCGTCAGTTTGATATTGAAGTAAACATTATTCAAGGAAAAATCTCTCATACGCAAGATGGCCCTTATGGTAAGCTATCTGTCTTTCTTAAAGGTGAACCGACTGTCGTCGAAAGTGCACTGAAGTATGTTCGTGAGCAAGGTGTAGAAGCGGAGGTGATTACGAATGGTTGAATCACTATTTCCTAATGTGAACTGGGAATCGATGTGGGAAGCGACTATTCAAACAGCTTACATGACGGCAATTTCCGTGCTAGCAACGTTTATTCTCGGTATTCTTCTTGGACTACTATTGTTTCTAACCGGAAGGGGAAACATATGGGAGAACAAGTTTGTTAATAGCATTATTGCTGGAATCGTAAACTTATTTCGCTCGATCCCGTTTATCATTTTAATCATTCTACTCATTCCGCTTTCTGTTTACATTATTGGAACGATGCTTGGCGCGAATGCAGCTCTTCCAGCTCTTATTGCAGGTGCGGCACCATTTTATGCGCGAATGGTTGAAATTGCTCTTCGGGAAGTGGATAAAGGTGTGATTGAAGCATCTCAGTCAATGGGGGCATCGAATGGGGAGATTATATTTAAAGTTCTCCTTCCTGAAGCAATGCCAGCCCTCATTTCGGGTATTACCGTAACGGCGATTGCGCTTGTAAGCTACACCGCAATGGCTGGTGTGGTTGGTGCAGGGGGACTTGGGAACCTCGCTTATCTTGAAGGCTTCCAAAGAAACAATCCTGACGTGACGCTTGTTGCGACCGTATTAATTTTGGTTATTGTTGCGATTCTTCAGATTGCTGGAGATTTAGCAACGCGAGTTATAGATAAACGATAAAAAAAGGAGAGAATATCATGAAGAAATTTTTATCCCTATTTGCAGTCCTTACTCTTGCAGTACTTGCAGCGTGTGGCAACAATAGTGGAAACAGTGAAGGATCTGGAGAAGGCGAAGATTCAAAGAAAATCGTAGTAGGTGCTTCAAACATTCCACATGCTGAAATTCTTGAAGAAGCAAAGCCGATGCTTGAAGAAAAAGGCGTAGAGCTAGAAGTTAAAACGTTCCAGGATTACATTCTACCGAATAAGACGCTAGCAAATGGTGAATTAGATGCAAACTACTTCCAAACCATTCCTTATATGGAGTTGCAAATGGAAGAAAACGATACTTATGATTTTGTTAACGCTGGAGGCATTCACATTGAGCCAATCGGTGTTTATTCACAAGATTATAAGAGCTTAGAGGAGCTTCCCGATGGTGCTCAGATCATTATGAGTAACTCTGTTTCTGACCATGGACGTATGCTTTCTTTACTCGAAGCCCAAGGACTTATCACACTAAAAGAAGGCGTGAAGGCTTCTGATGCAACAGTAGAAGATATTGCAGAAAACCCTAAAAACATTGATTTTAAAACAGACGTAGAAGCTTCACTTCTTCCACAGATCTACCAGCAAGGTGAAGGTGATGCGGTTATGATCAACACAAACTATGCGATCGATGCGGGTCTAAATCCTCAAGAAGATGCCATTGCTCTTGAAGATTCCGACTCACCTTACGTGAACGTAATTACTGTCAATAAAGGTGATGAAGATAACGAAGCGATTCAAGCATTAGTTGAGGTTTTACATTCTGATGAAATTCAGAGCTTTATTGAAGAAGAATATGATGGTGCTGTCGTACCGGTAGACGAATAAGAAAAAAAGGTTCTCCGTCATTTGACGGAGAACCTTTTTTTAATGCTGGAATACTGGCTTCATTGCTTCTTTTAGCGTTTTGGCAGAGTGGTGCAATTGATCTAGCTCAGTTTGATCAAGATCAAGTTCAATAATCTCACGTATACCGTTGTTGTTCACAATCGCAGGTACGCCGATATACAAATCATCTAAACCATACTCACCTTCAAGGAGCGTAGATACAGTAAGGATTGAGTTTTCATTTCGAATAATCGCTCGCGTTAACCTTACAAGCCCCATTGCAATGCCGTAGTATGTCGCTCCCTTACGATTAATAATATGATAAGCGGCATCGCGCACATTAACAAAGAGTTTCTCAAGGTCTTCTTTTGCCTCTGGTTTATCTTTAATGAGTGACATGACTGGTCGACTACCAATAGAGGCATGACTCCAGACTGGAAGTTCGGTGTCGCCGTGCTCACCGAGAATATAACCATGTACATTTCTAGAATCGACATTAAAATAATCACTTAGTAAATAACGGAATCGAGCGGTATCAAGTATCGTGCCTGAGCCGATTACGCGTTCTTTCGGTAACCCGGAGAACTTCCATGTTGCATAAGTAAGTACGTCTACTGGATTCGTTGCGACGATAAAAATCCCATCAAATCCACTTTCCATTACGCTTGATACGATCGTTTTAAAAATGGCTGTATTTTTATCGATAAGGTCTAAGCGTGTTTCGCCTGGAGCCTGATTCGCACCTGCAGCGATCACAACGATGTCAGCGGTTTTACAATCCTGATAGTCACCAGCCCAAATTTTCATAGGAGCGCCAAAAGGTAGACCGTGATTTAAATCACGTGCTTCTCCTTCTGCCTTTTCTTTGTTTACATCAATTAATACAAGTTCATTTACTAGTTCTTGATTCAATAACGAGAAGGCGTAGCTTGTCCCGACAAATCCTGTTCCAATTAATGCAACGCGTGTTGTTTTTCCTTCGTACATCATCTTCACCTCTGCTAGTAGATATTGTCTTCATAAGCATCATAACGTATCCCGATCGTTATTAGTGTGATATACATCACATGTAAGCGATACAAAAAAACATTTCTATAGAAAAGAATGGATAGCATGGTTAACCACTTCTCATACTAGTATGGACAATTAAGATAAAAGGAGGCCTGTGTTTTGAAACAGGAACAGGAATTTAACAATTTCGCAGAAGCAGCATTACATGATTATAAAGAAGGATTAGGCACATTTACCGAGAAGATGCCTCAGCTTGCTAAAAAGTATTCGGCATTTACAGAAGCATGCTTCAAAGAAGGGGAAGTTAGTCAAAAAGAGAAGCAGATGATTGCGCTTGGGATTTCGATTTTTTCACAAGATGAATACTGCATTATTTATCATACAAAAGGTTGCCTTGATCAAGGCTGCTCCGAACAGGAAATTCTTGAAACGATAGGTGTAACAGCAGCTTTCGGCGGAGGAGCTGCCATGAGTCAGGCCGTTACACTTGTGCAAGAATGCATAAAAGATTTGGATCAACCGAAGCACTAAAAAAATTAAGTTTCTTCCTATATATAAGCTGTTTTGCATCGTGTGAATGAGGGCGGATTTGGTAGAAAAGATAAGAACCAATGTTTTTTAACTATTCAGAACAGGGTTCATCCTTCATTACTCGCTCTCATCCCTTAATATGATGTTTGTGGACTGTTGATGTAACGTGATAAAGTATTTCTTGTAAGTAAAACGATATTGAAAGGATTGATTCATTATTAGCCCCATGCGGTTAAACCACACACCTGAAATGGAAAAGGCGATGTACCAGTCTCACGGAGTAGGTTATGCAGAATATAGCCAAAATTTCAACAAGCGTATGCAAGTCGAAAAAGAGCGTGAGATGGATCACCGTCGGAGTCTCAAAATGGTTAGTGAATTCGACCGTAAACTATCTAGATGAATCAGCATCCAAAATAACCAGATATAATAAAAACCAGTCCAATGTGACTGGTTTTTTGTATGAGGAATCCGTTGTAGGTGTATGGATTAAATGGTAGGCTTAGAAGGGTATGAAACGAAAAAATCAACGATTCATTCTCATTTTGAATAGCAATCGAATTCGAAGCGAACGCTATAAAGTATGATCACTGCGTTCCTTGATATTAGTTTGGATTTGTTATAAAATAAGAATGAAAATAGATTGAGAATGACTCAGCACACATTCCTTGACATACACCTTATAGGTACTACAATAAGGAAGGAATAGTATAAACGTTATTGGAGGTATTCACAAATGGTAGCATCAACTCTAAAGATTGAGAATCTTCATGTTTCCATTGAGGGAAAAGAGATTATCAAAGGATTGAACCTTGAAATAAATGGTGGAGAAATTCACGCAGTAATGGGGCCGAACGGTACAGGTAAATCTACCCTTGCTTCAGCAATTATGGGCCATCCGAAATACGAAATCACTGAAGGCAGTGTCTTCCTTGATAATGAAGATGTACTTGAAATGGAAGTTGATGAGCGTGCAAAAGCTGGACTCTTCCTTGCAATGCAATATCCAAGTGAGGTAAGTGGCGTAACAAACGCTGATTTCCTTCGTTCTGCAATCAATGCTCGTCGTGAAGAAGGCGATGAAATTTCACTAATGAAATTCATCAAAAAGCTAGACGGCAAAATGGCTGAACTTGATATGGGTGAAGAATTTGCACAGCGTTACCTTAACGAAGGTTTCTCTGGTGGTGAGAAGAAGCGTAACGAAATTCTACAGCTTATGATGCTTGAACCAAAGATCGCTGTTCTGGATGAAATTGACTCCGGTCTAGATATCGATGCGCTTAAAGTTGTATCTAAAGGTGTTAATGCAATGCGCAATGAGAGCTTCGGTTGCTTAATTATCACTCACTATCAGCGTCTATTGAACTACATTACACCTGACAAAGTACACGTTATGATGCAAGGTCGTATTGTAAAATCTGGTGGCGCAGAACTAGCACAGCGTCTTGAAGAAGAAGGTTATGATTGGATTAAAGAAGAACTCGGAATTAAAGACGAAACAGTTGGTCAAGAAGCGTAAGCAGTAAGGAGGATGACAATGTCAGTGGATACGAAAATTGCATTCGATCAAGAATACATTAAAGCTTATTCAGAAAAGCGTCAGGAGCCGAAATGGATGGCTGCCCTACGTTTGAAGGCACTAGAGAAGTCTGAGAACCTTCCAATGCCAAAGCCTGATAAAACAAAAATCGATAAGTGGAACTTCACTTCATTTAAACATGATGTAGCTGGAGAAGCGATTTCATCACTTGATGATCTTCCTGAAGATTTGCGCGATCTTGTTGCTAAAGATCAAGAGTCAGGAAATCTTCTTGTGCACCGTAACTCAACGCCTGTTTTTAGTCAGCTATCGAATGAGCTAAAAGAACAAGGTGTGATTTTCACAGATATTCAAACAGCTCTTCAAAATCACGGGGATCTTGTAGAGAAGTATTTCATGAAAGACGTTATGAAGGTTGATGAGAACCGCCTAACTGCCGTTCACGCAGCTCTTCTTAATAGCGGTACTTTCTTGTATGTCCCTCGTAATGTAGAAGTTGAAGTGCCGATCCAAGCTCTCTATTGGCAAGAAGACCCTGAAGCTGGTTTATTCAACCACGTGATCATCGTAGCCGAAGATAATAGCTCAGTAACATATGTTGAGAATTTCTTATCGTATGGACACGATGTAGAGTCAGTTGCAAACATTATTGCTGAGGTTCATGTTGGACAGAATGCACGCGTTACATTTGGTTCTGTTGATAACCTTGCAAAAGGTGTGACAACTTACGTGAACCGCCGTGCGAATGTAGCACGTGATGGGAAAGTTGACTGGGCTCTTGCTCAAATGAACGACGGCAACACGGTTTCTACAAATACAACACACCTTATTGGTGATGGTTCTTATGCTGATTCTAAGACCGTAACGATTGGTCGCGGAAGCCAGAGCCAGAACTTCACGAATCAGATTTTCCATCATGGTCAAAATTCTGAAGGTGTTCTTCTTGTGCACGGTGTTCAAAAAGATAGTGCGAGCGCGATCTTTAACGGCGTAACGAAGATTGAACATGGTGCGAAGAAATCAAATGGTGAGCAAACACAGCGTGTTCTCATGATGAACGAGAAAGCGCGTGGGGATGCAAACCCAATCCTTCTTATTGACGAAGATGATGTTATGGCAGGCCACGCTGCATCAGTTGGTAAAGTTGATCCAATTCAGCTTTATTACTTGCAAAGCCGCGGGATTTCCCGTCATGAAGCTGAACGTTTGATCATCCACGGTTTCCTCGCTCCAGTTATTAACGAACTTCCGATCGAAGGCGTTCGTAAACGTGCGGTTGAGGTAACTGAAGGGAAAGTTAATTAAATGATGAATGTCCAGGACATTCGCAAGCAGTTTCCCATTTTACATCAAGAGGTAAATGGGAAACCTCTTGTTTACCTTGATAGTGCAGCAACGTCTCAGAAACCTACTCAAGTCATTGACGCAGTAGAGCGTTACTACAAGGAAATTAACTCAAACGTTCACCGTGGTGTTCATACGCTTGGGACACATGCAACAGATGCTTATGAAGGCGCTCGAGAAAAGGTTCGTGAATTTATTCATGCTTCTTCAACGGAAGAAGTGATTTTTACTCGCGGAACGACTACAGCCCTTAATATGGTTGCTTCAAGCTATGGACGTGCAAATCTTCAAGAAGGTGATGAAGTTGTCATCACACCGATGGAGCATCACAGCAACATTATTCCATGGCAACAGGTTGTAAAAGCAACTGGAGCCACTTTAAAATATATTCCCCTTCAACCAGACGGAACAATTGCGCTGGAAGACGTCGAGAAAACAGTAACAGCAAACACGAAAATTGTTTCTGTTATGCAAGTTTCGAACGTACTCGGAACAATTAACCCGATTAAAGAAATTGCTGCGATAGCGCACCAAAATGGTGCTGTTATGGTTGTCGATGGAGCACAAAGCACACCTCATATGAACATTGACGTTCAGGATCTCGACTGTGATTTCTTTGCATTTTCTGGTCATAAGATGTGCGGACCTACTGGGATAGGCGTCCTCTACGGGAAGAAAAAGCTCCTCGAAAACATGGAGCCATTTGAATTCGGTGGAGAGATGATCGATTTTGTTGGTCTGTATGATTCGACATGGAAAGAGCTCCCTTGGAAATTTGAAGGTGGTACACCAATCATTGCAGGTGCGGTTGGTCTTGGAGCTGCGATTGATTTCTTAAATGAAATTGGCATGGATAACATCCAACAGCATGAGACTCATCTTGCAAAATATGCTATCCAGCAGTTATCAACAATCGAAGGCGTATCCATTTACGGACCTGAAAAACGTGCTGGGGTTGTCACTTTCAATAGTGATGAAGTTCACCCCCACGATGTGGCAACCGTACTTGACACAGAAGGCATCGCTGTCCGCGCTGGACACCATTGTGCTCAGCCGCTAATGAAGTGGCTAGAGGTATCGGCTACTGCGCGTGCTAGCTTCTATTTATACAATACTGAAGAAGACGTGGATACGTTTGTAGCCGGATTACGAAAAGCAAAGGAGTTTTTCGGTAATGTCTTTTAATAATCTAGACCAGTTGTATCGACAGGTCATTATGGATCATTATAAAAATCCAAGAAATAAAGGGGAGCTTGAAGAAGGAGCCCTTAAAATAAATATGAATAACCCTACATGTGGAGATACAATTCAACTTCAGCTGAAAGTAGATGATGGGAAGATTTCTGATGCGAAGTTTATTGGAGAAGGTTGCTCTATAAGCCTGGCATCAGCGTCGATGATGACACAGTCAGTCAAAGGACTTGAAGTTGATCAGGCCTTAAAACTATCGGGGATTTTCTCAGACATGATGCAGGGGAAAGAGTATGACGAAGAGAATTTCGATCTTGGCGACATTGAAGCACTGCAAGGTGTTTCGAAGTTCCCGGCTCGAATCAAATGTGCAACACTCTCTTGGAAGGCAATGGAGAAGGGTTTCAAGGAACAGGATGAGGCTTAACCCACTTCCAGGTGTTGTCATCGCTTCTTTTTCATACTAGAATGATGGAAAGAGAACAACAGCCAAACACTGACATGTGTAATGTCAAGGAGGGAAATAGAATGGCTAAAAAAATGCCTGAAGTTGGCGAATACCAATATGGTTTTAGTGATAAAGACGTTTCAATTTTCCGCTCAGAGCGCGGTCTGACTCCTGAAATTGTGAAAGAAATTTCTCGCATGAAGGATGAACCTCAGTGGATGCTTGATTTCCGCTTGAAATCACTTGAGCATTTCTACAGCATGCCAATGCCTCAATGGGGCGGAAACCTTGCTGATCTTGATTTTGATGAAATTACGTACTACGTAAAGCCTTCTGAGAAGTCTGAACGTTCATGGGATGAAGTACCAGAAGAAATCAAAGCAACATTCGATAAGCTTGGTATTCCTGAAGCGGAGCAAAAATACCTTGCGGGTGTTTCTGCACAGTACGAATCTGAAGTTGTGTATCACAATATGCAAGAAGACCTTGAGAACATGGGGATTGTCTTTAAAGATACCGATACGGCTCTTAAAGAAAACGAAGATCTTTTCAGAGAATACTTCGCGAAAACAATTCCTCCAACGGATAACAAGTTCTCTGCACTTAACTCGGCTGTATGGTCAGGTGGTTCATTCATCTACGTTCCTAAAGGTGTGAAAGTTGATACACCGCTACAAGCATACTTCCGAATTAACTCTGAGAACATGGGTCAGTTTGAGCGTACGCTTATCATCGCTGATGAAGGTTCTTCTGTACATTACGTTGAAGGGTGTACTGCACCGGTTTATACAACTAACTCTCTACACAGTGCGGTTGTTGAGATTATCGTTAAGAAGGATGCATACTGCCGTTATACGACGATTCAAAACTGGGCGAATAACGTGTTTAACCTAGTAACGAAGCGTGCTGTTGCGGAAGAAAATGCAACTATGGAATGGATCGATGGTAACATCGGATCTAAGCTTACAATGAAGTATCCAGCTGTTATCTTGAAGGGTGAAGGTGCTCGAGGTATGACACTTTCCATTGCTCTTGCGGGTAAAGGACAGCATCAGGATGCAGGCGCTAAAATGATTCATTTAGCACCTAACACGTCTTCAACGATCGTGTCGAAGTCGATTTCGAAGCAGGGCGGTAAAGTTACGTACCGTGGTATCGTACACTTTGGCCGTAAAGCTGAAGGTGCTCGTTCAAACGTTGAGTGTGATACGCTTATCATGGATAACGAGTCGACTTCTGATACAATTCCTTACAATGAAATCCTTAACGATAACATTTCACTTGAACACGAAGCGAAAGTATCGAAGGTTTCTGAAGAGCAGCTCTTCTATCTTATGAGTCGTGGTGTATCTGAAGAAGAAGCAACTGAAATGATTGTAATGGGCTTCATCGAGCCATTTACGAAAGAACTACCTATGGAATATGCTGTTGAAATGAACCGTCTCATTAAATTTGAGATGGAAGGTTCAATCGGTTAAATTTCCATTCCTAACGAACCGGATTTTCCGGTTCGTTTTTTTCTATTAGATCGGCTTCAAAGTGGGCACGATTGACGTTATCTTGAGATAGTAGAGGGGATTTTTCCTTGCTATTTTCGGGTAATGATATGAGAATAAAGTAAGAGAATCAATGAAGAGAGGAAGAATTGCATGATTTACATAGGTGTAACAGGATGGGGCGATCATGATGATCTATACCCACCAGGTGTAAAAAGCAATGAAAAACTTTCGATATATGGTTCACACTTTCCTACTGTTGAAGTCGATTCGTCTTTTTATGCGGTGCAACCGGCTCGTAACTTTCAAAAATGGGCTGATGAAACGCCAGAGCGTTTTCGTTTTGTGGTGAAAGCTTATCAGGGAATGACGGGCCATCAAAGAGGAGATATTCCTTTTGAGTCGCGTGATGAAATGTTTCAAGCGTATAAGGAATCGCTTCGCCCCCTTCAAAAAGCAGGAAAGCTTGCGATGGTGCTTTTTCAATTTCCGCCATGGTTTGACGTGAACAAAGATAATGTGAACATCTTAAGAGACTGCAAAGAGCGGATGGGAGACATTCAATGTGCCGTAGAATTTCGGCATCAGTCATGGTATCATGAAGCATTTCGGGAGAAGACGCTGAACTTTCTAGAAGCGCAAGGATTTATTCATACCATATGCGATGAACCTCAGGCAGGAGAAGGATCCGTTCCATTAGTGATGGAAACCATACATAAGGATCACGTTCTTGTGCGTCTTCACGGAAGAAATACGAATGGATGGACGAACCCAGGGAATCGTCATAACTGGCGAGAAGTGCGTTACCTTTATGATTATAATGAAGAAGAATTGCTTGAATGGAAAGAGCGAATCCTAGAACTAGAAAAAGAATGCAAAGATGTGTTTATTTTATTTAACAATAACTCAGGTGGTCACGCTGCAAATAATGCAAAGTGGATGATTCAAATGCTTGGAATTGAGTATACGAATTTAAATCCTAAGCAACTTGATCTCTTTGATCTGTAAGGAGCTATACAATGCTGATGTGGATACTGTTATTTATCATTGGTCTAGCTGCCGGTACGATTGGTAGCCTGGTAGGTCTTGGTGGGGGTATTATTATCGTTCCTGTGCTTCTTATCATTGATCAGTACACAAATTGGCTTCCAGTATTATCACCACAAAAAATTGTCGGAAGCTCAATCGTTGTCCTCGTCGCCATTGGGCTCTCTTCTACCCTCGCATATATGAAAAAGAAAAGCGTGGATTATAAAAGTGGCGCTCTTTTTTTTCTAGGAAGTGGTCCAGGAGCAATTCTTGGGGCATGGCTGAACAAATTTATACAGGTTGATTATTTTTCTATTTATTTTGGGGTATTTATGGTGCTTGTTTCCATATTATTAATGGTAAGGAACCGTTTACGTCCGATGAAGTTAAATGGGCAATTCCAACGCTCGTATACGGATTCTGATGGATTGCAAGTAAACTATACCTTTTCTGCTCTTGCAGCTGTGATAGTTTCGTTCGTTGTTGGCGTCATTTCTGGTCTTTTTGGAATAGGTGGCGGGTCTCTCATGGTGCCGGCGATGATTCTCTTATTTGGATTTCCGACAACAGTTGCGGTTGCGACCTCGATGTTTATGATTTTTCTTTCAAGTATAACAGGTACCCTGACGCATTTAGCGCTTGGTAACATTCAGTGGTTTTTACTGCTGGGATTAATTCCAGGGGCCTGGATTGGAGCAAAGTGCGGATCGTTTATTAACCAGAAACTTTCGGACAAAACCATCGTTGTGATTTTAAGATGGATGTTAATCATTGTCGGTGTCCGACTTATCTGGCAGGGAACGATGGGGTAAGAAAGGAAGAGTATTTTGACTTCTAGAACATTACAATTTTATTATACGAACGATCTTCACAGTCATTTCGAAAACTGGTCCAAGGTGTCGTCTTATCTCAAAGAGAAGAAGCGCATGCACGAGCTTCAAGGCACACCCTATCTCCTTCTCGATTTAGGAGACCATTCTGACAAGGTTCATCCAATGACTGAGGGAATGGTTGGAAAGGGCAACGTTCAGCTGTTGAATGATCTTCAATACGACTACGCCACAATTGGCAATAATGAGGGCATTACGTTTTCAAAAAAAGAGCTAGAAGCGCTGTATACTGAAGCTAGTTTTGAGGTGCTTGTGGCGAATCTCTATCATCAAGATGGCACAAGACCCGCATGGGCGGCCCCTTATAAAATTCATGAGTTAAATGGTGTGAAAGTGGGGATCATTGGCGTTACGATTCCCTATGAGCAATTTTACTCGCTATTAGGTTGGAAAATCGATTCGCCATATGATTTTCTACAAGCTATGATTGATGAAGTTCGTCAACAATCAGATGTTGTCGTGCTGATGTCTCATATGGGACTAGGCAATGACGAACAAATGGCACGAGAGATGAATGGCATTGATATTATTATCGGTGCTCATACCCATCATGTGTTAAAGCATGGGATGCTTGTAGAGGACACGCTCATTACACAGGCAGGGAAAAACGGGAATTACGTTGGAGAAGTGACCGTTTGCATCGATATGGACACAAGGGAGATTACGGATAAAGAGGCTTATGCAATTTCGGTTCGAAATCGGAAAGAAGATCGTCCAACTTTTGAAATGATTCAAAGATTAAGTATAGAAGCGCAATCGATGCTAGAAGAAGTTGTCTGTCGACTTGAGCAGCCTCTTGAATCTGAGTGGTTTCAACGGTCGGTTTTAGCGGATGAATTAGCCGCTGCCCTTCGAGAATGGTGTCATGCAGATATTGGCATGATTAATGCCGGTATGCTCCTTGATGGATTACCAGAAGGACAGGTCTCACGAGAAGATCTCCACCGCATTTGTCCTCATCCCGTAAACCCTTGTAAAGTGATCTTAAGAGGAAGTGAGTTACGCGAAATCATTTCCCACGCGATGTCAGATGAAATCGTGAACTTAAGTTTTAAAGGACTAGGATTCAGAGGAGAAGTGATGGGCATCATGGCATTCGACGGTCTTGAAGTGACGACGGTTGAGATGGAAGACGGACTTCGTCATGTTACTGACGTTCTTCACAATGGTCATCCACTCATATCTGATCAAGAATATGCCGTGGCCACAGCTGATATGTTCACGTTTGGTAAATTCTATCCACAAATGAAGCATGCAAAGAAGAAGTATTATCTTCCTGAAATGCTTCGTGATCTTCTTGCCTGGCGTCTTGAGAATAGGCATTAAAACTTTGTACGTATGATTGTCAAACATGCTGTTGGGTTCATATAGATATAGTGATATTCATTCAGGTCAGGAGGCGGGAATGACGTGATCACTATGACACCAATCATGATTGATGGTCATCCGTTTACAGCAGTTAGTATGCAGCTTCCAAAAACAAATTTTCTAGCGGTCATGAATGAAAACGGCTATATTATGTGCGGCGCACTGGATATTGCTTTACTTAATGAGAAGTTAAGTGACCGGAAGATTATTGCAGGAAGAGCTGTAGGCGTAAGATCGATTGATCAGCTGCTTGATGCCCCACTTGAATCTGTTACGCTTGAAGCAGAAGCGCGAGGCATTAAGGTCGGCACAAAGGGCAGAGATGCCATGCTTAAGATGATGTGAAAAAAGCCTTAGCCAATTTGCTTAGGCTTTTTTCTTTGTTATTAAAAAAATCACATTAATAGGGAAGCAGCATTCTGGAGAAATTGTCCATACTTCTCTCTTTCATAGCATATACATGAGGAAGAGAAGGGAGGGTTCATGGTGTTTCGAACTCGTAGAAAATTCTTTAGAAAGGGGCCGCTTCCCTTTCGTTATGTGTTTGTCATCTCCTTCCTACTATTCATTTTTATGACGGTCCAGGGGCTATGGATCGTTGAAAAAGGAATAAAGCCTACACTGATTGAAATTGCCCGTACAGAGACGAATCGGATCGCAACAATAGCGATTAACGAAGCCATTAATCAGAAGATGGCTGAAGAAGTAGATAATTATCAAGATTCGTTAATAAAAGAAGTGACTGATAATGAAGGAAAGTTGGTGCGAGTTCAGATCAATCAAAGGGCAGTTACTCAGGTGCTTGCCCAATCAACTGAAAAAGTACAGCGATTTCTAAAAAGTGTGGAAGACGGAACGTTAGATTACTGGGCGGAACAAAATGGTGTGGAGCTTGAAGTAGATGATCAAACATCGTTAGATAATGGGATCATTCATTATATTCCAATTGGTCAGGCGTTTGATAACACGTTACTTGCCAATATGGGACCAAAAGTTCCTGTGCGTTTCACAGCGATCGGTGAAGTGAAGTCTGATTATAAAAGTACAATTGAACCAGTTGGTATTAATAATATTTCTGTCGACATTCGGGTTCATATTGAAGTGAAAGTAAAAATCGTTATCCCATTTGCTACGGATTCTGATGTGGTGACGACGGATATTCCTGTTTTGTTAACGATTATTCCAGGTGAAGTACCAAATTTCTATAACAATGGTTCAGAAGGTGGGTTACCTACTCCATCTATTCAAATTGATGATATGGAATAATCTACAATTGCAGGATGAGAGAAAGTAAGGTATACTTTAAAACTGAACTTAATATTGTTCCTTATCTTATACGATGAGGTAGAGGAGCAGATCCTCATGAGTACGTGTTGGGAGAATGACACCAATGATCAGCATCGAAAGGGAGATCTGCCGAAGCATAAATAACGGTCACATTATTTATGTTGGGGCGGCATTGAAAAAGTGTCGAACTGTCATTATGAGTCTAACTTGTAATGGAGAACTACTGATCGGGGTGGACACTTAACATTGACTCGGTGAAGCGAGCAATGATAGGACCAATCCTATCATTGCTCGCTTTTTTGCGTTCAGAAACAAGCGGCTAAGTGGTAGGCGTCCATTCCGGTTTGCATGACAATCATTTATTTATTAGGAGGATATTCATGGAGAATTCAATTCTATCCATTATTCCACCGCTCATAGCTTTGCTAATGGTAGTGGTGACAAGGAAAGTGCTTCCTTCACTTGGAGTGGGCATTATTCTTGGTGCACTTATGATCAACGATTGGAGTGTCCCAGGATCATTAAATGAAATTTATACAATCGTGAAAGGGATTTTTATTGATTCCGAGACCGGTGGCTTAAATACTTGGAACATGTACATTATTTTCTTCTTACTTTTATTAGGAATGATGACAGCCTTTATCTCGATCTCAGGTGGAAGTCGTGCCTTTGGTGAATGGGCGATGAAACGCGTCAAAACAAGAGTTGGCGCACAGCTTGTAACAGCCGTATTTGGTATTATTATTTTTATTGATGATTACTTTAATTCGCTAGCCGTTGGTAATGTGAGTCGACCGATTACGGACAGGCATAATGTATCAAGGGCAAAACTTGCTTATATTATTGACTCCACTGCAGCACCGATGTGTATTATTTCCCCGATTTCAAGCTGGGGTGCTTATATTATCGCACTTATTGGTGGCGTACTAGCAACACATAGTATTACAGGCGTTGGCGCATTAGAAGCGTTTATCAGAATGATTCCAATGAACTTATACGCTCTCTTTGCTCTAGCCATGGTTTTCTTTGTGAGTTATTTTGATATCAACTTAAAAGCAATGAAGGTTCATGAAGATCGTGCCCAGAAAACTGGTGATGTTCTTGATCCTGACCAAGGTGCCGTACCTGGTCAAACAACGGGTCTTCCTGAAAGTGAAAAAGGTAAAGTAGCAGATCTTGCATGGCCGATCATCATGCTGATTGCAGGAACTGTGGCGTTTATGATTATCACAGGCATTCAGGCGGTGAGCGGAACAGATACAGCAGTAACCGCTTTGTCGATTTTTGAAAACACGGATGTTGCCGCATCGCTTCTATATGGTGGATTAATTGGGCTTGCAACATCTCTCATTTTCTTCTTTATGAAACGAATGGGCGGTGCCGTGCTTGGTAAAGGAATATGGGAAGGAATTAAATCAATGCTTCCGGCGGTATACATTCTTTTCTTTGCGTGGACGCTAATTGAGATTATTGGAAGTCTAGGAACAGGAAAGTATCTTGCAGGTCTAGTAAATGACCACATTATGATTGGCTTCTTGCCTGCCATTTTATTCTTGCTTGCAGGAGTAATGGCCTTTGCAACAGGTACGTCATGGGGAACATTTGGCATTATGCTTCCAATTGCGGGGGAGATTGCTGCGGCAACCGATCCTACTTACATGCTGCCAGTTCTTGCAGCTGTGCTTGCCGGAGCTGTATTCGGTGATCATTGTTCACCGATCTCAGATACAACCATTCTTTCTTCCACAGGGGCAGGAAGTCACCATATCGATCATGTGATGACTCAGTTGCCTTATGCCTTGCTTGTGGCAGGAATATCATTGCTTGGCTACCTTGTTTTAGGATTTACAGGTAGTGCGATTATTGGATTTGTTGTTACAGCCATTTTCTTTGGAATTCTCGCTTTTATCCTGAAAACAAAATATGCCAACAGACCGGTTGAAGCGGCAAAATAATAAAGAAACAGGAGGTATTTCCTCCTGTTTTTTTATGTATTTACACAAAAATAGAGAGATTTCTATGAAAAATTGAACGATTCATACCAAAAAAGAAAAAAGATTGTTTTGACAAGGACATACGTACTAGATATACTATAAACAAAATAATCTGAATTTACTTAAAAGTCTTAACCTTTTTCTGGAAGGAGGCTTATAGTGAAAAGGGTTTAATTTGTTCAAGGGGGTAATTCATTTGGAAAATCGTGCGCAATGGGGAACAAGGGCTGGATTTATTTTAGCTGCAGTTGGATCAGCGATAGGTCTAGGAAACATTTGGAGATTTCCGGCTGTTGCTTATGACAATGGTGGCGGGGCATTTTTTATACCTTATTTATTTGCATTACTAACAGCTGGAATCCCAATTTTAATTCTTGAATTTACAATAGGGCATAAGTTCCGTGGATCAGCGCCACTTTCGTTCTTTCGAATGAATAAAAAGATGGAATGGCTTGGCTGGTGGGGCGTTATTGTTGCCTTTGTTATCTCGACATACTACGCCGTTATTATTGCGTGGGCGATCTCGTATAGCTATTTTGCTTTTAACCAGAGCTGGGGTTCAGATACAGAAGCGTTCCTTTTTAACGATTATTTGAAATTGACGGTTGATCCTGGACAAACAGGTAGTATCGTACCAGGCGTATTTCTTCCGTTAATTGCTGTATGGATTATTACATTAGGCGTTCTTCTTGCCGGTGTTAAAAAAGGAATTGAGCGTGCTAACAAGATTTTCATTCCTACTTTAATTGTTCTTTTCTTAATTATTGTCATCCGAGCAGTGACGCTTCCTGGTGCTGCTGAAGGACTAAATGCTTTCTTCACACCGAATTTTGACAGCATTACATCTGGTAGTGTATGGGTTGCTGCCTATGGACAAATCTTCTTTAGTTTATCGATTGCTTTTGCTATTATGATTACTTATTCTAGTTACTTACCTAAGAAGTCAGATATTACGAATAACGCCTTTATTACTGGTTTCGGTAACTCAGCATTCGAACTACTTGCTGGTATTGGTGTATTCTCTGCACTAGGTTTTATGGCACAACAGCAAGGACTTAGCGTTGGTGAAGTAGTGAGCGGTGGCGTAGGACTAGCTTTCGTTGTCTTCCCACAAATTATTAATGAGTTCCCAGCATTGAACGGTTTGTTTGGCTTCCTGTTCTTTGCATCACTTGTTCTAGCTGGATTGTCTTCTCTTATTTCTATTTCAGAAACGTACGTAGCAGGGGTTTCTGAGAAGTTTGGAATTTCTCGCACAAAAGCTGTTTTAATTGGTGGAGGAATTTCTTCCATTATCTCAATTTTATTTGCGACTCAAGGCGGCTTGTTCTTCCTAGATGCAGCGGATTATTTCATTAACCAGTTCGGTATTGCATTTGTTGGTCTTGTAGAAGTAGTCGTAGTGGCTTGGGTGCTTCGTGAGCTTAATACGCTTGAAACACATGCAAACGGCATTTCAGATATTTCGCTGAAGTACTGGTGGAAAGCTTGTCTTGGCGTTATTACTCCGTTAGTACTTGGATACATGATGTTTGATCTGTTTAAAACGAATCTTCTTCGTCAATTTGATACGCCTACTGGAAACTATGAAGGTTACTCAAACGGCTTTATCCTTTATAGCGGCTGGGCTGTCGCAGGGTTCGCCATTCTGGTTGGAATTCTATTCAGCCTAAAGAAATGGGATGCGAAAGTAGAGCAGCAAAAGTATAAGGAGGTAAGCTAATATGGGTGGTAGCGCGATCTTTATGATGGTTGTTGGAATGGTCATTATCTGGGGTGGTCTTGCAGCAAGTATTCTAAATGCTGTTAGAGTCTCAAAAAAACAATGAAACTAAAAGAAGAACTAGCGCGCTAGTTCTTCTTTTTTTTAGGATTTTTTTCGCGCTCTTTCCTGGCGTTCCCAAAGTCGTAAAGAAGGATATGGATCATATGACCATTCTGTTCTTCCGTTATCTTTATAAATACCGTAATGCAGGTGCGGTGGAAATTTCCCCGCTGTTCCTTTAGGGCCATATCCTGAGCTACCAACGTAGCCAATGATCTCACCAGGCTGAACAACGCTTCCCTTCTCAATCCCTTTTTCAAAACCGTTTAGGTGTGCATAGTAGTGATAATTCCCATCAATATCCCGGATGCCAATCCGCCAACCACCATATTCATTCCATCCTTTTGTTTCCACAGTTCCATAACTTGTGGCTTTAACACCAACACCATAAGAAGCAAAAATATCTGTTCCTTCATGAATGCGAAGGCCACCCCAGCCTCGTCGGTCACCCCATGTGCTTCGGTAGCTGTAGTTTGCGTGCAGAGGGACTGGAAAGGCATGTTTATCAAGCTTTAGCGTTTCGAATCGTTTGTAAACAGCACTATTGCTTGTAATGGTTCGAACCGCCTGATCGCGGTGATAAAAGTCCCATAATCCAATTTGTAGGTCTTCGAACGAAGTTCCGTATTTTTGCAAGAAGTCACCAATCGTATAAAGAAGATCTTCATCATTCGTTCGGTCTGCTTTACCATCACCGTTCCCATCAAGTCCTATGCCGCCAAAAAACGAAATCGACTCTGTGCTTGTATCTTCCTTATTCGGATTTGCTGCGCCCGTCCATTTTTCTGGGGCAATGTAAATGGCTATAGCTCCTTTTTCACGAGGAATATCTTTTTGAGACCTTCTAATGCTTCGTTCATATTGATCAATTCCGGCGTAAAGATACCATGGAACTTGCGTGACGGCTTCCATTTTATGAAACAGCATCATGCGTTCGTTCTTTAATTTATCTTCATTCACTTCAGCAGAAAAAACAGTAGCTGGTATGAGAAAGAAAAGAACAAGGATAAGAAAACTGTATTTTCTCAATCGTTTCTTCTCCTTTCGTTATTTGTCATTACACTTAGTGTGCATTTCAAATCGCAAATCATTAGATCTAAATAATGGAAGGTCTAAAGTCTTAATCGTCACGAGATTCACACTTTTTATGGAAATCCATGGGGTAACTATGGTATTCTTTAATACAGAAAAGCGATAGGTGAGGTGAATGTATTGAGTAAGAAAGAAGAGTATCTAAGAAAACCCGAATGGTTGAAAATAAAATTAAATACGAACGAGAACTATAAAGGTCTTAAAAAGATGATGCGTGAGAAGAAACTACATACGGTCTGTGAAGAAGCGCGTTGTCCTAATATTCATGAGTGCTGGGCTGTACGTAAAACAGCGACATTTATGATTCTTGGTGATGTTTGTACGCGAGCGTGCCGTTTCTGTGCGGTTAAAACAGGTCTTCCAACAGAACTAGATTGGGCTGAACCAGAGCGTGTTGCTGATTCGGTTGAACAAATGGGCTTAAAGCACGTCGTCATCACGGCAGTAGCGCGAGATGATTTGAAAGATGGTGGTGCAGCTGTATTTGCTGAAACGGTTCGAGCTATTCGTAGAAAAAATCCATTCTGCTCAATTGAAGTTCTTCCTTCTGACATGGGTGGTCAATACGAAGCGCTTGAAACCCTTATGGATGCAAAACCGGATATCATGAATCATAATATTGAAACAGTGGAGCGTTTAACGCCAAGAGTGCGTGCACGTGCAAAATACCGTCGTACTCTTGAGTTTCTTCAGCGTGCCAAGGAAATGAACCCTGAGATTCCGACAAAATCAAGCATTATGCTGGGACTTGGTGAAACAAAAGAGGAGATTATTCAAACATTGGATGATCTTCGGGCACACGACGTTGATATTGTTACACTTGGCCAATACTTACAACCTTCGAAAAAGCATTTAAAAGTTGAAAAATATTGGACACCACAAGAATTTCTTGAGTTAAAAGATATTGCGTTGGAAAAAGGATTTAAACACTGCGAATCTGGTCCAATGGTTCGTTCTTCTTATCATGCGGATGAGCAAGTTAATGCCGCGAAACAAGCAACAAATTAAGTCAGTTTTAGAAAACCAGAAAAATCGGCCTGCTGAGGGCCGATTTTTTTACTTCGACATCATTTCTTTACCGCCTGTATCGTTTAAATCCTCATTCATTTCACCTTTCATTTCACCGTTCTCATTCTCTCCATCACTCACTTTTTTGCCCTGTGGTGCTTTTTTCATTTTGGCGATGGTTTCTTCAATGCTTTTATCTAAATCCCCTGTTGCCGCAGAGGCATTTTGGTACCGTTCGATTTCCGCAATCATTCCTTCTTCGTCTGAAACATACACATGGTAATACCTTGGGATAACGGAGAGGGCTGTTTTCTTAACTTGATCAGCGGTTGCATCACGGTCTTTCGAAGTGGATTTATAGGCGATTAACACTTCTTCATCTGTCACTAGCGTTGCCACATCATTCACATAAGGAAGCACGATGGCCATCGAACCGATCATATCAGACATACGATCACGATCGAGGTAAGCAATGTTTTCAGGTTGCTTTTGAGAATTCATGTTGTTTGTATTTCGTGTGTGACGAATGTAACCAAATCCGCCTTTTTTGGCCTTTTCCTGAGAGTTTGCAGTATTCATTCCGTACTCTTCTGGATCGGTTTTAACCGGTGTTAAATCTGCATGATCAAAGGAATCAGTCGCATTTTCTCCCTGACATGCCGTAATTCCAATTGCAAGTGGCAGTATAAGCAATATGTGTTTTTTCAAATGTCTTCACCTCCATACTGTTATCATGACCGAACTAAGCTTCTTTTTTCCTGGTATTACTTGGACAATTCCAATAAAAAAGGTATCATTAGACTAATGAGCCCATTTGAAATGAGGGAAGTAGCATGATAAAAGTGAATCAACATACATTTGAGTTGATGAAAGATGAAAGAGAAGGATGGAACGAAGAAGCTTTTCTTGCTCGATATAGTGAGATTCTAGATAAATACGACTATATTGTCGGAGACTGGGGATACGGTCAGCTTCGATTAAAAGGATTTTTTGATGATCGCAATCAGAAAGCGACATTTGATACAAAATTCAGCACGGTGCTGGATTATTTATATGAATACTGCAATTTTGGCTGTCCTTACTTTGTATTAAAAAAGCAAAAGAAAGAAAATCCTAAGAAGCAACAACAAGAAGCATAAGCCGAGTAGGCTTATGCTTTGTATGGTTTTTCAGAGTCCTTGTCTGGATCATCGTGTGGTGGATGGGAACCAGGGTCCTGACGAGGTAAGTGTTGGTGAAGGTTTTTATTCTCGTAGTTAAACGCACTGTAAGATCGCTGGCCTTCTCGCCATGGAGTCGTTTTACCCAGCTTTTTATTTACCGGTGAACCATATGGACCCTCCGGGGTATCTTCTGGAAGGACGTAATTTCTTCCCTTTTCTACGTTAGCAAAGTCTTGATAATCTTCATCATCAAACATGAATAAACACCACCTTAGGAGGTAGTGTATTCATTGCTAACTAAAATATTAGTGACTTAGAACTTCTCTCAAAAAGTTGCGAAGTTCTTCGGCATCTTCCTCATTGAGAGAGTAGGCATGCTCGAGGTTTCCTGGCTCATTTAGATCATCGTGGCCGATAATTGCAAATTTGCCTCCTTGAATATCGAGGACTAACGATTTTCCATAAAAGCGATCTGATTTTACAATACAAAGGTCAAACCGATGATTGCTTCCCATAAAGCACACGAACCTGGCTTCAGTAGCCTCCTGTTCGTCGTAGATGAGTCGTTCATCTTCCATCATAGCACCCTCCTTTTCTAGTTAACGCTATCATACCATCTTATGAAGCGTTGTCATACAAGCTTTCGATAGAAAATGTAAGCTTTTGCATTTTAGGATATGATAAACTAAAGAAAAGTATTTATATCGATTGGATTAAAGGCAGGTGTATTTCTATGTACTTTGTGGATCGTAAGAAAATTGAAGAACAGCTCATTTATTTTGATAAAATGATAAAGATATTAAAAGAAAGTTCTTTTCAGACGGAACTTCAAATGCTTGGATTAGAGAGACTTCATCATGTTTTTATTGAAAGCATGATCGATGTCGGAAACAGCATGATCGATGGTTTTATTATGCGAGATCCGGGTAGTTATGAGGATATTATTGAAATTTTATCTGATGAAAAAGTGATTTCCTCTGAGAATGCTGTTCGGTTAAAAGAAGTAGTTGGTATGAGAAAACCGCTTATGCAGGAGTATGTTAACCCTCAACATGGAGCATTGGAGCAAAACCTACGGAAAAATCTCAGTGCACTTGAGCAATTTCCTGCTGATATAAGAAAGTACTTAACGCAAGAATTGGGCGCAGTCTCAGCTTTTCTTCCAGACAATCATCGTTAAAACTTGAATAATCGAAGCATGTAAAGAAAGAAGGGTGTATTTGATGAGAGGTAGTAAGAACTGTGAAAAGAAATTAACGTTATGCATTCAAAAACACGGCTGGGGAACCGCTTTCGATAAATGAAAGCGGTTTTCTTATGGATTGGATAAATAGAAGGAGGAAGTAAAAAATGAAAAACTATAAAGGTTATTTAATTGATCTAGATGGCACGATGTACCGTGGCACTGAAAAGATTCATGAGGCAGTTGAATTCGTGAAGCGTTTAAAGGAAGCGGATATTCCTTATTTATTTGTGACGAACAATTCATCAAAACGGAAAGAACAAGTGTCTGAGAAGCTTGAGGCATTTGGTGTTCCTTGCACGCCAAATCATGTGTTTACAACAAGTATGGCGACAGCAAGCTATATCTCACATGAGAAGAATGATGCATCGGTGTATGTAATCGGTGAAGAAGGGATTCGCGATGCGTTAACGGATGAAGGACTAACGCTTCAAGACGATCATCCCGATTACGTTGTCGTTGGCATTGACCGCTCAATTACTTATGAAAAATTTGCTAAAGCTTGTATTGCCGTTCGAAACGGGGCTACGTTTATATCGACTAATGGCGATATTGCGATTCCAACAGAACGTGGATTGCTACCTGGTAATGGTTCATTAACTTCAGTGGTTTCTGTTTCAACAGAAACGGATCCGATTTTTATTGGGAAGCCTGAACCGATTATTATGGAACAAGCTTTGGCACAACTCGGTACATCTAAGGAAGAGACGTTAATGGTAGGGGATAATTACCGGACAGATATCCTTGCAGGCATTAACGCAGGATTAGATACCCTGCTTGTGCACACGGGTGTCACGACGAAAGAGCACTTGGAGTCAGTGGAAAAGCTCCCAACGTATACCGTTCAAACATTAGATGAATGGAGCATATAAAAACGCCCCCGGAGGGCGTTTTTATGTTGGGTTATTCCGTTTTTTGTGCTCGATGTGCAAGACGACTTGAGGCGGCTGCTGCAATCGCGCCAACAATATCATCGAGGTACGTGTGACATTCACCTGTCGTCTTATCGTTTAATCGTTCTAGAATACCTGGCTTTTGCTTATCGATAAAGCCATAATTCGTAAAACCTATCGAACCATAAACGTTGACGATTGATAAAGCAATAATTTCATCGACACCATATAAACCTTCATCTTTCATTAAAATATCTTGGAGCGGTTGATCAAGAAGTTTTTTCTCCGTTAATTCATCTAGTTGGATGCCAGTTAATACTGCATTTTGAACTTCTCTTTTTGATAACACGCGTTCTACGTTCTGGATACATGTTTCTATCTTAAGGTTAGGGTGATATTTTTCTTGAAGGTAAAAGACGAGGTCTGCGATATCTTTGATCTCGACTCCACGTTCTTTTAATTTACTTCTCGCTGCTTTTTCTACAAGGTCCATATGTTCTTGGCCCATTCTTGTCCCACCTAACTTTATAGTAAATTGGTATTGGATAGAGTTGATTATATTAGTATATGGTGAAGGGCGGAGAAATATGACAGTGATGTTCAGTTGAATCGATTACACCGATTGGGCGCCTTAGGCATATAGTACAAATACAAAGACGAAATGTCGGAGGGTTAGCATGCTGGAGCGTGAGATTTTTCATCAATATGGGATTGTTGTGGATCAGCAGAATGAGGAAAAAGGTGGCTACTTACTTAGGGGTTCAGATCAATCAGAATTTATATTGAAACGGGCGCAATTGGAGCAGGAAAGTGAATTCCCTTGGTATGTTATGGTGGCAAATTATTTTAATCAACAGAATGAACCGACAATGTTGCCAATTTCTTCAAGAAGAGGGAAGTATATTGAGACGATACAAAATGAAGCTCATGTTCTTTATCGAAAACCGTATCAACGTCACACTCATCATAGTGATGGCAGTCGGCTAGCACTGTTTCATCGAAAAGCAGGTAATCTTCTAGTGGCTTACAATGATTTGCCGGAAATTCAGCCATGGCAAATGAGATGGCAGTTCAGAATGGATCAACTTGAATCCTTTCGAGAAGAATTGAAAAATCAGGCGCAGCCTCATCGAGAATTTGATACATGGTTTATTGAAACATTTCCTTATTATTCTGGTTTAGCAGAAAATGCGATTCAGTATATTGTAGACTGTGGGATTGATACAGGAACGAATCCATTTCAAATTAGAACGCTCGCGTTTAACCGGTATACAGCGAAATATCGTCGGAATTCAGAAGGACTGTTTCCAAATGATTTTATTTTAGACCATCCAGCTAGAGATCTTGCCGAATGGATTCGATATGAGTTGGTAGAAGGCGAAGGGAACTTTGAAACAATCAGGCAGTTCTTGTGGGATTATCATGAACGTCGTTCGTTGAATCAAATGGACTGGAATCTCTTATATGCACGTTTGCTTTTTCCGCTCCCTTATGTGGAGACGGTTGAGCATTATTATAGTGATGGCAATTTGAAAGAGAAAGAACGGAGCTTCCTAAACTTAAAGAAATTTGTGAGAAGAGAAGGCGAGCGAGAGGAAGTTTATCGTTTGTTATTTCAAGAGTTAATGGGGGATTACGGGAGCCAAATGAGACGAGTGGATTGGTTAAGTTAAAACATAAAAAAATCCCCTCTCGTCTAGAGGGGATGGATGTGTTTGGTTTAAAATACTTGCTCGAGTTCTGTTACACCAGGAACTTCTTCAAGTAGTGCACGTTCGATTCCTGCTTTAAGTGTAATTGTAGAACTTGGGCAGCTGCCGCACGCTCCCATTAGACGTACTTTAACTACGCCGTCTTCGATGTCTACAAGCTCTACGTCTCCGCCGTCACGCAGGAGGAATGGACGCAGTTTATTCAATACATCTTGTACTTGCTCTTGCATCATTCATCGACTCCCTTCATACTTCCATTATACTAATGTTGATGTGAAAAATCTATGTGTTATTGTGGAATGATTATTATTCTCATCTTACTTTATCATGGTATGAAATCAGATTCAAGATGGAACATCTAGGGAAATGATTGCAAGTACTAAAAAAGGCGAATGGTTCTTTTCTGTCTCAATGGAATAAGGTACAATAAAGGTAAATGGATTGAATAGAAAGGACGTTTTTCATCATGGAGGAAGTACTTGTCTATGGAGCAGGCGAACGTTGTGCAAGCTGTGTGAACCTGCCTTCTTCAGAAGAAACGGCTGAATGGCTAAAAGCTGCCCTTGATCGGAAATACCCGGATCGAAAAATTGCCGTTCGATATATTGATATTCATAGTCAACTTTCAGGAGCAGAAGCGATTTTTGCCTCTAAAGTAATTGATGAAGATCTATTTTATCCCGTCATCGTCGTTCAAAATGAAATTGTTTCAGAAGGAAATCCCAGGTTGAAAGATCTCTATGCTGTATTGGAAGATCAATCAGCTACGGCATAATAAAAGGAACCCGCGACGATGTGCGCTGGGTTCCCTTTTATTTTTTAACCATTATGATTCTTATACATCCATAAGATCCCTGACTTAAGTAGACGCGGTACTCGACCAGTGAGTGGTCGATTCGCCATCACGCCAAAGCCATGTTTGCTTCCGAGTGAGCCAAGCGTTCCTTTGATCTTAATCGGTGGAAGGGCTGGCGGTGTTTCATTTTTCCATTGCTTTTGTAGCACAAGGGCAATTTGTTCAGCTTGTTCTTCAGCAAGCTGAGCACTTGGTGCATGTGGCAAACTTGCGCAGTCGCCAACAACAAATGCATTGTCGTGATTTGGAATAGAGTGGTAGTCATTCAGGATAATCCGCTGCTGGGGATCTTTTTCTACATCTAGCTCACGAACGATTTTGTTTGGCTGAATGCCGGCCGTCCAAACAATCGAGTCACAGTGAACGGGTTCTCCATGATTAAAAAGGGTATTCGGTTCTACTTTTGTTATGTTGGACTCACTAACCACCTCAACATCACGTTCTTCAAACCAAGACTGTACATATTTTCCGAGTCTTTCAGGAAAGGCTGAGAGGATCGTATGACCACGATCAAATAATTTGACTTGAAGGTCTGGTCTGCTTTCGTGAAGTTCACTGGCGAGCTCAACGCCACTCAAACCAGCTCCAACAATCCCAACGATTGAGTTAGCACCAAGGTTGTTCAAGGTTTCATACGTTCTTCTTGAAGAATCAATGGTTTGGATGCTTAATGTATGAAGATCCGCGCCTGGCACATTATGATATTTGTCTTCACAACCAAGACCAATGACCAGGGTGTCATAAGCAAGGTCGTCATCATCTTTTAAGTGAATCACATTTGAGTTTAGATCGATGCCATTAATTTCACCATATTTGATTTCAAGTTTTTGATGAACTGGAAATTGAACGCGTATGTGGTGATCACTTGCTGTGCCGGCAGCAAGCGCGTAATATTCCGTTTTCATACTATGATAAGGATTTCGGTCAACAAGCGTAATCGTGAGGTCTTCTGGTAAATCAGATGATAATAATTTCTGTAGAATGCGCATACCACCGTATCCGCCGCCTAATAGCACTAGCCTTTTCATGATAAGAGGTCCCCTTTGATAAAATTCAATAACGCCGTCTTCCTATATAATGTAGAGAAGCTAAAGAAGAAGTTAAGATTTAGGAAGAAATAAGGAAGCGACACGCGCTATACTATACTTATACATTTGAATGTTTTATGACAGTTAAAAGTATAGCGAAACTGAGACTTATGTACAATAACATTTCTGAAATGCGTAACTGGGGAGTGGCATGAAAATGAAAACAATCGAATTTTGTGCTGGTAATGTAAGAGAAAATCAAAAGGTATGGGAAGTATTCGAAAAGGTACCAGGAGTTGAATTAATTGATTATGGTTGCCTTGGTTATTGTGGGAACTGCTATAGTGAGGCGTTCGCGATTGTTGAGGGTCGCTTAATCAATGCTGAAACGTCTGAATCTCTAATTAAAAAAATCACGCAAAAATTAAATGAAGATAATTAAGGGCTTTCATTGCTCATATTCTGTGTTATAATGACAAAGGTTCATTGAAGTCTGATAGAGAGAGAGCAGACTTTTTATTTTCCGCTTATCTGCGAAAAATGTCGAATTTTCAGACGACGAAAAACACTGTTTGTAAGCGCTGTATTTGGCTGAGTGCTATAATATTTCAATTTTAAATCTGGTAATGGGGTAGCCTATGCTTATAAACGGATACAATATTTAACGAGGGGTGTAAAATATGCAAATACTATGGGGATTTGGTGGTATGGCTGTACTTTTTGCCATTGCCTTAATCTTTTCAACAAACCGCAAAGCGATTAACCTTCGTACGGTGCTAGGGGCACTTGCGATACAGGTCGCATTTGCATTTGTGGTACTTAAATGGGAAGCGGGTAAGGCAGCTTTAAAACAACTATCCTTATTCGTTCAAGATATAATTGGATACGCCAATGAAGGAATTGGCTTCCTATTCGGTGGGTTAATTGGAAATGAAGACATTGGGATGATCTTTGCTTTTCAAGTTCTAACCATTATTATATTCTTCTCTTCTCTAATTTCTGTTCTTTATTACCTAGGTATTATGCAATGGGTGATTCGTATCCTTGGTGGAGCGATCTCATGGGCACTTGGTACAAGTAAAGCTGAATCACTTTCAGCAACAGCGAATATCTTTGTTGGTCAAACAGAAGCACCGCTAGTTATTAAACCTTACTTGGATAAAATGACGAAATCTGAGTTATTCGCCGTTATGACTGGTGGACTTGCTTCCGTTGCCGGCTCTGTATTAATTGGTTATTCTCTGCTCGGTGTACCGCTTGAGTATCTCCTAGCGGCAAGTTTCATGGCAGCGCCAGGTGGTCTATTAATGGCGAAGCTGATTATGCCTGAAACAGAAACACCAGAAACAGCTAAAGAAATTAAAATGGAAAGAAATGAAGATCACGTTAACGTGATTGATGCTGCGGCACACGGTGCATCAGACGGACTGAAACTTGCTTTAAACGTTGGAGCTATGCTTCTTGCATTTATCGCATTAATTGCGCTTTTAAATGGCTTGCTTGGTGCAGTTGGCGGTTGGTTTGGTGCGGGTGGCTTAACCATTCAGCAAATTCTTGGGTATATCTTCTCACCACTTGCGTTTGTAATAGGTGTTCCATGGCAAGATGCTGTTCAAGCAGGTAACTACATTGGACAGAAGTTAATTCTGAACGAATTTGTGGCTTTCTCTTCTTTCGGACCGGAAATCAGTGCTGGTAACCTATCTGATAAATCAGTTGCGATTATTAGCTTCGCTCTATGTGGATTTGCAAACTTCTCATCTCTTGCAATCCTACTAGGTGGACTAGGCGGTCTTGCACCGAAACGTCGTCCGGAAATTGCAAAGTTTGGAATGCGCGCGATCTTAGCTGGTACCCTTGCAAACCTGTTAAACGCAGCAATTGCGGGTATGCTTATTTTCTAAGTTGAAAGCCTCTTTTAAAGGGGCTTTTTTTTATGGTAATTTAATCATTTTGTGATGCTAATTCAAGCAAAGTATTGTTGTATTTTTATAATTTTACGATATACTTGTTTAATTAAAAGGCAGGAGGGATCACTGATGAGTAGCTTTGAACATACATTGCCGTATGATCGTATGATGGGCGACGTTTACGTTCCAGAATGCCCATTCTGTCAGACGGAGAATGTATTAACACCGATGACAGAACGAGATTATCAGCAAGGCTGTGAAGAAATAAAAACAAGACTCGTGATGCCTTGTTGTAACGGCAAGCTCGTGATTGAAAAAATCGATAGCGACTATTTCTGGACGACAGAAGCCGTTCGGAAAAACCAATAAAAAGACAGAAAGAGTGACAGCATTGCAGGAAATTACGTATACAAAAATGCATGGTCTTGGCAATAACTACATTTACATCAACACATTCGAGCAACCATTAAACGAAAGTAACCTTCCTCAATATGCAAAAGAAGTGTCTGATGTTTACACGGGCATCGGATCAGACGGCATGATCTTGATTTGTCCATCAGATAAAGCAGAAGTGAAAATGAGGATTTTTAATAAAGATGGATCAGAAGGTAGAAACTGTGGGAATGGATTACGCTGTGTAGCCAAATACGCTTATGAGAATAAGCTTGTTACTGAAACGAAATTTGCGATTGAAACGCTAGCAGGGCTCGTGCAAGCAGAAGTTCATCTCGTTAGTGATGTGGTTGAAACGGTAACAATTGATATGGGAAAACCTCAATGGACAAGAGGGAGTCTTCCGATGAAAGGGAATGCGGAAGAAAAAGTAATTAATGAACCGATTGATTTTGAAAATCAATCCCTACGTATGACGGGAGTTTCGATGGGAAATCCTCATATGGTGATGTTTGTCGAAGATATTTATTCTGCACCTCTTACGACCGCAGGACCTTATTTTACAGATTATGAGCTATTTCCAGAAAGTATTAACGTGGAGTTCGTTGAGGTTGTATCAAGCAGTGAGTATCATTTTCGTGTATGGGAACGAGGTTCAGGTATCACACAAGCATGCGGAACGGGGGCGTGCGCCGCTGTCGTTGCAGGTGTATTAAATAATAAAACACCTAAAGGAACAAAGGTAACGGTTCATCTTGCTGGTGGTGACCTGGACATTACTTGGGATAGTGATGACCACGTGTGGATGACGGGGCCGGCTGTCACCATTTCAACCGGTGTATACTTCGTGAAATAGAATTTGCTTATAGTCAAAAGCTTGATGAGAAGCATATGATACTTTTACATTGAGATATAAGGCGAGCACCTGAGGTTCAATTGTTGAGCTTAGTTCGCTCACGCGGTATACTAGAAATAGCATTACGGTGATTGGAGGGATTTTAATGATCCATTTATCTGAAGCTGCAGCAGCACAGGTAAAAGAAATGATGAAGCAAGAAGAAGGTGACAACCTTTACTTGCGTGTTGGTGTAAAAGGTGGCGGGTGTACTGGTTTAAGTTACGGTATGGGTTTTGATACTGAAATGAAAGCCGATGATCAAGCACTAGATCCTCAGCATGGCGTCACGATTATTATGGACAACGAAAGCGCACCGGTTTTAGATGGTGTGAAGATTGATTATAAACAAAACATGATGGGCGGCGGGTTTACGATTGATAACCCGAATGCAATCGCATCATGTGGCTGTGGTTCTTCGTTTAAAACAGCGACGAATGCTGGTTCGCCGGAGAATTGTTAAGCATGAATTTAAAACTTCTCTATTGTTCTGTTTTTATAGAACGAATAGAGAAGTTTTTTTATGATGTGTTTTAGAGAATCTCTATGAAAACAGCTGAAATGTAGTCTTCTTTACCACTAAGGGAAAAGACGAGTTGTAAACAATGGGAGTCACGGTACATATGGATCACGAAACGTCTTGCATTTACTCGGTCAAGAACTGAAGGAGCACTTGAAATTTCATGAAAGATAAAAAAGTTTTTTGTCACAAAAAAGGGATTTCCGTCGTTTTATCGAAAATTAGTGAATGGTGGAGAAGTTTTATCTCAGAAGGAGAAAGTGAACCAGTTGGTTTTTATATCATAGCGATGGGATTAAACTTTTAATTTATTCTTTATACAAAAAAGGAGTGTCACAAATGATTGAAATTGGCGTAGGATTACAACTTTACACGCTACGAAACGAATGTGAAAAAGATTTTTTTGAAACGTTAGTAAGGGTAGAAGCCATCGGTTATGAAGGTGTTGAGCTTGCTGGGCTTCATGGTCACAAACCACAAGATGTGAAGAGCAAGTTAGATGAGCTTGGTCTGTCTGTCATCGCCCATCATGTACCAATTGAACGTATTGAAAATGAGTTAGAAGCGGTTATCGAGGAACAAAAAGTGTTAGGAAATACGCGGATTGTTTGTCCATGGTTACCTTCTGAAAGAAGAAGCCCTGAAGATTATAAGAAAGTAGCAGAGACCATGAAATATGCAGCGCTCGTTTGTAGTAAACAGGGAATGGAAATTGCCTATCATCATCATGATTTTGAACTTGGCCGTAGTATTGAAGGTAGTGACCTATATCGCATTTTAGATGCACATGATGCTATCCAAGCTGAATTTGATATTTATTGGCTCAATCAAGTTGGACATGATCCTGTTGAATGGATGCAAAAATTTGCAGGAAGAACACCAATCATCCATTTGAAGGACCGGTCAGATGATGAAAGAGAAGCAACGGTTATCCTTGGTACAGGAAACATTGCTATTGAAGAAGTGATTGAGCAGGGACAAGCTTGCGGTGTGCAGTGGTGGGTTGTTGAACAAGATGACTGTGACTTCGATCCAATTGAAAGTGTGACACAGAGCTACAAATATTTACGTGAAGTTCAGCTAAAAAAATAAAAGCGTTATAATATTTTGAAAATAAAGTTGAACATTCTGTGAACATGCGTTATGATGTTTGTAATCGATTTCATGAAATCGATTACAAAAGAAGGGAGGGTCTTTTGTACTTTCAGAGGAGGATGGAACATGGCAACAATTGCTGACGTCGCAGACTATACTGGATTATCACGAGCGACAGTGTCACGTGTCATTAATGATTATCCGCACGTATCCAAAGACAAACGTCGATTAGTTCATGAGGCGATGAAGGAACTCGGGTATTTTCCAAACACGTCTGCTCGAAATCTACGCAATCGTAGAACAAATCTTGTAGCGGTTTTGATCCCGAGGTTAACCAATCCCTTCTTCACGTTGATATTAGATGGCATTGAGAAAGTTGCAGAGGAAAATGGCTTTCAGCTTATTATTTGTCAGACAAAATCAAGTAAGAAGAAGGAACTTGAATTCCTCAATCTCTTGCAAACGAAGCAAGTTGATGGTGTGATCTTCACTTCAATAGAAAATGATTGGGAGCAAATTCAGCCATATACCGATCATGGACCGATTATTCTATGCAACGAGTATCATCACGATGCGACAGTACCGATGGTTCGATTGAATCAAGTTCAGGGGAGTTATTTAGGGACAAAGCATCTGATTGAACGAGGGCATCAGCGACTCGCATACTGCATGGGATCAACAAGTGGATTATCCAATGATCGCCGCAAAGGATTCTTTCAAGCAGTGGATGAAGCTGGTCTTGAAGTGAAATCAGAATGGATCTTCCATGATACATATACGATGGAAGATGGTGTCAAAACATTTAACCAAATTTTATCGTTAACAGAACGACCGACAGCCATCTTTACTGGTGGGGATGAAGTAGCGGCAGCAATGGTGAAGGAAGCGAAGCGAAATGGGTTGGATGTTCCTGGAGACATAGCGATACTAGGATTTGATGATCAGCCGATTGCTAGTATGATTGAACCAGAGCTAACGACAATTTATCAACCAGGTGCCGAGATTGGTAGTCGTGCGATGACTATTTTTATTGATTGTTTAAAAGGAAAGCGTGAACGTGTTAGACAAAGTGTAATGGAGCTACCATTATCGCTTGTTATTCGAAAATCGACTTAACTTGCAATTTATGTAAGCGCTGTCTTTTGAAATCGATTTCAAAATTGATATCGATTTCAACAAAACTTAAGGGGGATTTTGTATTATGCGAATATTGAAGAATAGTAAACTACTTTTTATCGTTTTGGCCCTTATCCTTGTTCTTTCAGCATGTAGTTCTTCAAATAATTCTTCAAGTAATACTAGCAACAATTCTGGTGATGAAAATGCGAGTTCAGGTGACGGAGAAAAAGTAACGCTCGTTTATGCGCGTGGTAAAGATGCAACAGGTGCAACCGACGTTATGGTTGAGGAATTCGAAAAACAAAACCCGAATATTGAAATTGAATTCCGCGAAATGCCAACAGATACGGGAGCACAGCATGACGCATATGTTACAATGCTGAACGCTGAATCATCTGAAATCGATGTGTTTGATATCGACGTGATCTGGCCTGCGGAATTTGCTCAAGCAGGATATGTTCTTCCTCTAGACCGCTTTATTGAAAAAGACGGCATCAACATGGATGACTACAACCAGGGACCGGTAACAGCAGCAACATTTAATGGGAAGCAGTGGGCAATGCCGAAGTTCATTGATACTGGAATGCTTTTCTACCGCTCTGACTTAGTATCTGAAGCGCCAAAAACGTGGGATGACTTGATGACTCAAGCTTCTGAGCTAAAAGGTGAAGACGGTACGAAGTTTGGTTACCTCATGCAAGCGAAGCAATATGAAGGTCTCGTGACAAACGCAGTTGAATTTGTCGGTTCTTACGGTGGTGCGTTTATTGATGAGAATGGAGAAGTTGTCATCAATAGCCCTGAAGCAATCAAAGGTATTTCAAAAATGGTTGAAATCGCAAACTCTGATTTTGTTCCAGGTAACATCAATACGTTCACTGAAGTAGAATCTCACACCGCTTTTATTGAAGGACAGTCTCCGTTTATTCGTAACTGGCCATATCAGTACTCTCTAGCAAATGATGAAGAACAGTCTAAAATTGTAGGGAATGTTGAAGTCGCTCCACTTCCTGAAGGTGATGCAGGATCAGCATCAGCACTTGGCGGTTGGATGGCAGCCATCAATAATTTCTCTGAACATCCTCAAGAAGCGTGGGAGTTCTTGAAGTTTATGACTGGTGAAGAAGGACAGAAAATTGATGCGATTGAAGGCTCTCATGCTCCAACGCTACCAGCTCTTTTTGAAGATGAAGAAATTATCGAAGCAAACCCATTCTTTGGAGAAGAAGGATTCCAAACAGCACTTGAAGCAGCTGTTTCCCGTCCTGTAGCTCCAAACTACCCTGAAATCTCTGAAATTATTCAAATCCACATTTCTAAAGCCATTGCTGGAGAAGAAACTCCTGAAGAAGCAGCAGCTGCGATGGAAAAAGAAATGAATGAAAAGCTAGAAAAATAATAGAAAAGTTCATTAGCCTTCCACACGAAGGCTAATGTCTTTCCTACATATTTTTTGAGAAAAGGGCTATAAGAAAATTTGAATTATCAAAAGCGGTGTCTTATAGCATTGTAACGGAACAATAAGACACCTTTTTCTTAAAGAGAGGAGCGTTGGTATGCAAACAGATATCGATCCAAAAGAGCCTATTAAAGTGGAGAAACAGCCCAAAAAGAAGAAAAAAAACGATGCGGTTGTCGGTTATTTACTTCTTGCCCCAGCACTGATCCTAATTCTAGCGATTTCTATTTGGCCAGTTTTCCAGTCATTTTATTTTAGTCTTTTCGACCTTCGTCTTAATGAACCAACAAAATCAGAAGTTCATCTCGATTATCAAATTGACCTGGACCGTTACTTGCAAAACTATCCGTTCCTAGTCGGGGCGATTAACTCTGAAATTGATAAAGGAAATTCAAGCGAAGAGCTTACGGAGATGAAGGCAACGCTTGAAGAACTCGATGCGAGCATTAGAGAGAATCCGAAAGCAGAAGAAAATTACGATGTGATAAATGAAAAACTTGATAGTTTTGAGAACGTTCCGGATGACATGAAGTACGTTGAAATCGAAAAGAGTGTAGCAGAGGATTTTACGTCTTCCGTTAAAGCAATCAATAATGATTTAATGACGATCAATGAAAATGGAAGTTTGGAAAAAGGCGATAAGATTGTTGGTTTATCATCCGCACTAACTGAAATTGTTGTTGAACCGAACTTCATTGGATTTGAGCATTACAAAGATAATTTAACTGATCAGCGGATGTGGAAGTCTCTTTGGAACACGACTGTGTTTACATTTATTTCTGTTCTAGCTGAGCTCATTCTTGGTCTAGCGATTGCTCTCCTTATTAACAAAGCTTTCTTAGGGCGAGGATTGATTCGAGCAAGTATCCTAATCCCATGGGCAATTCCAACAGCTGTTGCGGCCCTTATGTGGAAGTTCCTTTATGATGGTCAAAACGGTATCGTAGCGAAGCTGTTTGAAGATGTTGGTTTAATTGATCGCATGGCCATGCTTCTTACAACTGATACTGGTGCCATGTTCTCTGTTATCTTCGCTGACGTATGGAAAACGACACCATACATGGCGCTACTTTTATTAGCTGGTCTGCAAACGATTCCATCTTCTCTTTATGAAGCGGCATCGATTGATGGAGCGAACAAGTGGAAGCAGTTCGTAACGATTACCTTGCCACTTTTAAAAACAAGTCTTCTTGTTGCACTCTTATTCCGAACGCTAGATGCGTTCCGTGTGTTTGACTTAATTTACGTATTAACTGGTGGAGGTCCAGCGAACTCAACCGAAACGATCTCAATGCTCGCTTATACGTTGATGTTTACTCAGACTAATTTTGGTGAAGGTTCTGCGATTTCAGTTGTTGTGTTCATCTGTGTTGCCATCATCTCTGGAATCTTTATTAAATTACTTGGTGCTGAATTAATAAACGACGGAACTGGAAAGAAATGAGAATGTATTTTATCATGAAGAAGGAGGGCCAGCCAGATGAATAAGAAAGCGGGACCGATGTTTTACGTTTTCCTAGTTGTGTTTGTCTTTGTTGTCATGTTTCCGTTCTTATGGATGCTCGCAAGTTCGATTAAACCGCTAACAGAGCTCTTTGGTGAAAAAGCGTTCAATCCGTTTACGGATAACCCTACTCTACAAAACTATGTATCCGTTTTCGTAGACTATCCGTTCCCTCGCTACCTTTGGAATAGTACCGTTGTTGCAACGATCACAACTGTTTACACCGTGCTAGTTGCCTCATTCGCGGCGTACTCCATCGCGCGGCTGAATTTTAAAGGGAAACCGATTATTTTAGGAATCGTCTTATCCGTTTCGATGTTTCCACAAGTAGCAACGATTTCACCAATCTATATTTTTCTAAAGAATTTAGGTCTTACAAATAGTTACCTTGGGCTCATAATTCCGTATACAACGATCACGCTACCATTATCGATCTGGCTTCTCGTTACCTTCTTCCGCAAAATTCCGTTCGATCTGGAAGAAGCAGCGAAAATTGATGGCGCTTCCTTATGGCAAACATATTGGAAAGTGATTATGCCGCTTGCGGTGCCGGGTATTTTCACGACTGCAATCCTTGTCTTTATTGCCGCATGGAATGAATTCTTGTTTGCTCTTACGATTAACACGGCAGATAAGTTTAAAACCGTACCAGTCGGAATTGCGCTTTTCCAGGGACAGTATACGATCCCATGGGGAGAGATTTCTGCAGCGACAGTTGTTGTAACGGTGCCGCTTGTCATTATGGTACTGATTTTCCAACGAAGAATTGTGTCAGGTTTAACATCAGGTTCAGTAAAAGAATAGATAAAATAGGAGTGGATTTGAATGCTTAACGTTACTGTATGGAATGAAAATCGTCATGAACAGAGTAGTGAAGAAGTAAGAAGCGTGTATCCAAACGGCATTCACGGTGCAATTGCAGAATTTCTCAAAGAGGATTTTGAAGTAAAAACGGCAACTTTGGACGAGCCTGAACATGGTTTATCGGAAGAGGTTCTGAACAACACAGATGTTCTTCTCTGGTGGGGGCATATCGCTCATGAAGAAGTATCAGATGAAATCGTGAATCGTGTTCATCAGCGTGTTCTAGATGGCATGGGGCTTATCGTGCTTCATTCCGGTCATTTTTCGAAAATTTTCAAGAAATTGATGGGAACCGGCTGTGATTTGAAATGGCGTGAAGCAGATGAGAAAGAAAGAATGTGGATTGTCGATCCAACGCATCCGATCGCAGAAGGACTTGGGGAGAAAATTGAGATTGAGCGAGAAGAAATGTATGGCGAGCATTTCGATATCCCAGTACCTGATGAGCTTGTGTTTGTAAGCTGGTTTGAAGGAGGAGAGGTTTTCAGAAGCGGCTGTACATATAAGCGCGGACAAGGAAAAGTCTTTTATTTCAGACCAGGTCATGAAACGTACCCAACCTATTACCATAAAGATATTCAACGCGTCATGAAAAATGCGGTTGCCTGGGCTAAACCGACGACGATACCAAAGCCAGTCTATGGAAATGCCAAACCACTTGAAACGATCGCGTCTAAATAAGAGATTGATTGAGGAGGAGAAACCATGAATGAATTGAAAATTGGTGTTATCGGATGTGGGAGTATTGCGAAACACCGTCATTTACCAGAATACGCAGCAAATACACAAATAAAAATTGTTGCGGTATGCGATATTGTCAAAACTAGAGCGGATGAAACGGCCGCCCTTTATGGCGCAAAAGCTTATGAAAGTTATGAAGAGTTACTTCAAAATAGTGAAGTGGATGCTGTAAGCGTTTGTACGCCAAACTACCTTCATGCCCCGATTTCTATTGCTGCATTAAAAGCAGGAAAGCATGTGCTTTGTGAAAAACCAATGGCAACGTCACGTGCAGATGCCGAAGAAATGATCGAAACGGCTAGTACGAGTGGGAAGAAGTTAATGATTGCGCACAATCAACGATTTGTTCCGTCTCATGCAAAAGCAAGAGAAATCCTTGCCAGCGGTGAAATCGGCAATGTGTATAGCTTCCGAACCGCTTTTGGCCATCCAGGACCTGAAGGATGGAGCGTGGATGGCAAAGAGAGCTGGTTCTTTGAAAAAGATAAAGCATTTATTGGAGCAATGGGAGATCTTGGCGTTCATAAGACAGACCTCATCCGTTACTTGTTAAATGAAGAAATTGTTGAAGTGGGATCCTTTGTCGAAACAAGCGCGAAGGAGTTTGCAACGGTTGATGATAATGCGGTCTGTATCTTAAAGTCTGAAAGCGGTATTATTGGAACGCTAGCTGCGAGCTGGGCCTATACAGCGAAGGAAGACAATTCAACGATTATCTATGCAGAGAAAGCCATCCTAAGACTTGAAGAGGATCCAGTGAATTCACTCGTTGTCCAGTATCAGACAGGTGAAGTGGTGAAATATGAACTCGGTGGGATTCAAACGAATGATAGTGGCGGTCAATCGAGTTCGAAGGTTATCGATCAATTTGTAGACAGTATTCTAGAAGACAAAGAAGTTCCTGTTAGCGGTACAGAAGGAATGAACTCGTTACAAGTTGTTCTCGCAGCACTAGAATCAAATGAAACGAAGCAAATCATTAACCTGAGGTGATCAAGTGAATAAATTACGTATGGGGATTATCGGGTCTGGCGGCATCGCTCAGTCCCGCCATATCCCAGCGTACCAACAGCTCTCTGAACAAGTAGAGTTGTTTGGTGTTTATGATGTCGATTATGAGAAAGCGAAGCAAGCAGCTCTCGTGTTTGCGATTCCGAATGTCTATGATGACGTTCAAGCTCTATTGAAAGAAGTAGATGCTGTAACAATTTGCACACCGAATAAATTTCATGCTGACCTTGCTGAACAGGCTCTTATTGCAGGTGTTCATGTTCTCTGTGAGAAACCAATGGCCATGACCGTAGAAGAATGTAATCGCATGATCGCAGCTGAAAAAACGTCTGGGAAAATTTTATCAATTGCGTATCATTATCGGTTTATGAAAGAACCGCGTGCCGCACGTCAACTCATTCAAGAGAATGAAATCGGAGATCCAATGGTCGCAAGAGTACAGGCTCTCCGTCGTCGAAAAGTGCCAGGCTGGGGCGTGTTTACGAATAAACAGCTTCAGGGCGGTGGTAGTTTAATTGACTATGGCTGTCACTTCCTAGATTTAAGCATGTGGTTAATGGGAAATGTGAAGCCAGTTGAAGTGACTGGCACAACCTATAATCGTCTCAGCAAAACGCCTGCGCAAGTAAATCAGTGGGGGACGTTTGATCATGAAACATTTAATGTAGATGATCATGTAACGGCATACATTCGCTTTGATAACAACGTATCCATGCTTTTTGAAACATCTTGGTCCGCTAACATTGCAGAGGACAAAGAAGCGGTGAGTATTTCTGGAAGCGATGGAGGAATTGATGTCTTTCCATTTCAATTAAATAAAGCACAGCACGGCATGCTATTAAACACGAGTAGTCAGTGGACACCTGGAGATGACGATCCAGGATTGCCTCAAGCAGCAAACTTCGTTAACAGCTGCCTTGGCCTAGAACAACCAATCGTGAAATCAGAAGAGGCGAGACGCGTTTCACAGGTCATTGAAGCCATTTATGAAAGTTGTGCCACTGGTCGAAGCATTCGACTGAATTAAAACTGAAGAGGAGTGATCCTATGAAACTAGGTGTATTTACCGTTCTATTCTCAGATAAATCATTTGAAGAAATGCTTGATCACGCGAAAGCGTCTGGACTGAAAGCGGTCGAAATTGGCACGGGGGGCTATCCAGGTGATGCGCATTGCAATCTAGATGAATTGCTCGAAAGTGAAGAAAAGCGCTCGGAATATCTTGATAAAGTTCATTCAAGAGGACTTGAGATTAGTGCATTTAGCTGTCACGGAAATCCGATTTCCCCTGATAAGCAATTTGCTAAGGAGTGCCATGATACGTTCGTTAAGACTGTGAAATTAGCATCAGCCATGAACGTTCCAGTTGTAAATACATTCTCAGGAACGCCCGGAGATAGTGAAGACGCGAAAAACCCAAACTGGCCTGTTACGCCATGGCCTGCTGAGTACTCAGATATATTGAAGTGGCAGTGGGAAGAGAAGCTAGTGCCTTATTGGAAAGAGTGGGGGCAATTCGCGAAGGATCATAATGTGAAAATTGGTCTTGAACTTCACGGCGGATTTCTTGTTCATACGCCATACACAATGCTTAAGCTTCGTGAGTTAACGTGCGATGCTGTTGGTGCAAACCTTGATCCAAGTCATATGTGGTGGCAGGGAATCGATCCAGTCGCAGCGATTAAAATTCTTGGGAAAGAAAATGCGATTCACCATTTCCATGCGAAAGATACGTATATTGATCAAGATAATGTGAACATGCATGGCTTAACCGACATGCAGCCGTATGGCGAAGTGAAAACGCGCGCCTGGACGTTTCGTTCGGTCGGCTGCGGACATAGCAATCAAGAATGGTCCCATATTATGAGTGCGCTTCGTACCTATGGCTATGACCATGTTGTTAGCATTGAACATGAAGACCCGCTTATGTCGATTAATGAAGGCTTCCAAACGGCGGTTAAGAACCTTCAGTCTGTTTTAATTGTTGAACAGCCAACGGAGATGTGGTGGGCTTAACTTTATTCAAAGAGAAACCCCGATGCTTGTTGCATCGGGGTTTTGCTTCATACTTTTATTCTGTTTCCTTTTTCCACTGCTCATCAATAAGCATTTTTCCAGGCCACGTATACGCCATAATGCCGCCATCAGCTGTAATATCTTCACCTGTTACATAAGAGCTATCGTCTGATGCTAAGAAAAGAGCAACCTTCGCCATTTCATCAGGGCGTCCAAGTCTTCCAAGCGGTGTCACCCACTTGTTGGCATCTCTAAACTTCTGACCCATTTCTTCATCCTTCGTCCCTGCGAGTTCATCGATTAATGGTGTTTCAATCGTACCAGGGGAGAGTGAGTTGACGCGAATTCCCTGTCTTGCATAATCAATCGCCATGGCTTTCGTAAAGTTTGTAATGCCACCTTTAGCCGCATTGTACCCAGAGCGATCAAGGTCAGCCGCTCGGCCTGACATCGATGACGTGTTAATAATTGAACCTCCATTATCCATCATTAGCGGTAGTAAGTATTTGCTTGTTAAGAATGTACCGCGTAGATCAACAGAAATAATACGATCAAACAATTCAACCGGATATTCGTGTACTTTACCGCCTTCCTGATCCACTCCTGCATTATTAAAGAGGACATCGATCGTGCCATATTCTTCTTTCACTTTGTTAGCGAAGCTTGTCACGCTATCCTCACTTGAAACGTCAACATGGTAGGTTTTTACGTTACCGCCGTCACTATTCAGCTTCTCAGCCGTTTTGTTCATTTCTTCCGTATTCACGTCCGCACATAATACGGTTGCACCTTCTTTTGCGAAAAGTTCGGCTGTTGCTTGTCCTATGCCAGTGGCAGCTCCTGTGATCACGGCTGTTTTATTTTGTAATCGATTCATGAGTAAATCCTCCTGCACTTGTTTTTTTGAAGTCTACTTCGGGTTTACCCACATTAAGAAGAAAATAATCATTACGAATGTGCCGATCAGAAAATAATTTTCGTGGAAAATGATGGATATGGTGTAAACTATTTGTCATATCTCATGATTTCTAGCGGTGATAAAATGACTATAGAAGGAGGGGATTGAATTGTTTACAGTAAAGATACATGAAGAGGGGTCTGGAGATCTAGAGGCCGAAACGTTTGATGTTCGCTACCAGGCAAATGTCGCTTTTAAAGAAAAAACGCTCGCTTACTCAAATCAAACAGGTCGTTACGAAATTTCGTTAAAAGAAGATTCAGGTGAAGAAATCTTGGTTACTAAAGTTGGGCTTGGATGGTAAAAACACATACATATTAAAAACCCCGTACGTTTTGTACGGGGTTTTTAACGTTTTAGTGAGAAGAATGAAAGAGGTTTTGTTTAACCGTTTTCCAATTCGGTTTTGGCGTTTCTTTTAAACTGTTATAAAGAGAATAACCAAGACCTGCAACCATAACGATGATAAAAAGAATTTGATCCATGTGTATCCTCCCTTTCGTAGGACTTACTTTTTCTTATCGAAGAGGCTTGTGCTGTGAAGCGGCTGTACCTTTGCATCAGGATCCATATAGGATTTGGCATTGTTAACAGCTGTTGGTGCTTCACCAAATCCAGAGGCGATGAGCTTTACTTTCCCATCGTATGTAGCCACATCACCAGCAGCGTAAATGCCGGGTACGTTTGTTTCCATCTTGGAATTAACCACTATTGAATTCTTTTCGATCTCGAGACCCCATTCTTTAATTGGTCCAAGAGAAGAGATGAAGCCGTAATTTACAATAACCGCGTCAACGTCTTTCGTAATTGACCCTTCGCCTTTAACCTGCTCAAGAACGACTTGATTAATACGGTCTCCGTCCCCAATAAACTCAGTAATGTTATATGGTGTTTGAACGTTAACAGAGGAGTTCATAAGCTGTTCCACACTATGCTCGTGTGCTCTGAATTTATCGCGACGGTGAATAAGCGTTACCTCTTCAGCAATTGGCTCAAGCATGTTCGCCCAATCAACAGCGGAATCTCCACCACCGGCAATCAGAACCTTTTGACCAGCAAACGCAGTAAGATCATTCACGAAATAGTGAAGGTTTTTCCCTTCATAAAGATCCGCGCCTTCTACTTTAAGACGTCGTGGTTGGAATGCGCCAACACCGGCAGTAATGATCACTGCGCGCGTATAATGCTCATCACCTGTATTTGAACGAAGATAGAGTGTACCGTCTTCTTGCGTTGACACTTCTTCAACAGACTGTTCCAACACAACGTCTGGATTAAATTGATTAGCCTGTTCAACAAGATTGTCCACAAGGTCTTGTGCCAGCACCTTTGGAAAACCGGCAACGTCATAAATGTATTTTTCAGGATAGAGCGCAGAGAGCTGCCCTCCAAGTTGAGGCATACTTTCAATTATTTTAACCTTAAGTTGGCGCATACCACCGTAGAATGCGGTGAATAAGCCAACAGGACCTCCACCAATAATCGTTATATCATAAAGTTCTTGTTGGTCTGTCATAGTCAGTCCCCCTAAAATTTAATACTCTGCTTTCATTATTATAATCATAATGAAAACGGAACTAAACCCCTAAGGTGAAAACACCTCTAGAACTTTCATTATAAAGGTTGAAAAAGGAAATAAAAAAGAATATGATTAGAATGGAGCGTCAGATTTGAAAATTTTATGACAAAGTGCGTGCTGGATCAACATTTTTTTGATCTGGAACGTGAAATACTTAACAATCTCTTTTGATTATACGAAGGATTGTTTATTTTGAACCAAGAGATTCCTTATAATCAGCGTTTATTGACGTTTCACGATAGGACTATGCAGGAAAATTAACGATATGTCCGAAAAAAATACCGATAAAAGGTGGATGTGATTCAAGTGAGTAGGCCAAAAATAGCAATTCTAGGTGCAGGGTACGGCGGAATTATGACAGCAGCTCGTCTTCAAAAAGAGATGGGATCAAATGAAGTGGAAGTAACGCTTGTGAATAAGCATGACTATCACTATCAAACGACGTGGCTTCATGAGCCAGCTGCAGGGACAATGCATCATGACAAAACGCGCATTATGATTAAAGACGTTATTGATATGAACAAAATTAAATTTATTAAAGACACAGTCGTAGAAGTTAAGCCGGACGAAAAGCGCGTTATCCTTTCAAATGGTGAACTTGAGTACGATTATCTTGTGTTAGCACTAGGCTTTGAGCCAGCTACGTTTGGTATTAAAGGTTTGAAAGAAAACGCCTTCAGTATTCGAAGCGTAAACTCTGTTCGTAAAATTCGTGAGCATATTGAATATCAGTTTGCGAGCTACAACAATGAGTCAGATCGTCGTGATGATCTTCTAACTATTATCGTTGGTGGCGCTGGATTCACTGGAATCGAATTTGTCGGTGAATTAGCCGAGCGAGTACCTGAACTTTGTAAAGAGTTCGATATCCCACGTGATCGCGTTAAGATTATTAATGTGGAAGCCTCTCCAACTGTTCTTCCAGGATTCGACGAGGAGCTTGTGGAATACGGCATGAACCTTCTTGAACGAAAAGGAGTAGAGTTCCGTACGAGTACGATGATTAAAGAAGTTACTGAAGACGGTGTCATCCTCGGTGAGAACGAAGAAGTGAAAGCTGCTACAGTTGTTTGGACTGGTGGCGTTCAAGGAAATTCGATCGTTGCTAATTCCGGTTTCGAAACAAACCGTGGTCGCGTACCTGTTCGTAAAGATCAGCGTACACCGGATTACGATAATGTTTTCGTTGTTGGAGACTGTGCGCTTCTGATTAACGAAGAAATTGATCGTCCGTTCCCTCCAACGGCTCAAGTTGCGATTCAAGCTGCTGGAGCTGTTTCTAAGAACTTATTAAACCTTGTACGTGGTAAAGAGCTTGAAAGCTTTACACCGGACATCAAAGGGACAGTTGCATCACTTGGAAAAGGCGAAGCAATTGGTAAAGTTGGAAACAAGAAACTTTATGGTAGCACAGCGTCTGCTATGAAAAAAGTGATCGATAATCGTTACCTGTTCATGCTTGGTGGACCAGGGCTTGTCTGGAAAAAAGGAAAGCTTAAATTATTTTAAGATCATCAGATAAAGAGGGCAAAGACATGATGTCTTTGCCTTTTTTCGTATCTTAAAGTCGTTTTTTTAAACGCTAGCATGAATCATTGTTTAGAAGAAAAACGATGGCTGCCGTCTTAAAGGAATGGACGACGAGCCACGTTTTTCTAATCTATTCAATCGAATAGGGGCTATGATAAATCTTATGAGCGATCGACTTTATTTATACCTGGGAGGAAGTTGTCTTGAGTAAACGAGGGAAGGTATGGCTTGCCGCTGCAGGCATCGTTGAGTATGAAGAAAAATATCTTGTTGTGATGAAGAAATATGGTGGCTTAAAAGGAAAGTGGTCCTTTCCGGCTGGGTTTGTTGATCCAGGAGAAACGGTGGACGAAGCCGCTGTAAGAGAAGTTTACGAAGAAACAGGTATTGTAGCCGAAACGATTGGAATTGCCGGTATTCGTTCCGGTGTGATTAATCACGATATTAGTGATAATTTAGTTGTTTTTCATATGAAAAGAACAGGAGGGACCGAAGTATCGGAGACGGCAGAAATTGCAACTTGTGCCTTTTTAACAAAGGAAGAGCTTCTTGCAGATCCACGAACCTCTTCGATGATCCCCTCTTTCTTAAATGGAATGGATCAGTTTATGACAGAAATGAATCCTGGTAATCAGTTTCAGTACACCACATATAAATTGATGTATCATACGCCTAAGTAGCGTAGGAGAACAAGAGTGAGCAAAATTGAATTCTATCATAATAGCTGAAATGATTTGATAATTAACGAAATAATCTGATAATAATAGATGTATCCGCTTACACAGGCTGTCAGGCAGAAATTTGGGGTTTTTCTTTTTCAACGATTCTTGATATATTATCAGAAAATTACAACAAAGGAGTGGTTGATGTGAGAAGACAACAAAATAAGGCGAAAGCTACAGACTGTCCTTATTGCCAGGGGAAGGGGTACTTTCAACTGCTTCTTGGTGGATCGGAAACTTGTGATAATTGTGGAGGTAGTGGAGCTAAACAAAATCCAACAAGCTAAGCGCTTAAAGGCGCTTAGCTTTTCTTTGATCTAGCTTCAGCGCCTACCTGCTCGAGGTCTTAAGCCAAGTATCATTGTGGCAAAGAGCGCCACATTGATACTCGTCTTAAGCTTGTCGCAGGTGAACAAGGCGCTTGCGCTTTTCTTTGATCTAGCTTCAGCGCCCAGGTCCTCGAGTCGCTTCAGTCTTTCAGTTGAACACAAAGGGCGTGTTCAATTGAAAGCCTTCCGCTTTTTAAGATCCAGCTACGACTAGCAGAAACTCCGATATTTCACTCTTTCACCAGAACACAAAAAGCGTGTTCTATTTCAAGAGTTCCAATATCTCCGTTTCTAAACGCTCGTCTTCGCTTTTCATTATCGGACCTACCAGGCCGCTTGCGCTTTTCTTGATCTAGCTTCAGCGCCTACCTGCTCGAGGTCTTAAGCCAAGTATCATTGTGGCAAAGAGCGCCACATTGATACTCGTCTTAAGCTTGTCGCAGGTGAACAAGGCGCTTCCGCTTTTCTTTGTTCACTCTCCGTTCATTGACTAAAAACGGACAATCCAGTAAACTAACAATGATTACTTGGGGGTGAAACAATGGCTATTCCACAGCTGATTATTTCGATGCTGTTGTTTATTGTTCTTTTCTTTGGGATTGGATTTCTGCTTAATATGCTCCTTCGTTCAACTTGGATCATGGCAGTTGCTTATCCTGTAATCGTTATCATGATCATTGATAACGTCTCGTTCTTTCAATATTTTTCGTCACCGGGCTCTTCTTTTAAAGCGTTAGGAACTGACCTTCTTTCTCTTGGAAGTGCCGATGCGATTATTTTATCCGCTGGCCTTGTTGGAGCAGTCTTTGCAGGTGTTGCAATTCGAATGCTTCGTGTAAGAGGATATCAAATGTTCTAAAAGCTTCGCCAATTGTTGGCAGAAGCTTTTTTTGCGTCATAGAATCCGAGTTACGGAATGAATAGCTTTTCACTTCTCTGGAAATGAATAGACCATGAGAGGAGTGGAAGATGTGCGAGTCATTCTGCTGATCGCAAAAGGTGTCGCATTTACCGGACTTTTTGCTGCAGCTTTGCTATCAACTTATTTATTATTATCTGGTCTTTCGTTAAATGATGTCTCAAAATGGCTGTTTCCTGAACAGGTCGTATTCAGTAAAGAGGATCGCTTGACGCTTGCGAAGTCCCAGGATTGGTCGCAGTATCCCGTTCACACAGTAACGGCAACTGGTTATACAGCGGGAGAAGAGTCAACGGGGAAAACGGCTGATCATCCTGCTTATGGAATTACCTTTTCAGGGGTAAAAGTGAAGCGTGATCTTTATTCCACGATTGCGGCTGATACGTCTGTATTTCCAATTGGAAGTGTTCTCTTTATTCCAGAATACGGATTTGGTGTAGTCGCGGATACAGGAAGTGCCATTATAGGGGATCGTATCGATCTATATTACGACACCGTTCATGATGTTTATAAGGAATGGGGAAAGAAAACACTGGACGTTTATCTCATTCAAAAAGGAGAGGGGACGTTAACAGAAGAAATGCTCCAAACCTTGAATGAAGAAGAATCGATGCAAGTGTTTAGACAGGAGTTAATGAGCGAAAAAGAATAGGAAAAAGCAAAACGTCGGAGAAGCGCTTCTCCGACGTTTTGCATCGTGCTATTTTTCTAGAAACATGTCTTCACCTTCAAAAGCAGGATAGCGTTCAGGATGAAGGATCGCAGCAAGTTTCACAAGCCCAGTCAATAAACGAGGGGATGGACGACAATATAACCATTCTTCAAGGACATGAATGGGGCGATCCTGAAGCTTCTCCCAGTCTGGTCGTTTTTTTACGATAGCCGGGTTCACTTTGTTTTGTCGAACCCCCACCCATGCAAGACAAATATGATCAGGTTTGCGATTCACGACGTCTGTCCAGTCTGTTTGCACGGAGGCGAGTTCCACATCTCGAAAGAGGTTCTTCGCTCCTGCTAGCTCACTTATTTCAGTTAGCCAGTTTGTTTTTCCTGGAGTGAAGATCGGTTTTGGCCACCATTCCCAATAAATTTCTGGTTTGCATGGGATTTGCTCACTAATTTCTTTGTACTGTTTCATCACTTCTCTAAAACGATTGGAAAGAGAAGCGGCTTCGTGCGCTTTATTCGTAAGTCCCCCAAGGGTAACGATATCGTTGCAAATGTCTTCAAGTGAATTGGGATTTAAGATGGTGTATGAAAGTCCAAGTTTGTCGAGACCTTCAATGTTTTTTTCCATTCCAGGCACGCTTAGAGAAGCAAGAATGAGGTCTGGCTCTAGCTCCTTCACTCGTTCTAAGTCAATTGAAAGATCTGGACCAAGCTGTGGTAGACGAGTGATTTGCTCGGGCCAGTCCGAAAAGTCATCAACTCCGACGAGCTGATCGGTTAACCCAAGGTAGGCACACAATTCAGTATTGCTAGGACATAACGAAACAATGCGCATCAAAGTCCTCCTTCTTTAAGCAAGTTGAAAAATGTAATAGAGAATTAAAGTTGAGATGATACCAAGTAAACCACCGACAAGAACTTCAATTGGCTTATGGCCAAGCAGTTCTTTTAATTCTTCAATCTTTTCTCGCTCTTGTTTTTGCTGCCAGTTTTTGGCTTCAGATACAAATCTATTAAAATTCATCACAAGCTGGTTCAAGACAATCGCTTGTTCACCGGTTTGCCTACGAACGCCTGTGGAATCAAACATCACAATAATACTGAACATCGCAGCAACGGCGAAAATAGGTGAATCCAGCCCTGTTTCAAGGCCAACTCCAGTTGCTAACGCTGTTGTGGCAGCGGAGTGAGAGCTTGGCATACCACCTGTGGCATTAAATAAGGACCAATTAATTTGTTTTGTAGCAATAAAGTAGATCGGTACTTTTAAGAACTGCGCAAACACAACACCGAATAGCGCTGCCCAGAGCGGAAAGTTTAACAAAATATCCATGAGTGACAACATCTTCCTTTCTACATGATTCCTATGAATGGTGTACCCGAAGAATTGGATGTTAAATCGAACGAATGGTGAAAAAGAGGCTGATTAAGGTGTGAATCGGACTATGTAATGCGAGAAAAACAAGCCTTTTGATATGTAAATGATCAGTTTATTATACCATATGACACTGTATTTGTAGTTGGCGTACAGCTCCAAACGGCAACGTCTTCCATTGACACAAAAATTCTTTCGTGTTAACTTATTAGTGATTTACCAAACTAAAGGATTTGTTGAAAGGTTGTTGCACGATGAATGCCGTTATTCTTGCTGTTTTAATTATGCTAGGCCTTAGCCTATTTCGTATACATGTTGTCGTCGCTCTTGTTGTCGGCGCAATCGCTGGTGGTCTGCTTGGAGGTTTATCTCTTGATGATACCATTACAGCGTTTAGTTCTGGACTTGGAGGCGGAGCTACGGTTGCATTGAGCTATGCATTGCTTGGAAGCTTTGCCGTTGGTCTTACTCGCACCGGACTACCTGAATTGATCGTAGAACGTGCCTTAAAACTCGTTAATCGACAGGGAGGCGATCGGAAGAAAGGTCTCGCAAAAGTACTTATTCTTTTTATCATTCTTTTGATTTCTTGTTTCTCACAAAACCTTGTTCCTGTACACATTGCGTTCATCCCGATTCTGATTCCACCTATTCTTCAAGTGTTAAATGAACTTGGATTGGATCGTCGGGCCGTTGCAGCCGTACTAACATTTGGTTTAACTGCACCATATATTCTTTTGCCTGCTGGATTTGGGAAAATATTTCACGAAATCCTTCAGTCAAATATGGCTGATAGCGGGATGGATATTGAACTCTCTTCGATTCCAACGGCGATGCTTTTGCCAACATCTGGCCTTGTTGTAGGTCTCGTGATTGCTGTATTTGTTTCGTACCGCAAGCCTAGAACGTATAAACAGCTTTCCATTGCTCAGGAGGATTCACCTGAAACGTATACCTATTCAAAAAGGTCGATCATCTTTGCGGCTATCGCTGTTCTCGTGACACTAGCCGTTCAAATACCAACTGAGTCTATGATCCTTGGCGCGCTATCTGGAATTATCGTTCTTTATGTAACAGGGAGTATCCGCTTATCCGAGTCAGAGGCTATTTTAACTGACGGAATGAAAATGATGGCGTTTATCGGATTTGTCATGCTTGCTGCGAATGGTTTTGCGGAAGTGTTAAGACAAACGGGAGAAGTTGAATCTCTTGTGACACAGGCGTCAGGATTAATTGGAGACAATAAAGCCTTAGCTGCCCTTCTGATGTTAATCGTTGGATTGTTTATTACAATGGGGATCGGGTCATCGTTCTCCACGATTCCAATCATCGCAGCCATTTACGTTCCACTCGCAATGGAACTTGGGTTTAGCCCGATGGCAACGATTGCGCTTGTAGGAACAGCTGCCGCACTCGGTGACGCTGGTTCTCCTGCATCTGATAGTACACTTGGACCAACGTCAGGATTAAACGCCGATGGCCAACATAATCACATATGGGACACGGTAGTGCCAACGTTTTTACACTACAACATTCCACTCATCATCTTTGGCTGGATAGCCGCGATGATATTTTAAGTAAGAAAACACGGAGAGCGATCTTCGTGTTTTTTTTCGATCATACTCCCTATTATGGTGCATTCTATAAAAAGTGAATGGAGACATTCTGTTACACTAATAGAAAAGAAGTTGAAAAGAGGTGCAGTATGTACTTTGGTAAAGAAAAGGAACAGAACAGTGATCGCACACCGCCTAATCAGCGCGTCACGACGGGATGGCCTGTTCTTCACGTTGGTAATGTTCCGTATTATGAGAAAGATTTGTCAAATTGGGACTTAAGAATAGGAGGACTAGTGGATCGTCCTACTGTGTTTTCATTTCAGGAGTTGCTTACGTTACCTGAAGCATCAAAAAGAAATGACATCCATTGTGTAACAGGATGGTCTAAATTTGATAATGAGTGGGAAGGGATTGCTACAAGGACAATTGCGGAGCATGTAGGGATTCGAAAGGAAGCAAAATTCGTTATGGTTGAAGCAGAAGAAGGATGGACAACGAACCTTCCGCTGGAGGACTTTCTTGCCGAAACAAGTTTGCTTGCCTACAAACATAACGGAGAAGTGTTAACCCCAGAACACGGATATCCATTTAGGCTAGTTATTCCACATCTGTATTTTTGGAAAAGCGCAAAGTGGATCCGGGCCATTAAATTTCGTTCGGAAAACCAGCAGGGATTTTGGGAGCGGAATGGTTATCATATGTATGGAGACCCGTGGAAAGAACAGCGCTTTGCATGGGACTAAAAAACTGCCGACCAGGCAGTTTTTTTTGCAAGAAATCCTCTTATACGATTATTTTCAAATGAAAAAATGTTTCATTTTCATTTGAAGAAACAGGGATATGCGTTTAAATGTAGAAAATATATTTATAGAAAGAATTTTGTAAGAGTAGACACCATAGCTTAACAAAAGCTGGAAGAGGATATAGGTTGATGCACTCTCCTTATCGATCATGAGAAGAAATTAATAGGAGTGATGAATTGAGTAAATTGCAGGATCATATAATGAATCATTTATCATGTGGCGTTCTGGCGATTGATCTGGATTATCGTGTCATTCAGGTGAATGAAGTGGGAGAGAATATTTTAAAAGTGAATCGGAACGAGATATTAGGTGAAAGTGTGTACGATATCTTTCCCATGGCTCCAGAAGAAGTGCGTCATGTGGAGCGAACGGTTCAAACAGGAGAAGAATATTTTATTGAAGCGATGCCCTACCAATGGGGGAAGTTCAATATGTATTTGACGGTCCAAACGAAGGTGTTAATGGATTCGAACAAAATGTATGGCGCAATGGTGGAATTTCGAGATATGACACATGTTTATAAAAAGCAAGAAGAGTTGATTGAACGAATGGAAGATATGGCCGTGAACGTTATTCCGCTCATGAATCAACTTGGACTGTTACCGATTCAACCTGTCGTGGAAGAAGTGGGCTTTCATTATCTACTTGATATCGGACTTCAAAAAGTAGCGGATATGAAGGTCAATACGCTTATTATGGACTTATCTTCTATTACATATTTAAATGACGACTTCACAGAAATGATTGCAAAGCTATGCGGCTCGTTAAATCTGCTTGGTGTGGATATTATGATTACTGGGGTTAGGCCTGAGACTGCGTTAAGGTGGGTATCATCGGGTACGGATTATATAAAAACAACCTATCATCCTCATGTACAGGCGGCTCTTTCGACATATAAAAATAGTAGATAAAAAGAGCGTTCCGAAGAGGAGGCGCTCTTTTTTTGGCTAAACAATTTCCAAGTTTTCGATGGTTGTCTTCAACGTGTTACGCTCTTTTTCAACTTCTTTTAGAGCAGATTCTACCATTTTCTTGTACAATGCGAGAATGAGTTGACCGTAGGTTGTACCTGGAACGGCCCATTTTCCATTCAATGCTTGCCACGTTGTTGCGGAGCCCCGTGTTACGAGGTCAAAGCGCGGATCCACTTTTTGGTCAAAAGCAGGAAGTGGTGACGTCGATGCATAAGCAAAAAGGTGTTGAATGTGAGCAAGAACACCGGTTGATTCATTAGGAAAAGTGGCGCCACGAACTCCGCCGCCAGTTGCGCCAATACCAGCAAAGTTATTTTGCTCAGGTTTCACGTCGCCTGTGAATCGGAAGAAATTTGTTTCATGAAGCGCCTGCGCATAAGCGATATCGCCTCGAATGTTGTACTTTTTACTATGTGACAAATACAGTTCAGCTAAATCAGGTGCTGCGGGATTAATGGTTCTTGCGTAAGCATCCATTTGTTTAGCAGTTAATACAGCATCTCCCTGTATTTTAAAGCATTTAGCTGACTTAAGAGTGACAGAAGAACTCATTGAAGCCATTCCCTCTTCAGTGAGAATAAAGGATTCAAATCCCGCTTTTGTTAGTTTTTCAACTAATGCTTCAGCATTTTCTTTTTCACTGAAGACGCCTGTCTGTATGCGATAAAATGTTTTCTTATCAATGACCGTCGTTAAAATAAATGCACTAAACCCGTTCTGAATTAATTTTGCAAGATGGATTTCAGCATTTTCACGATCACTAAAGGAGCCGGCAATCACCTTATATAATGTACTCTCAATCGGCTTGCTCTTAAATGGAAGTTTCAAGGCTGCAGCCGTAGCCTCTCCAATAACTGTTGATACATCCATGATAAAAGCAGGATTTGTTAAAAGTTTAAGATCTTTTTCATTATCTACAAAGAGTACTTCAATAAGCAAAGCGTTCATCTTCGTTTCACGCAACACGTGAAAATTTGCTCGTTTCTTACCTCGGTCTAAAATGTTGTATTTCTTTAAAATATCTTGTGCGATTCTATTGTGAATACTCGTCTGAAGTTGAACCGTCTCATTTGGGACAGTCCCATTAAAAATAAATGTTTCAAATCCACTTCCACCAGAAGCATTATTGTGAATGCTTAGGAAAAAATCTGCCTTTAATGCATTGGCAAAATCAGTTCTTTCTTTTAAGTCAAGCGTTTTATCCGTTTCTCGCGTTAAAACCACATCAACTTCGTACTCTGAAACAAGATGATCTCGAACCATGTTAGAAATCGCCAAGTTTAAATTTTTCTCCTGAACACTCCTATACGTAGCACCTGAATCTAACCCGCCATGCCCTGGATCAATGACAATTAATGTCATGATGCTCCCTCCATTATTTTTGGATACTAATAGTCTATTTACTCCAAACCATTTTGTCTGGACAAACCATAGAAATGGGAGGGAATTTATGAAAATGGGTTTTAAGGGACAAGTTCATAGAGTGGTCGCACATCCGGATCACTTGCAATATGCTCTGGATAAATGAAACCACGACCATCGTCTGGGAACGAGATGCCTGCTTTTTGATAGCATTCTTGAATAAATTCAGAACAAATGTATTTATCATTCGGGATAGATTCCAGATCGTCAATAACGACGCTAGCAAGGATTTTAAGAATTTCTTCAATATCATAGAATTTCCCTGTTAAATCGGCGCCTCTTCTTAACATCGCATTTCGTTTGATGTCGTCTAAGTCTTTTACCTGATTATGGCGAATGAGATACAGTTTTCCTTTATAAGGCTGACCTGAATTCCGATAATCATTAAAATAGTGAGAGAGAGGAACCATTCGGACACCAAAGCTTTCAACACTTTCAAGCAACATTAAGCGGTCCATCCAATGAAATAAGAGGGCGACGTGACTGAATTTCGAATTGGATACATTTTGAATGATTTTACTAACAGGATAAGATCCGCTACAAAGGAGTAGATCACCCGTTTGAATAGCGCTCCGAACAGACTGATAGTTTTTAACGGTTAAGTTAACGTAGCGATTTGCTGTCATGATTAACCTCCTTATTCATGATAACTACTCTCTTGTTAGTTAGATAGAATGAACGCTTTTCCTTCTTTTTACCAATAATTCATTCTCATGAAAAAGTTTAAGTAGTTATAGAAGAAACTATTGTATTTGGGAAACAATTGGTTCTATAGTTAATAGTGAGGTGAAGAAACATGGATTTTTTGAAAACAGTGGTGATTATCGCATTTTTGCTGATGACCGCTAACATAGTCAAACCCTTTGTAACATCTTCGAGGAAAAGAGCGGCAGTTTTTGCTGGTTTCTGGCTTCTTTTATACATAGTTGTATGGGGCATACCGGCTTTCGTCGATTCTTCATCAGGTGAATCGAGCTCTGCCGACAATAAAAAGACAGAACAGGCGGAACAAGATGAAGATGAAGCGCCTGAGGCGGTAAAAGAAGAGGAAGCACAGATTGAAGAAGAGATTGACTTTGATCCTGCTTCGATTGAGTTGATTGTAGATGCCAAATCCTTGCTCGGTTTATCCCGAGAAGAATTTGTTTCTCAATTCCCTAAGAACATTGAGGTAGATGAAAAGGACCCGCTGAAAATGACGTTTGAAAACGGAGAAGTGCTATTTAAGGATAATATCGCTACTTCCATGACGTACTTTCCTGAAGGGTTGCAATACTTAGAAGATAATCGATTGTTGCTTGCTAGTTTGGGGTTTGAGGTAGAAGAGCTACGTAAAGGTTCAAACCCATTTGAAACGCCTGTTACGCTCTACCTTATCGAAGGTTTCTCAGACGTGACGATCTATGGTACAGAAGATGGTGGAGAGGAAGCCTTGATTGAAAAGATCTACTTGAGGAAGGAATTCTACTCGACGCAAGGAGATACGGATGCCGAAGCGGAAGAGTAATAAATGGCGCTAATAGTATAAATGAAGCCTCTCATATGGTATGAAAAACTCGCTCAGCTGAGCGAGTTTTTTACATTTTGACGGTTACACGATAAGAAAGTAAAAGCATAACGGTTGAAAGAAAGATGGTGACCAAAACCCATGCCCAGGCAAGGTTCATTTGACCTGAATCAATGGCCACATAAATCGCTGTTGGCATTGTTTGTGTTTTTCCAGGAAGGTTGCCCGCGAACATTAACGTCGCCCCAAATTCTCCTAAAGCGCGGGCAAAACTTAAGATGATGCCAGAAATAAGGGCATTAGAAGCGAGCGGAATAGAAATCATTCGTAATACGGTCCAATTCCCGGCGCCATCTACACGAGCAGCGTCTTCAATATCGCGATCCACCGCTTCAAAACCGACTTTAGCAGATTGATACATCAAAGGAAACGCAACGACGCTTGCAGCGATTACGCCGGCTTGCCAAGTGAAAATAAGCGGGTGCTGAAAGATGGTTTCAATCCACTGACCGACCGGGCTTGAAGCGCCAAAGAGAACGAGTAAGATAAACCCAACGACAGATGGTGGAAGAACGAGTGGTAGCATAATGATCGTATCGATGATGCTTTTTCCACGAAACGTTCTTCCAGCCATGAGCCGACTTACCGAAATACCTAACAACGTTACGATGATGCTTGCTACAAGCGAAATTTTCAGGGATATAAGAATGGGATCAAGAAAATCAGTCATTGGCACTCACATCACTTTGGAAACCGTACGATTCAAAAATCGCTTTTGCTTCTTTACTTTGAAGGAAAGTATAATAGTTCGTCGCTTCTTCACGAGCACCACGGACGACCCCAGCTGGGTAAATGATCGGTGAATACGCTTGTTCAGGAACTTCTTCTACAAAGTCTACGTTTTTAGAAGAACGATAGTCGGTTTCATACACAATCCCTGCATCTGCATTGCCGGTTTCAACATATGTTAATACCTGGCGCACATCCTTACCGAAAATTAGTTCTTCTTTTAAAGTTTCCCATACGTTCGCGAATTCTAGTGCTTGTTTCGCATAAGCTCCTGCAGGGACAGTTTCAGGGATTCCAATCGCTACTCGCTTCACGTTTTCGGAAGCTAATTGTTCAAAATTTGCGAGATTAGTTGAACGGCTTTTAATAAGTACGAGTTTATTCTTCAGTAATGGAGTCTGATAGTCAGGGTTTAGTAAATCTTTCTTTTTCACAGACTGAAAATGAGATTCGGATGCAGAAACAAACACATCAATTGGAGCACCCTGTTTAATTTGGTTGGCCAGTACTCCTGAAGAAGCAAGATTTAAGGTGATGTTTGTATTGGGATGTTCTTTTTCATAAAGGGAATTAAGCTCGTTCATCGCATCACTTAAACTTGCAGCTGCGGCAACGGTTATACTAGCTGGCTCTGATTGGGGCGATTGACATCCTGAAATGATCAACACGATCAAGAGAAATATGCGTTTCATATGTAAAGTCCTTTCATCTGCTAATCTTCCATCTATTATAACGAATCCTTCTCATTTTGTACGGAAAGAACATAGAGAAAAATCGAGTGAAGCTTCTTTTGCGAGCTTTACTCGATTTAAATGGTCAACTAAACAGTTAGAAAAAGAGTTTAGGTTTTGGTTGTTTTATATGCTGATTTTCAAAAGGGTTTTCTGTAGTTGAATCACATGTTGAATCAAATTCATAATCAATCACCTGTTTATATGGTGGAGGGGTTAATTTCGCGTGACGATTTTCTCGGTATGGAACGTCGATGGATTGACCACGGCTATTCTCCTCTTTCCTTAGCTCTGAAACAACGATTGAGCCAATTTGCTTCCCGAGACGAAGACCCTCTTCATTATCCACAGGAAAATGAACACCGGCGTACAGTCTTGAGACGGCACACTCTTTAGCGAGCTCGACTAATCGCTCTTTTTCAGTAGGGAAAAAGTACGATAAAATCTCGGCAGTTGATCCGCTAATCGTCGCGTGTCCAGATGGATATGTCGGATGTCTCGGTGTGCAGAGGAGCGTCTTCAACTCGTGGTCTAACTGGTTCGGTCTTGCAACGTTCCAGCGGTATTTTAAATACCAGGCTGTTGTAAAAGCGTCATTCATCCCTGCTGAAGCAGCGGCTAGAATTCTTGCTGCGCGGGGAGCAGTCACACCATATGTGTCAATTAATTTGTCGATAATAGGGGTCCATTGCTTACTCGCTACTCCTGTTCCCCAATATTCTGCTAGCGTTGCCTGCTCTCGTGTTAGATGCTTCTGGGCATGCTTCACTTTCTTTAATTCATACTCCCAATCAATGGATGATGGATGCTTAATGTCCAGTCGAATTGGTCTTCCGTTAAGGGTAGCAAAACGCCCTGGTGGTTGGTTACGAAGGTAGTAATCCGGCCACGAACCCGCATATGGTTCTTCTGGATTATGAGGGGGCTTTTGTTCACCAGCATACGGAAGTTCTGACCATTTTTTATAATCGTCTGCCATTGCTTGTTTCCTCCTTAAATCGCTCCTTATTATAGTAAATGCGTAGCGATTGAGAGAGGTGTCAAAAACAATCAGGTTTCTTACCGAACCATACCGTTTCGGATGGCGTATACAGCAGCCTGGGTACGATCATTCACACCGAGTTTTCCAAGGATATTACTAACGTGGGTTTTTACCGTTTTTAATCCAATATACAATTCTTCTGCAATTTGGCTATTCGTTTTTCCTTCACCAATTAAAAGAAGAACTTCTTTTTCTCTTTTAGTTAATTCTTCATGTAGGGGTTTCTTAGGTTTCGAACGTAGTTGATTCATCATTTTTTGCGCTACTTTCTGCTCGATGACGCTTTCATCTTGAATCGCCTTTCGAATTGTAGTGATGATTTCCTCCGCTGAGGCTGTTTTAAGCAAGTAGCTAAAAGCGCCTGCTTCAATAGCAGGAAAAACTTGTTCATCATCGTAGAAGCTCGTGATAATAATAATTTTTGTGTTTGGAAGAGTGGCCATTATTTCTTTTGTCGCTTCAATGCCCGTCATTTCTGGCATAATGAGATCCATTAAAATCACGTCAGGATGAAGCTCATTTGCGAGCGATACTGCTTCTTTGCCATTTGCACCTTCGCCAATAATTTGGAAATCAGGCTCCGTTAGAAGATACGCTTTGAGACCTTTACGTACCATATCATGATCATCGACTATCATCATTTTAATTTCATCTGTCATGGTTATCCCTCCAATGGCACACGTACTTCGACTAATGTGCCTTCATCTGGACGAGATGAGACACGAAACTGTCCACCAATTTCATCACTACGTTCTTGCATTGAATCGAGACCGTATGCGCCTTTTTTATTTTCATTCATTTCAAACCCTTTTCCATTATCTTTGATATGTAATAAAAATTGCTTTTTCTTAAGTTTCACAGTAATTCGAATCACAGAAGCTTCAGCGTGACGCAAAGCATTTCCGAGACTTTCTTGGACAATACGGAATAAGTTTTCTTCAATTCCACCAGGAAGTTCCGGTAGTTCATCAAGTGTAAGGTGGAAAGTTACGCCAGATTTTTTTTCGAGTTCATCCACAAGCTTTCTGATGCCGACACAGAGAGTATCTTCTGATAGATGAATTGGACGAAGGTGAAGGAGAAGCGCTCTCATTTCGACTTGTGCTTTACTAGCGAGGTCTGCCACATCGACCATTTGGGATTTGGCTGTTTCGATGTCGCGGTCCATCATTTTAATAGAAGCAGAAGACATCATATTTAAGGCAAACAGCTGTTGACTAACAGCATCGTGAAGGTCTCGAGCAAGGCGCTGACGTTCTTCAATAATGGCAGCCCCCCTCGCTTTTTCGGCTAAGTCAGCTTTCTGATTAGCTAAATTTTGGAGAGAGGTTACCTGCTTCTGTAGTTTGTCAGTTAGTTCATTTAACTCGAAGCTAATCCGTCCAATTTCATCTTCTTCCGTAAGTTTTATCTTTTCAGTAAATCTTCCTCTCGATAACGTGATGATTTGTGTGGAAATATCTTCAAGACGGTTTCGGATAGAGAGCGTATCTTTGTAGCTAAAGTAACTTCCCAATACGATCACTAGCAACATGACGAAGAGGGGAGAAAGTAGGCTAAACCAGAGCGATACAAACCCGGGATGAAGAAATAACCCTATTTGGACAAAGAGGAAATAAAGAATTCCTGTAAAAAGAGCTGTAAAAAGAATCGACTTAAGTAACTTCCATCGTAAAGTGGATTTGTTCACATTGATTGCACCTTCCTTTAAATCCGATCAACTCTTAAATCAAGCACGGAAAAATCAAGATAAAATACGATGCGCTGAAGAGCATCGTTAAAATCATCCGTTTCATAAGTGATGGCCTGTCCTCTTCCAACATTATCCTGATTGTGTTTATCGATTGTTGCGGATAAAACCTTGGCACTTCCATCGATTCGAAATGGAAGATCTTCTGGAAGAATCACATTAATGTCACCAACAAAACCTGAGAGATGAATGACAGTTTCTTTTTCTGGGATGAGAGTTGTCGAAAAATCAAAGTCGTAGTCGCATACAAAGCTCCAGTCATACATCGAGCGAACTTCCCAATTCGGTTTGTTGTAGGAATGGTCTCTAACTAGACTAAATCCTTGAACCTTCCGGAACTGTCCAAGGATCTTAAAACCGATCAACACAAAAATGAGCGGCCACAGTTTCCAAATGCTCGAAAGGGTAAAATGAATCACTTCAAAACGATCAAGAACGAGAAGTAGGCCAATGATGAATAAGAGAGTGCCAGTTGTCCATTTCTTTCGTTTCATGGAAGGCATCAATGCTTCCAAAAGATATTTTACTCCGAGCAGAAGCAACAAAAACGGATAAAAAAAGACAATTGCTTCCGTCATTTCCATGGAAATAATGCCGAGATTTATAAGAAGAAGAAAAATTCCCAGACTAACAAAGAAAGTTGCTACGAGGAATCGTCCTGTTTGAATTCGTTTCATGTAATCTCCCCAATTCCTTCTGTCTCCTATGAGTGAACATATTTGACAGCAGTATGTTTATTTCCTGCCATATTTCTTAATAAGTCTTTATACTACGATAATCTTAAAGAAATACTTTCCTTTTTAGGGAATGTTGAGATAGACTGGTCTCATTTGATACTAGTTTCTAGCATGAAACACTGTTACGATAATGGCAGCCTGTTAACTCTAGTGTATATCAAGATGAAGGACAGTGGGAGTTGCTTCCGATTGAAGTTTACTCCGCCTTAAGACTGAAATTTCATGTTAAAATGGAAACGATTAGTGGAAAGTATAGAATAATAGAAGGATGAAGCGCTTTTAACTCGAATAGATTGTTAAGAAGAGTAAGGTTTAAAATGAGAGAGGGAATAGAATGAAACAAAAACGCATGTTTAAACTGGCCGTTGCAGGATGTGTTCTTGGCATTATCGCAGCAGTGCTCTCAAGGTTTAATGTGATACCTCTAATTCAAGTCAAAGATATTTCATTTCTAACTGCATTTATTTTTCCCGCATTTGCCGTATTGGGCTGTTATTTTGTGAAAACAAGACCGATTATAGGAGGCTTCAGTCTGCTTGTTTCAGCAGCAGGCGGAATCATATTTTTGTCGATTTTTTATATTATACCAGCTGCTTTTCTCGTAACTTCTGGGTTTTTAAGCATCTTATTAAAAGAAGAACCACAATTGGTTCCAAATAAATAACGGCGCCTCGAGGCGCCGTTATTTTTCATGAAGGAAATGTTGAATTGCCTTTGATGTTTCGAGAGGTCTTTCTTCCGGTATTAAATGGCCAGTATGAGAGAAAACAAGGAGATCTGCGTCAGGTAGGTCTTTTTTCATGCGTTCTCCGACCCGAAGTGGAACAAGACGGTCATCACTTCCCCAAATTAATAATATGGGAAAGTTGATTTTGTTTAGCGTTGTTGAAGCTAAATCTTCTTCCCGATCCCTGATCAGTCGACTTAGTGCCAAGAAAAAGCCTTTTTCATTAAAACTTGTCGTATAGCCGTCAATCACTTGTTGAGTAAGAAGCTTCCGATCATAGACAAGATGTTCGAAGTTTTTCCTTAAATTAATGGCGTTCATTGATAAGCTGAGGCAGTACGGAAAAAAAGGAAGATAAGAACAAACTCTCAGTCCTAGCGATGATGATTTAATATAGCTTGAGCTACATAAAAGAATCAGTTTCTCAACGCGCTCCGGGTGTTGGATACAAGTACGAAGCGCGATTTGACCGCCCATCGAATGCCCGATCAAGACCACTTTAGAAATTTGCATTTTTTCTAAAAGGCGGTTGGTGAGAGCGGCATACTCATGTAGGGAGTAATGGATGTCACAGTTTTTTTCACTCTCACCAAATCCAGGTAAATCAAAGCTCAATAAACTGTAATGATCATGAAGAAGAGGAAAAAGTTTGCGAAAACTATAAGAAGAGGAAAGAAACCCATGGATGAAGACCAGTGTTTGAGCTTTTTGGTTCGGGTGTTTGTAATACTCATAAGACAATGTCACTTTGTCGAGCTGTACTTTTTCTTTCCTAGTTTCGAACACGCTCTTCAACTCCTCTCTTGCACTTCCTATTTAAAGTTTGGCTTACTTAGGTGAAGTTTATCCTAGTTGACGTAAGAGAGAAGATCGTTAAACAAAAAAAGAGACGAGGCGTTGGCCTCGTCTTTCAAAAGGGGGAATATAGATAGCTTACTACTTCTGTTATTCCCAGATCATATGAAGAATATACCTCTTTTTTTAAATTAATATGAAAGTAACGATGTAATAAGTACGATCGTAATGGCTGCTGGGACAAAATAACGTATGAGTCCGTACCAGATGGGGAAGATCACGCGTCCTATTTTGGAAGACATCATCACTTCATCCGCCAGGATCTGTCGCTTCATTTTTCGAGAAACAAAGACAGAAATCAAGAGAGCCCCGATCGGCATTAATAAGTTACTTGCTAGAAAGTCCATCGTATCAAAAATGCTTCTGCCAAATACGGAAATGTCTCCAAGAACACCGAATGACAAAGCGGATGGAATTCCAAGTAAGAAAACGCATAATCCTGCGATCCAGGATGCTTTTTTACGCTTTCCTTCACCGCGTGTTACCGTAGAAACGATAATCTCCATCAAAGAAAAAGCAGAAGTTAACGTTGCAAACAGCAAAAGCGCTAGGAAGACGGTAAAAAACAATCCGCCAAACGCCATTTGGTTAAACACTGCAGGAAGAACGGTGAAAATAAGTCCAGGCCCTTCTGTTGGCTCAAAGCCAAATGCGAAGACAGCAGGGAAGATGGCAAGTCCAGCAAGAAATGAGATTAATACGTTTAAACTAACGACTGAAACAACGGAACCGGTAAGGTCAGCTTTCTTATCAAGGTAAGAGCTGTACGTCACCATTAAGGATATACCGACACTGAGCGCGAAGAACGATTGACCAAGCGCGTCTAGAACGCCTTCAGCTGATAGCATCGAGAAATCAGGTTTCAGGAAGAAAGAAACGCCCTCCATTGCACCGTCTAAAGAGAGAGAACGAACAACAAGCACTAGAAAAAGAATAAAAAGGGCTGGCATCATATAACGGCTTGCTGTTTCGATTCCTTTTTGAACCCCAAATTGCACGATCGCTACGGTTATGGCTAGGAATAGCGCTTGCGTCAGGAGTGCTGTTGAAGGACTGCCGATAATTTCTCCGAACAGTTCTTCATAGCGGCTATTTGGAAGTCCGGTAAGAGATCCTGAGAAGCTTCTCGTTAAGTACGTAATCACCCATCCACCAATAACACTATAGAAGGATAAGATAATGAAGGATGCCGTTACGCCGAGATATCCGAGCCATTTCCATTTTGTACTACCAGAAATCGACTGATAAGAAGAAACGGCGTTTTGTTGGGAGTGTCGACCAACGACAAATTCAGCAAGTAGCATCGGTGCTCCGACTAAAACAGTGAAAAGAAGAAAAACAAGGAAAAACGCTGCTCCACCGTTTGTACCTGCCATATATGGAAATTTCCACAGTGCACCAAGCCCGATTGCTGACCCAGCTGAAGCCAGAATAAATCCGAATCTTGACGACCATTGATCATTTGATTTCATCTTGTCACCTCATACAATATAGTAAGTCCAAATGAATGGCATTTTAACACTATAGCGAGCGGAAAGAATTCAGTCAATATCAAATATTCATGTATTTATTTACCACCTGCTTGAAGCATTGCTATCATTGACATGATCAATTAGGTATCTGTATTATTTTAATTTGAAAACAAATGCTTTATACTATTCACATGTCTTGCTATTCCTTCACTGGAAGGGTATGATTCTTAGAAAAGGCCAGTATGATGTTTTGTCTAGATTCGACATCTATGTTATACTAGTTAAGTTGAAAAAATTTGTTAGGAGTGTTTTCATGGCAGAGCAATATAACGTCGGTGATATCGTAGAAGGGAAGGTAACTGGTATTAAGCCTTTTGGTGCTTTCGTTGCAATTGACGACCAAAAGCAAGGTCTAGTTCACATTTCTGAAATTTCTCACGGCTACGTAAAAAATATCGAAGATCAACTTACTGTAGGAGACGAAGTTAAGGTTAAAATCCTTAACATTGAAGAAGGTTCCGGTAAAATCTCTCTTTCAATCCGTGCTACTCAGCCTAAACCTGAGCGTCCGGAAAGAAAGCCTCGCCCAGCAGCACCAAGCGGCGGAAACAAGAAACCACAACAAACTTCTTCTCCACAAGGCTTCAACACGCTTGAAGATAAGCTTAAAGACTGGTTGAAAGAATCTAACGACCGTCAAGCTCAATTGAACAAGCGCCTTAAGAAGTAAGTAATGACAAAAGAAGGCAGCCAATCGGCTGCCTTCTTTTTTTGATTTATGTTGTCGCACGATCTGGGTCATGTGAAAGCTCTTCAGTAGGTTTGAATAGTAGCGTTAGGCAATAAAGACCACTCAGCCCAACAAGACCATAGACAATGCGTGCTAGTGCAGCATTTTGTCCACCGAAAATCGCTGCTACAAGGTCAAATTGGAAAAATCCAATAAGTCCCCAATTGATCGCTCCAATGATAACCAACCCTAGTGCGACTCGTTGTAGTGTGCTCAAAAGACACCCTCCTTTTATAAAAAACATAATGATTCATTTATAAGATGAGAAAAATTCCGCAATCTTATACATTTCATCTCCACTTACTTCCTTTAAGCAGATTGCTTTATTTTTAAAATATGATGAGGCATAATAAAGTGAAACTTCCGTCGTCTGACGGTTAGTTGAACGAATCAGACCTTTAGGGGCAGTTTATTCTCACCTTAACCTCTGGTTTTACTAAAGGCTAAAGGTGAGTGTTTACTGCGCCTTAAGGCTGGGATAAACGTGATTTGAAATAAAGGAGGACATAACAATGAATAATTTTACATTCCAAAATCCAACAAAGTTGATCTTCGGTAAAGGGCAGCTTGAAGCGCTCAAAACGGAAGTTCCACAATACGGAAAAAAAGTCCTCGTTGTTTATGGCGGAGGAAGCATCAAGAAAAATGGTGTTTACGATAGCGTAATGAACACATTAAACGAAATTGGTGCTGAAGTATTTGAACTTAGCGGCGTTGAACCAAACCCACGCCTAACAACTGTTCATAAAGGCGTCGACATTTGTAAAGAAAACGATATTGATTTCATTCTAGCAGTAGGTGGCGGTAGTGTTATTGACTGCACAAAAGCGATTTCTGCTGGAGCTAAATATGATGGAGACGTTTGGGACTTTGTTACGAAAAAAGCATTCCCTGAAGCAGCTCTTCCATTCGGTACAGTTCTAACGCTAGCAGCAACTGGTTCAGAAATGAACCCAGGTTCTGTTATCACAAACTGGGAAACACAAGAGAAATACGGCTGGGGACATCCACTAGTTCACCCGAAATTCTCTATTCTAGATCCTGAGAACACGTACACAGTGCCAAAAAACCATACAGTTTACGGCATGGTGGACATGATGTCTCACGTACTTGAGCAATACCTTCACCCTGAATCAAATACAGAGCTACAAGAAAACATGCAGTTCTCTGTACTTGAAACAGTGATGAATACTGCTCCAAAATTAATTGAAGATATGCAGAACTACGACCACCGTGCAACAATTATGTTAAGTGGTACAGTAGCGCTAAACCAATCACTACAGATGGGTGTTCGCGGTGACTGGGCTTCTCACAACATCGAGCACGCGGTATCAGCTGTGTATGATATTCCGCACGCTGGTGGTTTGGCGATTCTCTTCCCGAACTTAATGAGACACAACCTTGATGTGAACGTTGATAAATTCAAGCGTCTTGCTGTCAAAGTTCTTGGCGTAAGCGAAGAAGGTAAATCTGATCGCGATATCGCGCTTGAAGGGATCGACAAGCTAAGCGCGTTCTGGAGCAGCCTTGGTGCACCAAACCGTCTTGCTGATTATGACATCGACGATAGCCAGCTTGATTTGATTGCTGACCGTGCGATGGCTAATGGCGCGTTCGGTAATTTCAAGTCTCTTGAGCGCGACGACGTGATGGCGATTTTGAAAGCTTCTCTATAAGATAAAATGATAAGAACCGTTCCGTTTTGGAGCGGTTCTTTTTTTATGGTGTTTAAATGGGGATGGTTTAACTCATTTTCGCAATGTGTGAGAGGGGCGTTTAGAACAAATGAATTTGTTCAACGCCCCTCTCACACATTGCGACCTTTCAGCTTCGCTGAAAGGCGATTGAAACTCTGGTTTCAATCGAATGAGCTAAAAATCGAGCTGCCCCAAGAGAAATATAAGTTCAAGTTCTAAAAAGCTTATGTAACTTTAAAAAGAAATCTTCTCAGGTAATCGCTTACATGGATCGGCGTTCTTGATTTCGACTAGGTCTTGGGCTAAAGTAAAATGTGGGTACTGAACAAAAAATGATAATTGGAGGCTAACTATGACTTCGAAAGTAAGTTTTGATTATTCAAAAGCATTGTCGTTTGTTGGCGAACATGAAGTAACATACATGGCGGATGCAGTGAAGGCTGCACACGAAGCGCTACATAATGGAACAGGGGCTGGCAGCGATTTTCTTGGCTGGCTAACGCTTCCGCATGATTATGATAAAGAAGAATTCTCACGCATTCAGAAATCAGCTGAGAAAATTAAATCAGATTCTGACGTGCTACTTGTTGTTGGGATCGGTGGTTCTTATTTAGGCGCTCGTGCAGCGATCGAAATGCTGAACCATTCTTTCTATAACGTGCTAACAAAAGAAGAGCGCAAAACACCACAAGTGTTCTTCGTAGGAAACAACATTAGCTCGACTTACGTAAAGGATCTTTTCAGCGTACTTGAAGGAAAAGACGTTTCCGTTAACGTGATTTCAAAATCTGGTACAACAACAGAGCCTGCAATTGCGTTCCGTATTTTCCGTAAATTCCTTGAAGAAAAATACGGCGTAGAAGAAGCGCGTCGTCGCATCTATGCAACAACAGATAAGTCAAAAGGTGCGCTTAAAACACTTGCTGACGAAGAAGGATACGAAAGCTTCGTGATTCCTGATGATGTTGGTGGACGTTATTCTGTTCTTACAGCTGTTGGACTTCTTCCAATCGCAGCAAGCGGAATCTCGATCGAAGAAATGATGAAAGGTGCTCAGGACGCGCAAGATGACTTGAACACATCTGACATCGCTTCAAACGAAGCTTATCAGTATGCAGCGGTTCGTAATGCTCTTTACAACAAAGGAAAGAACATCGAGCTTCTAGTGAACTATGAGCCATCTCTACACTATTTCTCTGAGTGGTGGAAGCAGCTCTTTGGCGAAAGTGAAGGAAAAGACAACAAAGGTCTTTATCCAGCATCCGTTGATTTCTCAACTGACCTTCACTCGATGGGACAATACGTTCAAGACGGCCGTCGTAGCTTGTTTGAAACTGTATTGAACGTAGGCAAAGCGCGTCATGAGATCACAATCGAAGAAGACGACAAAAACCTTGATAAGCTGAACTACCTTGCTGGGGAAACAATGGACTTTGTTAACCAGAAAGCATTTGAAGGTACAATGCTTGCTCATACAGATGGTGACGTTCCGAACTTGATCGTGAACATCCCTGAAATGACGCCTTACCACTTCGGTTACCTTGCTTACTTCTTTGAAAAAGCATGTGCCGTTTCAGGTTACCTACTTGGCGTGAATCCGTTCGATCAGCCGGGAGTAGAGGCATACAAAACGAACATGTTCGCACTTCTTGGTAAACCAGGATTCGAAAAAGAAAAAGCTGAGCTTGAAGATCGCCTTAACACCAACGAATAGATTGAACTAGAGAGAGCGCAGCGGCGCTCTCTTTTTTTTTAATCTAGTTCCAGCGCCTACCCGCTCGAGGTCTTAAGTCAAGCATCATTGTGGCAAAAAGCGCCACATTGATGCTCGTCTTAAGCTTGTCGCGGGTGAACGAGGCGCTTGCGCTTTTTTATCATGAAATTCCTCTGTTTGGACACGATAAGCGTAGACTATGTAAACAGGGAGGAAGTACACATGATTCCAATGAATTCGGAACTCGAAGGGAAAACGATTGAACTTAGCATTATGGAGGACAAGCTTCGTCAACTAGGCTATAGCTACGGAGGCGGATGGGAATATGATCATGGCTATTTTGACTATAAAATCGATGATGAAGACGGCTATCTTTTTCTACGAGTGCCGATTAAAGCCGTGAAAAAAGAGCTTGATGCGGATGGCGCTATTGTCGAAATCGGCCAGCCGTTCATGCTCTCTCATATGTACCAGGCAGGAGTCGATCCTGAAGGGAATATCGGCAATATCTCAGCGTCCTTTAACCAATTTCAGGAACCAACCGATAAAGATGCTGAAATTGATGAAAAGTGGTTGAAATACGGAGAGCGTTACGTGAAAGAGTTTGACGCAGCACTCTCGTCTTACGTGTGAATCACAAGTAAAAGATCATCTGACTCGATAACAAACGAAGGGGAGGGATTCATGACAAGATCGCTTCCTCTTTTTACACCAATCATCAGAATATCCTTTTCATTTAGCTGTTGAGCGACATCGCAAAAGGATTTCTCACTGTAAGCCTCCGCTTTCATAAAATCGAGTTGGTTTGGCTTTAAATGAGTCAACATTTCAAGCAGTGTCGTAGAAATCCCATGTGAAAAGACGCTATTCGTCATGACTGTACTTAGAAGATGCGCACTTTCAATAATTTCATCCGCACCCGCACGCTCGGCATTCACAATTTGTTCAGGCGATAGAATCTCCACAATCGTATACACAGAAGGGTTGATCCCTTTTACCGTTAAAAGGGTCAGAATCGTCTGCATATCCACTTCCATTTCACTTTTATACTGATCCGCCGTAATGAGGACGGTGTGTGCATCGCTTACCTTGGCTTTGCGCAATGTGCTGTCTTCACCAGGGTTTCCTCGAATAAAATGAACGCCTTCTTTTTGGAGTGGGTTTTCAGTAAGCGAATGATCAACCAGTACAATAGATCGCTCAGGCTGATTTGATAAAAGCGCCTTAATCGTATGTCGGCTGCGTGAATTCCACCCAACGACGACAACGTGATTGGCTCGTTCGTAGCTGCGCTCTCCCCGTCCGAGTGCACCCTGGGTCATTACAAAGGAAGAAGCAAGCTTTGCCATATAAAAGGTCATAAATCCAGCTCCAAACATAATAAATACCATTGCAAATGCTTTTCCTCTCACAGTTTCAGGTGATGTATCACCATACCCAATCGTAGAAGCCGTGACAATCGCAAACCAAACCCCATCGAAAACGGTCGGAAACATCTCTGGCTCTACCAGATGCATAATAAAGCCCATCGTGATTAGAATCACAACGATCAGTGCACCGAGTTGTAATACAGGAGGATACCGCGATATATAATAAACTAAGTCACGTAATCTCAAAACAAAACGCTCCTTTCTCCACTTCCATTATGCCCATCAATCACTGGAAAAAAACGACACGTGTGTGATCCTTCACGACAGGGTAAAGAAAGGATATGACAGGACAAAAAGGGTGAAGAAATATGAGAGCACTATCATCATTCCTCGTATCGCTCGTACGCCTGATTTTTGGCATCATCGAAGCGATTCTCGGAATTCGCATATTGCTGAAACTATTCAGCGCAAATCCAACAGCTCCGTTTGTACAGTGGATCTATGACTTTTCAGAGCCGCTGTTGTATCCATTCCGAAACATCTTTCCAACGACGGAATTCGCCGGACAGTATGTCGTTGAATTCTCTGCGGTGTTCGCATTGATTGTGTATAGCATTGTGGCATCACTTATTGTACGGTTTGTGGCAATGGGGTTAACGAGCCGGGAGAGAAGGTAATAGAGGAGAAACGCTGTTGAACGGCGTTTCTTTTGTTGTTTGTAGGTTGTTTATAATAGAACAGGTAGAAACCCTCTTGCATTCGCAGGAGGGTTTTTGGTGGAGAGTAGACTAATCCGCGTAAACTTCTCTCTTATTTATCTGTTGAGGATCTCTAGCATTCCCATGCGGAAAACGGTCGGAAAATGCTTCTATTTGCTGTTCTGAGAGCTCGATTGGTTCTTCGAGAACCACCCAGTTAACACCTTCAGAACAAGGAGGAGTCGTTAACGAACCGCTGTACCGAAATGTTGACATGTCTTCTGGCAGTAATGATTCCAGCTTTAGTTTACTTGAGAGCTCTTCTTTACTGTGTTCGGAAGGGATATTTGAAAAGGTTTCAGCTAAGACTGGATTATCTTCACCTTCTTCAATAAGGAAGGCGAGAACGGCCAGCTCACCCGCTTCATTTTGATGAACAAGGTGACCTTCCATTTCAAAATGATCACCGTTCAAAGAATTTTCACTTGGGGTATGGAAATGGAGTTGTTGTAACGTATATTCTTCTCCTTGTAATGAAATGCTGTTTTCCCCAGTTGGATCCGTCAGTTGAACCGTGTGTCCGTTGTTTTCTAATGTAAACGGAGTGGATTGGTACGTGAGTTCAAGTGCTTCTAAATCATCATTCAGTTCAACAGTTGAAACGTCAATGTTGATTGGAGACTGCTTTTCTCCTTCACCGCATGCCGCATACTCAGGGTGCAGCGTATGCCAATTGGATGGCCCTGTTTCTCCTTCATATGACCATGTCACGTCTTCTGCTTGATCCTCATCGATTTTTTTCTCCGTTTCAGCGGAGCATCCCATTAGCATGGCTATTGATAAAACTCCTGCAGGACTAATCTTTTTCAACATGTACCTTCATCACCAACTTCATTTTAGTTCGTTAACAAACCCGTACACCAATTATTTCAAAGCACCTAACATGGTTCAAAAGGATTTCGACCTAAACAGATCTTCACAATTTCCTTTGCTAACCCTTTTAATAGCACCATTGGCTTGGGAGGATAGAGCTATGGGATAAAAAAAGTGATTCGTGATCTTTATTGAAATTAGTGTGCTTTACTTAGGTAATCTCATTGTGGATAAGAATGGGACTTGCTTAAATTTCTAAAAGCGCAAAATCCTTGATTTAAGTCAATGAAAGTCTTCCTCAGACAAAATACAATAGATTTAACATCAAAGTCGAGGAGGCTCTTATATGGGGTTAGGGAGAACAACGAATCAAAACATGCAGCAGAAAGCAGCAGTCTTGTCTGGTATTGCCTTACTTGTCATGACAGTTGCTGCAGTTTTTGCTCAGGGGTATGTGCACAGTTCATTAGTCGTTGAGGGAGATGCGACAACGACATTAAAAAACATCCAGGCATCTCAAGGACTGTTTCGTCTTGAGGTACTTGGATGGCTTATTATCATCATCATGGATTTAGTTGTATCATGGGGATTTTACTTATTTCTACAGCCGTTTCATGCAGGTTACGCTTTATTAGCTGGCTGGCTTCGTTTCCTTTATACAGCCATGCTAGCCACTGCGGTTTCACATCTGGTAGTAACGAACACGATTGTTCAACATGCAGTAGGAGGTACGTCGGATCGTGTTGCACAGCAAGCAATGGATTCCATCACAGCTTTTGAAGCAACCTGGTCATTTGGATTAATCATTTTTGGGCTTCATCTGATCGCAGTCGGCCTGGTAACATGGAATACAACTAAGATACCAAAAGTGATCAGCTTTCTTGTCGTTCTAGCAGGCTTCAGCTACGCGCTTATTCATTTCATGTACCAATTTATCCCCCAAATTGAAAACGTTACTGGGCTACTAGAATTAATCCTTATGGTTCCTATGGTCATCGGTGAATTAGGTTTTGGGATATGGCTATTAGTAAAAGGAAGAAGAGTAACGATGGACTAATCAACAATCCTGAGGTTAGCTACGGACCGTTTTTTAATCCGGCTTAGAGATTCTGGCTTGATTCCCAGGTAGCTTGCTAGTTGATACTGAGGAACTCGATCAATTAAACCTGGTCTTTTCTTAACCAAGTTCTGATAGCGTTCTTCTGGCGTAGAAGAGATGAAGGAGGAGAAATCATCCCTCATCGTACCAAGATCTTCTTCAATCATTTTGCGAGTCAGTTCCTCTAACACCGGATGCATATTGTAAGCTTCCTGCTCAGTCGATAAATCACCAACAATAAGCGTACAGTCTTCCAAGCAGCTAAGAGAGTATGGAGAAATTTTGTCAGGAGTATGCTGATTAAAGATCGTCACACTCTGCTCTTCAGTGAAGAAATTAAACGTATTCTCATTCCCATGTTCATCGACACCGTATAGGCGTACACACCCTTTTAGAACAAAATAGCATTTGTTGGGGACTTCACCTTGATGTAAAAGGACCGTTCCTTTTTTAAACGTAGCAACAGGAATATCGATTGTGAGCTTTCTTAATTCGGATTCACTGAGATCCGAGAAGCGTTTCATATACTGGATAAGGACATCTTTCATCGTATTCATCTCCCTTACCAAATTCTCATTATTCTTTAGTATAGCATGATTAAAAAAAGAGAGAGGTGGCGTACTAAAACTGGTTATGCGCTAAAGTAATATGAATATGTGGTGACTACGCACCAGTATACTTTAAAAACAAGTAACACCTAGGAGGAGATCAGATTGGACCTATTTTTATTTATATCCGTAATCGTTGGGATGACGTTTATTTTTTTATATTTTGTAATGAATTTTGACTTGAAAAAGAAGAAGTTAGAGGTAGAGGAAAAGAAACTGGAATTGGAAAAGAGGAGGTTGGAAATCGACCAAGAATCTAAGGAACAAGGAGAAGAAAAGCTTTAAAAAGAGTGCAATGATTAAAAGGCCCTCAATATACTATTTATATATTGCTCGTATGTCGAGGATCTTTTGATATACGGACTGCCATCTCAAACATGAATCAGATGCTCAATACACAATATTTCAAAAAAACAAGTTGCTCTCACAATAAAACCTATGATAGAATAAATCTTGTCGACAGGAAATCGCTGTCATTATACGGGGCATTAGCTCAGCTGGGAGAGCGCTACACTGGCAGTGTAGAGGTCAGCGGTTCGAGCCCGCTATGCTCCATCTAAAAAACCCTTGTGTATCAAGGGTTTTTCTTGTGTATGAATTGTTGTATACACATCACAATTATTAGTTTGTTGACGATTTGTTGACCAAATTTTTATTTGGAGCATATTTATCAAATTGACTTGCGGTTTGCGTAGCTCTTTTCTTAGAAATGTGTCCATAGATATCTGAAGTGATTTTCGAACTTGAATGACGAGCACGTTTCTGAATGCCAGGTAAGTTTACATTATCTTCTTCCATCAAAAGAGCGACCATGCTATGGCGTAAGTCATGAAGACGAATTTTTTTCAGTTTGTATTTTTCAACTATTCGACTCCATTTTGTTGTAGGCGTTGTAAAATAGAGAGGACTACCTAATCCTTTATGAAAAAGATACTAGTGATCGCTCCCTTCCCAATATTCTGCTGCGCTTTCTTTTTCATTAAGCCACTCAGCTTTGTACTCTTTTAATAACTCCATGTACCATTCAGGCATGACGACTGATGCTTTAGATGATTTCGTATTGGGATCCTTTATAATAGGTTGAACGTTTTCGCTACCTACAATGTTATTTATAATTTCTATTTCATTAGTATCAAATAAGATGTTAGACCACTCAAGAGCTGTTAATTCTCCTCGTCTAAATCCGCCAAATAAAGCTCCTAAAAAATATACACGCCACATCAGTGATTCATGGTTTAAAGCTTCAAATACTTCTCCAAGATCCTCACTTGTGTAATACCTCATTTCTCTTTGTTTGACTGCTGGCTTTTTAACACCAGTCATCGGATTGTCTTTAATAATACGCCACTCGTATGCTCTGTTGAATACATTACAAAGCGCATCGTAAAATTTTCGAATAGAATCGGAAGAGAGTTTACCTGGACGGCCGTCTTTTCTTTCATTCTCGCCGGTTGCTTTATCATCTAAAAAACGTATGATTTGAATTGTTTTAATATCTCCAATTCTTTTAGTTCCAAATACAGGGAGGATGTGACTACGTAGAGAGCTCATATAGTTTTTAACAACAGTAGGGGATAATTCTTTAATTGCATAACGCTTGTACCATTCCTGAACGAAGTCACTAAACAAGTTTTTGTTAGGAGCAATATATTCACCAGCTTCGATTTCAATCTGGAATTTTGCCAACTCCTGTTGTAAGAAATTTTCTAATTTGCGTTTCGTTTTTAATAAAGGTTGATCAGTGATCCGTATTGTCTTGGTGCGTTTTTTACGCTTGCTTTTAGCATCATATCCGGCTTCTACCACCAACAGAAAAGAATTCTCTCCCCGTCTTTGGTAACTTCCCATATTAAATACCTCCTACTAAAACTTTAATAGAACAGAGTAATATAATAGGTGCTTTGGGTTGTGTAATTTTCTTCTTAATTAAAAAAACTTGTTAACTAGTTCGCAAAAACCTTGAAGCATATTTCCTAAACTCGCATGGTTGCTTTAGCATTTATCATTTTTAATTCATTAATAACATTGTAGCTTAAGCTACAATATGAAAATTTAATTTTCTAAAGCGTATTTTTGTAAGATGACAAATTTATGGGTTTATCCTTCTTAATATCATTATACGAACAAAAGTTCTTGGTATCAATGAGTAATACAATTCAATGGAATCTAAGTAATAGTCAAAATGTAAAAGGAAAAGTCATAGATGTTAAGACATATTAGAAAATCAATTATCATGGTCAATATTTTGATGAAGGAAGGGTTTTAAACGGTGGATATTGAATTTCTAAGTTATTCCAGAATAGGGCAGCTATCTGGAAAACTTGAAACTATTCAAACTATTCGTTTATTTTTAAAGTGTATAAACTAATATTTGGTTTTCTATCCTAAAGAAGGTATATTAATTCAAAGAATGATTAATAGGTTTAAAAAATACTTTCAGAATAGGAGGGTGCGAACAATATTCTAAGACTAAAAATCAGCAATAATTCTAATAATAAAGGATGGGGTATTTTAAATGGGGACTCAACCTACAAATGCAGGGATAGATTTCCAACAAAGAGTTTCAGGTTGGATATTATTTAATATGGTAGTAGAAATGGATTTATCAAATTCTATTGATGTAAAAGCAAATACATATATAAAACAGGTTGCATTTGAAACCAGGGATATCATAGATGATCTTGTAGTAACCACCAAGGAAAACGAGAAGTTATTCTTGCAAATGAAAAGAACAGCATCATTTACAAAAAGCGAAGATAGTGATTTCTATAAAGCAATTAATCAATTTGTAACACAATATATTCAAGAAGGTCAATCAGTAAATAGTTATATATTAGTAACTACTTCCAATACGTCTAGTCCAATTAAAAATGATCTTAGAAAAATATTAGAAAGTATTAGGCTCAATCCTTTAACATTTATTGAGAATCCCCTTAACAAAAGTGAAAAATCAGTGTTCGATAGGTTTAAGAGTCTAATTAAAGAGATCTATAAAAAAGTTAAAAGCGAAGAAATGAGTGAACAACAATTTTTGGATTTTTCTTCTAAAGTGATTATTTCTATTCTCGATATTGAAGATGGTATGGCTTTTGAAAAAAGTGTACTAACAGCACTTAGTAGTAAAATAGATAAAGTGTCTCCTCGATTCTTTTGGTCTTTTCTAATCTCAACTTCTCTTAGTTTTGCTTCAAGTAGAATGTCAGTCTTGTGTAATGAGTTAAAAGATAAATGGAAGGGATATATTTACAACCCCAATGAAATTGATAATAGTGGGGATGATGCGGAGAGGTTTTTTAGTTTTATACTAAATGAAGATAAGTTTTCATTAGGAAAAGATGTAGTTCTCGTTGAAGGAAGCGAAGAACTAAGTGAAGGCTTTTCGAATAAAATGTTACTTATGGAATTATATCGTTTTGATGAGGATGGCTCAAAGAGGATTAAGTTTATTGATAATGGTTTTATAATTCTAAAGAATGGAATTAAAATGAAGGTTTTACATAGGACTTCTACAAACGTAGGGATGGATAGATACTTAATAGAGAATAAGGAAAATCTGCCCTATGATGAACTTGTTATAGCTGAAGCTAATGGTATTGAGAATGTTGAGCAGGAGTTACCGGTGAAACTTCATAAAGAAATATGTCAAAAATACATAAAAGAAAATAAAAATGAGTTCATGAATTGTTTGCATTGTGGAAAAGGAATTTCTGAAAAATCTTATGCTATTGAGGTTGATGACTTATATGAAAGATCTATTCTAGGGGTTGTTCATATTGATTGTTTAAGACCAATTGATAGAGTATTAGGTTTCATCGATAGTGAAATATTTAATGAATATAATTATCTAAGAAAGTTTGATTATAATCTATGGATAAACAGTATGAAGGGTTCACAAGCTATGTTAAGTGGTTTGAAAAGTGTTAAAACTCCTTCTGTAGTTCATATGGCATGGAATCCATATGGAGGTAGTAATAATCAATTTAACAACTGTGTAAAGATAAATCTATCAAATGGAGATTTTGTATATATTTCAAATAGAGGAAAAGTTGATAGATTTAATAAAAGTGAAGCAAAGAAAGCAGCTAAACGTTTTAATGAATCATTTGAGAAGAGTGATCAAGATCCTTTTGGTTATACATCTGTAAATTATTTTTATGGAACCTACTCATATTTAATGGAAATTAAAAATGATAATGAAGATTTTTTAGAATGCGTTTCTGCTGAAGTTGAAAAGTATAATAAACATATTGGAATTCAATATAGTAAAAATATGAATTTTTATGCTCCACTATTGACTATTACCCTTTTAGAAAGTGAGGAGTTACTTACTTTAGACGGTTCTCTAGTTTTTTTAAGTGATCCCATGACATTAAAAAATTATTTGAATAACTGGAAGAAAATAGGCTTAGACCTAAAAGATTATGAGTTAAATATAATTTCAAGTGATGAAGACTTTGACAATATTATGAGAGAGTTCGATAGGAAGAACATGAAGGGGATAATAGATCCAATATTAAATATGAGGGGAGAATTAAGTCAAGGAATTCTCCTTGAAAACATAAATAAGCTTAAAATGGGTAGAGGAATGTGATCTTTCTAATAACTCATCTATAAAATTAGTTGGAAAATTAGGATGTAACGACCCGGGTGATATTCTGTTTTCGTTTAAGAAAATCAATTTCCTTGTTCATCAATCTCGGAGCTATCCTGGTACAAGGATAAGCGCTCATTTTCCATGTGGTTAAATAAATACGATAGGGAGATTAAATGTTAGATAAAATAAAGGACATTAAAATTGCTCTTAATAATAAAAGTTATTTATCAGCACTTGCACTATCTTTAACTTTACCTGATATTTGCGGGCAAATTGAGTATCCAGATTTAAAGAAAAAATGGAGAACGTAATATAGGAAAACAATATGCAGCATGGTTTAATAATTGGGTAAACCAATATTTTGCTGACAACACAGGTTGGACAGAAGATGGCTCTAAGGCAAAAGATCCATATTTTACAGGAGAGATGTGTTATCATCTACGTTGTCCTTTCTTACATGCTGGAAATTCAGATATAAAAAACTGGGGCGACAAAGAAGACGCAGATTTTCATTATTCATACGAATTTGAATTAGCTATAGGTGAAGCAGACAAAACTGGTTTATCTTGGGTGAACCCAACTAATAATAACTCGAAAATACTAAAGACAAACAAAGTCAGAGTAAATATCGACAAATTGTGTGAGTGCATTTGTCTATCTGCTGAAGAGTATTATCGAGAAAAAGACCCTAATATTTTCAAAGACCATAACATTAAATTAATAGACTTTAACAGGGGTATTTCTCCCATAAAGAAGGATCCCATTATTCAACTTAATGAAGACAAGTCTTCATAGGGGCTGTCGTTTCGGCTACTCTTATTGTTTTAAAGAAGTAAGAATGTTAAATAAGCTTTTATGTTAGCTTCGATTTGATTAATGATCTTCAGCAAAAGGGCGCTTTCCTGTAGCAAGGATCAGCGCTTATTTCCATTTTAGGGCCAGATTTAAGTGCATTAATGTTTTTTAGCTGATGCAATAAGTCCATTATTATCAATATTCGACTAAAGAAAAAAGCTCTCTAATCGAGAACTTTTTAAATAGATTTTGTTACTCATTGTGTACTTTTATAAAGTGGTAAAGAACTTGACTTAATTTCTGGGCTTCCTCACTTAATTGATCATTCGTAGTTATATGGTCAATAGCTTTTTTACAGAAATCCAATTTGTTTACTATAGTTCCTGAATCTGCAGCATAACTACCTCTTCTTTTCCTAGCCCCTTCTGGAAAAAGAGAATTTATAAAGGTACCTAAATGCATATTATTGTATTCTTCTTGAGTAAAGTCTTTGTTGGTTAGGTGTTCTAGTGTACTCTTTTCATATTCAGCAATTACTTCTCTTATTGTATCTGCTGAGAGTATATTCTCAATTTCTTTACATTCCAAACAATAATACCTTTCTCCTAGAACTTCTTTTAACTTTTCTTGCCGAGGACGCTTATCATCGCCGTCTTTGTCTGAAATCAAAAAAAGAGTGCTGCAGATTTTTTCAGCATTCATAGAAGCATGTCCTTCATCAGCCTCTGTTTCATCTTCATCTAGGAATGACCAATGAGTTATATTACCACCACTATATTCAACGAATGAATAGTGTATATCTTCTTTAAACTGTTTTAAATCAGGGTGAGATTCTTGAAATACTTTTAGAAACTGTCTTATATAAAACCTGTCTGTAATACCTTCAACCCATATGGTACAGTTAGATAGAAGAACAGCTGAATTTCTAACTCCAAGTTCTTGCAACACGCTCTTGTCCTCATTACTTACATTTTCTATAGAGAAAGTTGCATCTAGTTCTTCAGTAGGGTTTCCGGAATGTTCTCCTAATTCTTTTTTAAATTTATAGACAGATATCATATCCATATCAAGTGTCAAATCTAAAAAATGATTTGAATGGGTTGTGAAGAAAAATTGGTGATGTGCAAATTGCTCATCCATTATAATCTCAATAAATTTTCTCTGCATACCTGGATGTAAATACAACTCAGGTTCCTCAATAAATAATAGCAAGTTTTCTTCTAAAAACTTAAATAAAGGGAATGTTAGGATGATTAGTGATTGAATACCATCCCCTAATTCAAATATGTTTTTTTCCTTTTCTGTTCCTATTTTCACTTTTATTACATCTGAATTCCTAACGGGCGTAAGTGTAACTTGCTGTCCATCAAAGAAGCTTTCCGACAAGAATTCTTGAAATTTCATCATGTTGTACCTTTGCTGAACACTTCCTAATAACATGTCTGTTATTTCATCATAGAGATTAAGTCCAGTGTGTATTTCTAATGTTTCAGGTGCTTCTTTGAAGTAATCATTTTTCGTTCTTTCTTTATATACATCTTTCCCTGTATCGATTGTATCTACATATCCTCTAAGGCCACGTAAAGTCGGTATATAAACACGTTTAAAATTAATTTTATAACTCGTTCTTCCGGAAGGGGTTATTTCACCAATTTTTGATTGGTAATCATTTAATAATGCTTTTAAGTTAGCAATAACATGATCTCTTGCATTAGCTGCTCCTCCCATACTTGATTTTAAAGTGACAGATGATGAACTATTCAGTTCAATTATTTCATTAACTAATTTATGAAAGTGCCTAAATAAATCCTCATCTTCCTTTAAAAATGGAGTAAGTTCTGAAATTTTTATATCACTAATTAATTCGTTTACATTAAGATTACCGATGCCCTCAAAAGAACTTTTTGTTATAGCGCTAATTATTGCATCCATGAAATCTATTAGTATATTGTAATATTTCTCAACGTCTACCATTTCTTGTGGAGGCATAAATGAAAGACTTTTATCGATTGCAAATATTCCTCTAAGGAATCTACTTTTACCTGAATTATTAGATCCTACAAAGATATTGACTTTAGACAGGTTACTAATGACCTTCAAGTTATAGTCGGATCGTAAATTACTATTAACACTTTGTTTTTTTATGTGATGTCCCAAATTATTCACTCATTTCCTGTAAATGTTAATCTTATTATAAGTTATTTTCATGAAAATTTATCGTTAATGTAAGTTTTGGAAGATTATTAAATCTAGGAATAAAATCGTAATAAATCTAAATAAGCAAAATTAACCTCATTTAGATTCACCACGGTGGTCGCATCAGAAGAAAATATCATAAGACTATTTGGTACAGAGGTTTATATTCGTTCTTAAGCAATCGGGCGCAATTCATGAGTTTTAACTACCACCCTTGTTCCGTATCTCGGAGCTTTAATCTAATAAAATGATTTGCAAATATTGATATTTCTTAATAAGAGAATAGGAGAGGTTGATGAACAAGATATTACATGAAATAACTAATTTAATGAATCGTGTAGATAACAATATAGTCATTGGTATTTCAGGTCATGGTGCATCTGGAAAGACAACTTTTGCAAATAATCTTGTAAATCTCCTGGGACAACAAGGTGTAAATTATATTAATACTGATCCCTACATAATTGGTTCTAACCTTAGGAAGTACACATCTTTGGAGTATGAATATAAGAATGAAATTCATCGGCATAAAATGACGGCTTGTCACCCTAGTGCTCATAATCTATTTGCTTTAGAGAGAGACATTACTATGATGAGAGATGGTTTAGATTTTTATACAATTGGAACTGATTATATGAAGAGCTCTTTCATTTCTAAACAAAACAAAGTGAATATTGTAGAAGGTATGAGTGTCGCATTTATAGATCCAAATTTATTTGATTTAAAAGTTTATCTTTATACGGATGATCAAACTGAGTTATATAGAAGAAGTTTTCGTGATGTTTCTGAAAGAGGAAGAGATCTTAATCAATTAAAGCAATCTCACCACGAACGTAGAATTCAATATGAATTATTTATGCACCCTTATCATCGGAATTTTGATATTGTTATTAAAAACTCTGATGAAGAAGTAACTGTTGAAAAGAAAGTGCTTATGTTCTAAAGAGTTTAGTTATAGTTTTTATGAATAATCCTATTCAGCAATCTCGGAGCAATTGTTGAATAGGATTATTCTCCCCACATAAGTTTATTTACGAAAGGGTTTATAAAAATGTCTAATCCATATGATTGTATCACTGACTTTATTTTCGTTGAAACTGAAGTATCTGCAGCTGACGTCATATTAGTACCCGGTGCTAATCATCCACAGCTAATGGAAAAGGCTTCATGGCTATATAAAAATGGAATGGCTCCATACATTCTTCCGTCAGGCGGGTACAAACCCCACGTAGGTACATCTGAGTGGGAATATCTAAGAAAGGTTGGTATTACAAACGGGGTGCCTGACGAAGTTATCCTTAAAGAAGACGAAGCACAGCATACTTTAGAAAATGCCCGTTTTTCTTTAGAAGTATTACAGGGTAAAGGTATTAAATATGAAAAAGTTATCATTGTCTGTAAAGCAGGACATTCTCGAAGAGCATTGCTATGTTATCAGGATGCATTTCCAAAGAACACTAGTTTTATGGTTTCTCCAGTAGAAGATCGATTCGGAATTACTAAAGAGAATTGGTTTACTACGGAAGTTGGTATAAGCAGGATTATGACTGAGGTAGAGAAGATTGGTAAATACTTTGGAGATTTTATTCCGAAATGGGTGGGGCGATAAAATCTTGATACTGAGTCTTCAAAAAACTCGGAGCTATTTTTGAATAACTGGAGAAACCCCATTTTGAACGGTGGTTCCCTTTTTTAACTCCAATATTAACAATAAGCTTTAACATAGCTGAAAAATTAAAAGTAGAAGTATAATAAAACCTTTGCCTTTTATAAAATGAGTTGACTTAAAATAAACATAAGAAGTAAAATTCCAATTCCTAAAGCTCTTACTCCATAAAGTTGACTTTCTGACAATGCAGTCCCTTTCATACTCCTCCAAATGGGGTAAAAGAAGCCGATCACAGGAGCTGCGATTAATCCTATAGTCTTAGGGGGGAGGTACTGACCCCATCACACGAATCATATTATGTAATAACAAGTTATTAAGACTGATAGTGTAATGGTCGCCGAAAGATCTTCACTGTATAGAAAACTATTATTAAATGCAAAACTTAATTAAAATTCTATGTATCTGTTCACTAGTAGTTTGTTGAACTTTTGATAAGCTCTTCTTTTTCATGAGTACTTTTAGTGTACAGATTGTTAGTTAAATACAATTAATGTAAAATAATATCGTAACATTTATAATTAACCTAAATAACTTAGTTACTAAGCAATACCAGAAAGTACGATGGTAAAAAGGAGCAGTTCCACTTCAGTATTTATTAGGCTAAAGTAATGAAAAGTTTGAACTATAGACATATTTCCATGAAAGGAATTTTAAGTATGTGGATTACAAAAGATATTAATATACCAGATGAAGTTCTTGAGGCGCAAAAAAAGGGAGAACTTGTTATTTTTGCAGGAGCAGGTATATCTACTCCACCACCAGCAAATTTACCAAGTTTCGAAAAGTTAGCTATTGATATTTCACAAGGGTTGATTCCTTACGATAAATCCACCTCTATAGATACTTTTTTAGGAAGACTTAGTAACGGCGGGGTAGGTGTACATAAAAAAGCAATTGAATTACTCACTATACCCGAATCTGAACCAAGTTCTTATCATAAAAATATTTTGAAATTATTTTCAAAAAATCAAACTAGGATAGTAACGACAAATTTTGATGATCACTTTAATAAAGCTTCTAATAATCATGAATTATCTTTTTACTATGCCCCAGCCCTCCCGTTAGGTAGGGACTTTTCAGGTGTCATTCATTTACATGGTAGTGTAAATAAAAGCCCTAAAGAGTTAGTTTTAACCGATAGTGATTTTGGTAGAGCATATTTTACAGATGGTTGGGCTACAAACTTTTTGAGAGGAATGTTCTCAAACTATGTAGTTTTATTCATTGGCTTCAGTGCTAATGATCCTGTTATGAAGTACATTGCTACAGGACTAAATTCTAACAATCGAAATAGATATGCTTTCACTGAAGAAGGACTTAGTGATCATTGGAATCACTTACAAATTAAAACTATAGAGTATCCTGAAAAGAAACATGAATTGTTAGAAGCAGCAATAGAATCATGGGTAGATAGAACACAAATGGGAGTTTTTGAACAAAGAAAGCAAATCAAAGATATTGTTGAACAACCTCCCGAATACAATGAAGTTGATGAGAGTTATATAGAAGATCAATTGAAAAGTAAAATAGGCGCAAGACACTTCTTTGATTTAGCTAAAGATTTTGAATGGGTAGAGTGGATGATTAGAAATCAAATGCTGGATAATTTATTTATAAGTGAGTCCCCAAAATATGAATTTAATCGTATGCAGGGAGTGTGGTTTTCAAGTTTTATAGTAACTCAATCAGAGAGAATGATGGCAATTATAATGGAGAAAGGAGGGGGGAGTGAATTATTAAAACATTCAATTAACAGGGAAATTTACAGACGTGCACCAGAATTATCATCGAAATCAATTGGAAAATGGCTTCCTATACTTCTAAATCATATTAATTTTACCAAGAAGGTAGATAGTTTGGAATACATTGCTACTAAGTTGAATTACCCTCAAGACAAGGAAACTATACTTGTTTTAATGGATAATTTAACTCGTCCCATAACTACGTATAAAAGGAAATTTTCAATAACAGAAGCAGATGATGAGTTAGTAACAATTGATATTGATATTAAAGGGGATTCTTATTGGTTAGAAAAAGTATGGGAAAACTTAATCGAACCTAACTTGGACTATTATTCTATGCCTATATTGAATATATTCATTAATCAGATACAGATGATTACATATCTTCTTAAAACCACGGGACATGAGGCATGGGATCCTATTAGCTTCTCTCGTTCAGCGATAGAACCACATGAACAAGATAAATATCCTGAAAATACTGATTTCTTAATTGATAAGTGCAGGGATACTCTTAAATATTTAATAATGACTGACAGTTCTTTAGCTCAAACCTATATACAGCAGTGTTTATTAAGTGAAAGTCAAATATTAAACAGAATAGCAATATACGGATATATGTTAATTGAGGAAAGTAATTTTGATAAAAAACTTAATTGGCTTATAAAAAACAACTTATTATTTAAAATAGAATATAAGCATGAAGTATATCAATTTATCAAAGAAGTGTATCCAGGTTTAAGTGAAGATAGTAGAAAGAGATTCCTTGAATATATAGAAAACACATTAGAAGACAAAAAGTTAGCTCAACCTTCTAATAAAGAGTTATGGGAATATGAAAAATTTAATTTGTTTTATTGGATAACAACAGCAGATGAAAACTGTGAAAAAGCCTTAAAAGCTTTTAGAGTGCTAAATCAAAAGAATTCTTTTGTAATTAGAGAGTATCCTGACTTTACACATTGGACTTCTACTGGAGGTGTTTCTACTCAAAAAATTGAAATTACTGAAGGAGAAATAAAGTCAAGAAATCCAAGAAAGAAAAAGGATTTAGATTGGCTGATAAACTATAATGAAAATGTTGAGAAGGACTCCTTTTTCGGTAAGAGAGAGCAATTTTTAAATTTAATAAGTTCCACAGTAGAAAAAAATAAATTATGGAGATGGAAGTTAATTAATGCTATATCTGATGACAAGATTAAACAAGATACAGATCTTTGGTCAGCAATCTTGAGGGGGTTATCTGAAGTAAATTTAAGTGATAAAGAATTATTGAAACTATCAAAATCGATTTACCATTTTTGTGATATTAAAGTATACAGAAATGAAATATCTCATTTCTATAATAATGTTTCTAGATTTCAGTTTAATAACTTCCAAGGGATTATTGGGTGTATTATTGAGATATATGATTTAATATTTAACTCATTCCAACGCTCAGAGATTATTGAAAACAAATCACCTTATATAGCTGCCATTAATCATCCGATAGGAAAACTAACAGAGTTTTTTTACTTTGTTTATACTAAATCCTTTAATGATGATGATAACTGCATTCTTGTAATGAAGGAAATTAAAGATAATGTTTTCTCTAAATTATTTGATAATAAGGTTGAACAAGCATTAGTGGGGAAGATGATATTAGCTAAACATATTCATGCTCTTATGACTATTGATGAAAAGTGGTTTACTCAAGAACTAATACCACTATTTAATACCACAAATGATATCGAAATTGCTAAAAAAATGTGGGATGCCTATGTACACGGGGGACGGTGGAATGAGAGGTTATTAAAAAGTCTATTCGAAGGGCTGGAAAAAATTCTTTCTATTACAGAAGAACTGAACGAAGTTACACAAGAAGGGATATATAGATTATGTGTATCGATATTATTTTACTCACCAGGATATAGTAAACAATTGAAAAATTATTTTTTAGAAGCAGGAACAAACCAACAGTTTGAACAATTAATAAATCATATTGCTATAATTTTACGACAGTTAGATGAGAAAGCTATTACTAAAGCATGGGAAGAATGGTTGAAAGATTATTTGTATTTGCGATTGAATAATCTACCAATTGCTAGTAATGATATGGAAAATAAAAAACTTGTTAGTTTGTTTGTCCCGTTAGAGCCGGTAATAAAGGAATATACAAAATTATTGAACGATGCTAATGAACTAGAAAAAGATAATGCTCTAAATATTATTTATGAAATTTATCAAAGCGAAATTGCTCATAGACATCCATATTTACTGTTAGAATACCTGGAGTTTATTCTAAGGAATATTGACTGGGAAGACACTGATATAAACGTGTATTCCAATGAATTATTTGATGTACTGGAACAGATCTATGAATTCTTAGAAGAGGAAGATTCGAACTTTCCACTAATTCTTGAACAAGTGGCATCCTTGAATATACCAAGGGCAACAGAATTGTTAAGTAATTATAATAATTCTTTCCACAGATGATTCAATAAAGATTATCGATCTTCAATCTTCAATGATTTTATCGGACTAGATATCGTTTTAAGCAACCCACGCCAAAGTAAAACAGATGAAACAAAAGTGTGCTTCAGCTTCTGCGTTAATCTTAATAACATTGAGAAAACCCACTTCTTTAATGAATGGATTTTTCTTGGTTGTATATATATTGTCGAAGTAAAATGTTTTGCTGTTTAGTTCTGATATTACCTTTCAAAGTTCAAATCTATGTTGACGAATTGTTGACCTAATTCGTCAACAACCATATTATCGTATCATATTCAATCCTAAAGCAAATTCAATAAATCCCAGGACACTAGTATTTTTCAATTAATATTCCATTTCATAATACTCAGGAATCATGACTGGCAGTGTAGAGGTCAGCGGCTCGAGCCTGCTATGCTCCATCGATAAAACTTTGCATAATAGAAAGAGCCTTTCATCGTTCAAATTGAACATATGAAAGGCTTTTTCTTATTTGATTAATAACAGTCCTAATTAGCTTAACTTAGGGAATTATTGTTAAAATAACACTTAGAATGTTATGAAAAATTTCTCGGGAACGATATTATTCTGTTAGACCTATTAAAAACTTAAGTAACCTTTCAGCTTTCAACAGTAGTATCAACGAGGAAAAGGAGGAACTATTTCATGAAACACCGCAACTTAGGAAATACAGGAATAAAAGTCTCCGAGATTGGATTTGGAGCATGGCAACTAGGTAATGAAAAAGATTGGGGAAAGATGACAGAGGATGAAGCGATTCATTTAGTGAGGAACGCGATGGATTCCGGGTGTACTTTCTTTGATACTGCTCCTAACTATGGAGCTGGGAAAAGTGAGGAACTGCTTGGAAAAGCGTTTAAAGGAAAAAGAGAACAGGTGGTTATTAGCAGTAAATGTGGACATCATTCGAATGGTGAACAAAACTTCGAACCTGAAAAATTGATGAGCTCAGTAGAAGATAGTTTACGAAGGTTACATACTGATTATCTTGATAGTCTACTTCTTCATAACCCGCCCTTCTCAACTCTTAGTGGAAGCAGCCCGCAGTTTGAAGTATTGGAAAAACTAAAGAAGCAAGGGAAGATCAGAGCATATGGAGCCTCGGTCGATACTGGAGTAGAGATGGATGAACTATTAACTATTACGGACAGTCAGGTTATTGAGGTTATGTTTAATCTCTTTCATCAAGAACCAGCAGCTGCGATACAATCAGCTGAACGACAAAGGGTTGGCGTGATTACCAAGGTTCCTCTTGATTCCGGATGGCTGACAGGAAAGTACGATAGGAATAGTCGATTTAGTGGAATCAGAAGCAGGTGGAGTGCTGAAGAAATTGAGCGAAGAGGAAGGTTAGTCGAACAAGTTCGTCGTATTCTGGGGAATGATATTTCTATGGCACAAGCAGCACTGCAATTTATTCTTTCTTATCAAGAAGTGTCTACCATTATCCCTGGAGCAAAAGATATTGAACAATTCAACCAGAATGTAGCTGCATCAGAAGGCAGCTTATCAATAGAAATGATTAACGAGTTAAAGGGGGTTTGGGCAGAAGAAATAAAGGATTACAAGCTACCCTGGTAAATCTGTTCAGAGAAAGAACCGTTTAGTAACGTATTGAGGCTCAAGCACCTTTTTTCTTGTAGCACTTTCTAATTCACGGTAACGCTTTACAAGGAATAATATCATATCCTGAATCTAAAAATCACTATAATAGAAAAAGCCTTTCATCGTTCAAAATGAACATATGAAAGGCTCTTTATTATATAGAAAAAAATTCAATTGTCACCTGACCATCTCCATTACCAATACCGGGGATATTGACTTGATTAGTGCCATTATTTTGAGAGCCGCCCCCGCCACCTCCACCAATGGAATCGTCTGTACCACCTGCGCCACCACCACTAAACCCTCCGGCGCCACCGCCTTCAGCAAAGCCGCCACCCCCGCCTCCGCCGAAGCCACCGTCAGAGCCATTAAACCCTGTGCCGCCTGCACCTCCATTAAAGATCGATTGCCCGCCAGATCCTAAACTACTTGCGCCATCTCCTAGTGGACTTGGTAGAATACCTGCACCGCCACCACCGGAAAACGCATTGGTGTTACCGCCTCTTCCATTTACTCCACCTGTGCCGCCGGGATTGCCATCCGTTCCACTGCTTGTAAGGGATGCATTTACTCCAGGGAGTCCTTCAACTGTGCTAGCACCCCCGCCACCGCCTGCTGCGATCAAAAGGGTTGAAGGAGTGACAGGTCCTGCTCCTCGCCAAACAAAACTGCCGCCACCACCCCCTCCGTTAAATAATCCGGGGGAACTTAAAGCGGTTTTTCCCTGTTGGCCAACCAATATACTTAGTGTTTCACCAGGTGTAACGGGAAAGTCTCCTTCGATCGAAGCGCCTAGTCCTGGGGTTGAAGTTCCACCACCACCTGAAGCACCAATGGCTTGTATTTTTGCAGTAGTTGCATCTCCTGGCACAGTCATTGTAATCACTGATCCTGTAAACTCAAACGTCCGTTGCACAGTAGGGATTTTTATAAAACTCGTCACATGATTACAATCAATAAAAATAGGTAAGTTATCCAAAGTTTTACCTATAATACAATCATCTTTTACAGTATCAAATCTAATGATTACCTTTCCGTTTTTAAAGAAGAGCACGAGCAGTGTGTTCGTTTTTAGCTTTTTTAATTCTTTATAAATACAAGACGAGCAATGTTTTCTTAGTTTGTCCATATATGTTTCCTCCCTCTTCTAGCAATTTCACTAATCCTATACTATTCAAATCTTATTCGTATGTATGGTTAACTGACTAAGTCGTGAGGGGGGAGGAAGTTATGGTGGAATTTCGAACAGTGATTCTCATTTGCCGGAAATCCAGAAATGAACATATTGGAAGAAGTATATGGTAACAATATGAGAGACATGTACGATGTATGGAAACGAATGAACCATGTATCAGTCTATTTTTTAGTTGTTTTTTCATAACTGTTTTATACAAAGAGGTGTCTATATGCTCTCGTTTATCGGAACAGTACTCATATTGTTTTTAGTGACCATTGTGGTCATACGATCTATGGGGAAATCCGCCTTAGCTCAATTTACCCCACATGATTTAACAGCCCTATTTTTTATTGTCACCCTGGCGATTAAAGCCATCAAAGTCGAAGGGGTTATTCAAGCATTAATAGGGATTGTGATTATCATTATCATACATATCTCACTATCAAAATTAAGTCTATACAAACACCTCAATCGATTTGTAATTGGAGAACCAACGATTTTGATAAAACATGGGAAGTTAATCAAAATGAATCTGAAAAAAAGTCGCTTTTCTTTGTCAGAATTATTATCAAGTATAAGAAGCAAAGGCTATGCTGACGTGACCAATATTCAATACGCTATTCTTGAACCAAATGGAGAAATTAGTGTCCTTCCAAAAGAAGAGTCTATGCCTGTGACACCCAAAATTTTAAATTGTGATGTCGATTATAGTGGTCTTCCTATTGCGGTTGTCATTGAGGGGAAAATACAATATAAAAATTTAGAACTCATTCATAAAGATAAAGAGTGGTTATTAAACGAAACCAAAGCAGCAGGTGTTTCAAATATAAAACATATTTTTTATGCTTCGGTAAGAGACGATGATTACTCCTTAACCGTAGACAATGGTAAAGGAAACCTCGGAATATTAAAATAGGAAGGGATAAAACAAAGTGACTATCAACTAAAGTATTGAAATGCAGGGTAAATCAGCAAAACATGAAAGGGTTAAGACTAGTGAGAACGTCCCCAACGATGTTTAATAGCTGAATAACAGAAAGGTCTGATTCCATTTTTGGGATCGGGTCTATTTTTTATAATATTAGTGGTTTTGAGGTTTAGTTAATAGAAGCCGGTTTTCACAGATCCTCACACCTTCAGTCATATTCAAATCCTATATTGTGCATTAAAAACTCGGAAAATAAAAGTTATCACAATACTAATACGGTTTCTCCTGTATAGTTAAAGCATAATACAGGAAAAGTGTAGGCGGACCTAAATATAACCAAGGGGGAAATAGAATGCGAAAGATAATCTTATCGACCGAAAGCGGTGCCGACGTACCGGGTGACTTAGCTGAAAAGTACGATATTCAAGTCGTTCCCATGCACATTATTATGGATGGTAAGGATTATTTAGACGGTTCATTGCCGGTCCAGAATATTTATGACTATTACGAACGCACGAAGAAAATCCCTTCTACTACCTCTACAAATGCACATGAGTATCAAGCGTTTTTTTCGACGATAAGAGAAAATTTCCCAGATTGCATCATTGTACATATTGGTTATACATCAAAAGCATCTTCTTCATTTCAAAATGCTGTCATTGCTGCGGAAGAATTTGAAGACATTTATCTCATTGATGCATTGAACGTTACTGGTGGATTAGCTGCAATTGTGTTGTATGCTGCTAAGTTTCTAGAAAAAGAACCCGGCATTGAACCGGAGCGCTTAGTTGAAAAAATAGAGGCAATCGTTCCTAAATCAAGACTGGCTTTCATCCCAGGCAGTCTCGATTTTCTTAAAGCGGGAGGACGGGTAAGCAATATGGCTTCACTGATTGGAGCGCTGTTGAAAATAAAGCCGTGCATTGAGTTGAAGGATGGAAAGCTGATGTCTACAAAGAAGTACCGCGGGAAAATGATCGGAGCTAGTGAAAAACTTTTGAGAGATTACTTAAATGAATTCAACATCGATCGAGAGCAGCTTTATCTTATTTACTCCATCGGACTCGATGAACGGATCAAAGAGCGGATGGGTCAGGTTGCCAAAGAAAACGGATTCCAGAATATACGTTGGATCCAAGCGGGCGGTATGATTTCGACTCATTCTGGAGCCGGGGGCTTCGGGATAGCAGGATTAGAGAAATAATAAACGCTAGACTAGTATTGAATGCAAAAAATTCGATACAGCTAATTACGATAAAAAAACCGCCTGGAAAAGCCCCAGGCGGTTCCTCTATCTACCTCACTCATCATAATGAGGATAACTAACCAAGTTAGTAAAAATCCGATACCCACCAGGAACCTGATTCTGAATCTGACGGTACCATACTAAGTTCGTATAAATGTACGTTCCTTCACCATAGTCTGCTTTCAAAATTCCGCCTTCAAATGCCTCTTCCCCTGGATCAGCGACGCTAACGTACGTTTCAAATTCATCTGACCAGTTCATTGGGAAATAGAGGCCTCTTTCTTGAACCCAGCCATCCCAGTCTGATTGCTTAATCTTGTTTGGATAATTAAAGATTGTCGCTTCTGGCTTTAATACGTTAATTGGAGCATCTTCATCGGTGACGCGCCACTCGATCGAGGGCTGTCCGATTTCTAGTTCATATGGTGCGGTAGTGTTCGTGTCCCAGTTATCCCATGGTTTGTTGTATTGCACGACAAGGTGACCGCCATTGTTGACGTATTCGAGTAAGCGCTCGTTATGCTGTAGCAAGTCTTCTCTTGAAAGATACGCTCTGATTCCAGTGACGATCGTATCGTATTGAGAAAGATCTCCTGATGCTAAGTCCTGCTCGGTTAATTGGGTAATATCCATGCCGACATTCGATAACTGATCTGCCACCTTATCAAATCCGCTATCGACATATCCGATTTTAAGATCCTCAGGATAGTCGAGCGGGAAGGCTACGCCGTTAACCGCGGCATCTGATACATAATAGTTTGTGCCAATATGATCGTACTGAATGATTTGGACGTTTTTACTAAGTATTTCGTTTCCAATCTGAGCTTGCGGAACGATCTGGAATTCGCCTTCTTCTACATTTTGTGGAGGCGTTAGTGTAAACGAAATGGTTTTCATTTGTTCATCAGATCCAAATGAAACTTCCTGAGATTCAGGTTCAGCTGTCCATCCTTCTGGTAACTGAAGGGAGACGTCTGTTTCAAGAGCACCTTCCGCAAATTTTTCCACTTCTACATTCATCGTAACGTTTTCTTCAATGTCTTTTGTGTTAATCACTAAGTTTTCAGGAGAAGGTTTCACAGATACCTCTGGTAGTAGGGCAACGCGTTCTTTTGGAGTGAAGGCTTTTGTAACAGTTTGTCCTTTCACCTTAAAACGAATATTTGCTTTTATCGCATCCGGTGTGTAGGCATCATAATAGTTTCTTGACGTAGCTTTTACATTATAATCAAACTTTACCTGATCTCCCGGTGTTAAAGAGGAAGAATGATGCTGTCCGTTTACGACCCAGTCTTCTGGAATGGAAAGGGTAGCAGATAGATCGTTGATTTTAGATGTGCCATTATTCGCAATCGAAACGCTTATATTTGTTGTATCATCCGGTGTTAGTTGTGGATCGGCAACCTCAACATCTACTTCCAACTGTGCAGCTGTAAACATTGTGTTTGTTAGCTGTTCTTCTTTTACTTGAAGCTTATGATTTAGAGTGTTTCTTAAATCATCAGATAGCTTGTTGTCTTTCTCCATCTGCTTCATGAGCTTTTGAAGCTGCTTGTACGCATTTTCAGCTTGAGTAAGCACGTTCTCGTGGTTAGGATAGGCACTTTTCACCTTTTCAAGATCCTTTTGGAGATGGATCAGCTTTTGTTTATATTTATTGCCGCCTTTTGAAAGGGTGTTAGCGTAATCCGTGAAATCATAGGGAATGTTTTCGTAGATACTTTCTTCCTCTTCCGGAATATCGCCAACTGTTGATTTAACTAGCTGAAGATTTACGGTTTCTGGGCCATCTCCAACATCTCTTCCCATTCCTTGGGATTCATGTAAGTAACGCGCTTTTTCACCAAGTTGCGGGTAAGTCATGTCATAGTGTTCGTCATAGATTCCGATTTGGATAGAAGTTGTGGTTTGTTCTTCTGTTTCAGCAGGGAGGTAGAGTTTCTTTACTTGCCAGGTGGTTAAGCCATCTTCAAGTTGTTCAGGAAAGACAGAAGAGTCGGCTGCATCTTCAAATGCTTTTTGGGTGAGTAATGTCATGGCGCGATGGTGGCCGTGCTGGGTGTCAACGTTGCGAAAAGAGGGCATGATGATGTCTGGTTTAAATGTTCGGATGTCGTGAATTAGTCGTTCGTAGGTTTCCGTTTCTCCCCATTTGTTCAGCGTTTCTTCAGGGGTTTTGGAGAAACCAAAGTCTTTGATGCTGTCTTCAAAATCTTCGTTTAAGAAATAGGTTTCGATGCCAAGTACTTTAGATGAAGCTTGCAGTTCGTTTGTGCGAATGATACCTAGTCCATCGCCAAGCTCGCTGCCGATTTCATTTTGACCACCCTGGCCACGAGTGGAGAGTAGAAAGGACGTGTCCACACCTTGCCCTCTTGATAAATAAGCGAGGAAATGACTCCGCTCGTCATCAGGATGGGCACCTGTATTCATGAAACTTGCTGTGGTTGTTAATGGAACGACAGATTCCCACAATGCTAAGTTTGCATCCTGTGTAGATGACTCTTCTGCAAAACTAATGGAGCTTGTTCCAAAGGCAGAAAGGATCAAAACCAACGATAATAAAAACTTCCCCAGGTTCTTCAAATAAATCCTCCTTCGTCTCCTGAATGAATTTAGTTAGTAACAGAATATAACTAACTTAAAACCATTATAAGCAGATCAATCCAATAAATGGAACCTACTTTTGTACTGTTTGGATAGTCATATAGTCACGATTTAACAAAATAAATAAAATTTTCTAAATTTATATTAAAAGATAGCAATTAGAAGCATTATTGAGCAAAATAACTCTCAGTTTGTAAGAAAGGGCATAAACAGTATTTTACATTTTTTTGATCAGCCTTTATAAATGAAAGTAATCGTTAGTAAGTAACCTTAACTAACTAAGGATGTTTCTGCTTGTTTTTTATCATTTATAAAGGAGTACACATTTATGCAAAAGGGCGATGCCGCATCTATCAAAAATATAAATAAACAACTTGTGTTGACGTGTATTCGCGATTTTGAACCGATTTCTCGCTCGCAGATTTCCAAAAGGATTCAAATTAGTAAACCCTCTGTTTCACTGATCGTTGAACAATTGTTACAAGAGGGGTGGATCGAGGAGAAAGGACCGGGTGAATCGACGATTAGTGGGGGACGGAAGCCTGTTCATCTCGTTTTTAATCCTAAAGCAGCTTATGTGATTGGCGTCGATATCGGCGGCACAAAAGTAGCTTCTGGGGTGACATGTTTAAACGGAGAGGTTCATGCTTATCGGGAATTTTCCACAAGTGAATACCTTGAAAAAGATTTGTTTAAGCGCTTACAAAGAGACGTAAATAGTATGCTTCATGATTTACAGTTAAGTAATGAGAAAATCCTTGGAATGGGAATTGGTGTCCCAGGTGTAACGAACGTGGAACATGGCATTGTATTGGATGCCCCTAGCTTACGTTGGAAGCGGTATCCCGTTCGGAAAATAGCGAGTGAGTACTTTCCGTTTCCAATCTATGTTGAAAATGACGTCAATACTAGCGTTCTTGGTGAGCAGTGGCTTGGTGCCGGAAAGTCGCTACAAAATCTTATTTTTATCGCGGTAGGTACAGGAATAGGCAGTGGGATGATTATTAACGGAAAACTGTTTCGAGGCAGTCGTTACAGTGCGGGTGAGATGGGATATTTAGTGACAGATTTTCAAAGTGCAAAAAGCTATCATCCGACTTATGAGGGCTATGGATTTCTTGAGAGTGTCGCAAGTGGTTCATCCATCGGTCATAAACTTTCTGAAATAAAGAACACGCCGTTAACGGCAAAAGAAGCTTTTATTAGTTGGAAAAAAGGGGACAAGGTTGCGAGTGAAGTGGTTGAAAAAGCAATCGAACATTTAGGGTTTGGGATCGCTAATTATGTGTCTTTATTTGATCCAGATCTCGTCATTATAGGAGGTGGTGTAAGCGAGTCATTTGAGGATTATAAGCATTCGTTAATTGAAATTGTAGAGCATTTCACACCACAGAGCTGCAAAATTGTACCGTCAACGTTTGGAAAGGAAGCCGGAATTGTTGGGGCAGCGGCGCTATTCCTTGAAGAACATGATTCAATTATCCAATTATGAGAAGGGGGAAATGAACGTATGAAACGTCAATTTCGATGGATGATGTTAATTACCATGCTAGTGTTCGGCATCATCCTAACAGGGTGTATGGCAGGGAATGAAGAAGCGAGTAGCGATGGGGATTCTGGGTCTGAAAGTGAAGGTGATTTGGAAGATAAAGTTGTCGTCTATTCCCCGCACGGTAAAGATATTTTGAGTGAATTCGAGAAACAATTTGAAGCGGAATATGATGTAGACATGGAATTTCTCGATCTTGGTTCACAGGAAATTCTAGACAGGGTTCGCTCCGAAAAGAATAATACTCAAGCGGATATCTGGTGGGGTGCACCTCAAGTGATGTTCGATGAAGCCAAGACGGATGAGCTTTTGCAGAAGTATGAGCCAAGCTATGCCGGTTCTTTAGATGATATGTACTATGATGAAGAATGGTATTGGACAGGCACTTCTCAAACACCTGAAGTTATTCTTTACAATAATAAAGAAATTTCCGAAGAAGAGGCTCCAAAAGATTGGGATGATCTCGTAGATCCGAAATGGAAAGATGAATTAATCATTCGTTATCCACTTGCTTCAGGTACTATGCGTACGATTTATTCTTCTATCATCTATAAGGATTACAAAGAGACGGATAGCCCAGATGCTGGGTATGAGTGGCTACAGAAATTAGATGAGAATACGAAAGAGTACGCTGCCAATCCAGAGATTATGTACAATCAGGTAGCGAAAGGCGTAGGCAATCTATCGGTTTGGAATATGCCGGATACCGTTATGCTAGCGGAAGAGAAGGGGTATCCGTTTAGCTATGTGATTCCTGAGAGTGGAACGCCAGTCTTAACAGAAGGAATTGCGATTGTTGAAGGTGCGCCGCATCCAGAAGCAGCGAAAGCTTTTTATGAGTTTGTTAATTCAGAGGAAGCAGCCAAGCTACTAGCTGAGAAATATTATAGAATTCCAACGCGTGATGATATTAGTGATCTTCCGGAGTGGATTGAAGAAACAGAAATCAATGCGATGGAGATCGATTGGGAAGTTTTCCAGGAGAAGTCTGATGAGTGGATGGAATACTGGGACAACAATATTAAAAACAGTGAAAAGCAAAAAGAAGAGTAGATCTCCAGAAAGAGGAGTTGTTGGTTATGACAGCAGTAACCTTATCTAATATTACAAAACAATTTGGCGATGTCACTGCCGTGAAAGAGTTGGATATCACGATTAAAGAAGGGGAGTTTTTTACTTTCCTTGGACCAAGTGGATGCGGAAAAACAACAACTCTTAGGATGATCGCAGGATTTTATTATCCTTCAGCTGGGAAAGTGAAATTCGATGATCGTGATATGACGACAGTGTCACCAGAAAAAAGAAACACGGGCATGGTTTTCCAAAACTATGCCCCTTTCCCTCATATGACCGTTTTTGAAAATGTGGCCTTTGGGTTAAAAGTAAGAAAAGTGAGTAAAGCTGAGGTGAAAAGAAGAGTAGAAGATGTGCTAGAGAAAGTGCGATTAAAGCAATTTATTGAACGTCAAGTGAGTCAGTTAAGCGGTGGACAGCAACAGCGCGTCGCTTTAGCAAGGGCTCTCGTCATTGAGCCGGATATTTTATTGCTTGATGAACCATTAAGTAATCTTGATGCGAGATTACGAGATGAAATGAGAAATGAAATTCTCCGTCTGCAGCGTGAGTATGGCATTACCACAATCTATGTCACGCATGATCAGGTTGAAGCCCTTACGATGAGTGATCGAATCGCTGTCTTTAATGTGGGGAATTGCCAACAGATTGGAACGCCAACTGAAATTTACAATCAACCGGTAAATGATTTTGTTGCTGAATTTATTGGCGAAACGAACTTGTTTGAAGTGAAGCAAAGGGATGGAGGTCTCCTTTGTGAGGATTTGAATCTTCTTGTTCATGCGGATCCCCCTGGCGAGGAAGTATTCAGTAAGAATGAAAACTTTAAAATGTCCGTTCGTCCAGAAGCCATTATCTTATCAAAAACAAATATAGAAGGTGTGAATGTTTTAGAAGGAAAAGTGGATCTTGTTCAATTCACAGGTGAGTCGGTTCATAGCTTCATCAAAGTTAATGAAGGTCACGCCACATTAAAAGTAACCGATTTAAACCGTGGACCGAGTACATATCTCCAAGAAGGATCTGATATTTATGTTCAACTACCACCTGACCAGGTTCGAATCGTGCCAGTGGCGAAGGAGTGATATTGAATGTTAAATGCTGAAAACAGAAAAACAATCCTTCTACTTATTCCGATTATCCTGGTTCTCATTGGTTATGTTCTTTATCCAACAGTTGAAACGTTTATTGAAAGCTTTAAGAAAAATGGGTTATTTACGCTACAGAATTATGTAGACTTCTTTGGACCGAAAGCACAGGCAAATTTAGAAGCTTTATGGAATTCGGTATACATATCATTGTTATCTGTCTTGTTAAGTGCATGTATTGGGGTCCCGTTAGCTTTTATTTTTACGAGATATAATTTTCCTGGACGTTCCTTTTTCTCCGGGATTGCAATTATGCCAATTGTTTTACCTTCCCTTGTTGGTGTAATGGCATTTATGTGGTTATACGGAGAAGCGGGTCTTATCCCAGTAGCGCTTCAAGATTTACTGAATTTAGAGGAAGTTCCATTTAGCATCGGTGGTGTGACGGGGATTCTTCTTGTTCACGCTTATACGATGTACCCTTATTTTTATATGACGGTTTCATCAGCTCTTAATAATGTCGATCCGTCGCTGGAAGAATCAGCGGCGAATCTCGGATCAGGACGTTTCGGGGTATTCTGGAAAGTGACATTTCCTTTACTAACACCTGCTTTAGTGGCAGCGTCTCTGCTCGTCTTTATGGTTTCAATGGCTTCCTTTAGTGCGCCATTTCTGCTCGCAGGAGGGTATCTAGTACTAAGTCTCCAAATCTACTTTTCTAAAATTAATGGCGATTTGGAAATGGCAGCAACGCAATCTGTTATTCTCTCAGCCGTTTCGATTACCTTCTTATTATTTATGCGTTGGTTCCAAAATCGAAAAGACTATCGGATGGGATCAAAAGGGATTGGTGCTCACCGAAGTGAGGTCAATAATCCATTCCTAAAATGGGTGATGGTATCTCTTGGTATTGTAGCGATGATTGTCCTTTTACTTCCACATGCAGTTTTAGCGATTCTGTCCTTTGTTCCAGAAGGAGCGTGGACGTGGCAGAAGTATCCTTCTTCGTTCAATCTTGAAAACTATCGTTTGCTTTTTGAGGATCCGAACATCTGGGATCCGGTTCGGAATAGTTTAATCATGGCTTTCTTTGCGTGCTTAGGTTGTTTTGTGTTTGGAATTATTACTTCCTATGCCCTAGTCAAAAGAAAGTTCTTTGGCAAGAACCTACTTGATATTCTCGTTATGCTTCCGTGGGCATTGCCGGCCACCGTTGTTGGAATGAATCTTATTTTAGCGTTTAACAGTAAATCTATCTTTTCATTTGGTCAGGTACTTGTCGGGACATTCTGGATCTTGCCTCTCGCTTATTTTATTCGGTTTATACCACTCGTCGTTCGATCGACGAATGCGGTACTTGAACAAATGGATGATTCGATCGAAGAAGCAGCTCAGAATCTAGGGGCGAGATGGTTGTACACCTTCAGGAGAGTAGTGTTGCCGATTATTATGCCTGGCGTATTAAGCGGTACGCTCCTCGCTTTTGTTCAGGCTGTTGGAGAGTTTCCAACCTCTGTTCTGTTGTATACACTAGATAATCGACCGATTTCCATTGAGATTATGAACCAGCTAAGAATGTTTAATCTTGGTCAAGCGGCAGCTTACGGAATGATTCAGGTTGGTCTTATCGCGATCGTAATGCTAATTTCTTATAAATTCTTTGGAGTGAAATCAGAAAATACGCTCTAGTACAATGAGGTGAAAAGATGAATAAGAGAAAGGAAGATTTTGAGTTAGAAGATGGTGCTTTTTTTCCCGGGAAAACCTACGTCGACGAGCTCCTCAAACCGGTTTTTAAAGATCAGCGCGATTATTTATTTGATGCGATGTTTATGATTCATCGCGCGCATACAACGATGCTGAAAGAACAAAAAATCATCACTGATGGTGAGGCAAAGAAGATATTGGACGGCGTAAATAAAGTGGCAAAGATGGAGAAGAAACTACTAAACTATGTGCCAGAATACGAAGATTTCTTTTTCCTTGTTGAGGCCGAAGTGGCGAAGGTAATTGGTGACGATTTAGCAGGCAAGATGCATATCGCAAAGAGTCGAAATGATATGGGTGAAGCGATGTATCGGATCGTAATTCGAGATCATATGCTCGATCTCTTGAGTAATGTAAGAAGGTTAGGCCAATCACTTGTCACTCAGGCAGAAGACCATCTTCATACGATCATGCCCGCCCATACGCACACGCAGCCTGCGCAGCCAACAACCTTTGGTCACTATCTCCTAGCCATATCCGATAATCTAGCAAGAGACGTGGACCGCTTGTGGCAAGCGTATCATACAGTCAATCGTTCCCCGATGGGAGCGGCTGCGATTACAACGACTGGATTTCCGATCAGTCGAGAACGAATGGTCGAGCTACTAGGATTTGATGACGTGATGGAAAATTCCTATGATGCGATAGGAACGGGAGACTATTTGCTAGAAACGGCTCTTACACTCGTTAGTATGATGACAAACATGGGCAGGTGGATTCAAGAGCTTCTCCGCATGGCCTCCAATGAAGTAGGATTACTTAAAGTTTCGGATGCCTATGTGCAGGTGAGTAGCATTATGCCTCAGAAAAGAAACCCGGTATCATTGGAACATTCAAGAGCCCTCGCTAGCAGCGCAGTTGGCGAAGGATTAAGCGTCATCCAAATGATTCACAATACGCCATATGGCGATATTGTGGATACAGAAGATGATTTGCAACCGCACCTTTATAACGGGTTTCATAAAGCCAATCGTGTTACAAAGCTCTTAACAGCTGTCATTACGACGATGAAATTTAACAAGGAACGCGCACTTGAACAAGCCAAAACAAATATGATTACGATTACTGAGTTAGCAGACGTCCTTGCTAGAGATTATGATGTGCCATTTCGAAAGGCTCACCAGATTTCGAGCTTCGTAAGTAGAAAAGCAAGCGAGGCAAAGAAAGAGTTGTATGAAGTCAGCCTTTCTGAAGTAAACGAGTGGATCGGTGTTACCCAGCTTTCAGAAGAAGATTGGAATAACATTTGTGACCCATCGAAGTTTATTGAGCGAAGGTCCGTTACCGGGGGGCCAAATCCCGAGGTTGTACAAAGAATGGTGAAGGAACGAAAATTACAGTGGGAAGAGTTGGGTGTGAAGGTAGAAACCATTTCTGCTCAGATAGAGTCTGTAAAAGAGGATTTGAGGAAATTATAAGGAATGAAGTGGCCGGTTCTAGTGATGCTACCTAGAATTAACAATGGCAGCGTTACAGATCAAGATCAAAGATAGCAGCATACTAGTGTCAATATTGGTACAAAGATTCTTTGAAATAGATATTCCGTAATTATACTCAAAGAAAATCCAGGTGATCACATTAATAGATCATCTGGGTTTCTTTTTTATGTATGTGAAAAAATCAGTAGATCTGTTTCACTGTTTCGGAATGTCCGCTCACATCGATCTATACTCCATGTAGTCTGCTCAAAAGTATAAAGTAGTTTAGATTCGTCCACAATGTATGAAAAAGTGTCAGGAGAATGTCTATGAGAAGGAAGCGCTTTATAAATGCCCACCCTCCTAATCATACCGACGACAGCTTGGTCATTTCTAAAGATGTGGAACAGAACATTAACCAAATCAAAATGTCCCTCGGAGATCCTTTTGATTTAGTTAGTAAAATCTATTCGTTCAACCATACAGCTTTCGCTTTATGTTTTATTGACGGACTGATCCGTACGGAAGACATTGAACTGAACGTAATTCCTCCGCTGATGAACTGGTTCAAAGAAAATGACTCTGCTCGAAATCATGTAATCAAAGATTTCCAACAACACATTCAAATCCCGAAAAATATGAAAGTAACGACTGATTATTCAGAGCTACTGGCGTCCCTCCTGAGAGGTAACATCATTTTGCTTGTTCAAAAGGGAACAGAAGGGTATTTGGTTTCAGATCAGTACTGGCAAACAAGATCCATTGAAGAACCAAGTTCCCAAACGATGGTCAGAGGTCCGAGAGAAGGGTTTGTCGAAACGCTTTCTATTAATTCAACGTTGATACGAAGAAGAATCACCAATCCGAAATTAAGATTTAAAAGTTTCATCGTTGGAAAAGTCACGCAAACTTCTGTAATCGTAACTTATATCGAAGGATTAGTGAATGAAGATGCGCTGAACATCGCCTGTCAGCGTATAACTGACTGTAAAGCACGAGAGGTATTCGAAACGGGAATGCTGGAGGAAATGATTGAAGATAAAGGATATACGCCTTTCCCTACCCTGATCGATACAGAAAGACCTGATGTTGTGGCTTCTGCTCTTGTAGAAGGTAAGTTAGCCATTATGATGGAAGGCACTCCTTTTGCTTTAATCGGGCCTGCTACTCTTAATTCCTATTTTCAGACTGCAGAAGATTATTACAATCGATTTGATTTATCGACTTTTCTACGTCTCATCCGTTTGATCGCTTTTTGGATCGCCTTTGCTTTACCGGCGTCTTTTGTTGCCCTAACGACCTTCCACCAAGAGTTGATTCCAACCGATCTGTTAATCAGCTTAGCTGCACAGAGAGAGGGTCTGCCTTTTCCGGCACTAGTGGAAGCACTGATCATGGAGACTGTTTTTGAAATTCTTAGAGAAGCCGGGTTACGCATGCCGAGACCAATCGGACCTGCTGTATCGATCGTTGGCGCCATCGTCATCGGGGACGCTGCGGTTTCTGCGGGACTTGTTTCGCCCGCTATCGTTATTGTTGTCTCTCTTACAGCGATATCAAGTTTCGCCAACCCTTATTATTCAATTGCTGGTTCAGTCCGTATGCTCCGTTTTATATTGATGATGTTCGCAGCCTCTGCGGGTATTTTTGGGATATTCATCTTTACGATGATCATCTGCATCCATCTCGTTTCTTTAAAGTCACTAGGACAACCTTATATGGCCCCATTCGCTCCTTTTTCTTTAAAAAAGCAGAAGGATACGCTATTACGGTTTCCATTGTGGTGGAGCAAACGGAAAAATAGAAGGAACGGAGAGATTCTAAAATGAAGTTTTATTCCGCCCTCTTATTAACAATTCTTGTTATCTTGGGAGGATGCACCCGGCAGGAGGAACTGAATGAGCTGCTGATTCTAACAGGGATCGGCGTAGACCTAGGAGAAAACGATACAGTAAAAGTTACATTTCAAGCAGTAAACCCTCAGGCTCAGGCTGGAGGTGAAGCCGGGGGAGGCAATGCCAGTCAAGCCCAAAGCTATACCTTTGAAAGTGAGGGTGAAGATATGATTGAGGCCGTATTTAAGGCGAGAAACTTTTTATCTAGAAAGTTGTTTTTTGCCCATATTTCTTCCCTTCTCATTAGTGAAGAATTTGCCAGAGAACGTGGAATCAAGGAAATTTCCGATTTTGTTGAGCGGCATTACGATATCCGGGATAATTACTTACTCTTCATTACTAAAGATACAACTGCATCTACTATACTGGAAACATTTACACCGCTTGATAATTCGTCCACCAAAAATATCGAAAACCTGACAAAGGTAAGAGGAGGAACACTCGGCATCAAGAACGGCACCAAACTAGAGGACTTCATCCGTGGACGGTACGGTGAAGACCGGGATCCTGTGGTAATGGGTGTCGAAAAAGTAGATAAACAAGCAAGCTTGACTAAAACAGAATCCTTGAATGACATCGTAGGGAATAAAGGTTCTTTACGATTAACCGGATTAGCTTTGTTCGATAAAGATTATTTAGTAAACTGGCTCTCTTACAAAGATTCGAAAGCACTGATAATGATTACCAAGAAGTTAGATAATGTCCTATCCTATACTGTTAAATGCCCTGATGATCAAGGAACCATTGGTTTTTTGCTCAAAGAAATAGAAATAAAAGCAGAACCGAAAATCGTTAATGAACAATTAAATTACCCCGTTCAGTTAGAGGGGAATATTAATTTACAAGGGCTTTCATGCAACCTTAAACTGTCCACAGAGCAAGGAGTCAATGAACTGCAAACGATCATAAATGAGGCTATAGAAAGTGATTTACGAACGGCGCTCACAAACGCTAAGGCATCTCAGTTAGATTACTTCGGGATTAAGAACCAATTATCCCGCAACCAACCCGATGAGTGGAATAAAGTGAAGGACGACTGGATTCGTTTATATGAAAACATGTATATTGAAACAGACGTGAACATCTATCTTGAGTCTCCAGGTTCCAGAGTGGATAACAATGAAGGATAATAAACGAAAGTTAAAAGAAAAACTGCTCATCACGGGGGTATGGCTGTTCTCCGTCGTCTATATGTTCGGCTACCTTTATGATCTGCCGGTTTTTCCTGTAACGGAAGGGTTGAAGGCAGTTTTTGAACCTATTTATTACGGCATGTTCGGAGGTCCATGATGAATATTCAAATTACAAAACGACAATTAATTTTGGTCATCGTTAACTTCGTAATTTTCAGCTCTATTCTCATGGCCCCTGCCATCACTGTCGTTTCAGCCAAACAGGATGGGTGGGTAGCGATGCTTCTTGCCTTGATCATAGGGCTGACTTTAAATATCCTTTATCTTTTCCTGTTTAAAAAGTACGATTATCCTTCATTATTTGAGCTAATGAACCTGGCAGCTGGGAAATGGTTCGGCACTGTGATGAACCTATTGATTACATTTTACGCCCTTCACCTTGCAGCTATGGTCGTAAGAAATTTAAGTAATTTTATGGTAGCTAGTGTTGTGCCTTACTCACACCCCTGGACATACCAAATGCTCATTATCCTCATTGTCATGTACTCAGCAGCTTTAGGAGTAAAAAATTTATTCCTTTTGAATGATTTATTGTTTCCAGTCGTTATTTTCCTAACGGTTTTTTCTATTTTTTTGATGACCAAAGATTTCTCATTGCTGGAACTAAAGCCATTCTTCCACACAGGAATTTCTTCAATTTTTCAAGGAGCTTATACCACACTCGGCTTTCCTTTTATTGAAGCCTTACTTATAGGAGCTTTTTTTCAATATGTTAAGAAAAAAGAAAAGCTTATGCTTGCCTACTTGTCTGGTATGACTGCAGGCGGCCTCGTATTGGTTATCACTGTCTTTATCATTATTGGAGGTGAGGGAACCTATATAGTGGCTAGAGAAACGTTCCCAACGTATTCTGTACTAAGGGATATTGATTTTATTACTGTTTTAGAAAGAGTAGAGATCCTGCTTGCCGTGGCCTGGATGATCGGTTTGTTCGTCAAAATCTGTGCGTGCTTCCTCGTCGTTATGATGGGTCTGAAACATCTATCAGGTTCCAAAACGTATCGTCCCTATCTGATCCCGATCGGCATTCTGATTTGGGCAATGAGCAATCACCTTCATAAGACAGTTATGGACTTCAATAACTTTGTTTCTACGATCTGGACGATGTATTGGTTTACTCTCTACTGTTTAATTATTCTAGTTCTTCTAATTGGGTTGTTAAGAAACAAACAAAAGAGCTTGAATTCATAATGCCTGAGGGATCCGACCCTGCAGGCATTATCAATTTATTTTTTAGTGCAGAGACACTATTCACAGTACCACTAATTGAGAAAAGTGTAATTTTGAGCTAAGCGGGAAAAGAGAGTATAGGTATTTGACTACTTTATTCTTATGAGAAGAAGATCGCTAGATGATGAATATCCGAAGGAGGAAACATAAAATGACAAACCAAAATTCAGAAAATCAGGAAACCCTTAAGAATATCAAAGATTTGATTAAAGATGAGAAGGTAGCCATGTTAACTACTATATCACCAGATGGCAAGCTGATGTCTCGTCCTATGCAAACACAGGAAGTCGAATTGGATCAGAAAGAGATCTGGTTTATTACCAAAAAAGATACGGATAAATATGAGGATATTAAGCTTACTCCTGCCGTAAACTTAGCGTATGCAGGATCATCTTATGTGTCGATTAGCGGCACTGCTGAATTGGTTCAGGATAGCGTGAAGAAGAAAGAGTACATGAATAAGGTTGTTGAAAAGCTATTAAATACTTCTGCTGATGATCCGGATGTTGTACTGGTTAAAGTCACGCCGGAAATCGCTGAATATTGGGAGTCGGGAGTGAATGTTAAAACGGTCAAAGAGTTTGTGAAAAAGGTGACAAGCAGTAAATCATTAGAAGAAGGCAATGATTTAAAAGATACTGTACACTTTAATAATTGAACAAGATAGACTCGGATTAGTAAACAAGTATATGAAAGTAACGGAAACCTTCTTGCGGGTAGCAAGAGGGTTTTAAATATGGATGATTTCAGAAAACCATTAAACCAAGGGGAAGGCTTGAGTAATACTTCCACAACAATCCGCTGGGTTTCAGTGAATTACCAGAACCGTCCCGCTAATTCCCGCTAACTCCCCGGCGATTTTTAGTATACTTGAGTTAGTCACAAATTAGATAACATATACTCCATATAAGTGGTCTTACTGGCAATAGATAAAGGGGGAGAAGCTCATGAATCTAAAGCGTATTCATACAGGCTATTTACTAGGCTTATCGTTGCTTATCAGTAGCGTCATCTACTTCTTCGCATCGAATTGGGAAGGAATCGAACGGATCGAAAAGATCGAGTTAGCGATTGGACTGATGTTACTGTTCTTTGTCGGAGCGACAATCCTTAGTCGCTTTCAGCATTCACACCGATTTCTAGAAAAATGGCTCTGGCTGATTGGAACGATTGCGTTTGGGGTTAGCGTGGCGCTTATTGGTCAAACGTATAATTCCCATGCGGATTCGTATCTCCTTTATTTGATCTGGCTGGTTCCAGCTGTGATTTTTGGAGCACTTACGGGATACAAAGCATTTTATGTTTTGAGTTTTTTATTAAGTCAGCTCGCTTTTTATTTCTATGTCTTTCCAACATCCTATTTTCCAAATTGGAAACCAGAGACAGCACTAATTCTAGTATTCATCTATTTACTATTCACTCATGGGTGGTTTTTTCTCTCGCGCTCCCCATGGCTCCGTTCAAATTGGATTATGTTTGGTAGCTTTTGTTTGATTCATTTTGTCTTTATCGCTTCAAGTTTTGGGTACTGGGAATACAGCACGTTATTGGCGTGGATTTATGTTGGCTACGGATTAATCAGCGTATTTCTTTGGAAACATCGTGAACATAAGGAACTGTTTATCTTATCGGGAATTGCACTAGGATTATTCCTATTCGGGAAAATGTTAGAAGGATTAGGCGATGCACTGGGTGATCTTCTGCCGTTTTTCTTATTAATTGTGGTAGGAATCATTGTGTTTCTAACCACTAAGTATCTTCCTAGATTGGAACGAAGTGACAAGGGTTCGGAAACGTGGAAGCGCGTGTTTAAATCATCTTTACTTTTTGTGGTAACGGTAGTCTGTACAGTGATGTTAATTTCAGCCTTTTCGGGCATCATGTTTCTTATCTTCAGCTGGGATAATGCCCTTGCATTTATGTTTTCATCTCTTTTTCTATTGTTACTACCTGGTCTCGCACTAAAAGAGAACATCCCGTTTTTGTCAACGATTCTTCTGCTGTCTGGATTATCAATCCTATCATTAGCTAACCTGATAGACGCATTTTCGAATGGTTTTCAACCTGAAACGATCGTTGTGATGTTGATCTCATTCTGTATAATCAGTGCCGTACTTAAACTCATCACGAACGCCTGGATTGGTTCGTATGCTTATTTACTCGCAAATGGAGTACTTCTCTTATTTCTTTTTAAGCTTGAAGAATCACTCATTTCGATGGAGTCCTATGAACCGCTGCTTTTGCTCGTTCTTGTTTTGGGTAACGGGTTGATTCATATTCTCGGACGTGACGGTTGGTTCAATCGCAACGCACTCGTTTATAGTATCGTGCCTTTGTTTATCTTAACGTTCTTCTTTGAAGGCGAGTGGTTATATTGGCTCTTAAATAGTGTCTTTCTTCTTTTAACCACGCTTCTTGTCTTTTACAAACCATGGCAGTTCAATTCATTTCGGTACTGGGTGGGGATCGTTTTATGGTATGCGTTTTTGTTCTACAAATACTATGACATCGCATGGTCGCTCGTTCATAAATCGATCACGCTGTTGGTAGCGGGACTTCTTGTATTAATGATTACAAGAATGGTATCACGAAAGTACAAAGAAACAGCTGTTGAAGAGCCTACTTTCGTCGCAAATAGATGGAAATTAATCTGGTTCGTCGTCTTATTAATGGTTTCCTTCGTCACCTATAATGGCGTGAAAAATGAGATAGCGCTTCAATCTGGGAAAGAAATTCGTCTTGCTCTTGCGCCAGTTGATCCGCGCTCGATGTTACAAGGGGATTATGTGACGCTTCGCTATGATATCTCAACGTTACCTGGTACCGTGCTTCCAGCTAATAAGAAAATAAAAGTTGTCCTAACGCTTACTTCGGATGGAGTGTATGAGTATGGAGGGTATTATAAAGTCGAAGGTCATTGGAGTAAAGAGTATGAACCTTCTGATGAAGATGTTGTGTTGAATGGCATCACCTATTCTGAACATGATGTCCAATATGGCATAGAGAGCTTCTTTATTCCAGAAGGAGATGGGCAAGTAGTTGAGGATAAAACGATGGCCATCATTAAAGTTAGTGAAGATGGTAATGCCTTACTTATAGAGTTAGACTAAAAAAGAAAAAAGTCACCTTGCTTTTAAGGTGACTTTTTCTTGCGTCTGTATTTTATTTTACCCATTCATCAATCAAATCTTGATTCTCTTCAACCCATTTTGCTGCTCCATCAGCAGGGTCCTCGCTACTTTCTACGTAGTCAATCAGCTCACCGATTTGTTGATCATTCATCTTCCAGTTTTTAAACCACTTGCTTACCTCTGGATAATCTTCGTCAAATCCTTTTCTTGTCGCATGGTGGATTTTCTCAACACCGCCGAATGTGTTTTGCGGATCTTCTAGGAACTTTAAGTCATATTTGGAGAATACCCAGTGTGGACTCCAAAGTGGAGCTACGATTGGTTCTTCATCTTTTACTGCTTTTTTAATTTCAGCTAACATGGCGGATTCAGAGCTTGGAATGAGTTCAAAATCGAGATCATAGTCCTTGATTAATTGTTCCGTCACTTCCATCGTACCTGCCCCAGGGTCAAATCCAACAATCTCACTATTAAACAGTTCCTTATGTTCATTTAAGTCTTTCACGCTATTAATGTCTTCCAAATAAGATGGAACCACAAGGCCGACTTTAGCATCATCAAACCACGTTTCTTCAGAGAAATTAACCGTATCCTGGTACTTCTCTAAATAATTCGCATCCTGCACAGGTAACCACACTTCTAAACTAGCATCTAAGTCGCCGCTATCTAAAGCAGTCATGGTAGAACCCATGTTCAAATAGTTGAATTCTACGTTATACCCTTTATCTTCTAAAATCACTTTCCACATATTTGTGACAGCGATATTTTCAGCCCAGTTAATTTGACTAATTGCTATCGTTTTATCTTTTTCCTCTGACTCTGCGCCTGATTTGCCACTATTTCCGCAAGCTGCTAGTACAGCGACCATTAAGATCGCAATGATCACACTAAATCCTTTTTTTCTCTGTATCATTTTGATTCACTCCCTCTGCTTTTAATTCATATCCACACTTCAAGTTTAATGTATTAAGAATTTTTTTAACGATTACACACAACTAAGCCTACATTTTATGTATATGTGTCTCCAAAATAATACCAGGCAGTTGATCGTAGCTTTGCTATCAACTACCTGGTCACTTTTAATCCTCTGGATCTTTTGGTAGAAATTCAAATATCTTACCGCTTCTAATGCTTTCAACTAGATCATCCAACCAGTGATAGTATTTTTTTGATTCTTCTAATTGGTCATAGTGTTTCTTTGCGATTGCTACGATTTCTGGAGTGCTTGTGGAATCTTTGATTACGTCTATGAAATCTTCTTGTGCTTCCTCAATGGCTTCCAAATTCATTTTCACTTCGCGTTCCCACATTTGGCAGTAAAACGCCATAAAGGAACGAAAGAAATTTTTCTCAGCTACGTAAGTGTGTTTCCTGGAGCCGCGTGTAAATGTCTTTTTCACCATCTCAATTTCTTGAAGCTTACGAACGCTCGTACTCATGCTTGGTTTACTCATTCCGAGTTCGGTGCGCATTTCATCAAGAGTCATTTGATCTTTAAAGTACATCGTCGCGTATAAATTAGCGGCAGCAGGTGTTACACCATATAAATCCATCGTCTCGGCAATGGCACCAATCACTTTATCTTTGGCTTCTTCAATCTTCATTCTTGGTCTTTCATTTGATTCACTCATTGGGTCGCTCCTTCGATAGAAAAGTAAATCGTGTTAAGTATTTATCAAATTTTCTTTACGAACTTAATGTTAACTTGTTCAGATGAAATGTCAAATATAAGATTTTTATTTTAACCACTCTAAAACATCACTACATTAATATTTATAACCATTTTAGAAGATCTTAATCCTTTCTAAAATTTCCTCATGAATTTGTTTTGACAGTCTGAAAAGGACGTGTTAACGTTAAATATGTTAAATAAATTCTTAATAAACTTAACTTACTTCGGCATTGGAGTTGATCAATTTGGATCTTAAACTACAACAATACATTAACGGTAAATGGGTTGGCGCGAACTCAGGACGTATGCGTACGATTATTAACCCATATAATCAGGAAATCATTGCAACTGTCCCGGAAGGTGATGAATCAGATGCGAGAGCAGCGATCGCGGCTGCTAGAGAAGCATTTGATAACGGTGAGTGGGCGTTTACGCCTGCAACTGAGCGAGGCGCAATCGTAAGGAAGATTGCTGAATTAATTGAACGAGATAAAGAAGAACTTGCTCATCTTGAATCATTGGATACTGGTAAAACTGTAGAAGAAAGCCGTGGAGACATGGATGATATCGCAGGCGTGTTCCGCTATTTTGCAGAACTCGCAGATAAAGATGGTGGAGAGCTAATCGACGCTCCCGTAGCAAATTCAATTAGTAAAGTCGTTCATGAACCAGTTGGGGTTTGTGGTCAAATCACACCATGGAACTATCCATTACTTCAAGCATCATGGAAGCTGGCTCCTGCACTTGCGACAGGAAATACGTTGATTATTAAGCCAAGTGAAATTACGCCACTTACGCATATCAAAGTATTTGAACTAATGGAAGAGGCGGGAGTACCTGCTGGCGTAGCTAACCTCGTTCTTGGTGCAGGGGACACAGTCGGCGCTGAGCTATCCAATAACACGGATGTTGATCTTATTTCTTTCACAGGTGGCATTGCGACAGGGAAGAAAATCATGCAGGCAGCAAGCGTGAATGTGAAAAATCTCGCACTAGAGCTTGGTGGTAAAAATCCGAATGTCATTTTCGCGGATGCTGATTTTGATATCGCCGTTGATCAAGCATTAAACGGAGTGTTTTTCCACGCAGGACAAATTTGCTCCGCTGGGACAAGACTCATTGTGGAAGAAAGCATTCATGATAAATTCGTTGAGGCGCTTGTCGAGCGCGTGAAGAAATTCAAACTTGGAAGCGGATTTGATGAAGAGACTCAAATGGGTCCACTTATTTCTGCTGAGCACCTTGCGAAAGTAGAAAAATATGTTGAAGCAGGGATTAAAGAAGGCGCGACTGTAGCTGTTGGTGGGAAACGTCCAGAAGATCCGGAACTACAGCAAGGGTTCTTCTACTTGCCTACGATTTTCACAGACTGCACAACCGATATGAGCATTGTTCAAGATGAAGCTTTCGGCCCGATTATTACGGTTGAGAAATTCCAAGCTGAAGAAGAAGCGATCAAGCTTGCGAATGATTCAATCTACGGACTCGCAGGCGGTGTTTGGACAAAGGATATTGCGAAAGCAGAACGCTGTGCCGCAAAAATGCGCATGGGTACGGTTTGGATCAATGATTTCAACCTTTATTTCCCGCATGCACCTTGGGGTGGATTTAAGCAATCTGGTATTGGCCGTGAGCTTGGCAAAGCAGGATTAGAAGAATATACCGAAACGAAGCATATCTTCCAAAACCTTAAACCAGAACCGATTCATTGGTTCTAATCGAATCGTTCATCCGTACTTATTGAATCACAATAATTGGAGATTTGCTTCTCCCTTAAGAGCTCAAACTTGAGCTATATATATGAAGAAAAATGATCTATTAGAAAAAATAGAAGGGGATGAGACCTACAGGTAAATTCCCTTTTTTAACTTCAAGGAGGAATATAACAATATGGAAAAGTACGATATTGTCATAGTTGGCGGCGGTAGTGCAGGTTCTGTACTCGGCGACCGTCTAAGCGCAGATGGCACAAAAAGTGTCCTAGTATTAGAAGCGGGAAGAAAGGATTATTCATGGGATCTTTTGATTCAAATGCCGGCAGCTCTGCCGTTTCCAGCAGGAAAAAGCCTTTACGATTGGAAATATGAATCTGATCCTGAGCCACACATGAATGGACGCCGTATTAAGCATGCACGAGGAAAGCTACTAGGTGGATCAAGTTCAATTAATGGAATGATTTATCAACGTGGAAATCCGTTAGACTATGAACGCTGGGGTGCCGATGAAGGGATGGAGACATGGAATTTCGCTCACTGCCTTCCGTACTTCAAACGTTTAGAAAATGCTTTAGGATCACCAGATGATGATCTTCGCGGTCACGATGGTCCGATCAAATTGGAGCGTGGACCAGCAAAAAATCCTTTATTCCAGGCTTTCTTTAATGCTGGTGTAGAGGCTGGTTATTCACGAACTCCTGATGTGAACGGTTTCCGTCAGGAAGGGTTTGGTCCTTTTGATAAGCATGTGTACAAAGGACAGCGTTTGTCTGCATCTCGTGCTTATTTACACCCAGCTATGAAACGAGAGAACTTAACGGTAAAGACACGTGCTTTTGTTGCTAGTATCGATTTTGATGGTACGCGCGCTAAAGGATTGACCTATTCACAAAACGGGCAAATGCATCAAGTTCAAGCTGGTGAAGTGATCCTTTCAGGTGGGGCAATCAATACGCCGCAGCTACTTCAACTGTCAGGTGTAGGAGATGCAAAACACCTTCGCTCTCTTGGGATCAAACCAGTTGTCGACCTTCCAGGTGTAGGAGAAAACCTTCAGGATCACCTTGAAGTCTATATCCAACACGCTTGTCCGCAGCCTGTTTCCGAACAGCCTAACTTGAATAAAGCTCGTATGCCATGGATTGGTTTGCAGTGGATGCTTGGAAGAACCGGTCCTGCAGCGACGAACCATTTCGAAGGTGGAGGCTTCGTTCGTTCAAATGAGGATGTTAAATATCCGAACTTAATGTTCCACTTCCTTCCGGTTGCCGTCCGTTACGATGGTCAAAAAGCAGATACTGCTCACGGATTCCAGGTTCACGTAGGACCAATGTACTCTGACGCTCGTGGATCATTAAAAATCCGTTCGACTGATCCGAAAGAGCATCCAAGCATGGTTTACAACTATCTTTCTACTGAACAAGACAAACGCGAGTGGGTGGAAGCAGTAAGAGTTTCTCGTGAAATTATGAAGCAACCAGCGATAAAACCTTATAACTCAGGAGAAATTTCTCCAGGTCCTTCTGTTCAAACAGACGAAGAGATTTTGGAATGGGTAAGAAACGATGCTGAAACTGCTCTTCACCCGTCTTGTACGGCAAAAATGGGACCAGCTTCTGATCCGATGGCAGTAGTTGATCCGAAAACGATGAAAGTTCATGGTCTGGATAATGTGCGTGTGGTCGATGCGTCAGCAATGCCTTACGTAACAAACGGCAATATTCACGCACCTGTCTTGATGTTAGCGGAAAAGGCAGCCGATCTCATCCTTGGTCGTAAACCACTTGACCCGATCGATGCTGACTTCTATCGTCATGGCGTTCATCCGGCAGATGCAGGTACGGTAACAAAATAAAGCTTTAATGAGAAGGTGTCCTTTCAACGTGAGGTATGATTGAGAGGACGCCTTCTCTTTTTGAGTTTGCTTTCTACTTTTATTCTGGGATACTATGTCTCTTGATAGAGCTCACGTTTTTAAGTTCACGGTAAGAATTCGATGTCTGATGGGAACGACTGCTTTTTTGATGTTATAAATGTTAGATAATCGATCTTAGAATCTTATCTAATCGTCTTTAACCCATACATTTAGTTCTTCTTTATGGTTTATTCTAGTGAATGATAGTAAGAATGAGGGTAGTATAAAACCTGCTATATTTTTATGATAGGTGAGTACTTAGTGAGAAGAAATTCTCTGGAATCACTGAAGTGGTTTAAGAACCGATTCTGAGAGAGTAAGCTATGGGAGAAGGGTATTTCCTTGAAATGCGATTTAAACAGTCTTATGACACTATAAGAGGCTATCAAAAAGGTGTGAAATCCTCGCTTTTAAGCTTCACCATTCTAAGTGCATTAGAATATAATAAGAATACTAGCAAATAACAAACGGCCTCCTACATCGATAGCGATGTAGGAGGCCGTTTTCATTCGTCTTGATTTATCTACGAGGCAATCTTTTCATTACCATTTTCTCTTTCTGCTGGCATCAATAGCGGTTTTGGTGGACACATTTTCTTGGTCGCTTTAGACACGATGATAATGGTTACCAAACCTGCTACCATTGCGAGTGTTCGGAACGGGAACAGGACAATGCCATCTTCAATCATAGGATATGGTAGGAAAACTGGAAGTCCGATAATTGGTTCTCCACCACCTATTCGAAGGATGAAAGAAACGATTAATCCTGCAATTGAACCGTATTTATTCGCATCTTTCAAGAACAAAGCAGTTGTTAACTGAGGAAATAGAATCACATAAACAAGGTCCGCAGCAAGATACCACAATGCGTAGACGCTTTGAACGTTAAGGGCAATGATCGTGGCTGCAATACCAACCAAAACGATCGAGCGCTTGATCATTTTCTTAAGTTGATCGCTTGATGCATCTGGCTTGAACAGTGGTCTGTACACATTCCAGGCTGCCATAGATGATGCTGATAGAATGGAAGAATCCATTGATGACATGACGGCAGCTGCGAGAGCGCCAAGTCCAATCGCGCCAATCACTCCAGGCGTTAAATATTGTAAGACATAAGGTAGAATCATAGATGGATTATCAGGAGCATTTATACCAAGACTTGCCCAATCTGTATCTAATCCGATCGCCCCAATGATAACGGCTGGGATCGCTGCAATAATACAAATAAATCCTGCGATAATGGAAAGCCACATCGCCGTGTTTTCCGATTTAGCAGAAAGAACACGCTGGAAGTAGACCTGCCACGGAATTCCACCAAAAACGAGTAGTAAGGCAAAATCCCACCAGTTCCAATAATAGTTCCCCCATTCAGGGTCTTTCCAGCCATCTAATGGAGGGAAAAGACTTGCATAGCTTCCCATATCGGTTTGATAGTGATTCCAAACAGAACTTAACCCGCCTACTTCTGATAGTGCATAAGGAAGCACTAAGAACAGTCCGATCATAACAGCGAGCATTTGGAAGACATCAGTAAAAGCAACGGACCACATGCCACCTACGACAGTGTAAGCCACTGCAATAATGGCTGATAGAATAATAGACGTTTGAAAATCCAAACCTAGTATTGTTCCAAAAGTTGTTCCTAAAGCTGTTAAGATTGCACCACTCCAGAAGACCTCTCCTAAAAGAGCGGGAATATATAAGACACCAGCAACTTTCTTTCCGAAGCGTTGTTCAAGTGGATCAATCATGGTCATAAATTCATAGCGACGCATTTTTCTCGCATAGAAGATACCACCAACAATTAAACTTAGTGCATACCCCCATGGCGCCTGTGCCCATACTAATCCAAGTGAATAAGTTGATTCTGCAGTACCTGATATGTAACCGCCACCAACCCACGTGGCAGCCATTGTAAACATCGAGATCCACAATGGTAAAGAGCGTTTCGCTACCATCATATCTGATGCAGATTCTGATTTGCCACTTGCCATAAACGCTCCAATATAATAGATGATTCCGTAGAATACTAACATGGCAATAAAGGAGCCCCAGTTAACATTCGAATTGGTCGTTCCTAAATAAATAAACATAACTAATATAGCTGCTACAAATGTACCTACTTTTAATAATTTACCTTTTCCTTCACTCAAATACCTTCACCTCTTGAAAATTTTTAAGTTCAAATCTTTTTAAAACGTATCCTGATTAAGGAATACGTCTAATGTGTTTTCGTACATAAGCCATCGGCTATTATTGCTTTGCCGTCAATTGTTCGACTCTACGCTACTTCAGCCTTCACTTTTCTTTCGATAAACTTAAGGAAGTTGCTCCTGGATATCATTATTAGTTACTTTCAAATTCTTGTACCCCTTTCATGAAAATTAACAGTGTTAAATATTTTCTTAACGTATTTAATAATAAATATTACATGATTAGATTTCCTTGTCAAATACGCCTAGATTGATTGAAAAGAAATCGTTCTTATTTTCGTCTATAGAAACATTCATAAGTAGAAGAAGTATATTTAGATAATTACTGTAAAATCAGGATGTTTTTAAATATTTGATTTGATATCACTCTTCCTATAAATATAATTGAATGAAGATGATTGGTAACCTTTTTGACAGATCTAAGCGTAAATGATAGCATTTAAGATTGTTGGAAACGTTAAGAAAATATTTAATAAAATAAATCATGAGTTAGTGAAGATTATATTTTCGTGGCTTTTAAGGTTAATAGATAATGGATATTAACAGATTCTATATGGGGAAGACCCAAGTTTGTAATGGAGTAGAGGAACTTTCAAGCCTGAAATATGTTAGGAGTGACCAGGATGTCCAAGCTACCGATGAGTGAACGGATCGAACGAGCAGCTCTCCCGTTATTTGCGAGAAAAGGTTTTGAAGGGACATCTTTAAGCAAAATTGCGAAATGCGTTGGAATTAAAAAACCCTCTTTATACGCTCATTTTGCGAGTAAAGAAGACCTTTTTTTCTCTATTCTTCAAAAAGTCAATCGAGATTATCGGGACTTTCTAGAACTGCAAGTCAAACAGTATCGTGACATGACAACAGAAAGACAGTTATATAGTTTGTTAAAAGACCATACAACGTATCTTGAAAATGAAGATCTTGGTCTTCTATTTAAGAGATTCATGCTTTTTCCACCTCTAGTACTGAAAGACACATTTAATGAACAGTTTATTCAATCAGAAGAAGCGTTAACGAACGTATTATTAGGTGTAGTGAAAGAGGGGAAAAGAAGGGGAGATATTCAAGCCGATTCTAATGAGGTAATCGATGCTTATATATGCCTACTTGATGGCACATTTGAACAGCTCTTTTATTATTCTGAAGTGGAGCATGAAGAGCGGCTCCAAAATGCCTGGCGTATTTTCTGGAGAGGGATACAAAGGGGATAAATATAAAGGGCGGATATAGTATCAATGTTGAAACCGGTCTAACCCTTTTGATTAGACCGGTTTCACTGAACTTAATAATAATTTCAATGCTACTGATAAATCTCAATGTGCTTAATCTTATAATCCCCATATTCATCTGTCACAACATAATAGTCTTTGGTTCGCTCATACACGCTCCATTCCCCAGACGCATTCATGAAATCAAAAACCTCATAGGTGCTAACGATCGCTTGATCGGTCTGCATGTCAATATTGGTTACATCATTTAACGTGAATTGAAAGACCATGCCCTGACCGCTTATCTCGTCTAGGTAGTTAGCCATTTCATAATAGGCCTGACTGTCATACAGAAGCTGGTCTTCAATATAACCAAAGTCTTCATTTCGCAATGCCGTTTCATAGTTTCCTCTGAAATTAATAATAAAGTTAGCAAGACTTGCTTCATCATATGGAACATGATAAGTTTCTTCTTCCTCTTCTGCATCTTCATCATACGCTGAAGTCTCATTGTAGAAGTTAAAGGTACTGGAAACTTCAGTTTCATCCATTGGAGATTGTGACCAGTTCGTTAATAATTCCGTCATTGTGTACATTGGGATGGAGAAGGCAATCGATTCATCGCTCGTTAACAGGGCGGAGTTAATGCCGATCACTTTTCCTGTCTTTCCATCTAACAATGGTCCGCCGCTGCTTCCTGGTGAAACTTGAGCATCGATTTGATAGACGTTTTCGTATTGAAACTCGGATTCAAATGAACGGTCTAGCCCCGTAAGGTAGCCGATCGATGCTGTATTTTCTAATCCTCGAGGGCTTCCAAGTGCGATGACTTCGGTTCCAACTTCAGATTCTTTCATTTCCATCTCCAAAGGAGAAGTACCTTTTAGATTCTGGACTTCAATGAGAGCGACATCATACTGATTTGAGATGCCGATCACCTTGCCATTCATTTCTCGGCCATCCTGGTCGCGCAAGATGACATCAATATAGCCTGCTACCACATGTGCATTGGTCACAACTGCTCCATTATCCTGAAATAAGAATCCAGATCCAAGACTATCATCGGTTAAAATGGTATACACTTTAGTTTGTGCTTCACGTATGATTTCTTTCTTATCTTTTTCTGTGGAGGTTTGAGGGGAAGGGGGTTTCTGTTCTTTCGTGCTTTCTTCCTTAGGAACACTTTGTGATGAATTTGCATTCGCTTCTTTTTGAGCTGCATCTTCTGGTTCTTCTTGTAATTTCGTAGAGTCAGAGATTTTTTCGATTGGCGTTTGAATCGTCTCTTCTACTGTTGTTTCGCTATTTCGTTCTTTATCGAGAACGAAAGCGTAAATAAAGACACCGCTTATTAATAAAAAGGTAAGGATGATACCGGTCAACCACAATCGACTCCTCTGCTGATCCCTCGCATACGAGTGACCACACTGGCTGCAAAACCGAGCATTTTCTATGTTTTTCGTCCCGCACTTTGGACAAAACATAACCCTCTCCTCCTTCATATTCTTTGTTGATTATTATACCTCAACTTAAAGCTTGAGAGGGGTTTCAAAATAGAATATATAGGAAGAAATGTAGCGTCAACGAAAGAGAATGGGTGATCCTTCTAATTAGTACTTTCGCTGTTTAGTAGGAATTTCATTACATTTTTATTCCATCAACTATTAGGTTATATTTCCTATTTATCCAGAAAACGAGAGCTCTTCATTGCAGAAGAAATAGAAGAGGAGTAAAGTGTCTCGATGTTAACAGTCTATATAAGAAAGGGTGGATGAAATGATGAACGAAGGCTTTGTAAAAGTGAATGATGTGAACCTTCATTACGTTTCAGAAGGAGAAGGGGAACTGATGCTGTTTCTCCATGGTTTCCCTTATTTCTGGTACAACTGGCATCATCAGATGGAAGAGTTTTCAAAGGATTATCGTGTTGTTGCTGTTGATATGAGAGGGTACAACGTTTCTGACAAGCCTGAAGGGATTTCTTCATATGAAATGTCCATTCTCGTTGAAGATGTAAAACAGCTGATTGAAGCGTTTGGGGAGAAAGACTGTGTTTTAGTTGCTCATGACTGGGGCGGAGCGGTGGCGTGGACGTTAGCTTATACTGCACCTGAATACGTGAAGAAGTTAATTATGTTTGATGCGCCTCACCCGTATACATTTAGACGGGAGCTAGAAGAGAATCCAGGACAGCGAGAAGCGAGTAGTTATATGGGATACTTCCAGCGACCAGATTCTCATGAAGCACTGCTTGAGAATAACGCAGAACGATTAAGAAACATGATGACGATTCCTGGAAAGAAAAAAGGGTATTTAACGGAAGAGGATGAAGAGAAGTACATAGAGGCGTGGATGCAGCCGGATGCGATGAAGTCTATGCTTCACTATTACCGGGCAGTTTCCTTCTATCCATTTGAAGAGCACGTTCAAAAACCGCTGGAACTTGCGTATCAAATGTTTGAATCACCAACGCTAATCATTTGGGGCGATGCTGATCCGGCTTTTGAAAACAGTAACCTGGACGGGGTAGAAGACTACGTTCGTGACCTTACGATTCACCGAATGGAAGGGGTCAGTCATGCCCCTCATCATGAGAAACCGCACGTGGTAAACCGGTATATGCGTAACTTTTTAGAAGAAAAGAAATGATGAAGCAGGCTGTCCCTGATTAATGGGGGCAGCTTTTTGAAAATTTATTAATGAAAAAGTGGAGAGTACGTTTCAATTTGTGCTATTTCATTATTTCCTTAATAAGATTCGTCATCATTCTGTTTGCTACATTCTAGTAAGTGGTAAAAGTTAGTGAGTTCAATGATTCCATACGAAGGAGAGTAAACTAACGATCACAAACCATTTTTAAAATAACGTTCCTAGAAAAAACGAACCTAATAGAAACTTGTTATATAAGCCACCGTATACACCCGTGATTTGAACAGTTCCGCATTTTCTTACCGCCTTTGTTGCGATTTGGATTGCTCCAAGGGTTCCTCCTTGGAACTTTAACTTTTGTTCCACGTATTCAATAGGAGATTTCTTTCCATCTATCCCAACGCAATCAATTACAACGTCGGCCCCACCTTTTGTGATTTCATTTAATGTTTCTCCCATGTCATCATATTGTGTGAAATCAAAAATCTCGGTCCGATTCGTTTTTTTTAGAATGATTTAACCCGTACGTAAGGTAATCGACCGCGATTACACGTTCAGCCCCTTTTAGCCAGGCAAATTGTTGCGCCATCAGTCCAACAGGTCCATATCCTAGTACGATGACAGTATCTCCTTTTTTTACGCCCGCATGCTCGACACTCGAATAGGCAGTTGGAAGAACGTCTGATAAGAAGAGTAACTGCTCTTCTTCTAATTCACTATCTTACGGAATAAGGAAAGGCGTATAGTTTCCGAATGGAGTTCTTAGGTACTGAGCTTGTCCACCTGGATAGTTACCAAACTTTTTGGAGTAACCTAATAAATTAATTAGGTTCAGCTAATAAATAGAAAAGATACTAGAGTAGAATTGTTGGAGTGTGATGTACCTAATTACTCCTGTTGTTTATTCTGGCTAAAATTGCGAAACATTCGTTTTCAATTTTCTAAAAATCAGTTGACACGCAATAAGAAACCGCTTACAATAAAACCAATCAAAGCATCTACGTAAACGATTAAATGAATTCTTTAATTCATGATCATAGGCTGATATGATGAATCATCCACAGGGAATTCATTTTTTTTATCGCAAAAAGTAATCGATTACGTAAACGATTAATTATAGGTGAGGAGAGATTATGGAGACGAAACTTAGAGCGTTACCTAGAAGAAATATCCGTAGTGTCCCAAAGGTCAACAGCTCCTGGAAAAAGGTTTTACATAACTATGAATTGTACTTATTTTTACTTCCTACGCTAATTTACTTCATTGTCTTTCACTACGTTCCGATGTATGGCGTCCTCATTGCATTTCAAGATTACATGCCCACATTAGGGGTATCAGGAAGCCCCTGGGTTGGTTTTGAACACTTCGAACGCTTTTTTAATTCCTTTCAGTTCTGGACTTTGTTAGAGAATACACTCGAGCTTAGTGTGTTGCAGTTGTTATTTGGATTTCCATTGCCGATCATGATTGCGCTTCTCTTAAATCAGTTACGAAATCAACGTTACAAAAAATTTGTACAAACCGTCATTTATGCGCCTCACTTTATCTCAGTTGTTGTTCTAGTAGGTATGGTTTACGTGTTTTTCTCACCGAATGGTCTCATTAACAATTTTCTTATGATCTTTGGCGCCGAACCGGTTCACTTTATGTCTCAGGCAGGTTGGTTTAAACCACTCTACATTTCTTCAGGCTTATGGCAAGAAACAGGTTGGGCAGCGATTATTTATCTTGCCGCATTAGCTGGTGTTAGTCCGGAAGTTCATGAAGCCGCGATTATGGATGGCGCTAGTAAGTGGCAGCGAATTCTTCATGTTGATATTCCAGCGATCTTACCTACGGCGATGATTTTATTAGTGCTCTCAGTAGGAAATCTCATGAACATTGGATTCGAGAAAGCGTATTTAATGCAAACGCCGTTAAACGTTTCAGCAGGTGAAATTATTCCAACTTATGTGTATAAAGTCGGTTTGCAGGGTGCTCAGTACAGTTTTGCTGCAGCGGTTGGATTGTTTAATGCAGTCATTAACTTTATCTTGTTATGGGCAGTAAATCGAGCTGCCAAGAAATTATCTGGTTCAGGCTTATGGTAAGGGGGAGTAAGAAGCAATGACTCAATATGTGATGAATCGATCGAAAATATGGTCTAGGAAATCGAAAGAGGATAAGATATTTGATCTGATTAATCTCCTCTTTCTTACAACGCTATCACTCGTTGTGTTATACCCGCTGTATTTTATTATCATTGCTTCAATTAGTAACCCGGATAGCGTCTACAATGGCGATGTATGGTTTTGGCCACAGGGGATTACGTTTGAAGGATATGAACGAATTTTCCAGGATAACCGGATCTGGACAGGTTACAAAAATACGGTGTTGTACACCGTCGTTGGAACATTAGTGAATGTTACGTTAACACTCATGGCAGCTTATGCGCTCTCAAGAAAAGATTTAGTCGGTAGAAATTTCTTCATGATCCTCTTTGTCTTTACCATGTTTTTCTCAGGGGGATTAATCCCTACTTATTTAGTTGTTAAAAACCTTGGTATGGTGGATACGATGTGGGCCCTCATTATTCCAAAGGCGGTTGCGGTTTGGAACCTGATTGTGGCACGAACATTCTTTCAATCAACAATTCCAGATGAGCTGTTAGAATCAGCCAAAATGGATGGGTGCTCAAATACAAAATTCTTCTTAAAGATCGTGTTGCCGCTATCAAAACCTATAATTGCTGTCATGGTATTGTTTTATGCCGTGACACATTGGAACTCGTTCTTTGATGCTTTGATTTATTTAAATAATGAAGATAAATATCCGTTACAGCTAATTCTAAGATCAATCCTGATTCAAAATGAAGCTTCTGCCAGTATGGTTGGCGATGTAGAATCGTTTGCTGCTCAGCAAAGAATTGCTGATTTAATTAAATATGGTGTCATTATTGTTGCGGCAATTCCGCTGCTCGTACTCTATCCTTTCATCCAAAAGTACTTTGTGAAAGGAGCTTTAATTGGAAGTATTAAAGGGTAGCCGTTGTTTTACTTCATTAATAGGAGGTGGATCGCTAGTCATATTGCTTTACCGAAGTAGCTTGCCGTAAATTAAAACCATTCGGGGGGAATTTAGAGATGGGTAAACGAAAAAGTTGGGCTTTTCCGTTCATATGTTTGATGCTCTGTTTCATTCTTGTATTAAGTGCTTGTTCTTCGAAAGATAGTAGTTCTGATGGGAAGGCCGAATCTGCTGAGTTTAATAAAGAAGGACTTCCAATTGTTGATGATCAAGTTACCCTGGAATTTGTATCACCAAAAGCACCACTTGCCCCAAAATACGACGAGATGGAAATTTTCAATACGTTAGAAGATGAGACGAATGTGAAAATTGAATGGAGTAACATACCGGATGACGGTTATGAAGAAAAGAAAAACTTGATGCTTGCAAGTGGTGACTTGCCCGATGCGTTTTATTCGGCTAAATTTACAGACCTTGACATTGTGAAGTATGGGCAAAACGGCACGCTAATTCCTCTTGAAGATTTAATTGAAGAGCATGCACCTAACATTCAAAAATTGTTTGAGAAACGCCCTGAACTAAAGAGCATGGTAACCGCTCCTGATGGACATATTTATACGCTACCTCGTGCTGAAGAAGCTGGACTTGGAGCTGTACCAAACTTTATGTCCATTAATAAAACTTGGTTAGATGAGCTCGGCTTAGAAATGCCAACGACGCTTGATGAGTATCATGATGTTCTTGTAGCCTTTAAAGAAAAAGATCCTAATGGAAATGGTAAACAAGATGAAGTTCCGTTAAGTTTCATGTTCAACTTCTGGACTGGAAACTTCGGCGATATGTTTGCAGCATTTAATATGCCAGATAACGTCGATCATCGCATTGTAAGAGATGGAGAAGTGATCTATACAGCTGTTCAACCGGAGTATAAAGAAGCCATTGACTATTATCATCAGTGGATGGAAGAAGGCTTGATTGATAAAGAATCATTTACTCAAGATGTCTCTCAGTACTTCGCTAAAGGAAAGAACGAAAAATACGGCTCTTATATTTGGTGGGAATCGGAAGAAGTAGTCGGACCAGAATTGAAAGATGATTACGTTCTCTTACCACCGCTCGAGGGCCCGAATGGAGATAAAGTTGTTGGTCGCTCCAACTATTCAGATTACTCTCGTGGCGAGTTTGCGATCACTTCGGCAAATGCAAATCCAGAAATTACAATGCGTTGGGTTGATCAGTTATATGAAACAAAGATGTCAGCTCAAATTAACTGGGGACCAATTGGCACTATTTTTGAAGAAAAAGATGGGAAACTCGTCTTAAAAGAACAGCCTGACGACGTCGTAATGGGTGAACTAAGACAAAAAGTTGCACCAAATGGACCGGTAGCGATCTTGAAGGAAGACTTTGAAGAAACAGTTGAAATGGAACCTCGTGCAAAACAGCGTTTGGAAGATTTGAATTCGATCTATGCGCCTTATCTTGAAGATGAGAATTACCCGCAAATTTTCTTTAGTCCTGATGAACTAGATGAAATTAACCGTCTAGAAGTAGACATTAAAGAATTTACGAATCAGAAGAAAGCTCAGTGGTTAATGGAAGGCGGCGTAAACGAAGAGTGGGATAGCTACAAGAAGCAGCTAGAAGATATGGGGCTAAGTCGCTTAATGGAAATCTACCAGGAAGGTTTAGATCGTTTTAAAGAGAACCAATAGAAAATAGGCACAGTAAAGAAAGTTAGAACACTCGTGTTCTAACTTTCTTTACAAATTGGGAGTGTGGTTGATGGGGAATATGAAGTTGGAAAAATCATTGTTAGCGCATTGGGCATTCACAGAGGGCAGTGGAAGTATTGTCCATGACGGGCCTAATCAAGATGTGATTCACTATGTATTTAATGAGCGGCGGTCCACTTGGCATGCTGATGAACCGCAGTGGCGTATCGGATTAAATGGACACGCTCTTGTATTTGATGGTTATTCAACTTGGATTGAACGAAAAGAAGGCATTCGTTCAATCGATCAAGCGTTTACCATTGAAGCTTGGTTAGCTCCACGTTCATTTGGTGGAATAGAAGATGAGCGACTGACGGGTATTGTGAATCAACATAATCGAGGAATGAATGAAGGGTTTATTCTAGGTATTCATAGGCATGGGAAGTGGGCATTGCAAATTGGTGTAGATGGTGAATGGGTCGAAGTGTGGGCTGAAAATTTTCCGATACCGAAGTTAAAGTGGTCGCATTTAGCCGCAAGTTTTAACGGTCAAGAAGGACAGATCACATTGTATTTAAATGGTGAAAAAGTTGCCGAGAAAACAATCGGTCAAAACGTGTCGATGGCTGCTAGTCATGAGGCGCTTTTGATCGGTAAAAGTAACGATGGGCTGACGATTGAAAACGTGTTTTCGTTAAACATGTTTAGTGGTTTACTAGATGATATTAAAATCTATAATCGAGTCCTAAGTGAAGGAGAAATAACAAAGAGTTTTACAGATCACCTTTTACCTTATAAAGGAGAGATTCCGCCCTTACCTTATCAGGATATTGCGATGGACAGAAGCGTTTATGATCGTGACCCGCACCGACCAAAATTTCATTTAACACCACCTGGTCATTGGATGAATGAGCCGCATGCGCCTCTTTATTTCAAAGGGAAGTACCATTTGTTTTATCAGCATAATCCACAGGGGCCTTATTGGGGCAACATTCAGTGGGGACACTGGGTGAGTGATGATCTCGTGCATTGGCGCGACTTACCTATTGCCATTGAAACGGAAGCAGATGAGTTAGCTCCAGACGGCATTTGGTCAGGAAATGCCGCTTACGATGAAGAGGGATTACCCGTTTTGTTTTTTACAGCAGGTAATTCATCAATGAAGCCCAATCAAATGACAGGATTAGCGAGAAGTACGTATAGAGAAAATCAAGATATCGATTTAAAGAAATGGAAAAAACATCCCGTACCCGTAACGGTTCAGCCTAATCATATGGGTCTGCATCATGATGGGTTTCGAGATCCTTTTGTATGGAAAGAAGATGGGATCTGGTACCAAATTGTCGGCACTGGATTAGAAGGTGTAAGTGGTGCTGCGATTCTTTTCACTTCTGATAATTTAGTTGATTGGGAATGCAAAGGTCTTCTCTACGATGATAAAGATCAGGAGTTTCCCTTCTTAGGTGAAGTGTGGGAACTGCCGATTTTACTTCCGCTTGGCAAGGGAAAGCATCTATTTATCATTAGTCCTGTTGGAAGAAATGCTGATGTAGAAGTGTTTTATTGGATTGGGACATGGGATAAACAGCGTTATCGCTTTATACCAGATCAGAAAGAACCGCAGCTCATTGATGTAGGGGATTTTCATTTTACAGGACCAAGTGCCATGGTTGATCCCAAAACGGGGCGCTTGCTTTTGTTTACGATTGCTCAAGGAAGGCGTTCGCTTAAAGATGAATATGGAGCAGGATGGGCACATAATGGGGGACTTCCTGTACAACTTTGGTTACGAGACGATGGAAGATTAGGTGTTAAGCCGATCGAAGAATTAATAACGTTACGCCAGAAAAAACTCGTTTCGTTAAAAGATCAATCCGTTGAAGAGACTAATGATATCTTAGCTCATGTGAAAGGAAATATGCTTGAGATCTGTGTTGAATTTCAAGGTGACGTTGCGCGTGAATATGGTGTAAAGGTTTTAAAGTCTGATTGTGGGAATGTCGAAACGCTCCTTTCTTATAACAGTCGAGAAGAGACGTTGAATGTTATAAAGAAAACAAATGATTCAAGCCCTGCCCAAGCTCAAGGTGGAAAGCTTCTACTAAATGGAGAGCAGTTAAAGCTCCATATTTACGTCGACTGTTCGATCGTCGAGTGTTATGCCAATGAGTTAAAAAGTATAACGACGAGAGTATACCCTGATATCGAAGCATTAGGATTAGAAATATGGGCGAATGATTCGGTAACAGTGAAGTCGATGGAAGTTTGGGAGATGAAGCCTGGGTTTTAATGTTCTGTGCTCGTGCTAATAACTAATAACTAATAACTAATAACCCAAGTTGCCCGAATGGATAAGTCACTTATTTTGAAGGGAGCTTTATAAACTCATGCTCAATCGCTGTAGCTTGAAAATGGTTTCTCTGACTGTCTTATTCGTCATAAGTAGCTTGTTGCCAATGAGTATTTCGAAACCTGTTCATGCCCAAACGACTATTGCAAACCCAAGTTTCGAAACAGGGGATTTGTCTGGTTGGAAAATTGTAAGTGGTAACGCGTTCAATGAGAAAGATGTAACAGATGAATCTAGCTATTGGGATAAACAAACTTTTAATCAAAAGAACTTCTGGCATATCTGGGGAGGGAGAGGGGACGATTCAAAAGTTGGGGTCATGCAGTCTGAAACCTTTACTCTTGGAGGAGATGGTCAGATTGACTTTCTAACTGGGGGAGATTCAGATGCGGATCACTTATCGATCTCTCTCGTTAGAGAATCAGACGGAGTAGAATTAATGAAGGAAACAGGGACTGGAACAGATACATATTCCAAGAAGAGTTGGGATGCCTCCGCTCATATCGGCACAGTAGTTAGGATAAAAATTGTTGATTCAACGACGACGGGGCATATCAATATTGATGATGTGAATGTTCCTGCGACCCCTTCCTTACATGACCATGTAGAGCCTTCTATTTATAATCATGATTTCGAATATACGGCGCTAACTCCATATGAAATAAGGGGATGGGAAATTGTCAGCGGAGATGCGTTTGGCCCAGAGAGCCTTGTTCATGAAAAAGAGTGGAGTGAAGGCGATGAATTTTTGCATGAAGGACGCTACCATTTATGGAATTTTAACGATGGTGGAGACGATCAAGTAGGCGAATTGCACTCAGAGCCATTTACGATCAATCAAAATGGCGGAATCGATTTTCTTATTGGAGGAGGGAATGACGAGGACAATCTATATGTTGCTCTCGTAAGAACGTCTGATGGAAAAGAATTACGAAAAGAAACCGGGCGTGATACAGAAAAGTACCAGCGCGTTTATTGGGATGTTTCAGAATACGTTGATGAAGAAGTGGTTATTAAAATCGTCGATAATGCTAAAGGAGCGTTTGGACATATCAATGTTGATGACTTTCGAACAACCAGTTCTCCTTTCACTAATGGGGTAATGGCTCACTGGAGTTTAGATGAAGGTACTGGTCAGGATACTGTAGAGGAAGTAACAGGTGAAACCAATTTAATTGATTACCATCTTAGTAAGGGCGTTTTTCAGGAAGCGCATGATCCACTATGGAAGGACGGCATTTCAAACGGTGCCCTCTTATTTGATGGGTACTCTACCTGGATTAAACAGAGCCCTACGAAACTACCTGCGCCTAAAGAAGCTATAACGGTTGAAGCCTGGGTAGCGCCAAGAAATTTTGAACATGGAGACGAAGGTCGCTTATCTGCAATTGTGAATCAGCATAACCGGGAGAAGAAAGAAGGATTCATACTCGGGAATTTTCGCCACGGTACGTGGGGGTTACAGTTTGGTACTGGAGACGAGTGGCATGAAGTGATGTCAAATACACTACTCCCTTTAAATGAGTGGTCATACGTCGTCGCAACGTACGATAGCACAACTGGTGAAGCAGTTCTCTACCAGAATGGTGAAAAGGTAACATCACGAAAATTTGATGCAGGAGCTACGATTAAACCGAGTGCAAGAGATTTGTTAATTGGAAAGAACAATGATGGCATGTGGTTGTATGGCTTTGATTTAAATATGTTTAGTGGGCTTATGGATGAAGTGAAAATCTACAATCAGGCCTTGGGTGCTGGGAATATGAAAGATTCCTACGAATCTTATGTAAGCGCTTTAAATGGTAATCTACCAACCGCTGATGTAAAAACCGATCGAAGTCTTTTAGCGGATGATCAACACCGCCCGCAGTTTCATATGTCTCCACCAAATCATTGGGGAAATGAACCAGGAGGTCCTATTTATTTTAATGGTCAATATCATGTGTTCTATCAGAGTAATCCTAGAGGACCATACTGGAATCATATTCGCTGGGGGCATCTTGTAAGTGATGATATGGTTCATTGGAGAGATGTTGACGATGCCGTTATCCCTGGGCGATATGATGTTGATCCCGAGGGGGCGTGGGCGGGTGGTGCTGTTGTCGATGATAACGGTGTGCCTGTCATCTTTTACACAGCGGGTGATGATCGTGATCAGCCTAATCAGCGCATTAATTTAGCAAGAAGTACTTTTTTGCAGGATGGGGATAACGATCTTAACCGTTGGGAAAAGAATTCAGAAGTGATTCTAGATCAAGAAGAAGGACAGGGGATCAAGGGTGAATTTCGAGATCCTTACGTTTTTAAAGATGGTGATACTTGGTACATGCTAGTGACTTCTGGTAAAGAAGGATCTGATGGCAAAGCCGTTGGAGGTACCGCTCTAGTGTATTCTACAAAGGATGCCAGTTTTGAAGATTGGACCTTCGAAGGAGACTTATTCGTTGGAGATTATGGAACCTATCCAGAAACAGGACGCGTTTGGGAGCTGCCGATTTTGCTGCCATTAGGAGATAGCGGAAAACATATTTTCTTGATCAACCCTGCCAAAATGCAAAGGGAGGAGTATCAGTCGAGGTATACGTACTATTGGATTGGAACGTGGAATCCGGATACCGCCAAGTTCACTCCAGATAATAAAACCCCACAATTACTCGATGTTGGAGACCATTTTACTGGACCAGCTGGAATGGTAACGCCTGATGGAAGAACTGTTATTCATAGTATTACGCAGGGCAGGCGTCCAGCAAACGACGATTATGATGCGGGATATGCTCATAATTATGGTTTGCCGACAGAGGTTTTTTATCGAGATGACGGAAAGTTAGGGATGAAGCCGATCCAAGAGTTGAACGAATTACGAGGCGAAGAGCTTATTAATCTGACATCGGATACGTCCATGGAAGAAGTGAATCAACTTCTTTCCAACATAGAAGGAGACATGCTTGAGATCCAGTTAGAACTAGACAATGGATCTGCTAATGAAGCGGGAATTAGCTTAAGACGTTCACCGAATGGTGAAGAAGAAACCATTGTGTATTACAAAGAAAGTAGCAAGGAATTTTGGGTGAACCGAACGAAATCAAGTCTCGATCCCGATGTGGAAAAATGGTACCAGGGTGGAGAGGTAGATACTGATTCGGAGACGATCAATCTGCATGTGTATGTGGATCGTTCTGAAATCAACGCCTATTTAAATGAACAAAAAGGGTTAACCACAAGAGCCTATCCGACAAGAGACGATGCGAAAGGTGTGCAGCTCTGGGCGAATGAGCAAAGTGAATCCGTCACCGTAAAATCATTACAGGTTTGGGAGATGAACTCTGCGTACGAAAAGGTGAACGCTACTGGGGTGTCACTCAATCCAGATTCGCTAGAATTAATTGCTGGAGATACAGAACAACTAACACCTGAAGTGAAGCCAGCTCAAGCAACAAATAAAGAGGTGATCTGGACTTCAAGCAATTCAAGCGTTGCGACTGTGGTGAATGGAAAAGTAACGGCTCATTCTGAAGGTGCTGCTACGATTAAAGCCGAAACAAGGGACGGAGGTCATACGGCAACGAGTGCGATTACCGTTGTTGAAGAGCCTCCTCATGATGAGTTAGTGAATCATGATTTTGAAGCTGGTAACTTAACGGGTTGGACTGTCATGGAAGGCGATGCCTTTAGCGATCTTGATGTCACGTCTGCTGATGATTGGGGGTGGGGAGGTCCATTTAATCAAAACGGAGCTTTTCATCTATACAGTGTTCATAACGGTGATGATGTCGAAACTGGAACGATACGTTCACAGAAATTCACGCTTGGAGGAAATGGACAAATCGATTTCCTCGTTTCTGGTGGAAACGATATTTATAACCTCTACGTTGCGCTAGTAAGAAGTTCAGATGGGAAAGAGTTAATGAAAATAAGTGGTGGAAACCAGGAAGGTTATACACGAGTTAAGTGGGATGCTTCTGACTACATTGGAGAGCAAGTTTATCTTAAAGTTGTTGATCGTTCCAAAGGTTCTTGGGGGCACATTAGTATTGACGATGTGAATGCGCCTTTGAAGCCTCCGAATAACGTAACGATAGCGAACCCCAATTTTGAGACGGGAGACTTGAGCGGATGGAAGGTTACCGGGAAGGCCTTTAGTGACCGGGATGTCACACAGGATGAAGAGTGGGAGTGGGACTGTTGTTTCAATCATCAAGACGCGTATCACATGTGGAACTTCAAAGATGGTGGAGATGCTCAAATAGGTGAAATGCAATCAGAGCCCTTTACACTCTATGGAAGTGGGTGGATTGACTTCTTGATTGGCGGAGGGAAAAGTAGTGATCATTTATATGTTTCTCTCGTAAATGTAGCTGATGGGAAAGAGCTCTTTAAATCGACCGGTACAGAGAATGAACAGTATAAGCGGGTTTACTGGGACGCTTCTTCTTATATAGGTGAAGAGGTATTCCTTAAGGTGGTGGACAAGGCTACGGGCGGATGGGGCCATATCAATGTTGATGATTTTCATGTGTTCAATACAGAAGAGGATCTTTTAACAAGTGAGCGATACGAAAAGTATCGTTCACAGTTTCATTATACTCCCGAAAAAAATTGGATGAATGATCCCAATGGGCTTGTTTATCATGATGGAGAATACCATGTGTTTTATCAGTATAATCCAACTGGTGTCACATGGGGACCAATGAATTGGGGGCATGCGGTTAGTAAAGATTTAGTAAATTGGGAACGACTACCGACTGCGCTAGAAGAAGATGAGAACGGATTTATATGGTCAGGTAGCGTTGTCGTGGATGAAGACAATACAGCCGGGTTTGGGAATGATGCCATGGTGGCGATGTTTACGCATGAAAAAGGCGGAAATCAAAGTCAAAGTCTCGCTTATAGCAATGATAACGGTCGGTCGTGGCAAAAGTATGCTGGAAATCCCGTCCTCACAAACATCGACCAATTCTCAGTTTTTAGAGATCCGAAAGTATTCTGGCATGAAGCATCCAATCAATGGGTCATGCTACTTGCAGTGGAAGATCAATTTCAAAAGCAATTTGTTCGCATCTACCATTCGGAAGACATGAAGGATTGGACATTTGCGAGCGACTTTGGTGAAAATCAAGGATCACATGAAGGGGTTTGGGAAGTGCCAGATCTATTTCCATTACCTGTCGATGGTGATCCACAAAACACCAAATGGGTGATGCAGGTAAGTCTTAGTAAAGGTGCCCCTGCTGGCGGTTCAGGTGTACAATATTTTATTGGCGATTTTGATGGAACGACCTTTCGTAATGACAATCTAGCAAGTACCGTACTATATGCCGATCATGGGGCTGACTATTATGCTCCGCTAACTTTTAATCATGTACCAGATGGACGTCGAATTGCGATGGGATGGATGAATAATTGGGAGTATGGCCAAGCAATCCCAACTTCTATATGGCGAAGCAAACTAACGGTTCCAAAAGAATTAGGTTTAAAACGCATTTCGGATTTAGGTGTTCGCCTCGTTCAAACTCCTGTCAGTGAGCTTCAGAGTTTGAGAGGGGAAGAACGTTATTGGACGAATGAGGTAGTTGTACCGGGTGAGAATCTATTATCGGATATAAAAGGAGATACGTTAGAAATAGTTGCTGAATTTCAAACAGAACAATCAACAGCAAAAGAAGTTGGTTTTAAAGTTCGGGTTGGACATGATGAATTCACAGAAGTCAGTTACGACATGACAAATGCGACGTTATCGTTAGATCGTTCTAAGTCTGGTGATACGAGTTTTAGCCAGTCTTTTGCTGCGAAGCATGAAGCAGTCATGATGCCTTATGAAGGATTAGTTACTCTCCATTTACTTGTTGATCGATCTTCTATTGAAGTTTTTGGGAATGATGGTCAGGTCGTATTCTCAGATCAAATCTTTCCACATCTAACAAGTGATCAGATAGAGCTGTACGCAATTGATGGAGAAATAAGCATGAAATCTTTAGAGATCTATCAGTTAGATAAAGCTACTATTATTAACGGGAATTGAGATTAATTATATTGAAATAGACTCTTTTTAGATCAAGCAGAAAGTTAATTGACAGCGCTTACTTTAATAACTATAATTAATGCTATAGTATACGTAATCGTTTACTTAAGCTCTTTTTAAGAGCTTCTTTTATAAAAAGTAACGTAATCGATTACGCGACATGTGATTCGCAGCCTTTAAAGGAGCAAGTAATTTGATAAGTAGGTGAAAAAGATATGGGCACCGTTAAAGATGGAAGCAATATGCGTTCAAAAATGAAAGATGTCGCTCAAAAAGCAGGTGTCTCAACGGCCACCGTTTCTCACGTGATTAACGGAACGAGGTATGTTTCTGAAAATACGAAGAAAAAGGTCTATCAGGCTATGCGGGATCTTAACTACAGTCCGAACTTCGTAGCTAGAAGTCTTCGAAGCAGTAGTTCAAAAACGATCGGTTTGATCATTCCTGCTAAAGAAATGGATACCTCGGGTTTTTTCTTTATGTCAATTGCGCACAGCATTGAGAAAAAGCTTAAGGAAATTGGCTATCAGTTAATTCTAAGTAATTCAAATGAAGAAATTGAAAATGAGATTCAACAAATCAATATGTTTAAAAACCAAATGATTGATGGGTTAATTATGGCACCAACCTTTGGAGATCATAGCTATTTGAAGGAATATGAAGATCAGTTACCGATTGTATTTATTGATCGAAAGCCAGAGGGGATTGATTGTGATTGTGTGCTTGTCGATAACTTCAAAGGCACTTATGAGGCGATGAATCATTTGATTCAGAAGGGACATCAAAGAATCGGATATATTTCCGGTCCGCTTGGGCTAACGACGAGTGATGAACGGCTTAGAGGATATAAACATGCGTTATTAGAAAACAATCTTCAGGTTGATGAATCAATGATTGTGATCGACGAAGCTTCATTGGAAGCTGGCAAAAATGCGATGGCATTTTTACTTGAGCAATCCAAATGCACGGCGGTCATGATTGGGAACAACATTCTCACATTAGGTTCAGTCGTAACGTTAAATAAAAGCAAGATTCAAGTACCAGAACAGATGGCTGTCATTGGCTATGATAACTACGAATGGACTGAAGCAACCAATCCACCTTTAACCATTATTAAACAGCCAATTCATGAGATAGGCGAAAGAGCAGCAGAATTGTTGATCGCACGTTTAGAAAATCCGCAGAAAGAATCTTCCTGTGTGAGCTTGCCGTCCAGCTTAGAAATACGAAGTTCATGTTAGGAAAACAGTAGATTGATACGACGGGAGGAGAGTGAGTTGGGAGATCATAAATACAAGGTATTTACGTTTCTAGAAAAAGCAGTGGATTTTCTCTTTCTCAGTTTTATATGGGCGGTCATGTGTGTACCAATCATTACGATTTTCCCTTCAACAGCGGCTATGTTCGGTGTTGTTAGAACGTGGCAACTACAAAAAGGAGAAGCTGGTGTTTTCATTACATTTTTTAAGTTATTTAGAGAGAATTTCAAACAAAGCTTTGGCATATCCCTTATTTGGAGTTTAGTAGGACTTTCTTTATACCTTAATTTCCAAATCGTATCTCTAACTGGCTCACTGGTCGAAATTGCGATTTTTATTGTGAGTGTTTTACTAAGTATCATTTTTATTCTTATAACCATATACTTATTTCCGATGATGGTTCATGTGAAAGCAAGGTGGCACGAACTGGTGAGAAATTCATTTTTTCTTGTTGTAGCAAGTCCTTATTCAACGATCATCATTGGTGTTGTCACCTTTGGGACAGTCTATTTCTTGTTAGATAATCCAGCAGGACTATTCTTCATCTCAAGTGTGTTAGCTTACTTTATTAGTTATTGGTTTCTTAAAGCCATTAGTAAACTACAAATCAATTAATCGTTTCGTTAAAAACTTTGTTGACGGAAAGGGTGCTGAATATTGGATGTTGAACAAGTGATTCCTCGAAGCAACTATTCAGAGAAGCATAGACCTCAGTTTCATTTCACTCCGGAATCAAATTGGATGAACGACCCAAATGGGATGGTATATTTTAACGGAGAATATCATTTATTCTATCAATACCATCCTTATAGTAGCGTGTGGGGACCGATGCATTGGGGACATGCGGTGAGTAAAGATTTCATTCACTGGGAGCACCTCCCTATTGCGTTAAAGCCTGATCAAAACGGGGCTATTTTCTCAGGAAGTGCGGTTGTTGACTGGGATGATACAACTGGTTTCTTTAATGGGCAAAGCGGTCTCGTAGCCATCTTCACTCATGCGGATACCTATCCTGGATCCGAGAGACCAAGGCAGCGGCAGAGTCTAGCTTACAGCAGCGATAATGGAAGGAGCTGGACATTTTATAAAGGCAATCCAGTCTTGTCAGAACCTCGAATGCTAGATTTTCGAGATCCTAAAGTTTTCTGGCACAAAGAAACAAATCGCTGGGTTATGGTGATTGCATCGGGGCAATCCATTAGTCTTTACACATCAATCAATTTAATCGATTGGCAGTTTGCGAGCACGTATGGAGAGAATGAAGGATCGCATCATGGAGTATGGGAATGTCCTGATTTATTTAGACTACCAGTGGATCACGATCCATCCAAACAAAAGTGGGTATTACTTGTTAGTCTAGGCGACAATCCAGATGTTGAGAGTGGTTCAAAAACGCAATATTTTATTGGTGAATTTGATGGCGAAACGTTTCGAAATGATCATCAACCAGATCATGTGCGCTGGCTTGATCACGGAAGAGATAACTACGCAGGTGTAACGTGGTCTGATCTACCAGCTCATGATGGGAGAAGGATTTTGATTGGATGGATGAGCAACTGGCGCTATGCGAATGAAACGCCTACAAAAGGATGGCGAAGCGCGATGACTATTCCTAGAGAATTAGCCCTGAAATCCACTTCGAATGGTATCCAACTTACCCAGCAGCCTGTTGCAGAACTTGAAAAGATTAAAAAGCCTCTCGCTCTGTTTAAAGATCAAAAGGTACAATCAGGAGATAATCTACTACCTAGTATACGTGGAAACACACTTGCGATAACGATTGATCTTGATCCAGGTTTATCAGAAGTAGTTGGCTTAAAGGTCTTAAAGTCTGATAAAGAAGAGACTGTTATTGAATATCATACTAAAACAGAAATACTAACCTTTGATCGAACTCAATCAGGAGACTCTTCTTTTCATGATTCTTTTGCCTGTAAGCAGACAGTTAAAATGGGTCTTATAGGAAAGCGTTTACAGTTGAACGTGTTAATTGATCGCTCCTCTATTGAGATTTTTGGGAATGGTGGAGAAACCGTTCTGACGAATTTAGTGTTTCCTTCAGAAGATAGCAATGGTCTTGAGTTATACAGTAGCAGTGAAGTTTTTATTCATTCACTTGAGGTAAATCGATTGAATTCTGTGTGGTCCAATTCATAATTTGGTTTCAAAAAGATGAGTCAGACTTTTAAAGAGGCTGCGTTATAGGTAAAGGCCGAGTTTCTAATTGGAAACCCGGCCTTTACCTATGCTTCCTCTAAAACGTCTGAATAGAATTAGAGTGACGTGTTTTCATGTTTTTTTATCAAATGAGCAATGTCTTCTTCTTTCACATTTAAAAACATGTTCATAACGAACAGAAGGACACTTAAGACAAGGAGGTTAGGAAAGATCATGAGAAGAATGGTTAAGGAAGTATTGCCAGCAAGGAAGAAAGATAGCCCTAGCATAAATAAAGGGAATGAAACGTTATAAAGCCAGAAATGAAGTTTTGCTAAACGTGTTTGACTAGCTTTTGGAAATAGAATGTAGATAAAACCAAACAAGCCCATTGAAACCCATCCTAACAGGTTTATATGAGCGTGAGCACCTGCCAAACTGTGATCTTCCATGATCTCCATCACTAACCCCATGCTCACTCCAATTAGGAAATAAAGAGCTGCCAATTTAAGAAACCATACGCCCATTTTCATTGAACCCCTCCAATACTTGTTTGATAGCCCGTTTAAGTATATCTCGCTAGAAGGTGAATTATGACGAGTATAAAGAAGAGCTTATTCATCAACTTTTGTTGGATAACCTTGTCCTTCTAAACTTTTTACCTTCTCATTTGGTACAATAAAACGAACCAAAGCTCACTTTCTTACAAGAAGTGAAACATTAAAAAAAGGTAAGGTGTCAAAATGAACGTTAAACAAAAATGTGCCAAAGCAGCGCTAGCATACATAACAGATGAAACCATTATCGGTCTTGGTGGTGGAAGTACAATTGGATATTTAACTGACTTTATTAAGGAAGAAAAGTTAAATGTAAAAGTCGTAACGCCATCTCTAAAAACGAAGCATCTATGCGTAAATCAGGGACTCGAAGTGTTACCAACAAGTACTGTTGATGAAGTAGATGTTGCATTTGATGGTTGTGATGAGGTTGATGAGAACTTGCATGCACTGAAGAGCGGAGGAGGCATTCATACGCAGGAAAAGCTCATTGCTCATATGGCAAAAGAATATATTTTGCTCGTTGATGATTCTAAAGTTGTTCCAGAGTTAACGTATAAGCATCCAGTCGTGCTCGAGATCTTGCAGGATTCACTCGCATTTGTACACAAGAAAGCGGGAGAGATGGGTGGTAAGGCAGAAGTGCGTTCAAGTTCTGTGAAGGATGGATATACAGTCACCGATTATGGAAACTTTTTAGTTGATGTGTGGTTTGAGGCCGGTCAGGATGGTAGGCAACTCGAAATAAAGCTGAAAGAAATACCTGGTGTACTTGATGTGTCACTCTTTACGACGGTAGTTTCAAAAGCATTAGTGGCAAGTGAAGTAGGAATTCACGAGATTTCTAAAAGAGAGTGATGATGATGACTGAAAGAAGGTGCCTGTCACTCCATGCTATCAGGAGGAGCAGGCATTTATTATTCTTGATTTTCTGTCCCCCACAAATGCATCTGCTCTAAGATCGGTATCAATGTTTTTCCTTTTTCCGTAATCGAATATTCCACTTTAGGGGGAACGGTATTTTCTTGCTGGCGGTCGATGAAGCCTTCTTCTTCTAATTCTTTTAGCTGCTGACTCATTACTTTGTGCGTGACTCCTGGTAGTAACTTACGTAGTTCATTGTATCGGAAACTTCCATCCATACAAAGGTGCCACAAGATGACCGTTTTCCATTTGCCACCGATTTTCTTTAGCGTATATTCAATCGAGCATTTCAATTTTCCGTTTTGATCGACTGGAGAAGTCATGTTGTGTCGACTCCTTTCTTACCTTTTGGTTAGTATCGTACAAAAAAGTGCGGTCTTACATGATTTTTTTGTTCTCAGTATAATAAACGTGTGTTGTCAGAACATAATCATGATCATCACTAAGGAGGAGTACAAAACTATGTTACCATATCCACGAAGTTTTTCTCATATCGGACTATCTGTCCCAAACCTTGAAGAGGCGATTAAATTTTATAAAGAAGTATTCGGATGGTATATCTTGATGGAGCCGTCTGATGTGCAAAATGACGATTCAGCAATCGGTCAAATGTGCCGTGACGTATTTGGAGATGATTGGGAAACGTTTCGAATTGCTCATCTCTCAACAGGAGATAAAATTGGTGTTGAAATGTTTGAATTTCCACAAAATGAAAAGCCGGAAAACAACTTCGAATACTGGAAGACAGGGATTTTCCATTTCTGCATTCAGGATCCTGATGTTGAAGGCATGGTTGAAAAAATCGTTCAGCACGGTGGGAAACAGCGTATGCCAATCCGTGAGTACTATCCTGGCGAAAAACCATATCGCATGGTCTATGTAGAAGATCCATTTGGCAATATTTTCGAGATCTACTCTCATAGCTATGAGCTGACTTATTCTGATGGTGCATACTAATAAATAGAGCGAAGAAGAATCAAGAGACTTATTCTCTTGGTTCTTTTTTTGAATAATATTTAGATTTTTTAGCTGTATTTTCTTGCTATAATTGGACCATAAACCAATTATAGGGAGGAATTCGATGGCTTTACAATCACTTGCACTCCAAACGGGAGGCAATGCTCCAATAGCACAAGAAGGCCGGGTTGAGGTGAAAATGAAATGGCTTCGTTCGTTACACGATGTGGACATCACGTGTTTTTTAGTAGAAGAGAATGGAAAAGTTCCGAATGATGATTACATGGTTTTCTATAATCAATCCGCTGATCCTTCACGTGCTGTTCAGTTTCACCAATTAAATGATAAGTCGGTTTCATTTCAGATAAAGTTAGACGAACTTCCATCTCAAATCGAAAAATGCGTCTTTACTGCCACGATTGATGGGGCGAGTACGTTTCAAGACGTTGAGGGCTGCACGTTAGTCGCTTCATCTGAAGCAACAGAAATTCGCTATGATGTAACGGACGCTAAAGAAGAGAAAGCACTAGTCGTTGCGGAGTTATATCGTTATAATGGAACATTTAAGTTGCGGGGAGTAGGGAGAGGATTTAACGGAGGGCTAAAGCCACTCGCTGAAGCGCATGGGGTTACGGTAGAGGATGAGGAAGAGGCTGAAGTAGAGGTCAAGCAGGAGCCTCCTAAAATCAATTTAACGAAAATCGATCTACTGAAGAAGCAAGTTGTGATTTCCTTACAAAAGAAAAACATTGAACATGAGAAAGCAAGAGTGGCTGTTGTGATCGATGCTTCTGGATCGATGACGAACCTTTTCTCAAAAGGAACCGTTCAGCGAGCATTCGAACGAGCGCTAGCTGTTGCTGCCCATATGGATGATGATGGCGTACTTGACGTCTGGTTTTTTGGAGATCGTTCGATGAGAGCCGCAAGTGTGACAGAAAATGACTTTGAAGATTATGTAAAGCGTACATATCCTGCACCAAAGTTCTTCCGTGGATTAGGCGTTGGTAACAACGAACCTGCTGTGATAAAAGACATTATGAAGAAATATACAAAAGAAGAGCCGAGAGAGGATATGCCTACTTATGTGCTGTTTTTTAGTGATGGGGGGATTTACAAGGATGCTGAAATTTCCTTGCTCCTAAAGAAAGCCTCTAATCATAATATTTTCTGGCAATTTATTGGGATTGGGAAAGCGAACTATGGGATCTTACAGAAACTAGATGACTTGCCTGGTAGAGTTGTAGATAACGCCGATTTCTTCCCGTTTGATGATTTAGATAAGGTGAGTGATGAGGACTTATACAATCGGCTATTTAATGAGTATCCATCCTGGTTACAGGAAGTGAAAAGGAGAGGGATGGTAAGAAGTTAATACAAGTAAAGCCCTATCATTAGATAATGGTAGGGCTTTATTTAAGGAAGAGGATTTTTTTCGTGATTTTACTTTAATGCTTGATCGAGCGTGTCAAGATTTCGACGCATTAAGCTAAAGTAATCTTCTTTGTTATTAATATCTTCCTCAGTAAGAACAGATAAATTGTGAAGACGAAGCGCTTTTGCTCCAATTTCGGATTGGAGGCTTTTAGCCACCTTAGGCGTGACGTTTTGTTCGAACAATACATAATCCAACTCTTTCTCCTTAGCCGTATGAATAATTTCTTCAAGCGCTTTTTGAGATGGCTCATTTGACGGAGAAAGCCCTGAAATCGCAATTTGATGAATGCCATAACGGTTTTCCCAGTACCCGTAAGCAGCATGAGAAACAATCATTTCAGGATGATCTTTGGAATCAACTAAACTAGCAAATTCTTTATCCAGTGTCGTTAAATCGTTTTTAACTTTTTGAAAGTTGGCTTCGAAATCCTCTTTTGCATCTGGATGAAGTTTAATTAATGTTTCTTTAATGTTTTCCGCCATTTCTATCGCTTTATTAGGGTCAAGCCATACGTGAGGATCTTCATCACCGTGGTGATGCTCATCCGAATGTTCCTCTTCAGAGTGCTCTTCGTGTTCATGTTCTTCTTCTGAATGCTCTGCATGTTCTTCATTATTTTCTTCACTATGTTCTAAGGTTTTAATTCCTGATGAAGCTTCAACAATCTCTACATCACCCACCGAATCGGCAATAGCTTCAGCATAGCTTTCCATTCCTAACCCGTTATAGATAAAGGCATCGGCTTTTGCAATCTTTATCATCGTTTGTGTCGTTGGTTCGTAAGTGTGTGCATCCGATCCAGGTGGTAAAATCGAGACAACTTCCACATGTTCCCCACCTATTTTCCTTGTGAAATCTTCAATTGGAAATAACGTTGTATAAATACTTAGTTTCTTTTCTTCACTAGTTTCATTAGAAGCAGTTGTACTCGTTTCTTTTCCCCCACACGCAGCTAATACCAAGACAGTCATCAAACATAATAAAATTTTCCCGCAATCTAAATTCAAACTATTTCCCCCTCGTAAAATTCTATTATTAATATTATCGTAATGATTTCGATTTGTAAATCAATATCATTACGTTTTGTGTTAAGGTATTTAGAGTCGAATGGATAGGGGGTAAAATGAAGCAAATCCCTTTCTTTTCTTTCATACAAAATCAATTTGGAATGATCGATTGCATTATAAATTTATCTAGTATACAATACAAATCGTAATAGTTACGATTTGTGGGGTGGTTATATGTATGAATGGATTATTATAGGTGGAGGTATTCACGGTTGTACGATCGCGACGTCCCTTTTAAAAAGCGGAAAAGTCAAAAAAGAGGAGATTTTAATCATTGATCCTCATTTCGGACCTCTTGAAAGGTGGAAAGAGAGAACCAAGCGCATACAGATGCCGTTTCTTCGATCTCCTTCTGTTCACCACATTGATGTATCTCCTTTCAGTTTAGACAAATATGCAAAAAAGATGAATTATGACAACCCTTTTTACGGTTACTATGATCGCCCCTCATTAGGTCTCTTTAATCAACATGCAACCTCCGTTTTTAAAGAAGCTTGCTTACAAGGTAGTTGGTGTCAAGCGAAGGTGAAGCAAATGAAGAAACAAGGACCATTTTGGGAAATTGAAACGGAAGATCACCGCATTTATTATACAAGAAATAGTGTTATCGCGATTGGTAATAATGAACTGCACTATCCGCCATGGGCAACTGAATTGAATAATGGGTATCACATATTTGATGCTGAACTAAACATGGATAATATAAAGCCACCTTTTTTGATCGTTGGAGGAGGAATTACGGCAGTCCATACAGCTATTGGTCTGTCTCGTCGGTTTCCTGGGGAAGTCACATTAATGTCTCGTCATCCATTTCGTGTACATAACTTTGACAGCGATCCTGGGTGGCTTGGGCCTAAATATTTGGACGCTTATTCTCAGGTTAAGAACTATGATGTTAGAAGAAAGATGATTCATCAAGCAAGACATCGTGGCTCCATTCCTTCTGAACTTTACAGTCGATTGCATCACTTAAAAAAACAAGGGAAATTATCAATTGTTCAAAATGAAATCCAAACTGTTTCTAGTGAATCCAATGAATTAATGACAAAAGAATCAACAGTTTATCGACCAGCAACGGTGCTCTTTGCTACAGGGTTTGAACGAGCGTTAACAAATCAACGTTGGCTTCTTCAATTAATCGCTAAAGAAGAACTTACGTGTGCTAATTGCGGTTATCCAATTGTGGAAGAAAGCCTGGAATGGTGCCCACACCTATTTGTTATGGGGCCTCTTGCGGAGCTTGAGATTGGTCCAGCTTCACGCAATATTATTGGAGCGAGGAAAGCGACAGAACGAATTATGAAAAGCACACGTTTTAAATCGTAATAATTTTGATTTGGAGGATGGAAGGTATGACCAATATAGTCCCAGTGACAGTGTTAAGTGGATATTTGGGATCTGGTAAAACGACGTTACTAAATCATATTCTAGCAAATAGAGAGAAACGTCGGATTGCTGTGATCGTCAACGATATGAGTGAAATTAATATTGATGCAGAACTAATTAAAAGTGGTTTTGCTAGAACTGATGAAAAGTTGGTGGAACTTCATAATGGATGTATTTGCTGCACGTTAAGGGAAGATTTGATGATTGAAGTTAAAAAATTGATGGAAAGAGGGGAGATTGATTATCTAGTTATTGAATCAACAGGCATTTCGGAACCGGTTCCTGTGGCTCAAACCTTTACATATATGGACGAAGCGTTAGGCATTGACCTTAGTCGCTTGTGCAGGTTAGATACAATGGTTACCGTCGTTGATGGTAATCGATTCTGGCATGACTATAAATCAGGAGACTCCTTATTAGATCGTGAGGAAGAAGCGTCAGAGGGTGACGAGCGTGAAGTGGTGGATTTATTAATTGATCAAATTGAATTTGCAAATGTTCTATTGCTTAATAAAACAGATTTAATGGATAAAACAACGATAGGGAAACTAGTGTCCGTCTTAAGTACACTTAACCCTGATGCCATTATTGTACCAACCACTCATGCCAACCTTTCTCTTGATCAAGTGCTCAACACAAAGTTATTCAACTTTGAAGCTGCAAGTCAGAGTGCTGGATGGATCAAAGAACTTAATAACGAACATATACCCGAAACTGAAGAATACGGTATATCTTCTTTTGTCTATCGGAGGAAGCAGCCTTTTCATCCTGGAAGATGGCTATCTTGGCTTGAACAATGGCCAGACGAAATTGTCCGTGCAAAAGGATTCTTCTGGCTTGCTTCACGAAACGATGTCACAGGATTATTGTCTCAAGCAGGTCCATCCCTCAGTATTGAAGCGGCTGGGAACTGGGCTGCAACCTACTCGATTGAAGAGCAAAGGCAGGCGATTGATGAAACTCCTGAACTACTAGAACGCTGGGATGATCTTCACGGCGATCGCATGACGGAACTTGTGATGATTGGTCTTCATTTGGACCAGGAGCAAATTGAACTGTCGCTTGATCGTTGTCTATTGACTGATTATGAGATGGAGGAAGATTGGTCGACATTCTCTGACCATTTACCAAAATACCACTAAGAGAGGAAGAGTTAGATGGCTAAAAAATCAAAAGTAGCTAAAGAAAAGAAACGTCAGAAGCTCGTTCAGCAATACGCTCAGATTCGAAAAGAGTTAAAAGAAAAAGGAGATTATGAAGCATTGCGTAAGCTGCCTCGTGATTCTTCACCAACTCGCCTTACAAATCGTTGTGAAGTAACAGGGAGACCGAGAGCATATTTAAGAAAGTTCAAGATGTCCAGGATTGCGTTTCGTGAGTATGCTCATAAAGGACAAATCCCTGGCGTGAAAAAATCTAGCTGGTAAAAAAGTGAAATGGGTGTAAAATTCAAGTGGAAAACAAGTGACCTCTTATGATTAGGAGGTCACTTCCGTTTAAACAAAGCTAACAAAAGATAATGTCAAAAAAGATAGAATACCTACTGATGAATCTTTTCTAAATCCAGTTCAGCTGCCTCTTGAAACACCTCAACCAAAATCTCCATCCCTTTCTCAATTTTATCCTTAGTTGAATGTGTGAAATTCAATCGCATTGTATTTTGCTTTGCATCTGCTACATAAAAAGGTGCACCAGGAACGTAGGCGGCGCCTCTATTTACAGCTGTATTTAGTAAAAGGGTTGTATCAATTTCTTCCGGTAATTCTACCCAAAAGAACATCCCACCCTTAGGAACCGTATAGGAAAGACCAGTTAGCTCTGCTTGATCAAGCAAACGCTGCATGACTTTCATGCGCTCATAATAGGTGCGTCTTAAGTTTTGTATATGACCGTTCAAATCAAAGTCGGTGCAAAGATGGTAAAGGGCGTGGTGAGCTAGAGAGTTCGAATGCAAATCGGCTGCTTGCTTTGCCTGCGCCATGATGCGAATGATTTGATGAGGGCCTTTGATCCATCCTGTTCGTAACGCAGGCACCACCGTTTTCGAAAAGGTGCTCGTATAGACGGTGTGCGAACCATCGTCTAATGCCGAGATTGGTGTGTACGTTTGGTTGCTATCAAATTTGATCTCACCATAAGGATCATCTTCAAAAATGATAACTTTCTTTCGAATGGCCGTTTCTAATAGATGCTGTCGTCTTTGTAACGACCATACTTTTCCCATTGGATTGGAGAAGGTAGGGACAACGTACACACACTTTGGCTTGTGCTTTTTCATTTTATAATCTAGATCCTCAGGGACCATCCCATGCTCATCTGTTTCAACCGGAATAATCTTTACTTCATAGGACTGAAACACCTGAACAGCTGCTAGATATGTAGGATTTTCAGTAAGAACGATGTCACCGGGGTTGAACATGACCCGTGCAAATAAATCGATTGCTTGTTGAGAGCCGGTAGTAAGCATAATGTCATCTACCATTGAAGTGATTCCTTTCTTACCCATACGATCGACAAGCACTTCACGAAGCGGGGCATATCCCTCTGTGGCGTCGTATTGAAATGCTTTTCCACCAGATTCAAATGTCTTTGTGAATGCATTTTGTACGGCTTCTACAGGGAATAGTTCGTCATCTGGTAATCCCCCTGCAAATGAAATAACATCTCCTTTATTCGTGATTTTTAATATATCTCTTACCGCTGATGATTGAAGATGCTGCACTCTTTTAGCAAACCCGTACCTCATGACTAAAACGCCTTCCTTTGATTTAATATTTAAAATATTGTTATTATAGCATTTTAATGCGGTGAATGACTAGGCTGGATTGATTAAAAAGATTATAACATGAAGGAGTTTGAGCTTATCTCTGCTGTTACGATCGATTTAAAATAACAAAAAAGCATCTGCCAACGTAGCAGATGCTTTTACCAATCAATTCCCGCTCTCTTCCTTCAATTTTTCCATCTTTTTAACCCAAGTCTGAATATCCTTTCGAATCTGTTCTGCATGTGTATTTACTTTGTCGCGGTTTGCTTCTCCAAGCTGTTGATAGAGTTCATAGAAGGCGTTTCTTCTCTCAGTATTCCAATCTTTCAACTCGGTTGCTTGTTGTTCTGTGATCCATTTATTCTCTTCCATTATTTTGATCGATTCATCGATTCGGAAGGCTTCACGCTTTGAAATGTGAAACATTTCTCTTGGCGCTTGTTCTCCTTTCTTGTATTCATCAGATATTTCCCATCCGTTCGGAGCCATCGTATGAGCCCAAGCGAGGTCACTCATTGACGGGAGCCATTCGTATTCAATCGTTTGCTTTAAGTCATCTGGACTATCTGCTTGAAAGTATTCTCCGTTTCCTGCATCAGCCACTTCTTTTAACTGGTTTTCCGCTTCTGCATCAACATCAAATCCGATGATATTAACAGTGTTGCCATTGGCACTTAACTTCTCACTGGCAGCTACCGGGTCACCATCGCATGTTTCAGCTCCATCACTGACAATATAAATCGTCGTCGCTGAGTCGTAGGATCTGCTCATTTTATCTGCTTTTTCAATGGCAGCAGCTAAAGGTGTCCAGCCTTTACTTTCAAATGCATTCACGGATTCCTGAAATTCAGATTTATCATAGGTTCCCATCGGATAGACTTCTTCAATCCCCGTACAGGAAATTTGCTTATCTGCATCCGATTCAGAGCCTTTATGTCCGTAAACGACGAGCGAAACGTCACTATCCTTTCCAATCGTTTGAGCAAAGCTTTTCACAGCATTTTTAGCAGTAGTCATTTTCTTTTCACCATTGCTTTCTAACAGCATGCTGGAGCTTGCGTCTAGTAAAATAATCGCTTTATTAGGAGCTGCCTGATTTTCTTCCTTTTTCTGAACAGTCGGATCTGGAAGATATGGTTCTTCGAAGGGAGATTCATATTTCTGTGCTTTGTCTATGGCAGTGGGATAGTTTGGACTTGAAAGAAGCGTCAGAAAACCCTTTTGATAATCGTTTGTATCCTTGGCCTCTTTTGATAGTTTTTCTAAGGAGTCTGGTAGTTTTGCAGATATTGAACCAGGTAACTCAGGATTTGTTTCAAGTTCACCACTATCTTCTTCGTAGCTCAAATCATTTGTAAGTGTTCCACCACTCATTTTTTTTAGAGAATCCAACGAAACGGAAGGTGTAATCTCTTCATTGATTATCTGCTGTTTGTTATGCGAATCACTGTTTTCTTTCTTAGGAGCAGAAGACTGCTTCTGAGTAGCTTCATTATTCGAGCTACAGGCAGTTAAGATAAAGATAAGTGTGCAAATAAAAAACGTTCGGTACTTCATTTGTTTTCTCCTTATTCCGTATGAAATGGTTTAACTACGATTTTAGAAGGATGTTCGCTTCCTCTGGATTGAACAAGTAGATTGTTGTGCTTAAGAGGAAGGACATGCTTATTGCTGAAGAAAGGATGCTAGGATTCGAAAAAAATGTCATTAATTAATCATCTATGTATAAGTGACCGCTTAAGGCGATCACTTATGAACTTTCATATTTTTCTTCAAGTTCTTTCCGTTTTTCACTATAGTTCTGGCCTATCTCATCAACCTCATTAGATAATTGTTGGAGCTCTGGATATAGTTCTTCTGTTTTTTGTTGATCTTCTTCACTAACAGGAGGAACTTGAAGCTCAAGCATGTCAGACTGTAGCTCGAACATGTCTGTTAACGTTGTAACCTGATCAAGAAACAGTTGATGAAGCTCCTGAACTTCATTCGTTTCAAGCTTTTGATTAACATTTTCAGCCTGGGATTTTACATCCTTTAGCAAAGGAAGGATTTCATCATCCACGTATGTTTGAGCTTTTTTGGGCTCTGAATACTTTTCAATCAGCTTTGCGCCCATATCTGAGATTTTTTCGGACTTCTCAAAAAGGGCAATGCGATCTTCGTTATTGTATTCATTGAACTCATCTTCAGCAGATTGCCCATTCGCATTACAACCGCCTACGATAAAAAGTGTAAGTAGTAAGAAAAAGATTTTTTTCATAAGTAAATTCTCCTGATTTAAATTGATTTAATATTATCGTAGTTCTACTGTTCCATCCTTTTTTAAATAGAAAAGCTTTGTACCTGTAATTGCTTTTCCGTCTTCACTAATTTGAAGGAGCACTTGCTTTTCCCCACTAGAAGGGACTGGCGCATTGACGATTTTCTCCCACCCCGGAATGTTTGATTGAAGTGTTTTTGAAGAAGTGCTTGTGATTAAGTCGCCTGCAGTTTTTCCAGTCAAAGGAACCTCAGCTTTTCCTTGTAGCCAGCCATCAATGTTGTCGGCTCCAGGGATGCGGCCGACAGCCTCACCTATGGCTCGATTACCGGCACTTTCTGCGATCTTTTTTGCGTAATCTCCCATGTTCTGAGTTAATGCATTATGATCGATAGTGGTTTGAGAAAAATAGAGATCTGGATTGTCAGGGATAATCACGAGGTCTCCTCCAACCACGGTGTAATTAATCGGCTGCTCGTTAATGGTCGTCGTATGAATAGTTAAGCCTTCATCATTCTGAATATGATTAAGATCATATCCACCACCTGGCGTTAACTCCTGACCTTCTGATAACCCGTATTTGTCTATCGCTTCCTTTTGCGTCTCGGTTATCTCGGTACTATTGTTTTCATCAACGGTGTCAGTTGCCCAGTTCCACATATCGCTAAAGGTTTTTTCTGCTTTGTCTTTCTTCACGGTTTCACTAAGTTCACCAACATACCAATCATCAATTGAAACGACGCCATCAGGGTTCATTGTAATCATGGCACGGCGATCCCAATTCTCGCCGTCTCCTCCAATATAGACAAGAACCTGCTTCGTACCGGACTTTGGTACTTCTGCCGAAACAATTTCTTTCCAAAAAGGAATTTGCTTCTGAATGGATTCCGAAGCCTGTTCTTTTAGTAGATCTCCTGAATTAGCCCCCGTACCAGGAATGTCTGGCATGTTCCCCATTTTGTTATTTAATGCAGAAGCGCCAGGAATTTTACTCGCGCCTTTTCCAATAAAGTATTCACCAAAGGCACTGGCTGTGGTTTTGCCGATCTGACCGAAAATTTCTTCCGTTAAGCCGTACTCTGTGTTCTGCGTGTAGTACCACAGGTCTGGTTCATTTCTAAAAATAACGAGACGATCATTAATAATGGCATAATTCATAGGAACGCCGCGCAAATTGAATGTCTCAATTGCAACGCCATCCATCTCATCTAACATCGATAAATCCATTTCTTTTCCTTTGGCCACCTGGTGGGTACCATCGACAAATTCTTGAGCATTAGGATGATCTGAACCACTAAGCTCAGTAAGACCAGCAAAGTCTCGTTCATATCCTTTTAGTAGCTCGTAAGAATAAGTAGGAGAGCTTGAGATGAAAGTTCTACCAAATATATTCCAGAAAGTCGTCAAATAACTTCCAAACATTGATAACATCTCTTGTAACTGCTTCTGCTCTAGTGAAACTTTGAGCTGTTTGTACTGCAGAAGGTGATCTAACTGTCCGGATTGATAGGTTGAGATGTTTATCTTACCACCGATCATTAAGCCTTTCATTTCGTCAATGTATTGAATGATTTGTTGTATGTCTTGCTTCATTTCATCTAGATATGATGTTTGACGATGGTCAAATTGTTGCAAATCGTGAATGGTTTCATCAATTTCATTTCTAGCATGTTGAATCTGGTTTAGAAAGTCCTGATCACTTAGCTTTGGAATGGAGACAATATCACTCACAGTTGAAAGACTAGCATTCACATCATCTACCAAACTAATTGTGTTGGTTTCTGTATTTTTTAAACCGTTCGTTAAGTTCCCGTCGAGAAAATCTTCACAAATCACTCCGTCTTTTGCAGGCTCAAGTGCAACCGTTGCTTGCTTTAAATCATAAAGTTTTTGCTCGTATTGCTTTAATGAGAGTTGGAAGAATTCAACGAGTGGAACATGCCAGTCTTGATAGAAAAGCCGAAGAGCTTTTCCGCCCTTACCATCAAAGGCATTCTCTAGACTAATAAAATCTTGAATACTATTTTCGAGGTTTTGAAATTGCTCCATTTGGGTGTTCAGTTGTTTTGTGTTTTCTTCAATGGCGTTGCGCAAGGATTGTGTATGTAACAGCTTCACTGATTTACAGCCCCTCCCTATACAATTGTCAATTATGTAGTGCTTTTTTACCCTGAAAACAAGGATTTTAATCCAACTTTTTACATTGTTTAGATGATAGAAATAAAGTAGAACTGGTTATGAAAGAGTTCGAATGCTTTCATGGCAGAGGTTCACTATATAGTTTAAGGGTTGATTTAAAAGATTGAAACCTCCTTTTAGGAAATGGGAGTATAGTCATACAATTGGTAGTTTCACTTGCCGGGACTTAACTTATGGCTAATGAAGAATGAAATTGTGTTTTACTATTGAGAAAATTCTAATAATATTTTATACTACCTATAATCCATTTTAAGGTAAAAAAATCGAGTTAAGTATCATAATCCGGTTTCATTTATATACTTTTATCGCTAAAATGGTGATTTTATTCGTTCAAAGTATTCTAACTTAGTGTTTGTTTTGATTGGAGGTGAGAAAGTTGGAGTTAGATGAATTGGATAAAGGATTAATCGTTTGTTTATCACACGATGGTCGCATGTCATTCAAAGATATTGCTGAAAAGTTACAAGTAACAGAGAAAACAATCCGACTGAGATATAAGAAGCTAGTTGATGCTGAGGTGCTAAAAGTTGTTGGTATTGTGGATCCGGTAGCGGTCGGAGTGAAAGTGGCAGCAATTTTTCAAGTAGACGTTGAACCGAGCCGTCTGCAAGAGGTTGTTGCTGTCATGAAGAAATACAAAGAGGTTCGCTACATTACACTTACATCTGGTGAATACCCACTAATGATTCAAACGAATTTACCGAATCAAGAAGATATTCGGCTTATGGTGTACAAACTTTATGACATACAGGGGATTCGAAAGGTGAATACAACCTATCAATTTGACATTTTTAAAAATACGCACGATATTCTTTAGCGACATCACTACAAATAATAGGGGGAAGAAAGATGAGAAAGGGAATCATAGCAGTGTTGACGCTTGTAGTTGTGCTGATGACGGCTTGTTCTGAAGGAAGTAATTCAGCTTCTGATTCGGGTGAAGGTGGGGGTGAACCTAAAGATGGTGGCACGCTTATTTTTGCCAGAGGGGCAGATTCGCTATCACTCGATGCGATTAATGTAACAGATGGAGAATCAACTCGGGTCACACACAACATTTTTGAAACGTTATTTAAATACGATGAAAATTTAGAACTCCAACCAGGTCTTGCGACAGAGTATGACCTTGGAGAAGATGAGTTAACGTGGACATTGAAGCTTCGTGAAGGAGTGAAATTCCATGATGGAACGAATTTTAATGCTGATGCCGTTGTTTATAATTTTGAGCGTTGGATGGACCCTGATCACCCTGAGCATCATGGAGAATTTACATACTACTCATTTCTTTATGGGGGATTTAAAGGGGATAAAGATCATAAGATTGAACATGTTAAGGCGGTTGATGACTATACAGTAGAAATTAAATTAACAGAGCCAACTGCACCATTTATTAGCTATTTAGCGATTCCTATGTTTGGCATCGCGAGCCCAGAGGCAATTCAGAAGTACGGTAATACATTTAATGAAAACCCTGTTGGTACAGGGCCATTTAAATTTGAAAGCTGGTCTAGGAATGACAAAATTCAACTCGTAAAAAATGAAAATTACTATGTGGACGATATTCCTCGTCTTGATCAACTGATTTTTAGAGTAATTCCTGACAATTCGTCTCGATTCACTGCTTTACAAACTGGTGAGGTTGATATGATTGACGGTCTAAGCCCTGATGATGCTGGAGCGGTTAAGTCGGATGGTAATCTCGATCTTATTAAGAGACCGGGTTTTAATATTGGTTATTTAGCTTTCAATATGGAAAAAGAGCCGTTTGATGATCCAAAAGTACGTAAAGCTTTGAATTATGCGATTAATAAAGATTCCATCATTGATGCTTTTTATAACGGTATGGCTGAAAAAGCAGTTAATCCAATTCCATCTTCTCTTTGGGGGTACAATGAGGACATAAAAGGGTATGAGTATGATCCTGAGAAAGCGAAAGAATTGTTAGCGGAAGCAGGTTATGAAGATGGGTTTAAAACTGAATTGTGGGGGATGAGCAACCCTCGTCCGTACATGCCTCAACCGCTAAAAATTGCTGAAGCGATTCAATCTGATTTAGCTGATGTTGGCGTTGAGTTGGAGATTCAAACGTATGAGTGGGCGACTTATCTAGATAAAACAAGTAACGGTGAACATGATATGGCTTTGTTTGGGTGGACAGGGGTCATGGCAGATCCAGATAATTTCTTGTTTCCTAACTTAAGTAAAACAAATGCGACAAAGCCAGCCAATAATCGTGCCTTTTATAAGAGTGACGAGTTTACAGATCTTTTGCTAGAATCACGAACAACCTTTGATGAAGAAAAGCGAGCTGATCTTTATAAAGAGGCTCAGGAAATTTTTTATGAAGATGCACCATGGGCACTTATTTGCCATACAACGCCCCCACTCGCTAAGATGTCTTACGTACAAGGTTATGAAGCGCATCCGATGAATGATGATGCTTTCTGGAATGTATATCTGACAAAATAATAATAGAGAAGCACTTCCACTCAAAGAGGTGCTTCTCTTTTGTAAAAATCTACTTACAATAAGGAGCTACGTTATGTTTTCTTTATTAAAAGAGTTATGCGATACAATTGGTCCTTCAGGGTTTGAACAGAATATTCAAAGGAAAGTATTTAATCTTATTAAAGAGGAGGTTGATGAATGTAAGGTGGATCCCCTAGGAAATATCATCGCAAAAATGAATGGTAACTCGGAGCTTCCTTCTCTAATGATAGCAGCCCATTCAGACGAAATTGGTTTCATCGTCAAGAAAATTGAATCGAATGGTCTTATTCGATTTGAACAGGTTGGGGGGTTCGATAATCGTCTTCTTTTGTCTCAACCAGTTTTTATTAAATCAGATAATGGTCCAGTACATGGGGTAATCGGTACGATTTCCGCTCATTATGTCAAATGGGATGATCCTAAAAGAGTCAGCAATCACCGGGAGCTCTATATTGATATAGGTGCTTTAAATGATGAAGATGTTACTGGAATGGGTGTTCGAGTAGGTCAACCGATTAGCTATGGAACAGAGTTGAAAAAAGTAGGGCCGGAGAATGCACCTAAAGCAATGGGGAAGGCATTAGATGACCGTGCTGGCACGGCTTTACTAATTGATTTAATAATTAAGCTGAAAGAAGATAAAAACGAACGAGGCGATATTTATCTCGCATTTACCGTGCAAGAAGAAGTAGGGTTAAGAGGGGCGTCTGTTGTAGCAGCAAAGATAAAACCTGACTTTGCGATTGCTGTGGATACGACACCAACAAGCGATACATATGATGTGATTATGACGGGAACGAGAAGATTGGGCGGAGGACCGTGTATTAAATTTGCTGATAAATCACTTATTTCACATCCTTTAGTTAGCCAGCAGCTATTAAATGTAGCGAAAGAGAATGGAATTCCTTTTCAAGAAGAGATTTTCATGGGGATAGGTACTGATGCTGGAGCTATCCATAGGACGGGAGAAGGCATCCCTACTGGAGGTGTTTCCATTCCATCCAGGTATACGCACTCTCCGCATGAAGTGATTGATTTAAAAGATTTAACCGATACTGGTCAATTACTTTTAAGTTTCATTACGTCTTTGAAGCAATTAAAGGGGAGAGGGTTTTTAGATACGTAAATGAAGAGTGGTGTCTATAATTAATACTAAAGAAAACAAGCATGAAGAAAATTCATGCTTGTTTTCTATGAATCTTATTATTCATTAATTCCTACCGAATCAAATCCACCTTTTGCTCCTTCAACTTCAGCACTATCTTCCCCATATAGGTCAACAGCTGATTGCACAATAGCTTGACGTGCATCGCTAAAGTCCGATGTAGGTGTGAGGTATTGAGTTAAAGCACGATAATAGATTTGTCCAAGCTTCTCACGGCCAATATCCTGAGCAGTTAAGTAAGCAGCGTGATTAATAATGGAAGAATTGATGTGAACCCCGCCGTTATCTAAGTTACCAGGTAGATCGTAGAATTCATCCATATGAGAAGGGTATTTACCTTCACCATTTCCGTACGGAACATAAGCAGCACCAACTGGGTATTTACTAGGATCACTTAAGCTTCTAAGAGAGGTGCGTCCATCTGCAACGGCAGCAGGTGCCATAATGTCTTCTCCAATCTCCCAGTCCGATTCATCGATTAATGCCCCGAAGATATCCGAGAAGGCCTCATTCAAAGCACCGGATTGGAAGCGGTAAATAAGTTTAGCTGAATTAGAGGTCACTCCATGAGTCATTTCATGGGCTGCAACATCCAGGCTAGCGGAAAGAGGAATAAAGAATTCACCATCGCCATCTCCATATACCATGTAAGTCCCGTTCCAGAAAGCGTTGTTGTAATTATCACCATAGTGAACAACTGATTGAATCGGCATACCATTATCGTCGAGTGAGTTCCGTCCATGCTCACTTAAATAATAATCATAGACCTGTTCAGAGTTATAGTGAGCATCCACTGCAGGCTCAGCAAATTCAGATTTGAACGCCGCGCTTTTATTTGAAAAGACCTCGAGGTAGTTTTTGGAGTAATCATAGGTAATGATTCCATCTAATCCATCATGACTGTAATCTGCTAATTGAAAAGTGGTTCCTTCATTTTCAACTTTGTTTTTTGTGACATGTAGAAGACGGTGATCACCTAGTACCCCGGTACCAGTTCCCGTTTGTGTTTTGTAATGTCCTGCGTCCATAATGGCATTGTATTGATCCACAACTTCACCAGACCTAGCGTCAACAAACACGAACCAGTTACCAGGCTCATCTCCTAAGAAGTTTACATTCACCTTATAGGTAAGGTGATTTTTACCTTCGAATGGATAAATAACTAACTCAGAAGTTGGAACTTGATCTAAGGTAGAAGGAGCATTGGTCGAAGATTTTGCGACTTGCAAAGCATCTTCTGTAGAAAAGGAAGGTGATGTATTGAGCTTACTTGTTTCGACTTCTTCATTATAAGCCCCGTTTACGACTGTAATTTCATTGTCCGCATTGTAGTGAACAATAATTTCAGCACCTTCCACAGGTACGCCGTTCTTTGTTTGATTAAACCTAATGTGAGTCATACCAAGCTCATCTTTGACTGACTTTTTCTTTTTTAGGTCTGCTTTTGGGTTCTTAATGTTTACTTTTTCTTTATTTTGTTGCAGGTAGTTTAAGGCATCCTCTGTAGTAGAAGAGGAGCGTTTAACCGCTTGCTTTTCCTTCACAAATAAGGGAACGTTTGCTTTCTCGTTCCATTGCTTATAGTTATCGACTTGATGAGTAGGCTGTTCGGCTAAAACATTTTGATAAGGTACCGAGGCTGTGATTAAGGCTGTGGTCACTACAAGTGAGGCAATGAACTTTTTTCTCAAATAAATTCCTCCTAATATGTAATCTATTAACAATTATATAGGGAAGATGAACGAACCTCATGAGTCGTTGTAATTATCTTAAAATAAAGAAAAATAAGAAAATGGTTATTTTGAACTGATATTAAAGGCCTGTATTTAATACCAGTTACTATTTGAAATAGATTCCAGAATTATTAGTTAAAAAATAGTTAATAAGGGATTTATTTCATATAAAGAGTTATCATAGAAGAGCAGTATAAAAATTAGAGAGGCTGTGGAACTATGAAAATACGATCTATTTTTCTAACCGGAGTAATTGCAATGTTACTACTTTTGGTTGCTTGTGGTGGTAATGAAGAACAAGCAAGCACGAATTCTAGTGAAGATTCTAAAAAAGAGGAAAATCAAAGTAAAAATGACCAAGCTGAAGAAATAAAAAATGATCAAGAAGCAGCAGAAGAATCTACGCCTGCGACAGCTTCTGGGGAAATCATGAATCCTAACATTGCAGAAGAATCGCAAGGAGATGTTGAAGAAGTCTATACAAGTGAAAATAACCTTGATTATGTACATGATATGGAAGGATTTAAAGTATCCATAGATCAATATCAAATTGTGAAAGTAACGGATATGAATGAGGATATGTACATACAATTTGATGATCAAACTGACGGGTATGTCGTTACTGCAAAAGTAACCATTGATAATACCCGTGATAAACCTATTTATTATCCGAGTTATATACGCATTCAAGGTGTAAATGAAAGTGATTTCTTAAGTTCTGAGAAAACGTTCGTAAGAGATCAGTATCCAAAATCAAAAGTTGAAGATGAACCTTCAAAGTTTGGAGCTGGTGAAAAAGTTTCGGGATTTGTTACATTTACCCTTACGAATGATCAATATGACGTTATGACAGATGTGAAACCGAAGTTTGTTATTGAAGGTGGAGCAGCAGATAATGATCAATTTAAAGATTCTTTTAAAGGAAATGCAACGTTTGACTTAATCTATGGAGAAGAACAAAAAGCTCAAGTAGAAAGTGAAGCGGGGTTATATCCTGATCAGCTAACAACAGGAAATATGGCTGATAAAGAGATGATTCTTGAAAAAGCTGGGATAGACAAAACAAAACAACTTGGTGATGTTGAGGTAACCTTAAATGGGGTTCAATATGCAGAAATTAAGCCTACAGCTGGGAATGAAGAACGATTTAGTAATTTTGGTGATGTTGGTATTGTCGCTGTTACTATTAAATTAACGCTAAATAATCAATCAGAAAGCCCAATCAATATTTCTCTTTTATCATCGCACCTTTTAATTGATGAGGATCGCGGTTCCGTTTTATCACAATTAATGGTAGAACCGAGAGAACCAAAGGAAATTGAAGCAGGTGAAACGGGAGAAAAGTATCATGTTTTCATGTTTAGAAAAGACGATTTTGAATCGATGAAAAAATTCGATTTAGAATTTGGTCCATTTGTTGGTGAGGATGGAAAAGATCTTTACAAAGGTAAAACCGTTACTTTTTCATTGCCTCGATAATAATCGATAATGCCATTTTTTATACTGATAGTAAAAAGAAGGGGGAGGAATGGATGAGAGAGGAGCTTCAAAGTTTACTTAGTAAAATAACTGATAACCATCATTTTTCTGGAGCGATCGCCATTTTTAATAGTCATGAAATTTTAGAAACTTCCTCAGGCTATGCCAATCGAGTAGAACAACAATTAAATAAAGTGAATACGAGATTTGGTATTGCTTCAGGTAGCAAACTGTTTACAGCAATTGGAATTGCTCAATTAGTTGAGAAAGGACAATTATCTTTCGAAACGAAGCTGTGTGACTGTCTAAATGTGCCTTTTCCTCACTTCAATGAAAAGATTACGATTCATCAACTGTTAACACATACATCAGGTATTCCAGATTATTTTGATGAGGCTGTCATGGAAGACTTCGAAGAACTTTGGACGAAGACACCAATGTATCTACTAAAAAGCCTTCAGGGCTTTCTGCCACTGTTTCAAAATGATGAAATGGTAGCACAGCCAGGAGAGGCATTTTGTTATAATAACGCCGGTTACATCGTACTAGGTCTAATTATCGAGCAGCAAACTGGAATGACTTTTCAACATTATGTTGAAGAAAACATCTTTAAGCCTGCTGGCATGAATGATTCAGGTTATTTCTCTTTAGATTGTCTTCCTCAAAATACAGCACTAGGCTACATTGATGAAGATGACGGCTCTTGGCGGACGAATACCTATGCGATTCCGATAATGGGTGGATCTGATGGAGGCGCATTTGTGACAGCTTCTGATATGGTGAAGTTATGGGAATCACTCATTGATTTTCGATTAGTGAATAAGGGTCTTACAAAAGAATTACTAACCAACCATGTGGATGTAAAAGAAGGCGTAGGCTATGGGTACGGTGTTTGGATAAACGACCAGAACGGACGTGTCGTAAAATACCATGTGATGGGCTATGATCCAGGAGTGAGCTTCCATTCTGCTTACTATCCAGAGAGTGGATATAAGATCGCCATTCCTTCAAACCACGGTGATGGTGCATTTGATGTGATGAAAGACTTCGAAGAAATGTTTCAACGATTAGATACGTAAAAACAAAAACTACGGGCCTCGAATAAGGGGGACCGTAGTTTTTTCTGTGCGATTAGCTTTTTGATGAAGAAAGACGATTATAGATCACTAATACAATGATTAAAACAACGAGACATACACCGATTAAGATTCCGATTAGGAGCTGAAAAGAGGTAGATGTCGTTTCGTTACCTTCTGAGTTAGTCGACGTAAAAGCTGCCGCCTCTGATGTAGAGAAAAGATTGAGGTTCTCTGCTTTGTCTTTAATCGTGCTATTTTCTTTACTCATTGAGAGAAATAGTTCATTTCGGGTACCTTCAGGATTAAAAACTTTTTCCCCATTAAAAGATATAGTCTTTTGATCTTCGGAGATATCTTCCATTTCCTTAGTGGTAGAATCATAAATTAAGTCATTGTTTTTCTTAAATTTGTTCTTTTTGTATTCATTTGGTAAGAGCTCATTGATGTCTGTGTTTCCCTCTGCTGCCACTGGTACGATGTGACAGCAGAGAAGAATCAAACTGAACAGGAAAATAATCTTAGGCTTCATGGGCCTCATCCTTTTTAATTTGTGTCCATGAACGCTTGTTTAAAGCATATTGAAGAATGATCAGGACGATCAAAATGGCAGATAAAATCATCGCACCTTCTGAAAAGAGTGTTTGTGTACTGTTCTGAATTGACATATACACGCGAGACATAGGATCAGTAAAGCTAAAGTTTGGTGTTGAAAGAGCAAGTAAAGGTGTGACAAACAAAGCGACGAGGCCAACGGTAACAAGCCATCCGATTAAATGGTGACTCATGAAGGCTACACGAATGAGCGCCGCACAGCTTAATAGTAGTAAGATCGTAAAGATGGTCCATTCCATCGATCGATCGTTTCCTAACGGATAAATCGATAAACTGTAGAGGCTAATTACTAGCCCAACGATACTTGTTAGCATTAAGAATAAAATACTTTGTAACCACCATGGACCGTATTGGAAATAGTAGCTTGCATAACCAATTAACAAGCTGCTTAAAAGAATAATGAATAAAATGACCACTGGTGGAAGATTCGTGTCTTTTTTATCTGTAAAGACGCTTCCTGTCACGTCGATTGGGGTAGCAAGGAAATCATAAACGTAATCATTTGATTGCCCATCGACAAAGGCATTTCCCATGACATTAAAGACATCATCCCGAATCATAAGGGTGGAAGCGACGTTCGTTTCCCACTTGTTGTTAAGTGTGTTCGCATCTGTCTGCACTTCAGCTACTCGAGACTGAAGTTCATCCGTGTACGAGAGAATTTCAGATTGACTATCTTCAATTGAATCCATCCAATCATACAAAGACCCCATCTGACTCTTAACCTGGTCATGATTATTAATAATTTGTGTTCCTTGAGCTGTTTCATCAGGGGTTTGCTGCTGAGATTGTTGCATTTGATTTAGAACATTGTCAGCTTCTTCTTCAATGCCATTCAAGCTTTCAAGCAATTTTGCTTGCTGGGTATCGAGGACGTTTTTATAGTCTGCTAAAAAGACAGTGAAATCATCCTGTAGCGTAGTAAGGGCATCGCTTGTTTTCGGCACCTGGTTACCAACCGCATCCCATTGACCTTCCTCATTGTTCGTAAGTTCTAACATGTTATTCACTTCTTCACGAAGATCATTGTCCTGTAGAACAGTTTCCTTTACGTTGTTTTTAGAAAGCATGCTATTGAGTGTTGCTTCATATCTGTCTAAATAAGCATAATACTGAAGAACATCTGTTAAATTCTCCCCTTTAATTGGACGTTGGAAATAGACGGATAGTGTATCTTTTCTAGCTTGTGAAAGAGCTGGAGATGCTAGTATTGCATTTTCTTTCTCATTGATACCTGATGATATTCGATAGATTTTATCAGATACCATCACTAGTAAGTCTTTTAGCTCGGTATTTGATTCTTTTAACACATCAACCTGTTCCATTAACGTTTCTTTTTGAGAAGAGAGTGTTTCATTTTCTTTCGTTAGCTTCTCCAGTTCCTTTGTTAACTCTTCAATTTGTTCAAGTAAACTTTTATTTTCTGTTGTGAGTGATTCAATAAGCTTCTTTAATTCTTTTAGTTCGCCATCTAGTGGGTTTTCGCCGCCTTCTTTGGCTAGAAGCTGTTGTTCAGTTTGCTTGATTCGATCGTTAAGCGTTAGCAACGTTGTCGATGCGGATTGAAGATCTTCTACTTTTGGTTCTTCTAGGGCGATCAATGTTTCTTGTAACGCAATGACTTCCTGAGCGATCGCTAATAGCTCGTTACGTTCTGTACTTAGATCAACAGGAGTTGAACCATTCGTTTCCTCCTCCTCCTCATCGATCACAGGTGGATCTTCGTTTTGTAAGCTTTTTAGAAGTTTTGTAAGATCTTCCGTTGGATCCTCTTCTTCACTAGGATCTTCTGGATCTTCAGGCACTTCAGGGAGTTCGGGATCATCCGGAATAATGATCTCGTCACCATCACCAAGTTTATTGCTAAGCGTAGCGATTTCACCCTCTAGTTCATTTAATATCATTGAATCTTTAAGTTGCTGGTAGTAGTTTAGAATTCGTTCTTGAAGCGTATAGAAATCGTTAACCTGACGCTCGACCTGATTGTACCGAAGTTCTTTTAGACCAGCGAACATTTCTTGCTGCTGAATCATTTGGTTTTCTACCTGAGACATGTTTTCAAGTACGCTCTCAGATTTTCCTTCGAACAGTTCTTTGTTGTTCATAAACATCGGTTGAGGCATTTCTGTAGCTTGTGAAATCGAATTGACAGAATCGGCTTGGATTTGTTCTAGAACTTCTTGCTGCTTCTGCTGATACTCACGGTAGTCATTTGTATAAGTAACAAAGTTTGCTAGATTTTCTTGAAATCCTTCCATCGTATCTGTTTGGTCAGCCGCACGTTCCTCAGCATTTTCTGAAGTTGATTGAAGGTTTGCAAGCATCGAAACTTGCTGCTCCATCTGCTCGGCCAAATCTTTCGAACTTGGTGTATAGAAAGAAAGCATCGTTTGTTGGAATGCTTTCTCTTTCTCTACAATTTGGTCAAACTCTTGTTGGATGTTGACGAGGTCATTTGAAACATAGTTCCAATAAAGAGAAGACATCTTCGTGTTTACGCGATTCGTTGCTTGTTCAAGTTCAAGCAAAACTTGCTCTTTATTTAGAGCATTTAATTGATTCTGTACAGTAAATGCTAACTTTGTTTGCTCCGGTTGGTTTTCGTCGTACGTTAGAATCTTCTCAGAGAAAGTGGAGGGAATATAAACAACGGCATCGTACTTCTGATTGTTTAATCCATTTTCTGCAGCACTACGTCCAACGACTTCCCAATTGTATTGTGATTCAGATTTAAGAAGGGGAGGGACGTCATTTCCGAACTTTACGAGTTCCTCGTCTTCTTCGGTTCCTGTATCTTCATTGATGACAGCGATCGTTTTCGTGGCACTCTCTTTCTTTTTCATCGGATTTTCTCCAATGGAAGTAAAGTAAATGAGCGGGAGAACTAAAATGATTGCTGTTACGAGAATGAGCTTAAGGATGCTTTTCTTTTCTTTCACGCATGGACCTTCCTTTCTATTTGAACTAGTGGAATTTGGATTTTTTGTGCGTTTTCACTTTGCACATAATAAGCAAATCCGGCTTTAATATCGGGTTCTTTCCTGTCAAAAGGCAGGTTAATGAGTGTTTGATCGGATTTCTTCATTAATAAGATGATTTGACGAACTTGTTTCAATTCAACTGTTAGCGGGTCATAGCCTTTCGTTAGTTCATTGCTGCTGCCAGATGCAACAATACTTAAGCCTAGGTGGCTATAGTTTTTCATTAGTGTGGTCATTCGATCCTGTAGCAGACTTCCGAGCGTTTGAGAAAATCGTCCATATCCATCGATAAAGAGGAGAACTCTAGAGAATTCAGGAAGCGTCTCACCACTATTCATACTTTCGTGGTACTTCATCTCACGTGACTTGAATTCAGTTGTCATTTGTTCAAGCCATTCTTCGATTTGTTCTTTTGTTTCTAAATAAGTTGTCTTTTCCTCATCTTTTAAATGAAATAACCCGCGATCGATTGAATCAAATATGGCAATATGGTCTCCTTCATGCTGTAATGCTTGCTGAGTAAGAAGTCGCATGATATTGGTTTTACCTTTTTGAGCCTGGCCAAGTACAAGACAATGTGAGGTCTGCGTAAAGGAGAGGGATACGGGCTTCACTGTTTCTTCATGCAGTCCAATTGGATAAGAGTTTTTTTGTTTGGAAGTTTGAATGTACGTCTTGAAAGTATTAAAAGTGAGATCACTCGGTAGCATTGGAATTGCTTCCGGCTTGCTTGTATCACGGTATTTCTCTTGGAGCATTTGAACTTCATCTTTCAATGAAGCTAGCTGTTCGTAATCATCTTCTCCTTTAGCTGGTAGGATGATTTGACCAAAGTGTGTTTTCTCCTTTTTCATAATGGCCCTACCAGGGATGGCTTCTGGTGCAAAAGGGATTCTTCCAAGAACGGTGTAAGCTTCCGAATTATCGAGTAAATAATGAACGATTTTCGTTTTAAGGTTATTCATAAGAGCTTGTCGAATGGAATTTAAACGGGTGGCGCTGACAATTAAATAAATTCCCAGCGACTGTCCATCTCGCGCAAACTGAGTGAAGATCGGATCAAGATCCATCAGCTCCTCTTTTACAAGATCGTAGTTATCGATTGTAATAAAGAGAAGGGGAAGAGGTTTTTCATTTAACCGATTGTACATCGTAATAGAGCTCACTTCTTCACGCTGAAAAAGTCGTTTACGTTTCGTGAATTCCTCTTGAATAAATTTCAATAATTTATTTAATTTACGTTCCTCATCAATTAAGAAATAATCTCCTGTATGGGGTAAATTCTTAATCGATAATAAGCCCCCGTTACCGAAATCGAGTAGATAGAATTGCGCTTCCTCCGGCGTGTTTGTTGATGCGATACTCATAAGTAACGTTAGAATGGTTTGCGTCTTCCCGAATCCTGATGAGCCAAATATGCCAACATTTCCATCTTTTATCAATTCATAATGGTATGGAGATTGGGCTTGTTTTTCAGGTTCATCCAGCAAGGCAAACGTCATTTTTTTCTTTTTGGATTCAAAATCATGACGATACAGTCGTTTCTCGAGTGGTGGTAGCCATGGGCTTGGTAATCTTCTTAGGCCAAGTTCCTGCTGGACATTAACAATTTTATCTACGATTACTTCGATTTCACTTTGCTTCTTTTTCTTGCTTTCTTCTGAAGAGGAAAGCTCTGATAGTGGAACGAGACCTAGGTCAGTCACAAGAGCGACTTCATCTTCCATATCCGAAGTATCTTCCATATAAGTCGCTCGGCTATAGGCGGATTGGAATAAGTCGTATACTTCGTTATTCCCAACCTGTAAGTAGGCGCGGCCTGTTACGGTTAGTGATGCCGCATCACCGTTCTTTAAAATTTCACGGCTATCCTCTACATTTTGTACTTTTAGAGCGACGCGGAAGCGAGCGTTACTCCAAATTTGATTATCAATGACGCCACCAGGTTTTTGCGTGGCAAGTATGAGATGCACACCTAGACTTCGACCAATTCTTGCAGCGCTGACAAGCTCTTTAATGAACTCTGGTTCTTCTGTTTTTAACTCAGCAAATTCATCCGAAATTAAAAAGAGATGGGGCATTGGTTCAGCTGCTACGCCATTTTTATAAAGAATCGTATAGTCGTTTATGTGACTCACTTCATACTGATCAAAGATGGTTTGTCGTTTCTTTAATTCGCTTTTAATGGAAGCGAGTGCACGCGTACTGAAATTTTCACTACCTTCGATATTTGTAATCGTTCCAAGTAGGTGAGGAATTTGTTTAAATGGCTGAGCCATTCCACCACCTTTATAGTCAATTAATAGAAACGCCACTTCATGTGGATGGTAGTGAACGGCGAGTGAAAGAATATACGTTTGTAAAAATTCACTCTTCCCGGATCCCGTTGTACCAGCTAGTAATCCGTGTGGGCCGTGAGCTTTCTCATGAAGATTCAACTCTACAATGTCCTGTCGTCCTTTCAGTCCTACAGGTGCTGCGAGAGACTTCGATGATTGATTCGTTACCCAGTTATGTGATATTGGCAATTCATCAATATCTTCCATGTTCAGCATCTGTAAGAAGGATACTTTGTCAGGAATGGAATTCGTAATGCCACGTTGGTGATTAAGTGTGCGGAGCATTCGAGAGAACTGTTCATTACCGCTTTGTTTGTGTTGATCAAGTTCGAATGAGATTTCGGAGGCTTTTTTCTCTTGAATAAGAATATCGCCTTCACTTTTGTTAATGTAGCGAATAAGCGTATGGATATTATCGGATAGACTCTCCTTTGCTTCTGCAACGAAAATCGTTGAAAGTCCTAGATGCGTGTGCTCGTTCTCTAAATACTCTAAAATGACATGGTCTGAGATTAAGTTGTGATTCGAAACAATAAACACATAGTGTGGGGCGAAACGTAGCTTTTCTTTATCTTCTTCTAGGTCACGTTCTCGAATCATTTCATAGATCGAAGAAAGGAGCTGATCTCGCGTTTGTTCATTGTAAATAAACCCTTTTGAAAAGGAACCTGGCATTTGAAAGTGAGGTAACCATTTCATCCATTCCCAATTGGCATATTCTTCTTCATCAAAAACGAAGACAAATCGAACGTCGTGATAGCTGTGGAAGAAGGCGAGCTGTCCAATGATTTGATGGAGCTCATTCTTCACAACCGCTTCTTTACCAATTAGACCGATTGCTCCCTGGAATAGGTTTGCAGTAATCGGGAGGGAGTGTAGTTCATTGTAAACTTGCTTCAGGTTCTGTGATTCTTCTAATAGCTCATCCATTTCTCTTGTCGACATGTCAGCTGAATTGACGGAAATTTTATAGCTTGCTGGTACCGTTCCTGTTCCCAAACGAAATTGAAGGAAGTCAGGACTCTCAAGGCTACGTTCCCATAAACGATCTGAAACCTGCTCTGTTAAGTATTTCATTCGCTCAAAGCTAGGGTTGTGGAACGTTAGCACTTTGCGTTGTTTTTGAGCCAATTCATGAAGTTCTTGTCGTTTATCCTCAAGGTACCTTTTATAAATCCGTTTCTTACGTGCTTTTGATTTCTTTTGATAACTTTTATCTTTGAAATATTGGACTGTCGATGTAACAAGCGTTGTCGCAAACATCACAACAGAAATAAGGATAAAGATTCCCCTTGGAATAAGAAGTGCCACTAGTCCCATTACAATTAGCATCATTAAAGGTGGTAGGATAATAAGCCATAGGCTTCGATTGTTTCGATCGGACTCTTGCGTAGGAAAGGAAAGATCGATTTTATCCTCAGGTAACTCATACATCATCCTTGGTGTACGACGATAGTTTGGGTATTTCTTTTTCATCTCAGATGACGGAATCGTAGCTTCTGGTAAAGAGGTTTCAAATGTTTCTGGGCTTGATATCTCAATCATATCTTCTGCAATTAATGTCAGTGTCATCATCGGTAGGAAAAGCATATCTCCGATTTGGAACGGTGACTTTCTATGTAAAAGCGAACCATTTTGGTAAACGGTTGATGGACTGGTAGCTGTAACTGTCCAATGATTCTTCTTGCGAACGAGGGTTAAACCAACGTCATCAGCTAGACGTTTCATTTGAATATCTGATGAGGCCTTGGATAGAGTTATTTCTTGCAGGTTACCAACATAATAAACGTGCCTCTTTGCTTTAGAAGTTATTATGACGGCAACTTCATCAGAACCTAATTGAAAAGTGGATTGTTTATTTAGAGGCAATGTCATGATTTCAGCATCATTTTTAAATAATTGGTAGTGTTGTTCTTTACGCTTTATCGAAAATACGTGTTCATCCGAATGAGAGGAAGGAATCGTAAACGAGTGATTGATACTTGTTCCGATCGTAATAGGTAGAGACTGTTTATCAAGCTCAATCGTTTGATACGTATCTCGAAAGAACACCCATAATTGTTCCATTATTTCACCTCCGATCTATTTTTCTTCTTTTTTCTGTTCATCTTGCTGCTTCTCTTCTGGCTTTTCTTCAGTAGTTGTTTCCGGCTGGGCATCTTGCGCCTCTTGCTCTTCTTTCTGCTGTTCTTCTATTTCGCTTTCATATTCTTCAAATTCTTGCTCTAACTCATTGATCATCTGTTGTTTCTTCTCGCTCTCTAACTCAGAATCAGCTTTTACCTGTTCCTTACGCTTTAAAATGCCGTACATTAACAAGTCGCGATCTTCTAAATAACGTGCGATTTCGAGTGCTTGTTCTGCTTCACCGCGTCCAATATGAATCCAATATTCATAATACCTTGGATCAGATTGAAGGGAGATCGTGTTACGCACGCTTTCTTTTTGGTCATCTGTAAGAGACTCATTGATGATATAAGAGAGTGCGAGCTGATATTGTGTCACTTTTGGAATATCGTCAATTTCATAAGATTGAAGAGAATTCACGACTTCACTATACTCATTTGTTAAAAAGTTCTCCTGTGCCTGAACAATATTCTCTTGTTTTGGTTGAAGAAGAAACAATGAGTAAAGGGAGTAAAGTAATGCTGGGAGTAAACAAATGGAAACGCCGAGGAGAACATAGCGACTTATCTTCCACTTCTTTTTATTTACTTTAATGAATTCAGCTTCTTTCTTATGTAAATGTTTCATTTGGGAATGAATAATTGGCTGAAGATCAAGAAGTGTTTTCGCTTGAAGCACCTGTTTTAGTTCTGATGACAGTGTGAGCGTGTCAGAGTAATAAAGGTATTGTTCAAATGATTGCTCTGGATTCATCATAGCAGCGACGGTGGCTCGTGTTTCCTCAAGAATACGCTCAGAATTTTCCTCGTACGGTGGAAGACTTTCCTTCACACCATAATGTAAAAAATATGGCGTCAATCCTTGATCCAATACAAGGTTATCTGGACAAATAATTAAGTTAAGACGCTTGAAGCGGTGATCCTTTACTTTTTGCACTAGTTGATAAGCACTAGCGAGACGCTCGCTTTCAGTCATCTCCTTAAGGATCGTTGGAAGAGCGGAAACGGAAGGTGGAAGCATGTGCTGTACTCTTATCTCATCTTCATTCATATCAATAGTTTTTGGGATGCCAGTATCAATTTCGCTTAGAAAATGAACTTCTGTTAACTCATCGAATTTGATTTTTTCTTTTTGAAAAAGAAACGTAATGGCATCCTTATCGTTCATAATCTTTGCATCTATTTGAGTTTCAAGATAGGGTTTCACTTGATTTGCCATGGTTGTGATCTCCTTCAGAGTATTTCAATACGATCTCCTGTCATAATCCCCGCATCAATTAAACGCTCATTAGCGGCTACAACTTTGTGCTTATTCGCTAACCGAACCCACTGCGTTTGATCAGGAGGAATTGGGATTTGTTCTGTTTGGCACACGATTTCAATGAGTTTTTTGACAGAATGGTAGTTTGATAGCCTGAGGTCAAGAAAACGACCTTTTTTATAATGATGGAGATCGACAGTTACTTCAATGTACATGTTGTTCACCTCATAAGGAAGGAGCGCCTAAGCGCTCCTGATCAGTTCTTTATCGCTTATCCGCGAATTTGGTTAGCAATTTGATTATCAGCTTCATCAAGAGATCTAGCTGTGCTCTTCAGCTGTGTAGACACTTCTTCTAATAATTGCTGCATTTGATAAAATGAAGGTTTAAGCGCTTCGTATTGCTCTTCGAAAGCACGGCTTGATTCACCTTCCCACATAGCTTTAAGTTGTCCCATGATGTCATTCAAGCTATTTACTTGTTCTCCAACTTTGTCTGATTCTGCTGAATAACGATGTGACATACTCTCTAGTTCTTCCGGTGTTACGCGAATTTGACCTGCCATTCAAAATCACTCCTCTTAATTTAGTAATGTGTGCATTATTCCTACAAAACTCCATCAGTCTTTCCTATATATAATTAGCATAATTTGTAATAAGTTGATAGGTTTAACGCACACATTGTCAAAAAATGAAACTTATATACTATGACATAATACCCCGTAATTTCCAGTTAATAAACATAAAAATGAAAAATATGGAATGATAATATAATAAATGGAATTTTTGAGTGTTATTCCTAAGTATGAAATAGCTTTCCAGTATAATTTGACCGTTATCAGTCTAGCATGTGGTTGTGTAGACTAAATGCTCACTATATTAGTCTAGCACTTGTTCAAAATTGGTTGATTAGTCAAACTGATCTTGAAGGAATATCTAACAGGTTAACAATGTTAGGAAAAATGACATAGGTAATTTTGATTGATGAAACTTTGTTACATAATTTAACAAATCAGTTGAAGCGGTGAATGCAATGCTTTAACGTATGACGTAATTCAACGATTTGGAGGAATCATATGTTATCATCCAGTGTTGGTTATCTGTTGCTTTTAGTCTTTGGAGTGTTTTTTACAGGTATTACGTTTTTCATGCAGCGAAGTCGAAAACAAGCGATGACGGCGGAGCAGTATAGTACCGCTGGTCGGAGCGTAGGTGTAGGGTTAACGAGCGCGTCAATTATTGCAGCATGGACGTGGGCGGCTACCTTAATGATGTCCTCTTCGACTGGGTATCAGTACGGGATAAGCGGACCTTATTGGTATGCTGCTGGTGCTTGTATTCAAGTGTTGCTGTTTGCGATTGTAGCCATACAATTGAAACGTAGGGCACCAAATGCCCATACGTTTCTAGAATTTATCGGTCAGCGTTTTGATAAGAAAAATCACCGACTGATTATGGTCTTTGCTCTTATGACCAACATTTTAGTAACAGCGATGGTTATTCTCGGCGGAGCCATTGCTCTAAATTCCCTAACAGGTATGAATTTGTTTGTAGCAGCCTTTCTCATCCCCCTTACCTTCACGATCTACACCATGATTGGCGGATTAAAAGCTTCCTTTGTCGCTGATTACTTCAATACGATTATGATTTTTTTAATTCTTACCATTTTCGCAGTAGCGATTTACGTGAAATTTGGAACAACCCCCATCTATGAAGGACTTCAAGATCTTCCATCTTCTACATCAATGCTTACGATGGCTTCTATTCCAGGGCTCTTTTTCGGTATGATTAATATTATTGGTAACTTCGGTGCCGTTTTCGTTGATCAGGCCTACTGGCAGCGAGCGATTGCTAGTAAAGATAGTGCAACTTCACGAGCATACATATATGGAGGAATTGCCTGGTTTTCTATTCCTTTTGCGATTGCCACTTTCTTAGGTGTAAGTGCAGCTGGTCTTGGCGTGCCGATTAGTACTCCCGATTCCGTTGCGCCTGAAATGGCTTCCTATCTTCTTGGTAGTGTAGGGTCAATCCTTTTTCTCGCAATGCTATTTATGGCCGTAATGTCAACTGGAGCAGCAGAATTAACAGCTATTACGAATATTGTCGTAACAGACATTTACCGTCACTCGATCAATCCAAAAGCAAGCAGCCAAAAATTACTCAAAGTATCCCGAAAAGTAACGTTAAGCTTTGGACTAATGATGGGACTTCTGTCTATTCTCCTTTTCTATGTAGGGATAAGTTTAGGGTTTGTGTATATGGCAATGGGCATCTTCGTAAGTGGAGCCGTTATTCCAGTAACGTTAGGATTATTGTGGAAAAAAGCGACGAATGAAGGAACATTTTATGGGGCATTGTCTGGATTTATTCTTGGAGTAACAGCCTGGATTGCGTCCGCATATGTAATGTTTGGAGAAGTGAGTGTTGGTTCGCTCGGACAGCTTGAATCGATGTTCTTCGGGAATATTACCGTGTTTATCGTAAGTGGTGTTATTTCTGTTGGTCACGGACTAATGGCTAATCAAGAATTTGATTTTGATACATTGAAAGATAAATTCAAAAGCTTTGATGACGAAGAATTTGAAGAAGAGGAGGAGATTGGACTTGAACGAGCAGCTCGATAAGGATGCGAAACTTTGTGTAAGGTGGGCCATAGGGTTAACCGCTGTTTTCATCATCATCTTCCCAGGAATTATGTTCATCACTGGCTATGAGTACAGTTTAAGTTTCTTTAAAGGGTGGACGTATGTATCGCTAGGGTGGCTGATTATCGCAGGACTGTTTATTGCCATTCGCCCAATTGTGGAAATGATAAATGAAGGGAAAGAGTCTTAAGGTTATAGATTAATAAATTAGATGAAACGAATAGTCGTGTTTAATAGTAAGTATTCACTTGTGTTACTTGGTGAATGCTTTTTTTTTGCTCAAGTAGCAGAGAAAGAAATGGTTATTGTTCATAAACCTTCTGAATTAAAATACGCGCTTTTTTCAGCTTATAGTGCAGTTTCAAATGGAATTGGAAGCTTTAAATCTATGAAGGGAAAAGCTGTTGTTGATAACCAAATGGGGCAAACAGTAACGTCTAGAAGAATAAGCGAAAACACCTCATCCTAGTAGGAAGAGGTGTTTTTCTATTGCTGTTCGACTATTTTTCTCCGTGTGAGGCTTATGTTTTCGCTGAAAAGAGTTGGCAGCGTCATTCCGATGATAATGATTACAATACCTGCGACTTGCAGAACGGATACTGTTTCACTTAATAAGATGACGGAAACCATGACAGCGATCGGAAGTTCAATTGCACTAAGAATGGAGGATTTTCCAAGGCCCACCTTTGGAATCGCGATGGAAAATAGGAAAACAGGAATGATCATTCCAAATAAGCCAAGTGCAATTCCGTAGACCCAGAGTCCTTCTGCGAGCAATATACCATTCCAAATAATTTCTGGAGATTGAAAAACCGTTGACATCAAAAACGCAAAAAACGACACGATGACTAATCGGTTTGATGTATTCATTTTGGTATTCGCTTTCCCATTGAAATAGAGGAAGAGTGAATAACAAAGTGCTGCTCCAAGCCCCCATAACCAGCCTTGCAAAGGGATGTTTGATAAGTCAGCATCAATGAGTCCTGCAGCAGGAATTGTTCCACCAATTAAGATAATAAGTGAAAGCAGCTCCATCCGGGTTGGAAGCTGGCGTTTTGAAATACTTGAGATCAGCATGCCAATCCATGTGAATTGAAAGAGTAAGACGACAGCGAGGGATGCTGGTAAATAATTTAATGATTGTCCATAGAGAATATTCGTTAAGCCTGTAAAAACCCCAGCGAAAATTAGGATTTTAATTCCAGAGAAACTTAGCTTATGTCGGTTAGTGATGAGAAAGATCAGCACGGCAATCAAAAAGCCGATAAAGAATTGACTCGTAACAGCTTCAGATGCTGTAAAGCCACTACTCATTGCTAATTTAATGATGGTTGAAACAACCCCGTAACTGCTAGCCCCGATAATGACTAGCAACGGATATAAATACATTTTCATTGAACGTTTGCCTCCAGTTAAACTCTTGCTTTATTGTATCTTGATGAAAGCGCTTTTGAATTGAAAAACACAAATTCAAATATAGCTTAAATACGATGAATAAAGCAATGGTTAATTGAGGAAAAGTGCCTGTCACCACCCGAATAATGTTCTTTTTTGTCGATTTATTACTCTTTTTCCGTCACGGGAATTATCCAGGAATTTCAGTTTGGGATGAACTGGTCTGAGTATTCTCGATTTGTTGGCGATGTGTTTGGAGCTCCGCTCGCGATTGAAACGTTGCTTGCCTTCTTTATAGAATCAACGTTTATTAGTCTATGGATTTTTGGATGGGATCCCAAAGAAACTTCATTATATGCATTTGGCTCATCTCACTAGGAACATTAATGTTAGCGTCGTGGATTCTTGCAGCAAATTCATTTATGCAGGAACCAGTAGGTTTTGTGATTCGAGATTCGAAATGTCTGTGCTGAGATGAATGATTTCTTCGCTCTGCTGACAAATCCGCAGCTATGACTTTATTGTTGCATAACCTGAAGGCTATCAAACGTCTATGCAAGAAGCGGCTATGCGTTTCTCAGGAGGAGAGCGTCAGCGAATTGCCCTTGCTCGTATTCTTATACAAGAGACAGCTGTTGTTTTACTAGATGAACCAACAGTTGGGCTCGACCCACGAACAACAGAGCAAGCTTTGCTCTCTACGATCTTTCAAGTGCTTGAGAAGAAAACGGTCGTTTGGGTAACGCATCATCTTGTAGGAATGAAAAGAATGGACCATATTGTATTTATGGAAGATGGTGAAATTGTAATGGAAGGAAAGCATGATGAATGGCTAATGTTGAGCGACCGCTATAGAAGACTTTATGAATTAAATGCTCCTTTTCATTTAAAGAACTCTCATGTAACAGAAAAGGTGATAGGTTAAAAGACCTAATCATTAGGGTGCAATAGTTTGTTTCAAAAGATTTGATAGAGTTTCGTTCTTTGAAAAGAACCTAAAACTAAGGTTTTTACTGATTTTTTGACATATTTGTAATAAAGACATGACGTAAATAGGTATATGGTACTATATTGTGCAAAGTTTATAAAAACCGTATTAATCTGTCATATTTATGTAACCGACTTGTTATTGGACTAAAATCGCTGTGTTATATTTGCCTGTTATCATGTGGGACATGGGTGATTGAGAGAAACAAAAAACAACACCAATATTAAAACTCTCAGGAGGAATGTATACATGGTAGCTCGTAAAAACATTGTAAGAAACGTGGTTACATCCACAGCACTAGCTGGAATGATGTTTGCTAGTCCGGTAGTTTCAGAGGCGGCACTAGGAGATCAAACACTTTCTTATGGTGAAAAACACGGCGACGTTGTCGAGTTACAGGATGTACTGTCTGCCAAAGGGTATTTCAACTATGATGAATCTACAGGATACTACGGATCAATTACTGAAGGTGCTGTAAAGCAATTCCAAAAAGAACACGGTCTTGCAGTTGACGGCATCGCAGGTCCAAATACATTTTCAGCAATGCAAAGCGTAAATAATGGACAAGCTATGCGTACGCTCGTTCAAGGTGACCGCGGTCATCAGGTACAAGCGCTACAAGAAGAGCTTGGTGGTTACTATAACTATACAGTAGACGGAATTTATGGTCCGATCACTGAACAAGCTGTTCGTGCGTTCCAGGCTGATAACGGTCTATCAGTAGACGGTATTGCAGGTAAGAACACTTGGTCTGTATTAAACGGTGGTAGTGCACCTGCTCCAAAAGCACCTGCTAAGAAAGAGGCTGCAAATAAGGAAGCAGTTCAAACATCTACTACTTCTAATTCCACGCCTGCTAAAGAATCAAACACTGAAAGTAAGTCTTCACAGGCAAGTGGTCAAGAAATTCAAATGGAAGCAACAGCTTACACTGCATTCTGTACAGGATGCTCTGGTGTAACAGCTACTGGTATTGATTTGAGAGCTAATCCAAATCAAAAAGTAATTGCTGTTGACCCTGATGTCATTCCACTAGGTTCTAAAGTACATGTAGAAGGTTACGGAGAAGCAGTTGCTGGAGATACTGGCGGCGCAATCCAGGGTAACCGAGTTGATTTATTCATGGCTGATCGCCAAGATGCACTAGATTTTGGTCGTAAGACAGTTACTGTAACAGTACTTGACTAATTTAATTGAAGATCACAACTGCCTGATGATTTCATCAGGCAGTTTTTTTTGTCTTGTAATCTATTCACTTCCAGTGATGGAAAAAGACTTAAGTGAAGAATTCCCCAGTTTACCGATTGGTTTTTATGTTTTCGTTCCTGTGATATAGTTTCAAAGGTTTGAAATTGTTCTGTTTGAGAGGGGCTTTTTTGTGCGAAATAAAATCATTCGGTGGGGGTTTTTCTTCGTAGGTCTCGCCGTACTTGGTCTAGGCATCGCCATGACAATTAAAGGTAAAACATTTGGAATTGGTCCATGGGACGTCTTTCATTATGGATTATTTAAGCAATTTGGTTTAACGATTGGTAGCTGGTCTATCATTACTGGATTTATTATACTTGCATTCACATCACTGTACACAAAAACAATGCCGCAATTAGGCGCTTTTTTAAATATGCTTTTGCTCGGTTTATTTATTGATTTCTTCCTATATATTCTCCCAGATCCAGTGACGCTGCTTTCTCAGGGAATTGTATTTATAGTCGGTATTGTTGTGCTCGGATATGGTATTGGTTTATATGTAACCTCTGGTCTTGGGGCAGGACCACGAGATGGAATTATGCTCTTGATTGTAGAAAAAACGGGCTGGCGCATCGATTGGGTAAGAAATGGGATTGAAATCGCTGTGTTGCTTTTAGGTTGGTTACTTGGAGGGCCTGTTGGGATTGGAAGTATTGTCATTGCTTTTATGCTCGGTAAAATAATTCAATTTTCGATGCCTCAATGTAAGGCATTGCTAGAAACTGTTTTAACTTATCAAAAGCCAATGTCCTCAAATGAATCTGCTTAACGAAAAGCCTGCCGAATTCGGCAGGCTTTTCGTTAAATATAGTTTTTCTCTTTGCACAATTCTATGAAAATATCATAGTCTTTTTTTACACGTTTTTGATAAAATGTGGCCCATTCATTCACTTCATTACGTAGGTTTTTCCAGTCATCAATCACGCTAAGAATTTCCGTTTCACTATGGTAGGTTAAATAATGGTGATCAATGTCAGAATCCGCTCGAGCATGAATTTTGGCAGAAATTTGAGCCATCGTCTTAACGGTTTGTTTAAGATCTTTGAATTCTTTTATATGTTTTGGCTCGATTTCCTTTGTATAAGGCGATTTTTCTCTTACATAGAATTCTTTATCGCCAATTGTCACGTAACCAAGGTGAGGGTCTTGCTTATGGTGCATGGCTTGTTGCGTTTTAATTACCCTCAAACCTTCATGTTTATTTGTATCCCAAAATGCCTGGTCGTATGGGAAGAAATAAGCTGGAATAGGTGTGCGAGCTTCCTTAATTTCAAGGATAAGATCAGTTAAATGGTCCTCAGCACTTTCGCCTTGAACGAGGATAAGGTAGCGTTTTAGCCCAGTAGAGCCAATACCCGCTCCTTTTTTCTCAACGATATCTTTTATTTCATAATGTCTCAAGCTTTCGTCAATCTCATCTTTCAATGTATTGGTGTATGTTTCCCATGCTTTTCTTACTTGGGTCTTTTCAGCTTCACCAATCGCATTTAATTTAGTACCGGTACGGATGAATTTTCGTTCGCCATCACTGTTAAGATGAGTTTGCTTATTCAGTGAGTGCGTAGGAGAACGATCTTCAAGTTTTTTTAGGCGTTTCTTGATTGGTCCCTTTGTGTTTTTGCTTGTGAATTGAAAAGCAACAGGCTTTTCCTCTCCATTTTCGAACGCTTGAAGTTGTTTCACATAATTCTTAATATACGTACTGACTAGTTTTGACTGGTCGCTTTCTGAGTAACCTAAGTCTTCCGCATAAAGTCGAACACTAACGGTCATTCTAAGTAAATCGTACAGATAAGAACCGAGATAGCCTTCATCAAAATCATCTACATCAAAGACATTCTCACCATCTTCATTGCGAAAAGCACTAAAGTTGTCAAAGTGAAGATCTCCCATTAACCAGGTTGGTTTATCATCTGGTGTATGGTAATGAAAAGGTATTTGTGTAACATCATAATAATACAAATACGCGCTCCCACGAAAGAAGCTAAAAGGGCTTTCGCTCATCTTACTGTATTTCGTTTTACGTTCAGATTTCGTAAGTTGCATTAACGTAGAATCAAATTGGTCAATAATCATTTGTAGCGTTTGTTTACGCAGATAGTTTCTTGTGTTTTTGATGTGTTCCGTTGAGACGGATGTCATGTTGCTTCCTCCTTCGTTCGTCATAATTCTAGTGTACTTTAGTTAAAGGTCCGAACAAAGTAAAAGAGGTTATAATAGTTTTTCGGTTTGTATGGAAGCAGAGTTAGTCATTTTGCTGTAAGTGGAATAAAAGAATAGTTTAAGAGATCCCACTCCAATTGCAAGGAGCAGGATCTCTTAGTCGTTAGTCTCTTATAATATCTTCTTTCATTTCATGTTCTTTAATATAAGCAAGAGGAAGGAGAGTACTCTCAAAATCAAACACGTTTAATTTTTTTCCGTTTAAAAGGCGATTTGGGTAATCAGGGTTAGCGAGAGCGCTTGTACCAAGACTAACGAAATCAGCTTCTTGCTTTTCGATAAGGTTACTTGCTTTATTAGGATCACCTAACTGTCCATTTGCAATGATAGGAATCGAACTATAGGCTTTCGCAGCGGCAGCTAATGATTTAGTACCGTCTCCAAAAGCAGGTTGAGTGCCATCAGGCTCAGTTACGTGGATATAATCAAGTTCTTTTTCTAACGTTGAAAAGATGAGCTTTGCTGATTTTTCTCCTTCAGGCCATTTATAGGCTGGATCAGCAACTTTGATTTGAGATAAACGAATGCCAACAGTAAAGTTCTTTCCAACTTCATTTCGAACATCTTCGATCACTTCCGCTAAAAGCTTAAGTCGGTTTTCAAGCGATCCACCATATTCATCTTCACGCTCATTTAAATAGTCTGTTAAAAATTGGTCAAGCAGATAGCCGTTTGCCCCATGAATTTCAACACCATCAAATCCTGCTTCTATCGCATGACGAGCTGCTTTTTTAAATGAGTACCTTATTTCCTTTATTTCATCTATAGAAAGAGACTTCGGTGTTTTGAAAGATCCTGATCCTCCATAAAACCCAAGCTGCTCTCCTTTTGGTGGAATAGTTGAAGGAGCTACTGTGACATCTGTGTAGGCATTTCCCTGACTTTGACCCCCAGCATGCATCAGTTGAGCTATGATTGAAGTTCCGTATTCATGCACGGATGAAGTTACGTTTTTCCAAGTTTCAATGTGATTATGGTTGGTTAAACCTGGCTGGTTTAAATAGCCCTGGCTGTAAAGCTCATCTGTATAGATGCCTTCAGTAATAACAGCACTGAAACCTCCTTTCGCAAAACGTTCATAGTAATCACGCATGGTCGTGGTGGCACTTCCGTCATCTGTTGCGGTAATGCGAGTCATAGGTGCGACGATAAACCGATTTTTTAGTGAAAGCTTTCCAAGTTTTTCTGAAGTAAATAATTTGTTGTGGTTCATTCCAGTCATCCTCTCTACGATCTCATTTATGGTTATCATTATAAAGGCAACCAATAGAATAAACGAAAGTTATGCTCACTTTAATAGCATGCACAGTGAACTATTTATTTAAGTAGGAAGAGGGAATTTATGTCCATTCATCAAAAAACCACCCTTTCATTGAAAGGGTGGTAGAGGTTACATTATCTAGTTTGACCAGTACCTGTCATGCAATATTTAATCGTTGTTAAAGCAGGTAGTCCCATAGGACCTCTAGCATGTAGCTTTTGTGTCGAAATACCGATTTCTGCACCAAAGCCTAACGCAGAACCATCTGTAAAGCGAGTGGATGCATTATGATAAACAGCAGCTGCGTCTACAAGGTTGCGGAATAAAGAAGCTGATTTTGCATCTTCTGTAATAATCGCTTCAGAGTGCTTTGTGCCATATTGTTCAATATGATCGATCGCTTCTTGTGTATTTTCAACTGTTTTGATTGCAATTTCAAGACCAAGGTATTCGTTGCTCCAGTCATCCTCGTCAGCAAGAACAGCGTCTTTAAAGGTGTTCACGATATGTTCATCACCGTGAACGCTAATGTTATTTTCAGCTAATGCATGTTCAAGAGTCTCTTGGTTTTCCTCAAGCCATTTTTTATGAACGATAAGCGTTTCAACCGCATTACAAACAGCAGGTCGGTCGGTTTTCGCGTTAATTAAAATGTTGATGGCTTTGTCAACTTCTGCTGATTGATCAAAATAGATATGGCAGTTTCCAACACCCGTCTCAAGTACTGGTACAGTTGCATTGTTTACAACTGTGTTAATGAGGGCTCCGCCTCCACGAGGAATGAGAACATCAATGTGTTCCTTCATCGTAAAGAGCTGACTCGTTGCTTCTCGATCGGTTGTTGCGATGAGCTGCACAGCTTCTACAGGAATTTTTGTTTTTGGAAGTGCTGCATGAATGACGCGAACAATCCCTTTATTTGAATTAAGAGCGTTGGATCCACCTTTTAGTACAATCGCATTTCCTGATTTGAGTGCAAGACCAGTGGCATCAACGGTTACGTTTGGTCGTGCTTCATAAATCATACCGATAACGCCCAGTGGAACGCGCACTTGTTCTACTTGCATACCATTATCAAGTGACCAGTCCGAAATCACTTCGCCTACTGGGTCCTCAAGCTCTGCGACTTCACGAAGACCGTTTGCAAAGTCTTTCACACGCTCTTCTGATAAACTTAAGCGATCCATGAATGCTTCTGTAAATCCTTTTTCTTTTCCGCGCTCAAGATCTTTTTTATTTTCGTTTAAAATATAGTCCGTTTCTTTCTCAAGTTCGTCTGCAATAATGAGTAGTGCTTGATTTTTTTCCTCGGTTGTTAGCAGGGAGAGGGTTTTGGAAGCCCCCTGTGCCTGCTTTGCTTGTTCTTTTACATTGACTTTAATTGGATCTAGAGTAGTCATCAAACGCCTCCTATAATTTTTTATTCTTATTTTATTACGAGCCGAGTGGAATAGCTAGCTGATCGTGATAAACAAAGTCATTAATATGAACGGCTTCTTTCACTGAAATATCGATAAGCTCAGAGATTTCATCAGTAGAAAGTCCTTTAATCATTTTCAAATGCTTAGAAGAGTAGTTCGTAACGCCAAGACCGATTTCTTCTCCATCCATGTCTGTTAGTTTCACAACAGCTCCTGGCTTAAAGTGTCCGTGAACGTAATGCACGCCTACAGGTTGTAAGCTACGTTCGTGTTCAGAAATTTCAGAGCTTGCTTTATCTGTCACGATCACTTCACCTTCAGGACCTGAATTAAATGCAATCCATTGTTTTTTATTATCAAGCTCAGCTTGACCTTCTGGCGTAAAGTAAGTTCCAGTCGCGGTTTGGTGAACCGCATTATAAATGATTCCTTTTGTTGTCGCGTTACCTAGGAAAGAAGGTGTACCTGAAGCCATCGCAATTTTGACAGCATCAATTTTGGATCTCATACCACCAGTACCGACAGAACTACCAGGTTCTCCGGCGGATTCTTCGATTTCTGGTGTAATTTCAGTCACATGTTCTAATAGTTTAGCATCCGGGTTTTTTCTAGGATCTTCACTATATAACCCATCTATATCTGAAAGAATAATAAGTTGATCGGCACTTACGAGTGCAGCAACTTTTGCTGAAAGTGTATCATTGTCACCAAATTTCAAACGCTCTACTGTTACAGTGTCATTTTCATTAACAATTGGAACAATTCCTCTTTCTAATAGAACATTAATTGTGTTTCGTGCGTTGTTGTATCTTTTGCGATCAGAAAAGTCACTCCGCGTAATCAGAATTTGTGAAGCAGTATAGCCGTGAGATATGAAGCGTTCTGAATAAGCTTCCATTAACAGTCCCTGACCGATTGATGCAGCGGCCTGCTTTTCTGAAAGTGATGTTGGCCGTTCAAGACACCCTAGGCGGCGGTAACCGGCGGCTACTGCTCCTGATGACACAAGAAGAACTTCATGGCCTTCATCTTTTAACATGACAATATCATCTACTAGTCTTTCTAGTTTTCTTCGGCTAATGTCACCTAGTCTGCTCGTTAGTGAGCTGCTTCCGATTTTAATTACGATTCGTTTTTTTCCGTCGTTTAGATTCATTATTTCACTCCTATATAACTTGCCGTTAAATGTGTGATTGCTTTAATCAATTGACTGTAATGAGTATAACAAACGGGCATATCGTGACAACATGACATGGCCAAATAGTCCGCATACGAGGAGAATAAGTATGAATTTGGACGATGCTCGCTCTAAACTCGTTTCACATAAGCTTAGAAGATGAGAGGCTGGCTTATCACGGTATATAAAGACTGTAAAACAATATAAATTTACATTTATATCCATTTTATGCGTTTCACTGTATGAAATAATTAATTAGATTCGTCGTTATGTAAGGGCTTACATAAGGGTGCTGTGCATAAAAGTTAAGCTTTATGCAAAAAGAAACAGACACAGATCAATCAGTAAGGAAAGAACTCTGGTATACTGCTGATAAAAGGATGTTGAAAGGGTGGTGGCATGATTATAATCGATGTACTATTCGTTCTATTAACTGTTTTATGGATTAGCGAGTTTGTGATGAAACGAGGGAAAAAGAGTACGGAATCATCATCTTCTGAAAAGCGATCTTTTGTTTTGATTCTAAGTATGATTAGTTTAGCCATTGTAGGTTCTATTATCTTTAGTGAACGTAATCTTTTCGTTTTTAATGAATCACCGTTTACTGAATTGCTAGGGCTAATTCTATATGGCAGTGGAATTGGCTTAAGGTATTGGGGAATTCAAGAACTGGGGCGTTTTTTTTCGAGAAACGTGATCGTGGAGCAAAAAGTCGACCTCGTCAGTTCAGGTCCTTATCGTTTATTGCGTCATCCCTTATACACAGGATTGCTTCTTACTTTAGTTGGGTTGCCAATCTACATAGGTACCTGGGGAGGCGGGATATTATCATTTCTATTGCTTGTTCCTGCTCTTCTTTATCGAATTCGTATTGAAGAAAGAATGCTCTTCGATTCTGTTGGGAAAACTTATCACGAATGGGGAAAGGAAAGATACCGACTGCTCCCTTTCATTTACTAATATGAAGCGTTCGATTTCTTCGTGGAAAAGTTCTCCATCTTTATATAAAGTGATTAGAATGATCGAAAGAGGGAACAAGAATTAGATGACATAATAGTGAAAGAGGACTTTAATGAATGAATTATTCTAAAACTTTAATTAACCTGCGCAATAGTTTCTGGTTTCTTCCAGTCGTATACGGCCTTATTTCTTTGGCGGTAGTAGGACTCAGTACATGGATAGACATCATGTATATTTCTCAGCTTTCAGGCACGTTACCGAAGCTATTTCTTTCAACTGAAAAAATAGCGCAGTCACTCTATGCTCCGCTTGTCACAGCTATTTTAACGATGACGACAATTTCATTTTCATCTATTATGGTTGTGTTGACGACTTATTCCTCACAATTTTCTCCGAGAACATTACAGGATTTTATCTCGGATCGTTTTACACAACATGTACTTGGTGTTTTCGTTGCAGGATTCAATTTTGCATTAGTGAACATGCTTCTTTTAACAGGTAAAGACAGCCGAATTATTCTATCTCCACTTCTAACTGTTATCCTTGCGATTACTTGTTTACTGTTCTTCATCTTATTTATTCATCATTCTGCCACGTTTGTTCAGGTAAACAATTTAATCGAAAAAATTACAAGAAGGTCTCTTCATATCGTTGAAGAGAAAAGTGAACTTTATGAAGGTGAGACGTTCGAGAAGTGGGATCGCTGGGAAGAGAGTGAACTAAGAGAAGAAGACGGTATGCCGTTATATAGTAATCAGATAGGTTATATTCAGAAAATTCCTTATTCTAAACTAGTTGACCTAGCCACTGAAAATGAAAGCATTATTCGACTTGATTCTGATGTAGGGAATTACGTGAAGGAAGGTTCCAGAATCGCAACGGTATGGATGAAAGGTTCTTCCACTTTTTCTGCTGACAATTTCTTAAATTCAATTGCGATCGGAACAGAAAGAATCAATGATCAGGACCTGGAGTTTTCAATACAAAAACTCGTAGACATCGCCCTTAGAGCGATCTCACCATCGGTGAATGATCCACATACAGCAGTTAACTGTACGAACCGAATTGGTACGATCCTTTCAAAAATCGGCCATACTTATGATCCAAAAGAAGCTTTTTTTGATAAAGAAAGAAACCTTCGCGTTCTATCAACGCCAAAACCATTTTTTCAATATCTTTATAAATCGTTCTATCAAATACGTCATTATGGAAAAGATGATGTATCCATGTTAAATGGTATACTTGATGCACTTATTTTAACCGCAGATGGGCAACGTAAGGAAATCAAAGCAGATGTTCAGCGGTTTCATCAATATTTATTAACTAGCATTGATCTAAACGAACTACCAGATCTTGACCGTGAGTTTCTTCTCCATACTTCAGAAGTGTTAAATGATGTATGTAAATAACATAGAAAGGCATCCGACAATTTGTCGGATGCCTTTATTTTTTAGTTTTGTAGCTCAACCTTTGCGAGTGCTTCGCCTGGTAATGTGAACTCTTCAAGAACGCTGCTTTGTTGGTTCCGAATAACAAAATTGAGAGGAAGTCCTGTAGCTGGTTCAATCCATATACTAAACGTCATTTTCTCAAAATACCCTTCTGTAATTCTACCTTGAGCAAGAATCGCAGGCTGTTCCTTATAAATAGCTTCTGGGTTGCTGATTTTCCAATTATCATAGTTAGCTAAGTAAGAAAGGGCAATCGAGCGGATTTTTTCTTCATCATCGGAATTAGTTATAAGAGATGCTGAGTTTAAGACGTCATTATATAAGTCTTCTTCCGTAAGCGAGTGGACGCTAGCTGAATTCTTTTCTGGCAAAATGCCAATCTCAGATGCAACAATTAATCCGGTTCCTACTAGCATCAATAAAAGAGTAAGATAAGTAAGAAGAGCAGGAATTTTTTGATGTAAGACTGTTCCAAAACTACTTTTCTTTTTTGGACGAGTATCTCTCTTAACTGTTTTCCAAACATTGTCCTTATGGGAATGAGTAAAAGTAACAGCTTTTGTATCAATCAACCTAGTGCGAAGGTTTTTGAAATATTTCTCCATCGTGACCCTCCCTAGTACATTTCTTTAAGAAGCATTCTTGCCCGTCGTAATCTAGTTTTAACGGAGTTTTCATTAATGGAAAGCAGTTCACTGATTTCTTGTACTTTCAAATCTTCAAAATAATGAAGAAAGATAACCTCGCGATATTTAGTAGGAAGCTTAAGTATGTTTAATGCAAGTTCATTATTCTCTTCTGAGCCAATGAGCACCATGTCAGGTTCAGAAGCGGAGTGTTTAAATGTACTTAAAAGTGACTGAGCGAAGGTGATGTTACGATAAGCCCAGCTCTTAAGAACATCCTTGCATTTATTTGCGGTAATGGTTAGGACCCAAGATTTAAGAGAAGATTCCATATTAAAAGTGTCTAATTTCGTATAGCAAATAATAAACACTTCTTGAGCAATATCTTCTGCCTTATCTTTATCTTTTAAGTAGCTAAAAGCAAGCCAGACAACACTATCGCCATATTCATCCATAATTGTTTCAAGGACCGCTTCCCTATTGGTAAGATCAAGGTAATTGGTTGGTTCTTTGTTCCCCAAGGTTGCGTCTTCCTCCTTCGGCCCTTCAAATAAAAGACGAGTAACGTGCGCGAAGGGTTTCATATTAAATTTCCATAATTTGTGTTTGTTTCTATTATAGAATAGATTTAACCAAACTTGGTAGATTTTCCTTAAATTATATAAAAATAACGTACGGTGGTAAACATTTGACTAAGTCGGCTTCGTTTATAGAATGGCTAAAGAAGGATTAAGTTTGATTAATGTGGAACGAGTTCTTTAGAGGTATATCATTAGAATGAAAAGAGGAATATGTTGACTAAATTAACCGCAATTCCCACACCTACGAATGAAAGGATTCAATCCATTGATGCGATGCGAGGTCTCGCTTTACTCGGTATCTTTTTTGTGAACATGATCGATTTCCATTCACCATGGATGTACATCGACCAGTTGAGCTACTGGGGGGATCAATGGAATCAATTCACCATGAATGTGATTGATGTACTCGCACAAGCAAGTTTCTATCCCTTATTTTCGTTTTTGTTTGGTTATGGATTTATTATTCTACAAAATCGTTTGATTGCTCGTAGTACCCGATTTCTTCCGGTTATAGTAAGGCGATTGGTTTTCCTGTTTATCCTTGGCGTTATGCATTTCGTATTGATCTGGCATGGCGATATATTATTTACTTATAGTCTTTGTGGTTTCTTATTGCTTCTTTTTATCAAACTAAATGGGAAACATTTGTTACAAATTGGAATCAGTATGTGGCTGTTTTATGCCCTTATTTTCTTTTTATTACTATTGCCATTTAACGGAGATGAGTTTACATCGCATAATCCTGACGCGATTCAACAGTCACTTCTCATTTATGGATCAGGTAGCTATATGGAAATTTTAAATCAACGTGTGAGTGATTGGACTTATGTGAATGGTGGGATAAATGGTGTGTTTCTCTTATTTTCAGTTTTCCCTTACTTTCTAATAGGTGCCGCTTTTGCGAAAGAAGGGTGGTTTAATGGGAAGCAGAACAATTTGTTATTAGTGAGAAAATTGTTTTTTATTGGAGCAATCGGCTTTTTTGTAAAGATTTCGCCCTTAGTGTTTGATTCTTATGCATTTTCTCATCTTCAAGATAGTCTTGGTGGACCGCTTGTTTCTCTTTTTTATATGTCGGCTATTGCTCTTATTTACTATTCGGGAAAAACGCTAAAGCCACTTGAGTGGGTTGGGAAATTGGCGCTAACAAATTACTTGTCTCAGTCAATTGTAAGCACGCTTATTTTTTATAATTATGGTTTGGGTTTATATGGAGAAGTTGAGGTTACAACAGGCGTTCTATTATTACTGGGCATTTTCATGTTGCAGATCGCATTTAGTCGATGGTGGCTTTTGAAATATCGTTACGGTCCGATTGAATGGATATGGCGAATGGTAACGTATAGACGGCGTTTTTCCTTAAAAAGAAACCAGGAAAGGGAGATTGGATATGAGAATAATTGAAAAAGCTGTTGAATTTTCAGCAGTCGCTCATGATAGGCAATACAGAAAAGGATCAACATTGCCATACTTTTCTCACCCTGTAACAGTAGGGTTCTATTTGATAGAGGCAGGAGCCTCAGAAGAAGCCATTGCAGCGGGTATACTCCATGATGTGGTGGAAGATACTTCTATGACTTACGAGATCGTTAAAGAACAGTTTGGTGAATTCATTGCAGATTTAGTTTCAGGATGCTCAGAGCCTGATAAAAGTCTCAATTGGGAAAAAAGAAAGAATCACACGATCGACACGTTAAGGACAGCTTCGTTTCAGGTGAAGCAAATTGCTTGTGCCGATAAACTGCATAACTTAACTACCATCTATTACGATTACAAGGCAGAAGGTGAACGAATTTGGGAGCGATTTAATCGTGGAAAAGAAATGCAGCGCTGGTATTATGAATCGATCTATCTAAGTTTGTTAGCTGGTCTTACAGCAAAAGAAGCGGAATTTCCTTTGTTTTTAAAGCTAAATGAAATGATTGAAATGGTTTTTAGGGATTAGCGAAACGTTTGTCATATGAATTTCATGATTACATTTCCTACTTCGGGGTATTGGTAATTATATTCAAATAGAAGTAGGAGGTACAGTAATGGAACTTATTCTTTATTTAGCAGTGGCTCTTATCGCGATTGTATTCGCAGTACTTAGCATCTTTTTAATTAAAGTGTTAAAGTCAACCGAAAAAACACTTTCTAACACAGCAGAAATGATTGATTCTCTTCAGGGACAGATTGATGGGTTATCAAAAGAAACAACAATGATGTTGCACAAAACAAATGTTCTTGCAGATGAAGTTCAATCGAAAGTTGGTCAATTCTCACCCGTTTTCAAATCTGTTCAAGAAACTGGTGCATCTCTACAAAACCTATCTCGTTCTTTTTCCAAATTAAGCAAATCAGTTGAGAAAGGCGTCGAAGTCAGGCAGGGAAAAGCAGCGGAAGCGGCGAATTGGGGAAGTACTGCTTTGAGTATGTGGGAGAAGTATCGCATCAAAAAATCAAACATACAAGCTGTTAAGGAGGAAGGTAAATATGAAAGAGTCTAAATCAAGCCATGATGTAAAGGTTGAACACGAACCAGCACCAGAAGGGTATTCATCTTCAACAAGAGAAGTGATTCGCATTGATTCTTCCGATCCGATCAAGTCAGAAAGTCAGTTTAAAGGTCCAGCGATTGCTGCTTTAGCTGGTAGTGTCGTAGGAGCAGCTGCAGGAGTATTGCTAGCTCCTAAAGCAGGGAAAGACTTAAGAAATGATATTAGCGGCGGCGTTACCAAAGCGAAAGACAAAAGTGTTGAAGTGTCTAGTAATGTGAAAGTTAAATCCACTGCTTTTGCACAATCGGTTAAAACAAAGTCGAATGATATTGTGAGCAAAGTAAAGAATCGTAAAAGTGATTCAAATCAACCAGAACAACCAGAGGAAGAAGCACTTGTAAGTGGCTATTCGATCAAACGAGCAGCTGAGCTTGACGAGACAGAAGTGCCAACTTCAACAGTGGTGAATAAGGACATCGAAAAGATTATTGTTGAAACAGAAGGTGCAGAAACGTTTAACGATGTGATTCAACGTGATGTTGAACGTACGCTTGAAAGAGATCCAGATCATCCTGAAACCCTTGACGAAGCGGCTGAATTGGAGTTGAAGAGAACATATAATAAAGATTCAAAATAAAAACCGCCGTTTGGCGGTTTTTTTTAGTCATAGAAAAAGCAGAGAAATGATCTCTCTGCTTTACGCGAAAATGAAATTAGGACGGGTGGATCGAGTTTACTTTTGTAGCTTCTCGGACAACGCTTCTAGCTTTGGACGCTTCAAGTTGTTCTTTCTTCGCTTTGTTCTCGATTTCTTTAATGGTCTGAATCGTGGGACCAGTCATTTTTTAAACCCTCCTAATTTTAATCTAGTTATCTTTTCCCCACTTTTAAAAGATAAAACAGCTTAAAGGTAAAAAAGTTATAAAATGGTAAAAAAGAACTTGTGTTATTGATTAAACGCTTACATTTCTTAATAATGAACAGTTCGGGAGGCGAAAATGTGCGAGATTTGTAATCTCATGACTAGTTTCGACGAAGTTATTTTCTTTCGGGATAAGATGATGCACAATAATGATAAGAAGTCGCATGATATGAGACTATATCGCAAAAAAGGTGGGCATACGATGAAGAAAATATTAATTGTGGACGACCAGTATGGCATTCGGGTGTTGTTAAGCGAACTATTTAAGAAAGAAGGGTACCAAACGCTCCAAGCTGCGAACGGTATGACAGCCATTGAGCTTGTGAAACAAGAATGTCCCGATCTTGTAATCCTCGATTTAAAAATGCCCGGTATGGACGGATTGGAAGTATTTAAAAACTTGAAAAAGCTTAACGAAGGTGTTCAAGTTATCTTTATGACGGCTTATGGTGAGTTACAGCTCGTACAAGAATTTATGAAGCTTGGTGCGATCACTCATTTCGCAAAACCGTTTGACATAGAAGAAGTGTGTCGAACTGTTAAACGAGTTGTTCCACTTGATACAAAAGAAATGGCGCGTACCAAATAATTGTTTCCCCTGCTTTCTTCAGAAAGCAGGTTTTTTTCGATCAATTTTGAAACCTATTTAGCGGCCATCCGTATCATAATCAATGATTAAAAGGGGGACTATGAAATGAATAATCACGAAATTGACTTTAAATTATACGGGGATGATATGCAGTTTGTGGAAGTAGAATTAGATCCAGGAGAGACGGTTGTAGCCGAAGCGGGAAGTCTGATGATGATGGAAGATCATATTGAAATGGAAACGATTTTTGGGGATGGAAGTGAACGACAAAGTGGCTTAGTAGGTAAGTTGTTTAGTGCAGGAAAACGAGTACTTACAGGCGAGAGTCTCTTTATGACGGCTTTTACGAATGAAGGAAAAGTGAAAAAACACGTATCTTTTGCATCGCCTTATCCGGGTAAGATCATCCCAATGGATTTAAGTGAGTGGGATGGGAAAATCATTTGCCAAAAAGATGCTTTTCTTGCTGCAGCGAAAGGGGTATCGGTAGGAATTGAGCTTCAAAGGAAGTTAGGTACAGGTTTCTTTGGCGGAGAAGGATTTATTATGCAGAAGCTTGAAGGAGACGGTTTAGCATTCGTTCATGCTGGGGGGACGATACATAAAAAAGTACTTCAACCAGGTGAAACGCTCCGTCTTGATACGGGGTGTTTAGTAGCCATGACAGGCGATGTAGATTATAACATCGAATTTGTAAAAGGGGTGAAAACGGCGTTGTTTGGTGGAGAAGGCTTGTTTTTTGCAACGCTTAGAGGTCCAGGAACGGTTTGGGTGCAATCGCTACCGTTTAGTCGCTTAGCAAGTCGCGTATTTGCTGCAATGCCACAAACGCCAGGTGGTAGTAAAGGGGAAGGTAGTATGGCAAAAGGACTCTTCGATATGTTTAATGGAGATTGAGAAACTTTGTATTCAAAAAGCTGCTCTTCATCAATAAATGATGAAGAGCAGCTTTTTAGATTGCGTAGTAAAGCGTTACTTGCGCTTGCGAGATTTAGGAGCTGGCGCATTCTTTCTTGTTAATTCAAGATCTAGTTTTTGGGTGATTTTCTCCAGGTATTTCTCTTCACCAGGAAGTAGTAGAGTGACAACCGATCCTTCTTTCCTCATTCGGCCTGTTCGTCCTGAACGATGAAGATAAGTTCTTGCGTCCTCAGATAAATCGTAATGGAAGACATGGGTAATGTTATCAATATCCAAACCTCTTGCAGCAAGGTCAGTCGTTAACAAAAGTTGAATCTGATCGTTTCGAAAACGATTTAGAACATTCTTTCTTTCAGTCTTGTTTGTGGAACTATCCAATACATCGAATGAAATTTTTTTAGTTGCAAGAATGTCCTTTAAACGCGAAAGATAGTTGCTATTGTTAACAAAGGCTAGAGCTTTAACACCATCTTTACGTGCTAGCTTTCGAAGGAGTTCTGGTTTTTCGCGACGGTTGGTTACGTAATAACTGTGATCAATGGCTTTCTTCTCTTCGGCAGTAGCTTTAATGCTTAATACTGATGGATTATCAGAAAGCTTTTTCGCTTGCATGAGTACTTTATCGCTAAGAGTAGCTGAGAAGAAAAGAAGCTGACAGTCTCTAATGGCAGATTGACAGATATAAGAAACATCTTCCATTGTAGAAGGGTGTAGCACCTGATCGGCTTCGTCGGCTACGATGCTGGTAACCTCATTCATCTTAAGTTTCTTCATATCGATCAATTCAGCCACTCGGTTTGGCGTCCCAACAATGAGTTGTGGGTGTTTTTTGAGTTTCTCTAATTGGCGTTTAATCGCAGCTCCCCCGATCATCGAAGCAGCTATCATTTCACTACCTTTTAAAAACTTTTGAGCGACTTCAAAAACTTGCATGGCAAGTTCCCGAGTTGGCGCAAGTACGATCGCCTGTGTATTTTTTTTGGTTGGATCAAGCTTTTGCATAATAGGTAAAAGGTAAGCTAACGTCTTTCCGGTACCAGTTGGTGCTTCTACAAGTAAATCCTCACCGTTCAAGATACGAGGAATTGCCTGTTCTTGGACATCTGAGAAATTTGTAAATCCGGCAGCTTGCCAGTTTTCCGAAAGAAATGGGTGTTGATTAAACATTGTCATATTGTTACTCCTTTATTATCATATACGTTCAACCTGCAAGGCAGGATAAATATTCGGTTTCTACGCCTATTTCATCAAGTTATCTTTATTTTAACATAGTCGTCATTTTCTCAGGATGCTAACCATGTCTTCTCGTTTGCTTCTTTCCTTGCGTCTTTATGTTTTATTGGGTCATGAGAGGGAATAAGCAAGCAAGAGGGAGGGATCGGACATGAATGGATACTTACTTAGAAGAATGGCAGTGTATACATTACTTACAGGAATCATCGCCGCGCTCTTTATTGGCATTACACTTGGAGAAAACTTACCGAATTACGCTACGATTGAAGAGCCTTATCCAATGCGTTGGCTGATTGGAATCGGAGCATTTGGAATTAGTGGCATCATTTCATCTATTCTTTATACAGGTGGTGTGATAGCGGATATCATTGCACAAAAAAACGAAAAAATTTCTCCATGAAATTGACAAAGAGCGCATCGCTTTGATGCGCTCTTTCATTATATATAACGATCGTTATTTATTAACAGTAACTCCTTCATTGCCGCGGTAAACATACCATAGAGATCTGTTGATCTCTCAAACAACGAAAGCCCTACCTCTCTTCCATCCTTACGGCTCCGAAGCCGCGCCAGTGTGAGTGAGGAGGATCAACAGCAATTGTAGTATGGCCATTAACTTGATACAAGCCAATTAGAATCATGCTGTTCATACCTTTCCAGTTATGAATTTTAGTTCTCCTTATTTTAAAGGAGCTAGTTGTTAATATCGGGTTTATTGATACCCCAACTACACATTATACACGCTAGATTACATATGTCAAATGCAACTTTGTTATTTTTTTGAAAAATACCCGAAAAATCCAAGTGCTATGCCTAATAAGGCACCCCCAGCTACCTCAGCGGGCTGATGACCAAGTAATTCGTTCAATTCTACATCGCGCCTTGCATGAAACAGATCGGGATATTGTCCTGATAAGAGCTCAAAATCTTCATCAAGGTCATTAACAAGACGAGCGATCTCACCTGTATGTCGTCTAATTCCTTGAGCATCGTACATAACAATGACTCCAAAAACAACCGCAAGAGCGGTCTCGATCGATTCTTTTCCGGTTTTTAAAGCTGTGTAAGTAGCTAGTGCTGACACACCTGCAGAATGAGAACTAGGCATTCCTCCTGTTTGAAGGAGAGGTCGCCAATCCCACTTGCCTGATGTTGCTTTGTGTGTCAGTATTTTTAGTCCTTGTGCAAGGACGATTGCTGAAAGTGCCAGGTTCATACCTTTATTCATTTTCTTCACCTCATTGTTATTCTGGCGAAAAACCACATGATTATGATAATTGAAGGAGAAAATAAGAAAAATAATGAGAGGAGCAATACCAGTGAACATTACACACCGAGAAGCTGAAGTGATCCGTTCCGCGTTAGCGACATTAATCGATGATTCAAACCAGGAGTATTATGCGGGAGTATTAGAGAAATTGGCCCTTTCTCCGTCTGTAATCCAGTTGTGTGATATGGAAGGATTTATGAATGGTATAGTTTATAGCAGTGATGCTCCGAAATAGTCAGAAGTTATTAACATCTGACTATTATTTTTTAAAGCATATTAAAAACCGATTCAAACTAGGACCGCGCTCTTTATTCGATTAAGATTAATGTAGGAAAGGAAGAAGGGGTGGTTCATATGGATAAAGTTGTGATTGTTACTGGTGCAACGTCAGGAATTGGGCAAGAAACAGCGCGCTATTTTGCAGAAAAAGGAGCTAGTGTTCTTGGGCTTGGACGCTCAAAAGAACGCGGTGAAAGCCTAGAGCGAAGTAGCGAAGAGCAATAGGGTTCCATTACCTTCTATCAAGTCGATGTTGGGAAAGAAAACGAAGTAAAAAAGTTCGTTGAAGAATTTAAGACAACCTATGAGAAAGTAGACGTTCTCTTTAATAATGCTGGTGTAGCAGATGTCGCGATCGGACCTCTGAGTCGTGTTTCAGATGATGAATGGGACCGTCTTTTTCAGACCAACTTAAAGTCAATCTATTATATGGTGAATCATTGTGAAAGACTTTTTAATAAAAATACAGCGATTGTAAACAATGCTGCTATTGTGGGAACACTCAAATACCCTTCAGCTCTCCCGGCATATAGTGCTGCGAAAGCTGGGGTAGTAGCATTATCAAAATCAATGGCAAGTCGTTATGCGAAGCGAAAAATTCGTGTGAATGTCATTTCTCCTGGCCCCATTGATACTCCTCTTGCAAGAAAGTTATATGGTTCGGAAGAAGTATTTCAGACAGCTTTGAAACAGCATCCAAGGGGTTCATTTGGATCACCACTTGAAATCGCCAAAGCCGTATACTTTTTATCTAGCGAGGTTGCTAGTTATATTAATGGACACAATCTCGTCGTAGACGGTGGGTACACGCTTTCGTAAAAAAATAATAAAAGGACTACTTTCGTTAAGACGTTATTCTAACGAGAGTAGTCCTTTTTTTAGAGTTTAGGGACTTTTAGGCTTGGAATCCATTTTTTCATATGATTGTTTATTTCCTCTAGTCGCTCTGGCTTGGCTTCTTTAAGAGGATGAACGTGATAGTTCTGATCAACAAACGTTGGTGTAAAGGAAGGAGAGGTGAGTGAAAACGTCGTTTTTCCTCTAAATTGCTCTTTGGCAAACTCCACTTTCAAAATGCCACCGATGTCTTTGTAATCATCCTTCTGGCCGGACCAAAAGTTACCAAGTGAATAAGCGACAAGTACGTTTCGTTTGTCTTTTGTTTCAATCCATTCAAGTGGTTGAAGCACGTGAGGGTGGTGGCCCAAAATAAGGTCAGCTCCTGCCTCAGCTAGAAATGAACTTAGCTCCAATTGTGTTTTATTTGGGTAGCGTTCATATTCAGTTCCAAAATGTACGCTTACAACGACACCATCTGCTTGCTTTCTGGCATTTTGTATATCTTGTCTCATCACGTTTTTATCAATGTAGTTAACGAGGTGCGGCTTATTAGCCGGAGGACGTATACCGTTCGTACCATAAGTATAAGAAAGAAAAGCTAACGAAATGCCATTTTGTTCGATCGTTCGAATTTGATTCTTATCTTCTTTGGATAAGTAGCTTCCTGTATAAAGTATACCGATTTTTTTCCAATGTTGAATCGCATTTTGGATGGCCTTTTCTCCTCGGTCTAATGTATGATTGTTCGCCATTGAGACGATATCTACTCCGGACATTTTTAGGGCATCGCCAACTTCAGTTGGACTGTTAAAAGAAGGATAGGAAGAAAGGCCAATTGAGGTTCCCCCTATTACTGTTTCTTGATTGGCAATGGTTATGTCTGCATCTTGCAATTGGTTTTGTACGTTTTGAAGCATCGGATTAAAATTATACTCCCCCGCTTCAACTGCTTTTTCGTAGACGCGATCGTGGATCAAAATATCTCCAATTGCTGCAAGTGTTAAAGAAGAAGTTTCAAGTGTACTATCATTAGAGTGTTGTGCTACGTTTCGATAAGCAAGGAGATCTGATGTGTTCTTTGGATCTTCCTTTTGACTGGGTAGCCAAAAGACGAAACCTCCAACAAAAATCAAAAGAATGATGAGTAATAGCGACCTTCTTTTCATTGTTTTCACCTATATTCATATGTAAGTTATCTTAAAGCGTTATCATCGCTATCGTACCACCTTTTCATAAGAAAAGCATGTGGATGAAAAAAGGACCATTCACTTTGTGTAAAGGGATCATTGAAAAAGAGAGGATACATTCAAATAGACATGGTGAATTCACCATGTCTATTTGAGGGGGAGCATATCAGGTTGAATGACTACTGAAGAAGTATTAATGCTTTTTAGAAAAGTGGAAGTGGTGGTATCTCCTGCTTGAAGTAAACCTGTTAGGCATGTTTTTGTGCTTGTCCTGTAAACTCCTTCAAATGGTTTTAGAACGCCATTAAAAACAGGAAGAGCGCCATCTACATCAAATTTCAACAAGTTCTTTATCAATCTACTTGCGATGCGAGTAGACGGGGTAAGATTATTTGATTCGATGACCCATACGACATCCGTCCTAGCGAGTGAAATTCCGGCATGTAAACCACCTAGAGGACCTTTGTTTTGAAAAAAATCTGTAATGATGCGTGTATCTGTTGGTACGAAGGGCAGTAAGTCTCTAGGTGTATTCGTTACGACAATCATTTCATCAACAATCTTACGCATTTCTTTAATCTGAAACTGAATAAGCGGTTCACCATGATGTGGTAGAAGGGATCTGTGGCGACCGTAGACATAATCATTTGGTCCCCCGGCTAAAATAACTCCTGTTAGCATGCTCTTCACCTTCCAATTCGTTTGTTAGTTTAAATGTAACCGGTATTTGAAAAGTTGACTGTAAGGAATGTCACATCTTTTTTAATAAAACGAGCGAGATGTGATGTTTATCACACCTGAATGAGAAGTGAACTCTTATAATGAAAGCAACAGAAGGGTTCTAGGAGGGAGATCGATGAAGGTTACATGTCCAGTTGCGATGATGAATAAAGGGAGTTACAATACACAGTCTTTTTCTAATCAAAATTTTGTGAAATTAGAAGAGTTAATGTATGAACAGCAGGTGAAACGTGGTGAAAAGATCTACTGGGAAGGAAACGACTGCAATCATCTATATTATTTAAAAAGCGGAGCAGTGAAACTTACGAAAAGTTCGGATGAGGGGAAGGACCTCGTTCTCTACCACTTTCAGGCAGGCGATCTTTTTGGGGAAATTGGGGATGATAGCCACGTACTTAATAGCTTTAGTGCAGAAGCCATGACGGATTGCAGTCTTGGCGTCATTCAACAAAAAGACCTTGAAACAATCCTCTGGCAAAATGGTGACCTGGCGGTTGAATTTATGAAATGGATGGGATATATGCAGCGTTTTACGCAAACGAAACTTCGTGATTTAATGTTTTTTGGAAAGCACGGCGCTCTTGCCTCAACATTGATTCGAATCGCAAACACTTACGGTATTGAAGAAGGGAATACCATTCGAATGACTACAAAGTTCACGAATACGGAAATTGCTGATTTAATTGGCGCCACGCGCGAAACGGTCAATCGCATGTTAAATCAGTTAAAGAAGGATAACATCATTGCTTACGAAAATGGCACCATCATGATTAAAGATCTTGAACAGCTAAAAGCAATTTGTCATTGTGAAGGCTGTCCTAAAAACATATGTCGGTTATAAAAAGTTCAGGAGCAGTTTTCCTGAACTTTTTTTGAGGTTTATTGGCTAAAAACAACCTATATTGTCCAATTTCAAATTTTATTGGCGAAACCAAAAAACGCCCGTTGTTTTGTGAGTAAAGTCACAGAATAAACCCTTATATTCTCCTAAACTAAACCTATACCGAGCATACAAAGGAGGAGGAACAATGGGGGTTCTTGAGGAGAAAAAGGAAACGGTGCGAAAAGTCGTTACGACAAAGGAAGGACCTAACCTGAAAGGAACGATGATTGCTGTCATGTTGCTTGGGGGGTTTATTGTACTGTCCTGGTTTAGCGTTTACTGGCTATATATGGTTCGTCTTTAGAGAGGGGGAAGTCGCATGCACATGCATAAATTAGAAAGGCTATGGCTCATGATTGGAAGTGGAGCACTGATTCTTTTTTTATTGGTAATTGGTGTGAACGCTTTCGCAATGGGTCATACACCGCCAAGTGACAGTGAGATTCTTGATCCAACTCAAGTCGATTTAACGGCACCTTTCGATGATTCAGGCTTAAAAAAGATAGGTGAGAATGAATATGAATTGGTTCTGGTTGCTCAAGCATTCACATTTCAATCGAACGATGAAATAATAATACCTGAAGGGGCAACTGTTCATTTTAAAGTAACGAGTAAAGATGTGGTACATGGATTTCAAATTCCGAAAACGAATGTGAATATGATGATTACACCAGGTCATATCAATACCATTACTCATACGTTTGATGAAGCGGGACAGTTTCTCATTTTATGTAATGAATATTGTGGAGTTGGTCACCAGGCCATGGGTGTGCCACTGGAGGTGATAAAATGAAAAACGAATTAGTAGTCGATCGAAATGATGCAAAGCTTAGTATGGCTCATTTGTATATCGCTTTTGCAGCCGTCCTATTAGGTGGGATTGCAGGACTTTTACAAACACTAGTTAGAAGTGGAACGATTCAACTTCCTGCAGGGATAGGCTATTATCAGCTGTTGACCGCTCATGGTATTTTACTCGCACTTGTATTTACAACTTATTTCATTATTGGTTTTTTCTATGCCGGCATGAGCAGAACAATGGGGAAATTCTATGACCAACCTTATCGGATGGGATGGCTTGGTTACATTGTAATGACAATTGGAACGGCGCTTACAACAGTGATGGTTCTTTTAAATGAAGGTACGGTTCTTTATACCTTCTACGCACCTTTAAAAGCTTCCCCATGGTTCTATATTGGCCTTACGTTATTTATTGTTGGTACCTGGTTAGCGGGCGGCGCGATGTGCCATCAATATTACATTTGGAAAAAGGTAACGCATAAGAAGATTTCACCTTTGTTTAGCTTTATGGCTGTTATGACAATGGTTTTATGGTTTGTCGCTACGATTGGTGTCGCCGTTTCCGTTATCTTTCAATTCATTCCATGGTCATTTGGATGGGTGGATGAGATTAACATTCTACTAAGTCGAACGCTTTTCTGGTATTTTGGTCATCCACTTGTGTACTTCTGGCTCTTACCTGCCTATGTGTGCTGGTATGTTATTATTCCAGAAATCATTGGTGGGAAAATTTTCAGTGACTCTTTAGCTCGTTTATCTTTCGTGCTCTTCTTACTGTTTTCTATTCCTGTTGGCTTTCATCATCAGTTACTTGAATCAGGAATCTCTCCGTTTTGGAAGTATTTGCAGGTTGTGTTAACGTTCATGGTTATCGTTCCTTCTCTGATGACTGCCTTCTCACTGTTTGCTACTTTTGAAATAGCAGGACGAAAAAAAGGAGCAAAAGGATTATTTGGTTGGTTTCGTGCATTACCATGGAAGGATGCAAGATTCTTTGCACCGATGGTTGGTATGCTCATCTTCATTCCTGCAGGTGCAGGAGGGATCATTAATGCTAGTAACCAAATGAACCAGATTGTTCATAATACGCTGTGGGTTACAGGGCATTTCCATCTTACTGTTGCTTCGAGCGTGGCGCTTACGTTTTTTGGAATAGCCTATTGGCTTATCCCTCATCTTACCGGTCGCGTACTAACAGGAAGAATGCATCAAATTGCAAATCTCCAAACAATTCTATGGGCGGTTGGCATGTTCTTTATGTCAGGGGCTATGCATACCGTTGGCTTGCTTGGTGCACCGAGACGGACAGCTTATACGACATACCAAGAGCATCCTGATGCATTAGGCTGGATTCCTTATGAAGTCACAATGGCGGTTGGTGGTTCCATTCTTTTTATTGCTATTTTACTGTTAATGTATATTATTACTGATCTTGCTTTTTTCGCTCCAAAAGGCAAAGAAGACTTTCCGATCGGAGAGGTGGCGGAGGCGGCCGAGAAAACACCAGTCATTTTAGAAAATTGGCGGCTGTGGCTTGGCATCGCAACTGTGCTTATCCTTGTAGCTTATACCGTACCAGTCATTCATATGATTGAACACGCTCCCCCAGGTTCTCCTGGATACAAGTTCTGGTAAGCGCCGGCGATTAGCCGGCGTTTTTCTATTTAGACACCTTTTGATATAGTTAAGAAGGAAATTGAGGAGGGATTATGTTGAAAAAACCGAATATCTTGTTTATTGGTGCAGGGCGAATGGCTGAGGCTATTTTTTCTGGACTTAAGCAGTCAGATACGATTGGTAAAATTACGATTTCAAATCAGTCTGATCAAACGAGATTGACTCATTTGAAAGAAACATATAACGTGGAAACAGGTATATGGCAAGAGGTTATTTCGACCCATGATGTTGTGATACTAGCAATGCCTCCTGCAGCTCATCCTAATGTTCTTAAGGAACTTTCTAGTAAAGTAACCGAGCACTTTGTCATTACGGTAGCTGCAGGGATTGGGCCTTCTATTTTAGAAGCTTCCTTGCCAGGTGTTCCAACAGCGTGGATTATGCCGAACACTGCAGCTGATATTGGCGAGTCAATGTCACTGTTTGCTTGCGGGAGTGAGGTAAAGGAAGAACATCGAGAAGTGCTACAAACAATTTTAGATGCTATTGGTGAATCCGAAGAGCTATCAGAAGAACAGATTCATGACTTAACAGCGGTTACGGGAAGTGCCCCTGCTTTTGTTTACCAATTCGCTGAGGCGTTAGAAAAGACGGCGCAATCCTATGGTTTATCATCGGAAGTGGCGAGAAAGCTCGTGATGCAAATGATCTTTGGTTCAGCTTCGATGCTTAAAGATGGGCGGAAGGCAGGAGACCTTCGGGATCAAGTCACAACGCCAGGCGGCGCGACAGCTGCAGGACTTGAAGTTCTAGAAAATGCTGAATTTAGTCAACTTTTACACAAGGCGGTACTAGCTGTAAATCATAAAGCTTCAGAACAAGCAAAGTAAAAAAGCATGTCCTCTGGCCAGAGGACATGCTTTTTTATTTGTTAGAGGATATAAGGTCCTAATAGGAAGATTAGCATGCCGAGATTTAATCCAAGCTGATAGGAGGTTCGCTGCATGATGGTCCATTCTTGATCTTGAGCAACGCGGCTAATCATATAAGATACAACAAAGATAATTAGCGGCCAGACGTATGAAGCTCCTGAAAAGGTTAGGTAAGATGGAGCTAGATATTGAAATGGTCCATCAAGAATAGACGGAAGGAAAATAATTTGAGAGGCGACACATAAAAGAATGATCGTCCATTCAACCCATTTTTTGTCTTGTTCAATTGCTGTTGTATTGGCGAAATAGAAGTACATTAATGCAACGGCAGGAAGGATGAGAAAACCAAATGAGAAGGCTAACATCGCAAACATACCGACAATTGCTGTGAACGTATAGTAAAGGGCATACGTTAAGTCATCGCTCGAGATGGAGCTACTGCTTTTCACAACGGTAGGATCTGTTGATGCGCCGTGCAAGACGAGTTCGTTTTTCTCTTGATCCATCCAGACTAAAGACTGATCGGTAATTGCAATGGGGCGGATAGATAACTCTTCTGTCGTACTCCGGCGAGAGGCAACCCACTCGCCATCCTGTTGCGAAGCTTCATAGATACTAATGACGGAACGTTTTGGTGAAATTTCTCCGTTCGAACTAAACAAAAGATGAGCCGCACCGTCTTTTTCGATTAATGAAAAGTAGTTTGGCTTCTCAAACCTGTCACCAGTTTCCGCATTTTGGATTTTCAAAAGCTGAACGTCAGCTTCCTTACCAGCAACACTTTCTCCAAAGTACGTATTTACAACTCGTGTACCCTGTCTCGTTGCACTAATGGTATAGGTGAACGTAAGTTTGTTATCGAGTTCAATCATTTGAAGATTGCTGTAATTTTCTCCTGATGTAAGTGGAGTCTCATATAGAACAACTGGGTCTTCACCTGCATCAAGTGTTAGAAACTGGTTCACATCATCCGTTTGAACATAAAGAAATGCCAAACCTTCTTCTGTTAAAGTACCGCTTTTTATGTATTGAGGTAGTTCGATTTCTGACTTAACTTTTCCTTCTGGTGAAATGGTGTATGCGGTGTGCCGTGACCACGCAATTACGCCATTTTCTGATACGTTCATTCCTTCAATTTCCTTTAAAATGCTTGTTTCTTTCTCGTCTGTTGCGTAAATTAATTCATCATTCTTCTTGTAAATCGCTTGCTGATCATCAACATAAAACGAATATCCGTCTGGAATGGAATAGCTGAGTTCTTCTGTCGTTGTATCCAACTTTTCGTACACGACCACTTTTCGAACGGGATCACCGCTAAAAAAGAGAGTGCTGCTATCTTCCTCACGTTGAACAAACATCTCACTATCTTCTGCAGCTACGTCAAGATTGACTGACCTGCTCCAATCCGTTGCCGGTTTTTCTTGAAGAATGGAGAGCTGATGAAGATAAACTAAAAGCAAAATGATAAAACCAGTGAGAATGGGAAATCCTATTTTTTTCATTCTATTCCTCCTTGTTCCTTACATACGTTTGAATTTTACACAAGTTTCAAAAAATTTACAATAGTTATTAGTGAGAATCTCCGAAAGGTAGCGTGAATACAATACGGTAGCCTACTTGAGGAGGGAGCGCCATGCTAGAAAAGAAAGTGGATGAAAAAATAGAAGACCTATTAAGTGAGGCATTGAGGCATCAACAAGGGAATGGTGCCTTTCACTTTTGTTTTGAGAATAGTTTATTAACGGATGCGATGATGATTGTATTAATACGCATGCTTAAACTTCCAGATAAATCATTGCTTGAGGCTCTTGTGAAACGACTTCTATTTAAACAATCTAAAGAAGGATACTGGAAATTATATGAAGACGACCGAGGGAATCTTTCCGCTACCGTTCAGGCTTACCATAGTCTCCTTTATTCAGGAATGATGACTTGTAAACATAGTGAGATGAAAAAAGCAGAGCACTATATTAAAAAATGGGGTGGGATCGAAAGGGTTGATTCGATGACGTCCATTTTTCTCGCCTTAAACGGTCATCTAAATTGGCCTCACTTATTCCATATTCCGATGCTTTTTCTACTTATTCCGAAGGCTTCACCAGTTTCTTTCTATGATTTAAGTTCTTATGCAAGAGCGCATTTTGCACCAATTCTTCTATGCCAGGACCTTCGTTATTCCATTAAAACAAGATGGACGCCAGATCTCACGCATTTAATTTTGGAAGATCGATCCATGAAAGAAGATATTAAACAAGCATGGACTGCTATGAGTCAATTTCCTTCAAATCAGCTATATAAAGCAAGAAAGAGAGCGGAACAATACATGCTTCAAAGAATTGAATCAGACGGGACATTGATGAACTATGCAACGGCTACTTTTTTTATGATCTATGCGATGTTGGCTCTAGGATATGAAAAACACGCTCCTTCTATTATACGTGCCTTTAATGGACTGAAAGGAATGCTCTGTGATTCTAATTCCCATCTTCAGAATTCACCTTCAACAATATGGGATACTGCCCTTCTATCCTACACGATACAAGAAGCTGGCTTAGTTCATGCAGTACCTTCAACTAGAGCGGCTAACCATTATTTAGTTAGACATCAGCAGACAAAGTATGGGGATTGGGCGATTACAAGAGAGGGTATTGCCCCTGGTGGATGGGGGTTTTCTGAGGGGAATACAACTCATCCAGATGTAGACGATACAACTGTTGCGTTAAGAGCGTTGAAGGATATGAAAAATGAGTCAAGTCGTTGGCATGACGGAGTCAATTGGCTTCTAGCCATGCAAAATCAGGATGGAGGTTGGCCAGCTTTCGAACCGGATCGTCAGGCTTTTCTATTAAAAGACTTACCCATTGACGGGGCAAGGTCATCTTTTCCAGATGATTCATCGGCTGATTTAACTGGTAGAACCGTTGAGTTTTTATGTAACTATGCTGAACTAAACCGTAATCATCCTTCCATTAGAAAGGGAACAAACTGGTTAGTTCGGAATCAAGAGAGCGATGGTTCTTGGAGAGGTAGATGGGGGATTTGCTACATTTATGGTACATGGGCAGCGTTAACGGCTTTAAAGGCAGCTGGCTATCCATCTGATTTTACTCCTGTTCGAAAAGGAATACAGTTTCTTAAGAAAATACAGAGACATGATGGGGGATGGGGAGAGTCGTGTCAAAGTGATATTCAACAGAAATTCGTTCCTTTACACGTTAGCACGCCATCACAAACAGCATGGGCCGTTGATGCTTTATCCGTTTGTAAAGAAACAGGAGAATCATTATCTAGAGGTGTGGATTACCTTCTCAAAAAATCATTTGATATGGAAGAACGCATGTATCCAACAGGAGCGGGATTACCAGGAGGGTTTTATATTAGATATCATAGTTATGAAGTGGTATGGCCACTACTTGCGCTTTCACACTATAAAAAGTTACAAATTCAACAATAAAAACAATAATCAAGAGGCGGTATGGAAACGCCTCTCTACAGTCAATTACTGTGATTCTACACCACTTTTTTCAATTTCTTTTACGGTAATTTCTCCTGCGCCACGTGGGATTTTCACTGTGTGAATGGTTTTTGCTTCTAAAGACCTTGCGATCGCATTCGCTGCTTCGGAAGGATCAATTTTATCTCCGCATGTATAGACATCAACAGAAGCATAGCCATGTTCTGGGAAACTGTGGATGGTTAGATGGGATTCAGCGATAATAACCGCCCCACTTATACCTTGAGGTTCAAATGGATGGAAAACAACATCTCTTATTTCTGCTCCAGCTTCGAGAGCCGCACTAGCGAATGTTTCTTCTATATACACTAAATCGTTTAGTTTTTCTTTGTTACAATTCCACATCTCGGCGATGATATGATGACCAAGCGTTTCGATAGTAAATTGCCTCCTTCTTAACTGCATCCTTGTATAGTGTTGATTACAGGAATTGCTTTTATGCAGGTTTTCCCCTCAAACAGGAAGAAATAAACCTATATAAGAGTTATAAGATTGACATATTATGTTTAAATGTTTAAACTAAAGAACAATAAAGGCGTTAAGAGGAGAGATAAGATGGAGCATATTGCTGATAAAGTAAGCTTGCAAAAAGAATATTTTTATACAGGGGAAACAAAATCCTATTCGTTTAGAAAAAAACAACTTGAAACGTTAAGAGACGTGATTAAAGAGTATGAACCTGAGATCTTACAAGCGCTTAAAGATGATTTGCATAAATCAGAATGGGAAGCTTATACAACTGAAATTGGTTTCCTTCTAGAGGAAATTAAGTTCACACTTAAGCACCTAAAAGAGTGGATGACACCGGAAAAAGTAAAGTCACCCGTTACTCACTTTGGCTCTAAAAGCGTCATTCATCGTGAGCCGTTCGGGGTAACGTTAATTATAGCGCCGTGGAACTATCCATTTCAACTTCAGTTAGCTCCACTTATTGGAGCAATCGCATCGGGGAACTGTGCCGTCTTAAAACCATCAGAATTAACACCTGCTGTCTCAACTCTTATTAGTAAAATGATTCGAGAAGTTTTTCCTGAAAAGTACATTGTGGTTATTGAAGGTAGCGTTGAAACGAGTACTGAACTTTTGAAACAACCATTTGATCACATCTTTTTCACAGGAAGTGTTGCTGTAGGAAAGATTGTGATGGAGGCGGCTGCAAAGCAACTTATCCCTGTTACGCTTGAATTGGGAGGGAAGAGTCCGGCGATTGTGGACAAAGACGCTAATTTAGCTCTAGCTGCAAAACGAATTATGTGGGGGAAATTCACGAACGCTGGTCAAACATGTATCGCACCTGACTATTTGTATGTCCACAGTGACGTAAAAATAGCCTTGATCGAACAAATGAACAATGTGCTGATTGAATTCTACGGAGAAGATCCACTATCAAATGAAAAATACGGTCATATTGTAAGTGATCGTCACTTTGACCGATTAAAACGGTTTTTAACCGATGGAGACGTATTAATTGGTGGACAGCATAAAGCAAGTGATCGGGTAATTGCTCCAACGATTATGGACAATGTTTCATGGGAAGATCCAGTGATGCAAGAGGAGATCTTTGGTCCTATTTTACCTGTGCTTGAATTTACAGAACTTGAAACGGTTATTAACGAAGTACGTCGCCGTCCAAAACCGCTTGCACTTTACTTTTTCTCTGAATCCGAAGAAAAACAAGAAGAAATAACGTCATCCATTTCATTTGGGGGAGGGTGTATGAACGACACATTTATGCATATCGTCTCTCCTTACTTGCCTTTTGGTGGCGTTGGGTCTAGTGGTACGGGGAGTTATCATGGGAAAGCAAGCTTTCAAGCCTTCTCGCATGAGAAGAGCATTGTGAAACAAACAACGAAGTTTGATTTCGCCTTCCGATACCCCTCAGCCAAAAACGGGCTGAAAATCATCAAGAAGATCATGGGGTAATGACGTTTTCTTCTTTAGTGTTTTACCTTGCCATGGTATGATTACGGAAAAGCTGTACCCTTGGTGCAGCTCTACAATTGATAGACATAGGAGGAAGTAGATATGAGTAAAGGTGTCATTAGTTTAGGGGAGGCATTAATTGATTTTATACCTCTTGACAAAGACAATTTAACGTATCAAAAAAGCCCTGGTGGAGCTCCGGCAAATGTAGCAGTTGGGCTTGCCCGTCTAGGCGTAAATTCCACTTTTCTTGGAAAAGTAGGCGATGATGTGCTTGGACGTTTTCTTCAAGAAACGTTAAAGAACTATGGTGTAGATGTTTCGACGATGATTCTAACTGAATCTGCTCGCACAGGCGTTGTATTTGTGACCAATGCTGAAAATGGTGAACGTAGCTTTGACTTTTACATAAATCCAAGTGCAGATCGTTTCTTAAGTGAAGAAGAAATAAGCGATCAGTTATTTGAGCGTCATCGCATTCTCCACTTCGGATCCATTTCTATGATTAGTGAACCTTCTAGAACAGCTACTAAAAAAGCTGTTGAGAAGGCAAAAGAGAACGGACTGCTCATTTCCTATGATCCGAACTTACGACTTGGTTTATGGGAGAGTGAGGAGCGAGCAAGAGAAACGATTGTTTCCATGCTATCTGAGGCAGACATTCTTAAGCTTTCTGAAGAAGAATTAACTTTTATTACTGGTGAAGAAACTGTCGAAGCTGGAATTAAAAGATTGGCTCACTATCGTATACCAGTTATTTTCATTACAATGGGTGGAGAAGGTAGTCTTGTTTTTACTCCTAACTATTCACTCAGAGTTCCTGCTATGAAAGTAAAAGCGGTTGATACGACAGGTGCTGGCGATGCATTTGTATCAGGCATCCTTCATGGTTTTAACGAATATGTTGGTTCTCTCACCGAACTATCGCGCGAAGAGCTCGAGCGAATGACGCAATTTGCTAGCGTTTCTGGTGCTTTAGCAGCTGCAACAAAAGGCGCTATGACGGCCCTGCCAACGAAAGAAGAAGTGGAAGATATTTTATTGAAAGAATCGAAATAGCGAGGTGCCCCGTCTAAATGCGGGGTACTTTTTTTGTTGAACTGAATCCATAGCATCCAAAACTAGAATGAAGACTAGCTGTAAGATACAATGAAAAAGGAACTAATTAATTAATCGGAGGTGCTTCGTATGAATCAGGAATTTTTATTTGAATTGTTATCAACTGCTTCACCGTCAGGAGCTGAAATGGAGATTCAGCATAAATGGATGGAGTATGTGAAGGAATTTGCTGACGAAATGAAAACAGACAATGCAGGAAACGCAATTGGCGTTCTTAATCCCAATGCAGAATATAAAGTTCTTCTTGCTGGCCATTGTGATGAAATTGGATTTATGGTAAAGAAAATTGATCAAGATGGCTTCATACGTGTGGAAAAGTTAGGCGGTATTAGTCATAAACCTGCTATCGGTATGAAAGTAACGATTCTTGGCACGCATGGAACTTTAACTGGAGTATTTGGCGTGAATGCTGAACATCATGGCGGAGCAAAAGAATTCAATTTCGAAGATCTTTACATAGACTGTGGTGCAACTTCAAAAGAAGAGATTGAAAAGTATGTTCAGATAGGGGATCTAGCTGTCTATAAACGCGAAGTTGAGCACTTATTGAATGACAGAATCAGTGGTAGAGGTCTAGATAATCGCACTGGCTCGTTTATTGTCGCAGAGGTTCTACGAAAACTCGCTAAGCGAAATCCTAAAGTAGGTGTATATGCAGTTAGTACAGTGAACGAAGAAACAAATATGGGCGGAGCATACTTTGCTGGTGCAGGAATTCAGCCAACGATGGCCATTGCCTGTGATGTGACATTTTCTTCTGATTATCCTGGCATTGATGCAAGAAAACACACGGAGGTTAATCTCGGGGACGGCCCTGTTCTTGCGAAAGGTGCTCCAATTAATATTAAAATTAATCAACTACTCGAAAAGGCTGCAAAAAAGCTTGATCTTAATCTTCAATATGAATTAACACCAAGAATGACAGGAACCGATGCTGATAAGCTACGCTTAACAGGATATGGCGTGCCGATCTCGCTCGTATCTTTGCCGCTTCGCTATATGCATGCGCCAGTTGAAACGGTTAGTCTAAAAGACATGCAGGAAGAAATTGATTTGTTAGTTGAAATGATTGCAGAATTAACTGGTGAAGAAAGTGTAAATCCATTAAGTAAATAATAATATTGACAAAATTGTGACAATTATGCTACGATGACAAAGTGAAAAATAACGGTAAAGGAGAGTGTGTGTGATGAGACATGTTTTAACAGGTATAATCCAACCAATTTCATGTACTCATAGACGCACTTTGCCAGGGAAGTAACCCCTTTGTCACAAAAAGGAATCGGCACGCGTCTTAGACGTGTGCCCTTTTTTATGTCCAATGATTGGATGAGACATAGCCGCATACGGCTATGTCTTTTTTGATCCTCAAATATGATGACAAAGAATGAAGTAGTAGGGGGTGGGAGTGATGATTGGAATTTACTAAGGAAGACCATGTTAGGGAAAAGATTGGGGGGGAAAAGAATGTTTTCGATTTTAAAGAAGCTAAGCTGGTTTTTTAAGCAGCATTGGAAGCGTTATAGTATTGCAATTGGGTTATTGATATTAGGTGGGATCCTTGAAGTTATTCCGCCGAAGCTAATTGGGATGGCAATTGATGAGATCAATGTAGGAAGTTTAACCTGGGATAGCTTGCGGAATTATCTATTTTTTTATGGTGCGTTATTGATTGTCGTTTATCTCGTCACATATGTATGGATGTATCAACTATTTGGTGGTGCATTTCTAGTTGAGAGGATGCTTCGGTCTAGATTCATGAAACATCTTCTGAAAATGACGCCGTCTTTTTACGAGAAAAATCGAACTGGGGACTTGATGGCAAGAGCAACAAACGACTTAAAAGCTGTGTCGCTTACAGCGGGTTTCGGTATATTAACTTTGGTTGATTCAACGATCTTTATGTTTCTTATATTGGTTACGATGGGTGTTTTGATTAGCTGGAAACTAACTCTTGCGGCTATTCTGCCTCTTCCATTAATGGCTCTTGCCATGAACCGTTATGGAAAGGTTATTCATAAGCGCTTTACCGCTGCGCAGGATTCTTTCGGTCATATGAATGATCAAGTACTTGAATCGATTGCAGGCGTTCGCGTTACGCGTGCTTATGTACAGGAGAGAGCGGATCAGCAAAAATTCAAAAACTTAACAGAAGATGTTTACAGAAAGAACATTGATGTAGCAAAGATAGATGTCCTTTTTGAACCAACGATTAAAGTTCTCGTAGGGATGAGTTATTTAATTGGTTTAGGATATGGGGCTTATCTTGTTTTTCACAATGTACTTACACTAGGCGAACTCGTGTCATTTAACGTGTATCTAGGTATGTTGATTTGGCCGATGATTGCGGTTGGTGAGCTAATTAATGTCATGCAGCGTGGAAGTGCCTCACTAAATCGGGTATTGGATACGTTATCTCACGAAGAAGATGTGAAGGAACATCATGCTCCGAAACATCACGAGTCTCCTGGTACGATTTGCTTTGAACATGTTCAGTTTGCGTATCCAACCTCTTCAGTTACAAATTTAAATGATGTTTCATTTACACTTGAAAAAGGTCAAACGCTCGGTATCGTTGGGCGAACTGGTAGCGGAAAAACCACTTTGCTAAAGCAATTGTTGAGAGAATACCCAGTAGGCGAAGGGAAAATAAGAATCTCTGATGTACCGATCGAAGAGTTTTCGCTTGGAACGCTTCAAAGCTGGATTGGGTATGTTCCGCAAGATCAAATGCTATTCTCTCGATCAGTGCGAGAAAACCTGCTTTTTGGTAAGAAAGATGGAACTGACCAAGATGTCGATCAAGTCCTCCGTTTATCTGATTTTAAGAAAGATGTCAATCTTCTTCCTCAAGGGCTTGAAACACTTGTAGGAGAAAAGGGGGTAGCACTATCTGGTGGGCAAAAGCAGCGGGTTTCGATTGCTAGAGCTCTCATGATTGATCCGGAAATTCTTATTCTTGATGATGCGATGTCAGCAGTGGATGGGAAAACAGAGGCACAAATTCTTGCGAATATAAGAAGTGAACGTGCTGGTAAAACGACGCTTATTGCCACACATCGGCTTTCAGGTGTAAAGCATGCTGATCGTATTCTTGTTCTAGAAGATGGCAAAGTGATTGAAGAAGGTACACATGAGGAGCTTCTTACTCAACAAGGATGGTACAGAGAGCAATATGACAGACAGCAACTTGAAGATTCACTAAAGGAGGTGCTGTAAATGAATCGACATGTAGGAAAGCGTTTAGTAAAGTATGCACTCGGATTTAAGAAAAATATTTTAATTGCACTTCTACTTTTAACAGTTGCCGTGACAGCGGAACTATCTGGTCCTTTCATAGCTAAACGGATGATCGACGTTCATATTCTTGGAATTGAGTATCCATGGTATGAATCAGGTCAGGGGGAAGACGCTGTTCAATATGATGGTGAATGGTATAAGCGAAGCGATCATTTTGAAAATAATGAAACAAAAGGAGAAGAGGCAAGAATTCTTCAAATCGGGCGTGATTATTACTTCATTGACGAACCGATCGCTTTCGACGGTGAAAGATCAATTAATGAAAATACGCTCACTATCGAAAAGGATGGGCAACGACAGTCCTACGGAGCATCAGAAATAAGCAACGAAGAGCTGCTCGCCTTTTATCAACCTCAGATTGAACCGATGATCTGGCTCATTGCATTATACTTCGGACTTCTCGTCTTCGCTTCATTTTTTGAATATGGGCAGGGACTTCTTTTGCAAACTTCAGCTAACAGAATCATTCAAAAGATGAGAACAGATGTCTATGCGCAAATTCAGCGTTTGCACATCAACTACTTCGATAATTTGCCAGCTGGAAAAGTAGTGGCAAGAATTACAAATGATACAGAGGCGATACGTGAGCTTTATGTAACCGTACTCGCAACTTTTTTCACAAGCATCTTTTATATGACAGGGATCTTTGTTGCCTTGTTCTTATTGGATGTAAAGCTTGCGTTTATTACATTAACGATTGTTCCCCTCCTGTTTGTTTGGATCATTGTTTATCGCAAATATGCTTCCAAATTTAATAAAGTGATCCGGGCAAGAGTGAGTGACATTAATGCTATGATTAACGAGTCCATTCAAGGGATGTCAATCATAAGAGCTTTTAAACGCCAGCAAATGACAGAACGAGAATTTGAAGAATTAAATGATAGCCACTTTACGTATCAAAACAAGCTTTTACATTTAAATTCTTTAATGTCTCATAACCTGGTTAACATTTTAAGGAATATCTCATTTGTAGCATTGATTTGGTATTTCGGAGGAGCTTCTCTTACATCAAGTGCCGTGATAAGTCTTGGCGTTCTCTATGCTTTCGTCGACTATTTAAATCGATTGTTTCAACCCGTTACAAACATGGTTAATCAACTTGCCAATCTAGAGCAGGCATTGGTTGCTGCAGACCGCGTTTTTGAGCTTCTTGATGAAGAAGGAGAAGATGTAGCGGATGGAATTTTCCCGCGATATGATGGGAATGTTTCTTTCGATCATGTTTCCTTTGCTTATAAAGAAGATGAATATGTGTTAAAGAATCTTTCTTTTGAAGCGAAAAAGGGTCAAACCATTGCGCTCGTTGGACACACGGGCTCAGGAAAAAGCTCCATTATGAATTTGTTATTTCGATTTTATGATAATCAAAAAGGAACAATAGCCATTGATGGGAAAAACATTCAGGATATTAAAAAGCAAGAACTGAGACAGCATATGGCAATTGTGCTTCAGGATCCATTTCTTTTCACAGGCACGATTGCATCAAATGTTAGTCTTGACGACCCCTCTATTTCAAGAGAAAAAGTAGAGAAAGCTTTAAACGATGTTGGAGCAGATCAGCTGCTCCGTTCGCTTCCAAACGGTTATGATGAGCCAGTTATAGAAAAAGGAAGCACGCTTTCTTCCGGGCAAAGACAGCTTATCTCATTTGCAAGAGCGTTAGCGTTTGATCCTGCTGTCCTTATACTTGATGAAGCGACTTCAAATGTTGATACTGAGACGGAAATGATTATTCAAAACGCTCTCGATATTTTGAAAAAGGGGCGTACCACATTTATCATTGCCCACAGACTTTCAACGATAAGAGAGGCAGATCAAATTCTTGTTCTTCATCAGGGAGAAATCGTTGAGCGAGGCGATCATGATCAATTGATGCAGAAAAAAGGAAGGTACTTTCAAATGTATCAGCTTCAACAAGGGAAAAAGATTGAGCAAGCCGTGTAGAAATAAGATAAAAGCCGTAGCTTCTTCAGCTACGGCTTTTGAGTTGGAGCGCCAGGTGGAAGATAAGGTGGCGGAGATTTTAGCCATCCTCTCTTTTCCATTAACGTTTTAAAATCCGCAGCAAACAGTAGAATGTGGGTTTGAAACTCAAGAAACATTAATCCAACATCGGTTCGAATGGACTGAGAAATGGTCGTTGCACAGAGGACATTCACTGAGGCAAGCTTCAGTGAAATCCCGTTAGCAATTTCATCGTCCGTTAGCTTTACCCCCATAGGGATCGTTTCTGAGGATGAATCAGGCTTTGCTTGTGATGTTGGTGGGAGAGGAACGCCTTCTTTTATTAAAAATTGTTTTAATTTATTTTGGTCCTTAACAGATGCATCAAAAATCTCCTGTGTTTTTTTCTTGAGTTGTTCGTCATCGGTTGTATTTAATGCCATTCGATAAAAAACTTGAGCTTCTTTAAAAATCGCAAAAGCTGTCCAACAGTTCATCACTTCACCGACATGTAACGGGGATTTAGGCTCACCATCAGTGTGAGATTGGAGAATGCCAAGCATTGATTTTAAAATTGTTTTCATCGTTTCGCTACCTCCTCTAGCCTATGATGGTACAGAAGGTAACAAATTATGTGTGTTTGTCTAGAGAGAAGGCGTAATGCAAGACGATTACCTGGAAGATGGACGGAAACCAGCTTCCTCTGCTTCGTTTTTCGTACAAAACATTTCTTCTGCTTTGGTCATTTCGTAGTAGGATCCTTCTGGAACATGATAAATTTTATCGCCTTTTGAATTTATATTTCCTTTTATTTGGCACTCTTCAGAAGTGGATTTTTCTTCAGTAGGAGAATCATTTGTTTCTGCTTCTTCGTCAAACCCTTCTTCTTGAACATAGTCTTCTATGCTCCAAATCCCTTTCCCTTCTTCTTGAGCTTGTCGTTGTATTTTTTGAAATTGGTCAACATATTTTACGTTAGGCTGATAAATGTATGCTACCCTCGCGAGCCCTTCTTCAAGAAGCATTTCGTTGAACATTTGATCACCGATCCAGACGTATGCAAGAAGTCTGCCGTACTTATCACGTTCTGAAACATCGATCTCGATTCCAACCTTCTCTCCTTCAAGCCGGTCCTTCGCAAAATCTGACGCTTCAGGTCCAAATGGTTGGACAGGTTTACTAGGATGCTTCGTTTCAGGTGTATCGACAAGTAGAAGTCTGATTGTTTCTTCTCGATCTTCAAGTGTTACTTTCAGAGTGTCACCGTCTACGACCCGATCCACTGTTGCTGGAATTGTGTTTTCAGGAATTTCGTTATTGGAAGTGCTGAAAGAACAGGCAGATAAAAAGAGTAATATTAAAAGATAAGGCACTAGTTTATGTGTCAAGTTAAGTTCTCCTTTCCTGGTTTTTAGGTCTTAGACATACTGATTCGTCATAATCTAAAAGGGGGGTGATCCAATTGAATCACGGATGTATTTACTGTGAGAAAGAATTGCTCTTCCCGTGGGAAAGAAGAAGGATGGTGTGCGATGAATGTCATTATGCGATTTCAGACACGTATCATGAAGATTATCGAGAAATTGGTGAACGAAAAATAGAACAGAAATCCCGTCAATAGTGACGGGATTCTTTTTAGGTTCTATCGTTTAAATGAGTGTAGTGAGGTTGAACTGCAAGTGGGCAGACACTCGTTCACTTCCGCTTTTCGTGTCCAGCTTCGACTCGCAGAAACTACGATATTTCACTCTTTCACCAGAACACAGAAAGCGTGTTCTAGTTCAAGAGCTCCAATATCTCCGTTTCTAAGCGCTCGTCTCCGCTTTTCGTGTCCAGCTTCGACTCGCAGAAACTACGATATTTCACTCTTTCACCAGAACACAAAAAGCGTGTTCTAGTTCAAGAGTTCCAATATCTCCGTTTCTAAGCGCTCGTCTCCGCTTTTCGTGTCTAGCTGCAGCGCCCAGCCTCTCGATCGCTTCACCCTTCAATCCGAACACAAAGACCGTGTTCATATTGAAGGGCTCCAGCGCTTGTCGAGGCTAGACGGGCGCTTCCGCTTTTCATGTCTAGCTACGCGGGCCAAATCCTCCGGCTGTTTCGCCCAATCGAAGGAGACAAAAAGCATCTCATTCGATGGGGCTCCAACTTCCTGCGGATTTAGGCTGGCCCGCTCCGCTTTTCTTAATACCTTTTAACGGCTAGGGTGCAGCGGGATATGCAGATTAGTTCTTCTTGTTCGTCGACGATGTTGATTTCCCAGACCATTGTTCTTCGTCCGATGTGGATCGGCTCAGCGATGGCTCGGACTACGCCGTCTTTTTTGCTACGTAGATGATTAGCATTGATTTCCATTCCGAATGTGGCTTCGTTTTCTGAGTTAAGGTTAAGCGTGCCACCTATGCTTGCGGCTGATTCTGCAAGTGCAACGGATGCACCTCCGTGAAGAAAGCCGAGTGGCTGATGAGTGCTCGGTCCAACTGGCATTTCAAGAACGACTTTTTCAGGTGTTAATGTAATAGCTTTGATTCCGAGTGCCTCTAGCATTGTGTTTGCGAATTCCATCTTATTCCTCCAATTCAGCTGCAGCGTCTAACCTCTCGAAGGTTAATCGGACGCTTCCGCTTTTTCTATGTACTTATTTACAGTATACACGAGCAATTGGCTATAAAAAGAGAAAGTTAGCAGAGCAAAAGCTTGTTCCTTACCTTCTAAGTTTGCTTTTTGCTATATTTCCGCGAAAATTTAATTAATTCCACTAATTAAATTTAAAAAAAGTGCTTTCCTCTCTAAAGCGACGTAAAAAAGCCAGAGACTATATTCGTCTCTGACTCTAGATTAAATAAAATACGCGAGCAATAAACCAATAGCCATGAGCAGTCCAAACTGAGTATGCATTTGAGCCGTTGCTTGCATAGCGGGCATCATTTGAGCCGCCTGCGTTTTCCCTTCAAACAAGCGAATGGCTTTAAATGCTTTAGGGATGCTTAGAATAATTAACAGCAACCAAAGTGATAAATCAATTGTAATGATGAGTGCGACCACCCAAAGATAAGAAACGATAAACATCCACTCTAAAAGGGCCACAGCTTTATCGTGTCCAAGAAGTATTGCGAGTGTTTTTCGTCCTTTTTCTTTGTCGCCTTCTAGGTCGCGGATATTGTTTGCCATAAGGATACCGCCAACTAGAATGGAAATCGGGATCGAAACGAGAATGCTTTCAAATGTAATAACGCCCGTTTGAATGAAAAAAGAAAGTAAGACAAGAATGAGTCCCATAAAGACGCCAGCGGCAATTTCGCCAAATGGTGTATAGGCAATTGGGTGAGGGCCACCAGTATAGAAATACCCTGCAGCCATACAGATTGAACCAATGACCGCAATCCACCATGTCGTCAGGATACAGATGTAAACGCCTAACAGAATGGCAATTCCAAAGAAAATAAAAGCAAGATTCAATACTGTTCTTGCACTAACTCCATCTCTTACGATGGCGCCACCAATTCCTACGCTACCAGCGTGATCAAGACCCCTTTTGAAATCATAGTATTCATTAAACATATTTGTTGCTGATTGAATAAGGATAGAAGCGATCATCATCGCCATAAACAATCCAAAATGTAATGTATGACTTTGAAGGGCAAGCATTGTGCCCAGAAAAACCGGGACGAAGGAAGCTGTTAATGTGTGGGGTCTTAATAGTCGCCACCACACCTGCCATGTTGGTTTTGAAGGCGTCACTTTGTTCAGCTTATCTTTGCTGTTGTTCATACGCTCTTCCATAGAATAGTGTCTCTCCCTTAAATAGTAAACTTCTTAAAAATCCCCTTGTAACCATTATAGTTTAAAAAAACGGATAAAGGGTGTCAATCCTTTTGTCAATATCAAGAAGTCTCTGTCAATAGAAAAAAGGCGAATTACATGCTTTCGCATCACATCCCCTAATTTCTTTCAAGAAGAGAGAAAGAGTAGTGAAAACAAAAACGATCACCTTTTAGTGATCGCATTTGTGTGATTAGTAATAGTACGGATATGGCCTAAAAAACGCGATACTTCCCAAACCTACGCCTAATAGTCCTCCAAGAAAGCCCCCTGCAAAAGCGCCGAAGAAAAACATTCCTGGTCCCTCGGGATGTTGTGGTCCATCACAATTGCGATTTAAAGGGCGAATGTAGACGAACTCATCATCAACATCTTCAATATGACCTCTATGCAATTGACCGTCATGACATTTGATTTCAACACATTGTCCAATATGCTGACGACAAACACCATGATAATAGTGTCTGGACATGTGAGACACTCCCTTATCATTTAGTGTATAAACAACGGTTCACCGTCGTCTACATTTATCAGTGTATGCTCATCTATTATTTTGCTAAGGGCATCTGCGGAGCATTAAAATGGTTTTTTTTGAGGAGATAGGGAATCTATACATAAGAAGGCGATAAAAACGGTAAAACAGCTTCGTTGACAGTCTTAGCTACACAGGTGTATCCTTTAAGTAACTGTGGCCGAGGCTAACTCGGTCTGCTTTTGCATGGACAGAAAGTTGGGGGGAGAAGACGGTGTCTACATTACAACATCAAGAATTATTTAGCCTGCTTCATCAAGGTGTTAGTAAGGCAGAAAAGCGGGGAACGTCTGTACTTGTTAGTCAGGTGCTATCAGTAGCTGCTGTCGATCCCCTCTCCTTTTATGCAGCAGGTTCGTCTACTTATAAAAATGATCGAACATTTTGGTCTGACCCAGAGAATGATACGACAATTGTAGGGCTTGGACGGATGAATCAATTTCAAGCCAATTCCGATCGGTTTCGTACAATAGAAGAAGAGTGGCAGCGTTTTCTTGAAGAAGCCATTATAGAGGGGGCGCCATCTCGTCCAGGAGTCGGACCTGTGTTGCTCGGTGGCTTTTCTTTTGACCCTTCTGCGCCAGAAAGCGGTGAATGGGGTTCATTTCCTGAAGGCGGTATGGTACTTCCGGAAATTATGCTAACTTCCGCTCTTGATCAGGCATGGTTAACAATTAATGCTGTCGTGAGTGTAGAAGATGATCCAGAGAAACTTTCCGAAGCACTCCTAAGGCAACATGCCAACCTCTTAAATAAAATAACGACTGTATACTCATCGGATGTTGAAGCTTTTTCTATAGAAGAAATCAACCCTGATCAATGGAAAGAAACAGTCAGAAGTGCAGCCGAAAATATACGAGAAGGGCAGTTGGATAAAGTTGTTCTTGCTAGAGAAATCAAGCTCAAATCTACTCAATCTTTCTCTTCTACACGAACGCTATCAAATCTAAAAGAACAGCAGAGCGATAGCTACGTATTTGCGTTCGAATACGGGGGGAAATGTTTTCTTGGTGCCTCACCTGAACGGTTAGTGAAAAGGGAGGGGCAACAGGTTTATTCAACGTGTCTTGCTGGCTCGATTCAGCGAGGGGTATCGGAAGAACAAGATGAAGCTCTTGGACAAGAACTGCTTTACGATCAAAAAAATCGAATCGAACACGATTTAGTTGTTCAGATGATTCGAACCGCTATGGAAGAAGAGTGTGAATTTGTTCAGGTACCCTCTACACCTGAAATTTTAAAAACGCCGCATATTCAACATTTGTTTACACCTGTTGTAGCGAGAGCTAGCAAAAGAACAAGTCTGTTACGGATGGTTGAGCGGTTACACCCTACCCCAGCGCTCGGTGGGTATCCTCAAGTAGAGGCGGTTAATGAGATTAAGCGTATCGAAAACTTGGATCGCGGCTGGTATGCTGGACCTGTTGGCTGGGTTGATTACCAGGGGAATGGAGAATTTGCGGTTGCGATTCGCTCAGGTTTATTAAATGGCGATCAAGCAACGCTCTATGCAGGGTGCGGGATTGTAGGAGATTCAGATCCCGATAGTGAATACGAAGAAACCAAAATGAAGTTTAAACCGATGTTAACTGCGCTTGGGGGTAAAAAATATGACTGATCAAGAAATATTATCAAGCTACGCTGGTTCGTTTGTAGATGAACTTGTGCGATCAGGCGTAAACCATGCTGTGGTTAGCCCAGGATCGAGGTCTACCCCGCTTGCTATGATGATGGCCGAACACCCTTTAATGAAAGTCTGGATGCATATCGATGAGCGATCTGCTGGTTTTTTTGCGCTTGGTATGGCCAAGTCACATCATGAACCGGTCGCACTTCTTTGTTCATCAGGCACAGCAGGAGCGAATTACTATCCTGCAGTCATCGAAGCTGCTCAATCAAATGTTCCGTTGATTGTATTAACGGCCGATCGTCCTCATGAGCTTCGTGACAATGGCGCGCCACAGGCGATTGACCAAATTAAGCTATATGGAGACTATGCAAAGTGGTTTATTGAAATGGCACTCCCATCCTCCTCTCTGACGCGATACATCAGGACAGCCGCTTCAAGAGCCGTTGCTGTTTCTTCGAGTATACCAGCTGGACCTGTTCATCTTAATTTTCCGTTTAGAGATCCTTTAACACCTGATCTTTCATATTCAGGTCTTTTTTCTGACGGCAGAGATGATCACGAGCCATGGGTACAATCTACTGATTATGCACGCGTTTTAGACGATAAAGCAGTAAAGCGTTATGTCGAAAAGTTGGCTAATAAGAAGGGAATTATCGTTGTAGGTCCACAGGAAAATGAAGAATTAGCTGAGCCATTGTATGCTCTTGCAGAAGCACTAGGGTATCCTGTTCTTGCTGATTCTCTGTCCATGTGTCGACATGTGAATTCTCCTAATTTAATTGAAGGATATGATGCTTTTTTAAGAGGTGAAGTTGATTCCTCTCTGTTTCCTGATGTGATTATTCGTTTTGGGGCAATGCCCGTATCAAAAGCTTATACGCTTTTTGTTAATAAAGTGGAAAGTCCTCTCCATCTCGTAATAGATGAGAATGGATGGAGAGATCCAACTCTTTCAAGCACTGACATGCCAAATGTTTCACCAGTAGAGTTTGTGAAGAGCCTTCTCCCTGTTATACAGCAGCTTGAACATTGTGAGAACAAGTGGCTAGAAGCGTGGAAAGAGTTAAACGAGGTCACTCTTAACCTGCTTCGTGAGGATTTGGAGGTAGAGGGACTCTTTGAAGGATATGTTTTTAGAGAATTGGGTCAATTAATGGATAAGGACGATCTTTTGTTTGTAGGCAATAGTATGCCGATTCGCGATTTGGAAAACTTCTTTTTACCTGAAGGAGCTCGACCGACCATAATGGGAAATCGCGGGGCGAACGGAATTGATGGGATTATTTCAACTGCTCTTGGTGCTAGTACTGATTATTCTTCCGGCGTTTTGGTTATCGGTGATCTCTCTTTTTATCATGATATGAACGGTCTCCTTCTAGCAAAGTTATATGAAATCAATTTAACCATTGTTGTTGTGAACAATGATGGAGGTGGGATTTTCTCCTTTTTACCGCAGCGTCAGGAGGAGAAACATTTCGAGCAACTGTTTGGAACACCGCTTGGACTTGATTACGAGCATGCCGCAGCGCTCTACGGGGGAAGTTTTGATCGCATAGGGAATTGGGAAGAGTTTAGCTTAGCTTTTGAGAAAAGCAAGAAACATAAAGGACTTAGCATTATTGAAGTTCCGACCAATCGTGATGAAAATCTTATGCTCCATCGGAAGTTATTCTCAAAGATTTCACACGAAACAGCGAAGGCTCGAAAATCATGATTTACACAATTGAAGGACAACCGTTTTACGTTAAAATAGAAGGTGAGGGGGAACCTCTTCTTTTATTGCACGGTTTTACAGGGTCAAGCGCAAGTTGGATGCCGTTGATGAAAAAACTATCAAATTTCTATAAGGTAATCGCCATAGATTTAATTGGGCATGGCGCAAGTGGAAAACCAGATGATCCTGCGCTCTATACGATGGAAGCAATGGGAAGTTATTTAAAAAAGCTCTTACAGATTCTTCGAATTGATAGCATCCATTTACTTGGTTATTCAATGGGTGGTCGCTTTGCCTTATCGTTTACTGTACAATATCCTGATTGTGTTAAAACACTCATCCTCGAGAGTAGTTCACCAGGACTTATCACAAAAGAGGAAAGAGATGAACGAATACAAAATGATCATCGGCTTGCTAGACGGATTGAACAGGAAGGCATGGCATCTTTTGTAGATTTTTGGGAAAGCGTTCCTTTGTTCTCTACTCAAAAAAAACTTCCTTTACGCAAGAAAGAGGAAATAAGAAAACAGCGTTTGAGCAATACTGAAAGAGGACTAGCTAACAGTCTTATTGGAATGGGGACAGGGGCACAGCGTTCATATTGGGAAATGCTAGATGATTTGTCAATTCCAGCCCTTCTTTTAGTAGGTGAGCATGATCAAAAGTTCGTTTCTATTGGAAAGAAGATGGAAAATTTACTCCCTCAAGCTGATTTTGTGCAAATAAATGACGCAGGGCATACAATTCATGTAGAACAACCTGAAATCTTTGTTAAAATGGTAGTAGCTTTTCTAAAAAAGCATGCAGATTCTAATCTGTAAATTTAGGTACATAGGAAAGGAGAATTTCTAAATGATTCAATGGAAGACTGAACGTGAATTTGAAGATATTCTTTATGAAACGTATGATGGGATTGCTAAGATTACAATTAACCGTCCAGAGGTGCGCAATGCATTTACACCAAGAACGGTTAATGAATTAATTACAGCTTTTTCATTTGCGAGAGATGATTCTAATATTGGGGTTATTGTTCTTGCAGGTGCTGGAGACAAAGCATTTTGTTCTGGCGGAGATCAAAGTGTTCGAGGGCATGGTGGATACGTCGGCGATGATGAAATTCCTCGTCTCAACGTATTAGATCTTCAACGTCTAATTCGCGTAATCCCTAAACCGGTTATTGCAATGGTATCTGGTTATGCGATTGGCGGAGGACATGTTCTACACGTTGTATGTGATCTTACGATTGCTGCCGATAATGCAATCTTTGGACAAACAGGTCCTAAAGTAGGGAGTTTTGATGCTGGATACGGCGCTGGATACCTTGCTCGTATCGTAGGGCATAAGAAAGCCCGTGAGATCTGGTACCTTTGCCGCCAATATAACGCTCAAGAAGCCCTTGATATGGGTCTTGTTAACACGGTTGTCCCTCTTGAACAGCTTGAAGCTGAAACCGTTCAGTGGGCGCAGGAAATGCTCGAGAAGTCACCAACTGCTTTGCGTTTCCTTAAAGCTTCACTTAATGCTGATACAGATGGTCTTGCAGGACTTCAACAAATGGGTGGAGATGCAACGCTTCTTTATTACACAACTGAAGAAGCGAAAGAAGGACGCGATTCGTTCAAAGAGAAGCGCAAACCGGACTTTAAACAGTTCCCACGTTTTCCATAAATCGATTGCACGAAAACAGCTTGATGGATATCCATCAAGCTGTTTTTTCAGGCTAAAGAAAGGATGGTAAAGATGGATACGATGCCAAATTGGTTACACAAACGCGCATTCATGACGCCTGACCGAGTGGCGCTGATTGAAAAGAATAAGCAGTTAACTTATAAGCAATTGCAAGAACAGGCAGTTGAAATGGCGAATGCTCTAAAAGTAAAGGGCATTACTAAAGGAAAGCATGTTGGTTTTTTTATGGAGAACGCATTAGAGTCCGCAGTCTGCTTGCATGCGCTCATGTATATTGGGGTTATTATTGTACCGCTGAACCATCGATTGACAGGTCCTGAGTTAGCGTTCCAATTAAATGATGCTGAGCTTTCTTACGTAATAACGGACCGATCTCTTGCGAATAAAGCTCGTGAAAGTTTACTAACTATCGACCTTTTTATTTGGGAGGATATTCGTCCAGAAGCATATTGTTTGGAGGGTCTACAAACCTCCATTGAGTTAAACCAACTTCATACGATCATGTACACTTCTGGTACGACAGGGAAACCAAAAGGCGTGATGTTAACGTATGGAAACCACTGGTGGAGTGCAATTAGCTCGAGCCTTAATATAGGTTTAGAAATGCATGATCGCTGGTTATGTGCCGTACCGCTATTTCATATGAGTGGTCTTTCTATATTATTACGCAGTGTTATTTATGGGATTACGATGGTTATACAAAAACGATTCGATCCGCATGCCGTTAATCAATCGATTCAAAAAGAAAACATTACAATTGTATCGGTAGTAAGCGCTATGCTAAAGAAAATGCTTGATGACCTTGGAGACGATCAGTATCCCGCTACGTTACGCTGCATGCTGCTTGGAGGAGGCCCAGCACCATATCCACTCCTAACGATTTGTGAAGAAAAGCAAATTCCTGTCTTCCAAACATTTGGAATGACGGAAACAGCATCGCAAATTGTGACGCTTTCCCCTGAGTATATGCTTGATAAACAGGGTTCTGCTGGGAAAGCTCTTTTTCCTTCAGAAGTAAAGATTAGCCATAATCATAAAGAACTTTCACCACGAGAGCATGGCGAAATTCTTGTGAAAGGGCCCACGGTGACGAAAGGATATTGGAAACGTGAAGGCGCGACAAGTGAGGCATTTGAAGATGGATGGCTTCATACGGGTGATATCGGTTTTGTTGATGAAGATGGTTTTCTTTTTGTATTAGATCGAAGAAAAGACCTGATTCTTTCTGGAGGAGAAAATGTGTATCCGGCAGAAATTGAAGCCGCCATCCTTGAACATAGAGATATTGATGATGCAGGCGTAATAGGTGTCCAAGATCCACATTGGGGAGAAGTACCCGCGGCTTTCGTGGTAAGTAAAAACCCAATGTTAACGGATCATCTGTTACTCGATTACCTTTCAGATCGACTGGCTCGGTATAAATTGCCCAAGTCGATTACCTTTGTTGAGGCTCTTCCAAGGAATGGAGCCAATAAACTTCAGCGAAATTTGTTAGCGAGTGAAGCAGAATGATCATCGAGTCGGTAACGCTCCATCAGATTAAAATGAACCTTAAAACGCCTTTTGGTAATAGTCTTGAAACAGTGTCTGATCGAGATTTGATTATCGTAGAGGTGAACGATGCTGAGGGTAATAGTGGTTTTGGAGAAGGGGTGGCATTTACAACCCCGTGGTACACTGAAGAAACGCTCCAAACGTCCTGGCATATGTTAAGGGATATCATGATACCCCTAGTAAAAAAACGTTTCATTGCACACCCGTCTGAGGTTAATGGCATGTTGTCAGAAATTAGAAGAAACCCAATGGCAAAGTATGCGATAGAAGGGGCGATATGGGATTTATACGCCAAAAAAGAAGGCATTAGTTTATCAAAAGCATTAGGCGGAACTATAAAGAAAATTAAAGCAGGCGTTGCGGTTGGTGCTTCTGATCAGGAGACGATGTTAGAAGAAATAAGCAATAGAATTTTGGAAGGATATGAGCGGATTAAGGTAAAGATAAAGCCGTCTCAAGATGTTTCCATTCTAAAAGCAATAAGAGAACGCTATCCAAATTTATCTTTAATGGCAGATGCTAATTCCGCCTATACGCTTCGAGATATCGATCAATTGAAAGCGTTGGATGGCTTTAATCTCCTCATGATTGAACAACCATTAGCGGCAGATGATATCGTTGACCATGCTAAACTTCAAAGGGAATTAAAGACACCGATTTGTTTGGATGAAAGTATTGCTTCTTTCGATGATGCGCGCCGAGCGCTAGATTTAAATAGCTGCCAGGTGATAAATATTAAGCCTGGTCGCGTAGGCGGGTTAACTGCTAGTAAAATGATACATGATTTATGCGATGAGCGCGGTGTCCCTGTCTGGTGCGGTGGTATGCTTGAATCAGGAATTGGAAGGGCGCATAATATAGCTCTTTCTAGCTTATCTAACTTTGTCATCCCAGGAGATATTTCGGCTTCTACACGATATTGGGAGCGGGATATCATTCATCCTGAAGTGATCGTAGAGGAAGGATACATTAACGTGCCAGAAGGTAATGGTATTGGGTACGAGTTAAACCGAAAAGAACTATCACGGGTGACAGTCGTGAAAGAAGTTTATTGAGCGCATGCAAAAAGGCAGAACCTGTTAAAGGTCCTGCCTTTCATTTACGCTTCTGAATCTTTCACAATACGTGCATCAAAGATAAACGGTCCGAATGGAATGACGGAAGAGACAACGGCTAGCGTCGCCTTAATAAAAGACCAGCGTTTAACAATGGTGACGTAAAGGATGACGGCAAGATAGAGAACGAATAATCCGCCGTGTAAGGCTCCAACAATCGTGACGGCCATCGGAATGTCCATCAAGTATTTAAGAGGCATCGCAATTCCTAGTAGCAATAGAAACGAAATTCCTTCCGCATAGCCGACCCCTCTGAATAGTTTTAATGGTTGTTTCAACAAATGGAGTTCACTCCTTTAAATAAGCTATTGTGACCCATTTTAATTGATCAGAATCACACAATTTACAATCAGTATATCAATCCTCGTCCAAGAATAGAAGTCGAAGTTATCTCGATTTCTTGACAGTTTTAGTCACAAGTTTGAATAAAAGGCATCACGATTGTCAGAACATTTAGTACTAACGCAGTGTTTTCTCTTCTTTTGGAAGGGATCATTGCTTATAGACGTCATTATCGAGTAGAATGAATGAGGGTAAACTAAATCAACTCTGAAGGAGATTTATATGAATAATAATAAAAAAGCGATCTTTATATACATTCCAAAGTCCAAAGTTGATGAAGCCAAAAAAAACATGAAAAAGAATGATTAATAGATAACTTAAAAAGAAGTCGAGCCTTTGTGGGCTCGACTTCTTTAATTATAAGTAATAGTAAAATTTCAATTGCTTTATGAATCATAAAATGTAGGATTTTAAATAAATGAAATGATTGCTGCGATAACAGCGACTGCGCCAATGATCATAAGAATTGTACGTACCATTGCTATTCCTCCTTGATAAAGTCAATTTAGTTCATCCATAGCTTTAATTATGTTGTCTTCTAGAATAAAGCACTGACAACAAATGCAACGACTACAACAATACCGACAATAACTAGAACTTGTTTTAACATTATGACTTCCTCCTTCAATATAGCAATGTTCTTTGCTACTATTGGTATACCCTTTTCACTTTTTATATCAAACCTTTTTTTGTGAAGAATAGGTAAAAAAGACTAGTATATAGGGGGAGTGCTGAAACGTTAGCTTAGCTATTAAGATGCCATCCACCTTCATTTCTATACAAAAAAACGGCCTCCCAAAATAATTCAAGGGTGGCCGTTTGATTTATTGTAACTATTATTGATGAAGGTTCACTTTCATACGCTCTTGTTGAAAGAATTCCTTTAACTCCGGGTTAAGGTACTCCGGCTCCTTGTCATTTAAGTTCAGTCTGATCAGCTTGCCTTCAAGGTAATCCATTATTCCGATAATCGTACCGTTGCCAAGCTGTTTCTGAAAAATGGTTTCGTAACGAATGCTGCTCATCGGAGCCCTCCTGTTGCGCGTTTTTTTCTACTATAGCACGTTTGAAGGGGGAAATCCGTAAGTTAAACGTCTCTTAAATAATTTGTAATCAAAGCGCAACAATGCTTAATACGATGACATCATTACGACTTATTTAACGAACTTTTGTGATATAACCATCGGCTTTTCACAGAGAGGACATAACTTTTGATCAGGTTGCTTATTCCCTTCAACCTTCATCCATCCTTTGCAGAATTCACTGCTACAAACCCAGGCTTTCACTGATTTTCCTTCTTGCTTTATTTTCTTTTTAAAAGCGTCTGTTAAAAAACGGGAGACTGGCGTTTGTTTTCCAAGGTGCTTTTCAGGTGAACAAATATAAAGCTCTTCTTTTGCCCGTGTAATCGCAACGTAACAAAGCCGACGTTCCTCTTCAAGGTCAGCAGTTGGGTTTTTCATATATAACTCTTTCTGAGAAGCTTCTTTATCTTTCATAGAGTTAAGTGCTGAGACGTGTGGCAATATTGTTTCTGAAGCGCCAATCACGTAAACGACAGGGAACTCGAGTCCTTTTGCCTGATGAATGGATAACAGGGATAGTCCGTTCGCAGCGCTTGCCTTTTTTTTGTGCTCATTGAAACGTTGGATGATGCGATCAACATAAGCTAGAAATTCAGGAATTGTTTCAAAGCGTGAGCTTGAGAACTCTAGCTCGTCCATCATTTCTTTAAGGGTCGTTTTGTGAACCGTTAAAGCTTCATCATTCGCACTATCAAGGTGTTTCATATAATCATCACGCAATAATTGGATTGCCTTTTGTGGTTGGTGACGCTTTGCTTCCTGAATGAGACGAATACGTCGATCAATTGACTTCTTTTGGAAATCACGAAGCGTTTTCCATGATTTTAAATGAACTAAAGGAAAATCAACAGGTTCAACAAAATTTTCCATCTCGATATGACGCATACCAGCTTCTTGATTAATAAATAAAGAGGGAAGAATAGCGGCCGTAGCGTCAAGATTTTGATGTTCATACGCAAGACGAAGATGTTCCATCATGCCTTTGATGATGGATTGTTCATAAAAGACCTGCTTCATTCCTTGTGCATTAAAAGGGATATCCTGCTCAATCAATTGTTCGAAAAGAGCTCGAGCATTTGTATAAGTTCTTGTCAGAATGGCGATATCTTTCCATTCTCTTTTTTGCTCGCGAATATGACGAAGAACATATCCTGCTTCATCTTCTGTTGTTGCAGGTCTAAGATAGAAAGGTTGCTTTCCATCTTTGTTTGTTGCATTCATCGTCTTCGCCCTTCGATACGTATTATGTTTAATTACGTGATTACCTAGCCCTACAATGGGAGGCGCTGATCGATAATTTGTGTCGAGCGTAACAACTGCCGCATCTGGATATGTGCGATCGAATTCTAAAATAATCGAACTATTTGCTCCGTTAAAGGAATAAATTACCTGATCATCATCCCCGACGACAAATAGATTGTTTTGCGGGGCAGCAATTTGTTTTATCAACTCGTATTGAATTGGGTTTGTATCTTGAAATTCATCAACTAAGATGTACTGAAACCGATTTTGCATTTTTTGAAGAAGGGCTGGGTTTTGATTAAATTCTCGATACATAAACACAAGAATGTCATCAAAGTCCATATAGTGATTAGCTGTTTTCCACTCTTCGTATTCTGTGTAAGCTTTTTTCAGTTCTTCCGTTTCTTTATGATCGGGAACATCACTAGGTTCCATCATCTTTACTTTACACGACGAAATGGATGAAAGCATAATTTCTGGTAAAGAAGCTTCTGGACTTTTCATCTTTTTTAAAATGTTTTTCATAATAATTTGTTTGTGACGATCGCTATTCAATATTTTTTGATTATAGCCGAGACTTCTTAATAATTTCAGAAATATCGAGTGAAAGGTTCCTGCTGTTAATCTCCCTGAGTCTTGTGGAGAAACGCCTGGTAAGCGACTAATACGCTGTCGCATTTCTTCAGATGCTTTTCTAGTGAAAGTAATAAGGAGAATGCTAGAAGGGTCTTTCTCCTTAACTGTAATTAGAAACGCGGTTCGTGTTGTTAAAACGGATGTTTTCCCGCTACCAGCTCCTGCAATTGTTAAAAGAGGACCTTCTGTATGTTTGACTGCTTGTGTTTGGGGTTCGTTAAGGCGAATGCCTTTTTTTTCTAATTCATGAAAAAAAGCCTGTTCTGCTTCATCTTCCAATGGCCTAATAGACGAATGGGGTGTTAAAGGAGCAGAAAGGTCCAATTCAGTCACTGCTTGATGCGGTGTTGTTGTAAAATTCATGATCATCACCTGAGTTCTTATGGATTCATCCCTTCATTTTAACACAAATTTGAACGTATTCGTTTTTAATGAAAAGATTAATGTTCATCTGAAACGGGTAAAGTGACAAACACGATAAGATAAAGAGGAGGAAAGAGCAATGGAGAAATTTATTCAAGTTATCGTGGATCATGATAAGAAACAATTTCATGTTGAAGCAGAAGCAACGAAAGAAAAAAATTATGATGAGCGCGTCGAGGAAGCGAAAAAGCAGGGACGCGACGTTGGATCTTTTCACTCAAGACTTGACACTGTTGAAAAAACAATTGATGCAGCTCAGCATGAGTATAAAGGGTATAGCCACTCAGAAGTTAGTCCTGTTTAAATCTTCATGGAGGTGAGAAGCAATGGTACGTGAGACGTATTTTGTAACACCAAAAGGTGAGCTTCATGAAACAAATGTTGGTACTCAAATGAATGCATTTGAAATTAGAGCTACAAAAGAAGAAAAAATGAAGCTCGAGCGCACGATTGAGAAATTGCGCTCACAGAAATATGTGCAGCAAAATGATTTCTTTTCATTAAACCATTATAATGAAGATGAAGTAGACAGCCATCGTGATTGGACAGATGAAGCGATTTATGAGCTTTATGAAATGATTCATCGATTAGGAACAGATAAGACAAAAGCGCAAATTGATCAAATGGGTGTTTTATCTGCACTTAACCATAACACAAGAAATTAGGGGCATATGCCTCTTTTTTTTGTTTATCCATAGATAATGCTGTGTTTGCTAAGCCGCAATGAAGAGTTATAAAGAATAAAATTGTTTTTCTATAAGAACTCCGCTCCTGCCCTTCCTAAATGATCTCAGTGACATAAAGTAATAATGTAGTGAATGAATTTTAATGAGGGGGATAAAGATGAGCGGAGGATATGGTAAAGGATTTGCGTTAATTGTTGTCTTGTTTATCTTATTAATTATTGTAGGAGCTGGCGCATTTGGCGGCGGCTATGGTCACGGACCAGGCGTCGGCGGAGCAAACTACAATCCTTATTGTTGTTAATGAGAAAGAGGAACTGACTCATTTAAGTCAGTTCCTCTTTTTATCATTCGTCTCTTTTTTCATCGTGAGTACATAAGAAAATAGTAAACCTTCCAAAAGAACAATGAAAGCTTCATGTAATTCAGGAAGCTGAATAAAACTATAGATGAAAGACTGCAGGATCAATAAACCGAAAATCATCTTAACGATCGAATGACCTGTCAAGTTGTCTTGAAGAATGACAAGAAATGTATCTCGGTACTGTTCTTTTATTATTGCAATAAGTTGTTGGTAAGTTACCCACAGACAAAGAGGAACGAATAGAAATGTGATGATCTCACTAGACGAATAGGAAAGAATGAGTGCTCCTAACACAAGCAACCTGAGGTACATCCAAACATATGAGCCTTTACGTAAAAAAGTTCGAACTGAAAGATAAAGACGTGGATCGTTAACATGAATTAATGAAAGAACAAATCCAAAGTATCTTCGCGCCCGTACTTGATTTTGTAATGAAGGAACGTCAACGAATAGGTTAGCAAATTGCTCAAAGCGGTTTTTTTGTGAAGCTTCAAGTTCGATCAATCTTTCCCACTGTAGCATTTTTTTCCTGCGCAATAGAAAAGGAAGAGTGGTAAGCGCAATCGAAAGGAGTACGCCGATCCAAACAGTTCCTTTTATCGTCAAGTAAAGAACCGCACTATTCATAACCAATAAATAAAAGCGAAACCATTTTATCTTTACTATGTAGGAACGGATAATAACAAAGAAAGATAGGAAATTAAGCGTGAATAGCGTAATACATCCAACAATAAGGGCGTTCTCTTCAAAGCCTAATCGAATGAATACAGGAGTCGTCAGTAAACCAGTGAGTATAATGATGGGAAGGGAGCGAACGTATGAATAAAAGAAGCTATATCGGATATACTTCTCCATTCGCCCTTCATATGCTAATAGAAAAACCCGGTCAGCTGGCAAGAGAAAGAACTTTCCTTTGAGTAAACTGATTACAGTACTAATTATTAAGATCATCACACTCAGTGTTGGAAAATTTTCTGGAATCGCATCCAGTAACTGTCGATAGTAGACAGCCCCGAAGCCACCTGTAAGAAGTACTGCTATGAGAAATCCACCTTGAAAAATATAACTTAAATAGCTTAAGCGGTGGCGTATATAATGGTCGAATCTTTTTTTCCATAGCTCTGTCAATGAAGTTTCTCCTATCTGAAATGCATTCTAAAAAATCGAAACATTTCGTTATCTTTATTCGTATTATTATTGTAATCGATTTTAATGAATTTGCATCTATCTTCTAAATATTATAGTAAAAAAGACTTAATTATCGACTAGTTTGTTTGACACTTGACTTCATGAGGAAAGTGATTAGTAACGGTGAAATACTACAATAATTAAAAGGATGAGTAACTTGAAAAAATACATAAGTATAGCCATGTTGGTAGGTGCCCTTACATTCACTTCAGGCTGTGGTGCGGAAATATCAAAAGTTGCGGAAGAGCATTCACAAATGGTGATGTCTTCCATTGAAAACAAAGCTGAAGCAAAGGCAATAGCAGTAGAAAAACCTAATGTTGAACAACTTTCAACTGACCTTATTGACCGTATTGTTCAAGAAACCGATGCTAATTATAAAGTGAAACAGTTTCAGTCAATCGAGGAAGTCGAACAACATTTACAGAAGGTAGCGTCAAAAGAGCTCTCTTCTCAAATCGCTGATGTTTACTTTGAGGAACGAGAAGGTGGTCTTTATCTTGTGCCTACTGAACTCTTTCCATGGGTAAATACAGATAAGCCGTATGAGTTAGATCAAATAAGTGAATTTGAATACAAGCTAACCCAATCAAACCAATCGGATCTTTATGGTACTTATACAATTGATATTGATTTTATTTATGAAAACAATCACTGGATCATTAAAAACTTTGAGATTAAATAAGACAAACGCACGGTTAAATGCCGTGCGTTTTATTATTGATTTCAGAGAAATGGAGGAATCTTGTTTTCACTTTTTATATAGGGGGATTGGACAAGGACAGGCTACTCTTTTACAATAAAGTAAGAAACTAAAGGACGAGGTTATCAAATGAGCGAATTTATGTTTACAGATTACTATCATAATCAGGTGACATTTTCCTTCCAGGACCACCCGTACTCCTCAGATCCGAAGCATGTTTGGGTTATTTGTCGCCTCGAAAATCAATGGTTGTTAACGGAACATTCAAGAAGAGGCATTGAGTTTCCTGGTGGTAAGGTGGAAGAGGGTGAAAATGCGGAAGAAGCTGCTGTTCGTGAAGTTTACGAAGAAACAGGAGGCGTTGTCAAGCGTCTTAAGTACGTAGGTCAGTATCGGGTAGAAGGAAAAGGCGGTACAATCATTAAAAACGTCTACTATGCTGACATTGATCATCTCGTGAAAAAAGATGATTATATGGAAACGAAAGGCCCCGTCAAGCTAAAAACACTTCCGAAAGACCTTCACTTAAATGAGCATTATAGTTTTATGATGAAGGATCAAGTCCTTACGTATAGTTTAAAACAGCTTAATTATTTGTAGGGAAGCATCTAACGATAGTAGCTAAAACAAAAAGTCCAGTTCAACGAACTGGACTTTTTGTTGTTAGTTAGATGGTTTCTTTTCCTGGCTCCACATGAATGATTGCATTCCGAATATCGTGCTCTTTCTCGAGCTGTGCTTCAATTTCATCTGTAATACTATGACCTTCTTTAATGTTTAAATAAGGCGCTACTTCTACGACAGCATCAACAATGATCTTATTTCCAGCCATCCTCGCTTTAATATCTACAAGCGTTTCAACGCCTTCAATCTCTTGAATCGTTGCTTCGATATCATTTAGTTTCTCTTTGTCAAAACCATCAGTAAGCATGAGAGAAGAATCCCTAAAAATATCGTAAGCGGTTTTACAAATGATAAGGCCTACGATAAATCCTGTTAAAGGATCCAACCAGTGCATGTTAAATTGTGCTCCAATAATTCCAACAAAGGCTCCAAGACTTACAAGTGCGTCTGATAAGTTATCTTTTGCTGCAGCCATTAGTCCATGACTGCCTGTTTTTTTAGCGAGTCTGGAATTAAAAAGATAGACACTCCCCATAACAAGCATCCCTAGAAGAGCGACCCATGCGGATGTTAATGGAGGAGATGAAACGGTTCCGTTTATTAAAACGGTCGCTGTATGGAAGAGGACCTGAATACCAATTGCAAACATTACAAAAGAGGCAAATAAGGAAGAGACCGTTTCTGCTCGAGAATGTCCATATGGATGATTGAGATCTGGTGGTTTGAGAGAAATCCTCATTCCAATTAAGACGGCAACTGATGCTACAATGTCCGATGCATTGTTCCAACCATCTGCTACCAGAGCCTCGGAACCTAACAGGTATCCAGCACCTAATTTTATGATTGAAAGTAGTAGGTATGCGGCAATGCTAAGCCATACGCCTTTCAGAGCATTCATTTTCTTCACCTGTCTTTTAAATTAGAAATATGTTCTTCTATATGCTAGCAGATGGCATTTGGGTGGGTCTATAGCAATCATTTTGCCAGCGGTAAGACGTGTAGGGGTCGATCACGTTTGTAACCTCTGGCTAACTAGTTTGCCCACTTACAACAAAAAAAGCCCCTCTGAAAGAGGAGCTAATGTTTGATTAATTTCCGCTCAAGCCATTCAACGCCAAGATACATAATGGACGAAAAAATCGCAATCATAAATAAGCTTAGTAAAACGAGTGTGAAATTAAATACTTGAAAACCATAAATGATCATGTAACCGAGCCCTTGTTTCGAAACAAGAAATTCTCCAACAATGACCCCTACCCAAGACAACCCTACATTTACTTTGAGTGTCGAGATGATAGCTGGAAAAGAAGCGGGTAGGATAACCTCACGAAAAATCTGCTTCTTATTTCCACCAAAGGAACGAATTACTTTAATATAATTTGGCTCTACGGTATGAAAAGCGTGATAGATTACCAGTGTTGTGATGATGATCGAAATAGATGCTCCCATTGTAATAATTGAAAGGTAGCCTGGTCCGAGTGCCACGATGATAATCGGGCCAAGCGCTACTTTGGGCATCGAATTTAATACGACCAGATAAGGATCGGAAATTTTTGACGCTTTTCGGGACCACCAAAGGACCGCAGCGAAAGCTGTGCCAAGTACTGTACCGATCATAAAACCTGCAACGGTTTCAAGTAGGGTTACGCTTGTATGCAGCAACAAAGAACCGTCATAAAGTTTCGTGAGAAAGAGCGAAGCGATCTTAGTTGGGTAACTAAATAATAAAGGATCAATCCAGGTAAGTCGCCCTGCAAGCTCCCATAGAGAGAGAAATGCTAAAAGAATAAAGATTTGCCAGATTACGATCTCATACTTTTCTCTTTTCAACTTCTTTACATACTGCTGATGCTGCTTATCAAGTTGGAGATTGTTCAAGAGAATCAAGCTCCTTCCATATCATTTGGAAGTTTTCGGGGAAAACTGGATCGTTTCTAGCTTCAAAAGGCAGTAATGTTTGAAGTTGAGATGGAACTTGAAAAATCTTTGCGATTTTACCTGGTCGCGGTGATAAAAGAATGATCCGGTCTGACATCGCTATTGCTTCTCCAATATCATGCGTTACGAGTATCGCTGTTTTCTGATGTGCTTTTAACGTTTGGAAGACAAGATCTTCAAGCTTTAGTTTTGTTTGATAATCAAGAGCTGAGAAAGGTTCATCTAATAAAAGAAGATCAGGATCAGTTGCAAGCGTTCGAACGAGCGCAACTCGCTGTCTCATACCCCCTGAAAGCTGATCAGGATAGGCGTGACGAACGTCTGAAAGCCCCATACTGTCAAGTAATGCAAGTGTGATTTCTTTCTTCTCGGGAGTTAATTTGTTTAAGAGCTTTAACCCGATATAACAATTGTCTTCAATGGTCTTCCAGGGGAATAAATAGTCTTGTTGAAGCATATAGCCCATTCGCTCACCCGGTGATTGAATCATCTTGTTCTGAAGAGAGACGCTTCCTTCAGTTGGCTGTAAGAGCCCTGATATAATTGATAACAATGTGGATTTTCCACAACCACTTGGACCAAGCAGTGATACGAATTCACCTTCCGCAATGGAAAACGAAAGGTCAGATAGGGCTTCCTTTGCTGCACTTTCTGTTAAATAAACATGTGATATGGCATTTAGTTGAAGGAAAGACATTCTATTTCCTCCTATTGTTGTGCTTCTTCTGCATAGCTGTTATCCACTAGTTTGCTATAATCAACACGTTTTGGAAGTTCGCCAGCTTCATCCATAATATTTTGTAGGTTATCCCATTCTTCCTGATCAAGAGTAGGATTTGTAGCGAATGAATGTTGACTCTTATAACGATCAACGACCGTAGTAATCAGCTCCAGATCAGTGTCCTGAAAAAATGGCTCAATTGATTTAGCGATTTCTTCAGAAGAGTGGGTATCTACCCATAATTGTGCTTCATAAAGTGCTGCTGTAAATCGTTCTGCTACATCCGCATTTTTAGTTAAATAACTGTCTTTTGCCATATAGCTTGTGTATGGAATTTTTCCTGATTCTTTACCGAACGAGGCTACGATATATCCGACACCTTGTTCTTCAAAAACACTTGCGGTCGGTTCGAAAAGTTGAACATAATCTCCAGTACCCGATGCAAACGCACTTGAGATATTTGCAAAATCAATATTTTGAATAAGGTTTAAGTCATTTTGTGGATCAATGCCTTTTTCTTTCAGAACAAATTCCCCTGCCATTTGTGGCATTCCGCCTTTACGCTGACCAAGAAAAGTGCTTCCTTTCAAATCTTCCCATGCAAAATGATCGACTTTTTCTCTTGATACAAGAAATGTTCCATCTGTTTGTGTGAGCTGAGCAAAATTAATGACGGGATCATCTGTGCCTTGCGCATAAACATAAATAGATGTCTCAGAACCGACTAAGGCGATATCTGCTCCATTTGAAAGCAACGTGGTCATTGTTTTGTCGCCACCCCAAGTGGTGGTTAACTCGACATCAATTCCATGCTTTTCAAATATACCTTCGGAGAGAGCCACATACTGTGGTGCATAGAAAATAGAGCGTGTTACCTCAGCTACGCGCACCTGATCATTTCCATTATTCGTACCACATGCTGAAAGAATAAGAAGAAAGACACCTATAAAAATACTGCTTTTAAATACCCAACTTTTTTTCATTAGTTAGCCCCCACCATTATCACATGAGATAGGCTCATGTTTAAGATACTATAGCCTATGAATTTCGTAACATTTTGTGTTTGGCAGATAAAAAAGGATAATGCTAGGGGGAGGTTTTCTTTTAGTTGGTTAGCGGTAAGAGCTTTTTAGCATTTGTTCATTTCGAGGCGGTTAGTCCAAAAGAAGCGGTGATAAAAACAAAAAGCACCATTTAGGTGCTTTTTGAAAGTTTTTAAACGTTAGGTCCAGCTTTTTTAATCTCTTCAGATACGTTTGAAAATTTATCAAAATTCTTAACAAATTGAGTAGCAAGTTCTTTTGCTTTTATGTCATAGTTTTCTTTGTTTTCCCATGTTTGTTTTGGTTGCAACACATCTGCGGGTACGCCAGGACAGTGAGAAGGGATATGCAATCCGAAAATGGGATCTGTTACTGTTTCTATACGATCAAGCTCTCCGTTCAAAGCAGCTTGAATCATCGCTCTAGTGTAGGATAGCTTCATTCGCTTTCCAACACCATATCCGCCACCAGACCAACCTGTGTTCACAAGGAAAACTTGAACATCATGTTCCATGATTTTCTCACCAAGCATTTCGGCATAGCGGTGAGCAGGTAACGGTAAGAACGGTGCGCCGAAGCAAGTAGAGAAAGTAGCTTCAGGTGAAGTTACGCCTCTTTCGGTTCCGGCTAGTTTACTTGTATAGCCAGATAGAAAATGGAACATCGCTTGTTCTTTCGTAAGCTTACTGATCGGCGGAAGGACTCCGAAGGCATCAGCGGTTAAGAAGATAATCGTATTAGGATGACCCGCTACGCTTGGAATAGCGATGTTAGGAATGGCATCGATTGGATAAGCAGCTCGAGTATTTTCAGTTAGGCTCGTGTTATCGTAATCAGGCTTACGTGAATCGGTATCCATTATGACGTTCTCAAGAACTGTTCCAAAACGGATGGCATCCCAGATTTCAGGCTCTTTTTCTCTCGATAAGTTGATGCATTTAGCGTAGCAACCGCCTTCAATGTTAAAAACACCGTTCATGGACCAGCCATGTTCATCATCACCTATAAGTGAACGGTGTGCGTCAGCAGAAAGCGTCGTTTTACCTGTTCCAGATAAACCGAAAAATAGAGCAACATCGCCTTCTTTACCAACGTTTGCAGAGCAGTGCATGGAAAGAATATTGTTCTCAGGTAATAAGTAGTTCATTACGGTGAAAATTGATTTTTTGATTTCGCCAGCATATTCTGTACCGCCAATTAAAACGGTTCGCTTTTCAAAGGAAATAATAATGAACGTTTCGGAATTTGTCCCGTCAACGTCAGGGTCAGCTTGAAAACCAGGAGCAGAAATAACAGTAAATCCTGCTTCATGATCTTGTAGCTCTGATTCATTTGGACGTATAAAAAGTTGGTGGGCAAAAAGGTTATGCCAGGCATATTCGTTAATAACCTGGATGGGTAGTCTTGATGACTGGTCAGCACCAGCAAATCCTTTAAATACATAAAGATCCTTTTTCTCACCAAGATAGTTCAGCACTTTCGTGTAAAGGTTTTCAAAACTTTTTTCGGAAATTGGTTGATTTGTTTCCCAATTTACTTTGTTCTTTACGGAGTCTTCGTTTACAATAAACTTGTCCCCAGGAGAACGACCGGTGTATTTTCCGGTTTCAACTCGAAGAGCGCCCGTTGAAGATAGTGTTCCTTCGTTTTTAAATAAGGAATGTTCAACCAGTTCAGAAACTGATAAATTTACATGTGGATTGTTCTTATTTAAGATAGCATCCAATAACGGTGAGGAGAAGGAAGCTGTTTTCATACGTTAAACCCATCCTTTATGAAAGATTTCGTTGACTGACTCGTTTAACTCAAAAATAGTATAACACATTTGCGTGATTATTCTATACTAATCTATGTATTTTTTGCTTAAAGAGTGAAAAAACAACGAATAACGATTTGGTTAGGTTTTAGGGGTCCCTTCTTTAATATAAGAAGGCTTTTTTATTGTGATGGTAATGAATTAATTATTCAGTTCTTTCGAGTCAGGGTTCCGCTTTTCGTGAGATCCAGCTGCAGTGGGCAGGGTGAAGCGCTTGTCGACCATAGAACGCCCACTTCCGCTTTTCGTGTCTAGCTGCGACTCGCAGAAACTACGATATTTCACTACTTCACAGGAACACAAAAAGCGTGTTCCAGTTCAGGAGTTCCAATATCTCCGTTTCTAACCGCTTGTCTCCGCTTTTCGTGTCTAGCTGCAGTGGGCAGGGTCTCGATCGCTTCACCCTACAAAATGAACACAAAGACCGTGTTCTTTTTGTAGGGCTCCAGCGCTTGTCGACCCTAAACGCCCACTTCCGCTTTTCGTGTCTAGCTGCAGTGGGCAGGGTCTCGATCGCTTCACCCTACAAAATGAACACAAAGACCGTGTTCTTTTTGTAGGGCTCCAGCGCTTGTCGACCCTAAACGCCCACTTCCGCTTTTCATGTCTAGCTGCGCGGGCCAAATCCTTCGGCTGTTTCGCCCAATCGAATGAGACAAAAAGCGTCTCAATCTCATGGGCTCCAACATCCTGCGGATTTAGGCAGGCCCACTCCGCTTTTCGTTATTGACACTTTCTTTTAACTGCGTTATTATATGTCGAGAATGGATACTCTTATCCCGAGCAGGCGGAGGGACAGGCCCGATGAAGCTCAGCAACCAACTCCTATACAACAGGATTAAGGTGCTAACCTGCAAGACAATAGTCTTGGAAGATAAGAGGCGAAAGGCATGAGATACCAGCTCCTTTTCCCTCTAAATAGAAGGAAAGGGCTTTTTTAATGTCGTTGAGGTTGATGACACTATAAAAAAAGGTAAGACGATAAGATTTTGAATTCGTTCTCTCGTTTCGGCACAGGATAATAGGGAAATGAGTACCGTATCCATTACACTATAACTAGATAGGATCCAATCCTTAAGGAGGTACTTGAGTGAGTAATCGTCGTTTGTTTACTTCTGAGTCAGTAACAGAGGGGCATCCTGATAAAATTTCAGATCAGATTTCCGATGCCATTCTGGATGATATTCTTGCGCATGACCCAAATGCGCGCGTTGCCTGTGAAACTACAGTAACAACTGGGCTTGTATTAGTTTCCGGTGAAATTACAACTTCGCACTATGTGGATATTCCAAAAGTCGTTCGTGAAACGATTCAAACAATCGGTTATACACGTGCAAAATACGGATTTGATGCTGAAACATGTGCGGTGCTTTCATCTATTGATGAGCAGTCTGCTGATATAGCAGCAGGTGTAAACGTTGCTCTTGAAGCGCGTGAAGGCACAATGTCAGAAAGTGAAATTGATTCAATTGGTGCAGGTGATCAGGGTCTTATGTTTGGTTACGCATGTAATGAAACTGCTGAATTAATGCCGCTGCCAATCTCTCTTGCGCATAAGCTAGCTCGTCGATTGAGTGAAGTAAGAAAAGAAGAAATTCTTCCTTATCTTCGTCCTGACGGAAAGACTCAGGTTACGGTTGAATATGATGAATCTGGAAAGCCGGTTCGCGTTGATACGATTGTTGTTTCAACGCAACACCACCCTGAAATTTCACTTGAACAAATTCAGCGTAACATTAAGGAACATGTTGTGAAGCCAGTTGTTCCTGCTGAATTGATTGATGATGAAACAAAATACTTCATTAACCCAACTGGCCGTTTTGTGATTGGTGGGCCACAAGGTGATGCAGGTTTAACAGGAAGAAAAATTATTGTTGATACTTATGGTGGTTATGCGCGTCACGGTGGTGGTGCATTCTCTGGTAAGGATGCTACGAAAGTCGACCGTTCTGCTGCATATGCTGCTCGTTATGTAGCTAAGAACCTCGTCGCTGCAGGTCTTGCCGATCGTTGTGAAGTTCAGCTTGCCTACGCGATTGGTGTTGCTCAACCGGTATCGATTGCAATTGATACATTTGGGACTGGAAAAGTGTCAGAGGAACGACTTGTTGAGCTAGTAAGAGAGAACTTTGACCTTCGTCCTGCAGGCATTATTAAGATGCTTGATCTTCGCCGTCCTATTTATAAGCAAACGGCTGCGTATGGTCATTTTGGACGTACGGACATTGAACTTCCTTGGGAACAAACGGATCGTTCAGAATCCCTTAAACAGGGTGCTGGAATTTAGTAAATGATGAAAAGAGGCCGTTGGTCTCTTTTTTTTGTTTTCATTTAGTGAATATAAAATCTATATGAGTAAATAGGGTGTGATAAAATGGAAGAAAATGTAGGGGGAGAAAAGGAATGAAGGGAATTTTTGGTGAAAAAATTACAACGCTGCAGGAACTTGAAGAGATGGCCGGAAATCCGAGTCAGCTTGCTGTACATAAGGTTATTTCTTTTCTTGATGAATATTGTAGAGAGTTTATTCGCTTTACACCTTTTATCACGATAGCAACCCATTCAAGTACGGGTAGTGATGTTTCTCCAAGAGGGGATAAGCCAGGCTTCATTCAAGCGTTAGATGACTATCATCTATTAATACCAGAAAGACCAGGAAACAAACGAATGGACTCGATGAGGAACATAGTAGAAAACCCAATGGTTGGTTTGCTTTTCATGATTCCAGGACGAGATGAAACGTTGCGCATTAATGGGGTTGCGACGATTGTGAAAGATAAAAGCCTCCTTGCGCGATTTGAGTACAAGGGGAAAATGCCATTATTTGGAATTGGGGTTGAAGTAAAAGAATGTTTCATTCACTGTGGAAAAGCATTAAAACGATCCCATCTCTGGGAACCGGAGCGTTGGCCAAACATAGAAGGACTCGCACCGGCTACTAGAATGCTTTCAGATCATGCGAAGATCGGTGAAGAAAACGTTGCGGAATCGTTAAGGGACAGTTATACAAATCGTCTTTACTGAATGGATTGTACTGAAATGGAACCTAATCCTTTATAGATGTTTGGTCGACCAATTGAACAGTAAATTAAATCATAGGTGTTAGCAATGATTCGCATTTCATCCAGAGGGAATAAGTTGTGACCGTCTACGACTAATGGAAGATTGAGTCCTTTAATGATTTTACCCCAGTTAAGTTGTTTAATAGACACTAATTCACTCATCAATAAAAGAGCATCGCAATCTTGCACTGAATCGTAAATCGTGTTCATCTCGTTTCCTTTTTTATCTTTCGTTTTTTCAGTATCAAACTGTTGAACAATAGCACCTTCCTCTTTCAATTTCTTAATGACTAACTCATAAGGTGGAAGTGCTGGGATCGGTTTTATTGTAGATGAAGTGAAAATAGCAATTTTGGCTCCCTGGAGAGTTCCTAGGAAATCTTTCAGTTTCTGAATCAATAGTTCAGGCTGATATTGATCAATTTCATCTAGTGCCTTAAACATTTGATTTGCAGAAGAAGATGCTTTGATCATTGAACGAAATGAAGCAAGCTCGTCTAACGTGTCAGTACCTAGAAAGGAAGAACCGGGATGAAGGGAGTGCTCACTAAATTTTGGTGTCTTCGGTAATGCGCCTTGAATTAATTCAACGTCACCCCCGTATTTTTCTGCAACCCCAGCGATCATCGTGAGACACGAGACTTGTAATGATTGATACGTATGATAAGCGTACCTCATTAATTCTGCGCTAGTATGGTCCATATACTGAAGAGACGACGTAATAGGCTCGTAGAACGTTTCCATCGCACGACAAGCTCGAAGCGAAGAAGTGCCGATAATGATTTGAGACGGATACATAAAATCCTTTACTGCTGAGCCTTTTCGAATAAAATCTGGATTACTCACAACATCGAAGGAGCGATCAGGCACACCCTGTTCTATGAGAATGTCTTCTACTTTTGATGCTGTTCCTGGGGGAACATTACTTTTAATAATGAAGGTTTTATGTTGTTTAATTGTAAGAGCAATTTTTCTTATGAAACGAAAGAAACAAGTAAGATCAGGATGTTTATTCTCGTCAACTGGAATAGGTTCAGTGAATAGAAGAATGTCTGCTTCAGAAGCGGCTGTTAATCGATTAACAGAGAAGCTTAATTGACCAGCCTTTTTCACTTCTGTCATCATTTCTGTTAATCCTTCTTCATCCACAGGTACTTCGCCTGAATTGAGTGCAACAATTTGACTTCGATCTTCATCGGTACAAACGACATGATGACCATGTGAAGCGAAGATAGCGGATGCGGTTAAACCAATTTCATTGGTGCCAAATACAGCAAGCTTCATTATTTTTCTCCTTTCTAAGCGTATTGAACAATTTTCTTAACTCCAATTGTTTTTTCGTAGTCCTCTAATAATCGACCAAAAATGGCATCCCAAGATTGAGAAAGTGCATAGCGTCGACCCTCATACCCCATCATTCTTCGGTCAGTATGATCTGTTAAAAGTCGTCTGATCGCGCTAATGTATTCCTCCTCCTTATTAGGTGAGCAGAAAAGTCCATTTCGTTCTTCCGACACAACGTCAGTTAAGCCTCCAGCATTTGCAGCTACAACAGGGGTTCCTGAGGCGAGAGACTCCAATGCGACATTTCCAAATGTTTCAGTAGCAGATGGGAATATGAATAGATCCGAGGTTGCGTATAGCTCTGCTAATTCTTCTCCTTCTTTGTAACCAGTGAATGTCACATTCCTAGGTACATTTTCTTTGAAATGAGGCATGGCTGGTCCGTCTCCTACTATCAGCCATCTTGTTTGTCGTTTTAATTCATCAGGTAATTTCCACATGATTTTTTGTAACGTTTCAAGATTTTTTTCTGGAGCTAGTCGACTAACAAATAATAGAATATACTTTTCCTGAAAATTGTATCGTTGTCGTAGTGACTGATTTTTTTTAAGCGGAGAAAAGTGTTCACAGTTAACACCTCTTCTCCAAAGTTTCAGGTTCTCAAATCCTTTTTCATTTAACCGGTGCCGTGTTTCGTTAGACGGAACAAAGGTGCTAGAGAATGGCTGGTGAAACCACGTTAAATATTTCCACATGACAGGAGAAAACCATTCAAGGTAATAATGTTTTAGATAGTCATCAAAATTCGTATGATAGGAAGCAACCATGGGCACATTGTTCTTTTTTCCGTAGTGCAACCCGCACATTCCGATATTAAACGGTGTTGCAACATGAAGGAGGTCCGGGTTGAACCCCTGGAGCTGATTACGGATAAGACTTAATTTAGGGAGGGCAATGCGGCATTCGGGGTAAAGGAAAAACTTCATACTTGTAAACCGATGAACATTACTTGTGAACAGGTCTTCATCAGCCTGACAGTCGGGTGCGAAAAGCATATAATCAACATGCTGACGGTCCATATATGTGGTTAACTTACCGAGTGTGCGAGAAACCCCATTGACCTGTGGATAATACGTGTCAGTAAACAGTGCAAGCTTCATGGATTGTTCTTCCCCCTTCTAACCTATTATGAGTGTTGAAAGAATGCCTGATCCACCACCAAGTAGTACACCAACGAGAACATCAGAAGGATAATGATGACCTAAGTAGATCCGGGATAAGGCAACTAGACTCCCAAGAGCAAGAAGGGGGAGAGCTAGTGAAGGAAGATGAAAGACAAACGGTATAAGAACAGAAAAGATCGCTGTCGTATGACCAGAAGGAAAAGAATGATCTTTCAGAGGGTAGACGAGCATCTTCGTTTCTGGCATTGCCAGGTATGGCCGGTGCCTTGGATAATGCTTTTTAATTAAATGAACAGGTATATGACTAGCAGCAAGAGCAAAGGCGGCTTGTAACCCCCATATTTTTATAGGAGCAGGTAACAAAGCCAGTAACAAAAGTGTGCTTAAAATCGTTGTTCTAGCACCACCTGCATGAGTAACAAATCCAAAAAGAGTTGTGAGGTATCTTGAATGACACGTTAAATTCACAAATCGAAATACGGTACACTCCCGCTCATAAAGCCATCCAACCATTTTACTCAAAAAGAATCCCCCTTCAACCTATGTGTTACCTTAAGCATATAGCATAATTTTAATGCCACTATTAAAGTAATCTTAAGGAATTGTTAAGACCAAACAAAAAAGATCAGGAATGATCTTCCTGATCTTTTTCATCAAATTAACGTAAAATAGATTACATAGCCAATGGCTAATGCTGTTGCGATAATATAAACAAGAAAAATCGGATTACTAAAGAAAGAAGATTTGACCCGGGCGTTCCCTTGATTATCATATTCGCCTTTTTGGTTTTGTCCAAGCCTGTACGTCATAAAAGCCCCTATTAGCAAGGTGATGACGACGAGCACGATCAAGACCATTGTCATTTTGTACACGGAAGCCACCTCGATCCATTTAGGATTGTATTGGTAACCTTCCTCAAACGAACGACAAATATGCGTGTTTTCTAGAGCGGTTTTTGCTCTTTGTAATAAGCTGCTTTTTCAACGTATTCTCTTCGAATGCGGTTCATATCTTGCAGATCATGCTCTGTTAATGTTCTAACCACTTTAGCTGGCCTTCCGAATGCAAGAGAATGAGGCGGGATTTTCTTTCCGGGTGGGACAAGACTTCCGGCACCTATAAAAGAACCTTCTCCAATCTCAGCTCCATCAAGAATGATTGAGCCCATTCCAACAAGAGCGTCCTTTCGAATAATACTACTATGGAGGATAACCTGATGGCCGATCGTCACACCATCTTCAAGAATGAGTTTTTTATTTGGACTCTGATGGAGAACACAATTATCTTGTATATTCACTTTTTTACCAATTTCTGTTGGTGCAACATCTCCGCGAATCGTCGTGTTAAACCAGACGCTACTATGTTCTTCGATTGTCACATCCCCTGTAATGGTAGTATAATCCGCAATATAGACTGTTTCATGAATCTGAGGTTTTTTGTCATGATACGCATACAGCATTGCAATCCCAACCTTCATTTAGTATAGATGAAATCCTTTTCAAAAGTAGTGTATCAAAAAGAACGGACCTACATAAGGGGGCTGATATTTCATGCGCATAAAAGAAACTGAATATCCAAAAGGGGTTATTGTATTAGTTCACGGAGCGAACGAACATCATCGTAGGTATGATTGGCTCGTTTCAAAGTGGATTGAAGCAGGTTACCATGTAGTACTTGGTGATTTACCAGGGCAAGGGGAGAGTACGAGAAGACGAGGGCATATTGATTCGTTTGACCAATATATCGAGACTATCGACAAATGGATCAAAAGAGCTCACGAATTTCAGCTACCAGTGTTTTTATTAGGACATAGTATGGGAGGTCTTGCTTCGATTCGAACGATTATGGAAAAGCGACCGTCTTTGACGGGAGTGATTTTATCTTCTCCTTGTATTGGTCTAGTGAATCCTCCAAATAAAGGCGTTGATATTCTCTCTAAAGTATTAAATCCAATCGTTCCTTCGTTAAGGTTAAATTCCAAGCTAGAGCCGAATATCGGGACAAGGAATCCGGAATTTCACAAACGCGATCAAGAAGATCCACTAATGGTTCAGAAAGTATCGGTAAGATGGTATCGTGAACTTCTTAAGGCAATGAAAATCGCAAACGATGGTGCAAGAACATTTCACAATTTACCATTGCTTGTTGTACAGGGTGGCGATGATCGTATTGTTGATAAGCAAGCCGTTATTTCATGGTTTAACCGTATTCCCTTGAAAGAGAAGGCCTATAAAGAATGGGATGGATTTTATCATGAGGTGTTCAACGAACCAGATCGTGAAGATGTATTTCAAACAGCCAAATCGTTTGTTGAATTAAAACTTGAATTACTAAACCGCAAAGAAAACCAGATAAATAATTAATACAGGAGTGGGGTCACTTGAAAGTACCGAGTCAACCCTGGACGCTGATGTATAGTATCTATCGACGCGTCTTACCGAGGGTTCATCATGAATTAGAATATTGGAGGAGACGGGCTGAACAAATCCCAAATCCTGAACTTAGAAAACAGGCGCTAGACAGCATTGATTCAAAAACGTTTCACTGTGAAGGTGGAGGGATCTATGGGTTACTTGCTGGAAAGCAGATTGATCGTTCGATTTCATTTATCGCTGCTTATCAGACAATTAGCGACTACCTGGATAACCTATGTGACCGAAGTACTTCACTTGATCCAAAAGACTTCAGTGCTCTACATGAGGCAATGATTGAGGCTCTTTCGCCTGAGGTTGAAGCATCTAATCATTATTATCGGTATCGGGAAGAAAAAGATGATGGCGGTTATCTAGTTGAACTTGTTCGGACGTGTCAGAAGGTAATTCGCGAGTTGCCAAATCAATCCGAAGTGCAGCCAGCCTTACTAGAACTCTGTCATTACTATTGTGATCTTCAGGTACATAAGCATGTGAAAGAGGAAGAACGCGTGCCAAGATTGAAGAGCTGGTTTGACCAGCATAAGAAGCAAATGCCAGAAATGACTTGGAACGAATTTTCTGCTTGTTCAGGATCAACGTTGGGTATATTTTGTCTTGTCTCGTACTCACTAGGTGAAGAAATCCCACAAGGTGGAACAGCGATGATTAAAGATGGGTACTTTCCGTGGGTACAGGGGCTTCATATTATGCTGGATTACTTTATTGATCAGGAAGAGGATCGAGCTGGTGGAGATTTGAATTTTTGTTTCTATTACAAAGACAATGATGAGCTCGCCAAGCGTGTTGCGCACTTTATTAAGGAAGCAGATAAAAGCGTAGAGGGACTTCCCCATTCTTCTTTCCACCGTTTAATTAATAGGGGATTACTTGGAATATACCTTGCCGATCGCAAAGTAATGGAACAGAAAGATGTTCGTTCGTTAGCTCGTAAAATCATTCGAATTGGTGGACGATCGAGCATTTTCTTTTACTTTAATGGATGGGTTTATAGAAGACTTCACAAAGCTTCTCAGTAATACGCGTATAAAAAACACTCATTCGTGAGAAAAGAAGCCTATAGGATTTTGAAAGGGGCTCTTAAGATGAAGAAGCGTTATTACGTAGAGGTTAGTTCAGGTGAAATTTTGGAAGATCAAGGAGCATCAAGTTATCATTTTGAAATTGATGCAGATGAGGAAGATATTTATGAACTTAGTGAGCTTTTTGATCTAACAGATAAGGATAGTCGACTTTCCTTATACCGTGCTCATGTCCCTGCCATGAGTTATCATGAAGATAAAAACAATGATGACTATGATAACCATATGAAAGAGATATATAGCCTGATACACAAATTAGGGAATAAAAAAACAAGAGATCATATTGAATCAATGCGAATTCTATAAAGAATAAGGGCTGTGCAGAAGCACAGCCCTTATTTTTTGCTGATCGCAAGAATATAGGGGGGATCATTGATTTGGTTAATAAACTGATATTTTAGAACCTGATAATGTGACTGATTAAGATCAGTAGCGAAATTTGTGACCTTTTCACTTTCAATTTTTCCCTCTGGATGTCCTGGATAGACAACTAGAATGAGAAGTCCTCCTGAATGAAGCAAACGTAAGATATCTGTTACAGATTGAATCGTTTCTTCAGCATTAGTGACAATGGATTTATCTCCACCTGGCAGGTAGCCAAGATTAAAGATTGCGGCAGAAACTTTCCCTATATGTTCCTTCTCAATGTTGTTATTAATGGAAGCGTGAGTCTCCTGGAATAGAGCGACCTGGGTATATTGGTCAGCTTCTTGCAGTCTTTTTTCAGTCGATTCTATTGCTTCAGATTGGATATCGAATCCATAAACTTTGCCTGACTTACCAACCGATTCGGCTAGAAAGAGAGTGTCGTGTCCATTTCCACAAGTACCGTCAATAGCAATGCCACCTTCTGCTAAGACTGAGTCCAGTAGCGTTCTTGTAAAAGGTAAGATACGTTGAAGGGTCATGATGTATATTCCTTTCTGTCACTAAAAATATTCTTTGCTTCATTTGTCTGCTGCCTGACTTGAGAAACTTATCGTGAATGCAGACGTCTAGAAAGCGATGTTTTAGCTAATTATGACTTTACCATGTTCGATCTTTTTCTCCAACTAACTTTCATAAATGTTTGGGAATATATGGAGTGTGGTACAAACTAATAAACAATAAATGAGGTGATCACATGGCAAAGAACGAAAAGGCACACAAACAAGGTGAAACCAATAACCCTGAGCAATTACCTGATAAAGAAAAGAATCAATTGGATGAGGATACTTCAGAAATGAATGTGGATGCGATTCCACTAGAAGATTTAAAAGAAGAACAGAGAGAAGAAAAAGATAAGCCGCACTCAAAAGACGATTCGGCGAGTCAGAAAAAGCATCGCGAAGGATAACGTGCCCAGTATGGGTACGTTTCTTTTTATATTTTCTATACCTAATGAAAAACAAATTGTATCTGGAGATGTATAGATCACGAAAAAAGCGGCTATTCTGATAATGTTCTTGACATTTCTCACAAGTCTTCATACAATACAAATTATATACGTAATTTGTGAAGTTAAAGATAATGATAAGGAATAGTACCAAGGATTCTATTGCTAGAGAGTTAACGGTTGGTGGAAGTTAACATAGAACCTTTGCGAACTCACCTTTGAATCGGAACCTGAATGGAGTAAGGTGACCCGTATGCCTGCGTTAAAGGCCTTAAGTGAGTGCTTTTTAGTACTAAGCCGGGTGGTACCGCGGGTGATTGTGAATAGTAGATTCTCAACCTCTCGTCCCTGTTGATAAACAACGGGGATGGGAGGTTTTTTATTTTTTCTGTAAGTACTGGAAGGAGAGAGTAGCAATGGCATTTGATCACAAATCAATTGAAAAGAAGTGGCAGCACTTCTGGGAAACAAACAAAACATTTAAAACAGAGAATGACGCACAAGGTGAGAAAGTTTATATACTCGATATGTTCCCTTATCCATCTGGGGCAGGTCTGCACGTTGGACACCCTGAAGGGTATACGGCAACAGATATTTTATCTCGTATGAAAAGAATGCAGGGATACAATGTCCTTCATCCAATTGGATGGGATGCATTTGGACTACCAGCAGAACAATATGCACTTGATACAGGTAACAACCCACGTGACTTTACACAAAAGAACATCGATACATTCCGTCGCCAAATTAAAGAGCTTGGTTTTTCATACGATTGGGATCGAGAAATTAATACAACTGATCCACATTATTACAAATGGACACAGTGGATTTTCACGAAATTATATGAAAAAGGTCTTGCCTACGTAGACGAAGTAGCTGTGAACTGGTGTGAAGCGCTAGGAACTGTTCTTGCGAATGAGGAAGTCATTGACGGTAAGAGTGAGCGCGGCGGTCATCCTGTTGTTCGTAAACCAATGAAGCAATGGGTATTGAAAATTACGGAATATGCGGATCGCTTGCTTGAAGATCTAGAAGACCTTGACTGGTCTGACAGCATTAAAGAAATGCAGCGAAACTGGATTGGGAAGTCCGAAGGCGCTGAAGTTACCTTTAGAATAGATGGTTATGATGAGTCAATTGATGTCTTTACGACGCGTCCAGATACACTGTTTGGCGCAACGTATATGGTGCTAGCACCTGAGCATCCTCTAGTTGATAAAATTTCGACGAGTGAACAAATTTCCAAAGTTGAGAGCTATCGTTCAAAAGTTCAAACAAAGAGTGATCTTGAGCGAACAGAGTTATCAAAAGAGAAGACTGGTGAATTTACTGGAGCCTATGCAGTTAACCCAATAAACAATGCTAAGCTTCCGATTTGGGTAGCGGATTACGTGCTTATGAGTTATGGAACTGGTGCGATCATGGCTGTTCCTGCTCATGACGAGCGTGATTATGAGTTTGCGACTGCCTTTAACCTTCCAATCCAAGAAGTTGTGGCTGGTGGAAATGTGTCGAAAGAAGCCTATACAGAAGATGGGGAGCATGTAAACTCTGAGTTCTTAAACGGCCTTGAGAAAGAAGAAGCCATAACGAAAAGCATTGAATGGTTAGAGGAAAACGGTAAAGGCACGAAAAAAACAACGTATCGTCTTCGCGATTGGTTATTTAGCCGTCAGCGTTACTGGGGTGAACCAATTCCAATCATACATTGGGAAGATGGTTCAATGAGCGCAGTACCGAAGGAAGATTTACCGGTCGTTCTACCAGAAACAACGGAAATTAAGCCCTCTGGAACTGGCGAATCCCCTCTTGCGAATATCGAGGATTGGTTGAACGTTGTCGATCCTAAAACAGGTATGAAAGGCCGTCGTGAAACAAACACGATGCCACAATGGGCTGGAAGCTGCTGGTACTATCTGCGTTATATCGATCCTAATAACGATGAGATGCTAGCGGATCCTAAAAAGCTTGATGAATGGCTACCTGTGGATATGTATATCGGTGGTGCAGAGCATGCGGTTCTTCACTTGCTTTATGCTCGTTTCTGGCATAAAGTTCTGTATGATATCGGTGTAGTGCCAACGAAAGAACCATTCCAACGCCTTCGCAATCAGGGCATGATTCTTGGTGAAAACAACGAAAAAATGAGTAAGTCAAAAGGAAACGTAGTAAATCCAGATGAAATAGTTGAAAGCCACGGTGCAGACACACTTCGTCTATATGAAATGTTTATGGGGCCATTTGAAGGGTCGATTGCATGGTCACACAATGGTCTTGATGGAGCTCGTCGTTTCCTTGATCGTGTATGGCGCTTGTTTGGCGAAGGTGACCTAACAAAGTCTTCGATTTCTGAAGAAAATTCAGGAGAAAAGATGGAGCGCGTTTATCATGAAACAGTTAAGAAAGTAACTGAAGATATGGAAGGACTGCGCTTTAACACCGCTGTGTCTCAAATGATGGTATTTGTAAATGAAGCGTATAAGCAGGAAACGGTTTCGGTTACTTTAATGGAAGGGTTTGTGAAGTTACTTTCACCTATCGCGCCTCACCTTGCGGAAGAACTATGGAGTGCGCTTGGACATGGCGAATCACTTGCGTATGCGAACTGGCCAATGTTTGATGAAAGCAAACTTACAGTAGACGAAGTTGAGATTGTTGTTCAAATTAACGGCAAACTTCGTGCTAAAATATCCATTCCTACAGAAGCCTCTCGTGATGAGATGCAGGAAATTGCGTTAGAGCATGAGAAAATTAAAGGTCAACTTGATGGCAAAACACTTCGCAAAGTTATTGCTGTTCCAGGTAAGTTAGTGAATATCGTAGCTAATTAACAACTAACCCTCTCCAGTTGATGGAGAGGGTTTTAACTATATAAAATTTTGCTGAAAATGATTAAACAACATTTTGCATAACCTTTTCCTATATTTGAGAATATTAGTAAGATGATAAGAAGATAGATTTCTTGTATTGAACCAACAAATCATGTACGATTGAATTTGTTAAAGTGAATATAATCGAAAAATCATATGAGAATTGTACGAAAGGGGTATGTTTTTTATGAGTAATGAAATTAAGACAGTAACACCTGAAGAGGTTGAAAAGCTAATCAATGATGGAAAGAACGTTTCGCTAATTGATGTACGTGAGGACGAGGAAGTAGAGGAAGGTATGATCCCTGAAGCGAAGCACATTCGTCTTGGCACTCTTCCGGAACGACTTGATGAAATAAACAAAGAAGAAGAGCATATTATGATTTGTCGCTCTGGACGTCGTAGTGAGCGTGCTTGCGAGTACATGCAAGAAGCTGGTTATGAAGTAAGAAATATGGTTGGCGGTATGATGAAATGGGAGGGTAAACTGAAATAACCCTGCTAAAAAGGAGAGAGTTCGAATGGCGATATGGGGAATGGCTGGTGCAGTAATGGCTGCCTTGACTTTAGGATTATGGAGAGTAGTTTATCCTTATTCTTATATGAAGCCGATTCATTTAGATCGGTTTGACGATGATAAATACTGTCTCATTGATGTGAGAGATTATATTCTTTCGCACCGTACGCCTTATGAAAAAGCAAAGAATATTCCGCTTTCTTATTTAGGAAGACAGACGAAAGAAAATGAAGTGTGTGATAAAGAGATTATTGTTCTTGCCGAAGATCGAAAAGCAGCAAGACTCGCTGTGAAGATCCTGATGAAACAGCGCAAGCAACCTATTTATTACATGACCGTTTCGTAATGAAAACGTCTTTTGGAGTTGGTCTCTAAAAGACGTTTTCCTGAAGTGTTAATCCAAGTAAATTGATGTGTTTAATAAATCATAGCACTTTTTTCCCCATGTTCCAAATAGATTGCTTAAAGAAAGAAATCTACTTCTGCCTTCAATCTGGTATAATGATGGAAAAGACTAGACCGGGGTGTTGAAATGAAGGCAGAACTAATACGTGCTATGATGGATTTACAGTCTCTTCAACAATTGCAGATAGGAAATAAAGTGAAGCAGACGACCACTTTTTCCTTTACTGATATGCTTGAACAAGCTCTCTCTAACCAGAATCCTGGACAAGCCAATCCGGATTCAACACTTACTTCAATCCCGGCGGAATTATTTGCGCCATCCCAAATTCCAATCTCGTCTAACCCTTCTTATTCGTCATCATCGCTTGAAATCGATGGCTATATAGAAGCATTATCGGTGAAATATGACGTCGATCCTAAGCTCATTCATTCCATTATTAAACAAGAATCAGGCTATAAGTCAGATAGCGTGAGCGGAGCTGGGGCTATGGGGTTAATGCAATTAATGCCTGCTACTGCCGCTTCATTAGGAGTAAAAGATCCTTTTGACCCTGGACAAAACATTGAAGGCGGCGTAAAGTACATGAAACAAATGATGAATAAATATAATGGAAACACTGAGCTTGCACTAGCCGCTTATAATGCCGGACCGGGAAATGTGGATCGGTACGGTGGAATACCTCCGTTTCAAGAAACACAAAATTATGTTTCAAAAGTAATGGGGAATTATCGAGCATAAATTAGTTAAAGCTGTCTCACTCGACCGCACTTTAGCAGTCGTCAATGAGGTAGCTTTTTTTTAAGGTTTCATTTCATAATGGAATTTCTTTTGACTTCTTTATGTTCGGAGCGAGAGAATAAGGGCAGTTCTGAAAGAAGATACAAATTATTGATATACTAAACACGAGGTGACTAATTTGAACGAATTTACTAAATTGGGACTGGACTCACGTCTCATTAAGCAACTTGAAGCTCAGGGCATCGATACCCCAACAGACATTCAAAGAGAAACGATTCCAGTGATGTTACAGGGAAAAGACGTCATTGCACAGGCGCAGACGGGCACGGGAAAAACATTCGCTTTCTTGCTGCCAATTCTTGAGAAAATAGACACAGAAGCACAAGAAGTACAGGCTCTCATTGTTACGCCAACTCGTGAGCTTGCGATTCAGATTACTTCAGAATTGATGAAGCTAGTTGAAGAACGAGATGACGTCAATGTTCTAGCTGTTTATGGTGGTCAGGATGTAGAAAGACAGATCAAGCATCTAAATAAGCAAGTCCACATTGTTGTGGCAACGCCTGGTCGCTTGTTAGATCATGTTCGAAGAGAAACCATTGATTTATCTCATACTGCTTATCTTGTCTTAGATGAAGCTGACCAGATGTTGCATATTGGTTTCCTTAGAGAAGTAGAAGATATTATTGATGAAACGCCTGAAAGCCGTCTAACCGCCCTATTCTCAGCAACTATGTCGAGTGATATTAAACAACTTGCCAAACGATTTATGCGTTCACCTGAGAAGATTAGAGGAAAAGAGAAAGGCAAAACCGTTGAAGAAATTGAGCAGTTCGTTATTGAGACAACAGATCGACGAAAATTTGGTTCCCTTACTGAAACTATTGACGAAGTGCGTCCGTTCCTCGGAATTATTTTCTGTCGTACGAAGCGTAGAGTTAGTAAATTAAACGGTGATTTGAAAGCAAAAGGATATTTATCCGATGAGCTTCATGGTGATTTATCTCAGTCGAAACGTGAAAGTGTCATCAAACGATTCCGTGATGCGAAAATTCAGCTTCTTGTTGCCACGGATGTGGCAGCACGAGGGCTTGATATTGAAGGAGTGACGCACGTTTTTAACTACGACATTCCGCAAGATACAGAAAGTTATATCCACCGAATTGGTCGAACGGGGCGTGCTGGTGGAGATGGTGCATCTTATACGTTTATAGCTGCCAAGGATCAATCATTTATTCAAATGATTGAAAAAGGTATCGGTAAGAAACTTGCTAGAAAAACCGTTGAAGGTGCACTACCTGATGGTGAAGAGCGTAATGATGAAAGAAGAAATGATCAAAGAAGTAGATCCAGCCATTCTTCTCGAAAGACTGGTTCCTCGAACAATCGCAATCGAAATAACGGAAGAAACCGAAACAAACGATAAAAGAAAGAGAGGGGATCGTCCGATGGACGATCCCCTCTCTTTCTATAGGCGAGTCGAATCATGCTCAACTTAAATAGCAGAAGTTGTTCTTCTTTCAGCAGCGCTTTTACCTGCTGTATACCCTGTTACAAAGGCAGAAGTGATGTTATAGCCCCCGGTATAACCGTGAATGTCGAGTACTTCTCCGCAAAAGTAAAGACCTGTGGTGAATTTTGAAGCCATTTCTTTCGGATGTATTTCTTTTAGAGATACGCCTCCACCCGTTACGAAGGCTTTATCAATTGGAAGGGTACCATCGATCGCGACTTGGAATTGCTTTAATAAACGTACGTATTCACGCACTTTTTCCTTCGATAAGTGAGCATACGTCGTTTCTGGCGATATGTCTGCTTTAGTAAATAAGAAGAGCATGTATCGTTCTGGTACTTTGCTTTTCCAGATGTTTTTAATTGCTTTTTTAGGCTCTTCTTTTGCGAGCTTCATATGCTCGCGAAACAATTCCTCTTCGTTTTGATCAGGTACGGCATCAATTTGCAGGGGAATGTATTGCGCATTGAATTTTTTCATTGCTTTCACAACGTATTGACTGCAACGAAGAACTGCGGGTCCAGAAAGTCCAATATGTGTAAAAATCATATCCCATCGATGTGTTTTAATCACCTTGCCCTTTGGGTTAAGAACAGATAGCGCAACATCTCGAAGCGATAAGCCCTGCAGTTCCTTGTTTTTAATAAAAGCTTCACTAGAAGTAAGGGGGACTTCAGTGGGGTATAGATCTGTAATCGTATGACCACCTTCTTCCGCCCATGCATAACCATCGCCGGTTGAACCCGTATGAGGGACAGATTTCCCTCCAACTGCAATAACCACGTTGGATGAATGAATGTTTTCTTTCGTTTTAAGTCTTACACCTGAAACGGCCCCATCTTCATAAAGAACTTTCTCAACTGGGGTATTGACTTGTATTGTCACATTTAAGTGTCGTACTTTATCTAGTAGTGCATTCACAACAGACTTTGCATCATCAGTGACGGGGAACATTCTGCCATGATCTTCTTCTTTTAATTTAATGCCAAGGTCTTCAAAGAATGTGATAATGTCTTCATTATCAAAAATGTTAAACGCGCTGTATAAGAATTTTCCGTTTCCTGGAATGAATTTGATTAGTTCATCAAGTGGAAGTCGGTTTGTTACGTTACAACGACCGCCTCCAGAAATCGCTAGCTTTCGTCCAAGCTTATTCCCTTTATCAACGAGAAGCACTTTTGCTCCATGTTCAGCCGCTGATACAGACGCCATGAGTCCGGACGGACCTCCGCCAATCACAATGACATCATAGTTCATACTTACACCTCTCTCATTTTGCTACACTCAAACATACCATAATTCACTCCCCTTAATAAAGTTTCACAAAAATTTATATTTGTTGTTACTAGCTAAATAGCTTAAAATGGAGAAGTGTATTTAAAGAACTGTTGAAAATTGTTGATAGATGACGAATGGATCTAGTTGAATGGTTAGAAGTAGGAGATGGAGAAATGTCTGATTCAAATGTGATTAGAGGGACAATGCTGTTATCAGCAGCTACCCTTTTTTCTAGAATAATTGGTATGATTTATATGTTTCCTTTTACAGCTCTTGTTGGTACTCAGGGGGTAGCCCTTTATCAATATGCTTATACTCCATATACGATAATGCTAAGCCTGTCCACGGTGGGAATTCCGCTTGCAGTCTCAAAGTTTGTTTCAAAATATCACACGCTTGGAGATTACCGAACGGGACGAAGACTTTTTAAGTCAGGACTTCTTTTAATGACGATTACTGGATTTGTAGCATTTCTAGCCCTTTTCCTTTTGGCAGAACCAATTGCTCGTATTGTCATTGATGAGGGGAAAGAAGGGAATACAATTGCCGATGTAACATTAGTTATAAGGGTCGTGAGTATGGCACTATTAATTGTGCCGATCATGAGTCTAACGCGCGGTTTTTTCCAAGGTCTACAATCGATGGGACCAACAGCTGTTTCACAAGTTGTTGAACAAATTTTCCGGATTGTATTTATCCTTGTTTCCAGTGTTATTATCATTAAATTTATGGACGGGGATGAAGCGACAGCCGCTACATTCGCCACTTTTGGTGCATTTGTTGGGGCGGTTGGGGGATTGCTTGTAGTTTTCTGGTATTACAGAAAGCGAAAGCCATCGTTAGATCGTCACCTTGCTGAAAGTACGGTGGATCATGATGTATCCTTAAAAGATATGTATAAAGAAATCATTACGTATGCTCTTCCGTTTGTTGTAGTCGGTTTGGCGATTCCTTTATATTTGCAAATTGATACGTTGCTCATTAATCCAGCATTGAAGAGTATTGGTTACGATAAACCTGCCTATGAAGAAGTGTTTGCGATTATCACTGGACTTGCTCATAAGTTGATTATGATCCCAGTATCGCTTGCTACTGCTCTTTCAATGACGATTATCCCAGCTATTACGAAATCATTTACAGCGAATCGTGAAGGATCATTGCAAAATCAGCTAACGCAAACGTTCCAAATTTTATTATTCTTGACGACTCCTGCTGCAATAGGGTTAGCCGTTTTATCTGAACCGATATTTAGAGTTCTTTATCCAACGGTAAATCAAGATCTTGGTAGCTGGTTATTAATGTGGTATGCGCCAACGGCTATATTGTTTGCCCTTTTTTCTGTAACAGCTGCGATTTTACAGGGAATTAATAAACAAAAGTTTGCCGTCTATAGTTTACTCGCTGGTCTTGTCCTTAAAGCTGGACTAACTTATCCCTTTGTTACAATGTTTGAGGGGAAAGGATCAATACTTGCGACAAATATTGGTTTACTAACGTCGGTTATCATTACAATCGTTGTCATTAAGAAATATACAGATTACGAGTTTGGATTCCTCTCAAGAAGGTTACTCCTTATTGGAATTTTCGTCGTGATTATGGCGGTTGCTTCCAAACTAGCCATTCTTCCATTAGAATCGGTCATGCCTGATTTATACCTTTCAACAAGTGAAGGCGGAAGCATGTTGTATTCGATCATCAATTTACTAATTGGCGTTACGGTGGGAGGAATTGTATTTCTATGGCTATCATATCGTTCCAATCTAGCGGGATTAATTTTAGGTGAACGATTCTCATTTCTAAAAAGACGTTAAAAAATGAAGGCCTCCTGAGGCCTTCATTTTTTATAAGTGGAATAATTGAGAAGGCTAATAGCCGTAGTCCTCATCACGAATCCCGATCTGTCTCTCAATTCTTGTAATTCTTCGATCTTGTCGTCGTAGCTGGCGCTCAATTTGTCTAAGCTGTTGTTCAATATTTCCAGGATATCCTGGTTGGCCGGGATACCCGGGCTGTCCTGGGTATCCTGGAAAGCCAGGATACATTTGGAACTGCTGCCCTTGCTGCCGATCATAATCATACATACACAACGCCTCCTTTTGTAGGTACTTGATAGTGTATGTTAAGGCTGGGCAGTGTTGCTGGGCATGTGACCCGTGTTATACTGAGTTTTTCTGATACCAACTGAGCTGCTCTCCGATTCCAAGTCCTTTTAAAGGCACTTCATACACATAGTTGAATCGGTTAAGCTGAGGCTCAAGGTGTTTTCGATAAACGGAGCCACCGTGTAAACACACGAGAATATCCGTAGAAGTCTCATGTTGAGAGAATTGCTCAATTACTTTTTGAGCCCATTCTTCTCGTTGATGATGGGAAAATGTTTTAATTGAGACGTCATATGGGTCCATGATGTCTTCTGGTAATAAAAGTCCATCTTTGGCATTATAGAAATACATGCGGTCATAATGTTGAGATGCGTATTCTAACGTTTTTTGAAATAAAGGACTTTGGTAAAATTCCGTCACAGGTGCAGACTTATTACTTTTCTTGCGTGCTGTTGCTAAAAGTCCAACTTTCACAGTCATACGATTCACTCCAAACGTGCATTTTGGCATTTATCGTTTACATACCCTTACGAACCAAAAAGTATGCTAAAAAAATAAATAAATAGTGGAAAAAATATGGAAAAGGAGAGGTTGAAATGCGTTTAGATAAATTATTAGCAAATATGGGCTACGGCACGAGGAAAGAAGTAAAAAAACTTTTGAAAACAGGCGTGGTTCGTGTTGATGAAGAGGTGATTAAGGATGCGAAGCACCATATCGATCCTGAAGAAAATCACGTAACAGTTTATGAAGAAACCGTAGAATATCGAGAATTCATTTACCTTATGATGAACAAACCGGCTGGGGTTATTTCAGCAACGGAAGATGAAGAAGAAACTGTCATTGACATACTCATTCCTGAAGATCAAGTTTTCGAACCATTTCCAGTAGGGCGATTAGATAAAGATACAGAAGGATTATTAATCATCACGAATGATGGTAAGCTAGCTCATCATTTAACGTCACCAAAACATCATGTTCCGAAAACTTATTATGCTAAAATTAGCGGTGTTGTATCAGAAAAAGATGTTCGGGCTTTTGAGAAAGGCGTCACGCTTGATGATGGATATGAAACAAAACCTGGAGAGTTAACGATTTTAAGTGCTGCTGAGGAATCCGAAATTGAGCTTACAATTCATGAAGGAAAATTCCATCAAGTAAAGCGAATGTTTGAAGCGGTAGGCAAGAAAGTCGTTTATTTACAGCGCATTCAGATGGGAGATATTCATCTTGATGGTGACTTGGAACCTGGAGAATACAGAGAGTTAACTGAGGAAGAGGTAACCATTCTACAAAAGTAATGGTTTGTTTCTTTACGACTGACTTGGGGAATAGCAGGAGTATTCAGTTGTGAAGGAGAGGATTTTTCATGATTAAGGTTGGAAAAGAAATTCAAGATCATAAGTTGAAAAATGAATCATCTGCTGAATTGATTGTGAAGCAGGTTTACTTTGATCAGACGCTTCGGCAAGCAACATATGTTGAGGTTGAGAAAAAAGAGATTTCTAATGAGAAAGATGCTGTTCCTGATCATCACGCAGATGAAATGCTTCACTCTATTCAAGCGTCAGGAGGACAATTCACGCCTGATAATTATCCAGTAACAGACGATGATCGTAAAGAACGAGATGCAAATGAAACAATGATTGTTTCATTTAGTCAATTATCCTGGCAAAATGATGGCTATTTGCTTCGTGAAAGTCAGGATGAAATTCAATCGACGGTTTTAGCTGATCAATGTTCTAATAAATCGTTAAATAAAGCTGAAATTTTAACAGAAAGCGGAGAAGAGCTTGGCAAGGTGAAGGAAATTGTCATTGACAAAAGTGGCAGGGTCGAGGGATTTGAGCTTTCAGAAGGCTTTTTATCCGATTTTCTTTCAAGCGATCAACCCTTTTTAAAATTGGACGAAGCTGTAAAGTATCAGCACGGTAAAATTATTGTCCCTACAGACTATCACCATACAATAAAAAAAGCGTGATATAGAAAAGCCCTGCATTAATGCAGGGCTTTTCTAATGAGTTAAAAAGCAATGTTTTCAAACTAAATAAAGGCTTCCGTCAGATTGGATCGACGAAAAGCCCCGTGTAGCCTATTATCTACCTTATCCAACTTTAACTCTCTTGCTTGTTATTGTCCAGAATCCTCGGTTTGGGCTTTTGACTAATTCATTGTAGGCCAGTACATTTAAATCTCTTTGAACTGTTCGCTGGGTAATCCCAAACTCTTCAACTAACTCATTTGTGCTGACAGTACCATGCTTGCTAATAAATAAATAGATGGACTTGATACGGGTCATCATACGATCAGTTGAAGTAATACTCAAAGAACCACTCCCTAACATGTAATCAATGCCTTATCCCTAGCATAAAACGTAACTATTAAAACCATATGAAGGAAACGTTAAGATATACTTAATTTCTACATATTCCTTCGATTTTTCATGAAAGTTTGGCTATTTGCTCCGATTAAGACTGGAAGTGATTTCTGGATGTGTTGGGTTTCCCAACTTGGTGTATTGACGAATAGGTCGTACCACTTTCATAAGATAAGCGATTGATTGGCATTATTATTTAATTCCACTCCTACTGCCATTTCCCTTTTTTGGGCCAACTTACACCCCCTCTTTAAAGTTTATTTTACAATAATTCTGTTATTTCGGCAAAAAATTTCATTTCGTTTGGCTTAATCTTCCTTAACGAACATTCCTTTGCTATTCTTAAAGTACGAATACTAAGAGAGGAGGGAGATTCATATGTTATTTCGTATTTTTCTAAAAAATGCCATTAAATTAAACAATCGTTTTATGCTAGCTGTCGCTTTCATCCTAGTTGTCGTTAGTACAGTAATCATGCGGCTCATTGAACCAGAGACGTTTCCATCTCTATTCGATTCACTCTGGTGGGTGATGACAACTGTAACGACAGTAGGATATGGAGATTACTTCCCAACCACGATTGCTGGAAGAATGTATGCGATGTTTCTCTATATTGTCGGTATTGGATTAATTGGAGTTGTTATTGGAAAGTTTGTTGATGGCTTTTCAGAGATTAAAAAGCGAAAGGAGGAAGGGAAAATGCCTTATCAAGGAAACGATCATATCGTCATTATTGGATGGTCGCAAAAAGCTGCATACGCGGTTTCGGAAATTATGGATTCTGATCAATGCGAGATTGTCATTATTGACAAGTTAACAAAAGCTCCATTAATCGAAGAGAATATTCACTATATACAAGGTGATGCTGCAGAAGAAGCAACGCTTAACAAAGCTGATATTATGAATGCGAAAGCGGTTCTTATCTTTTCAGATGATACGATACATGATGCTCTTCTCGCTGATGGAAAGTCACTCATCATTGCTAGCTCAATTGAACGACTTTCAACCGATATTCATACAACGGTTGAAGTAATGAAGGAGGAGCATATAAAGAACTTTACACATGTTCAGGTTGATGAGTTCGTTCTTTCACATGAAGCTGTATCTCGCATGGCTGTTCGATCCGCTTTTACAAAGGGAATATCAGGTGTTTACTCGCAGCTGCTAAGTAGGGGTCATGGTGATAACTTATATGAAATCGGTGTACAGCAAGAGTGGGATACATATCGGGATGCGTTTCAGAGTCTACTGCAACAAGGAGCTACGCTTATAGCTGATGGGGAGCGGATGGATATTAATCGACGACTGGATGAGTCGATTCCGGAGAGGGCAAAACTCTTTGTCATTTGTGATCACGAAGTATATGAAAGAATAAAAGGGGTGAAATAAATTGAATGATGTAAATTGGAAGGAAGAAGTGCTTAATCGAAAACAATCGTTAATGAATGACTTAGAAGGTCTATTAAAAATTGAGAGTGTTTTAGATGAAGAGAATCGTACAGAGGATGCTCCCTTCGGTTCTGAAGTGAAAAAGGCGCTTGATTATATGCTTAACTTAGGGAAGCGTGATGGCTATCAAACAAAGAATGTTGAACAGGTTGCAGGACATTTAGAGTTTGGACAGGGTGAAGAAATAATTGGTATCTTGTGTCACGTTGATGTTGTGCCAGCGGGTAATGATTGGACAACCCCTCCGTTTACTCCTGCTGTTCGAGAAGGAAAGATGTATGCAAGAGGAGCGATTGATGACAAGGGACCGACGATTGCGGCATACTGGGCAATGAATATCGTCAAGGAACTTTATCCAGCACTTTCAAAGCGAGTTCGCATGATTGTTGGTACAGATGAAGAAAGCTCTTGGCGATGTGTCGATACCTATTTTAACCATGAAGAAATGCCAACAATGGGCTTTGCACCTGATGCGGTCTTCCCGATTATTCACGCTGAAAAAGGGATTGCTGACTTTGAATGGATTTTTCCTGTTAATGAAGAAAGGAAGGAAACGTTCGTTCTTCGCTCTTTTCATTCTGGACAGCGTTTGAATATGGTTCCAGATCATGCAATAGCAAAATGTCAAAGTAGTGAAGACCAATTGCTTGACGTCAAAAAGGAATTTGAGCTATTTTTAAACGATAAAAACCTTAAAGGAAAAGCGACACTGGATAAGCAATTAACGCTAGAAATACACGGCGTATCCGTTCATGGATCTGCCCCTCATGAAGGTGTCAACGCAGCGTTTCGTTTAGCGGAATTTCTGGAAGGGCTGTCGCTTGATCAAAACGGATCTGCCTACATTAACTTTATCTTCAAATGGTTACAGGATGATTTTACTGGGGAGCGCCTTGGGGTCTCTTTCAAAGATAACATTACAGGGTCACTGACGATGAATGCAGGTACTTTCGAGTATCAAGCGAGCCAACAGGGACGAATTGGCATTAATCTTCGCTATCCAGTAACGTGTCAGTTTGATCATGTGAAACAAACGTTTGACAAGGTCACCGGTCCAATGTCAGTGGAGATGAAAGTGATTGATCATATGACACCGCATCATGTGCCACAGGATCATGAGCTTATACAGAAGCTTCAACACGTTTATGAAAAGCAAACCGGCAAAGAAGCTAAGCTTCTATCGATAGGTGGAGGAACGTATGCCCGCTCTCTAAATGCGGGAGTTGCATTTGGTGCTCTTTTTGAAGGAAAGCCTCAATTAGCACATCAAAAAGATGAATATGTGGATATCGAGGATTTGTTAAAAGCGGCAGCGATTTATGCTGAAGCGATTTATGAACTCGCAAAATAATAGAATGAGCGCCATGCCGGTAACGGCATGGCGCTGACTAGTTACTATTCATATGTGCTTTCTTTTGGAAGTTCTATAGAGAACTGAATAAATCACTTGATAAATAACGTTCGCCAGAATCACAAGTCATGGTAACAACAACCTGGTTGGGTGATAAACGCTCAGCAACTTGCATTGCCGCAAAGACTGCAGCTCCTGAAGATGGACCCACAAGTAATCCCTCTTCCCTAGCTAATTTACGCGTCACTTCATAGGCTTGCTCATCAGTAATCTTGATAATTTCATCATAGACCGAGGTGTTCAGGATATCAGGTATGAATCCAGGGCTTGTTCCTACGAGCTTATGTTTTCCAGGTTTACCGCCAGATAAAACGGGTGATCCCTCAGGTTCAACCACGTGCACGGTAAGATCGGGGAAATGTTCTTTTAAGACTTCACCTGTCCCTGTAACAGTTCCGCCCGTTCCGGCTGTTGAAATAAAGGCAGCAGGAGTGACGCCGAGTTGCTTCATTGCTTCTATAATTTCAAGCGCTGTTGAAGTACGATGTGCGTCTGGATTTGCAGCATTTTCGAATTGCATTGGGATAAAGCTATCTTTAATGGTTTCGGCAATTTCTTTCGCTTTGTTAATTGCACCAGGCATTTTCTCAGAAGATGGCGTGAGAACAACTTTTGCACCGTATGCTTTAAGAAGTTTAATGCGTTCTTGTGTTGCGTTATCAGGCATGACAATAATAGCAGGATACCCTTTAGCGGCGGCGTTCATGGCAAGTCCAATGCCGGTGTTGCCCGAAGTTGGCTCAATAATTGTAGAGCCAGCTTTAAGTAAGCCATCTTCTTCTGCTTTAACAATCATATTATAGGCTGCGCGATCCTTTACGCTCCGACTTGGGTTAAAGTATTCCAGCTTTGCGTATATTTTTGCGCCATTTGGATTCGGGACTCGATTTAATTTGAGTAGAGGCGTATCTCCAATAAGATCGGCCATATTTTCATAGATCATGTAAGCACATCCTTTTCATACAAGTTAAGGGTCATTTTCATATTAATTGGTCAGTATAGAAAGTGAGGAGATGATCACTCCCGTTAAACGATATTTTCTAATACTGTTCCCCATTATAGCAAAAGATAAATCTTTCGTAATAAAATCAAGCTTATGAGTAAAAAAATAAAAGATTATTCAGATTGTTTGATAGAATAGAAAAAGGATAGAAGGAGTGGACATGTTGAATACTCACTATTTTATTGCCCTCCCCATCCAACCACATCTTAGAAAGACACTTCAAGAGATTCAAATGAAGACTCATTTAGGATTTTTTAAGCATATCGTTTATCCTGAAGATTTTCATATTACGGTGGCTTTTTTAGGCGGAGCGGATGCAAGGCAGCTGTCAGATTTACATGAAGGTTTACAGAGGGTAGCAAAGGTCATGCAACCTTTTAATTTAGAAGTGGAAGGGTTACATTATTTTGGTTCCGAAAGTCGACCCCGTGTACTTTATGCAGATGTGATACGCACGAACCAATTGGAAAAGCTCCATCAAGAAGTAATCCAATTGAGTCAATTTGCAGGATTTTCACTTAAAGAAAGGGAATACTCCCCACACGTGACACTTGCAAAGAAATGGTATGACCCTACTAAAGAAATAAAACCAAATTGGCCAACACTTAAACGAGAAAGTCAGGAAGTATCGAGTGTGAAGTTATATCGAGTAGCACCCGATGAAACCCCAAGGTATAAAGGTGTTGCGACTTATGAGTTCACGAATTAATAAATACCTTATCATTTCATTACAAATTGGGTTTTTGTTTGGATTTTATTTAGTGGGGGGCTATCTTCAAACAACATTAGGACTCCCTGTTCCCGGTAGTGTCGTAGGGATGCTAATTCTTCTAATAGGGCTTTATCTAAAATGGATTCCGATTCGATGGATTTCCCAGGGAGCATCCGCATTATTAAATCATTTACCCTTATTATTTGTACCAGTCACAGTCGGTATCATGCAACACCTCGACTTCTTTAGCGGGAAGAGTCTCTGGTTAGTTCCAATCGTTCTCGTCAGTACGTGGATCGTAATGGGGGCGACGGGGCTATTTGGCCAGTTTCTTGCTAATCGAAAGGAGTGGGATAGATGATGCTACTGCAAATGTTTTTTTGGTTATTTATCACATTATTGTTATACGTTGTTTTCCGCAGGCTCTATCAGTTATTACCGTACCCTTTTATGATTCCTGTATTAACATGTACGGTGGTTCTGGTAGTGGTTTTAACGTCATTTGATGTTTCGTATGACACTTATTTCAGTGGAGGTCAATGGATCGACGCGTTGCTAGGTCCTGCTATCGTCGCACTTGCTTTTCCTCTCTATAAGCAGAGAAAATTATTAAATAAGTTTAAAATTGAAATTTTTGCAACGGTTTTAACAGCAAGTCTTCTAGGGATATTGTCTGGATATTGGTTAGCGGTCGTGAGCGGATACAACGAAATGATTGTGTCGACAATTATTTCTAAAAATGTAACCACTCCTGTAGCGATGGAAGTAGCTAGCATGACTGGTGGAGAACCAGCATTTGCCGTTATATTCGTAATGATTGCAGGAATAGGTGGAGCCGTAACTGGTCCTTGGTTATTCCAACTTCTGGGCATATCGAACTTTCTTGGAATCGGTATGGCTTTCGGCGGTGCATCACATGCGATAGGTACAGCAAAGGCACTCGAATATGGCGAGCGAGAAGCTGCAATAAGTTCAATAGGTTTAAGTTTATGTGCCCTGTGCGTTTCGCTCCTTGGACCGCTTTTATTAAAATGGATTTCTTGATTTTTTTTATGAAACAAATGTCAAAATGAATTTTTGAAAATAAGATAGGTAATGGAAAAAGGTTGTAAGCATCTCCGCAAAGGATGGGATTCATATGATACGAGATTATTCTGCATACAAAAAAGTGAGCCAGGCTTTTACAGCATATTGGGATGACTTTCATACCATTACGGTAATGGCTAATATCTCGTTAGATGTTAAGAATGCCTACACCCTTACTGATGGCCATTTAGACATTCCGTTTGAAGTAAAAGAAAACTCAAAAATGGGTAAGAAGAGATTAATTTCATTACATGTCGATCGAGAGTACATGCCGGGGAATAATTACTATCTCATTCATTCAAGTGGTGAGACCAGTCTTGTTTTTACAGGAAAAGTTGTCAGAACAGAAATGTTTGATGACCGCTATTATTATGATGGTGAATTAGGAGCCCTATTAACTGAAAATGGGACGGTGTTTCGAGTATGGGCACCAACAGCAACCGACGTTATCGTTAACATCTATAATGATACGTTCCAAAAGATAAAAGAATTGCCAATGTTGAAGCAAGAGCGTGGTGTGTTTGAAGGATCATCAGCTGAGGTTTCAGAAGGGGCACTCTATACTTACAGTGTGAATGTTAATGGTGAATGTCGAGAAACCATTGATCCCTATGCAAGAGCAGCTACTTCAAACTGCAAGTTTGGAATGGTGATCAATCCTTCCCATACGAATCCAGAGGGGTGGAACCCTTTCAGTAAACCTTCTTTTGCGAAGCCTTCTGACGCGATCATATACGAATTACACGTTAGAGACTTTAGTGTTCAAGCCAAAAGTGGATTGAAAAATAGAGGTAAGTATAAGGCATTTACAGAAGAACCGCCTGATAAAGATGGCATTCCAGCAGGGATTAACTATATAAAATGGCTCGGGGTTACGCACGTTGAACTTCTTCCTATTCAGGACTTCGGTAGTGTCGATGAAATGAAAGTCCCTCCATCCTATAATTGGGGATATGATCCAATTCATTATTTTGTTCCAGAAGGTAGCTATTCACTAAACTCTCATGAACCGTACACGCGTATTCGAGAAGTGAAGGAAATGATTCAGAAGCTTCATGAAAAAGGTTTGAGGGTCATTATGGACGTCGTGTTTAATCACGTCTATCAACTTCATGCTTCTCCATTAGAAAAGGTTGTACCTGGTTACTATTTTCGGTTTGATCATGGTGGAAAACCTTCGAATGGAACGGGGGTAGGAAACGATACAGCTTCTGAAAGAAGAATGATGAGGAAATTAATTGTCGATTCGGTTGTTTACTGGGCAAAAGAATATGGCATTGATGGCTTTCGCTTCGACTTAATGGGAATTCATGATAAAGAAACGATGAACGAAGTACGCTATGCCCTTGATTGCATAGATCCAACGATTCTTGTGTTTGGTGAAGGATGGCATATGAACACCATTCTACCTGACCATCGAAAAGCAATGAGTGGCAATGCTCGAGAAACCCCTAGAATAGGCTATTTTAACGACTATTTCCGTGATTCTGTTAAAGGGAAGTTATTTGATACACGCTCCACTGGCTTTGCAAATGGAAACTTTTCAGTTAAAGAAGACGTAAAGAAGTGTATAATGGGGAGTGTTGAGGATAAATTTATTACAGCATCTCAATCTATTAATTATGTAGAATGTCATGATAACCATACGCTTTGGGATCGCTTGAATCGGAGTCATCCAGGAGTGAGTGAGGATGTTAAACAGCGTATGCATCGTCTCGCGACGGCGATCACCATTCTTTCGCAGGGGATCCCATTCATTCATGCGGGACAGGAATTTTTCCGCACAAAAAATGGAGTAGAAGATAGCTATAAATCTCCTGATAAAATTAATCGCTTTGATTGGCAAAGAATGAGAGCTGTTCAAGCAAACGTCAAGTATATTCGAGGGTTAATTTCAATTAGAAAACATTTTGATGCGTTTCGAATGGCTGAACGACATGAGATGAATCGGATTTCCTTTATCGATTCTCCAGGTCCAATCCTTGCTTATCGCATTCATCAACAGCACTCGTCTGAATCCATTGTCGTCATTCATAACGGCGGTTTCCATGACGATATTATCGATATCGGTGATGGTGAGAAATGGATTCTTGCCGATGGAGAAGTAGCAAGCGTTGAACCGATTAGAAAAACATCAGATAAATTGCTCTCAGTAACGCCATTTAACACAATTATTTTAATAACAAATGATTAACACATGAAGATTTCGTCAACGTGTGTTATAATTTTTTATTCGTAGACGGTTTTTAGCTAGGTCCGGAGAAAAAACCGCTAAAAACGCAAAACTTCCAGAATCTACAAACTAACGGAAATCGAAGGTGAAATTGTTGGATAACATTTTAGGCGAAGGCTGGCAGGTTACGCCCGCTGGCGGAGCGACAGGCGAAGCATACTTAGCTCAATATGGAGACGAGAAATTATTCCTAAAACGGAACTCCTCGCCTTTTCTGGCTGTTTTGTCGGCGGAAGGAATTGTACCGAAACTTCTCTGGACCAAGCGACTTGAGAATGGAGACGTTATTACAGCCCAAAAGTGGTTGCCGGGGAGAGAACTGAAGTCCCATGAAATGAAGCAGCCGCGAGTGGCGCAAATGCTTTATAAAATTCATCGTTCTTCAGAACTTCGAAGGATGCTAAATCGTCTCGGGAAAAAACCTCTTTCACCAGACGTCATTTATCAAGATTTATTACAAAAGTTTGAGAATCATCATCGAAAAGACGTTGAAGTGATTCGAGCCCTATCTTACCTTGCTGCTAATAAAAATGATCTTGAGAACGTGGAAAAGGTTGTTTGTCATTGTGATGTCAATCATAATAATTGGATGTTTAGTGAGGAAGGGAATCTATATTTAATCGATTGGGACGGAGCGGTTGTGGCAGATCCTGCGTTAGATATCGGAATGCTTCTTTACTGGTACCTTCCAAAAGAGGAGTGGGAAGAATGGCTCACTCATTACGGATTGGAAAATACAGAAAGCCTGCGCCACCGCATGTACTGGTATGTGGTAGCGCAGACACTCTTGTCTATCTATTGGTACGATCTTAAAGGATTAAACGGAGAAGTTGAATTCTGGAAAAAAGACTTAGAGAATTTAAACCACTATCGACTTATTGATACCGATCAATAGTATCAACCCACTGGCTAAGATGAGGCTGGTGGGTTTCTATATGGTTTAATAAATTGGATTCTGTTGCTCCAGTAGCGCTATATTGTTGAATCTGACCAAGTACCTGCTTAATCTCTGGCGCAATACCTTCGTTTTGCTGTAAAGCTGTTGCCAAACGTTGAACTTGCTCACATTCCGAAGATGTACCTGTGCAATCGATATGATGGTTCTTAAGAATGTCAGCCAGAATAAAAAGCTGATCTCGATGTGAGAGTGGCATGAATTTTCCTCCTTATTTGTACTACTAAATAGCGTGTGCATGTAAGGAGGAATTATGCTATCGCTATACGAAAAAACACGGATTTCTCCGTGTTATGGCTCATTATTTTGTATCGCCTTTTGCACCCCATCCGAAAAGCGCAACAATGGAAACAATGATCACAATCCATGGTGCCCACATGATAAGAAAGTGTTCCACTTCTTCACCCTCCTCTCTCTCCATATCATAACTGAAATGTAGTGAGTTTCACCACATCATTTTTTACAATTTGACTACTATTTCATACCCTTTCCACCACCTTTCTATTCTTATGATTTCATGGTAAAATGTCGATTGTGTAAAAACGGTAATTAGACTATAAGGAAGTGAACATATGCGTCAACGAAATAAACCCTGGGCAGAAGAAATGTTTGCAGAGCATCCACAATTCGTACCCACCACCCCTTCCGAAAGAAAGGGGAACTGGAATGACGTCTTTCAAAATAACAACCCCCTTCATCTAGAAGTCGGAACGGGGAAAGGACAATTTATAATTGGCATGGCGAAACAGAATCCTGATGTGAATTACATTGGTTTAGAATTATCGTCAAGTGTTATGGTGTCTGCTTTAGAAAAGTTAATCGTAGAAGATGTGCCGAATGTTCGCTTGCTGAATGAAAACGCACAAGATCTTCAATCGCTTTTTGAAGAAAATGAAGTAAGCCGCATTTATTTGAATTTTTCAGATCCTTGGCCAAAAAATCGCCATGAAAAAAGAAGACTTACCTATAAAACGTTTTTGGATTTGTATCGTGTTGTGATGAGCCCGAAAGGCGAAGTTCATTTTAAGACAGATAATCAGGGCTTATTTGAATATTCCCTTCACAGTTTCTCTGCATACGGCATGACGTTAAATCATGTAAGCCTTGATTTGCATCAAAGTGGTATGGAAGATAATGTGATGACTGAGTATGAAGAAAAGTTTTCATCAAAAGGAAGCCGGATTTATCGGTGTGAAGCAAAATTCAGAATTTGAGTCGCTTAGCGCGACTCTTTTTTTGATTCTCGTTGAAAGCGATTTCTTTTAGTGAGAAGATAGACATAATCGTAGAAAGGGGTTTTGTAATGGAACAGTTACAAGTAGGTACACTATTAATTAAGTGGGTGAGAGGTGGGGTTACTCATATGGATGGTGGCGCGATGTTTGGAGTTGTGCCAAAACCGCTCTGGAGCAAGAAATACCCTGTAAATGAGAAAAACCAAATCGAGCTTCGAACGGATCCGCTGTTACTTCAATGGCAAGGCAAAAAGATCTTAATTGAATCAGGGATTGGGAAAGGGAAGTTGACCGAGAAGCAAAGAAGGAACTATGGTGTTGAGGAAGAGTCTGACATTCATGCTTCTCTTGAAGAGCTATCGTTGTCAGCGGAGGACATTGACATAATCCTTATGACTCACCTGCATTTCGATCATGCAAGTGGCTTAACTGAACCGGATGGAAATGAGTATAAGTCAACTTTTCCGAATGCCGTTATTTACGTCTCAGAAATAGAATGGAATGAAATGAGAGAACCTAACATTCGTTCGAAAAATACATATTGGAAAGAGAACTGGGAAGCGATTCAACATCAGGTCCAAACATATAAAGAAGCCTATGAAGTGCTTCCTGGTTTAAATTTGTACCATACTGGTGGACATAGTGATGGTCATGCGATTATCACGCTGGAAGAAGGGGACGAGTATCTCATCCACATGGCAGACCTCATGCCAACTCACGCACACAAAAACCCTCTTTGGGTTCTTGCATATGATGATTATCCAATGACCTCCATCTATGCGAAAGAAAAGTGGATTACTGATGCTGTATCTCAAGACGCCTGGTTTATTTTTTATCACGATGCTCGTTACCGTGCTCTTAAATGGAACGATTCTTTTGAAATAACGCATGAAGTAAAACGAAATAGCTGATTTTAAGGAAGACTGCCGAACGGGCAGTCTTCCTTTTTTAAGTCCAGCTGAATGGAAAACGAGAATTGAGATGTTAAAGCGCTGCGTTATTTGACTGTGTTTGAACACTTTTGAATGTTTTTGAATAAAATTGAACGAAAATGATTGACTTATGAAAGTGCTTTCATTATACTGTGAGTAGAAAGTAGGTGATGATTTGTTAAATGCTGAACGTCATTTCATCATTTTACAAGTTCTTAAAGAAAAGGAAACAGCAACTGTTCATGAGTTAAGTGAAGCAACCGGGGCATCAGTTTCAACAATTCGTCGTGATCTTGTTCAACTGGAAGAAGAAAATCAGTTAAAACGAATTCATGGGGGCGCATCACTTTTTCGTTCAAAGGGAACGGAACCATCACTTGGTGAAAAATCCACGCAGAACATGTCAGAAAAAGAGAAAATTGCATCTTATGCAGCTGAATTGGTTAAAGACGGTGACTGCATTTTCCTTGATGCAGGGACAACGACGCAAAAGATGGCTCCTTTCTTACAACATAAACAAGTCATTGTTGTTACAAATGGCTACCAGGTTATTGAAAGCCTTCTAGCAGAAGGTATAACAACTTATGTTATTGGTGGGAAGTTTAAATCAAGAACAGGGGCAATGACAGGAGTTAAGGCACTTGAAAGTATTGAAACGTATCGTTTCGATAAGTGTTTTATCGGGATTAACGGTATTCATGAATCGTTAGGCTATACAACGGCAGATCCAGATGAAGCCATCATTAAACAAGCAGCGATTAAACTTTCACGCGATGCCTATATTCTAGCTGATTATTCGAAAATTGGTGAAGCAGCTTTTAGTAAAGTTGCAGATATTGAAGCGTGTACGATAATTACAAATGAACATCCTGATACAAATTATGATCAGGTAAGCAAACATACAACAGTAGAAGTGGTGAAGATATGATCTATACAATTACGTTAAATCCATCAGTCGACTATATTGTACGACTGGAGAACCTTAAAACTGGACTCGTTAATACGGTAGACGAAGAGATGAAGATCGCAGGGGGAAAAGGTGTTAATGTGACAAAAGTTCTAAAACGCCTTGGACATGAATCAACAGCATTAGGGTTTGTTGGCGGATTTACAGGTCAGTTCATTGAACAGTCACTGAAAGAGGAAGCTCTTCATCCTAACTTTATTCATGTAAATGGAGATACCCGCATTAACATTAAGTTAAAAAATGGAGAAGAAACAGAAATTAATGGTTTATCTCCAGAAATAACTGAAAGTGATATTGAACATTTATTTACTCAACTTTCGCAAACTGTTGCAGGGGATATTGTTGTTATGGCAGGTAGCGTTCCCTCGAGTGTTGATCAAACAATCTATTCTCGAATTCTTCAGACCCTACCAGATGGCGTACAGGCGATTGTTGATACTAAAGGAGAAGCATTAAAGGAAGTAGTAAAAGCAAAACCGTTTCTAGTAAAACCGAACCACCATGAACTAGGCGATATATTTGATGTTGACATTACTTCAGTAGCGGAAGCGGTCAAATACGGTAAGAAAGTTCGAGAAATGGGCGCAAAAAACGTGATTGTTTCATTAGCAGGGGATGGAGCTGTATTGATTACAGCTGAAGATGTTCTGTTTGGCAACGTTCCAATCGGTAAAGTACAGAATTCAGTTGGAGCAGGGGATTCAGTAGTAGCTGGTTTTCTTAGTAAATACATCGAAACTGAAAACTTGAAAGAAGCATTCCAATCGGGGATCGCAGCAGGAAGCGCGAGCGCATTTTCAACTGGTTTCTGTACAGCAGAAGAAGTTCAAGAGTTAAGAAAACAAATTACGGTTAAGACTTATGATGATATGGGAGGTCGGGGAATATGAGAATCACAGAATTATTAACAAAAGAAACAATGATTCTAAACCTTGAAGCGGATTCGAAAGATCGTGTTATTAATGAGCTGTCTGAAAAACTAGATAGAGCAGGCAAAGTGAAGGACCTTAACGCATTCAAAAAAGCGATTCATGCGCGTGAGAATGAGAGTACGACTGGGATTGGAGAAGGCATCGCCATTCCTCACGCCAAAACTGCGGCCGTAAAGTCGCCGGCAATTGTTTTTGGCCGTTCTCATGCAGGTATCGATTATCAGTCTCTTGATGGTCAGCCGGCGCACTTGTTCTTTATGATTGCTGCGACTGAAGGAGCGAACCAAACACATTTAGAAGCGCTATCCAGACTATCTTCATTTTTAATGGATAACGAATTCCGTAAAGGACTTCTTGAAGCGAGAACGGAAGAAGAGGTGTTGCAAGCATTTGATCAGAAAGAAGAAGAAAATGCTGATGAAGATGAAGTGGAAGAAACAACTGAAGTTACTGGGAAAATATTAGCGGTTACAGCATGTCCTACGGGTATTGCCCACACTTATATGGCTGCGGATGCACTGAAAGCGAAAGCATCTGAAATGGGCTATAGTGTCAAAGTTGAAACAAATGGATCAGGGGGCGTGAAAAATCGTCTAACTGATGAAGAGATTGAAAAGGCACCAGGTATTATTGTTGCGGCAGATACAAAAGTAGAAATGGATCGATTTAAAGGAAAGAAAGTAATTGAAGTTCCAGTAGCAGAAGCCATCCGAAAGCCGGCTGATTTACTAAAGCAAGCAGCAAACGGTGATGCTCCGGTTTATAAATCTTCTGGATCATACGAAGATCAAATCAGTGAGAAGAAAAACGAAAGAAAAGGAAAGCAGTCCGCATTCTATAAACATTTAATGAACGGTGTTTCGAATATGCTTCCGCTCGTTGTTGGTGGCGGTATTTTGATAGCCCTTTCATTTATCTTCGGTATTAACGCGGCAAATCCAGATGATCCAAGTTACAATGCATTTGCAGCAGCACTAAGCACCATTGGCGGTGGAAATGCCTTTGCTCTTATGATTCCAGTCCTCGCAGGATTTATCGCAATGAGTATTGCCGATCGTCCTGGTCTTGCTCCTGGTCTCGTTGGTGGTTTAATGGCTTCTACAAACGGCGCTGGTTTTCTAGGTGGACTTATTGCAGGTTTCCTTGCTGGTTACGCTGTTCTTCTTTTGAAAAAGCTTTTCTCTGGACTTCCACAATCCCTAGAAGGGTTAAAGCCGGTTCTTCTATATCCTTTGTTTGGTATCTTTATCACAGGAATCATTATGATGTATGTCGTAATTGAACCTGTAGGAGCTTTAAACACAGGGCTAGAAAATTGGTTGAGCGGAATGGGTACGACGAATAAGCTTCTACTAGGCTTAATTCTTGGTGGGATGATGGCAGTTGATATGGGTGGTCCAATCAATAAAGCAGCATTTACATTCGGTATTGCGATGATTGATGCAGGTAATCTAACGTATCATGCAGCAATCATGGCAGGAGGTATGACACCACCACTTGGGCTTGCTCTTGCAACAACGCTATTTAAAAATCGCTTCAACAAAACTGAGCGTGAAGCAGGCAAAGTCGCTTATGTGATGGGGGCTTCCTTCATTACAGAAGGAGCAATCCCATTTGCAGCAGCAGATCCAGGACGAGTGATTCCTTCTATTATTGTTGGATCATCTGTAGCAGGCGCATTAACAATGTTGTTTAATATAGCTTTACCAGCACCGCATGGCGGAGCGTTTGTTATCTGGTCTGTGAATAACATCTCATTAACTCATATTCTTCTCTATATCCTAGCTATCGTCATTGGTACAATTATCACAGCTTTGATGGTTGGTATATTAAAGAAATCTAAACCAAAAGTACAAGCATAATAAGTGAAAGAGGCTCCGTATGGGAGTCTCTTTTCCTTATTTAGTAAATAACGGTGCATTTGAAAAGTTGGTGTAGTAGCTTGATTTTCCACTTTATGTTAAAAACATAGTGCCGATTAGAAGGGATGAGAGAGCATGAGAACCGATATATGTCCATCTCATTCATACAGTTTCCCGTGAGATTCGAATGATAACGTTTTCACTTGGTATCTTGCGCTTATGCTTATTTCTTATGGCTAAAAGGTTGAAGGTCTAAGGATGCAGTGTTAGTATAAATGACCGTAGATGATTTTTCGGAAATCCAAAGGAGGCAATCATGCTAGAAAATAAAACCGTAACGTTTATCGGAGCGGGTTCAATGGCAGAGGCAATGGCTGCAGGAATGATTGAGTCAGGTACTATTGAACCTGAACGTATTATTATGACAAACAGAAGTAATGAACAACGTCGTCAGGAGTTAATGGAAAACCACGGCGTATTGGCGACGCAAAGCATAGAATTCGCCGTTCGTGAGGCTGATGTTGTAATCCTTGCAATGAAACCTAAAGATGTTGAACGTGCACTAGAAGGGATCGAGAACTTTATCACGAATGATCAACTTCTCTTATCTGTTCTAGCTGGCGTACCATCCGCCTATATTGAGGAGCAACTGGATGGAGAACAACCAGTCATCCGCGTTATGCCAAACACATCAAGTATGATTGGGAAATCTATTTCTGCTTTAGCGGCAGGCACACATGTAAGTGATGAGCAGGTTACAATTGCTCGCACGCTTATACGTTCTATTGGGGAGACAGTTGTTATCGAAGAAGAGCAAATGGACGTATTTACAGGCGTTGCAGGAAGCGGGCCCGCTTATATTTATTATGTAATAGAGAGTCTTGAGAAAGCTGCTATTGAAGGTGGAATTGAAACAGAAACCGCTAGGAAAATGGCTGTTCAAACGGTACTAGGTGCCGGAATGATGGCAGAGCAATCTGAAGATTCGCCTTCCGCACTAAGAAAAAAAGTAACTTCACCAAACGGTACTACTCAAGCTGGTCTTGAAGCTTTGTATGATAATGGTGGCGGAGAAGCTTTTGTAGCAGCGGTTGAAAATGCAGCTACACGCTCAAAAGAAATTAGTACTCAATTCAACAAAAAACCAGTAACTCAGTAAGAACCGGTGCATACCGGTTCTTTTTTGTTATGAAATGAATCGGATAGGGTAAACGTAATTTAAACGTGGATGGATGATCTGTCCGTCATTTCCTCCTATTGGATGTCTTTTTCTACAAAATGTTAGTAGAATAATAGATGGAATATGATATGATAAGAATTGGATAATTTGTTTGATAGAGGAGGAAAAAATGATGAAAAAAGGAATTTTTGCACTTCTTGCTGTATTTTTAATCGCATTTCCTTTTGCGGGAACAGCAGCACATGCTGAAGCGGATGTTAGTGATGAAGTAAAGAAGGGCGTAGCTAGTTATCTTGGGGAAGAACACTATGACTACGACAAAGGTTCTCTTAAAGTTGTAGACGCAGAAAATCTTGAAGTGGACAGCTCAGCAGATAAGGAATTTAGCAAAGTCTCAATGATGCTTGTAGAGTTTACAACAGTTCGTGACAACATTTTCTTTGAAGATCATACACAGGTCCTTTTCTATGATACAGAAGCCAATGCAATCATCCCAGATTCCAAAGTATTGGATATTGAAAAAGCGAAGGAATATAAAGATAGTCACGCAGATGTTACAGGTGAACACCTTCACATGAGCGTCATTCTTTTCCTAAGTGCGATTATGCTTGTTGGTCCAATCCTTCTTGCTTACTTATGGACTAAAAATAAGTATTCAACACTTCGTTTTAAATTGCAAAATAACGTTTACGACACGAATACTACTTTTTAATTGACCCAAATAAGACAGCAAAATCCCCGTGCCTCGTGCACGGGGATTTCTAGTGTGATTCTTGCAAACAGTGATTTTTACTGAGCCTGTAATTCCACTAATGTACCTGTTTCTGCATCCACCATAAAGTCAAGCTGCTGAAGATCACCTTCTTTTTCGCAGGTTAAACCTCCCGCATAAACGGTATAAGGAAGATTGAATTTCTCCACTGAATCCGTTTTCATATGAATCCAGGACCCTTTAACAGTATAGACGGGTTTTACAGCACCCTTAACTGCTTTTAACGCTTTTTCAGGTGAAATATACGTTTTTTTTGAAGCGATTGTAGACACTGTAATGGCTGCGGCTCCTGCACCAATTAGTGCTCCAATTAACAAATCCTTTGTTCTCATTGCTTAAGAATCTCCCTTCTTCATGTGGGCAATTTGTTTTCCATCTATAGTATATCTGAATTTCTTACTTGGACCAAATGTTTCTATCGAAAATCCACGACACTAGCAACAAGCAACCAGATTCGATACAATAGGAAGAGACGAACGATGGAAGGGGATACATATGAATAAAGAAACGTTGACGCTTTTTAAAACATTAACGGAATTACAAGGTGCACCCGGTTTTGAACATGATGTTAGAAAATTCGTAAAAAGTGAAATTAGTAAGTACACAGATGAAATTATTCAAGATAATCTTGGAAGTGTTTTTGGGGTTAAACGAAACGATGGGCCACGTGTAATGGTCGCTGGTCATATGGATGAAGTTGGATTTATGGTAACATCTATTACCGAAAATGGGATGTTGCGTTTTCAAACCCTTGGAGGTTGGTGGAGTCAAGTTCTTCTGGCTCAGCGTGTCCAGGTAATGACGAAGAACGGCCCAATTCCTGGTGTGATTGGATCAATCCCACCGCATTTACTTGATGATACGACTCGTAATAAACCAATGGCAATTAAAAACATGCTTATCGATATTGGTGCTGACAACAAGGAAGATGCCGAACGTATTGGCGTTAAGCCAGGACAGCAAATCGTTCCCGTTTGCCCTTTCACCCCCATGGCTAATGAGAAAAAAATCATGGCAAAAGCTTGGGATAATCGTTACGGGGTAGGTTTAGCGATAGAACTATTGAAAGAACTTCAAAATGAAGAGGTACCGAATGAGTTGTATTCTGGGGCTACGGTTCAAGAAGAAGTGGGCTTAAGAGGTGCACAAACCGCAGCAAGTATGATCAATCCGGATATTTTCTATGCATTGGATGCAAGTCCCGCGAATGATATGACTGGAGATAAGAATGAATTTGGTCAGCTTGGTAAAGGAGCACTTCTACGGATCTATGATCGCTCGATGGTGACCCATCAAGGTTTAAGAGATTTTATCTTGGATACGGCTGAAAGTAATGAAATTCCTTATCAGTATTTCATTTCTCAAGGAGGAACGGATGCGGGGCGCGTTCATCTATCCAATAATGGCGTTCCTTCCGCAGTAGTAGGAATTTGCTCAAGATATATTCATACCTCTTCTTCAATGATCCACATAGATGATTATGCAGCTGCAAAAGAATTAATTATAAAATTAGTGAAATCAACAGATCAGGCAACGGTAGATAGTATTAAAAGCAACGTGTAAGTACAAGGGGCCGAAGAGGCTCCTTTTCTTATGAGCATTTTTTATCAAGTAGGTGGAGGGATGTTGAGTGAATCATTTAGTAGTTGGATCTACGAACCCGGTGAAAATAAACGCAGTGAGAAACCATTTTGTCGGTGAGGTCATAGGGGTGGACGTGGATTCTGGTGTTGCCGATCAACCATGGGGAGACGAAGAAACGCTTCTTGGAGCAAAACAACGGGCTAGAGCCGCATTGGCAACAAGTCAAAGTGAAATAGGTATCGGTCTTGAAGGTGGAGTTCAGATCATTGAAGAGGAATTATACGTTTGCAATTGGGGAGCTCTTGTTGATAAAAATGGCACAGAAGTAATTGCAGGTGGGGCAAGATTTCCGCTTCCTGATCATATTAAAAAAATGCTGGAGGAAGGAAAAGAATTAGGTCCTGTTATTTCCGAGTATGCAAGTCGAGCGGACGTAAGCAAAAAAGAAGGCGCCATTGGGATTTTTACCAACGGCACCGTCTCAAGAACCGACATGTACGATCATCTTGTATCTCTACTTATCGGTCAATACCAATTTCAAATGCGTTAATTCGTTTCGAAAATATAAGATAATGCTTTTAAAGCCTGGTCTGTGTTTTCGACAGTAACTTGAGCTTTGTTAGAAAGTTCTTTTAGTGGGTGATGAAGGGATTCAGGGCGAATCAGAATAAGTGGTTTCTGAAGAGCGATCGCCGTAGCAGCATCCATAGCACTGTTCCACTGTTTATAGTTCTCACCAAAAAGTGCAATGACTACGTCTGATTTATGAAGTAAAACGTGAGTGCGCAGGTTGTTAATTTCAGAAGCAGCTTCATCCTTCAGAATATTATTAGGTTGTTCGCCTTTAATTTCTTCACCAATGTTGTCTGAACGATCATGATTTTCCATAGGTCCAACAAATTGAATAGGCAATTCCATTTTAATAGCGTTTTCTTTCAGTTCATTTCGCCAATCATCGTGAATTTGTCCAGCCAGATAAACCGTCAATTCCATCAGTAGTGCCTCCTTTAAAATGTTTACGCCATTATTGTAGCATGGTTTTTTCATTTATTCCCAGTAAATAGATTAGGGGGAAAAGTTTGACCGTTTAACCTATTCATGAAGTTGGTGGAAGAAGTATGTGTATACTAAAACAGGATAATCCATTTGAAAGGAGAAACAGATGAAAGATTTTTTACATCAGAAAGGCATTACGCTTTCTCCGCGTGTGTATTTTATAACCGCGCTTAGCTATATGGCGCTTGGCCTCTTTTCATCGTTAATTATTGGCTTAATTCTTAAAACAATTGGTGAGCAAGTCTCTACGCTTTCTTTTTTAATCCCAATGGGAGAACTCGCAATGAGCTTAATGGGGCCAGCTATTGGGGTCGCGGTTGCCTATGGTTTAGGAGCACCTCCACTCGTATTGTTTGCAGCTATTCTTGCAGGTGCAGCTGGATCCGAACTTGGTGGCCCTGCTGGTAGTTACGTTGCAGCCCTTGTGGCTTCTGAAGCAGGAAAGCTTGTTTCGAAGTCAACTAAGTTAGACATTATCGTGACGCCGTTAATAACAATTTTTGCTGGTTATGGAACGGCGACTCTCATTGGACCGGGGATTCAATCACTCCTTACTAATTTCGGGTCTCTGATCATGTGGGCAACGGAGCAACGACCGATTATTATGGGGATTATTGTTGCAGTGCTTATGGGACTTGCTCTTACTGCGCCTATTTCGAGTGCTGCAATTGCCATCATGCTTGGATTAGAGGGCATTGCAGCCGGTGCAGCGACGATCGGGTGTGCCGCTCAGATGATCGGTTTTGCTGTAAGTAGCTATCGCGAAAATGGGGTAGGAGGTTTAATTGCCCAGGGAATTGGTACTTCAATGCTCCAGGTTGCAAATATTGTTCGTAATCCGTGGATTTTGCTTCCGCCAACGGTAGCTGGCGCCATCCTTGCTCCAATTGGAAGTGGTTGGCTCTCTTTGTTAAATAATTCTTCCGGTGCTGGAATGGGAACAAGTGGTTTCGTTGGACAAATTATGACGTTTAACGTGATGGGGACTGGTGGCGAAATTTGGCTAGCGATTGTTATGTTGCATTTTGTTGGACCAGCAATAATAAGTCTGTTAATATCCGAAGTAATGAGGCAAAAAGGACTTATTCGTCCTGGAGATATGAAGATACAAACAGATTGAAACAGGGAGGATCATCATGAAGAAATTTGAAAAACATGAAGAATATTTAGAAGCAATTAAAGAAGGGAAATCGGTACTTCTTTTTTCTGCAGATTGGTGCCCGGATTGCCGAGTGATTGAACCATTTCTACCAGAGCTAGAAAAAGAATATAGCGACATGGATTTTTATTACGTTGATCGTGACGATCATATTGAGCTATGTCAGGAAATGGACATCTTTGGTATTCCGAGCTTTGTTGCATTTAAAGATGGAGAAGAAACTGGACGCTTTGTAAGTAAGATGCGAAAAAGTAAAGAAGAAATAGAAGAATTTCTTACAAGTGTAAAGTAACGGACGATCCATGGAACAAAGCTATGCGTCGCATAGCTTTGTTTTTTAATTCGTTCGTTTCATGGTATGATAAGGTGACATCTTCGTATAGGGTGGTGAAAATATGGAACCAAAAGATCTGAAAAAATTGCTCGAAAAACGGCTTCAGCAAGAAGATCGTGAGCTTACATACAATCAAAAAGAAGAAAAACTAAGAGTAGAAGACCGTTCCACAGGAAAAGGAATGAGTCTTGGACTTAAAGGACTCGCTGCTAAGTATGAAGAACGTGGTGAGAAGGTTCTTGAAGAAGTGGTCCATCACGTTGATGAGACGCTCAAGGTAATGAAAGAAAAGCAGAAATTAACAGGTAAGGAAAATCAAATCTTTCCTGTTATTCGCTCTGGTTCATTTGCATCTGAGACAGAAAGCGGGGTTCCGTTTGTATTTGAAGAGCATACTGCTGAAACGCGGATTTATTATGCGCTTGATCTCGGGAACTCCTATCGACTCATTGATCAAGAATGGCTAGAGAAAGAAGATTGGACAAAGGAAGCGTTGCACGAGGTTTCGTTGTTTAATTTAAGAGGGTTATCGACCGAAGTGAAATCAGATACTGTCGCCGGTAATACGTTCTACTTCTTGAATACGAACGATGGCTACGATGCAAGTCGGATCTTAAATGATACTTTACTCGAACGAATGGCTAAAAAAGCGAAGGGTGAATTGGCTGTAGCCGTTCCTCATCAAGATGTTTTAGTATTTGCCGATATTGAGAATGAACGCGGATACGATGCTCTTGCTCAGTTAACCATGCACTTCTTTTCAAGTGGACTAGTTCCCGTAACCGGTCTACCGTTCATGTATGAAGATGGAAAGTTAGAACCAATCTTTATTATGGCTAAAAACAAACCTAAAAAATAATCACTGTTGAAAAAGGAGTACAGTATAATGAATATGTTTTACAATAAAGAAGGCGTTGGAGATACTTTAATTGTTACTTTAGGCAGTACGGAAAGAGAAGATAAGGCTGTTGAGCGTAACGACAATGTTGCCCGAATCTATAGTAAAGAAACAAACCAGACAATAGGGTATAATGTTTTTCATTTTTCTTCCATTCATGAGCTATCAAGCAATGGTGTTGTAGACGAAAGTGAAGAGCTTGTAACAGCAGTCAATCATGCCATTAAAGAGAGTGGTTTTCAAGATGAACTCGTCTATGATCCTTCTCCTAAATTTGTAGTTGGTTATGTAGAAGAAATGGAAAAACACCCAAATGCTGATAAATTGAATATTTGTCAGGTCAATGTTGGAGAAGAGAGACTTCAAATTGTTTGTGGTGCTCCAAATGTTGACCATGGCCAAAAGGTCGTTGTAGCGAAAGTTGGCGCTGTGATGCCATCAGGTATGATTATTAAAGATGCGAGTTTACGTGGAATTGAATCAACTGGAATGATTTGTTCTGCTAAAGAGCTTGATTTACCAGATGCTCCGAAAGAAAAAGGGATTCTTATCCTTCCAGATGACTATGAAGTTGGTTCTGAATTCAAAGCCTACTAGAAAATTTTCTAGTAGGTTTTTTCTTTCGTGTAAATCGGGTATAGCGTATATTGAACTTATTTTTACTGTTTTAGACGAAGAACCACTTTTTTTTACGAAAGATTTTAGAAACAGCCTTACAATGATAGGGGATTTTCCGATAAAATAGAAGAATAGCGCGATCTAAAAGGGCTTAATTAGAAAAGGTGATTGTAATTGGATAATAATTGGTTTAAGAAAGTATGGAGTAAACTATTTGATATTGAAGAGGAAGAGGAGACTGGACGGAGAGATGATGAGGTAAAAGAAACGAAATCTTTAAAAGAACGTACTGATCGAAAACATTCCATCGGGCGGATGGAGAGTGCGAATCGAAAAAATGAAGCTAGAATTGTTCATCAATATCCCAGAGAGGGAAATTTCCGTTTTCCATTAATTCCTGATCAGTCAAATAACCAAACAAAAAAAGAAAATAGAAAAGAGTCGAATTATCCGAAAAAAGAGCAGGGGACCTCAAATAGGACTAGGCCAGAAAAAAAGAATGAGAAGTTAGCCCCGTCCAAAAAAGAAGGTAATGCCAGGAAAGTAGTGAGAGATGGCGTTTCGGATAAAGTGGAGCCAGTAGCTAATAAGAAATTTTCGGGCGTCAATTTTAAACCATCCGAAATCCCTTCGCCTATTTATGGGTTTAGTAAACGCCCCGTTGCTGAAAAAATGGAGGATGCAGCCAAGAAGTCGAATCCTAATCCGCGATATACGTCTCTTGACAAAAGTGATGTAATCGACAAACTTATCCAAGAACCAGTGCCTTTTTCTTTAACTGAAGAGGAGAGTACGGTCTCTCTCTCAGAAAACGCGCACGGTGATCAAGAATCTCCTCAAATGAACGAAGCGTTAGCATCAGTAGAGAAATCGCCTGTTGATCAGCATAATAAGGTTATCCAAGAAGAAGAAGAGAAGCAGGCAGACTTTGAGGTAAATAAGTTTGAAGTGCAAAGTGATGAACACCATGTTCATGAGGTGGAAGAGGAGATTCAATTCCGCGAGCCTCTAATGATGGATGCACAAGAAAAATTCCCAATTTCCGAAAACGCTTCAAAGGAAAACGAAACATTTAATGAAAAAGAAGAAGAGATCAATGAAGAGATCAATGAAGAGATCAATGAAGAGATCAATGAAGAACCTACCGCAATTGGATTTGAAAATGAAATCTTAGAGGGAGAAGACTCTACTATCTTTAACCAATCAGTAGAGCATCCTATCGAAAATGACGAAGAACCTGAAAGCTTAAAGGAGCAAATTTTCGAGGGAGAACGAGAACCTTTAAACCATGTTGGAGAACAGCAGGAAGTAATTGTACACAGTGATGAGAATGTTCCAGAACAAGAAGTAGAACAAGAGCAGGCTCAAGAAACTGAAAAACCAACTATGTCCGTTCCAGAAAAATCTCATAAACAAGATCGACAAGAGGAAAGTCGTCCAAAACCCCAGGTGCCTTATAATGTGATGATGTTAGCAAACGATCGTCGTCATGTAACGAAAAAGCCAGGAACAGGTGCTGATTATAAACTTCCTCCGATTTCGCTTCTAGATATTCCTCCACGGAATGAAGGTAGTGATGATCAGTGGCTTGAAGAACAGAGAGAGTTATTAGAATCAACGCTTGCCAATTTTAACGTTCAGGCAAAAGTTATTGGAGCAACGATGGGACCAACGGTTACTCGTTTTGAAGTTCAGCCAAGTCCTGGTGTTAAGGTCAACAAGATTACGAATTTAAGCGATGATATTAAACTTAGTCTAGCTGCACGAGACATCCGGATGGAGGCACCTATTCCTGGTAAAAATGCCATTGGAATTGAAGTTCCAAATCCTACGAGTAAGCCGGTCTTTATTCGAGAAATTGTGCGAAGCGGGGCTTTTCAAACGGAAGGTTCTTTATTAAATGCTGCACTTGGTTTTGATATAGCTGGGGAAGCAAAAATAACAGACATACAGAAAATGCCACATGGTCTTATTGCGGGCGCAACAGGATCAGGTAAAAGTGTATGTATCAACTCTATATTAGTTAGCTTGTTACTTAAAGCAAATCCTAATGATGTGAAAATGATGCTAATTGATCCAAAAATGGTTGAGCTTGCACCATATAACGGTCTTCCACACCTGGTTACTCCAGTAATTAATGACGTAAAAGAAGCGACTACTGCACTGAAGTGGGCAGTCGATGAAATGGAAGAGCGATATGAGAAATTTGCAGCTGCAGGTGTTCGTGACATAAAGCGCTACAACGAGCGTGCAATTAACCACGGTGAGCCTCAGCATAAACTTCCTTACATTGTTATCGTGATCGATGAACTAGCTGATTTAATGATGGTATCCCCCCAAGATGTAGAAGATGCTATTTGTCGCATTGCTCAAAAAGCAAGAGCGTGTGGGATTCATCTGCTAGTTGCAACCCAAAGGCCATCAGTTGATGTTATTACAGGGTTAATAAAAGCAAACATTCCAACTCGAATTGCTTTCTCAGTATCATCTCAGATTGATTCAAGAACCATCCTAGATACGAGTGGGGCGGAGAAGCTACTTGGAAAAGGCGACATGCTTTGTTTAGAGAACGGCTCATCAAAACCTGTCCGTTTGCAAGGGAACTTTGTATCAGATGAAGAAATTGAGCGAGTGACTTCTTTTGTACGTAAACAAAGGAAGCCTAACTACTTAATTAAGAAAGAAGATTTAATGAAAAAACAGCAGTATGATGACCAAGAGGATGATTTGTTTGAGGAGGCATGTATGTGGGCACTTGAACAAGGTCAAGCTTCATCTTCTGCTCTGCAGCGTCGTTTTAGAATTGGATTCAACCGCGCAGCAAGACTCATTGAGATGATGGAAGAGCGCGGGTTGGTTTCTGAAGCAATGGGAAGTAAGCCACGAAGTATTTTAATGAGTAAAGCTGATTTTGAAGAAGCATTCTCAAAAGATATGCACGTCTAGTGCGTATCTTTTTTACTTGTTTTATGTAGCCTGGTTCTATATGATAAATAGTGTTAAGCTAATGTTAAATTATAGTCAGATAAGTGAATGGTTGAACATAGAGAGCTCACATTCGAATGACGAAACTACTTGAAGGAGCCCCATTATGAAAGAAATTGAACTTAAAATGCAAGGGAAAATAAAAAGACTTACAAACCGCACGTTTAAATTTGATGAACGCGTAGGTGAAGGCTGGTTTTCCGCAGTTTACTTTCTTAAAACATGCGAAATTGTGGAAGAGTTTAAACCAGATAATATTGTGACGATGCAGTTTTTTCAAAAGCACGATGCCGTTCTTTGTGGTTCAGATGAAGCAATTGCTCTGATTAAAACATTTGCAAAGAATCCTGATTCACTTGAAATTGATTCTCTTAAAGATGGAGATAAAATTTCTCCGTTTGAAACGGTACTGAAAATTAAAGGACCTTATCAAAACTTTGGTTTCCTAGAAGGAATTATTGATGGTATTCTGGGCAGAAGAACATCAGTAGCGACGAATGTTTATCATGTAGTAAAAGCAGCTCGATCATCAGGGATACAAAAACCAGTTATTTTTATGGGCGATCGTGATGACCACTATACGCAACAAGCTGGTGATGGATACGCATCCCATATTGGTGGTTCTACTGCTCAGGCAACGCATGCGATGAATGAATGGTGGGGTAAAAGAGGAATGGGGACAATGCCACATGCCCTTATTCAACTGTTCAAAGGTGATGTTGTTGAAGCTTCGAAAGCATACTATGCGAAATATCCTGAAGATGAATTAATTGCGCTGGTGGATTACAACAATGACGTCATCACAGACTCATTGAAAGTGGCAAGGGAGTTTGGTGACACATTAAAAGGTGTTCGAGTCGATACTTCCCGTACAATGGTTGATCAGTATTTCTGGAGAAACCCTGACGTTTTAGGAACATTTGATCCAAGAGGGGTAAATGCTGAATTAATCTTTGCCCTAAGAGAAGCCCTTGATCATGAAGGATTTAATCATGTCAAAATTGTCGTTAGCGGAGGATTTACTGAAGAAAGAATCAGAACGTTCGAATCTCAGAATGTTCCTGTTGATATTTATGGTGTAGGTAGCAGTTTGCTTAAGGTGGATATTGGGTTTACTGGAGATAATGTTATTCTTGATGATGAACCCGAAGCGAAAGCTGGCAGAAAATATCGACATAATCCACGTTTAGAGCGTGTTGAATAAGCAATAAGAGACAGGAACACAGTCCTGTCTTTTTTGCGCCCGTAGGACCAATTTAGTTTCATGAAATTTATTGTAGACCTGTCTCTATTTCTGCTATAATGTAGTATTGAAAAGAAATGCAGCGCATACTTGTAATAACATCATATACTAAAAAAAGGTTAAGCGGAGAAGAAATGAAAGTGTGGAGGTTCTGAAATGACTATATATCACTTTGTTGGCATTAAGGGATCCGGGATGAGCGCTCTTGCACAAATCCTTAGCGACATTGGATACAGTGTACAGGGTTCAGACGTAGAGAAGAGATTCTTTACACAGGAGGCTTTAGAGCAAAAAGGGATTACTATTCTTCCATTTGGAGAAGAAAACATTAAAGAAAACATGACGATTATTGCTGGTAATGCTTTTGATGATCAGCATGAAGAATTAGTGCGAGCAAGAGAAATGAACCTTCCTGTCTATCGTTACCATAAATTCCTTGGCGACTTTATTCAAAAGTTCACTAGTATTGCTGTAACAGGTTCTCATGGTAAGACATCAACAACTGGTTTGTTATCTCACGTGGTTGGAGCAGCAGAACCAACATCGTACCTTATCGGAGATGGCACTGGTAGCGGCGTGAAAGATAGCCAATATTTTGTTTTTGAAGCATGTGAATACCGTCGTCACTTCTTATCATATCAACCTGATTATGCAATTATGACGAATATTGATTTTGACCATCCAGATTATTTTACAGATGTGGATGATGTGTTTTCGGCATTTCAAGAAATGGCTATGCTTGTAAAGAAAGGCATTATTGCATATGGAGATGACTCTTACCTGCAGCAGATTCAAACAAAAGTACCAGTTGTCTTCTACGGCTTTGATGATCAGAATGATTTTCAAGCGACAAATATTAAAATAGATGAGAACGGTACTACCTTTGACGTTCATGTTCGTGATGATTATTATCGTACGTTCCAGATTCCGATGTTTGGGAAACACAATGTGTTAAACGCTTTATCTGTAGTAGCGCTCTGTCACTATGAAAATCTTTCTGGGGATACCGTAGCGGCTCAACTAGCAAATTTCAAAGGTGTTAAGCGGAGATTTACTGAAAAGGTAGTCGATGGCCAGGTACTCATTGACGATTACGCTCATCATCCAACTGAAATTAAAGCGACAATTGAATCTGCTCATCAGAAATACCCGAATCGTGAAGTTGTGGCCATTTTCCAGCCTCACACTTTTACGAGAACAAAAACGTTTTTAAATGAATTCGCGGATGTTTTAAAAGAAGCAGACGTTGTTTATTTATGCGATATCTTCGGTTCAGCACGAGAAGATGCGGGTCAATTATCGATTGATCAGCTGATTGAGAAAATTCCAAATGCGCATATGATCTCAGAAGAATCCATTCAGCAATTAAATGAGCATGAAAGTGGCGTCCTTCTTTTCATGGGAGCTGGCGATATTCAAAAGTATCAAGCAGCTTATGAAACAGAAAAAGCTTCTATCTAAAAGAAAAGGCTCTTATGCCTTTTCTTTTTTTTGCTTAAATACACAAATTTGCTTAGTAGATCAAGGAGATTGTGTTATAAAAAAAAATAAAAAAGGAATAATGAAACTTGTAACGAATTTATTATGGTGTAGGGTAGTAAAGTAGACTCATTTTTCACTCATATGTGAAATGACAAACTTGTGTTTACTAAAGACAAATGAAGGGAACAGTTGGATAAAAGGGAGGTGCCAGTACATGGAGATTATTCTTTACTTAAGCGTTGCTATTATTGCGATTGCATTTGCAGTTTTAGTTTATTTCGTAGCACAAACGTTAAAATCTTTGAAAGATACGCTAAGTAACACAGCAAAAACACTTGATAGTCTTGAAAAACAAATGAATGGTTTAACAACCGAAACCACAGCACTGCTACATAAGACAAATTTACTTGCAGAGGATATTCAGGGTAAATCTGAAGCTCTGGACACAGTCTTTGTGCAAGTGAAAGAAGTTGGAACATCACTTGGAAAAATGAATCATTCTCTAAAAAATATTACCGGTAAAGTTACCGATGAAGCAGAACGTCAATCTGAGCAGGTTACAAAAGTGGTTCAGTGGGGAAATGCTGCTATGCAAATTTGGCAAAAATGGCAAGTCAAAAAGAAAGCAACTGATCAATATGTTGATTCAAAATCATAGGAGGTAATTTAAATGTCTGACAACAACATTAACACAAAAGATTTTATCATTGGTTCACTAATCGGTGGAATTGTAGGGGCTGCTGCTGCACTACTATCAGCGCCTAAATCTGGTAAAGAGCTTAGAAGCGATCTTAACCAACAAGCAGGAGCAGTAAAAGAAAAAACGTCACAATTCCGTGATTCTGCAGTAGAGCGTAGCACAGACTTTGCTAATCGCGCTAAAGAGAAATCTTCAACGATTTACAAGCAGGTTTCTGATCAGTCAAATAACATCGTTTCAAAGATTAAAGATCGTAATCTTGAATCTGAAGAAAACGAAGCACTTCATACTCAGGCAGATGCAGATGTAGAGAGCTTCCAGCAGGATCTTAATGATCACTTTTCTGAAGAAGAACCAGCTTCAATGGAAAATCCTACGAAGCCATAAATGAAAATTATTAAATGAAAATTATTAAATGAAAAAGAAGAAGCTTAGTGCTTCTTCTTTTTCATTTGGTCACGAATTCTTTATAATGTAACTATAGCTATTTGAAAGGAGAGAGTTTAATGGCAATTACAAAACTAACAACATCTGATGATTTTAAGCGGGTTAAAGAGGATCATTCACAATTTATAGTATTTAAAAATAGTACGACTTGTCCAATAAGTGCTCAAGCATTTGAAGAATTTGAAAAGTTCTCTGAGGATGTGACGGAAGAAGTATATTATTTAAATGTGCAAGAATCACGCCCATTATCGACGGAAATTGCGGATACGTTCGGAGTGAAGCATCAGTCACCACAAGCGCTTGTATTTAATGGAGGCGAAGTGGTTTGGAATGACTCCCATTGGAGAATTACTTATACTTCTTTGACCGATGCTGCAAAGCAATTTCTAAAATAAACGGCTTTATGAAGCCGTTTATTTTTTTACTAACATGGTTTAATGCTTAAAAGCGTTTAAGAATTAAAAGAAAAGTAGTGACATTTTATTTTTCATCGTATATAATAACCCTAATCACTTAAACAGATAGGAGTGGAGATATTATGGCTAATATCCAAATTGATGAGTTGAGAGAGAAATTAGACGAGATTAACCTACAGCTGCTTGATTTAATTAATGAGCGTGCTGAAGTGGCGAAAGAGATAGGTAGAGTAAAGAAAGCACAGGGGATTAATCGTTTTGACCCTGTTCGAGAGCGTAAGATGCTTGATAAGCTTACGGAGAAAAATGGTGGGCCGTTTGATAATTCCACTCTTCAGCATATTTTTAAGGAAATTTTTAAGGCAAGCCTTGAGCTACAGGAAGATGATCACCGTAAAGCGCTGTTAGTTTCAAGAAAACGCCAGCCGGATAACACCGTAATTGATATTAGAGGCGAAAAAGTTGGAGACGGCGGGCAAGTCCTTATTTCAGGACCATGTGCTGTTGAAAGCTATGAGCAAGTTGCAGAAGTGGCAAAAGCTGTTAAGAAGCAAGGATTTAAAATGCTACGTGGTGGTGCTTTCAAGCCGCGTACATCACCATACGATTTCCAGGGACTTGGTGAAGAAGGGTTGAAGATTCTTAAGCAAGTTGCTGATGAGTACGATCTTGCAGTTGTAAGTGAAATCGTTAATCCAGCAGATATTGAAACAGCAGTAAAGTACGTTGATGTTATTCAAATTGGGGCACGTAATATGCAGAACTTTGAATTGCTTAAAGCAGCAGGTTCTGTTGATAAGCCTGTACTACTTAAGAGAGGTTTATCTGCTACAATTCAGGAATTCATTAATGCTGCAGAGTACATTGTTTCAAACGGAAATACGCAAGTGATGCTTTGCGAAAGAGGCATTAGAACATATGAAAAAGCAACACGAAACACGTTAGATATTACAGCTGTACCAATTCTTAAGCAGGAAACTCATTTACCAGTTCTAGTTGACGTAACGCATTCAACTGGACGTAAAGATCTATTATTCCCAGCAGCAAAAGCAGGCCTTGCGATCGGTGCCGATGGTATAATGGTTGAAGTTCATCCTGATCCTGCAGTTGCGCTTTCAGATGCTGCTCAACAGTTAGATATTCCACAGTACGAACAATTTGTTGAAGATTTGAAAGCTAGTGGATTATTTAATCCAGCAAAAGTTACGCCTTCTACTATTTAAGTAGAAGGTTTTTTGTTGTATCTATTTCAATAAGTGGGATAGGTTGGGAATAAAAGAGCAGAAGAGTGTTATCATATGTAATAATCAAGACAAATAGCATACTGTTATCATTTTATGTGTGAAATTTATGCTTATATGAAGCAAAAAAGCGTTAAATATGCTATCTTTAATACAGTATCTACTTGTGAAATATCCTACATACCAAATGTAGACAATTTTGCATGGAGCATAACAACGGATTAGTGTTAGTCGATATAAGGATTTGGTTTGCAGTCAAACGGATAGTATCGTATCATTAAGTAAATTAAAGTCCGTAAGAGCATGAAGGAGGATCATCGTGAATACAACGATTTATGACGTAGCGAAAGAAGCAGGAGTATCGATGGCAACTGTATCGAGGGTTGTTAATGGCAATCCTAACGTAAAGCCTGCCACCAGAAAAAAAGTATTAGAAGCAATTGAAAGACTAGGATATCGACCAAATGCGGTCGCAAGGGGACTTGCTAGTAAGAAAACGACTACTGTAGGCGTTATTATCCCTGATATTTCTAGTATTTTCTTTGCAGAGCTTGCTCGTGGTATTGAAGACATTGCGACAATGTATAAATACAACATTATTTTGAGCAATTCAGATCAAAATAAAGAAAAAGAAATTCACTTGCTTAATACGATGCTTGGTAAACAGGTGGATGGGATTGTTTTCATGGGCGGTAAAATTACCGAAGAGCATGTAGAAGAATTCAAGCGCTCTCCCGTACCAATTGTGCTAGCTGCAACGCTTGAAAAGAGTCAAGAAATCCCTTCCGTTAATATTAATTATCAGAAGGCGGCTTATGAGCTTGTCGCTAGTTTTATTGAAAAAGGGCATAAAAAAATCGGTCTTGTTAGTGGGCCGTTGGAAGATCCAATTAATGGCGAAGAGAAGTTTCTTGGGTACCGCACAGCTCTTGAAGATGCAGGGATGACGGTTGATGAAAACTGTGTAGCCATTGGTGACTATACGTACGATTCTGGTATTGAAGCGATGGAAGGATTCTTAGAGCTAGACGAGAAACCTACTGCCATTTTCGCAGGTACAGATGAAATGGCTCTTGGCGTTATTCATGCAGCGCAAGATAATGGATATAATGTACCGGAAGATTTTGAAGTAATCGGATTTGATAACACTAGGCTTGCGACCATGGTTCGTCCAACCCTTTCTACAGTGGTTCAACCAATGTACGATATCGGTGCTGTTGCGATGCGTCTACTAACGAAATTAATGAATAAAGAAACAGTAGAAGAGCAAACTGTTGTATTGCCACACCGTTTGCAACATCGGAATTCTACGATTCATAACGAAGAATAAAAAACGAGCCTGTGGCTCGTTTTTTCTATTGATTCGTAATTTGATAAAGCGCTCTCTCACAAGTGAGTTTATTCTTCTCTGTAATCTCTTGTTTTCTTGGAATAGGCTCATATAAATTAGTCTTATCATCCCAATTTTCGGGGAGAGTAAGGGGGGAATGGGGATTCCATCGATCTAACCACTGTTGTGGCAATCTTCCTGATATTGATAACCCTTTCATTTCAAGCCAAATCCTCGACCACGCTCTTGGTACTACCCGCCAGATATCATATCCCCCGCCACCAACAGCAATCCACTTACCATCACAATATTCGTGTGCAAGCTGATGAGCTAACTTTGGTATGAATTCATAGCTTTTCATCGAAACAGAAAGATGTGTTAAGGGATCATAGTAATGGGCATCAGCTCCATTTTGAGTTAAAATCACATCTGGTTTAAAAAAGTCGATTACTTTTCGAAAAGAGGCTTCATAAACTTCTTGGAATGATTCATCCTCAGTAAATGCATCAATTGGAACATTAAAGGAAAATCCATATCCTTTTCCCTGTCCTTTTTCATTAATGTTTCCTGTTCCAGGGAATAAATAGCGACCAGTTTCATGAATCGACAGGGTGCAAACTTCAGGATCGTCATAGAAAGCCCATTGAACCCCATCACCATGATGAGCATCCGTATCGACGTAGAGCACTTTTGCACCGTAATTCTTCTTCATATATTCAATAGCAATGGAGCTATCATTATAAATACAAAAGCCAGATGCTTTCCCTCTAAATCCATGATGCAGGCCACCGCCTACATTGAGCGCATGATCAGATTTTCCGGACATAACGGCATCAACAGCCGTTAGCGTACCACCAACAATGAGAGCACTCGCTTCATGCATATTTGAAAAGATGGGCGTATCTTCAGTACCAAGCCCATAGTTCGCTGCGATGGACGAAGCTAAACTTCCTTTCCCAGCTTTTTTCACTGCGTCGATATACGCTGGGTCGTGGATTAGAGCAATTTCGTCATCTGTTGCTATTCGAGGCGCAATTACATCTGAATCGTTTAGAGCCTTCATTTCAGTAAGAAGGTCCTGTGTGAGTTTAACACGAATATGATTGAAAGGGTGATCATCACTAAATTTATAGTTTAGATAATCTGAGGAGTAAACAAAAACAGAATCGCACGTCATCTTTGAACACCCGGCATGCTCGGCCAAAGAACCTCATAACCTTCCTTTTTGATATCATTGATGACCGAAGTTGGATTCATTGTCTGAATGCGAAAAACGATATTTTTGTATTTTTCATCGTGACTGCATGGATAAACAAGCACACTGATGATGTTAACATTACGTTTTTTAATGATTTGGGTGATATCGGCAAGTTGTCCAGAAACGTTAGCTACCTGAACTTCAATATGTGAACTCGGCTGATGTGCACCTGTCAATAGGATAAGCGTATGTAACATGTCTGTCTCAGTTACCATACCGATTACTTTTCGGTTATCTACAATGGGGATGGAACTAATGCGCTGTTCGTAAAAAATTGTCGAAATCTCTTCAACGAAATCTAGTGGGTGAGCTGTAATCACATCTTTCTTCATAATAGAGGAAAGATGTGATTGTAACACTTCTTTGTTCGGACTTGAGTCAAGAATAGATGGACTAGCATCTTTAATATCTCGATCCGAAACAATACCAGTCAGCTCTCCTTCGCTATTTACGATCGGAAGGTGACGAATATTTTTTTCTCTCATTAGTTTAATTGCATCTGCAATGGTTTGATTCTCTTCAAGTGAAAAAACATTTCGATTCATAATTTCTTCTATGACCAACTTGACTCACTCCTTTGCAAACTTAATACATGAAGCGGTTATGAAATCGGAGACGATCAAAAGCTTGAATAGAGTCCTGGTTAATCCTCGTCCCAATTCGAGCCATTAAACAATTTGCTGGATGAGAGCTAATTTCAGGATCGTCCGTTGCATACCATTCCAATCCTCCAGCATTCATCATTTTCTCCATGACTTTACGGTAATCCCATACAGATAATCCAGTTCCTTTAAGATCCCAATGCCAATAATATTCGGTCGTAATCACAATGTAATCGTTCATAGCATCGTCCATAAAGGAAGTTTTAAGGAGGCTTTTGCCTACTTTAGCATTGCGATATTTTGGAATAACCTCAATCGCTCCTAATTCAATTAAATCTTCCATTTTCCCTTCTGACCAGCGTTCAAGAGGATCGGGATAAAGAAATGTAACATAGCCTACTATTGTTTCTCGTTCTCTCGCTACAATAATTCGTCCTTCAGGAAGTCCAGCTATTTCAACTAGGGCTTTATGCTGCTGCTCAGGGGGACGAAATGCGACAAGATCCTTATGTAAATGATAGGATGCAAGGCGATCGGGGGTGATTGGGCCTTCAATAATTAGTTTTCCATGTGGCGTATTCCACTCAATTGCATTATACGTCTTATGATGTTCCATCTAGTCACCACCTTTTAATAATGGTCTCAATTCTTATTATACATGAAACAAGATAAATGTAAGGGGTTTCAATGTTATTTTTTGAAGTTTTGTCATTTGTTAAAAAATTAGGAATTTATGTTATACTAACAGGGAAAGACATGAAGGAGAAGGAGGAGATTACTTATGGAATTGAAACCGCTTTCTGCTACATTGGGTAATCATAATTTACAGGATTATGAAGCTACATACGGGAATTTTGATTGGAAAGACGTGGAGAAAACATTTACTTGGAGTGAAACAGGGAATGTCAATATGGCCTACGAAGCAATTGATAGGCACGCTGAGTCCGATCGTAAAAACAAAGTAGCTCTTTATTTTTCTGACCCAACTCGCGATGAGAAGTATACGTATAGTGAAATGAAATCAATGAGTAACAAAGCTGGGAACGTTCTAAAAAAAGTGAATGTTGAAAAAGGGGACCGGGTCTTTATTTTCATGCCAAGATCACCAGAGCTATACTTCATTCTTCTGGGAACGCTTAAACTTGGTGCGATTGCTGGACCGCTTTTTGAGGCTTTTATGGAAGGTGCGGTGAGAGATCGGCTTGAGGATAGTGAAGCAAAGGTACTCGTCACAACTCCTGAATTACTCGAACGCGTACCAGTTGATGAGCTTCCGAACCTTGAAAGCGTTGTGTTAGTGGGAGAAAACGTAAAAGAAGAAGGACCATATATCGATTTTTATAAGCATTTTAAGTCAGCAGACAAGAAGTTGAAAATAGAATGGGTTGACCGTGAAGATGGTATGATTCTTCATTATACTTCAGGGTCGACAGGTAAGCCAAAAGGCGTTCTTCATGTTCATAATGCGATGGTACAACATTATCAAACAGCGAAATGGGTACTTGATTTAAAAGAAGATGATGTCTATTGGTGTACCGCCGATCCTGGCTGGGTAACCGGAACCTCTTATGGTATTTTTGCTCCATGGCTTGCTGGAACGTCGAACGTCATTCGTGGCGGTCGCTTTAGTCCAGAAGATTGGTACGGAACAATCGAAAAATATGAAGTAACTGTATGGTATAGTGCACCTACCGCATTTCGTATGCTTATGGGAGCGGGAGATGAGATTATTAAGAGATTTGATCTTTCATCCCTACGCCATGTTTTAAGTGTCGGAGAACCGTTGAATCCAGAGGTTATTAAGTGGGGAAATCAAGTACTTGATCTTCGCATTCATGACAACTGGTGGATGACGGAAACGGGCGCGCAGCTAATCAGCAATTACCCTTCTATGGAAATAAAACCAGGATCAATGGGTAAACCGATTCCAGGCGTGCACGCGGCGATCGTCGATGATCAAGGGAATGAACTACCAGCTAATCGAATGGGGAACCTAGCGATTAAGAAAGGTTGGCCATCGATGATGCGGGCGATCTGGAATCGTCCTGAGAAATATGAAAGTTATTTCTTAAAAGGAGACTGGTACGTATCTGGCGATTCAGCTTATAAAGATGAAGATGGCTACTTCTGGTTCCAGGGGCGTGTGGATGATGTGATTATGACTTCAGGTGAAAGAGTCGGTCCGTTTGAAGTTGAAAGTAAACTAGTTGAACACAGGGCTGTTGCTGAAGCAGGTGTTATTGGTAAACCAGATCCTGTTCGAGGGGAAATTATTAAAGCCTTTATTGCACTGAGAGATGGACATGAGCCATCTGATGAGCTAATGGAGGAGATTCGTAACTTTGTGAAAAAAGGTCTCGCTGCTCATGCGGCACCTAGGGAGATCGAATTTAGAGATAAACTTCCGAAAACAAGAAGTGGTAAAATTATGCGTCGTGTGCTAAAGGCGTGGGAGCTTGATTTACCTACTGGAGATTTGTCAACGATGGAAGATTAAAGAATAAAAACAGCCTGTAGCAAAGTTTGCTACAGGCTGTTTTTTAATCCGAATTATTGCTTGTATTAGTGGAACTGTTAGCGTTATTTTCGCTGTTTGCCCCATTTGCCCCGTTTGAATTGCTATTGCTACTATTATTTGAGGTGTTGCTGTTCTCATTTTCTTCTGTATTATCATCTTCTTCTGTACTATCATTATTTTCAGTATTAGCGCCATCTTCGTTTGAAGAGGAATCTTCTGCATTACTTGATTCATCTTCTTCATCTTCTGTAGCTTCCTCATTCTCAGTGTTACTATTTCCGGAAGTTTGATCATTGCCTTCGTCTGATTCAGGCTTTGGTTCAGGTTTCTCTTTAGGTTCAGGCTTTTCAGACCAATCTCCACTTGTTACTTTAGCAGAAGCTCCTGATTCGTTACCAGCTACATCAACCGCTGTAACGTAATAAGCATAAGCACCAGAAGGGATGTTGAATGAGCTACCATCAGAAGATTTTATACTTCCAAGCTTCGTAAAGGAACTGCTCCCGTTCGAAGCTCGGTAAATGCGGTATCCAACGATATCACTTTCACCTGAGGCACCCCAATTTAATGTTGATCCATTAATTGAAAGGCCACCAACTGCGCCTGGTTTTTTACCATTTTCCGAAGCAGTAGTGCCTTCGGAAACAATATTTAGGTTCTTAAACTCAGATGGTAGAAGTGATGCAAGATCGACTCCGGAGAAGTAATCTTCTTTAATCATTACTCCGCTCGACACGAACTCTTCTGGAGTGGAGCTAAGCGCTTGATACGTATTACCATTCATCACTACATAACGTCCTTCAGTGAGGCTGTCATCCACTTCAGTCGGTACGTATTTAGCGTTAAATAGGTCAGTTTGGACAAGACCAGCTTTCTGACAAAGGTCAGATGCAAGCTTCCCTGAAATTCCACAGAAAGAACGTTTTACAATACCGGTTGGCATTTTGAAAGATTTTTCTGGGTCCATTATTTCAGGTTTTTTATCATAAGCAGCATTAGCAAATAATGCCCATAAGTTTTTATTTCTATTGGCATATTGACTATCCATACTGATTTGTTTATCGTATCCAGTCCATACACCTAGTGAAACATTAGGATTAACTGCTACAAACCATGCATCATAATAGTCTTGTCCTGTACCAGTTTTTCCAGCCCAATCCGAAGAGAATTTCAGTTTGTTTGGAATGTCTTGGGCTGTCCCTTGATTAACTACGTCACGCATCATATCAATCGTTAGATACGCTGTTTGAGGACTAAAAACCTCGACTGGTTCTGGTTTTTGTTCGAAAATTGTGTTTCCGTCTCTATCAACTATTTTATCAATTAAGTATGCATCGACAAATTTTCCACCATTAGCAAATGTACCAAAAGCATTCGTGTTTTCTTCTACACTTACGCCACGTTGAAGTGCACCTATGGCCATTGATGGATTTGTTCGGTCATCAAGTGTCATTGTACTAAAGCCCATTTTCACTAAATAGTCTGTTGCTTCAACAGGGTTCATTTTATTGTAAATACGAACTGCAGGAACGTTGTATGATCTTTCCAATGCTTTTCGGGCTGTAACAAGACCATGATAATTCGATGAGTAGTTACCAGGATTATATCCCTCTTTAATCGGTAAATCTGGCACAATGTAGCCTGGCTGAACTTTTCCTACTTCCATTGCAGGAGCATAGTCAAGCAATGGTTTCATCGTAGAACCATTTGAACGATAAGCACCAGTAGCATGGTTAAGTTCTTCTTCTGCAAAATCTCTCCCACCCACGAAAGAAAGAATCTTTCCAGTTTCATTTTCGATTAAGATACTACCCACTTGCATGGGGAATTCTTTGTTTTCGAGTTCTCCTGTCTGGGAGTTTTGCACGGAAATTGTTTTAGAACTTTGAAAGTAGCTTCCATTTTCTAAAACTTTATCTCTTGCAGCATTCATAGATTCATAAATATCTCTGTCTATTGTTGTGTAAATTTTGTATCCATTTTTTCGGAGTTCCTTCTCAGCATTGCTCATAAATTCGAGAAAGACATCAGAGTTTTCTTGAACTTCTTCCCACTTTAAATCCATTTTCTTAGCTATTTCTGTTGCAGATCTTCCAGTAACATTAGCGTCATAAGTTATTTGGTTATAATAGTCCACGCTCTTCGCAAGCTTTTCTCCATCATATCCTTCTTCATCAGCGATCTGCTCTGCAAGAACGCGTTTCGCACGATCTTCAATCTCAAATGTAAGGTATGGGTATTTCTCAACTGGCGAAGGGGAAGATTTAGTTAGGTTTTTTTCAATATCGTATTCAAGCGCTTTGTTGTACTCATCTTCGGTAATTGTTTCTTCTTGATACATGCGATAAAGAACAAATTCCATCCGGTCGATTCCAGCTGAAAGATCCTCTTTCACCTCACCCGAGTTTGTAAAAGGGGTGTATGTATAAGGGTTTTTGGGAATACCAGCAATAAAAGCAGCTTGAGGCAAGTTTAAATCACTTGCATTGACTCCGAATATGCCTTGTGAAGCTGCTTGAACGCCTGCGATATTATTACCAGAAGCATTACGTCCGTAAGGAACAATGTTTAGGTATGCTTCTAGAATTTCGTCTTTATTAAAGAAGTTTTCCAGTCGAAGCGCGAGCAGCATTTCTTTTGCTTTTCGTTCAAATGAAACCTCTCTCGTCAAAATCTGGTTTTTAACAAGCTGTTGCGTGAGTGTGCTCCCACCACTGCGGTCTTCTGAATTTGTAACTTCTTGCAGTACAGCTCGTCCAATTGCTTTAGGAACAATGCCGTCATGATCGTAAAAGTATTCATCTTCTGTGGAAATGACCGCCTTTTGTAGAAGAGGAGAAACGTCTTTTAACTCAACTTCTTTACGCTCAATATCTGAACGGAAGTTTCCAAGAAATACGTCTCCAGCAAAATAGACCTCACTGGTTTCTTCGTAGTTATAAACGTCACTCTTCATCTCATCGTAAGAGCGAATCGGTTCATCTTTTACAAGCGATGCAAAATATCCCGCACCAACGCCACCGGCGAAAAAAGTGCCCATAAGACCAATTACTATAAAGATCAGAAAAAGATTCCAAACAACTTTATAGGCAATTCTGGAGCCGGATAATATGTTGTATTCTTGTAATCTATCAATGAACGCGTTCCACTTCTGCCTGATAGTAGAAAAAAGCTCTCGCATTCCTATACCCCCTCAAATTAATCCTATTTATTATAGCATATGTCGTCGAGATTTGTATAAACTGGTAGGGATATCAGTAGGGTTAGAATTGACATGGTTTTCCGTTTATGATATTAATTTAAATAGTGTTTTTTTATGAATGACATGCTTTGATTGGACAAAGTAGCGTTTTTCTCCCTTTTTCAGAGAGCTGGTGGTCGGTGAGAACTAGCATAAAGGAAAATGTGAATTACCTCCATGAGCTTCTAATGGGAAAGACAATGTCTGTGTAGCATTAGACGGTTCAGACCGTTATTCTGACTGAGTGGAAGAAAGCATGCTTTCTTCAACAAGGGTGGTACCGCGATCAATCTCGCCCCTTTTTGGGGGCGGGGTTTTTTATGTTTGTAGAACTGTAAATTGCTTGTATTAGGGAATTACTATGATTTAGAGGAGACGTTGATATGCACATTTTAGATGAATTAGAAGCAAGAGGCCTGTTAAATCAGGTGACCGATAGAGAAGGTCTTGAAAAAGAGTTGTCTAACAACCGAATTGCGCTTTATTCAGGATTTGATCCAACAGCTGATAGTCTTCATATTGGACATTTGTTGCCAGTTCTTGCGCTTCGTAGATTTCAGCTTGCAGGGCATACGCCGATTGCGCTTGTTGGTGGGGCAACCGGACTTATTGGAGACCCAAGTGGTCGTTCGAATGAGCGTACGTTAAATTCCGAAGTTATTGTAAAAGAATGGACCAATAAATTACAGGGTCAGCTAGCGCGCTTTTTAGATTTTGGTACAGAAGCGAATGCTGCAAAAGCTGTAAACAACTTTGACTGGATCGGCGAATTGAATGTGATTCCATTTCTTCGCGATGTAGGAAAGAACTTTGGTTTAAATTACATGCTTGCGAAAGATTCGGTTACATCACGTCTCGAAGCTGGAATTTCTTTTACCGAGTTTACGTACATGATTCTTCAATCGTATGACTTTCTTCAACTTTATCGTAAAGAAAATTGTCGCTTGCAAATTGGGGGTAGTGATCAGTGGGGAAATATCACGGCTGGTCTTGAATTAATTCGTAAAGAAGAAGGAAGCGAAGAATCGACGAAAGCATACGGTGCAACGTTTCCACTTGTTACGAAAAGTGACGGCTCCAAGTTTGGTAAGTCAGAAGGTGGCGCAATCTGGTTAGATGCTGATAAAACATCTCCTTATGAATTCTATCAGTTCTGGATTAATACAGATGATCGCGATGTGGTAAAGTTCCTAAATTACTTTACATTCTTAAGTATTGAAGAGATTAAAGAAATTGAGTCGAAGCATTTAGAAGCACCAGAAAAAAGAGAAGCGCACCGTACACTTGCTGAAAACGTAACGAAGCTCGTACATGGAGAAGAAAAGCTTCAGCAGGCGATCAATATTTCGGAAGCTCTTTTTAGTGGAGATATAAAGCAATTAACAGCTGAAGAAATTCGTTTAGGGTTTAAAGATGTGCCATCCTATCACGTAGAAGATCATGAAAAAGGATTGATTGACTTACTTGTAGAAGCTGGAATTTCATCTTCCAAGCGTCAGGCAAGAGAAGATGTGAAGAATGGCGCCGTTTATATTAATGGTATACGCTGTAAGGAAATAGACAAGGTGATTTCAGAAAGCGATCAAATTGAAAATCAATACGTTATTATTCGAAGAGGGAAAAAGAAATACTTCCTTCTCACATATTAATTGTTAATGAAGAGGTGCTCGATAGGAGCATCTCTTTTTTCGTATAAATCAATTTTGCTGGACATAAAAAAAACCCCGGAATAAATTCCGGGGAGTTGAAACAGCTTAACGAGAGTAGTACTCAACGATAAGAGCTTCAGTGATTTCAGCAGGAAGTTCAGAACGCTCAGGAAAACGAGAGAACGTACCTTCAAGCTTATCTGCATCGAAAGTAAGGTATTCTGGAACGAAGTTGTTTACTTCGATTGCTTCTTTGATGATGTCAAGGTTGTTTGACTTCTCACGAACGCTGATCACTTGACCAGTCGCTACGCGGTAAGAAGGGATGTCAACGCGTTTGCCATCGACAGTGATGTGGCCGTGGTTAACTAGCTGACGAGCCTGACGGCGAGTGCGAGCTAGACCCAGACGATAAACAAGGTTATCAAGACGAGCTTCAAGAAGAATCATGAAGTTCTCACCGTGAACACCTTTCATTTTACCAGCATCATCGAAAAGACGACGGAATTGACGCTCAGTCATGCCGTACATGTGACGAAGCTTTTGCTTCTCTTGAAGCTGAAGTCCATATTCAGAAAGCTTTCTACGCTGGTTAGGTCCGTGTTGACCTGGAGCGTAAGGACGCTTTTCCAATTCTTTACCTGTTCCACTTAGAGAAATACCAAGACGACGAGAAATTTTCCAACTTGGTCCTGTATAACGAGCCATATTTAGCTCCTCCTTTATACCATTATTATTGGTATAAAATAAAAACAGTGTCGTGATTCCGGTTTGCGCACATTGTGTTTTCACACGCCTTCACCTCGACAGCCGGAGGGTACGCGGCGTACCTATTAAAAGGAACACAATGAAATCGCAGCCCGTCACGCTGCTGCCCATTCTTATTTTACACAAATGCAATTGTAACTCTTTCAGATTGAGATGTCAACTATAGTAGGGATTTGATGGATAAGAAGATGTCAATGACTTGTTGAGAAAGATAATTCCCTCTTCACCTTATAATTGAAAACGCTTACAATGAAAGTGTAATGTGTGATTTTATAACAGGGGGTTATGACTTTGGGAGAGCAACGTTTTGAGACAAAAACAATTCATGATGGATATGATTCTAAATCACATCATAATAGTCTAGCATCACCGATCTATCAAACATCCACTTTTACATTTGAAACAGCAGAAGCTGGTGAAAGAAGGTTTGCTGGTGAAGAGCCTGGCTACATTTATTCAAGACTTGGAAATCCTACTGTTCGAATGTTGGAAGAGAGGATTGCTTCTCTTGAGAATGCGGAGGGTGGTTTAGCTTTTGGTTCAGGCATGGCAGCTGTTTCTGCTGTTCTTATGTATCTTGTAAAGTCGGGAGACCATATCCTTTGTTCTGAAGGAGTGTACGGCTGCACGTTTGGATTACTTAAAATGTTAGAAGAGAAGTTTGCGATCGAGCATGATTTGCTTCCACTTGATTCATTTGAACAAATTCAACAAGCTATTCGCCCAAATACAACGGTTATTTATATAGAGACGCCCATAAATCCAACATTGAAATTAATTGATCTTGAAATGATTTCTTCTGTAGCAAAGGAGAAAGGAATTACGGTTGTGGTAGATAATACATTTTCTACGCCGTATCTACAACGCCCTCTAGAATTTGGATGTGATATTGTTTTGCACAGCGCTACGAAGTATATCGGAGGGCATGGGGATGTCGTGGCGGGACTGGTTGTAAGTGATAAGAAGACAATTACTGCCATTGCAAAGAGTACACAAAAAGATATCGGAGGAATTCTATCACCGTTTGATGCATGGTTACTCCTTCGGGGATTGAAGACTCTCCCAATTCGGATGGATCGTCACTGCTCAAATGCTCATAAAATCGTTCAAAAGTTAATCGAGCATCCATCAGTAACGAATGTGATGTATCCAGGAAGAGAGGAATCGCCTTCTTTTCTAATTGCACAAAAGCAGATGAAAAGCCCAGGAGGATTAATTAGCTTTGAAATAAATGGTGGTAAACTAGAAGCGCAAAATTTTATGAATCGGCTAGGAATGATAAAAATTGCAGTTAGTCTTGGAGATGCTGAAACGCTTATTCAACATCCAGCGACGATGACACATGCAGTGGTTCCTGAAGAAGAGCAAAAACGGATGGGCATTAGTGAATCGCTTATTCGTCTTTCGATTGGACTTGAAGCGTGGGAAGACATTTGGAGGGATATCGAACAAGCGCTTGAAAAATAAAAAAACCGTCCAATGGAGAACTCCATTGGACGGTTTTTATCATTACTTAAAGTTCTTATAGATGAAGATTAAACCTGGTCTTAAAGGTAATCTTGCAATGCTAGTGTGAATTTTTCTAAATACTCTTGGTCCACTTCATCAAATCGTCCAACTTCTGGGCTGTCAATATCAAGAACGCCAAGAAGTGCCCCATTCGTAAAAATGGGCACTACAATTTCAGATTGAGACGCAGCGTCACAGGCAATATGTCCTGGGAACTCATGCACATTCTCAATTCTCATTGTTTTGCCTTCCTTGGATGCGGTGCCGCATACGCCTTTTCCATTCTGAATTCTGACACAAGCGGGTAGCCCCTGAAATGGACCGAGAACAAGTTGATCGGTTTCTTTTTCGTATAAATAAAAACCTACCCAGTTCACATCTGATAAAAACTGATTTAATAATGCAGAAGCATTTGCAAGGTTGGCTAGCTGATTCGTCTCGCCATCTAGCAGTGCTCTTAATTGTTTAATTACCATTTGATAGTCTTTTTCTCTTTTACCTGAATAGGATTCGACCTCAAACATGTCAAAACACCTCTTCCTTAACTCGAAATTATGATAATCATATCAAATCTTGTTGAGGAACACACATATTTTGTCGCACGATTATTAAAGGAATGGAGGACCAATTAACGAATGAGTTACTAAGAACGAACTATTTGGAGGTGGTTCCTAGTGAAACAGGAGCGAGATACAGTATCGAAGCGAAGTGTCATCCAGGCCGCCATTCAACTCTTTAACACCAAAGGATTCCACGGTACTTCAGTTCGTGATATTGCGAGTAAAGCAGAGGTGAACGTTGCACTAATCTCTTATTACTTTAACGGAAAAAAGGGATTAGCTGAGTTTTTAATGACTTCTTTTCTTGAAGGGTATGTAAAAGAAATTGAAGCTGCATATCAACAGCTGGAAGGGCACTCAGCAAAAACATGTCTTATTGAAGCAATTGAGCGTGTGATGGAATATCAGTATTTGAATAGACAGTTAGCTCGATTTGTACACCGAGAGATCACATTCGATTCTGTTCTTGTTCGGGAAATTATGACCACTTATCTGGCGAAAGAAAAGTATTATTTCACTAGGATTCTAGAAGTGGGTTTTGCGAGAAAAGAGTTTCGCCCTCAACCCATTGATTATATTGTGATGCAAATGAAAGGGATGCTTTCGATGCCTTTTTTACACCCGCAATATATTCTCGAAGTGCATCATATTCAACCGAATGAACGTTATTTTATAGAAAAATATAACAAGCAGTTATATCAGTGGATTCAGTTAACTGTTTGTAAAGAGAAGAAGTGGGACGAGCGCCCGCTTGTTATGAATGGTTGATTATATTTGGCTTTTGAAGCAAATGAGTGATCAGCCGATCTGCTCCCTGACCAATCCCTTTTGCACTATGGGCATCTGAGCCATAGACGAGAGGGATTTCTCGTTTTAACGCTTCTTTGACGACTTGATCGCTTGGATAGGGTTCTTCGCAAAGTGGTTTCACTGTACCAGCACCATTGTAATCAAGAGAATAGTTGTGATCTTTAATCGCAATAAGAATAGTAGCTATTTCGCTTTGAAAATCATTACTAACCGGATATTTTTTCTGGAATTTATTTGCAAGTGTCATATGTCCTATACGAGTAGGCTTGTAATTTCCTAAATTGGATTTAACGGACTTTAGCACAGTTTCATAATATTTTTTATGAACCATTTCAACCGAACCTAACGCTTGGATAAGGTCATTGAATGCTTCTGGGCTATAGTCCAAGCATGTATAGAAATCGCCGTGTTTGATAAAGTGGACGGAAAGAATGGCGTCATCTAGAAGTGGACCAACTGAATCAAGTAACTGTCTCGTCTCTTCCTCATAACCCTCAATATAATCAACTTCAAGTCCGCTATTAATTTCAATTAAACCCTTATACTTTTCTTTCAGTTGTTGAATGGAAATAAAGTAACGATGAACGTCCCCCCACTTCATCCCGCTGTCTTTGTCTGGAACAGGATCAGTAAAGGTTTTAGGGAGGGGAGCATGTTCTGTAAAAGTCATTCCTTTATAACCTGCTTGTATTGCTGCTTCTACGTACTCTTCAAATTGATCAGTGGAGCCGTGTGGACAAAAAGGAGAGTGGATGTGTCCATCATATGAAATATTCATTCTAAAGCACCTTCTTTCAAAAAATGAAAAAGTTTATAATATAATCAAGGAATTTAGCTGTCGAATATTGAATTTATTTAGTCAAAGAGGTAATTACATGGTATCATAAAAACATTAATGAATTTCCTACATATTTGTTTATAAAAGATCTATATCTGATGATTTAGACTGCTTAATTAGCATGTATACATAAATTGATGATGTGGAAGAAGGGGTGCTTCCGTTGGAGTATATTGTCATTGCGATTATTTTACTGGTTGCCGTCATATTATATGGCACTTTTGCTAGAAGAAAAATATACAATGAGATCGATCGTCTAGAAGAATGGAAGATTGATATATTGAATAGACCTGTAACTGATGAGATCTCAAGAGTAAAGGGATTAACAATGTCAGGGCAAACGGAAGAGAAATTTGAGAAGTGGCGTGAAGAGTGGGACGAAATTGTTGCCGTTAAACTTCCTAATCTAGAAGAACAGCTCATGGATACAGAAGAAGCAGCGGAGAAGTATCGCTTTCGAAAAGCGAAAGCGACTCTCGTTGAAACGCGCGAACGGCTAGAGCAAATTGAAAAGAGAATTGAATTAATGTTGGAAGATATCAATGAACTTGTTTCAAGTGAAGAGCAAAACCGAACGGACATTATTTCTGTCCAAGAAGTATTTAGGGAAGCAAAGCAACGGCTATTATCTCAGAACCGTTCGCTTGGAAAGGCTTATCCAACGCTTGATGCAGAGCTTGATGAGCTAAAACAGAATCTTAAGCATTATGAACAGCTGACAGAAGAAGGAAATTACCTTGAGGCAAGAAGTGTACTAATGGAAATTCAAGAGCGGTTAGCAGCTGTTCAGGATAAAATTGCTGTGACACCCGAATTAATTGCATTAGTTCATACGCAAATACCTGCTCAATTGAAAGAGCTTGAAGATGGTACTTCTGCGATGGCATCTGAGGGCTATGTCCTGGATCACTTGGAAATTCAGGATCACATCGAACAGGTAGAATCGGACCTCGTACGTTTTGAATCTGCCATTGAGAAAACCGAAGTTCAAGAAATGAAAACAGAAATCGATTCGGTACGAAGAAGTATTGAGGGATTATATGACCAATTAGAAGCCGAGGTAGATGCAAGGCACCTCGTTACTGAAAAAGTAGAAGAGATTGAACATGAATTGTTCAAAACAAATTCTTATCTTCAGGATTTACAGGAAGAAACGAACGTTGTTCAACTAAGCTATCGGTTAGAAGAACAAGAACTAAACATGATAAAAGATATCGAACTGAAAATTTCAGATATGCATATTCGCTTTAATGCTGTTCGAGAAGCGGTAGATGGTAATCAACAAGCGTATACGACTCTTGCTGAGACAGTGCTTTCTCTAAAAGAAGATCTTGCAACAATTGATCACGAAATGCAGATTCAGAAAGAAAACTTGCACATGCTTAGGCGAGATGAGCTTAAAGCACTTGATACGATCAAAGATCTGAAGCGGAAGTTAATCGAATCTAGAAGAATGATGAAATTAAGTAATTTACCAGGCATACCTGAGTCTTATCTTGATGGCTATGAACTAGCTGAAGACATTATTATCGAATTAAGTGAACGCCTTTCAGACGTACCGCTTGATATCTACCAAATTAATGAAGTGTTAGCTGACGCGGAACGTGCGGTTGAGCACAGCACGGAAATTACGAAGAAACTTGTCGAAGACGCTATCTTAACGGAACGTTTGATCCAGTTTGGGAATCGGTATCGTGGGAAGCATCGAAGTGTGGATGAATTGCTACAAAAAGCAGAAGATCACTTTAGACAATATGAGTATGATGATGCCCTATCTACAGCTGAAGCTGCAATTGAAAAAGTAGATCCACAGGTGCTTCAAACTCTAAAAAATGATGTAAGAGAACCTGTTAAATCGTAGCTCTCCTTTCGAGGAGAGCTTTTTTTTGTGGCAAGATCTCCCTTTTGGTTCGTTTCAGGGAATGACCATTTAACAAAAGAGAAAGAACGCAGGCGGATAGCCTGCGTTCTTGAATTACGACACTTGTTTAGTTGTTCTGGAGAGTAAGAGGCCAATCACAGCGCCTACAATGGCTGGGATAATCCATCCTACGCCTTCGCTATAAAGCGGCAGTGTTTGCATTACACCCATACCCGGCAAAGTGATTCCCGCTCCTTCTAGAGCGTTTGGCACGCTAATGAAGACTGTTAAGATAATCGCTCCCCTATAAACATAGTGGTGAATTGGAAAAGCATTATCAATAAACGTTAGAAAAATTAAAACAATAGCAATCGGATAAATGGCGATTAAAACAGGTAAAGTAAACGTAATAAGCTGTGTAAGACCGAGATTCGCAACGAATGTACTAAATAGCGTAACGACTAGAATAACGGTTTTGTAGGAAAGCTTTGGATATGTTTTAGAAAAATATTCTCCGCAGGCGGTTACGAGCCCTACCGATGTGGTTAAGCAGGCGAAGGTAATCGCCGATCCAAGCAAAAGCGTTCCTAATGAGCCAAATAAGTAGCTAGCAATACTCGATAATATCGCTCCTCCGTTATTAGCGGATCCAACAAGGTTCGTGCTTGTTGCACCGATATACGCCAATGAAAGATAAATGACCGTTAATCCAATCGCTGCAAGAATGCCCGCTTTTAGTACAGCAATTGAAACGTTCTTGCGATCAGAGACACCTTTATCGTTGACTGCTTGTATCACAACGATTCCGAATACAAGGGCAGCGATTGCGTCCATTGTAAGATATCCTTCGATAAAGCCTTTAAAGAACACGCCACTCTTATAATCAGGTGCAGGCGTAGATAAAGGTCCAGGAGGATTTATAAATGCTCCAATAATAAGACTACCTAGAACTAAAATTAAAAGTGGGGTTAGTATTTTTCCGACTCGATCCACTAACCTTGTCGGGTTTAATGATAACCAGAATGTTAACCCGAAGAAAATAAGAGTATAGAGAAATAAAGGCAATCCATTTACGTTTGTAGATTCATTTAGAAATGGCACAACACCGATCTCGAAAGCTACAGTACCCGTGCGCGGTATTCCGAAGAATGGGCCGATTGCAAGGTAGAGAATGGCAGTGAAAATAAGTCCAAAAAGCGGGTGTACTTTCGATGCGATATCCCTTAAACTTCCACCTGTTAATCCAATAGCAGTTACGCCAAGAAGTGGTAAGCCGACACCTGTAATAAGAAAGCCAGCTGTAGCGATCCAAATGTTTTCACCTGCAGAGTTTCCAAGCGCTGGAGGGAAGATCATATTTCCCGCTCCTAAGAAGAGCGCAAATAGCATTAATCCGATCGTCATTGTGTCTTTATTCGATAATTTTAGTTTCATAATTGCCTCCTGAATCAACTGTTTAACATGTCCTAATTTTCGGACTTCATATTAACACAATTAATCGACGAATCATAACGTTTCTTTTAATGATTAATTATTCTGACTATTTATCTTCTGTTCGCATATGGAATGAAACGACTTTGGTAATATCAACCATAGGTGAAAAGGTTTTAATTCTATCGTTCCTTCTCTTCAAGATAGAATAGTTGATTTGGTAATTACTTTAACCTATGGTAAGATTATTAGTTGGAAATAAAAGATGACTGAAGGTGTCATAATATGATTTATTTGGATAATAGTGCTACTACGAAGCCGTATAACGAAGCGCTCGATGCTTTTCGTACAGCGTCTGAAAAGTTTTTTGCAAATCCTTCTTCTCTTCACCGAAAAGGAGGAGAGGCAGAAAGGTTACTTCGCCAAGCAAGGTCAAGCATTGCAGAGTTATTGCACGTTAAAATAAATGAAGTTATATTTACTTCAGGTGGAACAGAAAGTAATAATCTCGCTATCAAAGGAACAGCATTTCAGTACTTGAACCAGGGGAAGCATCTGATAACTAGTTGCATCGAACATGCCTCTACCTTAGAAGCATTTCGACAACTTGAATTATTAGGATTTTCAGTAACCTATTTGTCAGTTGATCAAGATGGGAAGATATCTTTAGATGAGCTAAAAAAAGCACTCACTCCTGATACCATTCTTGTTTCCATTATGCATGTGAATAATGAACTGGGCTCAATTCAACCTATTAAAGAGATCGGACATCTTATTAAGCAGAAGTCACGTGCTCTTTTTCATATTGATGATGTCCAGGGGATTGGAAAAGTACCGCTTGATTTTAATCATGTTCAGGCCGATTTGGTTTCGTACTCAGCTCATAAATTTCACGGTCTTAAAGGAAATGGTTTATTAATTAAACGAGAGAAGATCACTTTGCTTCCACTCCTCTCTGGTGGAGGACAGGAAAGGGAAATTCGCTCCGGTACAGAAAATGGCCCGGGAATTGTTGCGATGGCAAAGGCTCTTCGCTTGTATTTAAATAGAGCAAAAACGCAAAAACGAATGCTGGAAACTTTAAGAACGCATGTGTTTGCAGAGCTATCAATTATCGAGGGAATTGAGCTAAATAGTTCAATGTCTGGTGCTCCACATATTGTGAATTTTTCAGTTCCTGGTATTAAACCTGAAGTATTAATTCATGCGCTCGAGGAAAAAGAGATTTATGTTTCTACGCGTTCCGCATGTTCATCAAAAACGGCTGAAATAAGCCATGTATTAGCGGCAATTGGTTTAACCACGATTCGTGCAAAATCTGCTATTCGAATTAGTCTTTCTTTTGAAACGACTAAAGAGCAAATTGATATATTTCTAAACGAATTGCAAACTGAAGTACCAAAACTAAAACAAGTAATGAGGTAATAGCTATGTATGATCACATCATCCTTCGCTACGGTGAAATTTCTCTTAAAGGGAAAAATAGAAAAGGTTTTATTACATCTTTGAAAAAAAGAGTGAAGCAAGTATTGTCGGATTATCCGGCAATTGAAGTACATCAATCTTTTGATCGAATGATTGTTAAACTTAATGACGAGGACCCAGAACCAATTTTAATGAAACTTAAAACAATTTTTGGGATTCATTCTTTAAGTGTGGCTATAAAAACAGACCACGATATTGATTTGATTAAAGAAAAAGCCTTACAGCTAGTGAAAGATCAAATGGGCAACGAAAGTATGACATTTAAGGTAACGGTTAGAAGGCCATTCAAACAGTTTCCGCACCGATCGCAGGATATGAACCGTGATATTGGAGGATATGTATTAAGTAACACAGAGAAATTGACTGTTGATGTACATCATCCTGATATGGAATTGAAAGTAGAAGTGAAGCAAGATGGCGCTTATCTTAGCTGCAATAATTCCGAAGGTGCAGGTGGATTGCCAACTGTACAAGATAATAAAGTGATGCTAATGCTGTCTGGTGGCATTGATAGTCCTGTTGCAGGCTATCTTACAATGAAACGAGGCGTAAAAGTTGAGGCTGTTCATTTTCACAGTCCTCCTTTTACAAGTGAACGTTCGAGACAAAAAGTGGAGGACCTTGTAAAAGTTCTGTCCCGTTATGGTGGGGATATTCGCCTTCATATTGTTCCGTTTACAAATACGCAAAAGGCGATTCAAAAGGAAATGCCAGATAACTATAGCATGACGATTATGAGAAGAATGATGATGCGCATTACAGAAAAACTTGCTGAGAAAAATAATGCTTTGGCCATTGCGACGGGAGAAAGTCTTGGCCAGGTTGCGAGTCAAACAATTCAGAGTATGAATACGATTAACGAGGTAACAAACTACCCGGTATTAAGGCCACTTATTTCGATGGATAAAATTGAAATTATGAGAATTTCAAGAGCGATTGATTTGTATGACATCTCGATTCGCCCTTACGAAGACTGTTGTACGGTATTCTTGCCTGAAGCTCCAAAAACAAAGCCGAAACGTGAGCATGCGAATAAATTTGAACAATACTTGCCAATTGATGAACTTGTTGAGGAAGCGGTAAATGGTGTTGAAACGATCCTCATTAAAGAAAAAGACGATTCTTTTGATGAATTGCTTTAGACTTCCAACATTTTACCCCAATGCCATAAGTTATTAAGGATAGCACCTTCTTGTCTATCACATGATATGAGCAAGGAGGTGATTAACTCATGGCAAACAACAGTTCAAACAACCTTGTAGTTCCAGGTGTACAGCAAGCTCTAGATCAAATGAAATATGAAATTGCTTCTGAATTTGGCGTGAATCTTGGTCCTGATTCAACTTCACGTTCAAACGGGTCAGTTGGTGGCGAGATCACAAAGCGTCTTGTTCAGCAGTCTGAACAACAATTCGGAGGATATTCCAAATAATTGAATAAATTGGCTCAGAGGAAGATGCATCAGCATCTTCCTCTTTTTTGCTCTCCAGCAGCGTTATATGTTCCGATGTTTTCGTTTGAATAGATTCAAAACTTTCAAACTTTTGTGTATAATGTAACTATTACATAATAGAGGAGGCACACGATGCAAGATTTAATTGCACCAGAATATTATAATTTAACAAGTGAAATGGAACGATTTGTTTCTAATGAAGACAAGGTTGCTTTAAAATGGCGAAGCGATCAAGGTGACGAGCAGGAAATTACATATAAGAAATTATTTGAAAAGGCGAACCGCATTGCCGGTGCTTTAACAAGTGGAGGATTAGCACCGCAAGATCGCGTATTAATTATGATGCCTAGGCTTATTGATACATATGCTGTCTACATTGCATGTCTAAAAGCTGGCCTTGTCGTAATTCCTTCCTCGGAAATGTTACGGAAGAAGGATCTGGTATACCGAATAAATCATGCTGTAGCAAAGGCGGTTATTTGTGAATCGCAATTAATTGAAGCATTTGCAGGGGTAGAAAGTGATGCGCCATCTCTGAAATATAAGTTCAGTGTCGGGAAAGAAACAAAGGGGTGGCTTCCATTACTTCAACAATCCGAAAATGAAAGCGCTTCTTTCGAGGGCGTTAGCACATTGCGTGATGATATGGCATTCCTTTCCTATACGTCAGGTACCACTGGTAATCCAAAAGGCGTTGTGCATAGTCATGGTTGGGCGTATGCTCATTTAAGAACCACTTCTGCATCTTGGCTTGATATTCAAGAAGGTGATAACGTTTGGGCAACAGCAGGACCTGGTTGGCAGAAGTGGATTTGGAGTCCATTTGTTGCTACGTTAGGCAGTGGAGCTACTGGATTCTTATACAGTGGTAAATTTGATCCTGAAGCATATCTTGGTTTCCTTTCCAAATATGACATCAATGTTCTTTGTTGTACTCCGACAGAATACCGATTAATGGCAAAAGTAGATGGTTTGGATCGCTACAACCTTCCCGTGCTTAGAAGTGCCGTTTCAGCGGGAGAACCTCTTAATCGTGAAGTTATTGATACGTTTAGAAAGTATTTTAAAATCGATGTAAGAGACGGTTACGGTCAAACGGAAAATACATTGCTTGTTGGTATTCTAAAAGGAATGGAAGTAAAACCAGGATCAATGGGGAAACCAACCCCAGGAAACCAGGTGGAAATTATTAATGAAGAGGGAGAGCCGGTTCAAGTTGGGGAAGTTGGCGATATTGCCGTGCATAAAGATGTGCCAGCTCTTTTCAAAAAGTACTATCAAGATCAAGAGCGTACACAGATGGCATATAGAGGGGATTATTATTTAACAGGGGATAAGGCGTCCAAAGATGACGATGGCTACTTCTGGTTTGAGGGGAGAGGTGATGATATTATTATTAGCTCTGGATATACCATTGGACCTTTTGAAGTGGAAGATGCTCTCGTTAAGCATCCAGCTGTTCAGGAGTGTGCCGTCGTGGCAAGTCCGGATGAAGTAAGAGGGAATATTGTTAAAGCATATATTGTATTAAAAGATGCTAGTCAGGCAAGTGATGCGTTAACTCGTGAACTTCAAGATCATGTGAAAGAGCTGACGGCGCCGTACAAATACCCCCGTAAGATTGAATTTATTGAAGAACTTCCAAAGACCACGTCTGGAAAGATAAGAAGAATTGAACTCCGACAAAAAGAAAAGCAGGGAGCTTCATAAAATAAGACAACAGATCTTATATGTATATAATAGAAGAGGACCATTTTTTGGTCCTCTTCTTTTTATTTTGCGATGCTTTTAATCAATGACTCGATTTTTTTCGCTTGATCTCCGGCATTATCTTGCTCCATTGCTTTTAAGTAGGTTGACCGTTTCTCATAAGTTTCGCGTACTAATCTTAAGAAAGAAGAGTCAGTTAAATCTTCTTCTAATAAAACGTTAGCATAGCCCGATTTTTGAAATGATTGAGCATTTAAGATTTGGTCACCTCTACTCGCTGCTCTAGATAGTGGAATGAGCAGCATTGGTTTCTTTAGCGCAAGAAATTCAAAGATGGAATTCGATCCAGCCCTAGAAACGATTAAGTCGGCCATTGCTAATAGATCGGGAAGTTCATCTGTTACATATTCAAATTGTTTGTAACCTTTCATTTGAAGTGACTCATCAACCTGCCCTTTACCGGTAAGGTGAAGGATGTCAAATGTTTGGAGCAACTGATTGAGCTGGTTACGAACCGATTCGTTGATCCGCTTTGCTCCTAGACTACCTCCCATGATAAGCATTACTGGTTTTGTTCCACTAAATTCAGCGAATGAGAGTCCTTTTGATCGGTTTCCGCTTTTTAATTCATCTCGGACAACAGCCCCAATGTATTCTGCTTTATTTTCAGGAAGGTGTTTCACAGTTTCTGGAAAAGTGGTGCACACTTTTGATGCGAAAGGAATTGCTACTTTGTTAGCAAGGCCGGGAGTTAAATCAGATTCGTGAATAATGACAGGTACTCCGTTCATTTTACCAGCAATTACAACCGGGACAGAAACGAATCCACCTTTTGAAAAAATAACAGATGGTTTTTCTCGTTTAATAATGGAGAAAGCTTCTCCGACGCCTTTAATGACTTTAAAAGGATCTTTAAAGTTATTCCAGTCAAAATATCTTCTTAACTTTCCGGTTGCAACGTGATGATACGTAACGCCTTTAACGGGTTCAATAAGCTGGCGTTCAATCCCTTTTTCAGATCCGATATAATGGATATCCCAATCTTCTTCTAAGAAACGGGGGATAAGAGCTAAATTAACGGTAACGTGTCCGGCTGATCCACCGCCTGTAAATAAAATCTTCTTCTTCAACGTGATTTCCTCACCTTCAACAATTGTCTTGCACTTTCTTTTAGATATTCTTATTGTATCATGATTGAAAAATCAACCAAGAGTTTGAAGAAAAACCAGAAGATTCACAGTTTATAATAGGAATGATACAATAAGCTCACAAATCGCATAAAGGGGAGAACATCAGTGGGAACGCTTTGGTTTGGTGGAAAGATCTATACGCTTGAACATGAAAATGAAACAGTAGAAGCAGTTTATACAGAAAATGGCCGAATAAAAAAGGTCGGGTCTAAATCAGAACTTACCTCGATGTTCGGAAAAGAAATGACGGCAAAGTATGATTTGAAAGGAAATGTGATGATTCCTGGATTTGTCGATAGTCATCTTCATATGATTGGGCACGGGGAAAAGCTCCTTCGCCTTAATTTATCGGAAGCTGCTTCTGCAGGAGAAATGAAACGTCTCCTTGAAAAAAAAGTAGATGAAATTGCCCCATTTGAGTGGGTGATTGGAGAAGGTTGGAATGAAAACAACTTTCAGGATCGAAAAATCTTTCATCGTGACGAGTTGGATGAGATTTCGCCAAATCATCCGATGATGTTAACAAGAGTATGTCGACATGCGATTCTTGCTAACTCTATTGCGCTCGATCTTGCGGGAATTACGGATGATACGCCTGATCCTGAAGGTGGCGTAATTATGCGTGATAGTAACGGCAGAGCAACTGGATATTTGCTTGACCGTGCACAGGAATTAGTTAAGAATGCGATGCCTGAGGCAAGCATCGAGTTTCTCGAAAAAGCACTCTCGTGTTCAGTAGATGATCTTGTTGCACAAGGAGTGACAGGTGGTCATAGTGAAGATTTAAACTATTACGGTGGATTTACGCGTACGTACGAAACCTTTTTGAATGTGATCAATGGTCAGCGCAAATTCAGAGCGAATCTACTCGTTCATCACGAAGTTATCGAAGACATGCGAAAACAGGGGCTGGGCTTTGGCGATGGAACAAACTATGTTGAACTTGGTGCAATGAAGATCTTTGCTGATGGGGCACTGGGAGGACGTACGGCATTGTTAAGTCATCCATACAATGATTCCCCTGATACGTCAGGAGTTGCCATTCACAGCATTGAAGGGCTGACTGAACTTGTAAAGAAAGCGAGGTCGCATGATATGCCTGTGGCCATTCATGTCATTGGTGACCTGGCTCTTGAATATGCGATTGAAGCCATTGAACAGTACCCTGCTCCATACGGTTTGAGAGATCGTCTGATCCATACTCAAGTAATGCGTGAAGATTTGTTAAAGCGATTAAAAGAGCTTTCAGTTATTCTCGATATCCAGCCAAGATTTGTCGCATCAGACTTTCCTTGGGTTATAGAACGTCTTGGAGAAGGTAGAATGGGAATGTCCTTTGCATGGAAAACCCTTCTTGAAAGTGGGGTTCCCATTGCTGGTGGATCGGATGCTCCAATTGAACCTGTCAATCCATTACTAGGTATTCATGCAGCTGTTACACGAAAACGTCCTGAAGAGTCTCATGGTGGGTATTATCCTGAACAAAAGTTGTCAGTGTTTGAGAGCGTTTCTCTTTTTACAAAAGGCAGTGCGTTTGCTATTGGAAGAGAGCATGAGAGAGGTATGATTAAAGAGAACTTTGTTGCGGATTTTACAGTTTTAGATCGTGATATTTTTCACTGTGAGCCAGACCTTATACTTGAAACAAAACCGGTTATGACGGTTGTGGATGAAACGGTTGTGTATGAAAAAATCTAATTTGTCTTAATCAACTTTAAATCAATAAAAAAGCGCCGCATAGTATGCGGCGCTTTTCCTTAAAGAAAACTTCTTTGCACTTTATGCCAAAAAGAATTGTTCTTAAGCTTAACAGTTTTGATGCGTTTTTCTGGGATATGGATTTGAATTTCTTTAGCATGTTGTATGCTCATCGCTTCATTATCGATACCGATAACTGGATAGTCATTGCCATCTTGAATGACTTGAAGCGTAAGCGTTCTCTCATCACTTAATAAAAATGGAGAGCCAAGCGTACGGTAATGATTATTGTTAAGTGAGGCAAGTTCGCTTACTTGCATACAAGCAAGTTTAGGGTCTACCACAGCACCATTAACGGATTTATTATATGCCGTACTTCCTGTTGGGGTGGAAACAATGAGGCCATCTCCCCGAAACGTTTCAAAGTGAAAATCTTCTACGTATACTTCCATAGCAAGTGTTTTAATAATTGATGAGCGAATGGTGCATTCATTCAAGCAATAGAAAGAGGATTCGTTGTTTACCATTACTTCTATTGTCGGATAACGACGTACTTCAATACCTTCTGATAAAATGTCGTCCACCATATTTTGGATGTTGTCGATGTGGAAATCACAATAAAACCCTAGCTCGCCCGTAGAAATACCGACATAGAGACAATCTTCACGAAAGCCTGTTTTTCTAACCGCTTGAAGAAAAGCTCCGTCTCCCCCGATACTAGCGATAATGCTCGCCTCTTCAGGAGTTTCTACAATATGAAAATCATTTTTTTCTGCAAGTGCCTTCAAAGGTTCTACTTTTTCCTGGATTTCTTTTGTCTGCTTGTAGAAAAAAAACAAATTACGTCGATTTGGCATTTGAATTCCTCCTTGTCCAACTGTTAGTCCTTTTTACTTTAACACTCTCTCTTTTTAGAAAAAAGAAAAAAATTTGAATTTAATTCTCTTTAGAAGGCTTTATAACGATTTTAAAATGGTGTGAGAAGAACAGTACTTATTCTATCCAATAGAATTGTACTAAATTTGTTTCCGTACGTTTAGGAAGTGCGCTTCCTTATTTTGTATGGTATTCTCAAAAATATGAAACCAATAACTTGGTCTCATCGTACATAAGATAGCATCAGGATATAGAGGAGGCTTACTATGAATGGAAAACGATGGATTGCATTAGGTATTACAGTAGTTCTCATCATCGTATCACTTGGTTTTAATTTTGTTTCAAGTCTGGCATTTGGCGGGTGGCAAGAAGAAATGAATACGACAGACCAATTTGCTGAGACGGTAATTGAAGAAGGGAGCAGCTCGAATAAAATCGCCGTTCTTAATGTGGAAGGTGTTATTCAAGATACAGGAACGAATACTAGCTTCCTACCGCAGGCAGGATACAATCACGATATATTTATGAAGCGGTTAGAACATGCTGCAGAAGATAAGAGCGTCAAAGGGATTATCTTAAGGCTGAATACGCCAGGCGGTGGTGTTGTAGAAAGTGAAGAGATTCACGATAAACTTTTGGAGATCAAAGAAAAAACGGATAAACCGATCTACGCTTCAATGGGAAGTATGACAGCTTCTGCAGGTTATTACATTTCTGCTCCGACAGATAAAATTGTAGCAAGTCCTTCTACAATTACAGGTTCAATTGGGGTAATCATGCAATCAATGAATTATGCAGAATTAGCTGAAAAAGTTGGTGTGAAATGGGAGACGATTAAGAGCGGTCCTCATAAAGATATCATGTCACCGAGCCGAGAAATGACCGAAGAAGAGCGAGAGATTTTACAATCAATGATTGATAACTCATATGATCAGTTTGTTCGGGTCGTGAGTGAAGGTAGGGGAATAGACGAAAGTAAAGTCCGTGAACTTGCTGACGGTAGAATATACGATGGAAGACAAGCGAAAGAAGTGAAGCTTGTAGATGATCTTGGTAATTTAGAAGATACAATTGAAGGAATGAAGAAAGATCTTGGGGATAACAAACTACAAGTTGTTCAATATAAGCAAAACCTTGGTTTTAATTCATTATTTGAAATGACAGCTGCAAAACTCATGGGGCCCGACAAAGATCTTTTAGGCATTCAGCAGCTTCTATCCACGCCGCAATCCCCTGAGTTAATGTATTTATATTCTGAATAAGGAGGCAGGCAGAATGGACGAAACTATGAGTATGACTGCCCCTCCCGCATCGGTAGACATAGAAGCGAGGCACGTACGTTATGCGGGCTTCTGGATGCGTTTTTGGGCATATTTAGTTGACGTTATTGTGGTAGCAAGTTTGAATGGCATTCTGATCACACCTCTAATAAGAGGATTTGACTTACCAGCAACAGAACCGGCCATTTTACCTTTACAGGCCATTCTAACAGGAATTGTTTATTATATGTATTTTATTTTAATGACAAAATTTTTGTCTCAGACACTTGGGAAAATGCTTTTCGGATTAAAGGTAGCGTCCCTTAATAAGACGAAGTTAACCTGGGGAACGGTTATTTTTAGAGAAGGTATTGGTCGATTTATAAGCAAGACGATTTTATTTGTAGGTTTTCTTGTCGTGGCCTTCACCAAAAGGAAACAGGGCATTCATGATTTGTTTGCTGAGACGACTGTTGTGCATGAAAAATAAAATCTCCTATTGAATAAACCTGCCCATTTTGGGCAGGTTTATTTTATACTCTAATTTTTTTGGTCTATTACAAAAAATAAAAGGAGAGAGATGTTTAGTGATTATTGCGATCGCTGCTATTCTTTTACTCTTAATCATCGCATCCTTACCTCTTATTATTTTTTCGACTGTAAGAGTAACGGTGATTATGGAACATTCTTCAACGGTGGAGGAACTTCAGATAGCTGTGAGAGCGCTTTTTGGACTTGTCGTCTATGAAACGACTATTCCCTTAATCGAGTTATTTGAAGAGGGGGAAGAAAGTGTCAAAAAGAAGAAGAAAGAAAAAGGGCTTAAAGGGGAAACGAAGGAATTGGTTCAGGTATTAAAAAAAGCATTTCGTGCCAGGAAGTCGTTCTTATTTTTCTTGAAACGAGTACGTTTTAAAAATGTTCAATGGGAAACCAATTTCGGGGCGGGGAATGCTGCCAATACAGCTGTCTTTGCTGAAATTGTAATGAATGCGAAGGTAGCGATTTTTACGCTTCTATCACACTACTCAAACCTTCATACAATTCCTCAACTTATTGTCACGCCAATCTATGAAAACAAAACAATTCAAACTTATATGAAATGCATGATTACGTTCAAACTGGGGCATGCTATGATCGCGGTAATTAAATTGATGAAGTCTCAGAAAAAGTTACAGGAGGCTTAGCGGTTTAGGAAGTGAAGGAGGAAAACACATGTCTGAACATCCAATTGAAGGATTAATGCAAACGGCAATGGAAAATTTGAAAGATATGATTGATGTAAACACCATTATTGGTGATCCGGTCGAAACTCCAGATGGGAGTGTTATTTTGACGGTTTCAAAGGTTGGATTTGGATTTGCTGCTGGTGGTAGTGAATTCATGTTGAAACAACAGTCCAACCAGCAGGGCCAAAGTAAAGGGGAGCCATTTGGCGGCGGAAGTGGTGGAGGAGTTTCCATTACCCCCATTGCTTTTCTAATCGTCAGTGCAGGGGATATAAAAATGATTCATCTGGACAATACAACTCATCTTTACGAGAGACTACTTGACCTTGCACCACAGGCTATTGAAAAGGTACAAAGCATCCTTCAAAATATGAATCAGAACTCGAATGGAAATAAAAACCAAAAGAATCAACAAGGTCAACAAAGTCAACAGAACGGTTCAGGATCATCAAGACAAAGCTCTCCATCCAAACATCTCTTCCGGGGACAGCAAAGACATCAAGATGACAATAAGCAAGATCTCGATTTTTAAGCTACTTTATTATGAGGTAGCTTTTTTTTTGTTGCTGCTGATTTCTTGAAATCTACTGGTTACACCTATATGATGAAGTTAGTCGTACATACGACCAATTATAAAGGAGGTATGAACATGGCTAACATTACATTTAAAGAAACGCCAATGACGCTTTTAGGTGAAGAAGTAAAAGTTGGTGACAAGGCTCCTGATTTTACTGTGCTTGCAAATGATCTATCTGAAAAGACGCTTGAAGATTATCCAGGTACTCGTCTTATTAGTGTTGTACCATCTCTTGATACAGGTGTTTGTGATGCTCAAACACGTAAATTCAATGAAGAAGCCGCAAAACTTAACAACGTAAAAGTATTAACCATTAGTGCCGATCTTCCATTTGCTCAAAAACGCTGGTGTGGTGCGGCTGGTATTGAGGATGCGATTACCTTATCTGATCATCGAGACCTTTCATTTGGTAAGGCATTTGGCGTAGCTATGAAGGAACTGCGTTTGCTAGCAAGAGCTGTGTTTGTTGTGAATCGTAACGGTGAGGTTGTGCACACGGAGTACGTGAGTGAAGCTACGAATCATCCTGATTATGATGCTGCTCTAAATGCTGCAAAACAAGCGGAATAATACATCTCCTACGAATAAAGGACTTCGATGACTTCATCGAGGTCCTTTTTTGCACGCTAGGTGATTACGTTTTAGCTAGTTTCATGCAGAGAAGACGTGGGTTTCACATCTATCATTGTTGCGAAAGAAGTCAAGACTGTTTACAATAGAGACGGCGAACTGATAGGAGGCCAATTAATGTCTGAGTTAACTGTAGAAAATTTATATAACGTGTTAGATGAATCAACACTTGTTATTCAAAATAAGTTAGAGATGTCTTATCTTGAAGCACTAGTCGAGACGGGTTTAAATATATTTGAAAATAAAGTCCTTCAAGAAGAACTAGATGCTGATACGGTTGTACGTCTTAAAAATCTGTATGACGCTTGCAGTCTTGATGGAGCGGAACAAGAAACAGTGCGGAAAGGGATTCAACTGGCCCTGCTTAAAGGAATGAAAAAAGGTATTCAACCTCACCATGCAATGACACCAGATAGCGTGGCGCATTTAATTGGGTATCTTGTTAAAAAATATAAAGAGGTTCTAAATCTTGATAACATGAAGATTCTTGATCCTGCTGTTGGTACAGGGAATTTGCTCACGTCAGTCCTCAATCAATTGGATGGAGAGAACGTAGAAGCGTATGGTGTTGAACCCGACGATCTACTCTTGCACCTTGGATTTGTTAATGCTAACTTGCAAAAGCATCAGGTTGAATTTCTTCATCAGGATAGTGTGAAGCCACTCTACATTCCTCAGGTAAATACGGTGGTGACAGATTTACCTGTCGGATATTATCCACACGAAGAGGCAGCTGCGAAATATGAGTTAAAAGCGGAAGAGGGAATGTCTTATGTTCATCATCTCTTGATCGAACAAAGTCTAAACATGACGGAAGACTCCGGTATGCTTTTCTTCATGATTCCAAACTTTCTCTTTGGAGATGATGGCGCAAAGCAAGTAAGGAATTTGCTCAACGATCGGTCTGTTATTCATGGCATTATTCAGTTGCCAACTAGCTTGTTTGCCAATGAATCACAGGCAAAAAGTATCCTGGTTACTCAGAAAAAAGGGGAACGCACGTTAAAACCCAAGCAAGTGATGATGGCGAAACTTCCGTCGTTCTCAAACCGTGAAGCAATGCTGAACATGATGCAACAAATCAATGGCTGGTTTTCACAGCTTTCTTAACAGAAGTGAAACGTTTACAAATCTGAATTGGCGGAATACTTATATGTAAGCGGTTTTCACCTTGAATAAAGTAATGGTCGGTGTTTAAATAATAAGAGTGCTAAAGATAGAAGGGTCTTACCCTTCTATTTTCGTGTCGAATTCCAATTTTATTGAATTAAAGGAGCTGTCACATATGGCGAAAATAATCGCAATCAACGCCGGTAGTTCTTCGTTGAAGTTTCAACTATTAGATATGCCGGAAGAAACTGTTATCACTAAAGGACTCGTGGAGAGAATCGGCCTTGATGACGCCATTTTTACAATAGAAGTGAACGGTGAAAAGAAAGAAGAAATTACGAACATTCCTGATCATGCAGTAGCAGTGAAAATGCTTTTGGACAAGCTGATTAGCTTCTCAATTATATCTTCTTATGATGAAATTGAGGGTGTAGGTCATCGCGTTGTTCATGGCGGGGAGAAATTTAATGACTCAGCAATGATTACAGAGGAAGTGCTTGCTGGAATTGAAGAAGTATCAGAGCTTGCACCATTGCATAACCCGGCAAACCTTGTAGGTATTCGTGCGTTCCGTGAGATTTTGCCAGAAGTTCCATCTGTAGCTGTATTTGATACAGCATTCCACCAGTCAATGCCAGAGCAATCGTATTTGTACAGTTTGCCATACGAGTATTATGAAGACTACGGCGTTCGTAAGTACGGTTTCCATGGTACTTCTCACCAGTATGTTTCAGAGCGCGCTGCAGAAATGCTTGGTCGTCCGCTTGATCAATTACGTATTCTTTCTTGTCACCTTGGTAACGGGGCAAGTATTGCGGCAATCGAAGGTGGAAAGTCAATCGATACGTCCATGGGCTTTACACCACTAGCTGGTGTAACGATGGGAACTCGTTCTGGTAATATCGATCCGGCGTTAATTCCATTTATTATGGAAAAAACCGGCCAAACAGCAGAAGAAGTTATGAACACGTTGAATAAGAAAAGTGGTCTTCTTGGCGTATCTGGTTTCTCAAGTGATCTTCGCGACATCACAAGTAAAGCCGAAGCTGGAAACGAACGTGCTGAACTTGCCCTTGAAGTATTTACTTCTCGTATTCATAAATACATTGGGTCTTACGCTGCGCGTATGTCAGGACTAGACGCCATTATTTTCACAGCAGGTATCGGTGAAAATAGTGACGCGGTTCGTGCACGTGTGTTACGTGGCCTTGAATTTATGGGCGTTTACTGGGATCCAGCTCTAAACAAGGTGAAAGGGAAAGAAGCTTTCATTAACTATCCTCACTCACCTGTAAAAGTTATGATTATCCCAACAAATGAAGAAGTTGTGATTGCGCGAGATACTGTTCGACTTTCTAAATAAATCAAAGCACCCGAAAAGGGTGCTTTTTTTTGTCCTTCTTTCACCTTTGTTGGAAGTTTTTGAATGGAAAAGATACAATATAGGAAAGGGGTTGAAGGGAGCGGTTTCAATTGGTGTGGACAGAAAGAGAACAAAAAAGAATGACGGTCATTCATTTATGGGAAGAAGAGCATTTTTCGCATGAAGCAACTGACATAGAGCGAACATTTCACAAGTTGTATAACCACCAGCTCAATCAGCTGGATTCTAAAGCTAAAACTCGTTTGTATGCCGTAATGGACTCGGCGCTTTTTCATATGCATTCGCTTATACAAAATTCACAATCCCAGGTCGATGCCAGTCATCGACTCTTAACCGATGCACGCTTGTTTCATCCAGAGATCGAACAAATCCAGGATATGAAGAACTTGTCTGTCGATCAGCTTGTCTATATTGCTGATCAACAAATTGCGCGACAGCGAATGGTTTCATTTGCGCAAGGGGGACTTGCAGGTACGGGAAGTTTTTTATTATTAGGTCTTGATTTACCAGCGGTGCTTGCCATTAACCTAAGAACGGTACAGCTTATTGCGATGACTTATGGTTACCCTGTCAATTACCCTTCTGAAATGATGATAGCCCTTAAAGTTTTCCACATGGCTACTCTGCCTAAAGGTTTACAAGAGCGAGCCTGGCGAGAATTAGAGCAAGAGGTAAAGCAAGAGCAGGCCCATCCATATTTTTATGAAGGTCCTGAAGGAATTGCTGATGCCAACTGGTTACAGGGTCCGATGAAGCAAATGATAAAAGGTACCGTACTAATGATGCTACGGAAAAAAATGATTCAAGGAATTCCGATTCTTGGCATAGCGATTGGAGCAGCTGTGAACTATCGATTTACCCGGTCAGTCAGTGAAATTGCTCATAAGTTCTATGAGAAACGTTTTCTAAATGAACTTAGAGAGGAGTATAGAAATGAGCTTTAGTGAACATAAATCCAGTGCGCCGGCAGTTATTTATTGTTTGATTATCACTGTCAGTGACACAAGAACAATCGAAACAGATAAAAGTGGAAAAATCATTGCCTCTCTACTAGAAGAAAAAGGTCATAAGGTAATCGAGCGAACCATTGTAAAAGATGATCAAGAGGAAATTTGGTCGGCCATTCAGCGAGGGATTGCTGCTAGTAATGTGGATGCTGTTTTATTAAATGGAGGAACGGGCATTTCTAAAAGAGATGTCACCTATGAAGTTGTTGAAGGAGTGCTTGAGAAGGAGCTAGCTGGGTTTGGTGAGCTGTTTCGTATGATCAGCTATACAGATGATATTGGCACGCCAGCTATGCTGAGCAGAGCCATTGGAGGGGTTGCGAAGGAAACGGCCATCTTTGCTATGCCAGGTTCTTCAGGTGCTGTGAAATTAGCGATGTCTAAGTTATTAATCCCAGAGCTTCCTCACATTGTGCGAGAGCTTCGGAAATAACTGCTTATTCCTTCTAATTGCACTAAGGCTCGATACATAAGTTATCTTTTGTTATGAATCCTCGCTTGTTTTGAATTAATCCTCAATCCATAAGTAAACCGTCCTGTTGTTGGAAAGAATACGAAAGCAAGACTGAAACGACAGGAGGCTACGTGATGACTGATAAGAAGAAGGAATTGATTTATGATGAAAGTGGTGAAATGGCTGTTCACCAACAGCTAAGTGAATCGTATCAGAGTGGTGTGATCGATGAGGAAGAACAAAAAGAAGCAAAAAAGCTTCCTCGTAAAGCTGATCGGAAAAGTTATTATTAATAAGGAAAAAAGTTCATGCCGTGAGCATGAACTTTTTTCATGGTACCATTCAGTGACCGTTTTTTTTCTTGAAACGGTGGAACGAAAGGTACAATATACCTGTTAATAGAAAAGATAAAAATCCTGGTGAATAATCAGTAGGAAGCAAAAGATAGAATAAAACACCCAATAAAATGGCGAGGAATCCTGAGCGGTTTAATGTTCTTTCTGATAAAGTCTCGAGCATGGCAGATGTGAAGCTTCCTTTTTTTATCACCATAAAATCAGTCACAATTACGGCAGATAAAGGAATAACAAAAGCACCAAGCAAAGAAATAAACGATTCCGCTTCATCCACAAAGGCTGGAAATGCACTTAACGCTACAGCAGCGAAACCTAGTAAAAGGGCACTCTTCACTCGTCCGAGAGATGGAAACGTGTTTAGAAGGCTATATCCTCCTGTGTACGCATTGCTGATGTTGATCATGATCATTGAACAGAGTGCGGATGCAAAGATCAGGATTAACAGAAGAGTAGATTGCGTCTGTTGACTTGTGATTAAAAAAGGATTCCATGTTCCTGCTACTGTAGCGGTATAGGCACCGAGAAGTGCGGTTAATGTAAACCCAAAGGTATTTCCAGAGAATATGCCCCAGAATGCCTGCTGAGGAGATTTAGCGTATCTTGCCATGTCGGAAGAGCTGCTAACTCCAGATACATACTGAACAAATGCAAGGCTAGCGAAGAAAAAGAATGATCTGTTTGGTTCTCCATTAAATGAAATAACGGATGAGTAGTTGCTGCCGTTTACAGAAGTAGTGAAATAAACAAAGAACATCGCAACGCCTCCAGCAAATAAAAGAGGAAGAAAATACTTGGTCACTTTTTTAACCGCATCGAAACCGACTAACGCAAGTAACGCCATTATAGTAGCAAGTAACAGTGACGTAGGCAGAAACAGAAGCTTTATTGAAAAAGCGCGTTTCATTAACTCAACGACCATATAAGTACCGCCAATGGTTTGGACGGAAAACCAGTATAATGACGTAATGGTTCTAACTGGTGAAGCAAAGTATTGGGCTCCCTTTACACCAACAAATGCTCGCACTGCGTATTGAGACGGGATTCCGCGTCTTGCTCCTGGAAAGGATAGGAATGAGACGAATAGAAAGGCGACAGTTGCTCCGAATACGGTCGCAAGCACAGCCCAAATAAAGCTAAGACCTCCTTCGAGAACGGCAAGAGCAGGCACAAGAAAATTCCCAGCATTCACGGATACAGCCATTTGAATCATGGTATATTCGTACCAGCGAGTCGTACGCGACGTTTCGGGAACGGATTCAAGTCCATATCGTTCAATTTGAATAGAATTAGATGATTTCGGTAAACTGCTCATAGACTCTCCTTTTACAACAAATATAATTTTATTTTAGTTGTGATTTTAAGCGGAAGCAATTCTAATGATGCGTTTAGGAATAATATTCATCACTTTCAGTCAGCATAAGGAGGAGGTGATGAATAATGAGGAAACTTACCATCATAACTTTTACTGTTTACTTATGTCTGTTTACAATTCGAGCAGAAGCTTCTACACTCCAGAACAGTTTTTCATTTAAATGTATGGTTGTTTCTAATGGAATTGAACATGAATGGGAGTTCTCTAGTCCGAATGAATTTGAAGTTGAGAACGGAAATGTTGTTGAAAAGGGAGAGCGTGCAAAAAAGGAAGTCGAAGCTTTGTTTCAACATCTAGAAGTAACCGAAATTGCAAGAGTAGAAGAACTTGTGAAAAAAATGGACAGCTTTGGTTATCAAAACGCGGAAAGATTTGAATTAAAGTGGATGGATGCGAGCGGAAGGTTATACACCTGGGTATGGGATGAAAACGATCAGTAGACTTTGAATAGCGGTTTCGATAAGATGAGGAAAGACGTGAAAGGAGCCGCATTCAAGTGAAAAATAGTTTTGCTGTCATAGCTGGTGGAGCCATTGGAGCCTCTGTTAGAGGGGGGATTGGTACAGTGATGAATGGCAGTCCGATCGCTACTTTTATTGTCAATATCGTCGGCTCCATTCTTCTAGGTTTTTTCTATCAATTTGTAAGTACGAACCCTCGCCTTTCAGATTCAGTGAAAAAATTTATTGCGACTGGTTTGTTAGGATCATTTACAACCTTTTCCACATACTCTCTCGATTTGTTCGTTTACATAAGAGATGGACACTTTTGGGGATTAGCTTTGTATGGTGGCGGTAGTATTCTAGCTGGAATCTTAAGCGTCATCATAGGGGTTTCCTTAGCGAAAAAAGTGGGGTGGGACTAAGGATGGATTGGTTAATGATTGCTATTGGTGGCGGAGTTGGGGCATGGCTTCGTTATGTCACAGCACTAGGCGTAAACCGCTTTAATCAATTTCATTTCCCACTAGCAACTCTTTTAGTAAATCTATTAGGAAGTTTCTTAATGGGGATGGCGTTTGGAGCGGGAGATTGGGGGCCGGGGATCTCAACAGGTTTTCTCGGAGCGTTTACGACCTTTTCGACATTTATGTACGAAGCATTTGAGCTAGCTGCAACTAAGTTTTGGCTATCGGTTGTTTACATTGTTGTTAGCTTAATTAGCGGGTTGTTAATGGTCACTGTGGGGTATATGATAATAGTGTGAAGATTACGAAAATATACTTATGTTATTACGTTTAGAGAATCGTCTTTTGAATGATTTTGGTAACTTTAAGAATGGTTGGGTGATTTTATACGGGCCAAAGAGAGACGAAGGAGGAGTATGCATGCATATTGGCATTCCTGTAGAAGTGAAAAACAATGAGAACCGAGTAGCAATGACACCTGCTGGAGTATTAAGTTTAACGAGCTTCGGCCATGAAGTATATATCGAAAAAGGGGCGGGAGTGGGTTCTGGTTTTGGAGATGAGCAGTATCTCGAAGCTGGCGCTCATCTTGTTGAAACGGCCGCAGAAGCGTGGTCGAAGGAAATGGTTATGAAAGTAAAAGAGCCGCTTCCTCAGGAATATGGCTATTTTCGTGAGGGGCTAATTTTATTTACATATTTACACCTAGCTGCGGAGTCTGAGCTAACACGGGCGCTTGTGGAAAAAAAAGTGATTGGCATTGCGTATGAAACGGTTCAGCTGCCAAATGGCTCGTTACCTCTTTTAACTCCTATGAGTGAAGTGGCCGGCCGTATGGCTGCGCAGATTGGTGCTCAATTTCTTGAGAAACCCAAAGGTGGACTTGGAATTCTATTAGGTGGCGTTCCAGGCGTAAAGAGAGGAAAAGTTACTGTCATTGGCGGCGGAGTTGTAGGAACGAATGCAGCTAAAATTGCAATGGGACTTGGAGCAGACGTAACGATTATGGATTTAAGTCCAGAAAGAATGCGACAGCTTGATGATATTTTTGGAACTGAAATAAATACGATGATGTCCAATCCACTAAATATAATAGAAGCGGTGAAAGAATCAGATCTTGTTATCGGTGCTGTTCTTATTCCAGGAGCAAAAGCGCCAAAACTGGTAACGGAAGAGATGATTAAAGAAATGAAGCCGGGTTCCGTCATCGTTGATGTTGCGATTGATCAGGGAGGTATATTCGAAACAACGGATCGTATCACTACTCATGATAATCCAACCTATACGAAACACGGTGTTGTGCATTACGCTGTAGCCAATATGCCTGGCGCTGTGCCACGTACATCCACGATTGCCTTAACGAATGTGACTGTTCCTTATGCGGTTCAGCTTGCGAATAAAGGATACAAGAAAGCCTGTCTTGAAAATGAACCTTTGTTAAAGGGGATTAACACGATGCATGGTTTTGTAACGTATGAAGCAGTAGCTGAAGCGCAACAGCTTGATTATAAAAGTGCTCGTTCACTCCTTGAAAAGTAAAAGAGGTATAAAGCAGCTAGTAGCTGCTTTATTTTTTTACGCCTTGAATGACGGCTCGTTATTATAAGAAGTGTGAATGTAGAAAAGGATTTTCTTCATTCAATACGGAACATGTGTATGGGGAGGTGAAAACATGGCGTTTTGGAGAAAAAAGAATGAAAACAGTAAAGTAGATCATCCTACGATGATAGAAGCAAGCCTTCATGAAATACGGCAGGCAGTTGGTAAATTCGCAGAAAAGAAACGTGATGGTATTTCGTTAAAAGTTCTTGTAAAGGATAACAATGAACTCGATGCTTCTTTTCTTATATCTCACCTTGGAGGTATTCCGTCTAAACCATTTTATATGTCGAAAGAGACGTTTGAACTTTTTGAAGAACAACACCGTCATATTCCATTTTGGATTGATACAGTTCAGAGAGCTGTAGACTCATACATTCATTCTGAGAAAGAAGCTCCGGTCATAGAAGGAGATCCGTTTCGGAAAATCAGCTTCTTTAAACTGGAAAAGAAAGCACTCTTAACAGAACGACCCCCACTGGATTTCTATTATACTGAGCAAGAGGGAATGGTTTCTCATCGAAAACCAGAAAAATAACGGGAACTTTTTTAGCGATGATTCGTATAAACTATGAGGGTGGGAGGCGAGGAAATGAGTTTTTTATCAAAATTATTCGGAAAGAAGGAAGAAAACACGATTAAAGAAAGAACCGTTTTTTCAATTCAAGTTGGTGATATCGTCACTTATGATCTGGAGGACTATGAAGTTGTCGGATCACTGACGTATCAGAATAATGGCTATAAGTGGTACGCCTATCAGCTGAAATCGGGAGCATCCTCGGTATGGCTAAGTGCCGAAATGGATGACGAACTTGAGCTAGGCATTTATCGTAACGTGAAGGAAAAGCTGGCAACACCCATACCAGAAAAGCTAACCATAGACGATGTTACGTATTATAGAGAAGAACATGGTCGAGCAAAAGTGTCAGGGACTGGGCGTGGTAGTAATCTAAATGGGCAGGAAGTAGAATACCATGATTTTTCAAATGAAGATGAAACAAACTTTCTATCAATAGAAATTTGGGGTTCTGAAGTAGAAGTAAGCAAAGGATATGCTATTGAAGAGTATGAAATTAAAATTCTTGCTGGAAGTAAATGAGAGGATGATAGCAAATGTTTAATATGTTCAAACGAGTTAAAACGATCATGTCTTCTGAACTAAATGCTGCACTTGATAAGGCAGAAGATCCGGTAAAGATGCTAGAACAGTTTATGAGGGATATGGAAGCAGATATTCGAGATGCTGAAACAGCAGTAGCGAAACAAATATCGAATGAAAAAATGTTAAAAAAGAAATGGGACGATGCTAAAGCCATGGTTTCAAAACGCCAGGATCAGGCGATGAAAGCGCTAGAATCTGATAATGATGATTTAGCCAGAAGAGCGCTTCAAGATAAAAAAGATCATGAAGCAAAAGCGGAAACACTGAAGACATCTTATGAAAGAGCAAAGACTGATGCAGATTCTCTTCGTTCAAAGTTAGATGAGATGAAAGAAGAGTATCGTCAAATGCAGCTGAAGAAAGATAGTCTAAAGGCTCGTGCAGAGTCAGCCAAAACGAAGACGAAGATAAATCGTGCTATGTCTGATATTGGCGGGGATGAATCTAGACGTGGTTTTGACCGTATGGAGGAAAAAGTTCTTCAATACGAAGCTGAAGCGGAGACAAGTGAAGATATGCGCTCCAAAAGTCGCTCTCTTGATGATGAACTTGATGCACTTGACAAAAACGATGGTATCGATGATGAATTGGCAGAGCTTAAGAAAAAAATGGGGAAAGAATAAGCTTTCCCCTTTAATGGGGTGGAAGAATGAAATGGCTCACTGGATTACTGACAGCATTCATTCTGCTCTTATCGGCATGTGGGATTACGAAGGATATTCAAGAAATCGTCGAAGATCGCTATCAGCTTGAAGATGTCGTGGAGAGCAGTGTGGATTCAAGCGATGTCTCGAAGGTTTATAATGCTGAAGAAGATATTCCTTCTGTTGCCTCCTACTTACAGGAACAAATAAAGCCGAATGAAGTCAGTGAATTGAAAGAAGGCAAGCAAATACTCGTTTATGATGACTATATCGTTACGTTGCAAGAAAGTGATGACGCACAGAATACCCTTGTCGAAGTCGCTACGGTTGGATTTGTACGAGATAACTACCAACCTAGTTTCTTTGATGGACTACTAGCTTATTATATTTTAGATGAAATTCTGGATGTAGATGACTGGGGGAAAAAACAAAAAAACCGCTGTTTGAATGCAACCGGGAATTGTTATGGAGGATATGGCACCACAGGTGGTACATATAAAGGACCGACAACGATTCCGTCTTTTCGGGGATCGAGTCGCGGCGGCGGTCCGGGAACAGGGAAATAATCGAAGGAGGATCATCATAATGGGACCATTTTTATTAACATTTATTTATTTTATTGCAGCGATTGTTGTTGTAGTTGTTGGATTAATTATTTTTGAATTGATTACGACAAAATACAAGGATTGGGAACAGGTTGAAAACGGAAATACGGCAGTTGCGCTATCCATAGGTGGTAAGATTATTGGAATTTGTCTTATCTTAGCATTTGCCATTTATCATAGTGCGGATGTTCTCGATACAGTCATTTGGGGGGCTTACGGGGTTGTTCTTCAATTGGTGGCTTATTATATCTTTGATTTTCTTACTAGGCGTTTCTCAGTGGAACAAAAGCTTAGTGAGGGTGTTGTATCAGTAGGCATCCTTTCCATGTGCGTTTCCATTGGTCTAGCATTAGTAGTAGGAGCATCAATTACGTAAAAAAGAAATGAACAGCTGAAGGTGAAAGTCATGAGTAGGACGTTTAGTAAAAGCAGTCAGTTGTACTGGGCTTCAGGAATTGTATCGATCTGCGGAATTATTTTTGAAGTGCTGTTCGGCGCGCTAGGATCATACATACTTGGTGATGGTGTAAAGCAATATACGTTAACCATTTCGCTCTTTCTGACTGGAATGGGGATTGGCGCATCCCTGAGTGAAAAAGTTGTGAAAAACTTGATTACAAGATTTATTGCGATAGAACTTCTTATTGGTTTAATAGGTGGGTTTTCTAGTTTTACGGTGTTTGGAATTATGGCAATTGCAGGGGAAGAAGCAACTACTATTGTTCTCTATACGACCATTCTTATTGTAGGCGGATTAACGGGCCTTGAACTACCAATTTTGATTCGAAAAGCGAATGAAATTGGTGTAGAAATGAATAAAAGTACAGCAAGAGTGCTCTTTTCTGACTATGCAGGAGGGCTTGTAGGGGGACTATTATTTGCCTTTTACCTTCGACCAGAATTTGGCCTTGTAAAATCAGCTTTCCTTGTCGCTCTCGTGAACATTCTCGTCGCATTTTGGATGATTTATTCATTTCGAAAAGAGATGGTTTATCAAGCTGTTTATATTGGAATAGCAATGCTTTTGTTCTTACTAATGGTTGTCGGTACAATTTTCGGTGAGGAAATGGCTTTCTCTTTTGAGCAGCGTTTATACAAAGATCCAATCATTTACTCGGAAGAAACTTCTTATCAAAAAATCACCTTAACGAGGGAACAGGGAGATCTTAGACTTTTTTTGAATGGACAGCTTCAGTTTAGTTCAAGTGATGAACATCGATACCACGAAACGCTCGTTCACATCCCGATGGCGACAGTTCAACATGCTGAAAATGTATTATTACTGGGAGGCGGAGATGGACTAGCTGTTCGAGAGCTTTTAAAATATGATCGCTTGAAATCGATAACAGTAGTAGACTTAGATCCCGAAATGGTGAAGCTCGCTAGAGAACATCACTTATTAACGGAATTAAACGAGCATGCGCTTGAAGATAAACGTGTTCAAATAAAAAATGAAGATGCTTTTCAATATATTAAACAAGAAGAAAAAGCATTTGATGTAATCATTGCTGATCTTCCTGATCCAAATAATGAATCGTTAAACAAATTGTATACGTGGGAATTCTATTCGTTGTTACGTAATCATTTGGAAATCAATGGAGCGTTAATGGTACAAGCAACAAGTCCATTGTTTGCAAGAGAAGCTTATTGGACAATTGATCGCACGATCGCAGAGACTGGTTTAATCACTTCAAATTACCACGTCGATATTCCAAGTTTTGGTAACTGGGGTTTTGTGATGGGGACGAGAGAGCCGGTATATCCAGAGAAGCTAAAGCTTACTGTAAAAACCAAATTTCTATCAAGTGAGATGATTCCTTCCCTTAGCGTGTTTGGTAAAGATGAAGATCAACAGATGATGAGAGAAGGGGAAAAGGTTCGATTTGAACCGAATACACTTATTCAACCTCATCTAATCGAAAAATACGAACGAGCATGGTTGTATTACTAGTTTAGATCATTACTCAAAGGGAACTTACTGATTAGAGTCAATCCTTCTATATTTTTTATGGAGGGTGAAAATTCCAACCGTTAAAGGAGCGATACCAAATGAAAGTTACATTTCATGGTCATTCAGTTGTTGAGATTGTCACGGAAAAAGCAACAATTTTAATTGATCCTTTTATTTCAAGTAATGGACAATGTAAGTTAGACGCTAACGAAGTGAAGTGCGACGTTATTTTATTGACACACGGACATAATGATCACGTCGGAGATACAGTTGATATTGCGAAACGAAATGATGCTTTAGTCGTAGCTCCATTTGAATTGGCTACATACCTTGAATTTAAAGGGGTTAATGCTCATCCTATGGCAATTGGTGGCGCTCACGAATTTGAATTTGGTAAGGTGAAGCTAACGCAAGCATTCCATGGTTCGAGCTATACAGAAGAAGAAAATCAGCAAATTATTTACACGGGCATGCCATCAGGTATTCTGTTTAGTGCAGAAGGAAAGACGGTTTATCACGCTGGTGATACAGGACTCTTTTCTGATATGAAGCTATTGTCTGATAAGTCAATTGATCTTGCGTTCTTACCGATTGGTGATAATTTTACAATGGGACCAGAGGACGCAGCGGTTGCTGCGAAATGGATTAACGCAGACGTAACTGTGCCAATTCACTACAATACGTTTCCGCTTATTGAACAAGATGGTGAGGCGTTTGCAGATAGCCTTAAAGGAACGAAAGGTAAAGTTTTACAATCAGGCGAAACAATCGAATTATAATCCAACACAAAACCGATGCAATGCATCGGTTTTGTGTTGGATAAGCGTATTAAATTAGCCAATTCAAACATATCCTTTTAGAAAGGCTATAAGGGGGAATTGGTGTGAAACAACGATTGTTTTTATCGGTATTGTGTATTCTGTTTTTAATGTATGATGCTGTACCACGTTTTCAAATTGATTTAACGCTTGAAGGTGCTTTCTTTAGTCTCTGGCTTCTCTTTGCTGTCATGGCGCTTGGTGGAAATCTTGCTGGCTTGTTCTTTGGGAGAAGAGAAACTCAGTTTATATCAGAAGAGGATTTACCAGTTGATTTAAGAAAAAAACAATACAGTCGTTGAAGTTATAGGGATGAGTTATGTATAATGAAGTCAATTCAAACACCACTATAACAGAAGTAGTATATCTACTGATACAGATGTGAACGTAGAAAGTATGGTGAAAGAAATTGACAACGAAACATGAACAGATTCTCGAATATATTGAGACGCTAGAAGTGGGAAGTAAAATATCTGTCCGTCAAATTGCAAGAGAGCTGAAAGTGAGTGAAGGGACAGCCTATCGAGCGATCAAGGATGCTGAAAATAAAGGTACGGTAAGCACAATTGAACGTGTGGGCACAATCCGAATTACAAAAAAAGAAAAAGAAAACATCGAAAAACTCACTTATGCTGAAGTGGTGAACGTAGTGGATGGACAAGTGCTTGGAGGGAGAAACGGCCTACATAAAACCCTTCACAAGTTCGTTATCGGAGCGATGAAATTGGAAGCAATGATGCGCTATGTTGATCCTGGGAGTTTACTCATCGTAGGTAATCGAGACAATGTTCACAAAATAGCGCTTGAAGCAGGCGCCGCCGTTTTGATTACGGGTGGATTTGACGCGCAGGACGATGTGAAAAAAATGGCAGATGCCTATGATTTACCGATTATTTCAACATCGTACGATTCCTTTACAGTAGCAACCATGATTAATCGAGCGATATATGACCGGTTGATAAAAAAGGAAATTGCTTTAGTCAGTGATATCTTAACGCCACTTACGAAAACAAGTTTTCTAGTGACGACGGAAAACGTAGGTCGCTGGCACGAGTTAAATGAGAAAACGCTCCATAGTCGTTATCCTGTTGTGGACCCCAATATGAAAGTGCAGGGAATTGTGACTTCTAAAGATATTCTTGGAGAGCGTAACGAAACACCAATCTCAAAAGTAATGACGAAACATCCTTTAACAGTAAATGAACAAACATCGGTTGCCTCTGCTGCCCATACAATGATTTGGGAAGGAATCGAAATGCTGCCGGTCCTCGATCAATACCACCGTTTGATAGGAATTATTAGTAGACAAGATGTGTTAAAAGCGCTTCAAATGATTCAGCAACAGCCTCAAATCGGTGAAACGTTTGATGACCTGATTACGAGTCAAATTAAAGATGTGTCAACACCATCAGAAAGTCGCTACAGCTGTGAAATAACACCACAAATGACAAGCCTACTTGGAACTTTATCCTATGGGGTTGTGACTACCCTTGTAACCGAAGCTGGTAGCCGGGTATTAAAGAAATACAAAAAAGGTGATTTGGTTGTTGAAAATATTACGCTTTACTTTATAAAACCCGTTCAAATCGATCATACAATTGAAATTGTTCCTAAAGTACTCGAAGTCTCACGTAAATTTGGGAAGGTCGATGTTGAAATTTATCATGAAGGGTCAGTTGTAGGCAAGGCGCTCATGATGGCGCAGCTCATCGATCGATAAAAAAAAACCGCCAATTACTGTGGCGGTTTCATTTTCATTATTCGTATCGTGCTTAATTTTGCTTCATCATATTTGCCTCTTCAATGGCAAAAGGAAGGTAGTGACGGTATTTTTTGTAGCCGACTACAACGTTTGCAAGGCCGAGTAAAATGAAGACAGCAGCGACGATAAACGTTACAGTTGATAAAGAAACAGTGAGTGAATTAATCGCAAAAAAGATAAGGAAAAGTCCTAATGCAATACTTGCTTTTGAATGAAGCCACTGTGTCGTTGCTACACCGCTGTGACGTACAGCTTTCACTTTGTAGAACAAATAGAAAACAATTGAAAAAACAATAAAAATAACAAAGATAGGCATGACTGCTTTCCTCCATATTCAAGGTTCTTTTCTATTGTATAGAAGATGATAGGGAAAATCTATGTCAGAACAATAACAATTAGGAACGCAGTCGAAAGGAGAAGCTTCATGAAAGAAAAAATATTAGATGCTATCGAACAGTATGAAACGATTATTATTCATCGCCACGTGCGTCCAGATCCTGATGCATTAGGATCTCAAGGCGGTCTTGCTGAGCTTATTCGAACTTCTTTTCCTAAGAAGAAGGTCTATACTGTCGGTGAAGAAGAACCTTCACTTACATTTCTAAATCGAATGGACAAGATATCAAATGAGACTTATGAAGATGCCCTTGTCATTGTTTGTGATACGGCTAACCAGCCCCGTGTAAGTGATGATCGCTATCGAAATGGTAAGCTCCTCATTAAAATTGATCATCATCCAAACGAAGATCCTTACGGTGACCTTCTATGGGTAGATACCTCTTCAAGTTCTGTGAGTGAAATGATTGTTGATTTATATCTAACAGCAAAGGAACGAGGATACGAGCTATCTGAAAAAGGAGCTTTTCTTCTGTATGCAGGAATTGTAGGGGATACAGGGCGTTTTATGTTTTCTAATACGACTCAACGTACCTTTATGTATGCTGGAGAGCTTTTAAAGTTTGGTGTTGACACGGGCTTTCTTTATAAAGAACTATACAGGACAGAGCAGCATATCGCCCGTTTGAATGGCTATGTTCTGCAACATTTTGAAACATCAGATACGGGTGCAGGATGGATGAAAATCACAAAAGAAACCGTTGCTTCATACGGAGTAACCGCTAGCGAAGCATCTCAGCTAGTGAATACTTTCTCTAATGTAGCGGGATTAAAAGCGTGGGTATTCTTTATTGAGGAGGCAGACCAAATTCGCGTTCGCCTTCGTTCGAAAGGTCCTGTTGTTAATCAAATTGCAGCACAGTTTAACGGAGGTGGACATCCAATGGCTGCGGGTGCCACAGTTTATACGTGGGAAGAAGCGGACGAGGTTCTTGCTGAACTTGAAAAGGTGTGCAACGAGTAAGTCACAAAAAAGACCGGTATCTCCTTTTAAAAGGGATTTCCGGTCTTCCTTGTTTACACCTGATCGTGTGATTTAGGAATAAACCATGAACCAAAGCTTGTCACGTCTTCGTGCACGTCGATGTTAAGTGATTGCAGCTCTTTTTTAATAAGGGCAGTCATTTCATGGGACTCTGCGTAAGCGGATCGTCCATTCATTAAATCAGCGATTTTTGCTCTCGCGATTTGTTTGCGATCAATAACCATCGCGCCACCTCCACAATTTCTATACTCTTATCATATACTACGCTTGTGAAAATTGCGACTTGTCTGACAAAAGGTCACAAAATAGATCTATTTTCGCTATTGGACGAGCTTGATTGCAAGCTCTACTTCAACTGTTGTCCAAAGAATAAATTGTTTTACTTCAAAGCCATATTTTACGTCATCAATGATTAGCGTTTTATTTTCGAGGGACGAGATGATAAAGCTTCTTGTTCTCGATATCGCTCCAAGATCTTTGTTGAGAAGATCGTTCAATTCACTTTGAATTTCTTTTTTGAGCTCATGACGGGTTAAGGAGTTAAGTGGTAATTCCTTATCTTTTTCAAAAGTCACGTCAATTTTTTTTACAAGCAGTGTTTTCTCAATATCGGTGCTATTGTAATTTTCTTTATCGTCGAGCAAGGTTTGATTCTGCATTTTTAGATCAGAGATTTCAATTTTTTGCTCTTTGATTGTCGTAATCTGCTTTTCGTACATGATACCAAAAAGCATAAGAAAGAAGAGCCAACCAAAAATCACCCCTACACAAAGGCCGGCTAGAAATCGCTGCCAGCCCTTTCTAGAATAAAGAGGAGGGACTCTCATAACGTGGAGCGTTCCTGTGTTAGCCAGTTAATAATTTCCATTCCAGCTTGGGCGCCACCGAGCGCACAGAATATCCATAAAAACTGACGCATGATTTCGTCTGGTGAACCGCTGAGAAAACTTCTTTCCATATTATTGATTGTGTCGAACGTACCTCCAATCGCTGCTGCGATCGCCCAGATTTTTAATCGTTGTGCCACAATAAACATCCAATGTAGCGGAGGTTCACCAGAGAGGAAAGCTCCAATACCTCCGATGAGAGAACCTCCAACAATCACTCCAAAGGCTACAAAAAAAGCAATAATCAAGGTAACGAGCGTTACTCTCTCCATTTTTGATTCCTTCTTTCTAATCAGTTTCATTTAGGATGTTCTTATAAATGAACGAAAAAATAACTTGGCGTATTTAAAGCGAGGCAAATGATTGCATTTAGTACAGCCTATGCAACCATGAGAGAATGTTATGCTTGATAATGTTTGTTTGAGAAGCTTGAAGTATCTATAATAGAGGATAACAGCAAATTGAGAGTGGGATAATCTATGGAATTCGTGCATCTTCGTGTCTACAGTGAATATAGTCTTCTAGACAGCCCGAGTCGTATTGAAGCGCTGATAGAATCAGCAAAACAAAAAGGGTATCAGTCGCTTGCCCTAACGGATAAAGGAACTATGTTTGGAACAATCCCTTTCTACAAAGCATGTAAAGCAAAGGGCATTAAACCGATCATTGGTCTGGATGTCCGCGTGGGAAACGGTACTACTCTTCATACGCGCGATCAATTCGACCATCTTGTTTTACTGGCTGTTAATAAAGTAGGGTACGATAATTTATTAAAGATCAGCACACACATGCAGTGTAGAACGGGGAATATCGCTTACATAGAAAAAGAAGATTTAGTTGAAAACGCAAGCGGGCTTATCGCTCTTTCAGGGTCTATTTCTAGCAAAATCGGACAGGAACTTTTACATGGTGAAGAAACGACCGCATTTGAAATGGCGATAGAGTATCAGCGTATCTTCGAGGAAGGGTTTTATCTTGAGATGCAGGATCATTCGTTACGAGAAGAAAGGCAACTCAACTTATTGCTCTCCACGTTTGCAAACAAGGTCAATCTTCCCATAACGGTGACAAATGCTGCACATTATATTAACCGGGAAGATGGAGAAGCACATGATTGTTTGAGGTGTATAGACGCAGGACAGCGGTTTGAAGACAAAAATCTCGTTGCGCTACCTAACCATGAGTACTATTTAGCGTCTCCGGAAGAAATGAAGCAGCGATTTAGAGGGTACGAGACAGCTCTTATAAATACAACTGATATTGCGGAAAGGTGCAATGTAGAATTAAATTTTAATCAAACACATTTGCCACTTTATCCGGTTCCTAATGGAGTAACGGCTTTTGACTATTTACAGAAAATTTGTTTCGACAATCTTTCTAAGCGCTATTCATATCAGGATGAACGGGTCACTGAACGATTGGATTACGAACTTTCTATTATTAACAAAATGGGGTTCAATGATTATTTTCTAATTGTTTGGGACTTCATGAAATATGCGCATGAGCATCAAATGATTACTGGTCCAGGTCGTGGCTCTGCGGCAGGTTCTCTTGTTGCTTACTTATTGCATATAACAGATGTGGACCCTATTGAACACAACCTTTTATTTGAGCGATTCTTGAATCCAGAACGTGTCACCATGCCTGATATTGATATTGATTTTCCTGACGTTAGACGAGATGAAGTGATTGATTATGTACATGAGAAATATGGTCATGATCGTGTCGCTCAAATTGTTACGTTTGGTACGCTTGCAGCAAAGGCAGCCATTCGAGACGTGGGACGAGTATTAGAGGTAGATAACAAGCTTCTTGATGCCATGTCTAAAGCGATCCCCTCACGCCCCGGCTTGACGTTAAATCAGGCGAAAGAAGAGTCGAAGGTTCTTAAAGAACTCATTTCTTCATCCAAAGAAGGGAAACGCGTATTTGAGATAGCTAGTACAATTGAGGGGCTTCCACGACATACGTCGACCCATGCTGCGGGAGTGGTAATTTCAGCAGAGCCTCTCACGCATCATGTTCCTTTGCTTGGTGGTCATCACATTAACTTAACCCAATTTCCGATGAATGATTTGGAAGAGATTGGTTTATTGAAGATGGATTTCCTGGGGCTTCGGAATTTAACCTTGATTGAAGGTATATTAAATGACATTGAAGAGGAAACGGGTCAAAGGCCTTCTCTTTCAACGATACCAATGGATGATGAAGCTACTTTCTCTCTACTACAAAAAGCCGATACGACTGGCGTATTTCAACTTGAATCTGATGGAATGCGTCAAGTACTTAGAAAGCTAAAGCCAACTGAGTTTGAAGATATTGTCGCTGTTAATGCACTTTATCGTCCGGGACCGATGGAGAATATTCCTCTTTTTATTTCTGGTAAGCACAAGGAAAGAACAATTGAATATCTCCATCATGACCTTGAACCTATTCTTAAACCAACCTATGGGGTTATTGTCTATCAAGAACAAATTATGCAAATTGCTTCTAAGTTAGCTGGGTTCTCTCTGGGAGAAGCTGATCTATTGAGAAGAGCTGTATCTAAAAAGAAGCGTGAAGTTCTTGAGTCAGAAAGAGAGCACTTTGTAAGGGGATGTCTTGAGAAGGGGTATCCGAAAGATACAGCTCTTAAAGTATATGAGTATATTGTTCGATTTGCGGATTATGGTTTCAACAGAAGTCATGCGGTTGCATATAGTGTCATTGCTTACCAGCTCGCTTATTTAAAAGCAAACTATTCGCGCTATTTCTTTTCAAGTCTTCTGAATTCTGCCGTCGGAAACCAGGATCGACTTGCGACGTATTTAGCTGAAGCGAAACAAAAAGGCATGATGGTTCAACCTCCATCGATTAATAGTAGTCAAGAGACGTTCACGGTGGAGAAAAACACCATTCGATTCGGACTTCTTCCGGTAAAAAATGTTGGGAGAAATGCGATTGAAGAGATCGTGCAAAAAAGAACGCATCCTTACAAAAGTCTTTTTGATCTATGTGCGAGGATTTCGCTGAAAGTGGTGAACAAGCGCGCTCTTGAATCACTTATATTTGCTGGGGCAATGGATGAGTTTGGGGTAAGTCGTTCTTCTATGCTTGCATCATTAGAGGGGGCGATGAATTACGGATCTGAACAAATTGGTCAGGAAGGCTTTTTCCAAGATGGCGAAACGGAACCAGCTTACGAAAGCGTTCCACCTTTTGATGAAGCGGAAATGCTCGCTTTTGAAAAAGAAGCGATTGGTTTTTACTTAACGGCTCATCCGCTTGATCCTTATTTGGACAAATTAAAAGGTTATGTAAGGAACGTTACGAAAGATGCGATAGAGGCTGAGGATCGTGCACCGCTTAGGTTGGCTGTAGAGGTATTGAAGGTCCGAAGTATTCGAACGAAAAAAGGTCAAATGATGGCCTTTCTAACACTTGGTGATGAAACAGGAGAAATTGAAGGAGTGGCTTTTCCTGACGTTTGGGATAAAATGGAGAGCCTATTGACTAAAGGAGAATTTCTATATGTTGATGGGGTGGGACAAAAGAGAAATGATCAGACGAATATCATTATATCAAGGGTCATGAAGTTAGCGGATATTAAGCCGAAAAAAGCAAAACAAACCCTGTTTCTTAAAATTGAACCGCATCACGAAAGCGTCTTAAGTGAAGTGAAGAAAGTGCTTCACCAACACTCAGGCGACACAGAGGTTGTTATTTATTATAGTAAAACTGATAAAACAGTTAAATTAGGTGAAGGATGGCTAGTGAACCCTGATCCAGACTGTGTTCACACGTTGAAAAAATTACTTGGTGAACGCAACGTCGTGAAAAAGCCGTAATGAAAATCTTTACAGCAAATGGTGATTTGTTATAATGGTGAAAATAGAGTGGTCTGACCACTGCCCAAATGTCCTAGGGGAATTGTTAACATAGTCTAATGCTTCTGAAAAAAGGAGAGTGGAATGATTGTCCATTACAAGAGAAGAAGCCCTACATATTCACAGAGTGAGGCAAGGAAAGTTAGAATCAAAATCAAAAGTACCTGTTCGTAATGCCACTGATTTAAGTCTGGCTTATTCACCTGGTGTAGCAGAGCCGTGTAAAGAAATTTATGATGACAAGAATAAAGTATATGAATATACGATGAAAGGCAACATGGTGGCGGTTGTATCAGACGGTACTGCCGTACTCGGTCTTGGAAATATTGGCCCTGAAGCTGCTCTTCCTGTAATGGAAGGAAAGGCGGTTCTATTCAAGAGTTTTGCCGGGGTTGATGCATTCCCAATTTGTTTAAACACAACAGATGTCGATCAAATCGTGCAAACTGTTAAGTTAATGGAACCTACTTTTGGTGGGATTAATCTCGAAGATATTGCTGCTCCAAACTGCTTTGTGATCGAAGAAAGACTAAAAAAAGAAACAAATATCCCCATCTTTCATGATGATCAACATGGTACAGCGATTGTGACCGTAGCGGGATTAGTTAATGCTCTGAAACTATCAGGTAAGAAGATGAGTGAAATTAAAGTTGTCATTAATGGTGCAGGAGCAGCAGGCATTGCCATTATTAAACTTTTAAATCGTTTCGGTGTAAAAGACATTATTATGTGTGATTCAAAAGGGGCTATTTACGAAGGTCGTTCTTACGGAATGAATGATGTAAAAGCGGAAGTAGCCAAATATACAAATCGTGATAAAGCTGAAGGATCCCTGAAAGAAGTGATTGTGAATACGGATGTTTTTATTGGGGTATCCGTTGAAGGCGCATTGACAAAAGAAATGGTGAAATCAATGAATGAGGATCCTACCATTTTTGCTATGGCGAACCCAAATCCTGAAATCATGCCTGACGATGCGAGAGAAGCGGGAGCTAAAGTGATCGGTACAGGTCGTTCGGATTTCCCGAATCAAATTAATAACGTACTTGCATTTCCTGGTATCTTTAGAGGTGCTCTTGATGTTCGCGCCACTCACATTAACGAAGATATGAAAGTAGCTGCCGTACAAGCCATTGCAGAGTTAGTTGCTGAGGAAGATCTAAATGCAGACTACGTGATTCCTGCTCCATTTGATCCGCGTGTAGCACCTGCTGTTGCTGCAAGCGTAGCGAAAGCTGCTATGGAAACCGGAGTAGCTCGTATAAATGTTGATCCGGAAGCTGTAAAAGAAAAAACGCGTTCTCTTGCAATCATTGAAGCAGATAATGAATAAGTGGGGAAGAGCTTGACTTTCTCACTTTTTTCTTGCATTTTACTTATGAGCGCGGATTGTATTTTGAGAATACCTGGTGAAAAGCCGGGTTATTCTAACGTTCTCCTGTTCTTAGAGCTAAGAAAGGGTGTTGACTTCCAATGACAACCCAGGGGAAAGTCTATCAGAATATTCTTCAGAAGATAAAGGCGATTATCTATAATGATGGTTTACAAACCGGCGATAAGCTCCCTTCGGAAAGGGAGCTTTCTGATCGCTTAAATGCCGGAAGATCTTCTATAAGGGAAGCGTTAAGATCAATGGAAATGCTAGGTCTTATTGAAACGCGACGCGGTGAAGGGACTTTTATAGCCAATGCTAGAGATCATCGCCTTGTAGAAGTGATTGCATCTTTCATTTTAAAAGATACCAAGTCGAAAGAAGATTTGCTTGAAACGAGGAAATTAATCGAAAAAGATATACTAAGAGTGGCTTGTGAACGGATTTCAGATGAATATATTGATCGATTAAGAACTATGATGGAACATAAGGACAACTCTTCAGATCGAGACATTTTTTCGACTGAGTTTGATACTGCTTTCTTCCGTGTCATTGTTTCATCCACACATAATCACTTGCTTATGCGCTTATGGGCAGAGCTTGCGGATTATCACCAGACAATTTGGCATCAATTGACATTTCGTCCAACTGATTATTATGAGGGTATGATTCATGCGCTCGTTTCTCGAAATCAAGAAGCGGCAATTAATCTTTTGGATAAGTATGAAATGAAAAAAACGGAAGAATAGCCATTAGGATAAGCGAAAGGAATGGTCAACATTGTTAAAGGATTTGTTCAACAAGAAAAAAAAGTATGCGACAGTTCCTTCAGATAAAATAAAACAAGATGTCCCTGAAGGCATCATGACAAAGTGCCCAGGGTGCAAAAGTATTATTTATACGAAAGAACTTGAAAAATCCCATAAGGTTTGCGTGAAATGTGGCTATCATCACCAAATGTCTGCCCCTGAACGCTTAAAAAATACGCTTGACCAAGGTTCATTTAGAGAACTGGACGCAGAGATGATTTCTGAGAACCCTCTCTCTTTCCCTGGTTATGTTGAGCGCTTGGAAAAGGATCAAAAGAAATCTTCATTAAACGAAGCGGTGGTAACAGGTGAAGGAACGATTGACGGTTACCGAACAGCTATTGCTGTGATGGATGCACGTTTTCGAATGGGTAGCATGGGGTCTGTTGTAGGAGAAAAAATCACAAGAGCGATTGAACATGCACATAAAGAAAAAATTCCTTTTATCATTTTTACAGCCTCCGGTGGAGCTAGAATGCAGGAGGGTGTACTTAGTTTAATGCAAATGGCGAAATCCAGCGTAGCCCTTAAACGCTTTAGCAACGATGGTGGATTGTTCATATCTATTATGACGCATCCTACAACTGGCGGAGTTTCTGCGAGCTTTGCTTCTGTAGGTGACTTTAATTTCGCTGAACCTAAGGCTTTAATTGGTTTTGCTGGGCGAAGAATTATTGAGCAAACGATTCGTGAAGATCTTCCAGAGGATTTTCAAACAGCTGAGTTTTTGTTACATCATGGTCAATTGGACCGTGTTATTCATAGAGCGGATATGAAGAAAACACTTAGCCAAGTTTTAATGATTCATGGAAATAGGGGTGAGAAATAATGGGGCAAAGGCTTGATTTTGAACGACCGCTTCAAGAGTTAGAAGATAAAATCAAAGAACTTCATGCTTTTATGGATGAGAAGAAGGTGGACCTTACTGATGAAGTTTCACGACTTGAAAAACGACTTTCTAAAATGGAAAGTGAAATTTACGAGAATTTAACCGCATGGAACCGTGTTCAATTAGCAAGACACCCTGAGCGACCAACGACATCAGATTACATCGATCGTATTTTTGATCATTTTCTTGAATTGCATGGTGACCGTCTGTTTGGAGACGATGAAGCCATTGTAGGGGGGATCGCTACGTTTGAAGGCAATCCTGTTACAGTAATTGGTCATCAGCGTGGTAAGGACACAAAAGAGAATCTTAGAAGGAACTTTGGTATGCCACATCCGGAGGGGTATCGGAAAGCGCTTCGATTGATGAAGCAAGCTGAAAAATTTCAGCGTCCGGTTATTTTCTTACTAGACACGAAAGGCGCATTTCCTGGTAAAGCCGCAGAAGAACGAGGCCAGAGTGAAGCGATTGCTAGGAACCTGATCGAGATGGCTGGATTAACAGTTCCAATTATTTGCATTGTTATCGGGGAAGGCGCGAGTGGGGGAGCACTTGCCATTGGTGTAGGTAACCATGTTCACATGCTTGAAAATTCATGGTATTCCGTTATTTCCCCTGAAGGTGCTGCGGCTCTTTTGTGGAAAGATTCAAGTCTGGCACAACAAGCGGCAGATACAATGAAAATTACAGCACCAGATTTGAAAGAGTTAAATGTCATTGATGAGATTATCCCTGAAGTAAAAGGTGGAGCGCATCGCAATGTGGAAGAACAGTCAAAAGCTATTCAGAGCGCCCTAACTAAATCTCTTGAAGAATTGACACAACTTACCAAAGAAGAGTTGGTGGATCATCGTTATGAAAAATACAGAAATATTGGACAATATACGTTTGTAACCGATACCATTGGCTTAAAATAAGGGAAGTGCTTTCTCACAAAAGAGAAAGCACTTTTTTGCGATGTACCTTTGCTATTGTATTAAGGGGCTGTATTTGATATTTTAATAACACAAAGAACTAATGAGGTGAACAGTTATGAAACGTATTGGTGTACTTACCAGCGGAGGAGACTCACCAGGAATGAACGCAGCTATTCGTGCTGTCGTTCGAAAAGCAATTTACCATGATATTGAAGTTTACGGGATCTACCACGGGTATACCGGGTTAATGAATGGAAATATAGAGAAAATGGAAATCGGCTCTGTAGCAGATATCATTCATCGTGGAGGAACGATGCTTTATTCTGCACGTTGTCCAGAGTTCAAAACACTTGAAGGTCAGCTTAAAGGTGTTGAAAACTTAAAGAAGTTTGGTATTGAAGGTCTAGTCGTTATTGGTGGAGACGGTTCTTACCGAGGTGCTCAGAAATTGACTGGACATGGTTTCCCAACGATTGGAATTCCTGGAACAATCGATAATGATATTCCTGGAACGGATTTCACAATCGGCTTTGACACTGCATTGAATACTGTTATTCAAGCAATTGACAAAATCCGTGACACGGCGACATCTCATGAGCGTACATATGTGATTGAAGTAATGGGACGCGACGCTGGGGATATCGCTTTATGGTCAGGACTAGCCGATGGAGCTGAATCAATTCTTATCCCTGAGGAGAAGTTCGAGATGTCGGACATTCTAAGTCGTCTCAAGCGTGGACATGATCGAGGGAAGCGCCACAGCATTATCGTTGTTGCGGAAGGTGTTGGAAGCGGCGTTGAAATTGGAAAGCAAATTCAAGAAGAAATGAACATGGAAACGCGTGTAACAGTTCTTGGCCATGTTCAGCGTGGTGGTTCACCAACAGCAGCTGACCGCGTTCTAGCAAGTCGTCTTGGAGCACGTGCAGTCGAACTTCTTCTTGAAGGAGCAGAAGGTAGAACTGTTGGCATTCAAAACAACCAAATTGTTGATCTGGATATTAACGAAGCTCTTGCACTTCCACACGAAGTGAACCAGAAAATGTGTCAGCTTGCAAAAGAACTATCCATTTAGCAATATGCGGGGCACCCCTTCATAGGTAAGGGGTGTATCGTAATGCCTGAAAAAATACATAACATTTCTGTTATGAAGAAAACTAATTGAAGCATAGCTTTTAGGAGGAGACAGACCCATGCGCAAAACTAAGATTGTCTGTACGATAGGACCAGCAAGTGAAAATGAACAGACATTAGAGAAATTGATTAATGCAGGAATGAATGTTGCTCGTTTGAATTTCTCACACGGTGATTTTGAGGAACACGGTAACCGTATTAAGTCAATTCGTTCAGTGGCTGAGAAGCTAGGTAAAAACGTAGCGATTCTTTTAGATACGAAAGGCCCAGAAATCCGTACGAATAATATGGAAAATGGCGGTATTGATCTTGAAGCAGGTCAACAGCTTATCGTATCTATGGAAGAAGTTCTAGGCACAACAGAAAAGATTTCTGTTACGTATCCTGAACTTGTTAACGATGTTCACGTAGGGTCTAAAATTCTACTTGACGATGGATTAATTGAACTTGAAGTAAAGCAAATCGAAAAGAATGAACTTTATACTGAGGTTCTAAATAATGGAACGTTGAAAAATAAAAAAGGTGTTAACGTACCGAACGTAAGTGTTAACCTTCCTGGTATTACGGATAAGGATGCTGCAGATATCGAATTCGGTATTGAGCAAGGTGTAGACTTTATTGCTGCGTCATTCGTTCGTCGTGTATCCGATGTTCTTGACATTCGTAAACTTCTTGAGAAGCATAAAGCAACTGATATTCAAATCATCCCTAAAATTGAGAACCGTGAAGGTGTCGATAATATCGATTCTATTCTTGAGATCTCTGACGGCTTAATGGTTGCTCGTGGTGATCTTGGTGTTGAAATTCCAGCTGAAGAAGTGCCTCTAGTACAAAAACAGCTTATTAAGAAATGTAATGCACTTGGTAAACCAGTAATTACAGCAACACAAATGCTTGATTCTATGCAACGTAATCCACGCCCAACACGTGCGGAAGCAAGTGATGTTGCCAATGCAATCCTAGATGGCACAGATGCGATCATGCTTTCAGGTGAAACAGCAGCTGGATCATACCCAATCGAAGCTGTACAAACGATGCATAACATTGCATCATACACTGAAAAATCACTAAACTACCGTGATCTTCTTTCTGTAAGAAGTAAAGAAACGGAAACAAATACTACAAATGCGATCAGTGAATCTGTTGCACACACAGCTTATAACTTAAATGTGCCTGCTATCATTACAGCTACAGAAAGCGGTCATACAGCTCGTATGATTTCTAAATATCGTCCGAAGGCACCAATTGTTGCTGTAACGAATACTGCTAGCGTATGCCGCAAGCTTGCTCTTGTATGGGGCGTTCACGCACAAGAAGGACATAAAGTCTCGACTACGGATGAAATGCTTGAAGTGGCTGTAGACGCTTCAATCCAATCTGGTATTGTTAATCACGGAGATACTGTTGTTATTACAGCGGGTGTACCGGTTGGAGAATCTGGTACAACAAACTTGATGAAAGTTCACGTGATCGGTGATATTCTTGCAAAAGCACAGGGTATTGGCAAAACATCTACTTCAGGACGCATTGCGATTGCAAAAACAGCTGAAGAAGCGATTCAAAAAGCAGATGCTAACACAATCCTTGTGACGATTGCTTCTGATAAAGATATGGTTCCTGCATTAGAAAAAGCAGCTGGACTTATTACAGAAGAAGGCGGTCTTACGTGCCATGCTGCTGTTGTCGGCTTAAGTCTTGGGCTGCCGGTAGTCGTTGGTCTTGAGAATGCTACTGAGCTATTTGAAGAGGGTCAACAAGTAACATTAGATGCAACAACAGGAATTATTTACAACGGGAAAGCAAGTATCCTATAAGTATGTTGTAAGCTTTAAAGGCTGTCGAGTAAATCGACAGCCTTTTTCCATACTCCAAAACCTCTAGTGGGTATTCTTTATAATGAACGAATGAGGCAATTGAGTTCGAAAAAAATTGAAAAACACGTATAATAGGGATAACGGGACACTTTCCCGATTATAATTGAGGGAGCTATGTCATGTTTCGTATTTTGTTGCTTTTTATTATCATCGTACCGGCTCTAGAAATCGCTTTGTTACTTCTGTCAGGAAGAACACTGGGGCTTATTCCAACAGTATTATTGATTATAGGTACCGGAATCCTCGGGGCCTGGCTTGCGCGTAAAGAAGGAGCAGAGACGATCCAGAAGGTGAACAGACAAATGCAGACTGGTCAAATGCCCGGTGAAGCTATTCTAGATGGTTTGTGTATACTTGTAGGTGGTGTCGTTCTACTCACACCGGGATTTATTACAGATGCAGTCGGCTTTTTGCTTCTTATACCGGCAACTAGAAAACCATTTAAGAGATGGATTAAGAAATTCCTTGAACGTCGAATGAATAATGGACAGTTTATGTTTATTAGAAGGTAAGGAATTGTGCCATATGCTTATGTAATCATTATAGAAAATAAGTCTTTAGGGAGCTTGAATCTACATTCAAGCTCCTGTTTTAGTGGGAGTAGTGAGCAGTTAGTTGATATTAAAACCATTCATGTACTAATTTAATTGAGCAGTCAATGATTGACCTATCAATTAGTTAGTGTTTTCTAGTTGACATTCATAAATACAACTAGTATATTAGTTGATGAGTCAATGATTGACCCATCAAACGATTGAAGGAGGAGGATGCGTTGAAAGCTTCTTGTTCAGATGAAGGTGAAATATTATACCAGTTAAATAATATATACAAACAAATGAGTCCGAAATTCGAAAGGTGTACCGGCATCAGTCAGTCTCGCTTAGAGATCCTGCATAAATTGTTTGAGGTTGAGGAGATTAGCCAAACAGCTTTGCAGAAAGAAGTGAATATTGATAGTGCTGCTGTCACAAGACATTTAAAGCAGCTTGAGGCAAAAGAAATGGTTACTCGACGCAAGAATCCAGATGATAACCGCTTTACCTTTGTAAGGTTAACAGAAGAAGGTAGAGAGAAAATTGCTTCTTTTCGAATAGAGAAAGAAGAGTTCATTCGGAAAGTGTTAAAAGACTTTAGTGAGAAGGAACAAACCGAATTATCGGATATGCTAAGCCGTATTCAAAATAACATTGAAGAAATTCAATACTAACAAGAAATGACATAAGGAGATTTTACGATGAATGCAACCAAAATAAATGACTTTAATGAAATTATTACAGGTCGACGCTCAATTCGCCATTACGATCCGTCAGTCAAAATTACGAAAGAAGAAATGTCGGAAATATTAACTGAAGCTACGTTGGCACCATCTTCAGTCAATCTTCAACCATGGCGTTTTGTCGTTATCGATAGCGAAAAGGGAAAAACAACTTTAGCACCACTTGCTAAATTTAATCAATCACAAGTTGAAACATCTGCAGCTGTTATTGCGGTATTTGTAGATATGAACAGCCTCGACTATGCTGATGAAATTTATGATACTGCTGTACAAAAAGGGTATATGCCTGCAGAAGTAAGAGATCAACAGCTTCCAGCGATAAAAGGCTTGTTAGAAGGTATGTCAACTGAGCAATTTAGAGAAATGAATATCATTGATGGTGGATTAGTGTCCATGCAATTGATGTTAGCGGCTCGAGCACACGGATATGATACAAATCCAATTGGTGGATATGAGAAAGATCAGATTGCTGAAGCTTACGGTATGGATAAAGAGCGTTACTATCCAGTGATGCTGATTTCAATTGGTAAAGCAGCAAACGAAGGATACAAATCTGTTCGCTTACCTGTTGAATCAATTACAGAGTGGAAATAAAATAAACATTGAAAAGAGGATATAACGAATGATTATTATTCATGCAGGATTACAAATTAACCCGGCTAAGGAAGAAGCGTTTCTTAACGAAGTAGCTACTCTTATTGAAGAAGCTAGAAAAGAAGAAGGAAATCTTTCTTATACTTTGACGAAAGAGATTGAAAAAGAGAGCACTTATAAAATGATTGAAGCTTATGAAGACATGGCTGCAGTTGAAAAGCACAATCAAAGTGCTCATTTTCAAGCATTTGTTGGAAAAGCACCAGAATATTTGGTGGCCCCATTAGACGTTAAAGTGTATGACGCTACTGAAGTACAAAAATAATGGTTGAGCTGAAAGGTTCATGGATTTAACAAATTAGCCCATAGGAGCAACGTATCATTTGTACGTTGCTCCTATGGTTTTTTAAAATGTTTTTTCCTTCACTAACCTTTGTTGATCTATGATCTTGTTTTCGCTATTTACCGGATGTCCCTTTTATATAACCCCAAATATCCTTAAATACATTCGCTTGGTAAAGTGTTTTAAGAACAACGAGAAGAACTGGCCCGATAATCAGACCAATGAATCCAAATAGTTGAAAGCCTACGAATAACGCAATTAATGTTGCGAGAGGATCAAGTCCTATATTAGAAGATAGGACTTTGGGCTCCATAACCTGGCGTTGGATGACAACGACTCCGTAGAGAATAGAAAGCCCAATTGTTAGAGGATAATTGCCAGTTAAAAAAGAATAAATCATCCACGGTACAAAAATTGCTCCAGTACCAAGGTAAGGTAAGAGATCTACTAGGCCAATAATAATCGCAATTGTGATCGCATAATCAACTCTCAAAATAAATAGACCGATAAGGACGATAACAGCCGTCATGGAGATCAGCGTAAGCTGGGCCTTAAGAAAGCCAAACAAAGCCCGTCTTAAATCAACATAGACCGTACCAATACTTTTTTGGATATCACTACGCACTTTCTTTTTAAGCCAATTAATGAATTTATACCAGTCTTTACTGATAAAAAAAGTGGCCAACATCGAGAAGACAAGCACAGTTAAAATGGTTGGTAAACTAACGATAATCGAACGTATTCCTTCAACAAGAGATTGAAGAATATCGGTCACAGCGGTAGTAACAGTTGTCCCAATTGATTGAATATTGTCAAGAACAGTTGTTTGCTGATCTTTATTTAAATCTTTAAACAGGTCTTCTAATTGATTATAAAGTGGCATAACGTGTGACACGAAGAGTTCTTCTACGAAACTAACGATTTCTTGAAAGTTTCCTGGTAATACGCTAGCGATATAAACGATGCCCTGGACAAGCTCATTTACGAGCAGGGCAATAAAAGCTGCAAGCACCCCAATTAGAAATAAAATGGAGAGAGCTACAGCAAAGGGTCTTGGAATTTTTCCTCTTCTTTCTAGTAAGTCGACCATTGGATTGATTAAAAAAGCAAGAAGTAAAGCAATTACAAAAGGGTAAGCGAGATGCCAAATATAATAAAAGGCAATTAAGAAAAGAATAATAAGAAAGATTACAAGGAAAAATCGTAAAACTCTATGTATGTATTTCCAATTCATTTCAACCCTCCTAGGATCCCTTTCCTATATTTTACACTGCTTGCTTTAAAACAAGCAATTGTAGTAAACCAGTTTCGTGCTTATTTTCTAAAAGTTTGTTATGCTAAAAGAGTTCTGCTAATGTGAAAGAGGGAGCGTTATGTCAATTATTTCTCAGCCTACTATTTTTCTACTCATTTTACTTGCAATCGCGCTTATTGCGAAAAATATCTCGCTTATTATTGCCGTAGCGGTCTTGCTGGTTGTGAAAACGGTGGGACTTGGTGATAAAGTCTTTCCGATCTTTCAATCAAAAGGAATCTCCTGGGGAGTAACAATCATTACGATTGCCGTGCTGGTACCAATTGCAAATGGAGAAATAGGTTTTAAGCAACTTGGTGAAGCAGTTAAATCTTCTTATGCATGGATTGCAATGGGAGCTGGTATATTTGTTGCGATTATCGCATCAAAAGGGATTATTTTACTGCAAAATGATCCGCATATTACCACAGCGCTTGTATTTGGTACAATTCTTGCCGTAGCTGTTTTTCAAGGAATTGCCGTTGGTCCATTGATTGGAGCGGGCATTGCTTATATGGCGATGAAGGTTGTTGAATTTTTCACCTGAACGTCTGCTCAGAAGGGCATAACGTTTGCGTGATTCGCTTCTTTATTATCATTTTTCAAACATTTGAGAAAAAAAGGAATCGACGAAATCATGCATATTCATTCACAAATATCAGAGAATTGTTTATAATGAGAACTGACGCACCATCTTGTACATAGGTTCTTATTTTTTTGGAGCGTTTTAAAAGCGTTATCAAAGCAGAATTTTTAGAAAATACTAGAGCCAATAATATGGAAAAGGAGAGGGAGACGTATGACGACTACTCGCGGATTAGAAGGCGTAGTTGCAACAACATCATCGATTAGTTCTATTGTAAATGATGTCTTAACATACAGAGGATATAATATCGATGACCTCGCTGAAAATGCTAGTTTTGAAGAAGTAATCTATCTATTATGGAACGATAAACTTCCTAATAAGACTGAACTTGAGGAATTCACAGCAGAATTTGCTAGTAACGCTTCGATTCCTGAAGAGATTGTGAATCAAATGAAATCGTATCCAATTGATAAGGTGCATCCGATGGCGGCTCTTCGTACAGCTGTTTCTACACTTGCACTATATGATGAGGAAGCGGACGATATGAGCGAAGAGGCGAATTACCGCAAAGCGATCCGTCTTCAAGCAAAGATTCCAACTGTTGTAACCGCTTTTTCACGTATACGTGAAGGGAAAGCTCCAGTAGAGCCTAAGAAAGATCTTAGCTTTGCTGCAAACTTCTTATATACGTTAACAGGGGAACTTCCAGAAGAAGTTGCTGTTACAGCGATCAATAAAGCGCTAGTGCTCCATGCCGATCATGAGCTAAATGCTTCAACATTTACTGCACGCGTATGTGTTGCAACACTTTCAGATATGTATTCAGGCGTAACGGCTGCAATTGGTGCACTGAAAGGACCACTTCATGGTGGAGCAAACGAACGTGTTATGGCTATGTTAAGTGAAATCGATCGCGTTGATAACGTGGAACCATATTTGCAAAATGCGTTTGAAAACAAAGAAAAGATTATGGGCTTTGGACATCGCGTATACAAAACGGGTGATCCACGTGCAAAGCACTTGCGTGAAATGTCTCGCAAGCTAACAGAACTTACTGGAGAAACAAAGTGGTACGAGATGTCGACGAAGATGGAAGAAATCGTGACAAGTGAAAAGGGTCTCCCGCCTAATGTCGATTTTTATTCGGCTTCTGTTTATCATAGTCTTGGGATTGATCATGATTTGTTCACACCGCTATTTGCGGTCAGTCGTGTATCCGGTTGGATTGCTCATATTCTTGAGCAGTATAGTAATAACCGTTTAATCCGACCGCGTGCTGAATACGTAGGGGCCACAAATCAAACGTATGTAAAAGTAGAAAATAGATAATAAAAAAGGGAAGGTTTCTTCCCTTTTATTAAATGTTTATCATTCACTAGGAGGAATATAAAATGGCTAATGGAGAGAAGATTACCGTAAATAATGGTGTACTAAACGTTCCAGATCATGCAATTATTCCATACATTGAAGGCGACGGAACGGGACCTGATATTTGGGCGGCGGCTTCGAAAGTATTAGAAGGCGCAGTTGATAAAGCTTATGGTGGTAAGAAAAAAATCGTATGGAAAGAAGTGTATGCAGGTCAGAAAGCATTTGATAAAACAGGTGAATGGCTTCCGGCAGATACGCTTGATGCGATTCGTGAATACATAATTGCAATCAAAGGACCACTCACTACACCAGTTGGGGGAGGCATTCGTTCGCTGAATGTTGCTCTACGACAAGAGCTAGATTTATTTACTTGTCTTCGTCCAGTTCGTTATTTTAAAGGCGTTCCTTCACCTGTAAAACGTCCTGAGGATACGGATATGGTTATTTTTCGCGAAAATACAGAAGATATTTATGCAGGAATTGAATTTCAAAAGGGTACTGATGAAGTCAAGAAAATCATTTCGTTCCTTCAAGATGAAATGGGTGCAAAAAATATCCGCTTCCCTGAGACATCTGGTATTGGTATTAAGCCTGTTTCAGAAGAAGGTACTAAGCGCTTGGTTCGTGCAGCTATTCAGTACGCACTTGATGAGGGGCGCAGAAATGTAACGCTCGTTCATAAAGGGAATATTATGAAATTTACTGAAGGAGCATTCAAAAACTGGGGTTACGAAGTAGCGGAGCAAGAGTTTGGAGATAAAGTTTTCACTTGGTCAGAATACGATCGCATCGTTGAAGAAAAAGGGAAAGATGCTGCGAACGAAGCGCAGTCCAAGGCAGAAAGCGAAGGCAAGCTAATTGTTAAAGATGCCATTGCAGATATCTTCTTGCAACAAATTCTAACTCGTCCAGCTGAATTTGACGTAGTTGCTACAATGAACTTGAACGGTGACTATGTTTCTGATGCTCTAGCAGCTCAGGTTGGTGGAATTGGAATCGCTCCTGGAGCAAACATTAACTACGAAACTGGACACGCTATTTTTGAAGCAACACATGGAACGGCTCCAAAATACGCTGGTCTTGATAAAGTAAACCCTTCCTCCGTTATTCTTTCAGGAGTCCTAATGCTCGAGCATATTGGATGGAATGAAGCGGCGAAGCTTGTACTTGATTCTATGGAAAAAACAATTGCGAATAAAGTTGTTACTTATGACTTCGCACGTCTTATGGAAGGTGCAACGGAAGTGAAAACATCTGAATTTGGTGATGAACTCATCAATAATATGGACTAAAATAAAATCACTATTTTTCCTTGTATGAAAGGAGTGGCATTTAAATGACAGTGAAACGTAAAAAAGTTTCCGTAATTGGTGCAGGTTTTACTGGGGCAACAACTGCTTTTCTTTTAGCTCAAAAAGAACTTGCTGACGTTGTACTCGTTGATATCCCAAATCAGGAGGGCCCAACAAAAGGGAAAGCACTTGATATGTTTGAAGCAAGCCCTGTTCAGGGTTTTGATTCTAAAATCACCGGTACATCAAATTATGAAGATACAGCAGGTTCAGATATTGTTGTGATTACGGCTGGTATTGCAAGAAAACCAGGAATGAGCCGGGACGATCTTGTGAATACAAATGCGAAAATCATGAAAAGTGTGACTCAGGATATTGTAAAATATTCTCCTGAAACGACCATTGTTGTGTTAACAAATCCTGTTGATGCCATGACTTATACGGTGTTTAAGGAGTCTGGGCTTCCTAAAAATCGCGTCATTGGCCAGTCGGGAATTCTAGATTCTGCCCGATTCCGTTCATTTATTGCTGAAGAGTTGAACCTTTCCGTTAAAGATATTACAGGGTTCGTCCTCGGTGGGCATGGTGATGATATGGTTCCACTTGTTCGCTATTCGTTTGCTGGTGGTATTCCACTTCAGAGCCTTATTTCTGAAGAACGCCTTGCTGAAATTGTAGAACGAACGCGCAAAGGTGGCGGCGAAATTGTAAGTCTTCTAGGAAATGGTAGTGCATACTATGCTCCTGCTGCATCACTTGTTGAGATGGTAGAGGCGATCCTTAAAGATCAGCGTCGTGTTCTTCCAACAATCGCCTATCTCGAAGGCGAGTATGGTTATGACGGGCTTTACCTCGGTGTACCGACAATTCTTGGCGGTGGCGGTATTGAAGAAATCATTGAACTTGATTTAACAAATGAAGAGAAGAAAGAGCTAGATAAATCAGCTGATTCCGTTCGTAAAGTAATGACGGTATTAGGGTAACAACGTAGATCCGGTGTGAGAACCGGATCTCTTTTTAAAACAAAAAAAGAAAACGCTTTCAAAAGGGGGAGTAGCGATGTTACTAGGAAAAAAACGTAAACTTGGACGAATGATCGATGAAATGTCAGTAGGTGAAAAGCTTGAGGTGACAGAAAAAATAGAGGATCGGGACCTTCTTTTATATCTCGGGCTGTCAAATGACAATAATCCTCTTTTCATTCAGCATGATTATGCTTCGATGACACCTTTCAAAAAACCGATTGTCCCGCAAATTATGCTTCTTGCTATCGTAACAGGTGCTATATCTAAGTATTTGCCTGGGCCTGGAAGTAGTATTAAAAAGCAGGAAGTCATTTTCGAGAATCCCGTCCATCATTATGAGACACTTCATTTTCAGTTTGAAGTTATGAATGTCTTTACAAAAGAACATGAAGTTGAAATTAACGTTAAGGGCATGAATGAATCAGGAGAAGCTATCTTAGACGGTTTGTTTACTGTCTGCCCCCCATATCCTGCAAAACCATTAACAAAGTCAACATCTTTCGAGAATTTTTAGAGCCTGAATAAGGCTCTTTTTTTATGCATTTTACATTTGTTTTTGATAAAAGCGCTTCATACTGCTAAAAAAGTCAAGTTTTTCTTTTGCCTTTATGAAAATAATAGTATGATGAGGGTATTCAGGCTAAAATAAAAGAAAAGCCTGGCATCGGCATTGATGAATGGGGAAATTCGTTAGGGGGATTTTACGATGGCTCAAAAGATACTAGTTGTAGACGACGAAATGTCGATTTTAACATTGCTTCAATTTAATCTGGAACAAGCTGGTTATGATGTTGTGACGGCTGAAGATGGTGCAGAAGCATTGAAAGTAGTTGAGGCTGAGAAGCCAAATTGCATAATTCTTGATCTTATGCTTCCTGAAATGGATGGGTTAGAGGTGTGTAAAGAATTGAGACAACGCCACATTCATACGCCTGTTTTAATGCTGACTGCCAAAGATGATGAATTTGATAAAGTACTTGGTCTCGAACTGGGTGCTGATGATTATATGACAAAGCCGTTTAGTCCTAGAGAAGTCGTTGCGCGTGTTAAGGCAATTCTTAGGCGGGTAAAACAGCTTGAAGAATCGAAAGTAGCTAACCAGATGGAAGAATCAGAGAAAATCCAGGTAGGTGAACTAGAGGTTTATCCAAATAATTACGAATCATTTTTCCAGGGGGAAATAATGGAGGTTACTCCTAAAGAATTTGAATTATTAGTGTATCTCGTACGTCATAAAGGTCGAGTTCTAACGAGAGAGCAGCTTTTGAGTGCGGTTTGGAATTATGATTTTGTTGGGGATACCCGGATTGTAGATGTACACGTTAGTCATTTGAGAGAGAAAATTGAACAAAATACGCGTAAACCAGAATACATTAAAACAATTAGAGGGCTTGGGTATAAGTTAGAGGAGCCTTCTGTTAAATGAAGCGGTTCCGCTCACGTTTTCTGAATGCTCAATTCGTTATTCTTTTTCTTGTCTTTTCAATCTTAGTTGTTTTCATAGGTAATTTATTTGAAGGAATTCTATTCGATAATGCTAGTGAAGAGGCCTTGTCAAATATGTGGCTAATCTTAATTCTTTCATTTACAGGGGCTTTTTTCATTATTGTTTACCTTAGTCTCCGCATCTCAAATCAGTTAACAAAACCTTTAGAGGGTGCATTGAATGTTGCCAATGAGCTTGCTTCTGGGAATTTTAAAGCACGAACTTATGAATATAAGCTAGATGAGACGGGGCAACTTAGTCACGCCTTAAACATTCTCGCTCGTAATTTACAAAACATGACAAATTCTTATGAAATTCAGCAAAACCGGTTGATGACATTAATTGAAAATATGGATAGTGGCTTAATTCTGATTGATTCAAAAGGTCATATTAACCTTGTTAATCGCTTTTATAAAGAAACGTTTCATATCAAAACTGAAGAATACTTAGATTTGCTCTATTATGAAGCACTTCCGTATAGGGAAATCACTCGATTAGTGGAAGAGACGCTACTTGTTGAGCAAACTGTTCGGAAGCAAGTTGAGTTGCAAGTTGGAATCGAAATGCGTCACTTTGACGTCTCAGGTGCCCCGATCCTTAACCATGATGAAAAGCTAAAAGGTGTTGTTCTTGTTTTCCACGATATTACAGAGTTAAAAAAGCTCGAACAAATGCGAAAAGATTTTGTAGCAAACGTATCTCATGAGTTAAAGACGCCTGTCACTTCATTGAAAGGCTTTGCAGAGACATTACTTGATGGAGCTATGGAAAATAAAGCCTTCCGCACTCGTTTTCTTACAATAATTTTAAATGAAAGTGATCGTCTTCAGAGCCTCATTCAGGATCTTCTCGACCTCTCAAAGATGGAACAAAAGCATTTTGCGCTGAATTGGCAGGATGTAGATTTAAGAGAAGTGATTGATGATTGTCTCTTAATGACAAAAAGTAAAGCAGATAAGAAAAGCATTGAAGTTGAAATTAGCTATAATGGGGATCTTCAAATTAAAGGAGATGCAAACCGTTTAAAACAGGTGTTTCTTAATTTAATTGCCAATAGTATTACGTACACTCCAGAAGAAGGAAGCGTTACGATTTTCGTTAACGAGAAAAAAGATGATGTTCAGTTTACGATCTCGGATAATGGTATTGGAATACGACAAGAAGAGCTTCCTCGAATCTTTGAACGCTTTTACAGAGTAGATCGTGCAAGAAGTAGAAATTCTGGTGGGACTGGTCTTGGACTTGCTATAGTGAAACACCTCGTCGAAGCTCATCAGGGTCACATCGCAGTTAACAGTCAACCTGGTGAAGGGACAACTTTTGTCATCACGTTAAATAAAAAGAGACAATATTAATCTTTACGATTTCTTTACAGTCTGTTTATATGTTCTTTAAATGATTTCTGTAAAGTAACAATTGACCCCTTCATCATGACGAGAGCACATTTTAGAGACGAGATTTTCTCGTCTCTCTTTTTTTGTCTTTCATTAGCAAAACAGAATTAATCAGTTGGACGCTTGTTTTTCATTCTTTTTACCATCGTGGTAAAATATATGGAGCAGGCGTCTTTTGGGATGTACAGTGATCGATAAATTGCGTAATGAATGAAATGGAGGACTTCTATTGAAGAATAAGTTAGTTTTAATTGATGGAAATAGCATTGCCTATCGTGCGTTTTTTGCATTGCCGTTGTTAAATAATGATAAAGGTGTCTATACAAATGCCGTACTAGGATTTACAACGATGTTGCTGAAAATTATAGAAAATGAATCGCCAACACATATGCTCGTTGCGTTTGATGCCGGTAAAACAACGTTCCGCCATAAAACGTATACAGAGTATAAAGGTGGGCGACAGAAAACCCCTTCAGAATTAAGCGAACAGTTCCCTGTTATACGTGAAGTGCTGGACGCATTTCAAATTAAGCGATATGAAATTAAGAATTATGAAGCAGATGATATCATCGGAACCGTATCGGATCTTGCGAGTAAAGAAGATTGGGAAGTGAAAATTTATTCCGGAGACAAAGATCTTCTCCAACTTGTTTCAGATAACGTTCATGTAGCCTTAACGAAAAAAGGAATAACTGACATTGATACATATGACCCAGCCTTTCTTCGTGAAAAATATGGCCTTAGCCCAGATCAAATCATTGATATGAAGGCGCTTATGGGTGATAACTCGGACAATATTCCTGGTGTGCCTGGTGTTGGAGAGAAAACGGCTCTTAAATTATTAAAACAATTTGGCACGGTGGATGCCGTTTTTGAATCACTTGACGATGTTTCTGGTAAAAAGCTAAAAGAAAAATTGGAAGAAAATCAAGAGCAGGCCATGATGAGCAAAGAGCTTGTAACGATTTTTAAAGAAACGCCACTTGAACTAGGGATAACTGATCTAGGCTACAGCGGTTATGATCATGAAGCAGTCGCTACACTGTTTAGTGAACTTGGATTTAAGTCTCTACTTAATCGAATCGGGGGGACAGAAGTAGAAGACGAGAAAATCGATGATTTAGATTTTGAGACGATCAATGAGATAGAAGCCAAGCATCTCGCTAGTCCTTCTGCCATGATTGTGGAAGTGATGGATGAAAATTACCATAATGCCGACATACAAGGGATTTCCCTTGTAAATGAAAACGGGAATTATTTTATCCCATCAGATTTAGCTCTGCAGTCTCAATTGTTTCGAAATTTTCTAGAAGATCGTACTCAGAAGAAATGGGTTTTTGATGCGAAAAGAGCCGTTGTGGCTTTAGGTTGGAAGGGCATTTCATTAGAAGGGATTACGTTTGACTTAGTGATCGCTTCCTATCTCTTAAATCCATCGGAATCGACGCATGATCTATCGGCTATTTCAAGACGAGAAGGCTTTTCTATTGTCTCTTCTGATGAGTCCGTTTATGGAAAAGGAGCGAAACGCAAGCTTCCAGAAGTTGAAGAGTTTGCGGATCACCTTGTTCGAAAAGCCTATGCGGTATATCAATTAAAAGACAAGCTTGAAGAACAGTTAAAAAACAATGAGCAGTATGAGCTGTTCCATGACCTAGAAATGCCCCTGACGCTTGTGCTAGGTGAAATGGAAACAAAAGGTGTTTCCGTTGATACCAATTTCCTAGAAAAGATGGGCGAAGAGTTAAATGAAAAATTGAGTAAGATTGAAGCAAAGGTTTTTGAACTTGCGGGCACTGAATTTAATATTAACTCGCCTAAACAGCTTGGTGAAGTTTTATTTGAGAAGTTGGAGCTTCCGGTTATTAAGAAAACAAAAACTGGTTATTCAACGTCTGCAGATGTGCTCGAAAAGCTTGAAAGTAAACACGAGGTAATTCCGGAGATCCTCCTTTATCGTCAGCTCGGTAAATTAAATTCGACGTATATTGAAGGTTTGTTAAAAGTTATTTATTCAGATACAGGTAAAATACACACAAGGTTTAATCAAGCTTTAACACAGACTGGAAGACTCAGTTCGACTGATCCTAATTTACAAAATATACCAATTCGTCTTGAGGAAGGTCGCAAAATCAGAAAAGCGTTTATTCCATCTCGAAAAGATTGGGTCATGTTTGCGGCGGATTATTCTCAAATTGAGCTACGCGTTCTCGCACATATCGCGCAAGATAAGAATTTGATTGAGGCTTTCCAGCAAGATGAAGACATTCATACAAAAACAGCGATGAACGTTTTTAATGTAGACAAAGAAGATGTTACGTCGAATATGCGCAGACATGCGAAAGCTGTTAACTTTGGAATTGTTTATGGCATTAGTGATTATGGCTTGTCACAAAGTATCGACGTTTCGAGAAAAGAAGCGGGAGAATTTATTGACCGCTATTTAGAAAGCTTTCCAGGCGTAAAAAACTATATGGAAGACGTTGTCACAAAAGCCAAAGAAGATGGATATGTCTCAACGTTGTTACAGAGAAGAAGGTATCTACCTGAAATTAATTCACGGAATTTCAATCAGCGTGGCTTCGCTGAACGAACAGCAATGAACACACCAATACAGGGAACGGCTGCGGATATTATTAAGCTCGCCATGGTTCAAATGGAGACACGCTTAAAAGAAGAAAAGTTAGAAACACGTATGTTGCTTCAAGTACATGATGAATTGATTTTTGAGGCACCACAAGATGAGATTGAAACGTTAAAACGTATCGTACCTGAAGTAATGGAATCTGCAATCAAACTTGACGTTCCACTGAAAGTTGATTATGAGTATGGCTCCACCTGGTATGATGCGAAGTAGGCATCAAAGGAGAGGGAAATATGCCTGAATTACCAGAAGTAGAAACGGTTAAACGAACACTAGAAGATTTGGTTGTAGGGAAGAAGGTCACAAATGTTGTTGTAAAGTGGCCTAAAATTATTAAGAAACCAGATGATGTTGAAGCCTTCAAAATGAAAGTGATTGGTCAGACTTTTACAGGTGTTGAAAGAAGAGGGAAGTTTTTAAAACTGATTCTTGAAGACGATGTAATCGTCTCTCACCTTCGTATGGAAGGGAAATATAAGTTATCTGCTATCGATGAACAATTTGATCATCATACGCATGTGTTTTTTACGTTCGAAGATGGAACGGAGCTTCGTTATCATGACGTGCGGAAGTTTGGTACGATGCATCTTTTTCCTATTGGATTAGAGGAAAATGAGTTACCACTTGTGCAGCTGGGCCATGAACCTTTTTCAGACCAATTTACCTCTGAAGTATTACAAAAAGGATTTCAAAAAACGTCTCGAAAAGTAAAAACAGTGTTGTTAGATCAAACCCTCGTTGTTGGACTTGGGAATATTTATGTCGATGAAGCGCTGTTTAAAGCTAGAATACACCCTGAGCGAATCGCGTCGACGCTTACAAATAGAGAAATTGAAACACTTAGAGAACAGATCGTTCATACGTTATCTGATGCTGTGAATAAAGGCGGTAGTACAATCCGTTCTTATGTAAACAGTCAGGGGAAAGTAGGCACTTATCAGGATAATCTCTTTGTCTATGGACGCGTCGGTGAGGGATGTAAAAACTGTCAAACTGAGCTCGAGAAAATAGTTGTTGGAGGAAGAGGAACAACGTTTTGTCCGCTATGTCAGGTGAATGAGTAAGTCGTAGCGTTGGATGGGCTCCTTTCATATACTATTTAAGATTTTAGTATGGAAGGAGCTCGCCTATGTACTGGGTTTCTCTTTTTTTCTTAGCATTTGCCGTAAGCGTAGATGGATTTGGAGTTGGCTTAACGTATGGCCTCAGAAGGATGAAAATTCCTTTTAAGTCGATTCTTATCATTTCGATTTGTTCGGCGATCTCCATGTTAATCGCAATGGGTTTTGGCTCACTTTTACAGTTATGGATTTCAGATATAGTAGCTCAGCGAATTGGTGGCGGCATTCTTATTGCGCTAGGTGGATGGGTATTGTATCAAATGATTCGTAACAACAAAGAGGTTGAAAAAACGGTTTCTGAGCGAATTCTTCTTCATTATGAAATACGCTCGCTCGGGGTGGTTATCAGCATTTTGAGAAAACCGACAACGGCAGACTTTGATGATTCTGGTACAATTACAGGTATTGAAGCAATTATGCTCGGTGCCGCATTGTCTCTTGATGCATTTGGAGCAGGCATAGGTGCGTCAATGGTTGGTTTTCCTCCTATTGAAACGTCACTTTTGATTGCTTGTATGAGTTCGCTGTTTTTGCTCTTAGGATTAAAGTTCGGAAACCTTACTTCAAACATTAAATGGATGGATAAACTATCACTCTTACCGGGATGCCTACTCATTATCTTAGGATTCCTTAGAATGTAGTGAAAGGAGGGTGACGATGGATATTGGACTTACCGGTGGAATCGCTAGTGGAAAAAGTACTGTAGCAGAGATGATTCGCCGCTATGACCTACCAATCATTGATGCAGACGTAATGGCAAGAAAAGTAGTTGAACCTGGTGAGCCAGCACTTCAAGACATCTTTCGATTATTTGGAGATGACATGAAAGCAGAAGATGGCGGGCTTGATCGGAAGAAGTTAGGAGCTGTCATTTTTAAAGATGAGGAAAAACGTAAAGTATTAAATCGTATTCTTCATCCTGCAATTCGGAAAGGAATGCTTGATCAAGCAGCAGCTCTAAAAGAACAGGGAAGCGTGCATATTGTTTTCGATATTCCGCTTTTATTTGAAAGTCAGCTAACTCATATGGTTGATCAAACCCTTCTCGTGTATGTCGATGCAAAAACCCAGCTATCGAGATTAGTTGAAAGGGATGGGAGTACGGAAGAAGAGGCTTTCGATCGTATCCAATCGCAAATGCCTATTGAAGAAAAGAAAGAACTGGCTGATGATGTGATTGATAACACGGGAACACGTGAAGAAACGGAAGAACAACTTAACAACATTCTAAAAAAATGGGGAATAATATAAACAAAAACACGTCTGAAAACGACGTGTTTTTTGTTTTTTAATCGTCATGCGCTTAGAGAAAGACGTTCTACAAAAATAGTGTAAATTAATCTTTTCATTTGCATATTATATGTTATACTAATTTTGTGATAGGGGAAATAAGTATAACACATATGTGGCGGGAGGAACGCTGAATGAAATCAAGAGTAGCAATTAATGGCTTTGGAAGAATTGGGCGAATGGTATTTAGAAAGGCAATAATGGAAGATAGTTTGGAAGTTGTAGCAATTAACGCTAGCTATCCGCCTGAAACGCTCAGCCATTTAATTAAATATGATAGCATTCACGGTACATTTGATGGAGAGGTTACACCAATTGAGAATGGGATAAAGATTAACAATAAAAAAGTGGTTGTTTTAAATAATCGTGATCCAAAAACTCTTCCATGGAAAGAGATGGGAATCGACATTGTAATTGAAGCTACTGGCAAGTTTCGTACGAGAGAAGAAGCCGGTTATCATATTGATGCAGGAGCTACGAAAGTAATCATTACAGCACCTGGTAAGAATGAAGATCTTACAATTGTGATGGGCATTAATGAAAGCGAATACAATGATCAGAAACATCATGTTTTATCAAATGCATCTTGTACAACCAATTGTCTGGCTCCGGTTGTTCAAGTGCTTGATAAGTCCTTTGGAATTGTTTCGGGTATGATGACAACAGTTCATGCATATACGAATGATCAGAAAAACATCGATAATCCGCATAAAGATTTAAGAAGAGCACGTGCCTGTGGCCAATCAATTATTCCAACGTCGACAGGTGCAGCTAAAGCGATTTCAAAAGTATTGCCTCATTTAGAAGGGAAACTTAACGGAATGTCGCTTCGCGTACCGACACCAAATGTGTCATTAGTCGACCTTGTGGTTGATCTTAAGAAAGAAGTGACCATTGATGAAGTTAATGATGCTTTAAAAGCTGCTTCTGAAGGGCCCCTAAGAGGTATTCTTGCTTACTCTGATGAACCATTAGTATCAATTGACTACAATGGTAATGCTCATTCTTCTATAGTAGATGGACTATCGACAATGGTCGTTGAAAATAAAAAAGTAAAGGTACTTGCCTGGTATGACAATGAGTGGGGATATTCTTGTCGAGTCGTGGATATGGCAAAGTACGTAGGTGAACGAATTCCTGAGAAATTGAAAGTGAGCGTATAGATTGAAAAGGAAAGAAGTAGGAGCAATCCTGCTTCTTTTTTTTGAGGTTAACTAAAGCGCGAAAATAACTTCAAGATACAGGATATTTCTCGTCCATTTTGGATATATTTTTATTATTGCCGCTCTACTCGCTTTGTAAAAGTGAGTGGAGAGAAGAAAGGTTTGCATTTAATTTATTCTTGCAAATCTATTTTAAAAGCCTTATACTATTTTTCGTGAACTTCTTTTATAGCAATTTGGCATTGAAAACTACTTAAAGGGTTAGGACCTCATCGGACTAACTTTCCCCCGTGGTGGATTTTCAATACCGCATGCTTTAGGCATGAGTAAAAATAAAGGGGGAATTTTGCTATGGATACAATGGGACGTCACGTCATTGCTGAACTATGGGGCTGTGACACTGAAAAATTAAACAACATGAAATTTATCGAAGAAACGTTTGTTGAAGCTGCTCTTAAGTCTGGTGCAGAGGTTCGAGAAGTAGCATTTCATAAATTTGCACCTCAGGGTGTAAGTGGTGTTGTGATTATTTCTGAATCACATTTAACAATTCACAGTTTCCCGGAGCATGGTTATGCAAGTATTGATGTGTATACTTGTGGTGATCTTGATCCAAACGTAGCTGCAAACTACATTGCGGATGCACTTGGAGCGGATACGCGTGAGAACATCGAACTTCCACGAGGCATGGGACCTGTAAAACCTAAAGTTAGAGAAGAACAGTCAGCGTTTACTTCATAATAATAATACTTCGATTAAAAGGGCACCCTGGGGGCCCTTTTTTAGTTTAGCTAAGAAATTTATTAGCTTGTGATGATTGGCGATTCAGCGCGACCTCATTGATTTATCAGTCATTTATTGCTATTCTTAAAAAAAATAGAGGAGGACTAGGGGTGGGAATAAAAGAGTTTTTTAGCAATCGTTCTGAAACAGGGGAAAGGCATCAAAATCCTACATTGAAAACGCATTATTTTAAAGCGACAAAGGAACAGGCTTTTACAGAAGCGAAAGCGATTCTTCAAAAACACTACAAAGGTGAAATCGTGACCAATTCACCCGAACGTGGAGAGTTTGTATTTCAAGTGAAAGCTCCTAAAAAAGCGTTAATTGTAGTAACGGTCGTGACCGTGCGCGGTTATAAAACAGCGGTAGATTTTTCCGTTTCGACAGAAACACCACTACCTGTAGATTTTGGTTTTAGTAAAAAGGTAATTGAAACGATTTATTCAGATTTGAAGAAAAAGCTAACGTTGATTGGAACAGGCATTTCAGAGCAAATATAGTAGGATGTGTGTCGTCGCACATTTTATGCTAAAATAAGAGATAGAAATCTTGTTCGTTTAGTGGAGATGATCTAATGCGCTGTCCCAACTGCAATCATAATGGTACAAGAGTGCTTGACTCCAGACCGGTTCATGAAGGCCGATCGATACGCAGGCGCCGCGAATGTGAATCGTGTACCTATCGATTTACAACGTTTGAAACAGTTGAAGAAATACCGCTTATTGTCGTGAAAAAAGATGGAGCTAGGGAAGAGTTTAGCCGGGAAAAAATTCTCAGAGGTTTAATTAAAGCCTGCGAGAAAAGACCCGTGCCGCTCGAAAAACTTGAAACCATCGTAAATGAAATAGAACGGGACCTTCGTAATCAGGGAGCTTCCGAGATCAGTAGTGATACTGTCGGTGAGCTTGTGATGGATCAACTGGCAAAAGTTGACGAAGTGGCTTACGTTCGATTTGCTTCCGTTTATCGTCAGTTTAAAGATATCAATGTTTTTATTCGTGAGCTTAAAGAATTAATTAACAGAGCAGAGTAAGGAAAAGGAGCTTAGTGTAAGCTCTTTTTTTGTACGTTAATAAGACAAATGCCATGATGAGTCAAGACCTTGCTATGTCTCAGGCTATCAGTTAGTTAGAAAAATCTATGAAGGAATATAAAGGTGAAGCATATGCATTGGAAAGAACTTCTTCCTGTTGATACGCTTCAAATTGAGGCGTTCGGGTTATTGCATGAGTATGATAGGAATGTCCTTACCCTGTTGTACCAGCCTCTAATTGGTGCAGGGGCCTACAGTCTCTATATGACGATGTGGAGCGCCCATGAGCAACAGGACAGTCTTGTTACAAAAATGACTCATCATCATTTATTACTGATGATGAGATGGGATACAAAAAAACTACTTGAAGAGCGACGAAAGCTAGAGGGGATCGGCTTATTAAAAACTTTCCTCAAAAACGGAGAAGATCCGAGACACTTTACTTACGAGCTTCAGCCACCGCTAACACCTGATCGTTTTTTTAATGACGGTGTTTTAAATATTTATTTGTTCAATCGATTAGGGCGTAATCGATACCAGGATTTAAAGAAGTATTTCTCTGATGAAAAGCCAGATTTGTCAGAATATAAAGATATGACTGCTTCGTTTAACGAAGTATACGATTCCCTGCATCCTTCTGAGATGACGGCAAGTTATGAGGAAGAAGATGATGTTCGAGAGATCGCAAGTCGAAATGATAATAAGGGTCTTGTTTTCACTTCATCTGAATTTGACTTTGATGTGATGAAACAGCACATTTCTGATATGATTGTAACAGAGAAAATGTTTACTGATTCGGTTAAGAAAACAATTGAGCGACTTGCTTTTGTCTATAAGATTGAGCCTTATGAAATGGGGCGAATCGTGGAACAGGCGGCCATTCATCATGATGAGCTATCAGATGATCTTCTCCGAAAAGAAGTAAGCAGCTGGTTTGCTCTTGAAAATCGAGGAAAGGTACCTGCTCTTCAATATAGGAGACAGCCTGCTGCATTGCAAGAATTCCATACAAAAGAGCCTGTAACGGAAGAGGAGAAGGCCGCTCAGCGTTATGAGCAAATGACACCTTATGATATTCTCCAACGTGCGGCAGAAGGTGGTAAGCCATCAGAAGCAGATATGAAGCTTGTCGAGCGTATTATGGATGAACAGAAGCTAACTCCTGGTGTAATGAACGTTCTTCTTGATTTTATTATTGAAACACAAGATAAAAAACTCTCGAAAAACTACGTAGAAAAATTTGCGAGTCACTGGGCAAGAGCCAGGGTAAAGACAGTGAGAGAAGCCATGGATCTTGCCATAAAAGAACTACAGCAGCCCAAGAAAAAGGCGAATCCAGCATCTCGAGGAAAGGGAAGTTCTACAGCTCGAAAAGACAAAGTTCCTGAATGGATATCGGATCAAAAAGAACCCGATATGTCTCATGAAGAGCGCTCAGAAAAACAAGATCAGCTCAAAAAAATGCTAAGCAAATACAAAAAATAAAGCGGGGTGAAATGTATGGAGTCCATCCAAGAATCGTTTAATAAAATGCCGGGTAACAAGAAGTTCCAACAGCAATATCAAGAAATGAAAAAAGCGATCATGGCAGATGAAGATATTCAAGCATTTATTGAGGAACAAGATGAAGTCGATGAAAAAATGATTGATCGAAGTCTTGCAAGATTGTATGAATTTACGACTCAGTCTAAACGGTGTGAGGGGTGCCCGGGGCTCTCCAACTGTATTAATATGATGCAAGGGTACGAGCCGGAGTTATTTCTTAATCGTTCAGTCATCGATATTCGTTATAATCGCTGTCCAACAAGGATTGAAGAAGATAAGAATAAGAAGCGTAATGAAATGATTCAGAGCTACTATATTCCAAAAGAAATTCTTGAAGCGACATTTGCGGATTTGGATGATGAAGATCCTGTGCGAATTGAAGCGATTGGTACAGCTATTCAATACGTCGAGGACTTTGTTCCGGGTGAAACGAAGAAAGGGCTCTATATTCATGGTGGTTTTGGTGTTGGCAAAACATTTATTCTAGGGGCAATTGCAAATCAGTTAGCGAAGGAAAAAGGCGTTCGTTCGCAGTTTATTTATACGCCTGATTTCTTTCGACAAATGAAGAGTGCCATACAAGATCAATCGATTGATGAAAAGCTAAATTACTTAAAAGAGACTCCTTTATTAATCCTTGATGATATTGGGGCTGAAAATATTTCGAGTTGGGTACGGGATGACATACTTGGTGCTCTGCTCCAATATCGCATGACAGAAGGATTACCAACCCTTTATTCTTCTAATCTAGATTATTCCTTGTTAGAGGAGCATCTCGCTTACTCTCATAAAAGTGGAATTGAAGAAACAAAAGCGAAGCGAATCATGGAAAGAATAAAGCATTTTACCACCCCAGTCTTTTTACAGGGGAAAAATAGACGAGTCTAAAGTCTTCCTTAGGGAAGGCTTTTTTATTGTTCTATACATCATTTCCAATCTGGAGCCATATAGATTTTAGTAAGAAGGTGGACAGGGGGGGGGATATATTGGTTTCAATAACATTTGATCAAAAAGAAGATTTTCAATTTGTTTATGAATATTTGATAAAGGATAGGAACGTTCAACAAAAAGTCTCCGTTAATGAAGAGGAATTAACGCTCTCTGTACAAGTGGAACCATATAATGCAAAGTTGTGTTATCACATCTCCAAATGCATCGTCCGCTGTGTTAGCACCATCTATGAGAAGCGATGGATGAAACAAATATTAACAACAAAATATTACTATCAAGATAAAGATGAAATTGGCGAAATTACAGCAATTGCAAAAAGTATTGGAGAGGGAGACAAAGAAGAACTCCCTCGCTCTGATCGCTACACAAAGCGGGTTGATTTATTGCATCGATCAACGTTTTCTTGTATTGAACAGGGCGGAACGATCTTATTTGACTCTTATTTACGGTTTCGAACCGGTCCTTATCGAGCTCTGTTAACTGAGCTAATTGGCGAAGCGATTGACGAGTATAAACTTGAGCAAGAATATCAGAATTTTATTGAAGCATTAAGGCTTCTTCTTAAATCAAGAGAGGCTCTCCAAGAAAAAGTTGTGCTTGTTTTTGATGGTAGCTACCGATTATATGATCTAAGTGGTCATAAGCTTAATGGGATTCATGAAACACTTGATAACATTCCAAATGGACTTTCTTTGGAAGAAATAGATTCTGAAATACTTTTGCCGCTTCTGATTCTTGCTCCTAAAGAAATTTATTTATATACAGAAGACACGGAAGAAGGGTTGGCTCAAACCATTCGTAATGTTTTTGAAGAACGACTATGTTTTTTTCCGTTGTCACGGGTTAAAAACTTTTTTTCTGGCAATCATTAAAATAAGCTTGATTTTCATAAGTACACTACTTATAATACCTACATACACGCATATACGTTATTGTTACGATAAGGACATGAGATGTTCTGTCTGCTTTAAGAGAGGGAAGGATTGGTGTGAACTTCCTAGCGAGACAAGCATTCTTACCACCTTTGAACTCTACCCTGGAAATAGGGTAGCGTTTCTGCTACGTTACAGCAATCTGAGCCGTATAGGATTTTCTCTATATGGGAAGCAGGGTGGAACCACGAGATAAAACACTCGTCCCTTTTTGGGATGAGTGTTTTTTTATATGCAAAAAGGAGTGAAGAAGCATGGCTGAAATGGTAAAGATTACGTTCCCAGATGGTTCTGTGAAAGAATTTAATAAAGGAACAACAACTGAAGAGATTGCAAGCTCAATTAGTCCGGGCTTAAAGAAAAAAGCTCTTGCAGGAAAGGTGAATGGCGTTCTTTTCGATTTGCGTCGTGAAATTGAAGAAGATGCATCGATTGAAATCGTAACACAAGAAAGTGAAGACGGACTTGAAGTTCTTCGCCATAGTACGGCTCATTTAATGGCTCAAGCGATTAAGCGTCTCTATGGTGATGTGAAACTTGGCGTTGGCCCAGTCATTGATAGTGGATTCTATTACGATATTGATTGCCCTGTATCAATTACACCTGAAGATCTTCCGAAAATCGAAAAAGAAATGAAAAAAATTATTAATGAAAATCTTGAAGTGAAGCGTATTGTTGTCAGTCGTGCTGAAGCAGAGAAAATGTTTAAGGAAATTGGCGATGATCTTAAGTTAGAATTGCTTGAAGCGATACCTGACGATGAACAGGTGACAATTTATGAACAAGGCGAATTCTTTGATCTTTGTCGTGGGCCACATGTTCCTTCAACTAGTAAGATCAAAGCCTTTAAACTACTATCGATTGCAGGTGCGTACTGGCGTGGAGATAGCGAAAATCAAATGCTACAACGCATTTATGGTACAGCATTTCCCAAGCAGTCCCAGGTTGAAGAGTACCTTCGTCTTTTAGAAGAAGCGAAAGAGCGCGATCACCGTAAACTTGGTAAAGAGCTAAAGCTATTTACGATTTCTCAAGAAGTTGGACAAGGGCTCCCAATCTGGTTGCCAAGAGGAGCGACGATTCGCCGTACGATTGAACGATACATTGTTGACCTCGAGGAACGTCTTGGTTATAACCATGTTTATACACCTCACCTTGCGAACGTGGAGCTTTATAAAACAAGTGGTCATTGGGATCACTACCAAGACGATATGTATCCACCAATGAAAATGGATGAAACAGAAGAATTGGTTCTTCGTCCAATGAACTGTCCCCACCATATGATGATTTACAAAAATGATCTGAAAAGCTACCGCAGTCTTCCGTATCGTGTGGCTGAGCTAGGAACAATGCACCGCTATGAAATGTCTGGTGCCCTAGCAGGACTTCAGCGCGTACGTTCAATGACGTTAAATGATGCTCATATTTTCTGTCGTCCAGATCAGATTAAGCAAGAATTTATTGAAGTTGTCGAGCTGATTCAGGAAGTTTATAAAGACTTCAATATTAGTGATTATTCATTCCGTCTTTCTTATCGTGACCCAGCTGATAAGAAAAAGTATATCGACAATGACGAAATGTGGGAAAAAGCACAAAAAATGCTGAAAGAAGCAATGGATGATCTTAACGTTGAATATGTAGAAGCAGAAGGCGAAGCGGCATTTTATGGTCCGAAATTAGATGTTCAAGTGAAAACTGCATTAGGTAAAGAGGAGACTCTTTCGACTGTCCAACTTGATTTCCTTCTTCCAGAACGATTTGATCTTTCTTACATCGGTGAAGATGGTAACCATCATCGTCCAGTCGTCATTCACCGAGGTGTCGTTTCTACAATGGAACGCTTTGTAGCCTTCTTGATTGAAGAATATAAAGGGGCATTTCCAACATGGCTTGCTCCAATTCAGGCAGAAATTATTCCTGTATCGGAAGTACACCTGGAATATGCGAAGAGTGTTCAGAAAAAACTTCAACGCGCTGGAATTCGAGTTGAAGTAGACGAACGCAACGAAAAGATTGGGTACAAAATTCGTGAAGCACAAATGCAGAAAATCCCTTATATGCTCGTAGTAGGGGATAAAGAAGTTGAAGGTGAAGCGGTTAATGTTCGTCGCTACAGCCAGCAGGATTCTGAGACTGTTTCTCTAAACGAATTTACTGCTCGAATAGAAGAAGAAATTAAAGACAAAAAGTAACGAAAAGCCGGCGTAAATGCCGGCTTTATTTTATAAGATGAAACAAATATACAAAAAACACTTGTCACAAAGAGAAAGATTCGTTATGATAATCAAGTGCACTTCGAACGAATCTTATCACCTTGACATAAATTTGGTCAGCATGGTATACTGTCTTAGGTAATTAAATATCGGAAACAAAGCAAGCAGAAGCGCCCGCTTCTCACCTGATTGACGCCATAATTGGTAGTTTGCAGGTACACTGTTCTTATAATTGTGTAATGTGTGGGTGTCGTATGCGCCGACGCTTTTTTTATGCTTTGAACCGGATATAAACCATTTAATGACATCATGTGAGATGATCATCATCGAACAATAACCATGGAGGTGGCTGATTATTAGTAGAGATATGAACGTCAATGAGGGCATTCGTGCTCGGGAAGTACGTCTAGTTGGTGCAGACGGAAACCAAATTGGTGTGAAATCCAAAAATGAGGCATTAGATATGGCTCGTAATGCAAATCTTGATCTTGTGATGGTTGCTCCAAACGCGAAACCTCCTGTTTGTCGCATTATGGACTACGGAAAGTTCCGCTATGAGCAGCAGAAGAAAGAGAAAGAAGCGCGTAAGAAACAAAAGATTATTACCGTTAAAGAAGTTCGCTTGAGCCCGAATATTGAAGAACACGACTTCAATACGAAACTTCGTAATGCACGTAAGTTTCTTGAAAAAGGTGACAAAGTGAAAGCATCGATCCGTTTCCGCGGACGTATGATTACACACTCTGATATCGGTAAAAAGGTGCTTGAGCACCTAGCAGAAGATTGCAAAGATATTGCAACTGTTGAGTCCAAACCAAAAATGGAAGGACGCAGCATGTTCCTAATCTTGGCACCTATCGCAGAAAAGTAATTCTTGAAGGAGGAACTCACTCATGCCAAAAATGAAATCTCACCGTGGAGCTTCAAAACGGTTTAAGAAAACTGGATCAGGTAAACTTAAGCGCAGCCGTGCTTACACTAGCCATATGTTCGGTAACAAGTCTCAAAAGCAGAAGCGTAAGCTTCGTAAAGCTTCTCTTGTTTCCGCAGGTGACTTCAAGCGCATTAAGACTTTAATCTACAACAAGAAGTAATCGGTTTTCATATTATTTAGACACAGAAATTAGGAGGGGTTTAGTATGCCAAGAGTAAAAGGTGGCTACGTAACACGTCGCAGACGTAAAAGAACGTTAAAACTCGCAAAAGGATATTACGGATCGAAGTCTTTGCTTTTCAAAGTTGCTAATCAGCAAGTTATGAAATCAAACATGTACGCTTACCGTGACCGTCGTCAGAAAAAACGCGACTTCCGTAAGCTTTGGATCACTCGTATCAACGCGGCAGCTCGTTTGAACGGACTTTCTTACAGCCGTTTGATGTTTGGTCTTAAAACAGCTGGTATCGACATCAACCGTAAAATGCTTGCTGAGCTAGCAGTTAACGACGAAAAAGCGTTCGCTGAACTAGCATCAAAAGCAAAAGAAAACTTGAAATAAGTTCTCAAAAACCATTCTCACACGTTGAGGATGGTTTTTTTGTAGAAAGCTTTAAGTTAGGAGGAAATGTGAAGTGAACGGTCTTATTATATTTTTTATTTATTTGGTTCTTATTAATAGTGGAAGTTTCATTATAATGGGAGTAGACAAACGAAGAGCAAAAAAGAGAGGTCGAAGGATTTCAGAAAAGACGTTGTGGCTTTTTATTGTAATTGGAGGGAGTATCGGAGGGTATTTTGGTATGAAACGGTTTAGACATAAAACGAAGCATTCTCAATTTGTTTACGGCATTCCTGCTGTTATGATTGTACATATCCTTTTGATAAGCGGTTCTATATACTTGAATAAGTAAAATGATAAAACGCAGCATATGCTGCGTTTTTTTGCGTTTAAGATTCATTTTGTTTAAGGTACCGTTTATCTTTTAAGAAGAGGCGCCAGAAATAAATAAAGCCTGGTGTTAAGATAAAGAAAGCGACAATATACGTGACAATTAGTGCGCGAAAGGTAGCAGGATCTGTAAATCCTGTTTCAATCGTAACATTTGGATAAACGATATAAGGCAGATGCGCTGATCCATAAGCATAGCTTGCGAGTAAATACTGAATGACAATACTAATCATAGCAAGTCTTGGGATGCCGACTCCTGTTTTTCTTGGAATAAAGAGAGCGAGATACCCGATCGCAAAAGTGATCATTGAACCAATCAACCATGGCACATAGTCCATAAGCCTTTCATAAAGCCATGGCGCTTCTGTTCGAATGGTGAGAACGAGCAAACCTGCCATCGCAAGTGAGATTGGGCCAACGAGTATGGCATCTCTTCTATACGTTTGATAAGCTTCTTGATCTGCTGATACATTTGAATAATCAGAGAGTAAAAGTGATGAAAGAAAAAGTGTGCTTGAGATAGCAAAAGCCATAAACGCGTAGACACTTGGACTTGTAAACAATTCACTCAATAACAAGCGTTCTACTCCGTTTGTTGTTTTGATAAACCCACCGTGTGTAATCGGTAACACGCAAATCAAAAGGGCTGGAATTAGAAAACCGGTAATTCCTGAAATAAGTGTTAAGATCCGCTTGTAATTCTCCGATGCTGAATGGGAAAATACGAGAAAGGCACTGCGTAGCGCAAGTAATAAAATTATTAAACTGCCAGGAATAAGTAGCACTGTCCCTAAAGTAAATGTCGCTCCAGGAAAGAAACTAAAGAGCGCTACAACGATAGCTACAATGAAAACATTCGTTACTTCCCAGGAAGGAGAAAGGTAGCGGTTTGCTATATTCGTTGCTTTCGTGTTATTTCGATTTAAATAAATCATCGACCAAAATCCAGCACCGAAATCGATTGTCGCCATAACCGCATAAATGAAAACAAGTCCCCAAATTAATGTGATGGCGTAAAATGCTTCTGACATGTTGTTCACCTCTTATTTTTAATAGACGTACGATTCCTTGGATTATTGATCAAGTTCTTCACTAATTGGATTACGGTTGAAATAATAACGCAGCACGAGCACTGTTGAAATCATGAGAATGATATAAACAATGAGAAATAGAACAAATAGCAGTCCGATGTTTCCAGAAGTTGTCACCGCTTCTTCTGTTTTCATCACGTGATAAATAACCCATGGCTGTCTTCCGGTACAAGCGAAGATCCATCCGAATTCAATTGCAGTGATGGCAAGAGGACCAGCGGCAATAAACGCCCACATTAGCCAGCGTGGGAATTCTTTTCGTTTGAGAATTTTGTACCAAGTAAACCCCACGATGGATAGGAGCATCAATAAAGAGCCGATTCCAACCATTGCATTAAATAGAGTATGGACAAACAAGGGAGGCCACTCATCTTCTGGCCATTCTTCAAGTCCTAACACTTCTGTATCAAAAGCATCGTCAGCTAGAAAGCTGAGCGCCCAAGGAACTTCGATCGCCCACTTCACTTCTCGTTCCTCTTTATCTGTGTAGCCACCTATGGCAAGTGGGGCGTATGTTTGTGTTTCAAACAATCCCTCTGCAGCTGCCAGCTTTTCAGGCTGGTATTGATACAATTGCTGAGCGGATTCATGCCCATTTAACGCCGTTAAAATTGAAAAAATCCCTCCGATAACGAGCCCCATCATTAAAGCTTTGTGATGAAATTTATATTCACGCGTATTCCCTCGTTGACGAATCATTTTATATGCAGCAATAGAAGCAATGACAAAAGCACCTGTCATAAGAGCAGATACTGTGACATGTCCTGCTGTAACGATGAAGGAAGGATTAAAAAATGCTTCCCACGGATCCACGTTAACAAATTTCCCATCTACTATTTCAAATCCAGCTGGTGTGCCTTCAAAAGCATGGACATTTGTAATTAAAATCGCTGAAGCACTTGCGCCAAAGGCAACGAGTGTAACACTAACGATCCGCATAAGCGGAGAAAGTCGATCTGCTGCATAAACATAAATCGACATAAAGAGTGCTTCGAGGAAAAAGGCATAAATTTCAATTTGAAATGGTAGGGCAATGACTCGTCCTACAACCTCCATAAAACCTGGCCATAACAGAGAAAGCTGCACGCCTGCAATCGTTCCTGTTGGAATTGCGACTCCGAGTAATACGGCAAACCCTTTTGTCCACCTGTTCGCCATGAGTGCATAATCTTTATCTTTTGTTTTTTGATACATCAGTTCAGCTACAAGCACCATTAAGGGTAGCCCTACTCCGAGAGTAGCGTAAATAATATGTACGCCCATTGTCATGCCAAACAATGAACGAGCAATCACGAGTTCATCCATCTAATATCCCCTCCAGTTACCGTTCTCATCAAATCTCCCCTTATTGTCCACGTATTTCCAGAAAATATTCTCTTTGAGGCTTCACTATTTGACATAACAGCTCGTCTCTTGTCATAAAGGTAAAAGGAAGGGGGGAACATCATGAATGAGCTCGTCCTGCCGCTTGTTGAGGTTGTGTCGAACAGCGGAATTTACGCCCCGTTCTATTTCATTATTTTTCATTTTATTCGGCAGTTTGTTTTTGTACCAGTTAGTGTGGTCTGTGTGGCAGGCGGTGTATTGTTTGGAGCTATATATGGAACTATCTATTCGGTGATTGGCATTACCGTTGTAAGTTCGGTTTTTTATCTGGTCGTGAAACGAACACCGGGTTTGTTCAAGAAAATCATTCGAATGAAAGAAAGATGGACTCGAAAGCATATGCCTATGTCAGTAGGGCAGATTGCAATTCTAAGATTGGTACCCTTTGTTCATTTTCATTTTATTTCGCTTTGCTTAATTGAGGTGTCAAAAGATTTTCCCGATTATCTTCGTTCATCTCTTATATCAAACTTGCCTCTTGCACTGTTTTATTCCTTCTTTGGAACAGCGATCAGTGGTTTTGACCCAGTACTTATTCTATTAATGCTGTTAGGCCTTGTTATTCTTTTCTTTCTACTTAAAAGAAAGGAATGGGTTATGAAATGGGAGGATTTTTTTCAACCTGCAAGGTAAATTGATTTCAAAATAGGATGATAGATAAAAGCCCCCTCCAAGCTTGGAGGGGGCTTTTGACATTATGAGTCTTCACGGTGACGAAGAAATTCTTTCACAGGGCTTTTCCATTCAATTCTAGCGCTTGGATACCGGATGTCCATTTCTTTCTCTAGAAAATAGAAATCTTCTTTCTCGAGTAAATAAAGTTCTGAAGCGTTTTTTACGCCTATCGAAAGCGTGATAATATCAAAGGACTTATCGGTTGTTCCAAGGTATTTTTCACCTTCAAAGAGAGCTCCTTTGTAAGTGACAAGAAAATTCTTTCGAACATTGGACGAGTCATCGAAAAAATAGTATTCTTTATGATCGTGGGCTTTTTCGAGCTTGCGTTTTGGATCCATAAAAAAGCGAATGACAGAATAAGCAATCAAAACCATGGCTACGAGAATGACAAGACGAAATAGGATAAGTATCATTAGTCAGCACCTCATTTTCACTATGCTTCTATTCTCTATACGTATATGATAAAGAAAGGTTTCATAAAATGAAAAGATTTTGAAGGGACGATTGCAATGAATTTTGAGTTATTATTTACATTACAAAAACAATTAGATGATCGAATTGTACAAGAACACGGGCTAGATGACGTTGATTTGTTTGAAAATAAGCTTCTTGCTCTTAAAGTTGAATTAGGAGAACTTGCGAATGAAACGCGCTGCTTTAAATATTGGAGTAAAAAAGCACCTTCACCGAAAGAAACGATATTAGAGGAGTATGTTGATGGGATTCATTTTATTTTATCATTAGGACTAGAGTTAGGCATCACTGCGTTTGAAGGTCTGCCAAAAAAAGCGGCGTCATCAGAAGTTCAGGCCTTTCATGATGTCTATCGCGCGATTGATCGACTTGTTAGTAAGAAAGAAGAACCTTATTACAATTTAATGGAGAGTTACCTAACTTTGGGACAAACAATTGGACTTGAGTATAAAGAAATAAGTGAGGCGTATTTGAAAAAAAATAAAGTGAATCATAATCGCCAGGACCAGGGATATTAGGTTTAAGACTCCTCTGAATTGTTAAATATTTCGGAAACCGTTATAATGAACAGTGAATACATATTAAGGGGGCAATACATATGGCAAAGCTAGACGAAACGTTACAGATGCTTAAAGAACTTACAGATGCGAATGGTGTACCTGGTAACGAGCGTGAGCCTCGCGACGTAATGAAGAAGCATATTGAATCTCTTTCTGATGAAATCATGTATGACAACCTCGGCAGTTTAATTGCTGTTAAAAAAGGTAATGCAGAAGGTCCTAAAATCATGGTTGCAGGACATCTCGATGAAATTGGCTTTATGGTTACCCGCATCGACGATAAAGGATTCCTTTATTTCCAAACTGTTGGCGGCTGGTGGGAACAGGTGATGCTTGCTCAACGTGTGAACGTGATGACTCGTAATGGCAATATTATGGGCGTGATTGGTTCAAAACCACCACATATTCTTCCTGCTGAGCAGCGTAAGAAATCAGTTGATAAGAAAGATATGTTTATTGATATCGGTGCATCTAGTAGAGAGGAAGCAATGGAATGGGGCGTAAAGCCAGGAGATTCCGTTGTTCCGGTTTGTGAATTTACAGTCATGAATAATGAAAAAATGCTTATGGCAAAAGCATGGGACAATCGTATTGGCTGTGCAATTGCGATTGAAGTACTTCGAAAACTAAAAGGTGAAGCACATCCAAATACGGTATATGGTGTTGGTACAGTCCAAGAGGAAGTAGGCCTTCGTGGAGCAACAACCGCAACAAACATGATTAAGCCAGATATCGGTTTTGCAGTTGATGTTGGTATTGCTGGCGATACTCCTGGCGTGAGCGATAAGGATGCTCAATCGAAAATGGGGAAAGGTCCTCAAATTATTATGTACGATGCTTCAATGGTTGGTCATAAGGGACTTCGTGATTTTGTTACAGATACTGCAGATGAGAACAACATCCCTTATCAGTTTGACTCCATTGCAGGTGGAGGTACGGACTCAGGAAAAATTCACTTAACAGCAAACGGTGTACCTGCTCTTTCGATCACGATTGCAACACGCTACATTCATACACACGCAGCGATTCTCCATCGTGATGATTTTGAAAATGCGGTTAATTTAATTGTTGAAGTGATTAAAAAGCTTGATGCTGATAAAGTAAAAGAAATTATTTTTAATTAAACACAAAATCCGGTGGCCTTGGCCACCGGATTTTGCTCGTTAATTTACACCCTGAGCCATGTAAGAGAGCATCTGCTCTCGTTCATTTTCAGGTGCTTCTTTCCATAGGATTTCAAAAAGAACACCTAGTCCAGGGAGCATTTTCTCTTCGCCACTTTGGATGGCATCGAGGATCGTCGCTTCAATCTGTTCCTCGTTGTTGCCATTAATATTGGCGAGAATTGCTTTTCGTAAGTTAAGGTCCATGCTTTCCACCTCACCTTTCTCATTCGCTTGTTCGATCAAGCATCATTAGTATGAGCGAATGCAATAAATTTCATGAGTACTATTGGAATCTTCCCATTTAACCCTTTATAATAGAAACATTGAAAACTGAAGGAGAGCATAATGATTATTGAATCCGCAAAAAATCAAAAAGTAAAAGATTGGAAAAAACTCCAAACGCGTAAGGGGAGAGAGAAAGCTCAAAGCTATCTCATTGAAGGACCGCATATCGTTGAAGAGGCGGCGAAGTTTGAAGCGCCAATTATTGAAGTGATTGTAACGGAAGGCAATGATGTATCTATCTATCCGTTTAAAGAACGTCCTGTTGTGTATACTGTAACTGAGAAAGTGATGCAAGAATTAACGGATACCGAAACACCGCAGGGAATCATGGCAGTATGTGAAATGGTGGAACCTCATTTCCCAAGTGCAGGGAGATTCTTGCTCCTTGATGCAATACAAGATCCAGGTAATTTAGGAACAATGATCCGTACAGCGGATAGTGCTGGCTACGACGGCATTCTTCTTGGGCATGGAACAGTAGATGCTTATAATAGTAAAGTACTCCGTTCTACTCAGGGGTCTATCTATCACCTCCCTGTAAAAAAAGCAGATCTTGTAGAAGAAGTGCAAAAGTTCAAAGAGCTTAACATGCCGATCTACGCCACAGAAGTGAGTGGAGGAACTCCTTATGATGATTTAAAAGGACGTTCTCAGTTTGCAGTTATTCTAGGGAATGAAGCAAATGGGGTATCGGAAGAGCTTCAAAAACTTGCTGATGAGAAGATATATATCCCGATTTATGGAAAAGCGGAGTCGCTGAATGTCGCTGTCGCCGCAGGGATTTTGATGTACGGGCTGCTTCCTTCATAATTGCACTTGCAGATGTAGCGTTTTTTTTCTATAATTAAAAGCAACTTATATATAATAAAAACAATGATAGAGAGTAGTAAGCTACCACTGCCTATTTAGGGAGGAAATGCCGTGACTGGAAGCATTTCTATAGGAACGTTGCTGAATTCACTCTGGAGTTGCCGCTTTGTTCGTACGAAAGCGGATCGGTTTACAAGCCGTTATTCTTTGCTTAAGGCCAATAGTGTAAATCTATCGGTGAATTAGGGTGGTACCGCGAAATCAAATCTTCGCCCCTTGCTGGGGAGCGAGGATTTTTTTATTGCCTAAAGGAAGCAACATAAATATGAAGTGGAGGTTGAAATGATGCAAGAACGTTTACAAGCGTTAAAAGAAGAAGCACTGTTAGAAATAAAGAAAGCTTCTTCCATGAAGGAAGTACAGGATATCAAAGTGAAGTTTCTTGGGAAAAAAGGACCGATTACGGAGATTTCCAAAGGGATGGGACAATTGTCAAAAGAAGAGCGTCCTAAAATGGGGCAGCTCGTTAATGAAATACGAACTGCGATTTCAGATCAACTTGAGGAGGAAATTGCTCGTCTCGAAAAAGCAGCCGTAGAAGAAAGATTAAAGAAAGAAACGATCGATGTTTCACTTCCAGGTCGTCCTGTGAAGAGAGGAAACCATCATCCATTAACAAGGGTCATTGAAGAAATCGAGGATTTGTTTCTTGGTATGGGCTTCTCGATTGCAGAGGGACCGGAAGTTGAAACAGACTATTATAATTTTGAAGCGCTAAACCTTCCGAAAGATCATCCGGCTCGTGATATGCAGGATTCCTTCTATATTACTGAAGAAACGCTTTTACGTACGCATACATCACCGATGCAAGCAAGAACAATGGAGAAGTTAAATGGCGAAGGGCCAGTAAAAATTATTGTGCCAGGAAAAGTTTATCGACGTGATACGGATGACGCAACACACTCTCATCAATTTATGCAAATCGAGGGACTAATGGTTGGTGAGAATGTCCGCATGAGTGACTTAAAAGGGGTGCTTCAATCTTTCGCTAAGAAAATGTTCGGAGAAGAGCGAGAAATTCGTCTTCGTCCTAGTTTCTTCCCTTTTACTGAGCCGTCCGTAGAAATGGATATTTCCTGCTTTAATTGTGGTGGGGATGGCTGTTCTGTCTGTAAGGGAACTGGTTGGATTGAAATTCTTGGTGGCGGTATGGTGCACCCTAACGTGCTTCGTATGTCAGGATTTGATCCAGAGAAAGTGACTGGTTTTGCATTTGGAATGGGGCCAGAGCGAATTGCGATGCTAAAGTATGGCATTGATGATATCCGTCATTTCTATACAAATGACAGTAGATTTATTAAACAATTTAACTCACTATAGAACGATTGTTAGGAGGAGAATAAATGCTTGTATCAATGAATTGGCTACAGCAATATGTAGATTTAGATAGTTACTCAGCTGATGAACTGGCAGACCTGATCACAAAAGGTGGTATTGAGGTTGAGACAGTTGAACAGCTTAATAAAGGAATTAGCGGAGTGGTGATTGGTCACGTTCTTGAATGTCAGCAACATCCTGATGCTGACAAACTTAATATTTGTAAAGTTGAGATCGGTGAGGAAGAACCAGTCCAAATTATTTGCGGAGCACCAAATATTGCACAGGGTCAATATGTTGCCGTTGCGAAAGTTGGGGCTGTACTTCCAGGCAATTTCAAAATTAAGAAAGCAAAACTACGTGGAGAAGCTTCTCATGGGATGATTTGCTCGCTACAAGAACTTGGAATCGAAAGTAAATTGGTTTCGAAGGAATATGCTGATGGAATCTTTGTATTTAGTGAAGATGTGACACCTGGGGAAGATGCCCTTGAATATTTAAACCTTCATGATGAAGTTCTTGAGCTGGGTCTTACACCGAACAGAGCGGATGCGATGAACATGATTGGTGTCGCATATGAAGTAGGTGCGGTATTGAATCGTTCGATTGAACTTCCGTCACCAGAGCTTGTTCGCTCAGATGAAGACGTAGAAGGCTATGTGTCAGTTCGTGTAGAAAATGAAGGGGATAATCCTTATTACGGGGCTACCGTTATTAAAGACGTAACGATAAAACCTTCGCCACAGTGGCTTGTGAATCGTCTTGTTTCTGCTGGTATTCGTCCGATTAATAATGTTGTTGATATTACAAACTATGTTCTACTTGAATATGGTCAGCCGCTGCACGCGTTTGATTATGATCGCTTTGGATCAAAGGAAGTCGTTATCCGCCGAGCAACTGAAGGTGAAAAAATTGTCACTCTTGATGATGTGGAACGGTCGCTTTCAAGTGAACACCTTGTCATAACCAATGGGTCAACCCCTGTTGCGGTTGCTGGTGTAATGGGTGGAGCTGACTCTGAAGTGCAAGAGGATACGACAACGATCCTACTTGAAGCCGCTTATTTTAATAGTAAGCTTGTCAGAAAGTCATCGAAAGACCTCGGACTCAGAAGTGATTCAAGTGCTCGTTTCGAAAAAGGAATTGACCGTAATCGCGTTGTTGGCGCAAGCGAACGTGCTGCTCAGCTTATTCAAGAAATTGCTGGAGGCACAGTTCTTAAAGGCATTGCTGAGCAAGGTGCTCGTACAATTGAAGCTCTTGACGTTAGCATTGAAGTAAATCGAATTAATCAAGTTCTAGGAACAGAAATTACTGAAACAGAAGTTGCTGCAATCTTTGAGCGTTTGCAATTCTCTTATCAAAATTTTGGTGGCACGTTTACGGTTCAAGTACCACCACGTCGCCCGGATATTACAATTTCAGAGGATTTAATCGAAGAAGTAGGACGTCTTTACGGATATGATAATGTTCCTGCAACGTTACCTCTTACAGAAAGTACACCTGGTCAGTTGTCAGAATATCAAGGGAAACGCCGCCATGTTCGCCGCACGCTTGAAGGTGCAGGTCTATACCAAACGGTAACGTATTCACTTACTTCACCATCAAAGCGCCATTTCTTCTCTGATGAGTCAGTAGAAGCTGTTCGTCTGGCGATGCCAATGAGTGAAGAAAGAAGTGAACTTAGAACGAGTTTAATCCCTCACCTATTAGAGGTTGCTCAATATAACCGAAACCGTCAGTTAGAAAATATTGCTTTCTATGAAACAGCTTCTGTATTCTTACCAGGTGATGAACTTCCGGTTGAACAAGAACATCTTGCTGGTGTTGTGTCAGGACTATGGCAAGAGCATCTGTGGCAAAAAGAAAAGAAAGCGGCAGATTTCTTTGTTGTAAAGGGAATTCTTGAAGAACTTGCTGTACAATTTGGTGTAGAGGATCGTCTCACCTTCGTACGTGCAGAAGAGCCTAAGCTTCATCCGGGTCGCACAGCAGCTGTCTATCTCGATGAAGAGCTTATCGGATGTATTGGCCAGCTTCATCCTGAAGTAGAGAAAGAACTTGATTTAAGTGAAACATACGTCTTTGAAATCAATCTTGAGAAATTACTTGAAGCTGATGTTGCTCATCTTAAATACAAGAAGCTTCCTCGTTTCCCATCTGTTACAAGAGATGTTGCGCTCGTTGTGAACGAGTCACTTGAAGCAGGTGAAGTGAAGCGCGTTATTAAAGAAGCGGGTGGAACGAAGCTTGTTGAGATTCAATTATTTGATGTCTATCAAGGGGAACATCTTGATGAAGGGAAAAAATCACTAGCTTTCTCTCTCAGATATTACAATCCGGAACAAACGTTAACGGAAGAAGAAGTAAAGAAAGCGCATGACCGTGTTCTTAAAGCAGTAGAAGAACAGTTTGGAGCTGCACTTCGTCAATAGTAAAAAAAGCCTTCCTAATAGGGAGGCTTTTCTAATGCATGTTTTACATAAACATTCCAACAAATATAGCAGTAATAAAGGAGGCAAGAGTTCCGCCAATGATCGCTTTTAATCCAAGCTTTGATACTTGTGAACGCTTTGAAGGTTCAAGTGAGCCAAGCCCAATGATTAATTGACCAATGGATGAGAAGTTGGCAAAGTTACATAGCGCTACAGAAAGAATGGCGACTGTTTTATCAGAGAGCTGATCTTGAATTGCCGTTAAATTTTGAAAGGCAACAAATTCATTAATCGACATTTTTGTGCCGATAATGGAGGCAGCGCGAAAGGCTTCATCAGCTGGAATACCGACAAGTAGTGAGAATGGATAGAAAATATAACCTAATATGGTGCTAAGGTCTGTTCCTACTACACCTAACATGCCGTTAACTACAGCTAGGATACTTATAAAAGCGATTAAAAGGCCACCGATGTTAAGGGCAAGCATGACTCCACTTACCGTCCCTTCCGCAATCGCTTCAAAAACGTTTGCGTGGTCAGATCTTTTCATTTTAACTTTATCGTTTGTTTGTGATACTTCAGTCTCAGGTTCCATCACCTTAGAGATAACAAGCGAGACGAAAGGAACACTAAAGACGGAGATTAATAAATATTTTAGCTCAATTCCCATAAGCGAATAGCCGACGAGAATAGCTCCACTTGCAGAAGCTGTACCACCTACCATTATGGCAAAGATCTCTGATCTCGTAAGCATCTTTAAATAAGGTTTTACAAGTAAAGGTGCTTCTGCTAGGCCTAGAAACGAATTTCCGACAGCGTTGAACGTTTCAACTTTTGTTGTGCCCATTAATCTACCAATTGTTACACCAATAACTTGAACGATTAAAGGAATGATGCGCATATAATAAAGTGCTGATACAAGAGCTGAAATGAAGATAATTACGGCGAGGACATTGATCGCAAAAACAAACGTTAAATCTGTTTGTTCATATAATCCTCCAAACACAAATTGAATCCCTTCGTTACTATAATTGATCACGTTTTGTACAGCAGCGGAAGCCTTTTCTAGCATAACCTTCCCCGCATTCACTTTTAATACGAATAGAACAAAAAGACCTTCAATGAGAATACCGACCCCGATCGTTCTCCACTTTACTGATTTTTTCTTGTTACTCATTAACCATGCAATTGCAAGGACGCCGATAATAGAGAGTAGTCCTGTTAAAATACTCATGATGTCTGATTCCCCCTGAAAAAGAATTGTTACTTCACAAATAAAAATTGGGTAAATAAAAAACCCGTCCTTTATAGAAAAGTCCGAGTTTACAGGAAGAAGTCCGGCACGAAAAAACAAAACATACTTGTCTCATCGACGATGCCATACTTTCCCTATAGTCCAGCAATTCTCGGTCGCCGGGTAGAAACTCTTTGGACCCTATTTCCAAAATTATATAGAGATAAATGTGAAGTTGTATTCATCAATCTATCAGAAGATTTCATAGGTAGCAAGACCTATTAGTAAAGTAACAATGTTTTGAAAATTCCCGTTCTATATGTAAGCGTTCGACAAAATATTACATGTTGCTTCCTTATTCGCGCTCTGTTAGAGTACAAAGTGATTTAAAAATGGAAACTCATATATGTCGGGAATTGGCCTGCACGTTTCTACCCTGTTACCTGAAATAATAGGACTATGAGTGAATGAAATTCATAAAAATGGCGTTTGGTAGAGACGGTAGTAAAGGACATGAGAGTTAGGTACAGGAGGATATAAATGGAGAAAACAAAGGTGTACTTTAATCATGACGGTGGCGTGGATGACTTAGCATCACTCTTTTTATTGCTGAACATGGATGAGGTTGAACTTGTAGGCGTTTCAGTTATTCCAGCTGATTGCTATTTAGAACCGGCTGTTTCAGCGAGTAGAAAAATCATTGACCGTTTCGGAAAGGGTATTGATTTAAATGTTTCAGCTTCAAACTCTAGAGGGATTAACCCATTTCCTAAGGAGTGGCGTATGCATGCTTTCTACGTTGACGCACTACCGATTCTTAATGAATCAAATCAAGTGAATACGCCATTGTCAGAAAGACCTGCTCATCTGCATCTGATTGATGTACTTGAGAGCAGTTCAGAACCGATAACGCTTCTTTTTACTGGTCCTTTAACTGATCTTGCTAGAGCGTTAGAAGTAGCACCGGCCATTGAACAAAAAATTAAAAAGTTAGTGTGGATGGGTGGCACATTTTTAGAAGCAGGAAATGTGGAAGAACCTGAGCACGATGGGACGGCAGAGTGGAATGCGTTCTGGGATCCAGAAGCCGTTGCGACTGTCTTTGATACGTCAATTACGATTGAAATGGTGGCGCTTGAAAGTACAAATCAGGTTCCATTAACAAATGATATTAGAAACATGTGGGCAGCACAGCGAAAAGAAATCGGGGTCGATTTTATCGGGCAATGTTATGCGATGTGTCCACCTCTTGTTCATGTTGAAACCAATTCGACATACTACTTATGGGACGTGCTTACAACTGTTTCTGTCACACCTCAGTCTTTCATTCACTCGAGAAAAGTAAACTGTCGTGTTGAAAAGCACGGCGTAAGCCAAGGGAGAACGGTACTTGATAAAACAGGTCGTGAAGTAATCGTTGTCGACGATGTAGATCGTGATCTTTTCTTTCAATATTTTACTTCTGTTATGCTTCTAGCTGAGGATGGGTTAGAAGCACCACAACTCTATTTGTAATATGAAAAAGCTGGCTCACTTTGAGCCAGCTTTTGATTTGCAAATGATCGCTAGCGGCGTGCTTGATCCGCGATTTTCTTCGCTTTTAGACTATTTGCAAAATGCATCTTAGCTATTTTTTCAAGTACGTGATCGCCATGTTTCTGAATCAATTTGGCTGCTGCAACATCTACTGCAGGTCCCGCTCCTTTAGGAAGCTTTACATTGTTTTCTTTTCCAAGACGATCGATTTCCATGACAAATGAATATCTAGCAATAATTGAAGCAGCTGCAACAGCTAAATGGATTTCCTCTGCTTTTGTGGCGAAATAGACGTTTTCTTTTATGACCATTGATTGACCTTTTAAGTAATTAAAATAAATCTCTGGTTTTGCAAACTGATCGATTAAGATCGCATCGTAGCCGTCTACTTTCCGTGTCACATTCTGAATGGCCTGATTATGTAGAAGAGCCTTCATCTTACCCTGGTTCATTCCCTTTCTTTGCATGTTGTTGTACTTTTCGTTCGGAAGAATAAGAAGGCTGTATGGGATCGTTTTTATTAGATTTCGTGCGATCTCGATAATTTCTGGATCTTTCATCCCCTTAGAATCTCTTACACCAAGTTCTCTTAAAAGTGGAATTTGGTTTTGATCAACATAAGCTGCAACGACGGTCATTGGACCAAAGAAATCTCCTGTACCAACTTCATCACTTCCGATTGCTGATAGCGTTGAGATAGTGGAAGGAGGGGCATATTGGTGGTCACCAACTGTTTTCTTTTTTGATCCTGTAGGCTTTTTGGGGTTCACTGTTCCGCTCCCTTGCCATTGTTTGGCTTCTTGCTCTGCAGCCGCCCCCTGAAACATGACCTTTCCAGATTTATAGCCTGTAATAGTACAGGCTGACGTTTTCGCTACGAACACGCTCCCTGGCGGTTGTTTGTCGCTTAAGTGACTGTTGTATTTCTTTTTAATTTCATTCATAATGGTAGGTGATACAGTTAATACAACCTGTGACATAACAAAACTCCTTTGTGAACTATGCTTGCATCCCATTATATCAGAATCTGTTAACCAAGAAGAATGGTTCGGGAGCGCTGTATTTCAAAAACACTTATTTTCGTGCTATGATACAAGTTAGGATTCTTTCTCGTGATAGGAGGCTTATGGGGTGACAGACAGTCGTGGTAAAGTTCGTACAACTGTGGAAATCTATGGTGAACAATATACAATCGTCGGTGATAAAAGTCATCAACATATCCTTGAAGTCTCGAAATTAGTCGATGAGAAGATGAATGAGATTAAAGGAATAAATACTTATTTAGATACAAAGCGACTTGCTGTATTAACAGCGGTGAATATTGTGAATGATTACGTCATGATTAAGAAAGAACTTGAAGATTTAAAGAAAAAACTGAGAGAAGAGGAATAACGATAGATGGTTGATCTCATTCTTTTTATAGTATTGGTAGGAGGTTTTCTTATCGGTCTTCGTAGAGGGCTGATCCTACAAGTTGTTCATTTAGTTGGATTCATCGTTTCGTTTATAGTGGCCTATCTGTATTTTAAAGATCTTGCGCCTCATCTGAAGCTGTGGATACCATATCCATCCTTTGGAAACGAAGCTTCTTCAACTGCGATGGTGTTTGAAGCGATTAATTTAGAAGCTACCTATTATAGTGGTATTGCGTTTGCGCTTTTGTTCTTTGGTACCAAAATCCTCATGCAAATTATCGGATCGATGCTCGACTTTCTTGCTGATCTTCCTATCTTAAGAACAGTGAACGGATGGCTCGGAGGAGTACTGGGGTTTGTGGAGGTATATATTGTCGTGTTTTTGTTTCTATTTATTGCAGCACTTGTACCAAATGAAACGGTCCAAACAGCGATTTCAAATTCGTTTCTTGCAGAAAGCATCGTTAAACATACCCCTGTATTAACAGAACAAATAAAAGATTTATGGAGTACCCATGTCGCATAACCCTTCAACTAGAAGGGTTATTTGTTTGTGAATACAAAGGCTCCAGCGCTTGTCGGACCTAAACGGACGCTTCCGCTTTTCAATGTCTAGCTGCAGCGCCCAGCTCCTCGAGTCGCTTCACCTTTCGCTCTGAACACAAAGGGCGTGTTCAAATCGAAAGGCTCCAGCGCTTGTCGGACCTAAACGGACGCTTCCGCTTTTCATGTTTAGCTGCAGCGCCTATCCCCTCGAGGTCATAAGCCAATCCTAATTGTGGCAAAGAGCGCCACATTTAGGCTCGTCTTATGCTTGTCGGGGATAAGCAAGGCGCTTCCGCTTTTCAAGTAAAAATAATTGGATTTGTTTGGGTTTATGGATACGATAGTAGTAATGATCTTTTTATGAAGGGTGAGGATGGGATGAATAAGAAGAATGTGATTCGTTTTTTAGAAGATATTGCGGTTTATATGGAGCTTAAAGGTGAAAATCCTTTTAAAATATCAGCTTTTCGTAAGGCGGCGCGTGCACTGGAAACGGATGATCGAAGCATGGAACAAATTGAAGATCCGGCTGAGCTTAATGGAATTGGAAAAGGGACGGCAGCGGTCATAAACGAGATTCTTGAAAATGGCGAGTCAGAAACGCTTGAGACTTTGAAAAAAGAAGTGCCGTCTGGTCTTGTACCTTTATTGAAATTACCAGGTCTTGGTGGGAAAAAACTCGCTAAGCTCTACAAAGAACTTGGTGTTATTGATATGGCTACATTAAAAAACGCATGTGAAGCGCAACAAATTCAAGAACTTCCTGGGTTTGGAAAGAAAAGTGAAGAGAAGATCTTAGAGGCGATCGAAGAAGCAGGAAAACGACCTGAGCGACTTTCAATTGCTTACATGCTTCCACTTGCAGAAAAGATTGAACGACAACTAAGTGAATTGGAGCAAATCGAAAAGTTTGCCCGGGCAGGCAGTTTGCGTCGTGTGAGGGAAACCATTAAAGACCTCGACTTTATTATTGCTACAACCGCTTCTGCTGATGTATCAGAAAAGCTCCTTGAACTAGAAGGGATTTCAAAAATCATCGTCAAAGGAGATACAAAAATCACGCTTGAGCTTGATGATGAATATGGCGTCTCAGTAGATTTCAGACTTGTAAAGCCAGAAGAATTCGCTTCAACCCTACACCATTTTACTGGTTCACAAGCTCATAATGTGAAGATGAGACAAATTGCTAAGAAGAAAGGCGAGAAAATTAGTGAATATGGAGTAGAGTCTGTTAAAACAGGTGAAGTTATCACGTTCAAAAATGAGAAAGAATTTTATGCTCATTTTGGACTCGCTTATATTCCCCCAGAAATTCGTGAAGATCGTGGTGAGATTGAAGAAGCCGAAAAAAACAAGATTAATCTCGTGCAACTATCAGATATTAAAGGTGACCTACATATGCACTCTACCTGGAGCGATGGGGCGTATACGATAGAAGATATGGCTGAACGTGCTAGGGATAAGGGGTATTCTTATATCGCAATTACGGATCATTCGCAGTATTTAAAAGTTGCAAATGGATTAACACCAGAGAGGTTACGTGAACAAAGAGAAGAAATTAACCGACTGAACAAAAAATGGACAGACTTCAAAATATTTGCTGGAGTTGAAATGGATATTTTGCCAGATGGTACACTAGATTATGACGATCAGCTGCTTGCTGAAATGGATTTCGTCATCGCTTCAATTCATTCGTCCTTTTCTCAAGACGAAGATACTATTATGAAGCGGCTTGAAACAGCGCTCAGAAGCCACCATGTAGATCTTATCGCACACCCATCTGGGAGATTACTTGGAAGAAGAAACGGGTATGCCCTGGATCATGATAAGCTAATTAAACTTGCAAAAGAGACGGGAACTGCACTTGAGTTAAATGCGAATCCAAACCGTTTAGATCTTGCGGCTGAATGGCTTCAAAAAGCACAAGACAATCATGTTAAAATAATGATAAATACAGATGCCCATCACATGGACATGCTTGAACATATGGAAATTGGTGTAGCAGCTGGAAGAAGAGGGTGGCTGCGTAAAGAGAGCGTGTTAAATACGTATACGCCAAAAGATCTGGAAGCTTTCTTTCATCGGCATCACTAATTATATTCCGTTTTCTTAGGAGGAACGACCATTGCAGAAAAGAGTATTACGGCTACTTGAATACGATAAAGTAAAAGAACGATTAGGGAAACATGTTTCATCCTCATTAGGTAAGCAGAAAGTTGAACAATTGACGCCTTTATTTTCACTTGAAGACGTGAATCATCAGTTGGAAGGGACAGAAGAAGGAAGAAAAGTGATTCGCCTTCGCGGACAGGCTCCACTAGGAGGAATACGTGACATTAGACAAAGTGTGAAGCGCGCTGAGATTGGTGGCACGTTAAATCCTTCTGAATTACTCGATATTTCCAGCACTATTTATGGAGGACGTCGTTTTAAAACCTTTCTTGAAAATATGATTGATGATGGTGTTGAGCTACCTCTTCTAGGAGATTTAGTTCACCAAATTATGCCAGAGACGGATCTTGAAAAAGAAATAAACGCCTGTATCGATCAGGATGGAGAAGTGCTCGATTCAGCGAGCGATGCACTACGACGCTTAAGAACGCAGCTGCGAAGTTTTGAGTCACGCGTCCGAGAGAAGTTAGAAAGTCTCATTCGCTCGTCAAGCACAAGGAAAATGCTTTCTGATGCGCTCGTTACGATTCGAAATGAACGCTATGTGATTCCAGTGAAGCAGGAGTACAGAGGTTCATTTGGTGGAATGGTTCACGATCAATCATCTTCAGGTGCAACATTATTTATTGAACCTCAATCGGTTGTTTCAATCAATAATCAGTTGAAAGAAGTAAAAGTGAAAGAAAAGCTTGAAATCGAGCGGATCTTAACTGAGCTAACAGGAAGGGTATCAGAAGCTTCTAATACCCTTCGACACAATGTCGAGGTGCTAGCCGATATTGACTTTATATTTGCACGTGCTCTATATGCAAATGAATTAAAAGCAACAAACCCTTCGATGAATGATGAAGGAGAACTTGAAATTAGGCAGGGCCGTCATCCGCTTCTACCTCAAGATCAAGTTGTGCCTTCTTCCCTTTACCTTGGGAAAGATTACTCTTCACTCGTCATCACAGGGCCAAACACGGGAGGGAAAACCGTAACGCTTAAGACTGCTGGTCTCCTTACACTTATGGCTCAATCCGGATTACATATTCCGGCTGATGAAGGCTCCACAATGGCAGTCTTCCAGAATATCTTTGCAGACATTGGTGATGAACAGTCTATTGAACAGAGCTTGAGCACATTCTCTTCACACATGACGAACATCGTTCAGATTTTAAAAAATATTGATCACAATAGTCTCGTTCTTTTTGATGAGCTTGGTGCGGGGACCGATCCACAGGAAGGTGCTGCACTAGCGATCTCCATCCTTGACTATGTGTATAACCGTGGATCGAGAGTGATTGCAACGACCCACTACAGCGAATTAAAAGCGTATGCTTACAATCGTGAAGGTGTTATGAATGCGAGTGTAGAATTTGATGTAGAGACGTTACGTCCTACCTATCGACTATTAATTGGCGTACCTGGTCGAAGCAATGCATTTGAAATTTCAAGACGTCTTGGCCTAATGGATGATATTATTGATGATGCTAAATCGCAAATTTCTAGCGAAAGCAATAAGGTAGATCGAATGATTTCCTCCCTTGAAGATAGCCAGAAACAGGCGGAATTGGATCGACAGGGAGCGTCTGATCTAAGAAAAGAAGCAGAATCACTAAAAAAAGATTTGGAATCACAGCTTGAGAAATTCGAAAAGCAGCGTGAACGACTCTTTGAAGAAGCGGAGCAGAAAGCCGCCGAAGAAGTAGAAAAAGCACAGGAACAGGCGAAGAGAATAATTCACGATCTTCGTACTTTCCAAAAAGGCGCGGTAAAAGAGCATCAGCTAATAGATGCCCAGAAACAGCTCGAGGATGCAAAGCCTGAATTGAGAACTTCAAAGCCGAAACCGAAAAAAGCGCAGGCAAAAACTTATGAACCTGGTGATGAAGTAAAAGTAATTAGTTTTAATCAAAAAGGACATATCGTCGAAAAAGTAGGAAAGAACGAATACCAGGTTCAACTAGGAATTATGAAAATGACGGTAAAAGCAAATGATCTTGAAGCAATTAAATCCAAGCCCGCAGTAGAACGAAAACCGTTCGTTACGGTGCGAGGAAATAATAGCCAGGTTAAAACGGAGCTCGATTTAAGAGGCAAAAGATATGAAGATGCACAAATGGAAGTAGAGCGCTACATTGATGATGCCTTACTTGCTGGATATCATCAGGTTTCAATCATTCACGGAAAAGGCACTGGGGCACTAAGAAAAGGTGTTCATGAATGGTTGAAACGCCATTCGAGAGTGAAAAACCTTCGTATGGGTGGTATGAATGAAGGTGGCGGTGGTGTGACCGTCGTTGAACTGAAGTAGAGAAAGGATTTTACACGATGGAACAACTTTGGGATAGTGTAGCATTTCAAACCGCAGCAAATTATAGTGTTGTCATTGTTTGCATGATCGTGTTTTTATCAGTCTTTGAATTTGTGACATCTTATCGTAACTGGGAAGAAATCCAAAGAGGAAATCTCGCCGTATCTATGGCTACTGGCGGGAAAATCTTTGGAATCGCCAACATTTTTCGCTTTTCGATTGAGCATAACGATTCTCTCGTCACGATGATGGGATGGGGCGTTTTTGGTTTTGTTTTATTGTTAATTGGGTATTTTACTTTTGAATTTTTGACACCTAAATTTCGAATCGATAAAGAAATTGCAGCGGATAATCGGGCAGTAGGATTTATATCTATGGTTATTTCGATTGGACTGTCCTTTGTCATTGGTGCAGGGATTTCGTAAGAGGAGCACATTATGGAAACATTATGGAAAGTTCTAATGGTTGTATCAGGAATCTTTTTTATTGCGGGAATTATATATTTGATTTATTTTGTTTGATTGAGAAGAAGAACAGGCCGGTCCTGTTCTTCTTTTCTTTAGATATAGATTAATTCAGAGGCTTGGGACAGATAATCCTTTTTGATTAAAGCTATGAAACGCTTTGTATGAAACCAAACTATTTTACTAAACTTGTCTCCCTTTTACGACGAGAAATGCCAATGTATTCAAAAAAATCAAAAAAAGATAGGATAATTGAAGCGTTTTCATTATAATTATCATATAGAGAGAGATTTTTGGTTGGAAGGAGACGTGAAAGGGAGGTTGATGAAAAAATGATGAACATGCCCGAAAAAGAGTGGTTTAATTTTTATCAAGAAGGAGTACCGACCTCAATTGAATATGAGGAAAAGCCTCTTCATGCTTATCTTGTTGATGCAGCTTCAAAGCATCCTAACAAAAAAGCCGTTCATTTCCTTGGAAAAGAGCTAACTTACCAAGAACTTCATACGCGCTCAAGACGTCTCGCAAATTCATTGCGTGAAAATGGTCTCAAAAAGGGTGGTAGAGTTTCGATTATGCTGCCAAACTGTCCTCAGGCAGTTATTAGTTACTATGCTGTTCTGATGGCTGGAGGGGTCGTTGTCCAAACGAATCCCCTTTATATGGAAAGAGAGCTTGAACATCAGTTAAAAGATTCTCAAGCAGATATGATGATATGCCTTGACCTCGTCTTGCCTAAGGTTTTGAAGGTAAAAGATAAAACGGTATTGCAACATATTATTGTAACAAAAATTCAAGATTACTTACCATTTCCTAAGAATATGCTTTATCCTTTAGTACAAAAACAGAAAAAACAAGGATTGCTTGTGGAAATGCCTTCAACAAATCAAATTCATACGTTTCAAGAATGGGTAGCATCTGGTAAGGACGAAGAGATAGAGATAGATGTTAATGTAAAAGAAGACCTTGCTCTTCTTCAATATACGGGCGGTACAACGGGTCTTGCCAAAGGGGTAATGCTCACTCACTTCAATCTTGTGGTTAATACAATGCAATGTAAGCACTGGATTCATGATGCGAAGTATGGTGAAGAACGTGTTCTAGGAATCCTCCCATTTTTCCACGTGTATGGAATGACTTGCGTAATGAATTTATCAATTATGTATGCGGCAAAAATGATCATTCTCCCTAAATTTGAGCCAAAGGATACGTTGAAAACAATCCAAAAACAAAAACCGACTCTTTTCCCCGGTGCACCTACTATCTATATATCTTTACTGAATGATCCTGATATTGATCGATATGATTTATCATCAATCAAGGCTTGTATAAGTGGATCAGCTCCACTTCCAATTGAAGTTCAACAAAAGTTTCAAGAAAAAATAAGCGGTCGCCTTGTTGAGGGCTATGGGTTAACAGAATCCTCACCTGTTACTCATTCCAACCCTTTGGATGGGACAGTCGTAGGGAGTATTGGGCTTCCGTGGCCTGATACGGATGCGAAGATTGTCAATGCAGCTGATGAAGAGGCTGAGATAAAAGAAATAGGAGAACTTATTGTAAAAGGTCCTCAAGTGATGAAGGGCTATTGGAATCGACCAGATGAAACATCAGCTGTGTTAAAAGATGGTTGGCTATACACTGGAGATATGGCTTATCGAGATGAAAAAGGTTACTTCTATGTCGTGGATCGAAAAAAAGACATGATCATTGCTGGCGGTTATAATATATATCCTAGAGAAGTTGAAGAAATTTTATATGAGCACCCTGCTGTTCAAGAAGCTGTGATTATTGGTGTACCGGATGCTTATCGCGGTGAAACGGTAAAAGCGTTTGTCGTGTTAAAGAACACTGCAAATGTAACAGAGGATGAGTTAAATCAGCATTGCCGTCGCTATTTAGCGGCTTATAAAGTGCCAAGATTGTATGAATTTAGGGAGGAGCTTCCTAAAACAACAGTTGGGAAAATTTTGCGACGAGTGCTTGTCGATGAAGAGAGAGCAAAAGAAAATCAATCGCTTTAGCGGTTGGTTTTTTTCTATATCTTTAGAATGATAGAAAAAAGTTACGGTTATTCTGGAAAAATTCGCACATTTCTGCTTTTTTGTGGTATGATTGACTTGCGAAAAAGCTCCTGGTTCCAACCGAGCGCTCGTTCAGAAATCTAATGTTGACAATGTTGTAGTCATATCGCTACAATAAGATTATGAATGAACACTCATTCATTTTTGGGTGAGTGCCGGATAAAGAATAAAGGAGAACTTCATATGGTAGAAAAGGGGAAAAAGAGGGGTCCGAAATACGATAAGATCATTGACGCAGCCGTTGTTGTCATTGCCCAGAATGGATATCATCAGGCTCAGGTATCTAAAATAGCGCGTGAAGCTGGAGTGGCGGACGGTACGATTTATCTTTATTTTAAAAATAAAGAAGATCTGCTCATTTCGTTATTTCAGAAAAAAATGGGAAGCTTTATCGATAAGACAGAAGAACAAATTGCAAAAAAAGAGAATGCAATGGATAAATTGTTTACGTTGATCGATATGCATTTCAAACACCTTGGTTCTGACTATGAACTTGCAATTGTAACTCAGTTAGAATTAAGACAGACGAACAAAGCACTTCGCGCTCAAATCGGCGAAGTATTAAAAAAATACTTAACGCTTGTGGATCACATCTTGCATGAGGGGATTAAGTCAGGATTATTTATAGAGGAATTAGATATTCGCCTCGCTAGACAAATGATCTTTGGAACACTTGATGAAACTGTCACAAACTGGGTGATGAAAGATCACAAGTTCGAATTGGAACCACTTGCTAAGCCGCTTCATCACCTTTTAATTAACGGCTTAAGCAAATAAATAGATATCCCGGCTTTGACCGGGATAGTAAAGTTCTGAGAGGAGTGGAGATGTGGAGTTCATTAACATTTCGAATGAAAACAAAGTAGCACATATTACGTTGAATCGTCCTCCAGCTAACGCTGTGGCTTCCGACGTTTTGCGAGAATTGTCAGAGGCATTCACTCAAATTGAAGACGATCCTGAGACAAAGGTAATCTTGATCTCTGGTGAAGGAAGATTCTTCTCAGCAGGTGCTGATATTAAAGAATTTACAACGGTTAGCACTGAAGAAGGCTTTGCGGATCTGGGGAGCTATGGGCAACAATTATTCGACAAAATGGAAGCGTTCTCAAAACCGATTGTTGCTGCTATTCATGGTGCTGCGCTTGGAGGCGGGCTAGAACTAGCAATGGCATGTCATATTCGCTTCGTAACAGAAGATGCTAAGCTAGGTCTGCCTGAGCTGCAGCTAGGCTTAGTCCCAGGTTTTGCAGGTACACAACGACTGCCGGCGTTAGTTGGAAAAGCAAAAGCAACTGAAATGCTACTAACGAGTGAACCCATCTCAGGACGCGAGGCATTAGAACTTGGCTTAGCGAATCAAGTATATAGCGAGGAAGACCTTTTACCAAAAGCGAAGGAATTCGCTGAAAAAATTGCTAAGAAAAGCGCTGTAGCAGTAAGCTATGCTCTTAAACTACTTACTTATTCAAAAACAGAGAAATTTGATGAAGGTGTTCAAAAAGAACGAGAGTATTTTGGAAAGGCATTTGCTTCAGAAGATGGACAAGAAGGAATTCGAGCGTTCATTGAGAAGCGTCAGCCAAACTTTCAAGATAAATAAGGTGAATTATTTCAGGGAGGGATAAAGATATGAACATTTATGTCATTATGAAAAGAACATTTGATACAGAGGAAAAAATCGTTATTGAAAATGGGAAAATTAGTGAAGAAGGCGTTGAATTTATCATCAATCCATATGATGAGTATGCGATAGAAGAAGCGATTCAACTACGCGACGATCATGGTGGAGAAGTAACAGTGGTTAGCATTGGGGATGAAGAAGTTGAAAAAGAGCTACGTACAGCTCTAGCAATGGGCGCAGATAAAGCCGTCCTCATTAACAATGAAGATCTTGATGAAAGTGATCAGTATACGACGACCGCCCTTCTTGCAGCTTATTTTGAGGATAAAGAATACGATATTATTCTTGGCGGAAATGTATCAAATGATAACAGCACGGGTCAAATCGGGCCACGCCTTGCTGAAAAACTTGGGATCGCTTACGTAACCACGATTACGAAGCTTGATATCGATGGAACAACGGCTACAATGGAACGTGATGTAGAAGGGGACATGGAAGTTGTTGAAGCGCAACTCCCATTGCTTGTTACAGCTCAGCAGGGGCTAAACGAACCGCGTTATCCCTCGCTACCAGGGATCATGAAAGCAAAGAAAAAGCCTCTAGAAGAAATTGATTATGATGATCTTGATGTCGATGAGGATGAAATTGAAGCTAAAACAGAAACAATTGAAGTCTATTTGCCACCTAAAAAAGAAGCTGGCAAAGTACTTGAAGGTGAAATTGGAGATCAAGTGGAAGAATTAGTGAAATTGCTTCGCCAGGAAGCGAAAGTTATATAGGAGGGGATCAACCATGGCCAAAAAAGTTCTCGTATTTGCAGAAGCGCGTGACAATGAATTACGAAATGTTTCATTTGAAGCAATTGGTGCAGGGAAAGAAATTGCAGCCGGTGGTGAAGTAATTGCAGCCATTGCTGGAGAAAATGTGAGCTCTTTAACAGATCAACTTTTTCATTACGGAGCGGATCGCGTCATTAAAGTGGAAGATGAAAAACTAAAAAATTATACAAGTGATGGTTATGGGCAAGCATTTTTACAGATCGTTGAGAGCATTGATCCTGATGCTATTTTAATGCCACATACATCAATGGGGAAAGATTTGGCACCACGACTTGCAAGTAAGCTTGATGCTGGTCTTATCTCAGATGCTACTGGTATTGAACTTGATGGAGAAGCAGTCGTCTTTACACGACCAATTTATTCGGGTAAAGCATTCGAAAAGAAAAAAGTAAAAGAAGGCATTGTTCTTGCTACAATTCGTCCGAATAATATTGCTGCTCTTGAGATCGATGAATCACGTTCCGGAGAAGTTTTTGAAGAAAACGTAGAGATCAAAGACCTCCGTACGATTGTGAAGGAAGTCGTACGTAAGTCGACTTCTGGTGTCGACCTCTCTGAAGCCAAAGTAATTGTAGCTGGCGGTCGAGGCGTTAAAAGTGAAGAAGGATTTGAACCGCTACAGGAACTTGCAGATCTTCTCGGTGCTGCTGTTGGGGCATCTCGCGGCGCTTGTGATGCTGATTATTGTGATTACTCGCTTCAAATTGGGCAAACAGGTAAAGTGGTAACGCCAGATCTTTACATTGCTTGTGGAATTTCTGGGGCGATCCAACACTTAGCAGGTATGTCCAACTCAAAAGTAATTGTTGCGATTAATAAAGATCCTGAAGCAAGCATTTTCAGTGTAGCGGACTATGGAATTGTTGGAGATTTGTTTGAAGTGGTGCCACTTCTGACACAGGAATTCAAAAAAGTTTTACAAACAAGCTAAGATAAAAGCGAGCTAATACAGCTCGCTTTTTTGATGAAGTTAATTAAGAATCATGTTTTTAGTGGGAGCGTTTTATTCTCTAAAAGATAGGGAAGAATGAATGTAAGTCAAAAGAATGGAATCAGAAAGACGATTAATGATATACTCAATTTGTGCCAGTTGATGAAATATCAAGATGGCAGAGCACACTGAGGCAACCGGCCTTAACCTGGTATTCTCAAGTGATAAATGTTTAAGGAGGAAGATACAGTATGGCTATCGTACACGCAACGGATCAAAGTTTTGCACAAGAAACAAGTGAAGGTCTCGTTCTTGCAGACTTCTGGGCACCATGGTGTGGCCCTTGTAAAATGATCGCTCCTGTACTAGAAGAGCTTGACGCTGAAATGAGCGACGTGAAAGTAGTAAAACTTGACGTTGATGAAAATCAGGAAACAGCAAGCAAATTTGGTGTAATGAGCATCCCAACGCTTCTCGTTTTCAAAAATGGTGAGGTTGTTGACCAGGTTGTCGGCTTCCAACCAAAAGAAGCATTAGCACAAACACTTTCTAAGCATCAATAAGGAAGAATGTTTAAAGCATTCGAATCTGTAAATCAGATTCGAATGCTTTTTTTGTGGGATCTCCAAAAGAAATGCTATTGACACTGATAATCGTTCTCGATATAATCATCTTGGATAAACGACCTGTTGAAAAGGAGTTCTACATAATGAAAAAATCAACGATGCTATTTACTTCTATTACGCTTGCAGCTACGGTTCTCGCTGCATGTGGTAATGATTCTGAAAATGCTGCAAATACAGGTAGCAATTCTCAGGAACAAACAAATTCCGCTTCACAATCATCTGAAACTCAATCAAATGATATGACGATTGAAAACGCTGTTACTACAAAACAAGTGGAAGCGTATCAAAAGATGTTGGATGAGCTGAACAAAATGAAAGAAAACGAAGAAGTGGACTGGGACCTTATTGAATCTACTTACTCAAGCGAATTGAAAAGCGCTGTGAATGAAATCGATAATGAATTTGATACCTTTATCACGACAGGTATACAAGCGGGTAAATCAGGTGAGCTTGATCAAAACGTTGCGCGACAAATGATTGATAAAGGCACACAGTCATACTTTTATCAGAAACAAAAATCTCTTCAACAAGCGGTAATTGATGCGAAGGACGCGAAAAAAGATGAAAAAGCGATGCTTCATTTTGAAGAAGTAAAATTACTTACTGAGAAAGTATTCGTTCCTACTGCAGAAAAACGCGACTCCTATTATGAACTTGAAGGAGATTCTAGTCTTGTAGAAAACATCAATAATGGTCTTTCAGCACAGGAAGACGCTCTTTCTGAAGGAGATATGGAAAACTTCGCTGTAACAAAGCAGGTAACTGATAAATCAATATATAAGAGCTACTACTTGGCAGCGAATTCATATGCTGAGAAAATTGAAGAAGCCGTAGGCTCTGATGAAACAGAAGAGCTTCAAATTATGCAAACAGAAGCACTTGGATTTTATCAAGCTATTAAAGGATCTCTCTCAGGCGGAGATGAAGAAGCTGCACAGAAGCTAAGCGAGCTATTCGATATTAGCAATGATCCAGAGGCTATTAAAGCGGATGAAGTATCTAACTTGTTCGAAAAAGCATTTGCTGGAAAAATTAAAGGCTATCATGAAAAAGTAGCTGAATTAGATGAAAACAATCTTTCTGAAGGAAAAGAGGCTGCAATGGAAGCCAACGTTTTCTTAAAAGCTATCGAAATGCCGTTAATGGAAGCACTAGGTGAAGATGAGACAAATGCTGTGTACGAAGATGCACAAAGTTGGTTTGATGCTGTCTCGAATAACGACGCTGAAGAGGCAAATAAACTAAGTGAACAAATTTTGACCACACTAGAAAGTGTAGTAGAATAGTTTTAGATTGAAATGGCCGCTAATTGCGGCCATTTCTCTTGTCATTAAGTTTTTTAGAGATTGAAGTGTATAGCGGGAGTGCATAGTATGAAGGTATTAATTACTGGAGGGGCAGGTTTTATAGGCAGTAGTCTTGCAAAAACGCTTTTAAAAGCTGGTCACCACGTGTCGCTTATTGATCATTTTTCATCATATTATCATGTAGAGCGAAAGGTAGAACATTTAGAGGAAATTAAGAAAAATGGACCTATAAGTGTACATAGGTTTGATTTGTTAGATGCTGATCAAACATCGGCCCATTTCAAAGCCCACAATTATGATAAAGTAATCCATCTTGCTGCCCTTCCTGGTGTTCAATTTTCATTAAAACATCCATTAGATTATATCGATCAGGATATCAAAGTAGTCGTGAATGTTTTAAGTGCAGCGGGTGAAGCTGGTATACCTCATATTTTGTTCGGATCGTCTTCTTCTGTATACGGAAGTCGAGAAGGGGGTCCAGTGAAGGAAGAGCAAGCTAGTGGGAAAGTGAAATCACCTTATGCAGCGGCGAAGGCAGGAGCAGAATCGTTTTGTCACGCATATCAATCGCTCTATGGCTTTAAATTAACGATACTGCGATTCTTTACCGTATATGGACCGTGGGGGCGACCAGACATGGCGATTCCCCTCTTTATTGAGAAGTTGATAAAAGGCGAGGAGATCACCGTGTATGATCGTGAGCAATCAAGAGATTTCACTTATATTGATGATATTATTCAGGGCATAACGTTAGCCTTTAAGCAGGGCGGTTTATCTGAAGTTTATAATTTAGGTTCGGGATCACCTGTGCATCTCACAGAGTTGATCCAATTGCTTACTCAGTATTTTCCAAGTGCGAAGGTGAGAGAAGATACGTTTCGGCGAGGAGATGTTCGGCATACGTGGGGAGATATTAGTAAGGCACGAAATGAACTGGGCTATTCTCCTGAAGTAACCTTTCAAGAAGGGATAAGAAGGACAATTGAATGGGCAAAAAGCTATCACGAATTATAAAATGGGTATTTGGCTTGTTACTACTCTCTCTCTTTGCATTTCTTCTGTTAAATGAATTTAATGTTACTACGCTAACCACCCTTACTAAAGAGTTAATCAGCAACCCAGGCTTGTTGTTTGTAATGGTTATCGGGTATACGTCCTCTTTTTTATTACGAGGTTTTTGTTGGAGGTTACTTGTTGACAGGACCATTTCCATGAGAGTTTATTTGGCAGGAATCTTTTACAGCTTGTTTTTTAACCACCTTTTACCGTTTAAGGGAGGAGAGGCTGTACGAATGGGGGTTCTTGCGCATAAACAAAAAGGACAATGGACAGCGTCTATTCAATCTGTTGTCATCCTACGTGCAATTGATCTTTTCTGGCTTGGTGTTTTTGCCATGATTGGTGCAGAACTTTTTGGGATTACGATTAGTACAACGTTTTTATTAGGAATGCTAACTCTCTGTTTAGTGAGTGTATTAACTCTTATCCTGTATGTAAGAAAGAAAACTAATGCGGGTTTTTTGTACAAACAGTTCGCTATGATGAAGAAACTAGTAAACTCGCCTTACATGGTTCTTATCTTCCTCATTTCATGTCTCAGTTGGATAGCTGAAGGGATCGTCGTTTATTCCGTTGCTGGCTTTAACCATCATTTTGCCTATTTGGACGCTATGTGGGTAACCGCTTTATCAGTTGGATCAGGGGTGTTCCAGCTTGCTCCTGGTGGTTTTGCCACTTATGAAAGTGTGATGAGCTTGTCACTTCATCAGGTTGGTATTGGATGGGAAGAGGCTTTTTCAATTGCGCTTGTTACTCATGCTTTTAAATATGCTTATTCTTTTGTCTCTGGTTTAGTTGCTTTTTATCTTTATCCTCTTCGGTTTCAGGAGTTGAGGTCGTTTATGAAAAAGAAAGGAGAAACATCATGAAACAAGCTTCAGGATTTGAAAAGATAGCAGCTAGATGCTGGAATCTTCTAAATGAAGGTAAACCATTTACCCCTATTTTTGTAACGGGGACGATGTTGTTATTATTTATTACGCAGTGGACTTCGGGTGCGTTTTGGGGAGCATTTTTTCTAGGGTTCGTTGCTGTATTACCAATTCTCGTACTTTATTATGTTTATGATTATCCTTTATTTTTACGAAATTATTTGTGGATTCCTCTCGTAGGATATTTATTGATTTTTGATCAATTCTCCTTAACAGCGGCTATGCTAGGGATCGGCCTTTATTTTTTCTTTACTGTCTTTTTTTGGGGCACGTTCTACTATCATCTTCGTATTGGAACAAGTTGGCTGAACTTCACTCGCTTCTGGAAGTTGGTACTTAAGAATAGTGATTCCACGAGCGGTAACGCACAAGAACAGCTCCCTAAATTTTTGTTAATTATATCGATCTGGACCGCGGTTATTGAAACTTCTCTCACGAATAGAAGTACGTTTGATTGGACAACACTTGCATTCTTTTATGCAGGAATATGGTTGTTTAGCTTTATTCTTCATCATTACCTGTTTGACTGGAAACCAGCGGTGAAATCGGATTACACAAAACCAGTGAAATCTATTCCTACAAACGATCGTGTCATTATGATCGTGATTGATGGGATGCGGAAAGAACGATTTCAGGAAGCGAACACGCCATTCCTTGATTCTTTAAAGAAAAATGGGACAGAATACAGTCAAATGGAAACTGTTTATCCAGCTCGTACTGTTGTTTGCTTTTCTTCTATGATGACAGGTACATATCCACTTGAGCACGGTATCAAGTCCAATATGGTTTGGAATCTAGGTGTAAAAGTAGAAACGATTTTTGATTCACTACGAAAGGTTGGAAAGACAGGAAGGCTTCTCGGAATTGCTCACCTTGTTGATGCGATGGGTGATGATGTCGATACTGTCACGGCTGTTATGAACAATGATGTGGCAGATACGAAAATTATGGAGGGTGCCCGTCAGATTATGCTAGATAAAAACCCTGACTTCTTTACGGTACAGCTAATTGGTACTGATCAAACAGGACATGCAAGAGGTGTACTGTATGATGATTACATTCAAAAAATTGAAGAAGCTGATAAATTAGTAGAAGATTATGTTCACTTCCTGCATGAAAATGGATTTATGGAAAACACAACTTTGATTGTATGCGCGGATCATGGACAGGCGGATGGAATCGGGGGACACGGCCATCTTGATGAAGGGGAACGGTTCGTGCCATTTTTCTTAAATGGCCCATCGATTGCTAAAGGAAAAATTGTCGAAGAAAAACATAGCCTTACGTCCGTTGCACCGACAGTGGCGCATTTACTTGGAGCCCCTATTCCATCGCATAGTAGGGGAGCAATTTTAGAGGAAGCTTTTCAAGATAGGAAGGAAGAAGTAATAAAATGAAGCAACACGTCATTGTATTTTTACCTGCACACAACGAAGAGGATTCGATTGGTGAAGTAATCAAACAAATCCCAAGAGATATTCATCCTACCGTTCGCGTAAGTGTATTAGTTATAGACGATGGGTCTACGGACCGAACTGTAGAAGTTTCAAAATCAGCGGGTGCAGACTACATTTATTCTTTTAAAACAAATCAAGGACTTGGTGCCGCGGTTCGAAAAGGAATTTCTCACTCAGTCGAACTTGGCGCAGATATTGGCGTTATGCTTGATGCTGATAATGAATACCCGGCATGGCAATTACCAGACCTACTCGAACCTGTTTTTAATTGCGAAGCAGACTATGTGATGGGATCTCGGTTTAAAGGAACGATTGATGGCATGCGATTACATCGGCGGCTAGGCAATTATTGTTTTACGTTTCTTCAATCACTCCTTTTGCAAAAGTGGATCTATGATGGGCAATCAGGAATGAGGGTGTTTTCAAGACAGGCGATGGAGCACAGTGAAATTATTCATGATTACAACTATGCTCAGGTACTAACATTAAATCTTGTTAGAAAAGGATTTAGAGTTAAGGAAGTGCCAATCACTTATCAAGTACGCTCGACAGGTGAATCCTATATTAAATTCAAAGCGTATTTAACTTCCGTTTTACCAGCAATTTTTAAGGAAATGACTCGCCCCGTTCAGAAGGTAGCAATCAACTATCATGCCCATGATCTCAATCTTAGCAAGATGGAAACAATCATGGCAGAAAAGTCACACTAATTACCGATCTGTTATTGACTTCAATGATGATAATCATTATCATTATCAATGAGGAGGATTTCTAATGAAAAAACGCATTCTATCATCAGTCTTTTTACTAACACTTATTTGTACTCTTGCTGTACCAGATCTTGCTCAGGCTTATTCCTATGGAGATCCTACTGAAGAAAAAGTAGCTGAAGCCTATAGTGAGATGTCTGCTAAATTAAATGAATCTCCTCCTAATTTTAATCAAGCCAACGAAATATTTTCTTCTGTCAAAGAAGAAATACAATTACATATGGGTGATGATGCGGTTCAGGCTGTTCAAACTGAATTAGACAATGAGAATGAAGAAGCTGTGATGACAAATATGCAGCAAATCCTTGTGCTTAATATCTCTAGAAGACTTGAAAATGTAGAGAAAGATTTTGAAGAGTATGATACGACAAGAAAATTGGTTGGTAAAGCAGATGCTACATATAAAACGCTCTCTCCAGTAGTGAAAGACACAAATCCTGAACTTGACGAAACAATAAAAAATGAGTTTGAAGTTATACTTGATTCTCTCGGTAATCCTGGTTTGTTTGGGGTTGGTGAGAAAGAATCGAATGAAGAACAGTTTGCTGAAAGCAAGAAAGTTATTCTTGATGGATTACAAGATCATTTTAAAATGAAATCGGTTGAGATCGGTCACTTTGGTGAAAGTGCGACTGAAGAAGAAACGTCGAGTGGGAAAACAGATTGGACTGATTTAGGTCAACTCTCGAATTGGATCCCGCTCATCATTCTTGTAGCAATAATTGTTGGAGTTGTCATTTTTACAACAAGAAAGCGTCGTCGCTAAGCATTTGTTTGTAGAAAGGGGAAAGTTTAATGGAAATTCAGGCATTACTGATCATGTTCAGAGAAGTACTTGAAGCGCTTCTCATTATTGGAATCATAACCACTTATATGAAACGAATGGGACAGTGCCAGTATAACAAGTTTGTCTGGTTAGGAGCCGGTCTTGCTGTTGTAGCAAGTATTGGAGTTGCCATGCTGTTTCAGGTTGTTTTCACAGGATTCGCAGCGATGGGAAGCGAGATCTACCTGAAAATTTCCATTATGCTTATCTCAGCTGTTTTATTAACTCAAATGGTATTCTGGATGGCTTCGCATAGCCGTAACCTCAAAGGTAAAACTGAGGGGAAGATGACGGAATACATTACGACAGGTAATGTTATTGGGATGGTAATTCACTCCTTCTTAGTTGTTCTACGAGAAGGTGTTGAAACTGTTTTCTTCTTTGCAGCGATTACTGGAGGGGACATCGGTAAAGGATTTGAAGGATGGGGAGCGATTACTGGAGTCTTAATTGCTTCCGCCGTTTCATACTTTTTCTTTAAAGGTACGATGCGTATTCCACTTAAATCCTTCTTTAAAATCACTGGTATTTTTATTGTACTCATTGCAGGTGGGTTATTTGTACAGGGAATATCAATGATGCAGGATATTAAATTAATTGGCAGTGTTATGCCTCATGTATATGACTTAACATGGTTTTTACCTGAGCATCCAATTGACTATGCCCATTATGTGCGAGATCAAGGGGTAGCTCCGTTACTCTCTGGTGATATCGGTATCTTCTTTAAAGCATTGTTTGGTTATTCCTCAATGCCTTCCATTGAAGAAATTATAGCGTATGTCGGTTACTTTACCGTGATTTACTTGCTCGTCAATCACCAGAAAGAGCCTGTAAAAGCAGAAGTAAAAGAACCTAATAATAAAGCTGTTTTTAAAGCAACGAACGAGATGAATGAATCTGCAGTAAAATAAGCTCACTAAGTACAAGGCGGAATAAATCGTCTTGTGCTTTTTTTCATCATTAGTACCGCAAACGATAGCTTTGCGCCTCTGTTTGAAACTGAAAAGGATGATACAAAATGAATCGAGCTTTTAGAAATCGAAAGGAACGGTATGCCATTCATACCCTGGTATGGGTTTTGTCACTCATTAGCCTTATGTTACTCGTATGGTGGAGATTTATTTATGCAATCGAGTCCCCACGTTCCTGGGATCAAGTTGACTTTACTTTAGCCCTCGATCGTTTTGATTTATTTGCAATGCAGCCACATTTTCCAGGGTATCCTTATTTTATTCTTGGAGGCATTTGGCTAAACAAATGGATTTCTAATCCAGCTGAGGCACTTGCAACTTGGAATTCTCTTCTTATGCTACTTGCCACATATCCAATGTATAGAATAAGTCGATCGTTTCTCTCAAAGACGTTTAGCATTGTAGCAGTCAGTCTTATTCAATCTATGGTGTTTATAAATGTACTAACCGTTCAACCGATGAGTGAAGCTTCAGCGGTTGCAATTCTCTGGTGGTATATGTGGAGTTTACAACAAGGCTTTACTAAACATTCAACTGTTTGGATCGTAATATCTTCATTTTTCTTTAGTTTATTACTAGGGGTGCGATTATCGTATTTACCGTTCGGAATTGGCTACGTGTGGCTATTGATTCATCGGAAAAACAAATATACAAAAAAAGAATATCTCTCTTTTTTAATGATGCAAGTACTAGTAGCTGCAGTTTTTCAGTTCATATGGGTTGGAGGTCTTGCTGTTTCTGAAGGAGGGGTCGCTGCTTTTCTTCAGCTCGCATTAGGATTCTCTGAAGGTCACTTTGAAGAATGGGGAGGAACAGCTGTTTCCGCATCGAGTTCTTTTTTTGAGCGTCTATCTCATCTTTTTCTAAATAATATTGTATGGACAGGGATTGGTGGGCAAAACCTTTTTGTATTGTTATTACTCTTAACACTCTTCGTATACTTATCAATGGTTCGAGTGAAGAAACCAATAAAGATTAGGGAAGTCTCATGGTTTGGATGGGCGTTTGCCAGTATGATCTTTAGTTATTTTCTTTGGGCTTTATTTGCACAGAATATAGATAAGCCTCGACATATTCTCCCGCTTCCTGGAATGGTATTGCTTGGATTTCTATGGTGTGGATTAAAAAAACAATATGATGGGTCGAAAAAAATGTTGCTATTGTTAGCCGTCATAATTAGCGTGCAGTCAGTGGTTTCTTATATAACCATGAAGGAAGCAAACGATCCAGCGGCTGTTTATCAATTAATTGATTACCTAGAAGACGAGAGTGAACCGCTTATTGTGTATACTTGGGAAGAAACAAGGGTAATGTCTTTTAATCGTGTTTCATTTGAACATGAACAAATTTACACCTATTCAACCTTTCTCGCAGATCTTCGTTATTATGAAAATCATCGCGTGTATTTAACAGAGCAAGTAGTTGAAGGGTTTGCAAAACAAGGGATACCGATTCAAGATCAAGTGAAACGAATCCAAACATTTCATTCTTCAACGCTATATGATCCTGTCTATCATGACATTGTGTTATATGAGTTTCTAAAGTAATCGGTTAAAGAGTGACTATGTTACAATAAAAGGGGAACATAGATACGCCTTGAAAGGGAGCAAAGAGGTGAGTCAGTATGGAACAACATCTGAAAAATAAGCTAGCGATTCTTCCTGACCAACCCGGGTGTTACTTGATGAAAGATCGCCAGGGAACGATTATTTATGTCGGGAAAGCGAAAGTGTTAAAAAATAGAGTCCGTTCGTATTTTAGCGGATCACACGATGGGAAAACACAGCGTCTAGTAGGGGAAATACGCGATTTTGAATATATCGTTACATCTACAAATCTTGAAGCTCTTATTTTAGAGCTTAATTTAATCAAAAAACATGATCCAAAATATAACGTCATGCTTAAAGATGACAAAAGCTATCCTTATATTAAAATAACGGCTGAAGAGCAGCCGCGCTTAATCACTACACGCAAAATCAAAAAAGATAAAGGGAAATATTTTGGTCCATATCCAAACGCATATGCTGCTAGTGCAACAAAGAAATTATTGGACCGTCTCTATCCATTGCGAAAGTGTCGAAAGATGCCTGATCGGGTCTGCCTTTACTATCATATCGGACAATGTCTTGCGCCTTGCGTTAACGATATTTCAAAGGAACAAAACAAAGAAATGATTGAGGGCATTACCCGCTTTTTAAACGGAGGTCATCAAGAAGTAAAAGAAGATATCGAACGAAAAATGATGACTGCTTCAGAAAACATGGACTTCGAACGAGCGAAAGAGTTTCGAGATTTAATGTTTCATATCGATAAAGTAATGGAAGTTCAGAAAATCCAATCCAATGATGGCATCGATCGAGATATATTCGGCTATAGCTTTGACAAAGGATGGATGTGTGTCCAAGTTTTCTTTGTACGACAGGGGAAATTAATTGAAAGAGATGTTTCGCTTTTTCCTTTCTATAATGACGCTGAAGAAGATTTCTTAACCTATATCGGTCAATTCTACCTTCAGCAAAATCATCCTAAACCGAAAGAGGTTTTACTTCCTCAGCAGGTAAATGCTCAGATGGTTGAAGAACTTCTTCAAGTTCCTGTTCATCAACCTAAGCGCGGAAAGAAAAAAGAACTTGTAGAGCTTACAATGAAAAATGCAACGATTGCACTTAATGAGAAATTCTCATTAATAGAACGAGATGAAAAGAGAACGATTGATGCTGTTGAAAATTTGGGCCATCAGCTCGGTATAGACGCACCTCTTCGAATTGAAGCTTTTGATAACTCAAATATCCAGGGAACCAACCCAGTCTCAGCGATGGTGGTGTTTATTGATGGAAAACCAAAGAAAAATGAATATCGAAAGTATAAAATAAGAACGGTTGATGGTCCAAATGATGTAGGATCAATGAAAGAAGTTGTCAGAAGAAGATATTCGAGAGTGTTAAAGGAAAGTGGACCACTCCCTGATTTAATTATCATTGATGGAGGCATTGCTCAAATACAAGCAGCAAAAGACGTTCTTGAGAATGAGCTTAGTCTTGAAATTCCGGTTTGCTCTCTTACTAAAGATGAGAAACATAAAACATCTCACCTTCTCATTGGTGATCCTCCGCAGGGTGTATTCTTACCAAGAAATAGTCAGGAATTCTATCTTTTACAGCGAATTCAGGATGAAGTGCATCGGTTTGCTATTACGTTTCATCGGCAGCTTCGAGGTAAATCAATGCTTAAATCAAGCCTTGATGACATCCCGGGTATAGGTGAGAAAAGAAAAAAGAAGTTGTTGAATCATTTTGGATCCATTAAAAGAATGAAAGAAGCCACTGCAGAAGATCTTCATAATGCCGGATTACCGATGAATGTAGCGGAGGAAGTTGTGGCTCGATTTGAAAATCAATCAAATTAATTTTAAAGAACATCTTGCGGCATTCACGTAAGTTCGTTATAATGAGTGAAATTTAATAGTTCCACACTTCGAAAGTTGAAGTGATGGTAGAGGCGCAAAAACCATTAGTAAGCTTACGGGAGAGTGTTAAGACTCGTTGATCGAAGTTGAAAGGGGAATTTGCCGAAGTGGAAAGGCGCTTATCCGTCTGAAACTGGATCTGTATTGAATAAATGCAGAGCTGTCATCCAATACCTACCCGGGAATTGGATGGAGAACTATCTCACAAAGGGACGTTTTCTTGGATTTGTTATGAAAACAACAGTGAGGTTTTTCTCATTGTTGTTTTTTTATACTTTAATAGCGAAAAGAATCATTAAAGTATATAAAAAACAGAGGCATCGCTTTTTATTAGCGAAGCAATTTATCCATTTCGACTCTTAAATTCGTGAGTATGAGTAAGATGCGAGTAAAACGCATAGGGATAACCAAGCTGTATGAAAGAAAGGATGGAGAGAGTGGGACTACGTGTATTGAAATTCGGAGGTACGTCTGTTGGAGATGTAGACAAAATTAAAAATGTTTCCAAAAGACTAATGGAAGCTGTAAACAATGGAGACGAGGTTGTAGCAGTTGTTTCTGCGATGGGGAAAACAACTGATGAACTTGTAGGATTATCAAAAGGAATTACTTCTAAACCATCTCCAAGAGAGCTTGATATGCTCCTAACGACTGGTGAACAAGTGACAACAGCACTTCTTTCAATGGCCTTAAATGAAGAAGGTTACGATGCTATTTCACTAACAGGCTGGCAGGCTGGAATTAAAACCGAAACGTTTCATGGTAATGCAAGAATTCTTGATATAGATGCTTCCCGGATGAATCAACATCTTGCTGAAGGGAAAATCGTGATTGTTGCAGGATTCCAAGGATTAACGGATACATCTGACATTGCAACGCTTGGCCGCGGTGGTTCTGATACAACAGCTGTCGCAATTGCAGCCGCTCTTAAAGCAGATCGTTGTGAAATCTATACGGATGTAGATGGCGTATATACGACCGATCCTCGCTACGTAAAAGGTGCAAGAAAGCTTTCTACCATTTCATACGATGAAATGCTTGAGCTAGCCAATCTTGGAGCTGGTGTTCTGCATCCGAGAGCGGTAGAATTCGCAAAAAACTACAATATTCTGCTCGAGGTACGCTCGAGTTTTACAAATGAACCTGGAACGCTAATTGAGGAGGTCGTATCAATGGAACAAAATTTGGTGGTTAGAGGTCTTGCTTTTGAAAGTAATGTTACAAAAATAACAATTTCAGGTTTACCGAATGAGCTTACAACGCTCCCATCTCTATTTTCATCCCTTGCTTCAAATGGCATTAACGTAGATGTAATCATTCAAAGCACAGGAGAGAAAAATACAACGAGCATCTCGTTTTCAATTGAAACTGCTTCTCTCGAGTTAACGCTAGATGTCCTTCGTCGTATCAAAGTGAAACTTCCTTATGAACATATTTATCATGAATCAGATCTAGCTAAAGTATCAATAGTTGGATCTGGTATGATTTCAAATCCAGGCGTTGCTGCACAGATGTTTGAAGTACTTGCTGAACATGGAATTGAAATGAAAATGGTTAGCACATCAGAAATCAAAGTATCAACGATCGTGCCGGAAGAAAAAATGATTTATGCAATTGAGTCACTACATGACAAATTCCAGCTAGACGAGAGAACACCTGTTAATCAAATGTAATCGAAAAGGAGACCACGCCGTGGTCTCCTTTTTATCAATTAAATTTGATCTTTCGGGTCCCATTTTACTGTGAATTGAATGTCATTCTTTTTATCAATTTCATAGGCCTCAGCAATGCAATGGAGCATGTTTTGATATTGTTCAGCAAGAAAGCCTGCCTCTAGTTGATAACAGGCAATACGACTTGTTTTTTTTCGTTCTGTGATGAGTTCTGAATGAAGATCGAAAGTTATTTCATTCTTTTTTTCTTGTACAATTGATAATCGCCCCCAACCAGCACGCTGAAAAAACTCTTCAATCTCTTCTCGTGTGGAGAGAGGGAACTGTCTGGCCATTTCTTTTCCAGTCCAGTATAAAACAGCAGGCTGCTCACTTCCAAGAAGTTCAGGAATAAGAATTTCTCGGTAGAATTCATACCCAAAAGCAGTTGTTTCTAGTTCATGGCTGTAATCAATCGAGTTCGTACGCTTCTTAAACATAAATTCCTCCCAGCTTTTCTACTAAATTATTATAACGTTTAATAGTAAAATCCTCCATAGCATAAACGATAGAATTTACAACAAAGGAAGCGTATTCAATAGATAGAAATGAAAGTCTAGCAAAGCAATTTTGAAAACTCAAAATGTACGCGTTTTCTTGACGGTCCTAAATGATGGGAGTACAATGGGTATGTCACAATATAATCGACAGAAAGCGATGATTTCTGTGCATGCAAAGACTTCTTTAATAGAAAAAATGCACTGGCAGATGGTAGCTTAACAACTTAAAAGGGGGACACACAAAACATGGCCGCAAGTCGAGACTTTGTAAGCCGAAAATTGCATTCGCTTCTAGGAGTAATTCCACTCGGACTCTTCGTTATTCAGCATTTAACAGTTAACTATTTTGCAACAAGAGGGCCCGAAGCATTTAATGACGCAGCTCACTTTATGGAGAGTCTTCCATACAGGTATGTGCTCGAAATTTTTGTCATTTTCTTACCGCTCTTATTTCATGCGATTTACGGTGTTTATATCGCATTTCAATCCAAAAATAACGTTAGTCGCTACGGCTATCTACGTAACTGGATGTTTTACTTGCAGCGGATCTCAGGCGTGGTCGTATTAATCTTTGTAACATGGCACGTCTGGCAAACGAGATTACAGGCCGCAATGGGAGCTGAAGTGAACTACCAAATGATGGTTGATATCTTATCAAATCCAGCCATGATGATCTTTTACATTATCGGTGTACTTGGTACAGTATTCCACTTCGCCAATGGCTTATGGTCATTCTTCGTAAGCTGGGGCTTTACAGTAACACCAAAATCACAGCGTGTGATGACTTATGTCACAATGATTATTTTCGTTGCACTTTCAGTAGTAGGCATGCGCGCGTTGTTTGCATTTGTGTAAGATAGTGAACTGTCTTCACCACGTCTGATACATAATTTTTCAGACAGAGCCAGCATTTAAGGGGGAACCGTTCTTATGAGTAAAGGAAAATTAGTGATAGTTGGAGGCGGCCTAGCAGGATTAATGGCAACCATCAAAGCTGCTGAAGCAGGAATGAACGTGGATCTACTTTCCATCGTTCCAGTTAAACGATCTCACTCCGTATGTGCACAGGGGGGGATAAATGGTGCTGTTAATACAAAAGGGGAAGGTGACTCTCCCTGGGAACATTTTGACGACACTGTCTATGGAGGAGACTTTCTTGCAAATCAGCCTCCTGTAAAAGCAATGTGTGATGCGGCACCAGGTATTATTCATTTAATGGATCGAATGGGTGTTATGTTCAACCGTACACCTGAAGGTCTTCTTGATTTCCGCCGCTTTGGTGGTACACAGCATCACCGTACTGCGTTTGCGGGTGCTACGACTGGTCAGCAGCTTCTTTATGCGCTAGATGAACAAGTGCGTCGTCATGAAGTAGCAGGACTTGTTACGAAGTATGAAGGATGGGAGTTCTTATCAGCTATTCTCGATGATGATGGTGTTTGTCGCGGTGTGGTTGGTGAAAATTTAACGACTTCTGAAATCCGAAGCTTTGAAGCTGATGCGGTTATTATGGCGACAGGTGGACCTGGTATTATTTTCGGTAAGAGTACAAACTCAGTAATTAATACTGGATCTGCAGCTGGAGCGCTCTATCAGCAAGGAGCAATTTATTCAAATGGTGAATTTATTCAAATTCACCCAACTGCAATTCCAGGTGATGATAAACTTCGCCTTATGAGTGAGTCAGCACGTGGTGAAGGTGGCCGTGTATGGACTTATAAAGATGGGAAGCCATGGTATTTCCTTGAAGAAAAGTACCCGGCTTATGGTAACCTTGTTCCGCGAGATATTGCGACAAGAGAAATCTTCGATGTTTGTGTTAGTCAAAAGCTTGGAATTAATGGGGAAAACATGGTTTACCTTGATCTTTCTCACAAAGATTCGAAAGAGCTAGATGTTAAACTTGGCGGTATTATTGAAATCTATGAAAAATTCATGGGAGACGATCCACGCAAAGTACCTATGAAAATATTCCCAGCTGTTCACTATTCAATGGGTGGACTATGGGTTGATTTTAATCAGCAGACAAATATTCCAGGATTGTTTGCAGCTGGGGAATGTGACTATTCTCAACATGGTGGTAATCGTCTTGGAGCAAATTCTCTTCTATCATCTATTTATGGTGGAATGGTTGCAGGTCCGAATGCAGTTGACTACATTAATGGACTAGAATCAACGGTGGAAGATCTTTCTTCTTCTTTATTTGAGAAACACCAACAAGAAGAGCAAGCGAAACAAGATGCGATTATGAAGATGGATGGAACAGAAAATGCTTATCAAATTCATAAAGAGCTTGGCGAATGGATGACTGCCAACGTTACAGTAGTGCGTAATAATGATAAGTTGAAAGAAACGGATGAAAAGATCCAAGAATTGATGGAGCGTTACGAGAATATCAATATTAATGATACGTCCAAATGGAGTAATCAAGGGGCTTCGTTCACTCGACAGCTTTCAAACATGCTGCAGTTAGCACGAGTGATTACAATCGGTGCTTTAAATCGTAATGAAAGTCGTGGAGCACATTACAAGCCTGATTTCCCTGAACGTAATGATGAAGAGTGGTTGAAAACAACCATGGCGAAATACGATGCAGTTAACAACAAACCAGAGTTCTACTACGAAGAAGTAGATACATCATTAATTACACCTCGTAAACGTGATTATTCTAAGAAGAAAGCGGGGAATAAATGATGAGTGAAAAGAAAACCGTTACTCTTAAAATAAAAAGGCAGGATGGCCCTGATTCTGCGGCGTATGAAGAAACGTTTACAATTCCATATCGTCAAAACATGAACGTGATTTCTGCTTTAATGGAAATTCGTCGTAATCCTGTTAATGCAAATGGTGAGAAAACAACTCCAGTTATTTGGGAAATGGGTTGTCTTGAAGAAGTTTGTGGAGCTTGTTCAATGGTGATTAACGGTAAACCACGCCAATCTTGTACAGCTCTTTTAGATCAGCTTGAACAGCCGATTCGTTTGGCTCCGATGACAACATTCCCTGTCGTGCGTGATTTGGCAGTCGATCGAAGTAGAATGTTTGATGCGCTTAAGAAAGTAAAAGCCTGGATTCCAATCGATGGAACTTATGATCTTGGTCCAGGTCCAAGAATGCCAGAAAATAAACGTCAGTGGGCTTATGAGCTATCAAAATGTATGACTTGTGGTGTTTGCCTTGAAGCATGTCCAAACGTAAACAGCCGTTCTGAATTTATTGGCCCAGCGGCTGTATCTCAAGTACGCTTATTTAACGCCCACCCAACAGGTGCAATGAACAAAGAGGAACGTCTTGAAGGTTTAATGGGAGATGGAGGCCTTGCCAATTGCGGTAACTCGCAAAACTGTGTGCAGTCCTGTCCGAAGGGCATTCCATTAACAACTTCTATTGCTGCAATGAATCGAGCGACTTCACTCCAAACATTTAAAAACTTCTTTGGAAGTGATCACTAAAAAAGATCCCCTTTTGGGGATCTTTTTTCATGAAGATAGTTGTGGATGTATGCATTTCCTTTTACTTACGATATTTCTCAGGAAATGATGAACAAGAGCGAAGGTTGTCATATTGGTTTTATTAAAGATATCAGGTTGAAAATGTGAATAAATGTAACACGAATCATAGAAATTCATATATTGTATGGACTATATGATTTCAGTTGAAGTAGCTTTGTTGCCCTATCGAGGAGGGTGGAATGTTGAAAGGGAACCACTACCGACCAAAGCCACTATTAACCAAAAGAGAAAGAGAAGTTTTCGAACTACTTGTTCAAGACAAAACAACAAGAGAAATTGCAGAAGAACTGTTTATTAGCGAAAAAACAGTTCGAAACCACATTTCGAACACGATGCAAAAGCTTGGAGTAAAGGGGCGTTCTCAGGCTGTTGTTGAATTGCTTCGACTGGGAGAGTTAGAAATTTAGTTGAACCGGCTTAATAAAGCCGGTTTTTCCTATTGAGTATAGAGATTTGTTAGATTGTTATTAAACTATTCTAAGATAACGGTAAAGAAAATTTCGTGGGTCGTTTTCAATAACTAAAGGTCGCTTATCGAATTAGTGGCACTTATATATATAGAGTCTCCAATAATAACGACACAAAAGAAATATAATCCGTAAAGGTGAAAAATATTCCCAAAACGTTTATGATGGAGGGAAGACGATTGATTGGAACGTTTTCTCATTGACGTAATACCTGTAATTTACTATCATTAGGACGTTCATAATCACAAATGAAACCGGTTTAATGAGGGGAACTTGAACATGAATGGTGGATTTGAAATTAAGAAAATTCTGAATAACAACGTCGTTATTGCTATTTCTGACCAAAATATTGAGGTAGTATTAACTGGGAAAGGTATCGGATTTAATCAGAAACAGGGCGAAAGGCTCGATGAATCAAAAGTAGACAAGTATTTTATTCTTATCGATAAGCATGAGCAAGAACAATACAAATTATTGGTACCTAATGTTTCGGAATCTTTTATTGCCATTATGAATGAATCGATATCTTTGATTGAAGATAAGTTAGATTCTCAACTTGATGAACATATTCATGTGTCATTAACAGATCATCTTTCTTTTGCAATTAAACGTCTTCGTCAAGGCCTAGATGTAAAATATCCTTTCTTGGTAGAAACGCAAACGATGTATCCAAAAGAATATACAGTTGCTGAAGAAGTGATTCAGCACATTAACCATAAGCTAGATGTCGCTCTTCCAGATGGAGAAATCGGCTTTGTTGCACTGCATATCCATAGTGCCATTACAAATCGTAGTGTTGGAAAGCTTAATAAATATTCAGCTTTAATCAATCAATTGGTACATGTGATCGAAGACTCATTACATCTTGTCATTGATCGAACTGGAATTGATTATTTACGACTTGTTCGTCATTTGAGACATGCGATTGAACGAAGTGAATTGAATCAGCCAGTTGAAGCTCACGAACGTTTAGAAAAAGTGTTGAAAGAAGAATATCCTGTGTGCTATAATCTGTCATGGAAGTTGATTAAGATAATGCAAAGGGAACTTCGTACGAATTTTCCTGATGCAGAAGCAGTTTACTTAACAATGCACTTGCAAAGGCTTTCTCCTAAATAACTAAATACTTAACGGTAACGTGTTACTGATACGATCAGGCATGAGTGAAGCCGGAATGACAAAACTTGATTGGGGTATAGTATATCCTGATTGAATTGTCGTACCGTCACTCATGCCTTTTTTATATTTAAATTCTTTGGGGGAAAAATAAAAGGAGGAAAACAAATGTTTAAACAAGCTTTCGGGGTTTTACAACGCGTTGGTAAAGCACTAATGCTTCCAGTGGCGATATTACCTGCTGCTGGTCTTCTACTTGGATTTGGTAATGCTTTTCAAAATCCAACATTGCTTGAAAAATTACCATTCATGTCCGCAGAATGGTTTCAACTTCTCGCTACAGTAATGGAAGAGTCTGGTGGGATTGTATTCGCTAACCTTGCTCTACTATTTGCGGTTGGTGTAGCGATTGGGTTATCAGATGGAGACGGAGTTGCCGGTATTGCCGCAATTGTTGGTTTCCTTGTTATGAATATTACGATGGGCGTCCTTGAAGGCGTTTCGGCTGATCAAGTAGCTGAAAGCGCATCATATGCCAATGTGTTAGGAATACCCACTCTTCAAACGGGGGTATTTGGAGGAATAATTGTCGGTATTCTTGCCTCCTATATGTATAAACGGTATTATAATATTCAACTTCCTCAATATCTTGGCTTCTTCGCTGGGAAACGTTTTGTTCCAATCGCTACGGCGGTTTCAGCTTTGATTCTTGGCGTCATCATGATTTTTGTTTGGCCGCCAATTCAATCAGGCCTAAATGCATTTTCTCACAACATGCTTGATGCGAATCCTGCTCTTGCAGCATTTGTATTCGGTGTCATTGAACGTTCATTGATTCCATTCGGTCTTCACCACATTTTCTACTCACCTTTCTGGTTTGAGTTTGGACAGTACACAAATGCTGCTGGTGAGATAATTCGTGGAGATCAAAAGATTTTCTTTGAACAATTAAAAGATGGTGCTGAGCTTACAGCAGGAACGTTCATGACCGGTAAATTCCCGTTTATGATGTTTGGACTTCCTGCAGCAGCACTTGCAATGTACCATGAAGCTAGACCTGAAAAGAAAGCGGTTGTAGCGGGTATTATGGGGTCAGCTGCGCTGACATCTTTCTTAACAGGAATTACTGAGCCACTTGAGTTCTCATTCTTATTCGTTGCACCAGTTCTTTTCGGGATTCACGCTATTTTTGCAGGACTTTCCTTTATGACTATGGCATTACTTGATGTTAAAATTGGTATGACTTTCTCCGGTGGTGTTATTGACTTCCTTCTATTCGGAGTTCTACAAGGTAGAACAGCGTGGTGGTTAGTTATTCCAGTAGGATTAGTGTTTGCTTTAATCTACTACTTCGGCTTCCGTTTTGCGATTCGTAAGTTTAACTTAATGACGCCAGGACGTGAAGAAGATGAAGAAGATGAAATTGCAGACGACGGCCAAGAAAATACTGCACTAGCCTACAATGTGCTTCAAGCTCTTGGTGGCGAAAGCAATATCACGAACCTAGATGCTTGTATTACGCGACTACGTGTTTCTGTGGCAGATAAAGGTGAAGTTGACAAAAAACGTCTAAAACGCCTTGGTGCTTCAGGTGTTATGGAAGTAGGAAATAACATTCAGGCAATCTTTGGAACACAATCTGATGGGCTGAAAGGCCAGATTAGAGACATCATTAGTGGGAAAACACCAAAACCACTTCAGGATCAGAAGAAAGAAGAAAAGTCTGAAAAACCTTCTGGTGTTAAAGGAAAAGATCATCTCATCTCTCCTTTAGAAGGAAAAATCATGCCAATTACGGAAGTGCCTGATCAGGTCTTCTCTGGTAAGATGATGGGTGACGGTTTTGCGATTGAACCAACAGATGGCTTGATTGTTGCACCGGTTGATGGCAAAATAATGAATGTGTTCCCAACGAAGCATGCAATTGGTATTGAGTCTGTTAATGGTCGTGAAATTCTAATTCACGTTGGAATTGATACGGTTAATCTCAAAGGTGAAGGTTTCGAAGTATTTATTAGCGAAGGTGATGAAATTAAACAGGGCCAAAAGCTAATGAAAGTTGATCTCGCTTATATTAAAGAAAATGCAACCTCAACAATCACACCTATTGTGTTCACAAACCTTGAAGAGGGAGAAACGATTGACCTTTCAAAAGAAGGTACTGTTTCTCGGGAAGACAAAGATATTATCACAATATCAAAATAAAAAATATAACAATTGAAAGAGGGAATTTAAAATGGCAGAGAAAAATTTCACAGTAACAAGCGAATCTGGAATTCATGCACGTCCAGCAACAGCACTAGTAAACAAAGCAGGTCAATATAGCTCTGACGTAACGCTTGATTATAACGGAAAGTCTGTAAACCTTAAATCAATTATGGGCGTAATGAGCCTTGGCATTCAACAAAACTCTGAAATCACTATCAAAGCAGAAGGATCAGATGCTGACGAGGCGATTGCAGGACTTACAGAAGTTATGGAAAACGAAGGTCTAGGCAAGTAATGTCAAATCAGTTGACTGGAATTGGCGCTTCTGCGGGAATAGCTATTGCGAAAGCATTCGTACTTGAAAACCCTGCATTAGAAATTGAAAAAACTTCAATTACTGATGCTGAAGCTGAAATCGAACGTTTTGAAGCAGCTGTTCATCGCGCTAAAGAAGAACTTGAAGTTATTAAGAATCACGCCAATGAACAGCTCGGAGAAGATAAAGCAGCCATATTCGCTGCTCATCTTCTCGTTTTATCTGATCCTGAGTTGTTGAATGCGGTTAAAGATAAAGTGAATAACGAGAACGTAAATGCTGAAAGTGCTATGAGCGACGTTTCGAATATGTTTATTAGCATGTTTGAGAACATGGATAACGAGTACATGAAAGAACGTGCTGCTGATATTCGTGACGTATCTAAACGTGTGCTTGCTCATTTACTAGGCGTTACGTTTACTTCTCCTGGAGCGATTACAGATGAAGTGGTTGTGCTTGCTGAAGACTTAACACCTTCTGACACTGCTCAACTAAATAAGCAGTTTGTTAAAGGATTTGCTACTGATATTGGCGGCAGAACATCTCACTCCGCAATCATGGCTCGATCAATGGAAATTCCAGCTGTCGTTGGAACGAAAACGATTACTTCTGAAGATGTGGAAGGGAAGATAGTTATCATTGATGGAATCGATGGTAACGTGATTGTAGATCCTTCTGATGAAGAAATCGCACATTATACGAAGAAAAAAGAACACTTTGAAGCCAAAAAGCAAGAGTGGGCTAAGCTTGTTAATGAGCCTACAACTACGAAAGATGAGAAACATGTTGAGCTTGCTGCGAACATTGGAACACCTGAAGACGTTAAAGGAGTTCTTGAAAATGGCGGCGAAGGTGTTGGTCTTTACCGTACTGAATTCCTTTATATGGGGCGTAATGAATTGCCTTCAGAAGAAGAGCAGTTCAATGCTTATAAAGAAGTTCTTGAGAAAATGGACGGCAAACCCGTTGTCATTCGTACGCTTGATATTGGTGGAGATAAAGAGTTACCTTACTTAAATCTTCCAAAAGAAATGAATCCTTTCCTTGGGTTCCGTGCGATTCGTCTTTGCTTGGAAGAGACTGAGATTTTCCGTACGCAGCTTCGCGCACTTCTTCGTGCTAGTGTATTTGGAAATCTGAAAGTGATGTTCCCTATGATCGCCACTGTTGGTGAATTCCGTGAGGCGAAAGAAATGCTTCTTACTGTTAAAGAGGAGCTAATTGCTGAAGGGATCCAAGTTTCAGAGGAAATCGAAATTGGAATGATGGTTGAAATTCCAGCAACTGCTGCTATGGCAGACGTTTTTGCTAAAGAAGTTGACTTCTTTAGTGTTGGAACGAATGATCTTATTCAATATACGATGGCTGCTGACCGAATGAATCAAAAAGTCTCTTACCTGTACCAACCATATAACCCTGCGATTCTTAGACTTGTTAAGATGGTTATTGACGCAGCTCATAAAGAAGGTAAATGGGCTGGTATGTGTGGTGAAATGGCTGGAGATCAAATTGCGATTCCGATTCTTCTTGGTCTTGGCTTAGATGAATTCAGCATGAGTGCAACGTCAATTTTGCCTGCTAGAAGTCAAATGACGAAGCTTTCAAAAGAAGAAATTTCTTCGCACATCGATCACATTCTTTCACTTGCAACAAATGAAGAAGTGGTTACCTATGTACAAGAAAATTTCGCAACGGAAGAGCTATAGGAAACTATAGCTCTTTTTTTCGTTTTAATGTGTGTTCTACAGCGACTAAAAAATAGTTGGTGAATGTCTCATAGCGTGTGAGATCGAGTTAGCACAAATTGAATGGATAAACGAAGCTGAAAGCACAACACTCTTCTTGCAATTCACTGCGCCTACAATCAAAATAGACTATAGGATAAAATAAGGGGGAGACTGAATGTCTGAAGAATTAACGAGAGAACCAGCTTCGATTGTTGATATAGAGAAATCACTTCGGATGGTGGCGGGTATCATTAAGCAAAATGGACGTGAACTTTTAAGTGAATTCTCCATTACACCTCCTCAATTTCTAGCACTCCAATGGCTTTCTGAATATGGAGATTTAACCATTGGTGAGCTATCAAATAAGATGTACCTTGCTTGTAGTACTACGACGGATCTAGTCGATCGAATGGAGAAGACAGATCTAGTAAAACGAGTCAAAGACCCACACGATCGTCGCGTTGTTCGAATTCATATACTTGATAAGGGAAATGACATTATTAAAAAAGTTATTCATAAAAGGCAGGTCTATTTGGAGAAGATTACGAGAACATTTTCAGGTGATCAAGTCAAAGCATTGGAAGAAAGTTTGCATTTGCTTTATGACGAAATGAAAAAAAACGAATAGGACCGGTAAGTAGAGAGGCGAAATGTTTTGAAAAAACCAATTGGGGTTATCGATTCTGGAGTTGGCGGTTTAACGGTAGCTCGAGAGATAATGCGTCAATTACCAAAGGAAGAGATTGTTTATTTAGGCGATACGGCAAGGTGTCCATACGGACCTAGGTCTGCGCCTGAAGTAAAGCAGTTTACGTGGGAAATGACAAATTATCTTCTTGAGAAATATCAAATTAAAATGTTAATTATTGCATGCAATACTGCTACAGCAGTCGTTCTAAAAGAAATTCAGGATGAGCTCAGCATACCAGTAAGGGGCGTAATTCATCCTGGAGCAAGAAGTGCGATCAAAGAAACAACGAATAAGTATATAGGGGTTATCGGCACAGCTGGCACGATTAAAAGTAGGGCGTATGAATATTCATTAAAAACAATTGATGACAACGTTAAGGTGGAAAGCCTCGCATGCCCGCCTTTCGTTCCACTTGTTGAAACGGGTAATCTATCCAGTGAAGAAACCTACCAGACTGTTAGTAATACCCTTTCTCCCCTACTTCATAAAGGGATTGACACTTTGATTCTCGGGTGTACTCATTATCCATTGTTAGAACCGGTTATTCAATCAGTGATGGGAGAAGAGACGACTATTATTTGTTCAGGTGATGAAACTGCCTATGAAGTAAGTGGCATCTTAGAATATAGCTCGCTACTATATACTGGTGATAACCGACCTTCCCATACATTTCTAACAACTGGATCGATAGATAATTTCACAAGGATTGCGAGCCACTGGCTAGAATATCCTGTGAAAAATGTAAAACGTATTGAGCTCTAATCCACTTTGGATTAGAGTTTTTTTTATAGAAATTAGAATGACGCTCTAAAACATCACTGATCACTAAGCTTCATAACGAACATCCGAATCATTCATTCTTTTACCTTTCAGAATGGATACATAACTTATTATCAACAGTGAGGTATAAATTGAAATATAACTCGTATAAATGGTAGTACAAACCATCCGGGGAGGGATAGCTATGCGTTTACGCGGGATTGGATTCGCGCTATTGTTGCTTTCATGTATACTAACGATATCTGGCTGTGGATTTGGTTTTGAAAAGTCACTTAAGGAAATTGATCCCCCAAAGGTCGATTATGTTAATGAAGGGGAGCAGATGGAGGATAATGAAACTGGCGCAACTAAGGAGGGAGAGGTAGAAGAAGCAACTGGTGAAGAACCTTCTGAAGAAGTGACTGAAATGACGACTCGTCAGCTTTATCTACTTGATGCAAATGGGATGGTAGTGCCTCAAAGTTTTCAGCTCCCTGCAGTGGAAAGCGCTGCAAAACAAGCGCTTGAATATCTCGTGGTGGACGGTCCAGTAACCGAAATGCTACCTAACGGGTTTAAAGCAGTGTTACCTGCAGGTACGGTTGTTCAAGGAATTGACCAGGTGGATAAAACGTTAGTAGTCGATTTTTCAAATGAGTTTAAAGACTATGCTGCTGAAAATGAGAAGCAAATTCTTGAAGCAGTTACATGGACTCTTACCCAATTTGATGGTGTAGAGAACGTGAAGATTCAAATCAACGGTCATGATCAAACCGAAATGCCCGTTAATGGCACGCCGATTGGCGAAAATGTTAGCAGAGCAAATGGTATAAATCATGAGATGGGCAATGTTGTGGATGTTTCCAATAGTGAAGACATTACAGTCTACTTCATGGCTCAAAATGAAGACTACTCCTATTATGTACCAGTAACGAAGCGGATGGAAGGCGTTTCTGATGATGTAAGGGGAGTATTGAAAAGTTTAATGGAAGGACCACCTGTGCAATCTGGCTTATTTAGTCAGTTTTCTAAAGATATTAAGTTATTGGGTGCTAATGAAGAGGATGGTTTGTTAACACTTGATTTCAATGAGGCGATTTTAACAGGAACTGAAGAAATGGTGCTCCAGCAAGATATGTTAAATAGTCTTGTTTTATCGTTAACTGAACAACCAGACATTAAAGAAGTGGCAATAACCGTAGATGGCCATTCTGAAGTGATTGATGAAGCTGGAAACGCTCTATCTGAGCCGGTTTCAAGACCAGAGGACGTTAACAAAGTGGGTTTTTAAAATAGAATATGATAGGATGTAGAGGCAGGGATACTGCCTCTTTTCATGTTTATTAAGAGAGGTAGATGACTACATGATCGTTGATGAGAAAAGGGAAGATTTGCTAATAGGAGGACGAGTATGAGAGTTGACGGACGTCAAAAAAATGAGTTAAGAGAAGTACATATTGAAAGAGATTATATAAAACATCCAGAGGGTTCAGTTTTAATTACAGTAGGCGAGACAAAAGTAATCTGCTCTGCCTCAATTGAAGATCGAGTTCCTCCATTTATGCGTGGACAGGGCAAAGGGTGGATTGCTGCTGAATATGCCATGTTACCGCGTGCGACTGAGCAGAGAAATATAAGAGAATCAAGTAAAGGAAAAGTGGCTGGTCGTACGATGGAAATTCAGCGGTTAATCGGAAGGGCGCTGCGAACCGTGGTTAATCTTGAAGCGCTTGGCGAGCGCACGATATGGATTGATTGTGATGTGATTCAAGCCGATGGTGGAACACGTACAGCCTCCATTACAGGAGCATTTGTGGCTCTTGCAATCGCCGTAGAAAAAGCAATGGATCGGAAGCAAATTAAGAAAATGCCGTTAACCAACTTCCTTGCAGCTACATCTGTTGGCATTGACCGTAATGGTTCAGCTTTATTAGATTTATGCTACAAAGAAGATGCTTCTGCTCAAGTAGACATGAATATTGTTATGACAGGAAGCGGAGAATTTGTTGAACTTCAGGGTACAGGTGAAGAAGCAACGTTTAATATGAACCAACTTAATGAGATGCTTGCACTTGGAAAAACTGGTGTGGAAGAATTAATTAACACACAAGCTGAAGTAATCGGAGACTTTGCGACTAAGATAAAGGAGGCATCATCAGCAGATGCGTAAACTGCTTATTGCGACGCAAAATGAAGGCAAAGTAAAAGAATTTAAGCGGAGGTTTGAATCTGATGAGCTGAGTGTTCTTTCTTTACTTGACATTGAAAACTCTCCGGATGTAGCTGAAACAGGCAGTACATTCGCTGAAAATGCAGTGTTAAAAGCGGAAGCAATCATGAAGCTAACAAACCAGCCCGTTATTGCTGATGACTCAGGGCTTGTTATCGATGCGCTTGATGGAGACCCAGGTGTGTATTCTGCTCGTTATTCAGGACCTGAAAAAGATGATGAGGCAAACATTGATAAAGTATTAATGGAAATGAAAGATGTTCCTAAAGAACAGCGAAACGCTTCCTTTCATTGTGTCCTCGCAGTAGCGATACCGGGTCAAAACACAGAGATTTTCTCGGGGACGTGCAGTGGCATGATTATGTTTGAACGTTCTGGAAGCTATGGTTTTGGCTATGACCCGATTTTCTACGTTCCTTCCTATGATAAAACGATGGCTGAACTTTCTCCTGAAGAGAAAAATGCGATTTCTCATAGGGGACAAGCACTCGATCGTTTAGAAGAGGTATTTAAGGATTTATTTTAACGAAAAGAGGTGGCGTATGAAAGTACTAGTTGTAAGTGATAATCATAGCTCTAATGAAGAATTACACCATCTGGTAGAACGACATAAGCACGAAGTGGAATGTATGATCCACTGTGGAGACTCTGAATTTGATTATGATGCAGAGGAGATGCTTCCGTTTCAGGTAAGAGTCAGAGGGAATTGTGACTTTGATGACCGCTATCCAGATGAGTTAGTGCAAACGGTAGGAAATAAAACTATTTTCGCTACGCACGGCCACTTGTATAATGTAAAGATGACTTTAATGAAATTGCATTACAAAGCAAAAGAAGCCCAGGCAGATTTAGTTTGCTTTGGTCATTCGCATGAAGTGTTAACATTATTCGAAGAAGGTACGCTTTTCGTTAATCCAGGCAGCGTGAAACTTCCGAGAAAACCCGCTATTCAAACTTACGCTATTGTGGAGTGGACGAGTGATGCAATTGAAGTCACATACCATGATGAAAATGGAAAAGTGATTGAGGAAATTTCTTCAACGTTTACTCTTTCATAATCGAAAAAAACACAGCGTATGCTGTGTTTTTTTCTATTGTTTCCTATTGACTTTACTAATGTAATCCGATATATTAATACATGTCGCTAGAAACTGAATCGTTTTATACTAACAATGTCCCAGTAGCTCAGCAGGATAGAGCAACAGCCTTCTAAGCTGTGGGTCGCAGGTTCGAATCCTGCCTGGGACACCATTATATGTTTTCTTTAAAGGCATTTATCCTTTGTGATAGAATGGCTTTTTTTGTATATCTGATGTTGCTAATGAGCTTTTACAGCAATCATAAATAAACAGATAAAAGGATTTCAGATTCCGGTAGCGTGCTTCAGCTTGAGTTTACAGGTGGATACTGATAAACTGATATCTAATCGTAGCTGCGCCTTTCCTGCTGTAAACTCTTTTAATAGAGAATATAAGAGAGTGGAGCGATTACGTCATGGATAAAGAAAAGGATGAAAGGAAAATAGTTTATTTTCCAAACGTGGCAGGTAAGCTTGTCGAAAAAGGAATGGCAGCACTAAAAGCTAAAGAAATAACAAAAGCGCATGAACATTTTAGTCAGCTACTTGAAATTGAGCCGGAACATCCACAGGGGCACTTTGGAATGGTTTTAAGCCTAGTGGAGATGGGCAATTTGAGTGAAGCGTCTGAACGCTGTGAAACAATGATGCAGCAGGGGATCGGGGACTATTACGACATTTTTCAAGTATACATATCAATTTTAGTTCAGCTTGGAAAGTATCAGAAAGTAGTTACGATGATCGAAGCAGTATTACAAGAAAATCAACTTCCGTCTAACATTGCGGAGTCGCTCTACCAGCTGCTACATTTTAGCAGACAAATGACGAGCTATGACCTTGATTCTGAGGCTGATTATGATGCTGGTCACGAGGAAGATGTTGACAAGCTCATTGATTATTTGGAGAGCGATAAGACGGAAAAACAGTGGTTAGCCATTCAAAAATTAAGCACTGTGGATGAACAAAAGTCTCTCCCCGTATATCTTACATATTTAAATGCAACAAACAAGGATCCTCTCCTTAAAAGTCTTGTTTTACAAGTATTGAGAGAAAAGGAATTGGATCAAGAAGTTGTCGTACATAAGTTTGGAAGAGAGATCAAGGTGAATCCAGCTACATTACAGGATATCTTTTTACAAGATTTCTCCTTAAGTGTGAAATCCAAGCTCTCTGATGTGGTGGAGCAGGGAAATCCAGCACTATTTGAAATGTGCATGCAAATTTGGTGGCACTATTTATTTGCCATCACTCCGTTTGAAGCAGAGCCTTCAAATAGTTCAGTGTGGGCAGCTGCTGTCCATAAGGTTGCATCTGAAATGAACGGTGAAGACGTAACAAATGAAGATCTACGTATGTTTTACGAAGTAAAGCCTTCCGAGTTCGAAGTAGCTGCGAATCGAATCATGAATATTGAGAATCAACCCTTTTATCGGCCATTCGAATAGTAATACATGGAAACGAAATGGTTTTGCTTGCGCTAACGCGTCATTATCGTTAAGCTGTACTATGGCTAAACGGTTTTCATTCACGCCGTATGTGTTGAAAACTCGCTGTTCTATGTTATAATACAATAGTTGCAAACCCATATTTACTAGTAAAAGAGACCGTTTAAAAGACAGTAGACGCTTTTATACTCCAAAAGGCGTCATCTACTTTAAACGCTCGATTAGTGGAAATATATTTATTGTTGGAGGTAATGTGTAAATGACTGCAAATTGGGAAAAGCTTGAAGGTAACCAGGGCGTCCTTACTGTTGAGGTAGACGCTGCTGAGGTAAATAATGCGCTTGATGAAGCATTCAAAAAAGTTGTAAAACAGGTTAACGTTCCTGGATTCCGTAAAGGAAAAATGCCACGTTCTCTTTTTGAAAAACGTTTTGGTGTAGAATCTCTTTATCAAGATGCTCTTGATATTATTCTTCCTAAAGCTTATTCAGAAGCAATTGACGAATCTGGTATCGAACCAGTTGACCGTCCTGAAGTTGACGTTGAGCAAATGGAAAAAGGTCAAAACTTGATCTTTAAAGCAACTGTAACCGTTAAGCCAGAAGTGAAACTTGGCGAATACAAAGGTCTTGAAGTTGAAGAACAAGATACAAACGTTACAGATGAAGAAGTAGAAGCAGAGCTTAAATCTCTTCAAGAAAAACAAGCTGAACTTGTAGTAGTTGAAGATGGCGAGCTAAAAGAAGGCGATACTGCTGTAATCGACTTCGAAGGTTTCCTTGGTGAAGAACCATTTGAAGGTGGAAAAGGCGATAACTATTCATTAGAAGTAGGCTCTAACACTTTCATCCCTGGTTTTGAAGAGCAATTGATTGGTGAGAAAGCTGGCGCTGAGAAGGAAGTTAAAGTAACTTTCCCTGAAGAGTACCATGCTGAAAATCTTGCTGGACAAGAAGCTACTTTTAAAGTGAAGATTCATGACATTAAGCGCAAGGAACTTCCGGAGCTTGATGATGAGTTCGCTAAAGACGTAAATGAAGAAGTCGAAACGCTTGATGAGCTTAAGAAAACAACGAAAGAAAATCTTGAAAAACAAAAAGCAGAAGATGCTGACGTTCAAAAGAAAGACTCGTTGATTGAAAAAGCTGCTGAAAACAGTGAAATTGATCTCCCATCTGCAATGGTAGATGCAGAAGTAGATCGTATGCTTCAAGAATTTGAGCAGCGTCTACAGCAACAAGGTATGAACCTTGAAATGTACTACCAGTTCTCTGGACAAGATGAGAAAGCACTTCGCGAACAAATGCAAGAAGACGCTGAAAAGCGCGTACGTACAAACTTAACGCTTGAAGCGATTGCAGATGCTGAAAACGTGGAAGTTTCTGAAGAAGAAGTAAACGAAGAACTTTCTAAGATGGCTGCAATGTACAACATGGAAGAAGAACAAATTCGTTCCATGTTAACAATGCAAGGTGGCACTGATGCACTTAAAGGTGACCTACGCATTCGTAAAGCAATTGATGTTCTTGTAGATAACAGTAAAAAAGCATAATTCAAGCTAATAGACTGGCTTATTTTGAACAAGGCGCTTAATTGCGCCTTGTTTTTACAAAAAGAAGTAGTAATGAAATGACACGAAGTTGCTAAACATAGTAGTAAGACAATCACTCGATACATAAAAAGCTATAAAGAGTCGTTTTACTTCGTATCCTTTTGTGTTATATGATACAATTTCAGTACATAAATAGGATGAGAAACCAGTGGTGGATAACCGTTATGATTGCTTTTTGTAGTCGGAGTTCAAGTGAACAGACGGAGATCCTTTTCCAGATAGACCTACTCGGGTTTCATCGAGATCAAAGGTTAGGGGTGAATTCATGTTTAAATTTAACGATGAAAAAGGACAACTTAAGTGTTCTTTCTGTGGTAAAACACAGGATCAAGTCCGAAAGTTAGTTGCAGGACCAGGTGTCTATATCTGTGATGAGTGTATTGAACTTTGCACTGAAATCGTTGAAGAAGAGCTTGGAACTGAAGAAGAGGTGGATTTCAAAGAAGTACCGAAACCACATGAAATCTGCCAGATTCTTGATGACTATGTCATTGGACAGGAGAAGGCTAAAAAGTCATTATCAGTAGCTGTTTACAATCACTATAAGCGAATCAATGCATCTTCGAAACCTGATGATGTAGAGTTGGCGAAAAGTAACATTGCTCTTATCGGACCAACCGGTAGTGGTAAAACACTACTTGCACAAACGCTTGCTAGAATTCTAAACGTACCATTTGCTATTGCAGACGCTACGTCGTTAACAGAAGCTGGTTATGTTGGTGAGGATGTTGAGAACATTCTTCTTAAGCTAATCCAAGCTGCGGATTACGATGTGGAGAAAGCCGAAAAAGGAATTATCTATATCGATGAAATTGATAAGGTAGCTCGTAAGTCGGAAAATCCGTCGATCACACGTGATGTATCTGGTGAAGGTGTTCAACAGGCGCTTCTTAAAATTCTTGAAGGTACAACAGCTAGCGTACCTCCACAGGGTGGCCGAAAACATCCACATCAAGAATTTATCCAAATTGATACAACAAATATTCTCTTTATTTGTGGTGGGGCATTTGACGGAATTGAGCAAATTATCAAGCGTCGTCTTGGTAAGAAGATTATCGGATTTAGTGGTGAAGCGAAACAAGAGGATCTTAAACCGGGTGAATATCTAGGTAAAGTTCTTCCAGAAGATTTACTTCGCTTTGGACTTATTCCTGAATTCATCGGTCGTCTTCCTGTTATTGGAAGCCTTGAGCCGCTTGATGAAGAAGCGCTTGTTGAAATTCTTACTAAACCTAAGAATGCGCTTGTTAAACAATATCAAAAGCTTCTTGAGCTTGATGACGTTGAGCTTGAATTTGAAGATGATGCACTTGTTGAAATTGCGAAACAGGCAATTGAACGTAAAACAGGTGCGCGTGGACTTCGTTCCATTATTGAGGGCATCATGCTTGATGTTATGTATGATCTTCCTTCACGTGATGAAATTAAAAAGTGCGTATTATCTGCTTCTACAGTAAGCGAAAAAACGACACCTAAATTAATCCTTGAAGATGGTTCAGTCATCGATGAAGACAAGAAATCACCAAAAGAAAGTGCTTAATCTAAAAACCAACCACTAAAGTGTGGTTGGTTTTTTTGTTTGTATAGCTCCTCTCTAATTAACGCTATATCCTTCTCGGTTTTACACTTAGTGGATCGGATGCTAACTTTCGGCGAGTCATTTTGTTCATTTCCGGTTTATGGAACCAATGGTGAGGAGATACTAGTGCTATTGATCAATCATCAGGAGGTAGGAGTATGAATTGGACAGGGATAGCACTAGCGATACAATTGTTTTTTGGGATTGTCATAGGATTGTATTTTTGGAATTTACTTCGGAATCAACGAACTCAAAAGGTTTCTATAGATAAAGAATCACGAAAAGAAATGGAGCATTTACGGCGATTGAGAAGCATTTCTTTAAGCGAACCGTTATCAGAGCGTATTCGCCCTACAGGCTTTTCAGAAATCGTTGGTCAGGAAGAAGGAATTCGTACCTTAAGGGCGGCGATCTGTGGGCCGAATCCACAGCACGTTATCATTTATGGCCCCCCTGGAGTAGGAAAGACGGCAGCAGCACGACTTGTATTGGAAGAAGCGAAACGTAATCGGGGAACGCCTTTTAAACAGTCCGCTGTCTTTGTAGAGTTGGATGCAACGACGGCGAGGTTTGATGAGAGAGGGATAGCGGATCCATTAATCGGTTCTGTTCATGATCCTATATACCAAGGTGCTGGAGCAATGGGACAAGCGGGTATCCCTCAGCCAAAGCAAGGAGCAGTTACGAATGCTCATGGAGGTATTCTTTTTATTGACGAAATAGGAGAGCTTCATTCTATCCAAATGAATAAGTTATTGAAGGTGCTTGAGGATCGTAAAGTGTATCTTGAGAGTGCTTATTATAATGAAGAAAACACAACAATTCCGAATCACATACACGATATCTTTCAAAACGGACTACCGGCAGATTTTAGGATGATTGGAGCTACAACAAGAACACCTGACGACATTCCTCCAGCTATTCGTTCAAGATGTATGGAAGTATATTTTCGTGAGTTAAGTCAGGATGAAATCGCACGAATTGCAACCAGAGCAGCCAAAAAGCTAAATTTAACTCTTGATGAAGACGGAATTGAACGAGTAAGTCGATATGCAAGGAATGGGCGCGAAGCAGTTAATTTAATGCAAATAGCAGCTGGACTAGCCATTACAGAAAACCGTGATAGGATAACGGCTACCGACATGGAATGGGTCGTCCATGCGAGTCGGCTTTCGCCTCGACCTGAAAGAAAAGTACCGCTTTATCCGGCAGTAGGTGTCGTAAACGGGCTAGCGGTTTATGGACCTAATACTGGTGCGTTACTTGAGATTGAGGTCACGGCAGTTAAAGGAAAATTAGATAAAGAAGGTTCCGTTACCATAACAGGAATTGTAGAAGAAGAAAGCATCGGAAATCAATCAAAGTCCATACGAAGAAAAAGTTTAGCCAAATCTTCCGTAGAAAATGTGATGACTGTATTAAAGTCCATGGGCATTCCTGTAGACGCTTATCAGTTACATATTAATTTTCCTGGTGGAGTGCCTGTAGATGGTCCATCAGCTGGTGTAGCCATTGCAACAGGGATCTACTCAGCAATTAAAGGAACTCCAGTTAGTAATAAAATTGCGATGACGGGTGAAATTAGTATTCATGGATTTGTTAAGCCAGTAGGCGGTGTTTTTGCAAAAGTGACGGCTGCGCGTGATGCCGGAGCTGAACTAGCGCTTATTCCGAAAGAAAACGATGAAGAAATGTTGCAAATAATTAAAGGTATTAAAGTTGTAGCCGTTACACATCTCTCGGAAGTGTTTGATGCAGCGTTTGAAACTGGAAAACCCCAAGAATTCCCTTCCATTGTTATTGGAAAATCCCAGCCAGGAAGTTAACGGGCGGGGTTTTTCTTTTTGCAATAGTGATTCAACCAGTATCCTTTGTAACGGTTAAACATCGAATTGACTAAGCGGTTTTCAATTTAAGGAAGCAATTGCTACTATTTTTACAAAGTTAGTTTCCTGGTGGATGTAAGTTTTTTTAGAGTTTGAGCAGGGATGATTAGACAAGTAGAAGAAACTTAGGATACAATGAAGTACAACTTATCAATAGTATAAGCTCGGATCAAAAGTGATTTTCCTAACGTTTTTATAGTTTGTTGTCTGGAGGTGCCATGATTGAAAAATGAACATAAAACATTACCATTGCTACCTTTAAGAGGATTGCTTGTTTATCCCTCAATGGTTCTTCATCTCGATGTAGGCCGGGATAAGTCGGTTCAAGCACTTGAAAAGGTCATGATGGATGATCAAAAGATTTTTCTCTCTACACAAAAAGAAGTGGAGATAGAAACACCTGAAGTAAATGATATTTATGAAATTGGAACACTTGCTACTGTAAAGCAAATGTTGAAATTACCAAATGGTACAATTCGCGTACTCGTTGAAGGACTTCAGCGAGGCAAAATTATTGAGTTTAAAGATACAGAAGAATTTTACGAAGTTGAGATCGAACAAATCGATGAAAGTGCTGATATGAATGTGGAAGATGAAGCGTTAATGCGCACAGTGCTTGATTTGTTTGAACAATACATTAAAGTTTCAAAAAAGGTGACGGCGGAAACATTTGCTTCAGTGAGTGATATTGAACAGCCTGGGCGATTAGCTGATATTATTGCTTCTCACCTCTCTTTAAAGATTCGTCAAAAACAAGAAATTCTCGAAACGTATAGTTCACATGAACGATTGAATAAGTTGATTGAAATTCTTCAAAATGAAAAAGATGTTATTGATCTTGAAAAGAAAATTGGCCAACGAGTAAAGCGCTCGATGGAGAAAACGCAAAAAGAGTACTACCTTCGTGAACAAATGAAGGCTATTCAAAAAGAACTTGGTGAAAAAGAAGGCAAAACTGGTGAAATCGCTACTTTAAAGGAAAAAATTGAGAAAGCCAATATGCCTGTAAACGTTCAGGAAATGGCGTATAAAGAGCTAGATCGTTATGAAAAAATTCCCCAGAGCTCGGCTGAAAGTTCTGTCATTCGGAATTACATCGATTGGTTAATACAAGTGCCCTGGTCCAATGAGACAACAGATAACCTTGACATTAATCATGCCGAAAAAATTCTCGATGAGGACCATTATGGCCTCGAGAAAGTGAAAGAAAGAGTGCTCGAATACCTTGCCGTTCAACAGCTTACAAAGTCTTTAAAAGGACCGATTCTTTGTCTTGTTGGACCACCAGGAGTTGGGAAAACGTCACTTGCAAGATCGGTTGCACGGTCAATTGGCCGTGAGTTTGTTCGAATTTCTCTCGGTGGTGTACGTGATGAAGCAGAAATTCGTGGACATCGTAGAACTTACGTTGGTGCGATGCCTGGTCGTATTATCCGTGGAATGAAAAAAGCGGGTACTGTCAATCCGGTCTTCCTGTTGGATGAAATCGACAAAATGTCGAATGATTTCCGTGGTGATCCATCTTCAGCATTATTGGAAGTATTGGATCCGCAGCAAAATAATACGTTTAGTGACCACTATATCGAAGAACCGTATGACCTTTCAAAAGTGATGTTTGTGACAACTGCAAATAACCTTTCAACAATTCCTGAGCCACTTCTTGATCGAATGGAAGTGATTCAAATTGCAGGATATACGGAAATTGAGAAAGTGAACATTGCTAAAAACTACCTTGTTCCTAGGCAGCTTGAAGAACATGGGTTGAAAAAAGGGAATCTCCAAATTAGAGAAGAGAGTCTTTATAAGCTTGTTCGTCATTATACACGAGAAGCTGGGGTGCGTAACCTCGAACGTCAAATTGCAACGGTTTGCCGGAAAGCAACAAAAATAATTGTATCAGGGAAGAAAAAGCGAGTTATTGTTACTGAAACAATGCTGGAAGAGTTGCTAGGTCATCCGAAATTCCGTTATGGTGAGGCTGAGAAAGAAGATCAAGTTGGTACAGCGACAGGGCTCGCTTATACAACAGCAGGAGGAGATACGCTAGCAATTGAAGTATCTCTCTCGCCGGGAAAAGGCAAATTGATCTTAACAGGCAAGCTAGGGGATGTAATGAAGGAATCAGCACAGGCTGCGTTCAGCTACATTCGCTCGAAATCTGAAGAGCTCTCGATTGATCCAACATTCCATGAAACGAACGATATCCACATCCATGTTCCAGAAGGTGCTACACCTAAAGATGGTCCTTCTGCAGGAATTACAATCGCTACAGCTCTTGTATCTGCGTTAACGGGTAAGGCAGTTCGAAGAGACGTAGGGATGACAGGAGAAATCACGCTTCGAGGACGAGTTCTTCCGATTGGTGGACTAAAGGAAAAGTCCCTTAGTGCTCACCGTGCTGGATTAACAACAATTATCATGCCGAAAGAAAATGAGAAAGATCTGGATGATATTCCAGAAAGCATTCGCAAAGATTTAACATTCCTTCCAGTGTCACATCTGGACGAAGTGTTAAAAACCGCACTTGTGGGGGAGAACAAATGAAAGTAACAAAATCAGATTTTATTATCAGTGCTGTTAAACCAGAGCAGTACCCAGTAGAAGGCTTGCCAGAGATTGGCTTAGCGGGACGATCAAACGTTGGGAAATCTTCGCTCATTAATACACTGATTAATCGTAAGAACCTTGCTAGAACTTCTCAAAGACCTGGTAAAACCCAGACGCTTAATTTTTATCTTATTAATGAACGTTTGTATTTTGTTGATGTTCCAGGTTACGGATTTGCTAAGGTATCTAAGAAAGAAAGAGATGCCTGGGGCAAAATGATCGAAACCTATTTAACTGATCGCGATCAGTTAAAAGCAGTCATCCAAATCGTAGATTTACGCCATGCCCCATCAAATGACGACGTGGTAATGTACGATTGGTTAAAGCACTATGAAATTCCGGTGATTGTCGTAGCGACAAAATCGGATAAAATCCCTAAAGGGAAATGGCAAAAACATTTAAAAGTTGTAAGTCAGACATTAAAAATTGAACCAACAGATCGACTCGTTACATTTTCTTCTCATACTGGACAGGGAAAAGAGGATGTCTGGAATGCAATAAAATCCTATTTATAGATTTCAAACCCGGTCAAAGGACCGGGTTTTTCTATCGGTTTTATTTTCAGATTATTAAGAAAAGAATGTTTTTAAATGGATTTGAAAGGGAATGGGAATAAAGTAGAGGAAAAAGAAGAATGTACTGGCTCTTTGTGTGCTATCAGAGCTTAGGCTGGAATAGGGGGTGTAAAGACTATGAGTCAGAATTGAAAGAAATGTCTAAATATTGGTATTATAGGAATAACGCAGTTTACATAATACTAACTGCATAAAAGAAAAGTCGTATAAGGGGGACATGTGATGATGAAAAGAAAATGGAGTTTTCTCACTGCTCTTATGGTAATGTTTTTACTTGTTTTAACAGCGTGCGGAGGAAATGAAGAAAGTAGTGGAACCTCTAGTTCTGAAGGAGACGACGGATTGGAATTAACGGAGGATGGCAAATTTAGTTATGTTGTATCAGGGGAGTTTCCTCCATTTAGTACAGTAGATGCAAATGGTGATCTTGATGGATTTGACGTTGCGGTAGGTAAAGCTATTGCGGAAAAACTTGATCTTGAACCCGCCGTTGAAAAATTTAAATTTAGCGGGATGGTATCTGCTATTCAATCTGGTCGTTATGACGCAGCGGTTGCTAGTCATACGATTACTGATGAACGTAAGGAAGCCGTGAATTTTAGTGAGCCCTACTATTATTCAGGACCTGTTCTTTATGTTCAACCTGGTAGTGAAATTCAGAGTGTAGAAGACCTTGAAGGTAAAGACGTAGCTGTCTCAAAAGGTTCAACTTATGAGAAATCAGCTCAAGAGTACACTGATAAAATTTCTAATTATGATAGTGACCAAACTGCGTTACGCGCCCTAAGTGAAGGAAAGCATGATGCGGTTATAACAGATGATATTACAGGCAAACAGGCAATGGAAGAAGATTTTAAGATTGAGAAAGTAGAGCAGTTAGGAACAAGTGAACAAGCTGTTGCGATTAAGAAAGAAAACTCAAATCTTCTTGAGGCAGTTAACAAAGCTCTAGAAGAGTTAAAAGAAGACGGAACGTTAACAAAACTTAGCGAGGAATACATCGGAGTCGATATCACCCAGAATCCTGAAAGTGAGTAAGATTGAGGAATGTGTGCGGTGCGCGCATTCCTTTTTTACCTGTAATGTTACTGAATTCTAAGGAGCTGATCGCACTTGCCAACTTTTGCTCATTTTTTTGAAACGCTATTAGAGAGCTATCCGGTATTCTTTGAAGGACTCTGGCTTACGATTCGAGTTACATTCGTATCTGTTTTAATAGCTGTTTTTATTGGCCTGTTTTTTGCTTTATTTAAAATTTCACAATCCAAGACTTTGAATTGGATTGCAAATGTGTACATTGCTATTATTCGAGGTACACCGCTAATAGTTCAAATTTTTATCTTCTATTTTGGTTTAACCGAGTTCAATATCCCGAAATTTTGGGCTGCCTCAATTGGACTTGCCCTACATAACGGGGCTTATATCGCAGAAATTTTTCGTGGTTCCATTCAATCAATCGACAAAGGTCAGATGGAGGCAGGTCGCTCTCTTGGGATGAGTCATACACTTGCGATGCGACGTATTATTCTCCCACAGGCTTTTAGAAGAGCGTTACCACCCCTTGGTAACCAATTTATCATTGGATTGAAAGATTCCTCGCTAGCAGCATTTATAGCCCTTCCGGAATTGTTTAGCGTTGCAACTACACAGGGGGCAAGAACGTTTGATGAGATGACGTATTTACTTATAGTAGCTGTATACTATCTCGTACTTGTTTTAATCTTCACGCTTCTTGTTAATCTCCTTGAAAAACGATTATCTGCTAGTGATTAAGAACGAGAGAGGTGCTGTCGATGGTAGAAAAAGCGGAAATGATTAGAGTAGAGAAATTGAACAAATCATTTGGAGATCTTCACGTCCTAAAAGATATTGATCTTGAAGTAAATGAAAGCGACGTTGTTGTGCTTATAGGCGCCAGTGGCTCTGGTAAGAGTACGCTGCTTCGGTGCATGAATTTTCTTGAGATCAAAAATAGCGGAAACGTTATTATTGAAGGTGAAACGATTGACCCTCAAAAAAACGATTTAAATAAAGTCAGACAGCGCGTCGGCATGGTTTTTCAACATTTCAACCTTTTTCCTCATAAATCGGTTTTAGAAAATGTCATTGAAGCTCCGTTAATGGTAAAAAAATTAAAGCGGGCCGAAGCGGAGAAAGAGGGAAAGGAACTTCTTGCAAAAGTAGGTCTTGGAGATAAAGCAAATGTCTACCCTAATAAACTTTCCGGCGGTCAGAAGCAGCGAGTTGCTATTGCGCGAGCGCTTGCCATGAAGCCTGATATTATGCTGTTTGATGAGCCGACATCAGCGCTTGATCCTGAATTAGTGGGAGAAGTTCTATCTACGATGAAAGAACTAGCAAAAGAGGGTATGACAATGGTTGTCGTCACGCATGAGATGGGTTTTGCTCGAGAGGTAGGAGATTGGGTCGTCTACATGCACGATGGAAAAATTGTAGAGAAAGGCCACCCAAGTGAGTTGTTTAGTGAACCAAAGGAACAGAGAACGCAGGACTTTTTAAGTTCTATTTTATAACATGAATTTTGAAATAAAAAAGTAAGGGGTGCTGGCCCCTTACTTTTTTTTCGTTACAAGATAAATTCCAATAAGAATTAGTGCGAGGGGCCAAAACTTTCCAACAAAGGAAAAAGTGGAGTTAAGCCAGAGTTCCAAGCCAGAATAAAGAAGTTCAATAATGGAAAGGGCGAGTAAAAGTAACCCAGGAACGAGACCGGTTTTTTTTGTTTTATAGTATGTAACGAGATAAGCTGCACTTAGGATCAGTGTATACATTCCCCAGCTATCAGGCCAAACAGCGATTTTAGTGACAAAATAGAAATGTACGCCAAGCCCAAGGAGCAAAATCCCCGGAAAAAGCATATTCCCTTCTTTTGCAATAGAACCTTGAATGATCATGGCGAGACCTATCACAATTAAAATAACTTGCCAATTCATGAGATGATCTGAAAAGGGAAGGTTTAGCGTTTGAAATAAATAATAAAGTCCAATTCCAATAAATAAAACACCCGGAAAAATACTTTGACGTTTCAATGAAAATCCTCCTAGTTGAAAGAGATACGCAAGTTTTGCTATACATTTGATTTTCTGGTACATTAATAGTTGTATGATTACTAATAATATGCAGAGATAATTCTTTATTCATCATATCATAATTGCTTTCATAGTCTGTTCACATTTCATAACTCTGTGCAATTTGTCACATGTTATAATAGTGATAGATGATAGCAAAAGATTAGGTTTGGTTAACAATTTTTTGGGGGTGGAACGATGCACATCCTGGTCGTAGGGTTGAACCACAAAACAGCCCCTGTGGAAATACGAGAGAAACTTTCCTTTCAGGAGAATGATTTGCCTGAAGCATTAGATAAGTTGCGTCACTCTAAAAGTATTCTAGAAGCTGTGATCTTATCAACTTGTAACCGTACAGAGTTATATGTTGTTGCTGATCAGCTTCATACAGGGAGATATTATTCAAAAGCTTTTCTATCTGAATGGTTCGGAATTGAGAAAGAAGAATTTTCACCATATCTAGTAATTCGCGAAAACGATGCGGCGACAGAACACCTTTATCGTGTAGCATCTGGACTTGACTCTCTTGTTATCGGGGAAACGCAAATACTTGGACAAGTTCGCGATGCTTTCTTGCTTGCTCAGCACTCAGAGACAACAGGAACAATTTTTAATCAGCTCTTCAAGCAGGCGATTACTCTTGCTAAACGGTCCCATTCGGAAACTGAAATTGGAGAAAACGCCGTTTCGGTCAGCTATGCTGCAGTCGAGTTAGCGAAGAAGATTTTTGGTGGGCTTCAAAATAAACACGTTGTCATACTTGGCGCAGGCAAAATGGGTGAGCTTACTGCTAAGAACTTGCAAAGTAACGGTGTAGATCAAGTAACGGTCGTGAATCGTACGCTTGAGAAAGCAACAGAGCTTGCTTCTCGTTTTAAAGGACAGGCTCGTTCTATGGATGAAGTAGAAACTGCGCTTGCTGATGCAGATATTCTAATTAGTTCAACTGGGTCTACAAACTATGTTTTAACCGAGCAAAATGTAAGACCGCTTCTCAAAAAGCGCAGAGGTCGTCCATTGTTTATGGTTGATATTGCTGTTCCTAGAGATCTAGACCCATCCCTTAATAATATGGACTCGGTTTTCTTGTACGACATTGACGATCTAGAAGGAATTGTTGAAACCAATATTGCAGAACGTAAGAAAGAAGCAGAGAAAATAGAGCTAATGATTGAAGAAGATCTTGTTCAATTTAGAGAGTGGCTTAATACACTCGGCGTTGTACCAATGATTACAGCTTTACGTACGAAGGCACTTGCGATTCAAGCAGAAACAATGAATAGTATTGAACGTAAATTGCCTAACTTAACGGATCGAGAACGAAAAGTATTAAGTAAACATACGAAAAGTATAGTGAACCAGCTGCTACGTGATCCCATTGTTCGTGTGAAGGAGATGGCTGCAGAGCCAAATGCAGAGGAGTCGCTTGAGATCTTCACCAAAATCTTTGCGATTGAAGAAGAAATTGAGAGAGAACTTCATAAGCAGCGAGTGAAAGAAAACGAAGAAAAAAGACAGCATGAATCCGTTGACTACTCCCCTTTATTACAGGCATCGCAGTTGCGCTCCTAGGAGAGGAGACATGAGTTGTGACCAACGCCAGCTGGCTTTATGATATAACTATTTTACTTTATGCCCTTAGTGTACTGGGTTATTTTATTGATTTCTTGCAAAACAGCCGGAAAGTGAATCAGTTTGCTTTCTGGTTGCTTTCTATTGTCTGGGTGCTGCAAAGTGCGTTTCTTGTAACGCAGATTATTGAAATTGGCGGTTTCCCGATTTTAACACCTTTTGAGGGGTTATTTTTTTATGCATGGGTGATTGTTTCGCTATCGCTCTTGATTAACTGGTTTTTTCGAGTCGACTTTTTTGTGTTTTTTGCAAATGTACTCGGTTTCAGCATTATGGCTATCAATTTATTTGCTACTAGAGAGCAGGCTTCAAGTCTGCTCACGGAACAACTGATGTCTGAGCTGTCGATTATTCACATTACAATGGCTTTTTTATCATATGGGGCATTTTCGCTTTCGTTTATTTTTTCAATTATGTATTTGATTCTTTACCAGATGTTGAAAAGGAAAAAATGGAATAAACGATTAAGAAGATTTGGCGATCTATCCCAGCTTGAGAAACTGTCCTATTTATGTAGCGTTCTCGGTGTTCCACTGCTATTACTAAGTCTTATATTAGGAATTGTTTGGGCTATTTTAAAGGTAGACCAATTTAGCCTGTTCGATGCTAAAGTAATTATTTCATTTTTTGTACTAGGCGCTTATAGTACCTACTTATATCAAAAAGTGGCTAGAGAGATGGAAGGACGTTCCCTTGCGTTATGGAACGTTGCTGCGTTTCTTATTGTATTAATTAATGTCTTCCTTTCTGGAACATTGTCAGAATTTCATTTCTGGTATGTATAAGGGAGAACAGGTTGGAGGAGTAACCATGCGTAAAATTATCGTAGGCTCAAGAAGAAGTAAATTAGCGATTACTCAAACGAAGTGGGTGATCAGTAAGTTAAAGGAGTTAAACCCCGGCGTAGATTTTGAAATAAAAGAGATCGTCACTCGTGGTGACAAAATCTTGGACGTCACCCTTTCCAAAGTTGGAGGAAAAGGGTTGTTTGTGAAGGAAATTGAAGACGCGATGTTAAACGGTGATATCGATATGGCTGTTCATAGTATGAAAGATATGCCTTCTATTCTTCCGGAGGGTCTAATGATTGGCTGTATTCCAGAACGGGAAGATCATCGAGACGTGATTATCTCTGAATCAAAAAAAACATTTAGAGAACTACCTGAGGGTGCTGTTATTGGTACAAGTAGTCTAAGGCGCGGGGCACAGTTAAAAGCGATAAGACCTGATGTTGAAATTAAGTGGATTCGCGGAAATATTGACACACGTATCCGTAAATTAACAGATGAAGATTACGATGCGATTGTGCTAGCAGCTGCAGGTCTACATCGCATGGGTTGGTCAAAAGAAATTGTCACAGAGTACCTTGATCCTGACTTGTGCGTACCGGCTGTAGGGCAGGGAGCACTCTCCATCGAGTGTCGAGAGAGCGATGATGAGTTAAAAGCGATTCTTGAGAAATTTAGCGATAAAGAAACAACGAGAACAGTATTAGCAGAACGCGCTTTCCTTCATACACTTGAAGGAGGTTGTCAGGTTCCGATTGCAGGTCATGCGACGCTTAATGGTGACAAAATTACGGTTACGGGCCTTGTTGGAGAACCGGATGGATCTATTATTATTAAAGAGATGGAAATGGGTAGTGATCCTATACAAGTAGGAAATACGCTTGCGAATCGAATGAAGGAACAGGGTGCTAAGGACATCCTTGATCGTGTGAAAGAGGAATTAGATCAATGAGTTCTCCGCTCTCAGGAAAGCGTGTAATGGTCACGAGAGCTAGGGAGCAGGCAGGAACATTTACGAAATTAATTGAAGAAAGAGAGGGGATTTCGATTGAAATCCCTCTTATTTCGTTCCAACCCCGAAATCAATTGTTAAATTCGATTGAATTAAGCGAATATAGTTGGCTCTTATTTACGAGTGCCAATGGCGTACGTTTTTTCTTGAAGCAGGCGAATATTCCAAAAGGTATAAAAGTTGGCGCGGTTGGAAGCAAAACAGCAAAAGCCCTTAAGCGGTACGGAATTCAAATTGATCTTATGCCAAAAAATTTTGTGGCGGAAGGACTAGTTGTCGCCCTAGCAAAGCAAGCTGAGCCCCATGAGAAAATACTGCTACCAAGAGGAAATCTTGGTCGAGCGGTATTACCGGGGCAATTAAGTGAATTAGGGTACGACGTTACTGACCTACCTATTTATGACACTGTCATTCCATTTGAATCCAAGGCAGCGTTAATAGACGTAGTAGAAAATCAGGCGTGTGATGTGATTACGTTCACTTCTTCGTCAACAGTCCATCATTTTGCTCAACTTCTCGGTGCGGACAATTTGAAAGATCTGCTTAAAGGGATCACAATAGTAGTAATTGGCCCGATTACTGAGAAGACGCTGCGATCATACGGGATCGTACCGCAAGTCGTACCTGACCAATATACCATTGAAGGAATGCTTGAAAGCCTTGAGCGTTTTTTTAATAAATAGGAGGAAATGATAATGGAAAAAGCAAACTTTCATCGTCACCGTCGATTAAGACGTTCTGAATCAATGAGATCCCTCGTAAGAGAAACGTATTTACATAAAGAGGATTTTATCTATCCGATTTTTGCAGTTGAAGAAGAAAATGTGAAAAGAGAAATTCCTTCTATGCCAGGTGTTTATCACTATTCACTAGACCGTTTAAATGAAGAGGTACGTGAAGTCGTTGATCTTGGTATTAAATCCATTATGATGTTTGGTGTTCCAAACCATAAAGATGCCGTTGGTTCAGAGGCATACTGTGATACTGGAATTGTTCAAAAAGCAATTGCGCAAATTAAAGATGAGTTTCCTGAGTTAACTGTTATTGCAGATACATGCTTGTGTCAATATACAGATCACGGGCACTGTGGTGTTATCGAGAATGGTTACGTACAAAATGATGAATCACTTGAACTACTTACAAAAACAGCGATTTCTCAAGCTAAAGCAGGAGCTGATATGATTGCCCCATCGAACATGATGGATGGTTTCGTAGCGGCCATTCGTCATGGCCTTGATGAAGCAGGTTTTGTTGATGTTCCTATTATGAGCTATGCTGTGAAATTCTCATCTGCCTTTTATGGTCCATTTCGTGATGCTGCTCATAGTACACCACAGTTTGGTGATCGCAAAACGTATCAAATGGATCCAGCTAATCGACTCGAAGCCATTCGAGAAGCAGAAAGCGACATTGAAGAAGGTGCTGATTTCTTAATGGTAAAACCGGCCCTTTCTTATCTTGATATCATTCGCGAACTAAAAGACCGCTACCCACTTCCAATGGTTGCCTATAACGTCAGCGGGGAATATTCCATGATAAAGGCAGCTAGTCAAAATGGATGGCTGAATGAACAAGAGGTTGTTCTTGAGAAACTAACAAGCATGAAACGTGCGGGAGCAGATTTAATCATTACTTATTTTGCAAAAGACGCTGCTCGCTGGCTAGATCAATAGAACCGAAAGAGAGGGACTACAAAAATGGGTAATTATGATCGTTCCAAAGAAGCTTTTAAAGAAGCATCTAAAGTGATGCCTGGCGGCGTAAACAGTCCGGTAAGGGCATTTAAATCCGTTGGCATGGATCCGATTTTTATGGAAAAAGGAAAAGGCTCTAAAATTTATGACATTGATCAAAACGAATACATCGACTATGTACTTTCCTATGGTCCGCTCATTCTTGGCCATGCTGATGAGCAGGTTGTTGATCGGCTTAAAAAGGTAACGGAGCTTGGTACGAGTTTTGGAGCGCCTAGTCAGTATGAAACAAAACTTGCTGAGCTTGTGATTGAACGAGTGCCATCAATTGAGATCGTTCGTATGGTAAACTCGGGAACGGAAGCTACGATGAGTGCGTTGCGTTTAGCTAGAGGCTACACAGGTCGTAATAAAATACTTAAGTTTGAAGGATGCTATCATGGTCACGGTGACTCCTTGCTAATTAAAGCGGGGTCTGGCGTCGCGACGCTAGGTCTTCCGGATAGTCCGGGCGTCCCGGAAGGAATTGCTAAAAACACTATTACAGTACCTTATAATGATCTCGAAAGCCTTCGTTATGCTTTCCAGGAGTTCGGAGATGATATCGCTGGCGTTATCATCGAGCCTGTAGCGGGCAACATGGGTGTTGTGCCACCTCAGCAGGGTTACCTTGAAGAAATTCGTAAAATCACTGAGGATAATGGAACGCTTCTTATTTTTGATGAAGTTATGACTGGCTTCCGCGTAGGTTACAATTGTGCGCAAGGGTACTATAATGTTACTCCTGATTTAACTTGTCTTGGGAAAGTAATTGGTGGAGGCTTACCGGTTGGTGCCTATGGTGGTAAAAAGGAAATCATGGATCAAATTGCTCCAAGCGGTCCGATCTATCAAGCGGGAACACTTAGTGGAAATCCACTTGCGATGACAGCAGGATATGAAACACTTTCCCAACTCACACCAGAAAGCTACCAGGATTTCGAACGTAAAGCAGAGCGACTTGGAGAAGGGCTTTCAAAAGCTGCAGCAAAATACAATATCCCTCATACCGTGAATCGTGCGGGGTCGATGGTTGGTTTCTTCTTTACGAACGAGGATGTTATTAATTTTGAAACAGCATCTTCTTCTAACCTTGAACACTTTACAAACTATTTTAAAGAAATGCTTGCACAAGGAATTTCACTACCCCCGTCTCAATTTGAAGGAATGTTTCTTTCAACAGCTCATACTGAGCACGACATCGATGAAACAATTGCTGCTGCAGAAGCGGCTTTCTCAAAGCTTGTTTAATCCAAAGCTACTGGCATTTGCCAGTAGCTTTTTTGATTGAGGAGACAGAGGGAGCTTTCTCAATCTTACTCAAATTAGACATAATCCTGTGAATTCCTCATACATGTGTAATGTATGGATAATGTTTGAAAGGAGGAGAAAGCATGCCTGAAGGCTCATATTTGCATTTCTCCGTAGAGGAGCAGGTCTGGTTAAAGAAAGGACAGGAAGTTGAAGAGGTTCTATCGATATCACTCGATCCTGAAATTTCGATTGAAGAGTATGAAGATTATGTAGCTGTGAAAGGCTGTTTATATTTAACGGGAGAATATTTGCAGCGTGATCAAACAGGTCATGAAGATATCAGTGAGGGTTCTCCCTACCGCTCAATTCATGAAGTTCATGTAAGAGAAGATGGTACGGCGTCGATGGGACACCGATTTCCGGTAGATATTACGATTCCTGCAAGTCGTATTAGAAGTCTAGAAGATATATTTGTTACGGTCGATACGTTTGACTACACGGTAGTGGAGGAGAATTGCCTTCAGTTGAAAGCTGACATATCCATTAGTGGGATCCAGGGTGATCCAAATCGTGTAGAAATAGAGGTTGATGAGGTGGAAGAAGACGAAAGTGAATGTAGTCAAGAAGAGGAAAGCGTGTGGGAGAATGATATTAAATACGTTGAGCACGAGGAAGAATCACTTGAACAAACCTCTCATTTACGCACCCCTCAAGTAGATATGCGAGCACAATCCGATTCGGATGAAGTTGATTATTCAAATACGAGTGCAGAAATTGAAGGAAATGAGGAATACCTGGAACCAACGTATGACTTTTTAACGCGGATGGCTCGCCAATTGGAAGGATCAACTGAATATAACAATCAGCCTATAGTAGAAGAAACACGCTCTGGTCAAAACAACGATTATGATGAGGAAAAGATACTTGAACAAAAGAAACAAACACCTCGAGAAGAAAATGCCCTTTATTTAACAAGTATGTTAACAAAAGAAGAAGAGCAGTTTTCGAAAATGAAAATGTGCATCATCCAACCTGGTGATTCATTGTCTGAAATTGCAGAACGCTATCGTGTTCTTCCAAGTCACCTTGCTCGCGTAAACCGTCTTGAAGAAGAAGAGGTAAAGGAAGGGCAAATCTTATATATACCAGTGAATCGGTAAATTCTCTTGCCTGACCGCTAATGAATCAATTGTTTTTGGTGGTGTGAAAAGGAGTAATAAAGATGGATTTATTAGTGTTCATAGCTGAAAAATATGGATTTAAAGAAGTGAGTTGGGTTCGAAAGCCAGAAGTCATCATGACACACTTAGGTAAGCGGAAATTATCATATTGGCGGGAGCGGGATTTGCTTGAGTATCATCTCAACTTCCGCGACCGTCTTTTTTCTAAATGTGGCATTCTATGTAATCGTATGATTCGAACGATTGATCAAGAGGCGTTTATTCCGATACCCCAAGGATATTTGTCGGTTCATGATTCGGTTGAAGAGGAGTTTGCATTCGAACTGTTCCCTGAAATGGAAGGATATCTTCTTTCCTCTTTGATAGGTGTGAGTGTAGATGTGAACAATTATGATGGGTTTGCAACATTTCCTTACCGAGAGACTTTAGAAGCGTTAAGTACAATCAAGGCCCTATATCCAGAGCCGTATTTACTCCTTGTTCGTTTAATTCCAGAAGTGAAAAAACGCCTTAGTCATAATAAAAGCATTTCACAGTTATCGATTCCAATTTCAAATCATTCTATAAAAGAAGTAATGGGCCAATTCTACTTTGAAAGTAGTGATGAAGGGCCAGTTCCAGTGTATGAGGTACTCCCTAAAGCGATACATGTGTGGTATGAAAAGAAAAGTCAGGACGAATTTAAACAATGCTTTAAAGCTTTATTGGATGGAGTGGACAGGGAAACGAGTAACCTTCTTATTCAAACGATTATCGCTCCTTGGGACTGGTGGTCGTGTATTCAATCACTTCAGTATGAAAATGTCAACGTGAATCAGGTGATGGAGGAGTTTGTTGAAAAGTGGGAAACGATGAGAAAGATAACCTGTTCGGTACAGCTCTCCATTTCGGAGGGGAGGGTTTCGGTTAGTGAGTGATCCAGCAGTTCTATTTCAATATGATTTATATCCTGAACGTGTCGTAAGAATGGGAAAAGTAACAAAGATTGAAACGGATCGAGGAACGTTTGCCTTAAAGGAGACAAAGCTAAGTAAAGAACAGATGGATCGTATCTTGTTCATTGAGGATCGATTTGAACAGCTTCATTTTGAAAGTTATGTGCCACTCGTTCGAACAAAATACGGCGACTCCTTTGTTTTTACGGGTACGGGTGTAGCTTATTTAACTCCATGGGTGGGCGGTGTTGAAGGGCAATCTGCTCAAAAAGAGGAGAACTTAATACTAAGTCTTGCAGAACTTCATGGATATACAGCAAGAGATCAAGCATTCTCTGAAGAAGTCATCAAACAATCGTATCAAAAGATGACCTTAATGAGAGAAAGCAGACAGTTTGAAATGGAGAAGTACGTTAACTCAATTGAAAAACGAATCTATCTCTCACCTTTTGAATTAACTTTTGTTACTCATTTTCATCAGTTAATGAAGTACTGTGATCTGGCCAAAACAAGATTGGATAATTGGTATGAACAGGTTGTTGAAGCGAAACGATATCGTAGTGTTTTTTGTCATGGAAAATGTTCACCTTCCCACTATGTCATGAATGGTGGAAAGGGGTACTTTATTAATTTTGAAAGGTCTGTTGTCGATACGCCTGTACGGGATTTGGCCTATTTTATTCGTTCCTCTGTTCACCCATTTCAATTTAATCCTGTTACTACAACAGGGCATATCACTCGATATGAGACGCAATTTTCATTATTGGAAGAAGAGAAAGAGCTTCTTGCAAGCTATTTGTATTTTCCAGAGACTGTCTTTAATAGTGTGCTCCTCTTTAATGAAAACAGGCAAAGCTGGCCACATATTAAGCATGTCCGCTTATTTACGAAAAAAATAGAAGTGATGAATGGAATCCATAATGTGCTGCAGTCATTCTAGATCCATTCAAAATAAAAACACACTTCTAATGCAACAAGAATAATGAGGATAAGCACATCGACTGAAGTTGGAAAAAGAATCGTTCGAATCGTTTGAAATACAATAAACGGCGGTACAAATTGAGCGCAAATATCCCTGAATTTATAAACAGCCGGCGGGAGCTGGTAGCGATTCATTCCCCCAAAACGTTTTTTCATAGTGTTTTCCCCTTTGTTGTCATCTGTCGTTACAAATAGTCTATGTGCGAAAGCGGATGGGGTGATTAAGAAGAGAGAGAACTGGCTAAGCTAAGAAAAAGGGCGCTAAGTATCTTGACGATCTTGAATCTACACGGTAAACTTATTTATACAAATAGTCGACAGGCAAAGACAGGGAGTAGTAGAATGTGAACCCTTCAGAGAGAGAAATCATCCGCTGAAAGATTTCTCAGGATTGAAGCATTTGAAGTCGCCCTTGAGCTGTTTCTCTGAAATAGTAGTAGGAGAATCCGGTAATCCCGTTATTCGAATGAAGCGTACAGCTAACGTTTATTTAGCTGTAAATAAAGGTGGTACCGCGAAGAAACTTCTTTCGTCCTTTTCCTAAGGATGGAGGAGGTTTTTTTGTTGTTTAAAAACACCACTTTTTTGAAAATGGGATGGTAAATCCGATGCAAACGGCCTAAGACTTATTGAATGGAAAGGAAGAGTGGCAAAGGTGAATAAAGAGCTAACGATGCCGACGAAATACGATCCGAAGGCAACCGAACAAAAATGGTACCCGTACTGGGTAGATGGTAAATTTTTTGAAGCAACAGGTGATAAAACGAAAGAGCCTTATACAATTGTAATTCCTCCGCCAAACGTTACGGGAAAACTTCATTTAGGGCACGCATGGGATACAACACTTCAAGATATTCTTTCAAGAGTGAAGCGAATGCAGGGTTACGATGTTCTCTGGCTTCCAGGAATGGACCATGCTGGAATTGCGACACAGGCAAAAGTTGAAGGGAAGCTCCGGGAGGAAGGTACTTCTCGCTATGACCTTGGCCGAGAGAAGTTTCTTGAGAAGTCGTGGGAATGGAAAGAAGAATACGCAGACTTTATCCGCAGTCAGTGGGCGAAGCTTGGTCTTTCTTTAGACTATTCAAGAGAGCGTTTTACACTTGATAATGGGCTTTCTGATGCGGTTCGAGAAGTTTTTGTAAAGCTTCATGAAAAAGATTTGATTTATCGTGGGGAATATATCATCAACTGGGACCCTCAAACAAAAACAGCCCTTTCGGACATTGAAGTTATTCATCAGGAAGTGACAGGACACTTTTATCATATGCGCTACCCTCTTGCTGATGGTTCTGGGCATATCGAAATTGCAACAACGCGTCCTGAAACCATGCTTGGTGATTCGGGAATTGCGGTTCATCCTAAAGATGAGCGTTACAAGCATCTTGTTGGAAAGAAAGCGATCTTACCAATAGTAGGTCGTGAGATTGAAATTGTAGCAGATGACTACGTTGATAGGGAATTTGGCTCTGGAGCTGTTAAAATCACGCCAGCCCATGACCCTAATGACTTTGAAATTGGTAATCGTCATAACCTTGAGCGTATCCTTGTTATGAATGAAGATGGCTCAATGAATGAGAATGCTGGCGATTATCAAGGAATGGATCGTTTCGAATGTCGTAAAAAGCTAGTAAAAGATTTGCAGGAAAAAGGGATTCTTTTCAACATTGAAGAGCACGTTCATTCCGTAGGGCACTCTGAACGAAGTGGTGCTGTAGTAGAACCGTATCTTTCCACTCAGTGGTTCGTTAAAATGGGCCCACTTGCTGAGCAGGCAATTGCGCTTCAAAAATCAAACGACAAAGTTAACTTTGTTCCGGAACGATTCGAAAAAACGTACTTAAATTGGATTGAGAATATTCGGGACTGGTGTATTTCGAGGCAGCTTTGGTGGGGACACCGCATTCCTGCGTGGCACCATAAAGAAACTGGGGAGATTCACGTTGGACTAGAAGCACCGACAGATATCGAAAACTGGCAGCAAGATGAAGATGTACTCGATACGTGGTTTAGCTCAGCGCTTTGGCCGTTTTCTACTATGGGGTGGCCAGATGAAGAAGCAGCAGACTTTAATCGTTATTACCCAACGAACGTTTTAGTAACAGGGTATGACATCATTTATTTCTGGGTAGCGCGTATGATCTTCCAGGGAATTGAATTTACGGAACAGCGTCCATTTAACGATGTATTGATTCACGGACTTGTACGTGACTCTGAAGGGCGTAAAATGAGTAAATCACTCGGAAACGGTGTTGATCCGATGGATGTTATCGAGAAGTACGGTGCTGATTCGCTGCGCTTTTTCTTATCCACTGGTTCATCACCAGGACAGGATCTGCGTTTCTACTGGGAAAAAGTAGAGTCAACTTGGAACTTTGCAAATAAGATTTGGAACGCTTCTCGTTTTGCCTTAATGAATATGGATGGCATGACGTATGAAGAGCTGGACTTATCCGGTGAAAAATCAACAGCTGATAAATGGATTCTTACTCGCTTAAACGATACGATCGAACAAGTGACGCGCCTGATTAATAACTATGAATTTGGTGAAGTTGGCCGCTACCTTTATAACTTTATCTGGGATGACTTCTGTGACTGGTATATTGAAATGGCGAAGCTTCCCCTATATGGAGAAGATGAAGCAGCTAAGAAAACGACACGATCTGTTCTAGCTTATGTGCTTGACCAAACGATGCGACTTCTTCACCCATTTATGCCGTATCTTACGGAAGAGATCTGGCAACACCTTCCGCATGAAGGAGAGTCAATTACTGTTGCAAGCTGGCCAGTGAAGAATGAAGAGCTTCATTTCCCAGAAGCAGCTGCCGACATGGCGCTATTAACTGAGATTATTCGTTCAGTTCGAAACATTCGAGCTGAAATGAATGTAGCACCAAGCAAGCCAATTGAGCTTCGCATTAAACCGAAGTCAGGGGAAGCTCAAAAGCAACTTGAACAAAACAGTCAATACATTGAGCGGTTCTGTAATCCAGAGACGCTAACCATTTCTTCGGATCTTCAGGCTCCTGAAAAATCAATGACGGCTGTCGTATCTGGAGCAGAGCTATTTCTTCCGCTTGAAGGCTTAATTAACATTGATGAAGAAATAGAGCGTCTAAGAGGCGAAATGAAGAAGCTCGATTCTGAAGTAGATCGTGTTCAGAAAAAGCTTTCAAATGAACGTTTTATTAGCAAGGCTCCCGAGAAAGTTGTTGAAGAAGAACGAGCGAAAGAAAAAGACTATCTCGAAAGAAGAAGCAACGTGGAAGCTCGTATTAACGAACTTAAAAAATAAGCAAATGACGGATCTCTTTTTGAGGTTCGTCTTCTTTTAAGGAGGAGAGGAAATGTTTCAATCGTATGATGAAGCGGTAAGTTGGATTCATAGTTTGTTAAATCATGGAATAAAACCTGGTTTAGAGCGGATGGAATGGATGCTTGAACAGCTTGACCATCCAGAAAGACGGTTAAAAACGGTGCATGTTGGCGGGACTAACGGAAAAGGTTCGACAGTTACTTACTTACGTACAGTGCTAGAGGAGGCTGGATATGAAGTAGGGACGTTTACTTCTCCTTATATCGAATCATTTAGTGAACGAATAGCGGTTAACGGACAACCTATTAAAGAAGAAGATTTAGTTATGCTATGCAATCGCGTTCAGCCGCTTGTTGAAATGGCTGCAGCTTCCCCCCTTGGTTCACCTACCGAGTTTGAAGTTATTACGGTAATCGCGCTTTTGTACTTTGGAACTAAAGCCTACCCAGATCTGGTTTTAATGGAAGTTGGGCTAGGTGGGCGACTCGATTCAACCAACATTATCCATCCGCTTATTAGTGTCATTACGAATGTAGGGTATGACCATACCCATATCCTTGGTAGTGACCTGAAACAAATTGCGTATGAAAAAGCGGGAATCATTAAGTCAGGTGTACCTCTTGTTACGACTGCAGATAAAGAAGAAGTTCTCACACTCTTCCATGAAACAACTAAAGCGAAAAAGACGAAAATTTATCGTTTGAATGAAGAGTTTTCCATTGTTGACAAGAGAAGTGATGATGAAGGTGAACACTTCTCATTTCAATCTCCTTATCGTAAACTAGCAGACCTCCACATTCAGATGAAAGGTGAGCATCAGGTGAAAAATGCAGCTGCAGCACTAATGGGACTCGAATACTTGCGCGTCTTTTATGGTCTACATATCGAACATGACATGGTTCAGCGCGGGCTTAAAAGAGCAGCGTGGCCAGGACGATTTGAGAAGATTCGTTCCAACCCCACTATCATTGTAGACGGTGCACATAATCCAGAAGGGGTGGAAAGTCTTGCAAAAACGTTAGAGCAGCACTATCCGAATAAGGATATTCACGTCATTTTCAGCGCATTAGGAGATAAAGATATTGAGTCAATGTTAAAGCCGCTCTATCCGCTTATTCAAAAGATGACCTTTACCACCTTTGATTTTCCAAGAGCTATTTCAGCTGAGAGTTTATTTCAACGTGCAAGTTTTTCGCCCAAGACGTATGAAGAAAACTGGAAAAAAGCAATTCAAACAACAACTGAGCAAGTAAGTGAAAATGAGCTAGTTCTCATTACGGGCTCTCTCTATTTTGTATCAGAAGTACGCCGTTTTCTAAAAAATTAGAATTCAATGCAAAAAAATAGGACTTTTTCGCTACTATTTGCTAAAATGAAACGTAACCACTTTAGAATGGAAAAATATTCTTCTTTATCACAGAAGATGGAGGGGGAAACAATTGACTGCAATAATGAAACGCAAAGTTTGGATTGTATGGCTCTTGTGTTGGCCACTACTCATTTTTGCAACGTTCTATTTCTTTCCCCCTGATTTTACTGGAAATAAGGCCGATGTTCTTGCGCTATTTGTGCTTCTTGCCGTCGTTGCAATGATGCCAATAAACGTAAAAGGAACAGACCTTTTTTTTATCCAGGGGATTTCACTAGCTGTATTTCTCAGATATGGCTTATTCGTGGAAACGATTTTAACTCAGTTAGCGATTCTTGTCTTTCTTTTGAATTTGCGAGTTACAAAGAAAGATAGTCATCGCTATCCAGTTAATATGCTCATGTTTATGATCGTTTCCCTGGTATCAGGTGGACTTTTTTATTTACTTGGAGGATCCACTGGCGAATTCTCTGGAAATGCGATTACACAGCTTGTTCCCTCGATCGGCTATATTCTTTCGTTAATTATTGTTAATCAAATTCTCCTTCATTTTTTACGTATTTATATTTATAAAGAGGTTAATACAAAGTTTTTTGACAAAGATATGCTCTGGGAAGCCATTTCTACAGGAGTAACACTGCCGGTTGGATTTCTTCTCTATATGTTACATACCTATCTAGGAACAATTGCCATTTTCTTTGTTGGAGTCCCATTTGTGTTGGCTTCTCTTATGCTCAGGCTGTATTACTCAAGTCGAAAAGTGAATGATCTACTTCAACAAACGAGTGAAATCGGTCAGCAAATTACTCAGTCTCTTGATATAGACGAAATTCTTGACTTATTTTTATATGAAGTTAAGGATATGTTTGTGGTTGATTATGCTTACATTATGGATGCAGAACAGGTAGAGAATTTAAGGATTATTAAAAGCTTTGAGAAGGAAATAGGCATTCAAGCTAGCGCAAAAGATCATTCTTTTGAAGAAGGGATTAGCAGAAGAGTCTGGCGTAGTGGACGTAGCCGATTATACACGAAGCGTGCGCAGTGGAAAAATCTTACCCAGGGAATTCTCCCTCAAACAGCGAATGCTGTTATTTCGGTACCGATGAAACGCAATAAAAAGGTCGTAGGCATTATCACACTAGCAACAGATCGTGTTCGGTCATATGAAAAACACCATATACTCGTGATGCAAATTCTAGCTAATTATTTAGCTGTAGCTGTTGATAATGCAAGGCATTATGAAGAGACCAAAAGGCGAAGTGAGAGATGTCCTTTAACGAACTTGTACAATTTCCGATTTTTTAACGAGGTATTAAACGAGAAATGCAACCGTTTTGATGAAAACCCTGCTCCTTTTTCAATTATATTGCTCGACCTGGATCATTTCAAAAAAGTAAATGATACATTTGGGCACCATAGTGGAAATGACGTGCTTTGTGGAGTAGCTAATCGACTTGAGGAAGAAATCGGAAATAAGGGTACCGTTGCTCGATTTGGCGGTGAAGAGTTCGTAGTTTTGCTAGAAAATCATTTTCATAATGAGAGTTTACAAGTTGCGGAAGACTTACGATGTGCCATAGCGGATCAACCATTTGAGATCTTTAGTGATTTGGATAACGGCGATCGTCAGGTTATTTACGTAACGGCAAGTATCGGTGTTGCAACAGCGCCTGATCAGGGAGAAGATGCACAAACCTTAATACGAAATGCCGATAGAGCCATGTATACTGGTGCAAAACAACAGGGGAGAAATCGTGTTGCAAGCTATGTTGGATAAGAAAATCCCCATTCTTCAATATGCGGAAAATAAGGATAAAGACTTTGGTTCGGGTTATACAATAGATTCTTGCGCAGCAGTGGTTTTAATAACACGTTCTTCTGTTTTAAAATTGAAAAAGGTTGTTCATCTCATGTTAAAAGGTTGGGTCTTAATCTACCATTACTTATAAACAATAATATGAAGAAGGATGAAAGATATGGGGGTTTTGTTACATAGTTATTTATTTCTAATTGGCCTTGCGCTAGGTTCCTTTTTTAATGTTGTTGGTCTTCGTGTGCCGATCAAACGATCGATTGTCATCCCTCGCTCATCATGTCCAACATGTGAACGTGAGCTTTCACCATATGAGCTTGTACCTGTTTTTTCTTATTTATTTCAGCGAGGAAAATGTAAGGGATGTTCTTCAAGTATTTCACCTATTTACGCATGTGTTGAAATCGTTACAGCACTACTTTTTACAACCGCACCTATTTTGGTAGGATGGTCAAAAGAATTGATGATCACCTATGGATTGATTTCGCTTCTCGTTATTATTTTTGTTTCAGATCTCACCTATATGTTGATTCCTAATCGCATTCTTTTGTTTTTTGCAGCTTACTTTGGTTTGGGTCGAATTGTTGTTCCGATGGATCCGTGGTATAGCCCTTTGATAGGAGCGGTAGGAGGCTTTTTATTGCTACTATTGATCGCTGTGATTAGTCGCGGTGGAATGGGTGGCGGTGACATTAAATTGTTTGCAGTGCTAGGCGTTGTTTTTGGTTATCAAGAATTAATTCTCGTCTTTTTCTTTTCTACTTTAATTGGAACGATTATTGGGATTACGGGGTTATTGATTGGAAAAGTAAAAAGGAAGCAGCATATTCCGTTTGGTCCTTCTGTGGCGTTGGCAGCACTAATAACGTATTTTTATGGTAAACAACTCTTACAATGGTATTTTGATTTTCTTATATGAAAAAATGAATAGCGGGCTCTTTAGCTTGTTCGATCTCGAACTAAAATAAGTTTGGTTCATTTTACCCCCCTCGCTCATGGAGGGGGTATTTATGTTGTTGTCCTGCTCAACTCTAGTATTTTAAGTTCTAGTATTTCGTGAGATTTCATAGACTGTAGTACAAGCCGGTACCTGAGGAGGATGAGAATGGATAAGGAGAGACGGACGATTTCAATTCGACTAGATGATGAAGTCCATAAGACTCCAGAAACACATAAAGAAAGCGCAGCGGCTGAGGAAAAGGAATTTGAATGGATTTTACCGGAGCGTCGCGATTCTAAAAAGATCGTAGAGTTAAAGAAGCGGCATAGTCAAAAAAAAGCCTCCTCTTTTTTTGATCAGTCAATGAAGAACCCAAGGTTACCAGTAGGACGTAAGAAGAAAAAACATTTCGTACCAAGTAAGAATGTCATTACCTTGCATAAAAAGGTGGTGGCTTCAGTGATCTTTGCGATCGCTCTTGGCGTTTTATTTGGATTCGGTTTACTTATGGTGTTCGGTGGAGAAAGTGTAGCGACGCCCTCTAATAAGCCAAGTCAAGCGGCACCAGTGACAGCTAGTCAGACGGATTTATCTTTTGATCTTCATGTTGTGCAATCAGGTGCGTATGAAACAGAAGAGTCCGCTAGGGAATTTCAAGAAAAGCTAAGTGATCAAGGTCTACCAGCGACGATTTTTAAAGGTGAAAAATACTTTTTGCTGATTGGCGTCTCAGCTTCTGCTGAAGGTCAGGATGCCCTTGCCGCTTATTTTGAAAACAATGGTCAGGAGGTTTATAAGAAATTATGGACGATTGATGGAACTAGCGTAGTGGCGAGTGCGGAAATGGAGAGTCATTTGCAAGAGGGTAGGGAATTAATTGAACAGCTAACAAAGCTTGATTTAGTTGCTTTATCAGATGGAGAAGTATCAAATAGTGAAGTAAATGATGTATTGCAAGCGATTCAAACCTGGAATGGAAAAGGTGATAAATTAGAGGGATGGAAAGAGGGCGAGGGGAAAGCTTTAGCGGAAAACTTAAGTGCTGCCTCGAAAGAGATTGAAACCTATTCATCAGAAAAAACAGTATCCTCGTTATGGATTGCTCAGCAACACTTATTGGATGCGCTAGAAACATATCAAGAAGTTGTGGAAAGCTTGAAATAGTCTGATATTTGCGGAGTAACTAAATTAACGGTACGATATGAATGTTGGGAGCAACCCTCCTGAATATGGTTTTCGGAACGAAATAAAATAAGATTAAACAAATTTTAACTGTATGCACATACAGAATCGAAGTAAAACGAAAAATGTAGAGGAACGTTAGAAAATTAAATTGTGGAAAGAAAAGGGATTTGATAAGCTGTTATCAAGCCCTTTTCCCACTTGTGAATCATTTCCAAAAAAAGGGTGGTAAAATGAAGCGCCTCGTCTTAGCCTCAGGGTCTCCACGAAGAAAAGAACTTCTAGAGCAAGTGAACCTCCAATTTGAGATTATTGTTAGCCGCTTTGAAGAACATCACTCTCAATCTGTCCCCCCTTCTGAGCTTGTGAAGCAGCTTGCTTTTGGAAAGGCAAATGATGTATTTACGAATCAATCGGACGCTGTTGTCATTGGTGCAGATACGGTTGTAACGCTTGGTGCCGATATTCTTGGAAAGCCAGAAAGTCGCGAGCATGCGAGGCAGATGCTGAAAGCTTTGTCTGGCCGGACCCATATCGTTTATTCAGGTGTGGTCATTCTTTCGAATGAGCAGCATTCACAGTTCTACGAAGCCACTGAAGTGGAATTTTGGGATTTAACAGATGGAGATATTGAGAATTATCTCGATACAGGAGAGCCGTTTGATAAAGCGGGAGGTTATGGTATTCAGGGTTTCGGTGCCGCCTTTGTGAAACGTATTCACGGGGATTATTATAGTGTGGTAGGGCTTCCGATTTCCAAAACGCTTCGAGAGTTACAGGCGTTTGGAATTGTTCCGGAGATTCAGCGTTAGTCAGACAAGAAGATGAATCCAGGGAGGAAGCGTGTTGCTTAAAACACCGTTAATGATTCGCGATTATCCTGAAGAAGAGCGCCCGAGAGAGCGCCTAGTGAAAGAGGGTCCTGAGACGTTATCCAATCAAGAGTTATTGGCGATTATCCTCAGAACTGGAACGAAACAGGAGTCTGTACTTCAGTTATCTTATCGCATTATTCAGTATTTTGAGGGTCTGCGTCTATTAAAAGATGCCAGTATCGAAGAGTTAACCTCTTTAAATGGCGTGGGCACTGCCAAAGCTGTTCAACTGATTGCGGCGATGGAGCTTGGGAGAAGAGTAAGTCGTCTTCAATTAGAAGAGCGCTATACGATTCGTTCACCGGAAGATGGTGCGAATTATGTGATGGAAGACATGCGTTTTTTATCACAAGAGCATTTTGTTTGTTTATACTTAAACACGAAGAATCAGGTGTTGCATCGTCAAACCGTCTTTGTTGGAAGTTTAAATGCATCAATCGTGCATCCGAGAGAAGTTTTCCGAGAGGCTTTCAGACGTTCAGCAGCCTCATTAATTTGCTTTCATAATCATCCAAGTGGTGATCCTACACCAAGCAGGGAAGATATTGAAGTTACAAAACGTCTTGCTGAGTGTGGTAAAATGCTTGGTATTGATATGCTCGATCATATTATTATTGGAGATCAGAAGTTTATTAGTTTAAAAGAAAAAGGGTATGTATAGGCTGTGGAATAGTTTTCCCACTACCGTTTTTAATACTGATGAAGTATAATCATAGTTATGAGTTTTGCTTGAATTGAAGGGAGATTTAACATAAATGTTTGGTGGATTTTCAAGAGATATGGGAATAGATTTAGGTACAGCTAATACGCTGGCATATGTAAAAGGAAAAGGCGTCGTTGTACGTGAGCCTTCCGTTGTTGCACTTCGGACAGATACTGGTTCAATCGAGGCAGTAGGTAATGATGCAAAGAATATGATCGGTCGTACTCCAGGTAATATTGTTGCACTTCGTCCAATGAAAGACGGTGTTATTGCTGATTTTGAAACGACGGCTACGATGCTTAAGTACTTTATTCAACAGGCTCAAAAAAACCGTTCCATTTTTGCACGTAAACCTAACGTGATGGTTTGTGTGCCTTCAGGAATCACAGCTGTCGAAAAGAGAGCGGTAGAAGATGCAACGCGCCAGGCAGGCGCGCGTGAACCGTACACCATTGAGGAGCCTTTTGCAGCAGCGATTGGTGCTGATTTACCAGTTTGGGAGCCAACAGGTAGTATGGTAGTTGATATTGGTGGGGGTACAACAGAAGTTGCCATCATTTCTCTTGGAGGAATTGTTACTAGTGAATCCATCCGCATTGCTGGCGATGAAATGGACGAGTCGATTATTCAGTATGTGAAGAAAACATATAACTTAATGATTGGTGAACGTACGGCTGAACAGCTTAAACTTGAAATCGGCTCTGCAGGAACAACAGAAGGCATTGACGCGATGGATATTCGCGGCCGTGACCTTGTGACAGGTCTTCCAAAAACGATCAGTGTATCGGCAGATGAAGTGTCTGGTGCTCTTCGAGATACGGTTAATAGTATTATGGAAGCTGTTAAAGTAACGCTTGAGAAAACGCCACCTGAACTTGCGGCTGACATTATGGATCGGGGCATTGTTCTTACAGGCGGCGGAGCTTTACTGCGAAACTTGGATCAGGTCATTAGCGATGAAACGAAAATGCCAGTTATTGTTGCTGAAAATCCACTTGAGTGCGTTGCGATTGGTACCGGGCGTGCGCTAGAAAATATCCATTTGTTCAAATCTAGAGCTGGTATAACTTCCCGCTCTAAACAGAAGTAGTTGGAAGGTGTAACGCATGCCACAATTTTTCTCAAATAAACGTCTCATTGTATTGCTTGTGAGCATTATTATTTTAGTTGCCTTAATCGGTACATCAATGAAAGAACGCGATGCACTCACAATGCCTGAGCAGTTTTTTAAAGATTCCATTGGTTGGCTTCAATCAATCTTCTATAAACCCGCTAATTCAGTAGCGGGTTTATTTGAGAGTATTGGAGAAATGAAAGACATGTATGAAGAAAACGAGCTATTGAAGTCGAGGCTCAACGAATTTGTTGCGGTGTCAGAAGAACTGAAAACCGTCAAGAAAGAAAATGAAGATTTAAAAAGTGAGTTAAATATTGATTCCTCAACTGGACTTTCGAACTATCAAACCTTCCATGCGAATATGATTGCGCGTTCACCAGACCGTTGGAATGATTTGCTAACGATTGATAAGGGAGAACAGGATGGGGTAGAAGCGGATATGGCCGTTGCTACGCCTGATGGCCTAATTGGTAAAGTGAAAAATGTTCAGCCTTTCTCATCAACGGTTCAACTAGTGAGTGATGTTGACCGTACGAATCGAATTGCTGCAATGACGCAGGAAGATAAGAATGTTTTCGGAACAATTGAAGGATATGATACGGAAAAAGAAGTATTGCTTTTCTCGAAAATTCCGGTAGATACGAAAGTAGAAAAAGGCCAAACCGTTATTACAGCAGGAAATGGTGGAATATTCCCACGCGGTATTGTTATCGGTGAAATTGTTGATATTGAAACGGATAACGTTGGTACGACCCAGACTGCTTATGTGAAACCAGCGTCTGACTTATATGATATTAACAATGTCATGATCATCGACCGTGGAGCACAAAACGTAAATCCTGATGAGGGGGAAGGTGAAGAAGAATGAGGCGTTTTTTTCTAGTTGGAACGCTATTTGTTCTTTTTCTTTTGGAAGGAACCGTTTTTCAGGTGTTCGCACCTGAACAATACGGTTTTGATTTTCAGCTCATCCCGCGTTTTGTAACGGTGATTGTGGTTATGATTGGGATGGTTTTGTCACCTGCTTATGGCGTCCTATACGGTGTTGTTTTTGGACTTTTACATGATCTGATTTATACAGATCTTGTTGGGGTATATATGTTTGGAATGTCGGTTGCAGCCTACATAATCGGTTACTTATCGAAGGTTTTTCATCTAAATTGGTTTACGACACTTATACTTGGGTTATTAGGTGTAACATTGATGGAATTCTATGTGTATGAACTATTTTCTTTAATAAATGTAACCGACGTATCCTTTCCTTCCTTTTTCTACAGTCGCTATCTTCCTTCCTTACTTTTAAATGGAATCTTTTTGCTTATTGTTTACTACCCTGTAAAACGGTTGCTTGAAGATTTATCTGAAAGCCGTAGACAAGAAAATCAGGCCAAAAGAAGGAGTTTCCTTTAGCAACGTTGAATTATTCTATGTTGAGGTGAATGAAATTGTCTATGGTACAAAAGCAAACACAGCATTTTGTTACGATTAAAGGAACGAAAGACGGCTTGAATCTGATTTTAGATGATTCCTGCGCTTTTCGTGATGTTATAAATGAACTTGATGAAAAACTCTCCGCTCGTCATATTCAGCAGACGGAAGGACATACGATTACAGTAACGCTCAAGCTTGGGAATCGTTATTTAACAGAAAAGCAAGAAAGAGAACTTCGTGCGATGATTCAATCTAAGCAAAATCTAGAAATTGATCGCATTGATTCGAATGTCATGTCGCGTGACGAAGCCGAAGAAGAGCGTAAGAGGTCCACGATTACGTCCGTAGCGAGAACGGTACGATCAGGGCAGGTTCTTGAAGTAGAAGGCGATCTTCTCCTAATTGGTGATGTGAACCCTGGTGGTACTGTTAAAGCTTTTGGCAACATATTTGTAATGGGTGCACTTCGAGGCATTGCTCATGCGGGGGCTTATGGGGATATGGAGGCGGTTATTACAGCCGCTGTTATGAAACCTTCGCAGCTTAAAATCGCAGATTTAATCAGTAGGCCGCCTGATCAAGTAGGGGCAAGCATTCATGAAGCTGAATGTGCTTTTGTCAAAGACGGTCAATCTGAAATTAGCGTTGATCGCGTTCAAATACTGACCAAAGTACGACCGAATTTGACTAGGTTGTAGACAGAAAGGGGAATGTTGTGTGGGAGACGCTATCGTCATTACTTCCGGAAAAGGTGGTGTGGGTAAGACCACAACGACAGCAAACATTGGAACAGCTCTTGCACTATCGGGGAAAAAAGTATGTCTGGTTGATACGGATATCGGTCTTCGAAATCTTGATGTAGTGATGGGGCTTGAAAATCGTATTATTTATGATCTTGTTGATGTAGCTGAGGAAAGATGTAGACTTCATCAAGCCTTAATTAAAGACAAGCGCTTTGAGGCACTTTACATGCTTCCGGCAGCACAAACGAAAGATAAATCTGCTGTGCAGCCGGCACAAATGAAGAAAATTATCGATGAATTAAAACAAGATTACGATTATGTGTTAATTGATTGTCCGGCAGGCATTGAACAGGGCTTTAAAAATGCCATCGCTGGTGCAGATAAATCAGTTGTTGTTACAACACCTGAAACGTCGGCTGTAAGAGATGCTGATCGCATTATAGGCCTTCTCGAAAAAGAAGAGAACATTGAAGCACCAAAACTTGTAGTAAACCGCATTCGAAACCACATGATGGAAAGTGGCGAAATGCTTGATGTAGACGAAATTGTTTCGATACTTGCGATTGATCTCCTGGGCATTGTAGGGGATGACGATACGGTTATTACAGCTTCGAATAAAGGAGAGCCGATTGCGCTTGATCCTAGTTCAAAAGCTTCAATCGCCTATCGTAATATCGCTCGTCGCATTTTAGGTGAATCCGTTCCGCTTCTTTCTCTTCAAGAAGAGAAAGGCATGTTTAGTAAAGTGAAAAAGTTTTTTGGAATGCGTTCTTAAATCTCGGCTACGGCCGGGATTTTTTTGTTGGAGAATTCTTTGTCTATAATACTCATTGATTGCGCTGTCTGAGCGTACACCTCAAACTCATTCTAACTTGAAAGTATTCAAATGACATATCCCCTCAGGACAAGTCATAAACTGAATACTACATATAGGAAGGATGGGTGAGGAATGCGGAAAGATCTGGATGATGTGAGAAAACGACTCCATTCGAGAAAGAAGGAGCGTCAGCCAATGCGTGGAGCACCTCGATCAAGACAAAGTCATGATCATATGCCTACTCTTACAAATCAAAATGTTGAAATGAAAATTCACCCGCTTTTTAACAAGCAAAGTTTTTTAATGAGAGCGATGATTTCGGCCTGCTTATTTCTAGGTGCAGGGATTTTATTTAAAGCAGAGAGCGATCGACTCGTTCCAGCCCAGGATTACGTTACTGATATGATGGCGGAAGAATTTCAGTTTGCCTCAGTGAAGAACTGGTATGAAGGGAATTTTGGAAATCCAGTTGCTTTATTTCCAACATCTCCAGAAACTAATTCGGATGCTGAAGCTCCTGTATATGCGCTACCTGCGAGCGGGAAAGTACTTGAGAATTTTGAGACCACTGGAAAAGGGATTATGGTCGAAACTGTACTAAGTTCTGGAGTCGAAGCGATCGATGCAGGGGTGGTCACTTATGCAGGAGATAAAGAAGGGATAGGGCAGACTGTTGTTCTTCAACATACTGATGGAAGCGAGTCATGGTATGGTATGCTGGATTCAATTGATGTTTCTCTTTACGATTTTGTTCAAACGAAGGACCAACTTGGAAGCGTCTCAAACTCTGAAGATGGCAAGACAGGAACGTTTTATTTTGCCATAAAGAAAAACGAAGGGTTTATTGATCCGCTTCAAGTTGTACCAATCGAATAATGTTAAGAATGATAACAATCCATCCTCTTTTCTGGATGACAATTGGTCTTTCTATTCTAACAGGGCGTTTTCGAGAAATGCTGCTGCTGTTCCTCGTTGTCCTTATTCATGAGTTAGGGCATGCTGGAGCAGCTCGTTTTTTTGGGTGGCGAGTTAATGAAATCGTTCTTTTACCGTTCGGTGGTGTTGCTGTAGTGGATGAGCATGGAAACCGCCCGTTAAAAGAAGAGCTTATGGTTATTCTTGCTGGTCCATTCCAACATGTTTGGATGATAGGAGTTGGGGCGATTTTCTATTATTTAGGTTTATGGGATGATATGTTCAGTCTTTTCCTACTTCATAATTTAATGGTTCTCGTCTTTAATTTATTGCCGATATGGCCACTTGATGGCGGAAAACTTCTTTTTTTATTTTATTCCCTACGTTATCCTTTTAAAGCTTCTCATAGAGTAATGCTTCATTCGTCCATTGTTTGTTTATGTTTACTCATGATGGCAACGATCGTCTTCTTTCCATTTCACTTAAATTTGTGGATGGTGATCATTTTTCTTTCCGTATCATTGTTCAAAGAGTGGAAACATCATCATTATATTTATTTGCGGTTTTTACTTGAACGTTATTCAACAACGTTTAAAGGGAAAAAAAAGGTTGTTTCAGTAGCTTCTGAAATGAAATTAACAGATCTTCTCGCAACATTTTATCGTGGATATCACTATCAAATCGTCATAACAGATCTAAACGTAGAGGCGGATGAGCAAGTTTTACTTCATGCCTATTTTAAGAAAAATCAAATTGGCTGTGCAGTTGGTACGCTATTTAGGTAAACTAGAGAAAAGTGCAAAAAAAGGAGAGCGGCTATGGAATTCATTGTTCTTAAAAAAAACGAGTGGCAGGCGGCCGCTATTGTAAAAGATCAAGAAATAACAGATATTTGGACGGAGGCAATCAACCCAAAAAAACCAGATGAGGGAGACCTTATTCTAGGGAAAGTATCGTCTATTTTAGACGATAAGAATGCGGCATTTATTTCACTTGGTAGCGGAAAACCAGGCCTTTTAAATGGTGATGAACTCGTTTGTTCACAACAAAAAAAGACAGCCGGGGAATGGATGCCGGCTGTTTCTGATTGTATTGAAGAAGGTCAGCCCATTCTTGTTCAGGTGAAGCACCCTGGGATCGATCGAAAAGGTCCGATTGTATCAGAATTGGTGGCGTTAACTGGTGATTCTCTCGTCTATATGCCGTACGCCTGTTATTCAGCTGTATCAAAACAGCTGCCAACAAAGAGAGAAGAGCTTCTTCAAATTGCTCATCAACATTGCCTTGAACAAGAAGGGCTTATCTTTCGGACAAGCGCAGGAAAATTGAGTGAAGCAGAGCTTTTAGATGAGCTTTACAACCATCGTGAAGAGTGGAAGCAGCTTGTTGCTTACGCCGCTTCGGTTCGAGCACCGTGTCTTATAAAAAAAGCCGGGGGACTTGCTGAACGAATTAGCAAACTTTATCCTCTTCATCGAGTAACGAAACTAGCGACAAATGACGACGAAACGGTTAAGACCTTCCTGCCTCTATTGTCAAAAGAGGCGAAAGTAATGTCTCAAGACGAAAAAAAGAGCGCTCTTCATCTCCTTGAAAGAACGATTGAGGGAATGGAGAAAACAGTTAAAATAGGGAAAGCAGCTCTACATATAGAAGAAACAAATGCGGTAACAGCGATTGATGTGGATAGTGGTGGTGTCAGAAAAATGACAAAAAATCAGACCCACTTTGAAGTGAACTTGATGGCGATCGATGAAATTGCAAAACAGCTGCGACTTCGAAATATTGGTGGCATGATTATTGTTGATTTCTTAAGGGTTGATGAGAAAGAACGACAAACGTTATTCGCTCAAATGAAGAAAAAGGAAAAAACAGATAAACGTTTGAAGGTCGCTGGCTTCACAAAGCTTGGTCTGTTTGAAATGCAGCGAAAGAAGGCGGGACTCCCTCTCAGTAAACTGATTTAAGTTTGGAATGCAATAAGTCGCGTTTCTTGCATTGACACCGCAATTTTCGCTGTGGTATGATTTAGTGGTTAGTTCGTTTGGAAGCACCCAAAGAGCTACAACCGCTCAAAAACAGGTTTTTAAGCTATTTACTAGCACCTGCAATGGCGAGTCTTAGTATTAGAGGAGGTGCACGTAATGTACGCAATTATTGAAACTGGTGGTAAACAAATCAAGGTTACTGAAGGTCAAGAAATCTACATCGAGCTTCTAAACACTGAAGCTGGTGAAACGGTTACTTTTGACCGTGTGCTAATGGTTGGTGGAGACGATATTAAAGTTGGTTCTCCTATGCTTGATGGCGCTACTGTAACTGGTAAAGTTGACAAGCACGGTAAAGGTAAGAAAATCACGGTTTATAAATATAAGCCAAAGAAAAACTACCGTCGTAAGCAAGGACACCGTCAACCTTACACTAAAGTAGTTATCGACAAAATTAACGCTTAAGGATATCAACGATGATACGTTTCAATTTGAAGCGCGATTCTGACAATCGCATTATTTCTTTTTCCCTATCTGGACACGCTGAGTCTGGCCCGTACGGCTATGATTTAGTATGCGCAGGTGTTTCTGCTGTGTCGATTGGAACTGTGAACGCGATTGAATCCCTTTGCGATGTACATCTCATAGTTGACATGGAGGATGAAGGTGGTTATCTCAGCTGTACCGTTCCAGCTCGTCTGGACCAGCGTACGGATGAGAATATTCAACTTCTCCTTCAAGGAATGGAAGTATCCATTTCCGCTATTGCCGAGGAATACGGCAAGCATATCCAAATTACTCACACATAGGAGGTGGGACAATATGTTGAAAATGAATCTACAGTTTTTCGCATCGAAAAAGGGTGTAGGTAGTACAAAAAACGGCCGTGATTCAATCTCCAAGCGTCTTGGCGCGAAGAGCGCAGACGGCGAGTTCGTATCCGGCGGTTCGATTCTTTTCCGTCAACGCGGAACTAAGATCTACCCTGGTACAAACGTTGGCCGTGGTGGAGACGACACTCTATATGCGAAAATCGACGGCGTCGTGAAGTTCGAGCGTCTTGGACGTGACCGTAAACAAGTAAGTGTATATCCAGTTGCTAAAGAAGCATAAGCAGCTTAAGAAAAACTCTAACCGTTCGGTTAGAGTTTTTTGATATAATGGACGAAATGATCTAGAAAAAGTGACGATGCACATGAATACGCATAAGATTGTTTTCTTTTTAGGGTAACATGAATGATTCATCTATTGTTATAATGAAGAAAATGGTTAAAGCATTGGGAGTGCAACTATGTCTAAAAAGTGGAATACCTTTGATGTTCTGCGCCATTCTCGTCATGATTGGTTAAATCGTTTGCAGTTAATCAAAGGCAACCTTGCACTGGATCATGTGGACAGGGCAAAGGAAATTATTGAAGAAATTATTATCCAGTCGAGACAGGAAGCAAAATTGTCGAATTTAAATGCTCCGAAACTTGCAGAATATATATTAACGTTTAACTGGTGTAACCATTTATTTCAGTTGGATTTTGAAGTGATCGGAGACGAGTATGATATTTGCGCTTACGAAGCAGATCTCATTGCGTTAATTGCTCAATGTACAGCAGTGCTTGATTCACATGTGAATGTTCCTGCGGATCACCACTTGTTATTAACGCTTCAGTTGTACCACGAAGAAATTCATCTTGTTTTTGACTTTCAGGGTGAAGTTTCCGATCAAAACAAGCTCAAGCTGGCGTTCGAGAATCCTGATGTAAAAAGCGCTAAATTGATTGAATTAGAGCAAACGGAACAGGAGCTAGTTAGCACGTTTTTGATTAAATGAGGTGAAAGTATGTTTGTAGATCAGGTCAAAGTATTTGTTAAAGCAGGCGATGGCGGAAATGGTATGGTTGCCTTCCGTCGAGAGAAGTATGTACCGGATGGCGGTCCTGCAGGTGGCGATGGAGGAAAAGGCGCTAGCGTCATATTTGAAGTAGAAGAAGGTCTTCGTACACTTATGGACTTTCGTTACAATCGTCACTTTAAAGCGAAAACCGGTGAACACGGTCGTTCGAAGAATCAGCATGGACGTAATGCAGAGGATATGGTTGTTAAAGTTCCACCTGGTACAATCGTTGCAAATGCAGATACCGGAGAAGTAATTGCAGATTTAACGGAACACGGTCAGCGTGCAACGGTTGCAAGAGGCGGACGAGGCGGACGTGGGAATTCACGTTTTGCATCACCTTCTAACCCGGCGCCAGAGCTTTCAGAGAATGGTGAACCTGGGGAAGAAAAAGATGTTACTTTAGAGCTCAAGGTTCTAGCTGATGTTGGACTTGTTGGGTTTCCTAGTGTAGGAAAGTCAACGCTTTTATCCGTAGTATCAGCAGCGAAGCCGAAAATTGCAGCGTACCACTTTACAACAATCGCTCCGAATTTAGGCGTTGTTGATACGAAAGATGGTCGCAGTTTTGTTATGGCTGATTTACCTGGGCTTATCGAAGGTGCTCATGAAGGAGTAGGGCTTGGCCATCAGTTCCTTCGTCATATTGAACGTACACGAGTCATCGTTCATGTCATTGATATGTCTGGTATGGAAGGGCGAGACCCTTATGAAGACTACTTAAAGATCAATGATGAATTAAAGCAGTATAAAATGCGTCTAATGGAGCGTCCGCAAATCATTGTCGCTAATAAAATGGATCTTCCAGATTCTGAAGAAAACCTTGAAGTTTTCAAGGAAAAGTTAGAGGAAGATTTCCCGATTTATCCGATTTCTGCTGTAACGCGTCAGGGTGTACAGGAAGTATTGTTTGAAATTGCAGACAAGCTTGAAACAACACCTGAATTCCCTCTTGATGAAGAGAAGGAAGAAGAAACTCGCGTTATGTATCGTCACGAGAAGGGTGCACCAGAATTCTTTGTGACACGTGATAGCGATGGAACGTTCGTAGTGAATGGACCTAGAATTGAAAAGCTATTCAAAATGACAGACTTTAATCGAGAAGACAATGTCCGCAGGTTCGCTCAACAGATGCGTAGCATGGGTATTGATGAAGCGCTTCGAGAGCGTGGAGCTGAAGACGGAGACGCAGTTCGGATTCTGGAGTTCGAATTTGAGTTCGTAGACTGATGAACGAAGAAGACTGTCCTGATCGATGGACGGTCTTTTTTTACATAGCCGCAATGCTTCGACGAATATGGGCCGTAGCTGGCCGAAATAGAGGTGAGGGGAAGAATGAGCAAAGAAGACAAGAACTTTTATCTTGTTCGAGAAGATGTTTTATCTGATTCGATGTTAAAAACGCTACAGGCGAAACTTCTTCTTGAAAGTGGAACGGTTGAATCTGTCAGAGAAGCCATTGATGAAGTAGGGGTAAGCCGTAGTGCCTTTTATAAATATCGCGATACGATCTTACCGTTTCATACGATGATCATTGAACAGATTGTAACACTTTCTGTTCACCTTGAGGATCGTTCAGGGGCACTTTCAAGAGTGCTAAGTACAGTCGCACAGCTCGGTTGTAATTTATTAACGATTAACCAAACGATCCCTCTACAGGGCTATGCTACGGTTATCTTAACAATGGAAATTGGAGAATCTAATCTACGCTTAAACGATTTACTTGTGAAAATAAAAGAAATTGAAGCGGTTAACAATGCTGAAATTATTGGATCTGGAGCATAGGGGGAGAAAATGGATACCAAAAAAAAGATAGGTTTTCTTGGGCCTGAAGGAACGTTTACAGAAATTGCAGCAAAAACGTTATTTGAAGAGGAGGATCGTACACCTTTTCCAACCATACGCGCTTGCCTTGAAGCGGTGGAAAACGGAGACGTCGATTATGGTGTTGTTCCTCTAGAGAATACGATAGAAGGTTCTGTTAATATGACGCTTGACCTGCTCTCACAACAAGTATCACTACCAATCGTGGGAGAGCTCGTTTTGCCGATCAGACAGCACTTGCTTATTCACCCTGATCAACAGGATTGGAAAAAAGTAAAGCGTGTCCTTTCGCATCCGCATGCCATTGCCCAATGTCATGTCTTTCTTCAACAGGAGTTACCTGAAGCAGAGCTCAGTAATGCGCCTTCAACAAGTGCTGCTGCTGAACATGTGCAAAACTCTGGGAAGATTGAAGAGGCTGCAATCGGGAATGAACTTGCTGCAGAAAAATACGGTTTAACGATTGCTCAAGGTGATATTCATGATACGGAAGATAATGACACGCGGTTTCTAGTGTTACACAAAACTGCTGAAGCTTTACCGAAAACCCCTTTATTCCGTGAAGATCGTGTCACATACAAAATTATTCTCCCATCTGATTATCCTGGAGCACTTCATCAAGTGCTTGCTGCATTTGCGTGGCGTAACCTAAATTTAACGAAAATTGAGTCGCGCCCGATGAAAACAGGACTTGGAAATTACTTTTTTATTATCGATGTGGAACGTCCTAACCGTGATGTGCTTTTAAAAGGGGTCGTGGAGGAAATACAAGCGCTTGGCATTGGGATTTCTGTACTAGGCGAGTATCCATGTTTCGTCGTAACTCCTAAATAATTAGTGTCATTGAAATACGATCCACAAAAAAGAACGGCGCAAGTTGCTGCCGTTCTTTTTTGTGTTTTTTAACTCATTATCACTCGTTTAATCTTGTTCTAATAAAAATCCTTGTTCTTTTAATGCCTGAATGACAGCTTCAAGCTGTGTTTTAGAATTCGCTTCAATGGTATGGAGGTGCACTCCTGAAGTAAGTTCAGATAAAAGCGAGGCATTTGTCATAGAAAGCTTTGATAAAAATTGATCTGCTTCAAGGCGATTCCCTACGAAAAGGGAGGCTGTTAAATGCCCGTATAATGGGTGTTCGACGGTAACATCTTTAACAGTCCCTCCGTGATCTACAATCGTATAAAGCTCATTTTTTGTATCTTTGGGTGAATGCTTGCAGGCGATAACCTGTTCATACTTTCTATTTTCTCTTTCGGTATTAAACATGATATATCCTTGTGAAGTTGCAATAATCGGTTCATTTCTTGCTTTTAATAACGAAATATCCTGAACGATTACTTGACGGCTAACATTCGTACGACTCGATAAATCACTTCCTGTTAGTGGTTTCTCGCTCTCTTTTAGCCACTGAAGAAGTAGTGATCTTCGATTCTCTCCTAATATTTTTTCTCCATCTTGTCCCATAACTAAAACCCCTTTCCAAGAACACGATCTTAACCTTATTATATCTTTGTTACGGAACAGCGTGTAAGGATTTCTTTAAATCCATCTACGGCTTTTTCTATTTCTTGCATGGTTGTGTCTCGTCCAAGACTGATGCGGACGAGTTCTCTTGCCTCATCACTCGTTCTTCCCATCGCCCGCAAAGTTTTCGAAGGTTGATGTTGGCCGATCGAGCAAGCTGAGCCCGTTGAAACAGCGATACCTTTACGGTTTAACTCTAACATAACATATTGCCCTTCAAGCCCCTTAATCCGGATACCGATAATATGCGATAGTCCCTGTTCACCTTCAATAACAATATTCGGATGTGACAATTCGTTCACGAGGTAAGCGCGTAAGTTTGTGAATTTTTTTTGTTCGGCATTCAATCGGTTAATCGCATCCTCAGCAGCGGCCGCAAAGGAGAAAATACCTGGAACATTCACAGTACCAGGACGGAATCCATTTTCGTGAACAGTCCCTGGTAAGATTTGCTTCCATGAGATCGAGGGCGAAATATAGCAAGCTCCAACGCCTTTTGGACCATGTAATTTATGAGAAGAAACGGATACGGCGGAAAGATACAATTCATTTACATCAATATCCACTTTTCCGAAAGCTTGAACGGCATCCGTGTGAAATAAAATCCGACGTTTCGCTAGCTCTTTGCCGATCTTCTTAATAGGTTGGAGAGTGCCGATCTCACTATTTCCAAAAGTAATCGAAACTAAAATGGTGTCTGGGCGAATGGCTTTAATTAGACTTGCAAGAGATATTTGTCCGCTTTCATTATAAGGAAGGTATGTCACATGGTAACCTTCACGTTCGAGTTGTGAAAATGTATTTAATACAGAAGAATGCTCAGCGCTTGATGTAATGATATGTCCTTGTGAAAATGTTTTTACCATACTTTGGAGTGCTAAGACATTTGCTTCTGTTCCACCTGAGGTGAAATAGATTCCGTTCGGGTCGCCATTTAATAGCGAGGCGATGGAGCGACGAGCATTTTCTAATAAATGAGTAGCATCTGTACCGGCATTATGAGCACTCTCAGTGTTTGCAAAGAATTGTTTGGCGGATTGCGTATAGGCATGTAAAGCTATATCAGAGATTGGGGTTGACGCTGCATAATCAAGATAAATCATTTTTTCTCCTCACTAATATTCAGTCTTGTTATTTATTTAAATATATGTAAATATAGGTGTCAAGACAGATGTTAAGTATTTGTGTTTTTTATACATTGTTTAGTGGGAGAAGTGGTTTCATGAATCAAGTTAGTACTGAAGTATTAGTGATTGGGAGCGGTGTTGCTGGATTAATGGTAGCTGAGCTTCTTTCATTGAAGAAGAATGTGATGATTATCACAAAGTCAAAGCTCGGCGAAAGCAATTCTAAGCTTGCACAAGGTGGAATTGCTGCAGCTACCACAGAAGAGGATAGCTGGACAAATCATTTTTTTGATACGATCCGAGCTGGCGTTTTTCATAATAACGAAGAACTTACTGAGCTCCTCGTTAAAAAAGGTCCAATGCAACTAAGGCACCTCATCAACTTGGGTGTGCGATTTGATAAAAGCATGAATGGTGAGTATCAAAGATGTAAGGAAGGAGCGCATAGCGTATCGCGAATTTTTCATGCCGGTGGTGACGCCACAGGCGAAGAAATCATCCATACACTAATTAATCGAGTGAAAAAACGATGTACCATTCTTGAAGATCATCTGGCGATTGACCTACTTATCGACGAAGGAGAATGTACCGGAGCTAAAGTGATCAATCAAGCTGGAGATACTTTGATTGTTAATGCGGCTTATACGCTGCTTGCAACAGGGGGAGCGGGGCAGCTCTATCCAGTAACGTCAAATCATCCAGCCATTACAGGAGATGGACTTGCAATGGCTTATCGGGCTGGAGCGATATTAACAGATCTTGAATTCATGCAATTTCACCCAACGATGTATGCAGGGGATGCTGACCACTCTTTCCTAATATCTGAGGCTGTTCGTGGTGAAGGTGGCGTATTGGTTACAGCTAATGGAGAGCGTCTCATGGAAGGGAAACACGAACAATTTGATCTTGCACCAAGAGATATTGTAGCAAGAGCGATTCACGAAGAAGAGTTGCCAGTTTACCTAGATATCTCTATGATTTCAAAGTTTGAAGAGAGATTTCCGACGATTGCGATGCAATGTAAGAATCATAATGTGAATTTGGCAAAAGGAATGATTCCAGTGAAACCTGGTGCTCATTTTCTTATGGGTGGCGTGATAACTGATCACGTTGGTAGAACTTCTCTTGATGGATTATTTGCTCTTGGAGAAGTTGCTCATACAGGTGTTCACGGAGCTAATCGCCTTGCCAGCAACTCTCTTTTAGAGGGTATTGTGTTTGCACGTGAAGCAGCTGAGTGGATTTTGCATCATCACCGAGACGTAAGAAAAAGAGAGTTAATAGAGCAACATACGAGATTATCTCAGCCCTCAATATTACTCCATGAACTAAAAGAAACCATGGATGAATTTGTTGGAATGAAAAGAACAAGGGTAGGGCTTAGTTATGCGCTTAAGTTACTTCAACTTCACCCCTTTGCAACGGACGAAGTTGGTAAGTTGGATTTTCAGTCAATTGAACGAGCTAATATGGGGCTAGTCAGCTGGCTAATGGCAACTTCGGCCGTTTTACGTAAAGAAAGCCGTGGTGCTCATTACCGAGCAGACTATCCGAAGCAGCTGCAAGAATGGAAACAAAAAAGAATTTTTAGGGGGATGTATCAGGATGATTGGGTTAAAAGTGAGGAAAGATCTCGAAAAATTTTTCATTGAAGATATAGGAACTTCGGATTTGTCGAGTGAGCTGCTATTTCCTTCAGACGAGCAATCAGAAGCGCTATTTATAGCAAAAGAAAGTGGCGTTTTTTGTGGCCGAGAAGTGATTGAAATTGGTTTTCGAATACTTGATGAAAGAAGTCGCGTTGAGGTTTACGTGACAGATGGTGATGTTGTTCAAAGTGGGGACGTCGTTGCTTCTGTAAAAGGGAAAGTACGAGCAGTACTAACAGGCGAGCGCGTTATATTAAATCTGATACAGCGAATGAGCGGTGTAGCTACGATGACGGCTCGAGCAGTTGAACTTCTTAACGATCCTTCTACACGTGTTTGTGAAACGAGAAAAACGACACCTGGTCTTCGGATGTATGAAAAGTATGCAGTGAGGTGCGGAGGTGGGGTTAATCATCGAATCACCCTTGATGGTGGCGTAATGCTAAAAGATAATCACATTGCACAGTTTGGAAGTATTGAAAAAGCAGTATCACATGTAAAAAAACGCCTTGGTCATATGACTAAAATTGAAGTGGAGACATCAATGGAAGAGGAAGTACGAGAAGCCGTAAAAGCTCAGGCTGATGTGATTATGTTTGATAACTGTTCGCCAAAAGAAGTGGCCGCATATGCGAAATTAGTTCCCTACCCGATAATTTCAGAAGCGTCAGGAGGCATTACGCTTGAGAATCTTGCAACGTATCGGCAAACAGGAGTTACGATGATTTCGCTAGGTTGTTTAACCCATTCTGTTAAAAGTCTTGATATTAGTTTACGTTTGAAAGGGGAAGTGAAATGAGCATTTTAGATGCATTAAAAAAGCCTGGTCTTCCAGAACGATATAAAAACCTTACCGAAGAGGAGATGGTTAAGAGGGTTGTAGCGATTAAAGCTGAGATGGGGGAAAGGTTATACCTTCCTGCCCATCATTATCAAAAGGATGAAGTTGTTCAGTTTGCAGATGATACAGGAGATTCTCTCCAACTCGCGCAGCTTGCTGCACGTAATAAAAAAGCGGAAACGATCATTTTTTGTGGGGTTCATTTTATGGCTGAAACAGCTGATATTTTAACAGAAACCCAACAGACTGTTATTCTTCCTGACATGCGGGCAGGTTGTTCTATGGCAGACATGGCGAATATTCTTCAAACTGAGCGCGCATGGTCGAAGCTTCAAATGTTATTTAGTGATACGATTCTTCCTTTAACATACGTGAATTCTACGGCTGCTATAAAAGCGTTTGTTGGAAAATATGGTGGAGCAACGGTGACATCGTCAAATGCAATGGCGATGGTTGATTGGGGATTTACTCAGAAAGAGCGCATCCTGTTCTTGCCTGATCAGCACCTGGGACGAAATACCGCTTATGAACTTGGTGTCCCTTTAGAGGCGATGGCCGTGTGGGATCCGATTACAGATACGCTAGAGTACGAAGGAGATTATAATGAAATTAAAGTGATATTATGGAAAGGTCATTGCTCGGTCCATGAAAAATTCACTGAGGAAAATATTGATAAAGTGAGACGAGAGTTTCCTGACATGAATGTCATCGTTCATCCAGAGTGCAGTTTTGAAGTTGTGGAACAATCGGATTTCTCTGGGTCTACAAAAATGATTATTGAGACGATTGAACAGGCACAACCTGGTTCAAAATGGGCGATTGGGACAGAGATGAACCTTGTTAATCGCATTATTCAACAACATCCCGATAAAACAATCGTTTCATTAAATCCAAACATGTGTCCTTGTCTAACCATGAATCGAATTGATTTGCCTCATCTTCTATGGGCGCTTGAAGAAGCTTTAGTTGGGCAGAAAACAAATCAGATTAAAGTGGAATCAGATACAGCATTCTATGCGATCCAAGCGTTAAATCGAATGCTTGCTCGCGCATAAAAAACAAGGGATCAAACGTTATGTTTGATTCCTTTTTTGTTTTTAAATTGACATTACTCATAGGCGCCCTCTCCTTTGCATATTAATGTGATGATCTTATCCTTTCAAAAAGGTAGCAATCTGCCCAGTCATGCATACACTGTACTGAATTTCATTGTACTGATTACAGGAGGGAGTTTTTTAGGTTGAAAATACATGTCGTTCAAAAAGGCGATACTTTATGGAAAATCGCTAAAAAATATGGCGTCGATTTTGAACAATTAAAAGCTGTCAATACGCAGCTTAAGAATCCTAATATGATTATGCCAGGTATGAAAGTGAAAGTGCCATCGGGTGGTGTTCCTGTAAAGAAGAAAGAAATGCCGATCAAAGAAATGAAAAAAGAAATGCCTAAGAAAAAAGAAGCGCCGATGAAGCCTATAGAAAAGCCGTCTATGACAATGCCAATCAACAATGAGTTAAACATGGGTTTAAATATGAACATGAATATGAATATGATGCCTCAGGAAGAAAAGCCTAAGAAAGTAAAGCCAAAAGAAACAAAGCCTGAAAAGAAAGTGGAAGCGAAAAAAACAGCTGAGGAAAAACCGGTTGAGAAAGCAAAAAAAGTAGCTGAAAAGAAACCAGTTGAAAAAGCCAAAAAAGCAGAAAATTTATTTTATCCAATGAATGATGAAGAAGTATTAGGTGAATTTGAGTCTTCGTCAATGGAAATGCCACCACCTCCAATGAATCAAGGGTATCCTAGTAACGTAGCTGGAACTACAAGTTATGCGAACAAAGAATTTAATGGTGGTTATCCTGGCTATCCGACTTCTGTGGGTGGAGCACAAATGGGCTCTAACAATCAGAACGTAGCAGGTGCTTATGAAGGGTATGGAAATAAAGCAAATTCTGGTGGATATCCTGGAGAAGTAGCTGGAGCTTATGGCTATTCAAATCAAAACGTTGCTGGAGCGTATGAAGGTTTTGGAAATAAGGGGAACGGCTATCCAGGTGCGGTAGCAGGAGCTGAGATGAACGGATATGGTCAAAAAGGAGACGAGAGCGTAGCAGGGGCTTACCAGCAAAACGGTTATCCAAATCAAAATGTAGCTGGTGCTAACATGAACAACTATGGTATGGGTGAAGAAAGCTCTGATGTTGCAGGAGCAAGCTACGGAAACAAAGCAAATCAAAGCATGCCGGGATACCCTGGTTCAGTCGCTGGCGCGCATATGTATGGTAGCGGTTATCCAAATCAAGACGTAGCAGGAGCGTATGAAGGTTATGGCCATAAAGGAAATAATGGCGGCTACCCAGGAAATGTAGCGGGCATGCAAACACCAGGATATCCAAATCAGGACGTAGCAGGAGCGTATGAAGGTTATGGCCATAAAGGAAACAATGGCGGTTACCCAGGAAATGTAGCGGGCATGCAAACACCAGGATATCCAAATCAAGACGTAGCAGGAGCGTATGAAGGCTATGGCTATAAAGGAAACAATGGCGGCTACCCAGGGAATGTAGCGGGCATGCAAACACCAGGATATCCAAATCAAGACGTAGCAGGAGCGTATGAAGGTTATGGCCATAAAGGAAACAATGGCGGCTACCCAGGAAATGTAGCGGGCATGCAAACACCAGGATATCCAAATCAGGACGTAGCAGGAGCGTATGAAGGCTATGGGCATAAAGGAAACAATGGCGGCTATCCTGGATCAGTAGCTGGGGCAGCAATGAATGGTTATGGTATGGCGCCATATGCTCATAAAGGAAATGAAGAATATCCTGAAGCTGTGATGGGTGCTTATGGTTACCCGAATCAAAATTTAGGTGGCATGATGATGCCGCCTGGCTATCCTAACCAGCCAATGGTCTCACCTTATCAGCAACATGACTGTGGATGTGGAGGAAATCAACAAGTATCGCCTTATCAACAAATGCCGTCATATGCGAACCCTGGATTTGTTCAAGGAGCTAATAAAGCGCCGATGATGGATTATATGGGAATGGAAAGTAGCTATGCCGAATCACGTTAGTAAAATGAATGGGGCTATCCTACAGGGGATACGCCCTTTTTTTCTACAAATGAAGCAGATAAATTCACTCGTTTGGAGGGGGATTTCTTACAATGGCGAGCCTGTTTTTTTAAAAGCAGCAGTAAAGAAAGAAACGATAAAAAAACAAATCGAAATTTCATCTGCTGGTGCTACTTCTTTTGTTTCTTATATTCCTTTCGCAGATGGCGAGTGGATGAAAGAAAGTGGTGGACTAACGTTTGCCTGCATGAAAGCCATAGAAGGGCGAGCGCTTGACTATAGTATTAAAGAAGATCGATTTCTTGCGATGGAAAAAACCAATCATTTTCAAGATGAAGTTCAGGGGATTGTTAGTAAGCACATACCATATGTCTCTCTTACTCGAAAATGGACGAACCGCTTCATACGGTTTAAACAAAATTTAGATTCTGAGGTACTCTCTTGTGAACAGGAAAAGCTTATTAATTATTTTTTAACGATTGGTGAAATTGTTCTCTCTGAGATGATGGAAGTCGAACAACTTGAACGGTCTAGTTATCGACGTCATTGCATTGTCCACGGCGATCCTGCACATCATAACTTTATCTTTAATTTTGATCAGTTGCTTTTAATTGATGGTGATCTCATAAGTTACGCTCCTCGTGAGTATGATTATTTGCAGTTGATAAATCGAATGCTTCCTCACTGTAACTGGTCGCTAGAGGAATGGGAGAATTCACATATCTCTTCACTTCGTCATTGCCTCGAAGATTCTTCTCTTAGAAGACTTCTTGCTTATCCTGCCGATTTTTACCGGGAATGGTTAATGAATCCCAGTGGAAGAAATGAACTATTGGTAAAAACAGAGCAGCAGAAAGAGAAAAGGACGGCATTCATTCGGCAAGTGCTTTAATAGGTACCATTGTTACCTAGAACTAACAGATTAAAAACATCAGCCTCCTCACATTCTAAAGGTGAAAGGAGGTTTTAAATTTGAGGAAAACAATTCTAACGCTTTCTACGATGATGTTTGCAGGTGGATTAATCGGGTGTACAGCCGATAATGAGGCGATGGATACACGTTATAATGATTCCACACGTCCAATTGGTTATTACACAAGTGAAGATAATAACGGTGATTATCGCGAAGGTGCCGTTACAGACATGATTGACCGAGATTATGAACACGGTGTAAAAGCGCCAGATGAAAAGCAAATTGATAAACGTAATGGAATGAACGGGCCAGGATACATGCGTACCGATGATAATTATTCAGGTTATGACAATGAACTGTCTACTCGCCTTGCGAAGAGAATCAACAAGCTTAAAAATGTAGATGATTCTCGTGTCATTGTATACGGTGATCAGATCATGATTGGCGTTGATACAAACGACAAAAATGATGCAGATGTAAAGGATACCGTTCGTAGTGAAGTAGCAAAAGTAACGAAGCAGAAAAATGTTTCGATCTCAACAGACGAAGATGTTTTTGGTCGCATGGGCGACGTGAATAACCGTCTTGCAGATGGAAATGGCTTTGAAGAGGTTCAGGCTGATGTGAATGGGATTTTAGATGACATCGGCAATGCTGCAAAGCGTCCTTTTGAGAACAACAAGTAATTAAAATAGCGAGTGGGCAGAAGCCTGCTCGCCTACATATGCAGAACACTTTTCGGTCGAGTAACTCCTATGTTACGGTTAAACAAATCACTCTATTTGAAGGGAGTAGTTCGTACCGATGGCTGGACATTCCAAATGGAAAAATATTCAGCGTAGAAAAAACGCACAGGATGCGAAACGTGGGAAAGTATTTATGAAGCTAGCGAAGGAAATTTTTGTTGCTGCTAAGCAAGGGGGAAGCGATCCGGAAACAAATCCTTCTTTAAGACTTGCGATTGATAAGGCGAAATCATCAAATATGCCGAACGATAACATTGATCGTGCGATAAAGAAAGCCACTGGTGATTTGAATGGCGTACAGTACGAAAATGTTATATATGAAGGCTATGGCTCAGGTGGCGCAGCGCTCATGGTTCAATTGCTCACAGATAATAAAAATCGTGCTGCGGCCGATGTACGACATGCTTTTAGTAAAAATAATGGAAACATGGGCGAAAATGGTTGTGTATCCTTTTTATTTAATCGCAAAGGTTTACTGATCATTGACCGCTCTGAAAGCGAAATTGATGGAGAGGAATTATTGCTTCAGGTGATTGAAGCTGGTGCAGAAGAAATGGAAACAACGGAGGAAGCATATGAGATTTATACGGATCCACAAGAGTTTCAGGTGGTTAAGCATCAGCTAGAAGCAGACGGCTTAACATTCTCATCTGCTGAAGTCACAATGATTCCAGAAACGTATGCCCCTCTAGAGGACGAAGATGGTATTAACATGGTGAAGCTAATTGAACAGCTTGAAGATAATGATGATGTGCAAGAAGTATATCATAATGCGGAAATAAATGATGAGGTGTATGAGCAACTTTAAGCTACAGAGTTTCTGTAGCTTTTTTTGAATAGAGAGAGAAAAGTTGGAAACGCTAACGGCATGAACTTATTGAATATGGAAGAAAGGTGTTGGAGATATATGAAAAACCTTTGTCCACTCATTCTGTTAGGTTTCCTTCTAGTTTTTGGTGGAACATCTGCCGAAGCTTTTGAGCCTAATAACGGTTTAGCAACGGTAACGACAGAGTCTCTACAAGAAGAAGGGCCGTTAGTCATTGAAGTAGAACTACGAACGAATTATGCTGATGGTGTGACAACAAAACAATCCGTATATGAAACGATTTGGGCAATGGAGGATTTTTGGAGTCAATATGCAGACTGGCAACTTGTGGATCAGGAAGAAGGAAAAATGGTTTTTGAACGGAATTTTGAAGACATTTCACCTGCAAGTAAACAAAATGGTCATTTTGGTTTAACGGAGGATGGTGTTCTTACCATTTTTGATGGTGACCCTGCCGATGAGAAAGTGATTCAAACGTTCTTCCAAATTGATGTAGGTAAGCTTGAAAGTCAAAGGCGAGAACAACTTATGGATGGTATACCTGTAGAGTCATGGTATCAGTTTGAAGATGTGATTCAATCTTTTTCGAAAATCAAAAGCGAACCTGTCCAATAGGACGGGTTTTTTGTTCTTAATAAACAGTTTATTACCTTTCGTGTCTAGCTGCGACTCGCAGAAACTGCGATATTTCACTCTTTCACAAAAACACAAAAAACGTGTTCTCGTTCAAGAGCTCCAATATCTCCGTTTCTAAACGCTCGTCTCCGCTTTTCGTGTCTAGCTACACGGGCCAAATCCTCCGGCTGTTTCGCCCTTTCGATTGAGACAAAAAGCGTCTCATTCGAAAGGGCTCCAACATCCTGCGGATTTAAACGGGCCCGCTCCGCTTTTCGTGTCTAGCTGCGACTCGCAGAAACTGCGATATTTCACTCTTTCACAAAAACACAAAAAACGTGTTCTCGTTCAAGAGCTCCAATATCTCCGTTTCTAAACGCTCGTCTCCGCTTTTCGTGTCTAGCTACGCGGGCCAAATCCTCCGGCTGTTTCGCCCTTTCGATTGAGACAAAAAGCGTCTCAGTCTCATGGGCTCCAACATCCTGCGGATTTTAACAGGCACGCTCCGCCTTTCGTGTTTTTATGGTAGAATGGAGAGATAGAAATACACGTTCGTATGTACAGGGGAGAGAGTAGCTTTGATTGAATATATTAAAGGCACGGTTGAATATATTGATACAGAATACATTGTGGTGGAGTCCAATTCGATTGGCTATAAAATCTACTGTGGCAATCCGTTTGAGTTTCAGAAATATCGAAATCAATCGATTCAAATTTTTACGCACCATTATGTGAGAGAAGATCTTATTGCTCTTTATGGTTTCCCAACCCGAGAAGAGCGTCTTTTGTTTGAGAAACTGTTAAATGTATCAGGGATTGGTCCTAAAGGAGCGGTTGCTATTTTAGCGACTGGCGAACCGGACAAAGTAGTTAGTGCCATCGAGATGGAAGATGAAAAATTCTTGACGAAGTTTCCTGGAGTAGGAAAGAAAACAGCTCGTCAAATTATCCTTGATTTAAAAGGAAAGCTGAAAGGTTTTGGAGCTCCAATCGAAGGGTTATTTGCAGTTGAAGATGTGCAAGGAGAAGGAGCTCATGAACTTGATGAAGCGCTTGAAGCATTGAAAGCACTTGGCTATGCAGACCGAGAAATTAAGAAGGTTAAACCAAAACTGTTAGAAGAAACGCTAACAACCGATCAGTATATTAAGAAAGCTCTTCAGCTTATGCTGAAGCAATAAGGAGGGAGTAACGTGGAAGATCGCATTCTATCTGGAGAACAAGTCGGTGACGACTCATCCGTAGAATATAGCCTCCGTCCTCAGCGATTAGCTCAGTATATTGGACAAGAAAAAGTCAAGCGAAATCTTGAAGTCTTTATTGAAGCGGCAAAAATGCGTGAAGAGCCTCTGGATCATGTTTTGTTATATGGTCCTCCAGGCCTCGGTAAAACGACCCTTTCCGCTATCATTGCTAATGAGATGGAAGTAAATTTGCGTACAACTTCAGGTCCTGCCATCGAACGACCAGGTGATTTAGCAGCTATTTTAACGGCCCTTGAACCTGGAGATGTTTTATTTATTGATGAAATTCATCGTCTTCCAAGAAGCGTAGAAGAAGTGCTTTATCCCGCAATGGAAGATTATTGCCTGGATATTGTGATTGGAAAGGGTGAAACGGCCAGGTCCGTTCGACTGGATCTACCACCATTTACACTTGTCGGTGCGACGACAAGAGCAGGGTTATTAACGGCCCCTTTACGGGACAGGTTTGGTGTCTTAAGCAGGCTTGAATATTATCTAGAAGATGAATTACAAACGATTATCATGAGAACAGCTGATATTTTTAATGTAGAAATGGATCAGAATGCCGCTGTTGAACTAGCGCGTCGCTCTCGCGGAACACCGCGAATAGCTAATCGTTTGTTAAAGCGAGTAAGAGATTTCGCTCAAGTAAAAGGCGATGGAGTCATCTCGTCATCGCTTGCTGCACAAGCGCTAGAGATGATGCAGGTGGATCCGCTCGGACTCGATCATATTGACCACAAGCTTCTGTTAGCGATTATTGAAAAGTTTCGTGGTGGACCTGTTGGCGTTGATACGATTGCAGCCACCATTGGAGAAGAAAGTCATACGATTGAAGATGTGTATGAGCCTTACCTTCTTCAAATTGGATTTCTACAGCGCACGCCGCGTGGACGAATGGTGACGCATCATGTATACGAACACTTTGGTATGGAGGTTCCGAAGTAAAGATGGGCATTTCAAAGCTATTTATCGTTTTAGGTATCGCTTTTTTAGCTATTGGGGTCTTGTGGTCCTTTGTCGGTAAGTTACCTGGTGATGTGGTAATTAAAAGAGGAAACACAACATTCTTTTTTCCTATCGTTACTTCTATCATCGTTAGTATTGTCCTGTCACTACTCTTTTTTATTATAGGTAAGTTCAGATAAGGGGGAGCTTTCCAACCGTCAGTTACAAGCTGGGGGAAGGAGACCTGCCCCTTAAGGGTGCGCGGATCGGTAGTGCTGTGGTAAAATCAATAAAGTTGAACACTTTTTAGAAATAGTGGTGAAAAAAATGAACGTAAATGATTTTGATTTTGAGCTTCCAGAAAGATTAATCGCGCAAACCCCGTTAAAAGAGCGGACAAAATCGCGATTGATGGTTTTAGACCCATTAGAGCAAAAGCTTCAGCATAGAGAGTTCTCCAATTTGGAGGAATACATCAATCCTGGCGATTGTCTTGTCTTGAATGATACGCGGGTGATGCCGGCAAGACTATACGGTTCAAAAGAGGAAACTGGTGCCAAGATTGAAGTTCTCCTGCTTAAGCAAATGGAAGAGGATAAATGGGAAACGCTTGTTAAACCTGCCAAGCGAGTGAAGCCAGGCACGGTAATTTCATTTGGCGATGGCCGTTTGACAGCCGTATGCAAAGAGTCTTTAGAACACGGTGGCCGTGTACTGGAGTTTCAATACGAAGGGGTTTTTTATGAAATCCTCGATCAGCTTGGTGAAATGCCACTACCTCCATATATTACAGAAACGCTTGATGATCAAGATCGTTATCAAACCGTTTTTGCCAAGCATAGAGGGTCTGCTGCAGCGCCAACTGCAGGACTGCATTTTACAGAAGAAATGCTTCAACGTCTTGAAGACAAAGGCGTTTATATAGCCTTTATCACGCTACATGTTGGGCTAGGTACATTCCGACCAGTTTCTGTCGATAATATTCTTGAACATGAAATGCATGGGGAATTTTATCAGCTGACGAAAGGGACGGCGGACCTTTTGAATCGAGTTCGTGAAGATGGAGGTCGAATTGTTTCAGTTGGCACAACCTCGACAAGAACGCTTGAGACGGTGGCTTCAGCCCATGACGGCCGTTTTGAAGAATCATCAGGTTGGACTGATATCTTTATTTACCCTGGTTATACGTTTAAAGCAATCGATGGACTGATTACTAACTTTCACCTGCCTCAGTCAACATTGATCATGCTCGTAAGCGCCCTTGCGGGAAGAGATTTTGTGCTTTCTGCTTATCGTACTGCTGTTGAAGAGGAATACCGATTCTTCAGTTTTGGTGATGCAATGTTGATTTTGGAAGGGAGTACGAAAGAATGACGGAACCAATCCGCTATGAATTAATTAAAACATGTAAACAAAGTGGCGCGCGCCTTGGGAAGCTTCACACCCCCCATGGAACGTTTGAAACCCCAATGTTTATGCCAGTTGGAACACTTGCAACTGTTAAAACAATGAGTCCTGAAGAATTGAAAGAAATGGGTGCAGGGGTTATTTTGAGTAACACCTATCATCTTTGGCTTCGACCAGGACACGATATTGTAAAAGAAGCGGGTGGTCTTCATAAATTTATGAACTGGGATCAGCCAATCCTAACTGATTCTGGTGGCTTTCAAGTATTTAGCTTAAGTGACCTCAGACAAATCGAGGAAAAAGGTGTTCACTTCCGAAATCATATGAGTGGTGAGAAGCTTTTTCTTTCTCCTGAAGGCGCAATGGAAATTCAAAATGCACTAGGTTCTGATATTATGATGGCATTTGATGAATGCCCTCCATATCCAGCAGAATTTGATTATATGAAGAGTTCTGTAGAGCGGACTAGTCGGTGGGCAGAACGTTGTTTAACGGCTCATGAACGGAAAGATATCCAGGGGTTGTTCGGTATTGTACAGGGTGGCGAGTACGAAGATTTAAGGAAACAAAGTGCTGAGGATCTTGTTTCACTCGATTTTCCAGGTTATGCAATCGGAGGTCTTTCTGTTGGAGAACCAAAAGATGTGATGAATCGCGTGTTAGATTTTACAACACCTCATCTTCCAACTCACAAACCGCGTTATTTAATGGGAGTGGGTTCACCTGACTCTCTGATTGATGGTGCAATTAGAGGAGTGGACATGTTCGATTGTGTTCTTCCAACGCGGATTGCTCGTAACGGGACGCTTATGACAAGTAACGGTCGTCTTGTTGTTCGAAACGCGAAATATGCACGAGATTTCCGTCCCCTTGATGAAAATTGTGATTGTCACGTTTGCCGGAATTATTCAAGAGCTTACATTCGTCATCTTGTAAAATCAAATGAAACTTATGGCTTTCGCTTAACGACTTACCATAACCTTTATTTTCTGTTAAACTTGATGAAGCAAGTTAGACAGGCGATTATGGATGACCGTCTTCTAGACTTTAAGGCTGAGTTTTTTGAACAGTATGGGTTTAATAAACCAAATGCGAAAAACTTTTAATCCATAGATTGTGTAACTGCTGGAAAGGGGTGAAATGAGTATGAGTTCTACGTTAATGAATTTAGTCCCACTTCTATTAATGTTCGCGATTTTCTATTTCCTTTTGATTCGCCCGCAACAGAAGCGTCAAAAGAAAACGAAAGAAATGCAAGCAAGCCTAGAAAAAGGGAATAAAGTTGTAACCATCGGTGGAATGCATGGTATTATTGATGCAATGGACGAAGGTACAATTACAATCCGCACAACTGACGGTACAAAAATGGTGTTTGACCGAGCGGCAATCCGTGAATCAATCACTGAAAATAGCAAGTAATTGAGAAGAGCGTCCTCTATGGAGGGCGCTCTTTTTTCTAGGCTTCTCGATGCTTGCCACCTTTAACATTCACCCCAATAATTCCTCCAAGAATGCAAATGAGGCCGTAACCAGCATGATAAAGTAGCTGCTCGAGGTTCATGTTTACGCGATATCCCAAGTATTGAATGAGGAAAAGAAGCATGATATACATACAAGCTGTTCCTCCGCCAAGTAGCCAACCGCGTTCCCCCCCTTTGCCTCCAGAAATAAAACCTCCAATAAAAAAGGCAATCACAGTCGCTACAATAATGAGTGGACTAATTCCTTTTTCAGATACCGAAGAGAAGCGAAGAATTAATGAAAAAAGGACGCTAGTCGCAAGCACAATAACAATAATCGCAAGTAAGCCAGACCCCATACTTGAGAATGCGTGTTTGGATCTCATTTTCCTCCCCCTTAAACGAGATAGTTTGTACATTCTATTCGACTACGGAGGAATTAGAAGTCTATTCATGAATTCGGACAGCCCGTCATACGATGTTAGAAACGGGACAGGGAAGGGGCAGTATGGATTGGACATAATCATTGCGCTCACCATATTTGTTCTTGCTTATATAGGCATCATTACAGAAAAAATCAATCGTGCTATCGTCGCATGTGGCGGCGGACTGCTTATGTTGCTGGCGGGGATTACAACCACTGATTCAGCTTTTATGAACCACGTTGATTGGAATACGATCGCCCTCTTGTTTTCTATGATGATACTGGTTTCCATTACAAGTCAAAATGGACTATTTGAATATATCGCGATTAAGCTTGCCCAACAGGTGCAGGGGAAGCCTTTGCCGCTCCTCGCTGTTATAGGTACTTTAACTGCAGTTGGATCTGCCCTTTTAGATAACGTTACAACCGTTCTTCTACTTGTCCCAATAACGCTGACGTTAACGAAAATTTTAAACGTTACAAGCATGCCCTTTTTAGTAACGGTAATCCTATCATCCAATATTGGAGGAACGGCAACATTGATCGGTGATCCGCCTAACATTATGATTGGTCAGGCAGTTGACCATCTTGAATTTAATGATTTTATTTATAACTTAGCCCCGATTGTTGTGGTCATTTATGCTGTTATCATAACAGGTCTTTTGTTTTTTTATCGGAAAGGATTAATCGTAGATGATTCGTATCGACAGTCATTGTTGAAAATCGATGCGTCTCAGTATTTGAAAAAAGGACCTTTGCTCTATAAGTCTTCAGCCGTATTACTTATGACAATTACTGGTTTTCTTTTGCACCCTGTCTTACATACTGAATTAACGAATATTGCGATGGCGGGGGCAGTTCTTTTACTTTTGATTACTCAAAAAGAGCATAAGGTGGAAGAAGTTTTTGAATCGATTGAATGGGTGACGTTATTTTTCTTTATGGGTCTTTTTATCCTTATTGGTGGATTAGAGGAAGTAGGCATTATTGATGAAGTTGCCAGGACGATTCTTTTATATACTGAAGGTGATTTGCCTAAGACCTCCCTTATTATTTTGTGGGGAGCAGGTATTCTCTCTGCCTTTTTAGATAACATTCCATTTGTTGCAGCCATGATCCCGGTGATTTCAGAATTCTCTGGGTACGGAATGACGAACCTTGATCCGTTGTGGTGGTCGCTTGCCTTAGGTTCATGTCTTGGTGGGAATGGAACGTTAATTGGAGCTTCTGCTAATGTTGTGGTGGCTGGTCTTGCGTTAAAAGACAACCAAGAAGTAAGGTTCATTGCTTTTCTCAAAATTGGATTACCCGTCGTTTTCATCTCGCTTGTTATTAGTACAGTCTACATTTATTTCAGATATTTACTTCCCTATTACTAGGGAAGTTTTTTAGTTTTGCTATACAACATTTCCAATACATTCCCTCATGTAGAAACAAAACGTGGTTAAACTAAACAAAAGAAGCTTGAAAGGAGGGATCAGGGATGGAATATATAACCATTATACTTAGAACGCTTGTTTTATATTTTGTGATTATTTTCGTTTTTAGAGTGATGGGAAAGCGGGAAATTGGTCAGCTAAGTATTCTTGATTTTGTCGTTTCTATTATGATTGCAGAGCTTGCCGTCATGTCAATTGAAGATCCACAGACACCGATGCTTAATACGATTGTTCCAATGGTTGTGCTTGTATTAATACAAATACTTATGGCTTTTGTTTCACTTAAAAGTGAGAAAGTACGGGAAATCGTGGACGGAAAGCCTTCTGTGTTAATTGATCGGGGTAAAATCGATGAAACGGAAATGAGAAAACAGCGATATAACTTTGATGATTTGCTGGTTCAATTGCGAGAGAATAACATTGCATCTGTTTCAGATGTTGAGTTCGCGATCCTTGAACCCTCAGGCAAGCTGTCGGTCATCAAAAAAGAGGAGGATAATAAACAAGAAGAGCCTGCAACTTTAATGCCTCTTCCCCTTATCCTTGATGGAAAAGTTCAGGAGGAACATCTTGAGCGAATTGGAAAAACAGCGCTATGGCTTAGACAAGAGCTTAGAAAAGTTGGGCATAAAGATATAAAGCGGATTTCATTTTGTTCCCTCCATAAAAATGGAAGTTTTTTTATTGATTTGAAGAATGAGAAAAAGTAACCGTCACGGTTACTTTTTCTCTGTATGGATGCAGTTTAAAATAGGCTTAATTATATTAGTGAATGAATTTCCCAATGAATGGCATTCTTCTTAAATCATGTCGATTAATAAGTCCAAGCAGTAGTAAAATGACAAAATAAATGATTGATGTGACCGAAATAGCTAAGACCGTACCGAGTAGATCGGTGGAAGACGAAGAGAAGGTTTGATAAAGAAAATGTCCGGCAAAACCAGTTGCTATAATGGATGTTACGCCTTTTAGTAAATCACTTACAACAAGAGAAAAACCAATTGCCTTCACAAGAGTGGCAAAGTGGAGAAGAGTTACGAGAAGAATGCCTATTACAATTGCAAGAGCCGCGCCCATAATGCCTAACTCAGGTCGAGAAGCAAGAAAGAAGATCGCAAGTAGTTTAACGCCCGCTCCAATAAAACTATTGATCATAGCAGCCTTAGCTAAATCTAATGCTTGTAGGGCGGCTGCAAGCGGACCCTGAAAATAATAGAAGAAAAAGAAAGGAGCCATAACTTGTACATAGATGGCGACGTGAGGGGCGTTGTACATGATATCCATTAATGGAACGGCAAAGATATATGTGATGACTACCGAAAGTCCACCAGCCACCATGGATAGTCGGATTGCTTGACTTAACCGGTGTTGAATTTGTTTATACTGCTTTTGAGCATGTGCTTCACTAATTGCGGGTACAAGTGATACCTGCAAAGAGTAGGTGATGAAGGTAGGTAGAAACAACAGTGGTATAGCAAGACCAGTTAAGTGACCGTATTGTTTTGTGGCAAGCGTTGTGGCAACTCCAGCGATGGCAAGGCTTCGTGCCACCATAATCGGTTCAAAAAAATAAGAGAGAGATCCTATCAATTGACTACCAGTTGTCGGTAGCGAAATCTTCATTAAACTGTTGAAAGTCCCTCTCCCGCCTTTTAAATAGTTGAAAAATCCACTTCTTATTTTAATCCGCTTTTTCATTTTAAACATGGAAAACATAAAGAGAAGCGAGGCGAGTTCTCCAAGCACTACGGAAATCATTGCACCTGCTGCCGCGAATTCGACACCATAAGGTAGAAACGCGCCTGTAAGAACTGCAACGAGACAAATGCGTACAATTTGTTCAATTACTTGTGAATAAGCAGACGGTCTCATGTTCTGTAATCCCTGGAAATACCCTCTAAGCACTGAAGAAAGAGCCACAATTGAAACAACAGGGGCGATAGCCACAAGCGGATAAAATGTGCGCTCATCTGTGAAAACCTCTTTTGACAAAAATGGAGCTGCAAAGATCATCATCGTCGTAAAAATAACGCTAAGCACAGTCGTAATCGAAAGCGATACAATTAAAATTTGTTTGATTTTCTGGCGGTTACCTTCTGCATCAGCTTCAGCTACCATTTTTGAGATCGCAACAGGAAGTCCCATGCGTGTTAGCGTTATTGTTAGTATTAAAGTAGGAACGGCCATCATATAAAGACCGACACCTTCTTCACCCATCACACGAACCATCACAATACGGTTAATAAAACCTAAGACTTTCGTAATTAACCCGGCTAAGATGAGAAACAGTGTCCCTCTAAGAAAGGTTTGCTTTGACATATACTCCCTACTTTCTATCCAGAATACACCTGAGAAATTGTAGAAAAGTCTAGATATTTTTTATCACTATGTATATGCTTATTAGGGGACAAAGCATGACAGGCATATAGGAGTGTTTTAATGAAAGAAGAAATTAAACAGTTTGTTGTAGAGAACCTTAGTTTTCTACCTCAGGAAGTGATTGTCGTAGTGATCTCTGCACTTCCAATATTAGAATTGAGGGGCGGACTCCCTCTTGCTCATACTTTTGACTTTTCTTTTCTTAAGGCTTTTTCATTAAGCCTTCTAGGAAATGCGTTACCGATTATTCCTTTGCTTCTTCTGTTTCAGCCGTTAAGTAACTGGTTGATGAGATTTAGCTTGTATAAACGGTTTTATGATTGGCTTTATCATCGAACGATTAGCAAAAGTAAGAACGTTGATAAATATGGTGCGATTGGACTTATTTTGTTCACCGCTGTCCCTCTTCCGACGACAGGAGCTTACAGTGCGTGTGTCGCCGCAGCTCTATTTACAATCCGTTTTAAATATGCTTTTCTTTCCATCCTTACAGGGGTCATTATTGCAGGACTTGGTGTAGGAGCAGCAATCTATTCAATTTTTTAAATAGAGCTGTCATTTTTCACGTCGTCGATTAAGATCTCTGGCATGTAAACGATTCTAAGAAAGGAGACCGAGAGATGAATGAGTGGAAGAAGGAAGTATCTCCAGCTCTTGAAAGCAAGCGGGATGAATTTTTATTGTTAGGTTATAATGGCGCAATTATGGACGAAATCTGGGAGTGTCTCCTTGCTCGTTTTGAAAGAAACAATGAGTTGGAAGAGATGAAATTACACCAGTTGGTAAACGAGATTATGCGTTTATCAGTTAATGAGTATATGAACTGGTTAACAATCCATGCTTATAAAGGTACGAAAACGTTTGAAAGCAAAGCCTAAAAAGACTGAAATTGACAGAAAAATTCATCATTCGATATAATAGCTAGTACTGTGTAAGATGTGATTTACATAAGCAAGAATGTTGGGGGTTTAGAGAGGAGTTTTTTTATGGTGAAAAAAGGCAGGATCGTAGCGTTTTTTCTGATCGTCCTTTTGCTTGGCGGATTGATTGGAACAACCGTCATGGGTGTAACAAAAGACATTAAACTAGGTCTTGACCTGCAAGGTGGGTTTGAAGTCCTTTATGAAGTAGAACCTGCTCAAGAAGGCCAGGAACTTAGTCAGGATTTATTAAACAGTACAGTAAGTGCCCTGTACAAGCGTATTAACGTACTAGGGGTTTCAGAACCTCGTATTACGATCGAAGGCGAAGATCGAATTCGCGTGCAGCTTGCTGGGGTGAAAGATCAGAATCAGGCTCGTGAACTTCTGTCTACACAGGCGGAGCTAACATTCCGCACAACGGACGATGAGGAGAAGATGAGCGGTGCTGATCTGAAAGAAGGAGCGGCAAAGGTTGTTTTTGATAATAACCAACCCGTCGTTCAAGTAACCCTAAAGGATCCTGAGAAATTCGCAAATATTACGCGAGACCTTAGTCAATTGCCCCAGCCGGATAATCGACTAGTGATCTGGCTTGATTATGAGGAAGGCGATTCTTATAAAGAAGAAGTGACAAAGCCGGCTGATGAACAAAAATTCATTTCCGATCCAGCTGTCAACCAGGTCCTTTCTCAAAATACTGTAGTCATTTCAGGGCCACCTTTCCAACTTGAAGAAGCTGAAAACCTAAAAGAGCTTTTAAACGCAGGTTCTTTACCGGTTCAACTAGAAGAGATTTATTCAACTTCAGTTGGTGCACAGTTCGGCGAACAGTCTCTTGATAAAACGGTTATTGCAGGATTTATTGGAGTTGGGTTAATTTTCCTATTTATGCTATTTTATTACCGTTTACCAGGGGTAATTGCGGTGATTACATTAACTACGTATATCTATTTGATTCTTGTTGTCTTTAATTGGATGAACGCAGTATTAACTCTCCCTGGTATTGCTGCCCTTATTCTCGGGGTAGGTATGGCGGTTGATGCGAATATAATTACGTATGAACGAATTAAAGAAGAGATTCGTTCAGGTAAATCGGTCATGTCCGCCTTCAAAGCTGGGGGAAGACGTTCCTTTACAACGATTTTTGATGCGAATATTACAACTTTAATTGCTGCCAGTGTTTTATTTGCTTATGGAACAAGCTCAGTAAAAGGATTTGCAGTAATGTTAATCACGAGTATCGTCGTTAGCTTTTTGACTGCCGTTTGGGGTTCGCGAATTCTTCTCGGCCTATGGGTCAAGAGCAGGGCACTGAATAAAAAGCCCGGACTTTTTGGCGTAAAGGAGAGTGAAATCGATGAGCTCTAAAGTAAGAGATACCAAGTTTGATTTTGTCAAACATCGGAATAAATTTTTTGCGATTTCACTTGCTTTGATCGTTCTTGGTGGGTTAGCAATTGCGATCTTTGGATTGAATCTTGGCATTGATTTTTCAAGTGGTTCTCGAGTAGATCTTCAATCAGATAGTAAGCTAACAACTGAAGAAGTAAGCAAAAAATTCGAGGAGCTTGGGTTTGACCCTGAGTCCGTCACGCTTGCAGGTGGTGGTGAAATGGCAGTAGCCGCCTTCAAAGATGAGCTTGGAAAAGACGAAATTGCAGAAATTAAAAATCATTTCACAGAACTTTACTCTGTTGAACCAAGTATTAGTACCGTTTCTCCAGATGTAGCAGTAGATTTAGCAAAAAATGCATTTATCGCCCTTGCGATCGCATCTGTAGGGATTATTATCTATGTGGCCCTGCGTTTTGAATGGCTTCAAGGTGTAGCGGCGATTGTTGCGCTATTCCATGATGCATTCTTCATCATTGCGGTCTTTAGCATTCTGCAGATAGAAGTTAATATTACATTTATTGCGGCAGTGCTAACGATTGTTGGTTATTCCATTAACGACACGATTGTGACATTCGATCGCATTCGTGAAAATATGAAGTTCGAGAAGAAAGTGAAGACGTTTGAAGATGTAGCACGTGTCGTGAATAAAAGTCTTGTTCAAACGCTTGCTCGTTCGATCAATACCGTCCTTACGGTTGTCTTTGCGGCAGCGGCCTTAACAATCTTTGGAGGGGAAGCAATTAGACCATTTGCAATTGCGCTATTGATTGGTCTCGTTGCAGGTACTTATTCCTCTCTCTTTATTGCTTCTCAACTATGGGCAGTATGGAAAGGGAAGCAATTAAAAAAGAAAAAGTTTACTCCTGCTGAAACTGAAGTTTGAGAGGTGGGACACCTTTAGAAGAAAAGCCATGGCTAAGCCATGGCTTTTGCGTGTCAAAAGCGGGGTGTGAGATTTTCAAATACGGGAAAAGCTATATTGATAATGAATTGGAATTGTAAGAGGTGGAGAAATGAATAAGGAAGAACGGTTTCGTAAAGCAGAAATTGCAGCGATTGTTGGAATTCTAGGAAATATTATTCTAGCTGTGTTAAAAGGGGTTATTGGCTCAATCTCCAACAGTCGAGCCCTTATTGCCGATGCGGCACACTCGGCTTCAGACGTGGCTGGATCATTTGCTGTTTTTGTAGGATTGCGCGCAGCGAAACTGCCGCCAGATAAAGATCATCCTTATGGTCATGGGAAGGCGGAATCGATCGCAGCAATTATCGTAGCGGTTTTATTATTATTGGTCGGAGTAGAAATTGGCATTAGTTCTGGAAAAGCTATTTTCAATCCGATTGAAGCTCCAGGAACGCTTGCACTATATGGTGCTTTGATTTCAATCATAGTAAAAGAAGTGATGTTTCAATATAAGTACCGATTGGGTAAAAAGATAAAAAGTGATGCACTTATCGTAAATGCATACGAACATCGTTCTGATGTCTATTCTTCAATTGCTGTTTTAATCGGGATTGCGGGAGCAATTTTAGGAAGCAGGCTTAACTTACCATGGTTAATTTATGCGGATCCTATTGCAGGGATATTTGTATCCGTGCTGATTGCAAAAATGGCTGTTAAACTTGGTTTTGAATCGATTCATACGACGCTTGATCATGTGTTGCATGAGGAAGATACAATTGAGTATAAAGAACTGATTATTAGAATGCCAGGCGTTGTGAACCTTGATGAGTTTTATGCTAGAGAGCATGGGCACTATGTTATTATTGATATGAAGTTAGGCGTGGACCCAGAAATTTCCGTTAAAGAAGGTCACGATATCGGTAAAGCGGTGAAAGAACGCCTTCTTGAAGAGGATGAGGTTCATGACGTATTAGTTCATATCAATCCTTTTGAACCGAAGGAAAAAAAGAGTGAGTAATGGAATAGGTATTGGAGTAGAGGAGGTAGATTAAGTTGAAAGGACAATGGGGATTAGTCGTAGCACTTTTATTTGCCCTGATTATTGCTGTTTTTTCAGTTGTGAATGTTGATCCAGTTCAAGTGAATTACGTATTTGGTACATCGGATTGGCCGCTCGTTCTGGTTATTTTAGGATCGGTACTAATGGGAGCCATACTTGTTCTTGGTTTTGGGATGGTCAAATATTATAAACTGAAGAGAGAGCTTAAAAAGTTACAAAAAGAAAATGAGAAATTAAAATCTGAGCCGATCGCTACTGAAACCAAATCAGTGCATACGCCACTTGACGGAGAAGCGATGGATGAAGGTACAGGTACGGATGGAGAGTAACGAAATAGCCCTGAGTGAGATCGGGGCTTTTTTTAGTGAAGAGAAATCATTAAGCAAGATTCCTCTCCTTGAACTATAGTCAAACCTATGTAAACTATATATAATGAACAGGTTAAGAGGTGATTCGATGTTAAGATCTAAAACGCGCTGGAAACTTGCTGAAACAGATGAAACAAACATTGATCGGCTCCAGAGTGAACTAGGAATTTCTCGACTTGCTGCTTCGCTTTTAGTGAATCGAGGTATTAGTGGAGAAGAGGAAGCTAGAAGGTTTTTATATAAAGAGAATTTAGCCTATCATGACCCGTTCCTCATGAGTGGAATGAAGGAAGCGGTTGAAAGAATTCAACAAGCCATCGTGTCGAATGAGCGAATTCTAATATTTGGGGATTATGATGCGGATGGAGTTAGTAGTACAACCATCCTGGTTTATACGTTACGAGAGCTTGGTGCAACCTTCGATTATTATATTCCAAATCGCTTTACAGAAGGATATGGACCAAATGAAGCGGCCTTTAGGCAGGCGAAGGAAGATGGTTATCATCTCATTGTAACGGTTGATACTGGTATTTCTGGTGTCCATGAGGCAGAAGTTGCAAAGGAAATCGGTGTTGATCTCATTATTACAGATCATCACGAGCCACCTCCTGTACTTCCTGATGCTTATGCGACGATTAATCCCAAGAAACCGGGATGCACTTACCCCTTTAAAGGACTTGCAGGTGTGGGCGTTGCGTTTAAATTATCACAGGCCTTACTTGGTCGGATTCCAGGACATTTACTTGAGATTGCAGCAATGGGTACTATAGCAGATTTAGTTCCGCTTCAAGATGAGAATCGTCTTCTAGCAAGTGAAGGAATACGAGCACTTCAAAATTCTAATAAACCCGGCATTAAAGCGCTCTTAGATGTATGTGGCTTGAAAGATCAGGAATTAAACGAAGAGCATCTTGGTTTTGGAATAGGACCAAGATTAAATGCTGCAGGACGTTTAGATAGTGCAGATCCTGCTGTTGAACTGCTTACAACAGATGATCCGTTACTAGCAGAGCAACTTGCTTCTGATATTGATGCTCTGAATAAAAACCGTCAAGAGCTTGTAAACACAATGACGAAAGAAGCGATTGAAGAAGTTGAAACAAATTATATAAGTGATGAAAGCAATCGCGTCTTGATTATTGCGAAAGAAGGATGGAATGCAGGGGTAATTGGAATTGTCGCTTCTCGACTTGTTGAGAAATATTACCGTCCAACGATTGTGATGAGTATTGACCGAGAGAAAGGTGTGGCAAAAGGCTCCGCACGTAGTATTGAGGCATTCGATATGTTTGCGAATTTATCTGAATGTAGAGATATTCTTCCACATTTCGGGGGTCACCCAATGGCAGCCGGGATGACGATTGATTTGGATTACTTGGAGCAACTGCGCACTAGATTGAATAACCTGGCTATAGAGAAGTTAACGGAAGAAGATCTAACTCCGCTTACAAAAGTGGATCTTCATTGTCGCGTAGAAGATGTAACGCTCGAAACGATTGAAGAGATGAATCTTCTTGCTCCCTTTGGTGTGAGCAATCCAAAGCCAGTTGTTATGCTCAAGGACGTTCATTTATCTCAAATCAGAAGAATAGGTAGTCAGGACAATCATCTTAAGGTAGGTCTTGAGGAAAATGGTACAACGCTTGATGGCGTAGGATTCCATTTTGGCTATGCTTTTGAAGAAATTGCATCAAGGGCAGCGGTGAGTGTCATTGGTCAGCTCTCTGTCAACGAATGGAATGGGCTTCGAAAGCCACAAATTTTCGTGAAAGATATCGCAGTTAATGAGTGGCAGCTTTTTGATTACAGAGGCATACGTGATTTAAAGAAACGTCTGGAAACTTTGCCGCTAGATAAGTTAGTGATGGTAGCTTTTCAGAGCAATACGATCTCAAAACTAGGCCTAGAAAAATGGAAAGAATACGTCATTACTGATCCATCAGATAGAAACGTTTCGTTTGATCAAAAGTATGTCATGTTGCTTGATCTACCTGATTTAGAAGAAGACCTTGTGAACCTTTTTCGCTCAGGCGGTATACCAGATCGAACTTATGTGGTATTTGAGCATGAGGAAGATCATTTTTTCTCAACTTTACCATCACGTGAGGATTTCAAATGGTATTATGCTTTTTTAATGAAAAAAGGAAGCTTCCATTTACGAGACGCAGAAAAGCTCGCTAAACATAAAGGGTGGTCAAAAGAAACGGTGCCTTTTATGTCAGAGGTGTTTTTTGAGCTAGATTTTGTTACAATGGATAATGGACTGATTTCTCTAAATCCACAATCTGTCAAAACTGAATTAACTTCTTCTAAAACGTATAGGAGTAAGCTTGAAAAAGCAAAGCTCGAAAACGATTTTTGCTATTCCTCCTATCATGCTTTGAAAAGTTGGTTCGATCAATCAGTTAATTGTTTCAATAGCACTGAGGAGGCCATAAAGTAAATGAATTACAAAGATTATATTGCAGTAGTTGAAGATTATCCAAAAGAGGGGATTCGTTTTAAAGACATTACACCCCTCATGCAAAATGGAGAAGCTTACAGTGCTGTCGTAAATGACATAGCGGACTTCGCTAAAGATAAAGATATCGATGTTATTGTTGGACCAGAAGCACGAGGGTTTATCGTGGGATGTCCTGTAGCTTATATTCTCGGCATTGGTTTTGTACCAGTACGAAAAGAAGGAAAACTTCCGCGTGAAGTAGCAAAAGTTGACTACGGTCTCGAATACGGTAAAGACGTCCTAACGATTCATAAGGACGCTATTAAACCAGGACAAAGAGTATTGATTACGGACGATTTACTTGCTACCGGCGGCACGATCAACGCGACAATTGAACTGGTAGAAATGCTTGGAGGAGTCGTTGTAGGACTTGCTTTCATGATTGAGCTTTCATACCTCGAAGGTCGTAAAAATCTTGATCGTCATGATATCTTTACATTAATGACATACTAAAGAATGGAGTGTCCGAATTGCCGGACGCTCTTTCTCTTTATGAACCATTATCAAGGTAATCTGGTCGTTACTCATTAGGAAAAACGACATTTTTCTCTTAATCTCTTTACATGCTGCCTTTTTTTAACGATAATAGAAGCAATATACCAACAGTAATCAAGGTGATTTGATGACGATAGAAGAAGTGATGGAAAGAGCGGAGCAGTATTTGTCTGAAGACGATCTCTCCTATCTTAATAGAGCATATGAATACGCGCGAAACGCACATGAAGGCCAGTACCGTAAATCGGGTGAACCCTATATTATTCATCCTATTGAGGTTGCTGGCATTCTTGTGAATCTTGAAGTGGACCCCGTCACAGTTGCAGGGGGCTTTCTTCATGATGTCGTCGAAGACACCGACGTAACGCTTGAGCAAATATCTGATGAATTCAGTCCTGAACTCGCTATGCTTGTAGATGGCGTAACAAAACTGAAGAAAATTAAATATAAATCAAAGCGCGAGCAGCAAGCAGAGAATCATCGAAAAATGATGATTGCTATGGCTCAGGATATTAGGTGTATTCTCATTAAACTGGCAGACCGTCTTCATAATATGCGAACGTTGAAGCACATGCCAAAAGAAAAACAAATGCAAAAGGCAAATGAGACCTTAGAAATTTTTGCGCCTCTTGCGCATCGTCTTGGTATTTCCACGATTAAGTGGGAACTCGAGGATACAGCGCTTCGTTATTTAAATCCACAGCAATATTATCGCATTGTGAATTTAATGCAGAAGAAACGAGCCGAACGTGAAGGATTTGTACATGAAGTAGTGGATGAAATTCAAGAACGTGTCAAAGAAGTATCGATCGATGCTGAAATTTCTGGGCGCCCGAAGCACATTTATAGCATTTATCGAAAGATGGCAAAGCAGCATAAGCAATTCAATGAAATTTATGATTTACTGGCTGTCCGCATTGTTGTAAATAGCATTAAGGATTGTTATGCCGTTCTTGGCATTATTCATACTTGCTGGAAGCCAATGCCTGGTCGATTCAAAGATTATATTGCAATGCCAAAAGCGAATATGTATCAGTCGCTTCATACGACGGTGATTGGTCCAAAAGGTGATCCGCTTGAGGTGCAGATTCGAACGTCTGATATGCACAAAGTTGCTGAATACGGGATTGCCGCGCATTGGGCTTATAAAGAAGGCGATCAAAATCAAGTGAATAGTTCTTTTGAGAAAAAGCTTTCTTGGTTCAGGCAAATTCTTGAATGGCAAAATGACGTTTCAAACGCTGAAGAGTTTATGGAGTCTCTTAAAATTGACTTGTTTAGCGATATGGTTTTTGTTTTTACCCCTAAAGGCGATGTGTTTGAATTGCCGACAGGATCAGTTCCACTAGACTTCGCATATCGGATTCATACGGAAATTGGGAATCATTGCATTGGCGCAAAAGTAAATGGCAAAATGGTCCCGCTTGATCATCGATTAAAGACCGGGGATATTGTGGAAGTCCTAACATCGAAACACTCATATGGTCCTAGTAAAGACTGGCTGAAAATTAGTCAAAGTTCTCACGCTAAGAACAAAATTAAGCAGTGGTTTAAGAAAGAAAAGCGTGAAGAAAATGTAGTGAAAGGCCGGGAGCTAGTTGAAAAGGAAATAAAAAATCATGGCTTTGAATTAAAAGCCGTCCTGACTTCAGATAACATTGCGAATGTCTCGAAGAAATTTAATTTTACAAGTGAAGAAGATATGTATGCCGCAGTCGGGTATGGTGGTATTACGGCCGCTCAAATTGCAACAAGATTAACCGATAAAGCGCGTAAGGAACGAACGAAAGAGCAGGAAGAAGAGCTTGCAAAATCCATTATTGAGGGGAAAACGCACTCACCTTCTAAACCGCTAAAACGAGCGGAGTCAGGAGTGCGCGTAAAAGGAATTGATAACCTGTTAATTCGTCTTTCGCGATGCTGTAACCCTGTTCCGGGTGATGATATTGTCGGTTACATTACGAAAGGAAGAGGTGTTTCCATTCACAGAAAAGACTGTCCGAATGTGAATGAAGATAACGCTCAAGAGCGTCTTCTTGAAGTTGAATGGGAAAGCGACTCTCCTAAAAGTTATAACGTTGATATTGAAATCAGTGGTTTTGATCGACGTGGTCTTTTAAATGAAGTCCTGCAGGCCGTCGCTGAAACCAAAACGGATATGACATCCGTTTCGGGTCGATCGGATAACAATAAAATGGCTACGATTAGCATGACTGTTTCTATTAGGAATACCGCTCACCTTCAGAAAGTCGTTGAGCGTGTGAAGCGAATTCCAGATATCTATGCTGTGCGTAGGATTATGCAGTAAAGTAGAAAGGAAGTTCTTCATGAAAGCCGTTATACAACGTTCCAAGTATGCATCAGTCACCGTGAACGGAGAGACGACAGGTAAGATTGATTCGGGTCTTGTCGTCCTTCTGGGGGTCACTCACGAAGACACAAAGGAGGATGCGGCATATCTTGCTTCAAAGATTGCCAATCTACGCATATTTGAAGATGACAGTGATCGTATGAATTTATCTGTTAAAGATAAAGGCGGTGCCATTCTTTCGATTTCACAGTTCACTTTGTATGGAGATTGCCGTAAAGGAAGGCGTCCGAACTTTATGAAAGCAGCAAAGCCTTCTGAAGCAGCCGTTCTATATGAGAAGTTCAATGAGCTACTTAGAAAAGAAGATCTCGACGTACAGACTGGAATATTCGGTGAAATGATGGATGTTCAGCTTACGAATGATGGGCCTGTTACCCTAGTGATTGAAAGTAAAGAATAGGTAAAAGCCGCGATCCTTTTGGACGCGGCTTTTATTTTGTTACTTCTTCATGTTTAAATGTTTTTAGGAAGATTATTGTAAAAATGCAAGAATTCCATTAGAAATTTCATTCGTAATGTTATTTTGATAAGTCGACTTGTTCACTAATTGCTCTTCCCATGGGTTGGAAAGAAATCCAAGTTCTAGTAGAACGGAAGGCTGTTGATTATTTCGAAGGACATAGTAATTGCCAAAACGTATGCCGCGATCTCGTAGAGAAGTATCGTCGCCAATCTCAGCATGAATGGATGAGGCAAGTGGCATATCCGCTTCCTCATAGTAATAAGTCGTTGTGCCATTTGCCGTTGGATCGACAGTGCTGTCGAAATGAATGCTGACAAAAGCATCTGCCTGGTGTTGCTCAGAAATTATAGTTCGTTGTGCAAGTGAGATAAATGTATCATCTTCTCTTGTTAGAATCACTTCTACACCTGCGTTTTTTAATTTCTCAGCAATTGTGTTCGTTGTTTTGAGAGTAATGATTTTCTCAAGCGTAGTAATTCCTAAAGCTCCGCTATCAAAACCGCCGTGTCCAGCATCTAGTACGACTGTTTTTCCTGACTTTAACTTGGGAGAAGTGGAAAGCCTTGAGGCAGTTGAAACGACCCAATCTGCTACGTAAGCTGAACGGCCATCATCAAGGAGTATACGATACCATTCACCTTCTTTTCCATCTATTTGATAGCGCTCCTGGACCGACGCTTGCTTGATGACGTCATTGCTTAAGGCAGGTCCGCTTCTAAGGTTTGTTGCGTGGTATAAAATCGTCACAAAGCCTGCCTCTTCCTTCTTATTCGTGTTTTGTAAATATGTAGTATCCACCCATCCTAATTGTCCGTTTTCATATCGAATATAACTCCAATTGTTTTGTGTTTTGATTTCTTCAACGACAGAACCTGAAGGAAGCTGAGATAAAATGCGGTTTTCTGTCCCAGGCATTTCTCGAACATTTAATAGTCGTGTGATGACTTCTTTTTTTATACTGGAATTGTTTGCATTATCTTGTGTTGTTGAATTTACTAACCATGAAGCCACCCAACCTGTTTGACCGTTGTAATCGATTGAAATCCAATCACCATCGATCTTTAACACGTTCCATTCGCTTTCTTGGGAAATACTCCCGATAATTTTGTGCTCTTTTCCTGAACCAGCTCGTACTTGTAAATCAGCTACGGTGGATCGAATGGTTTGTTCGGTCTGTGAATCAGTCATTAACGTTGCGAACCTGCTGGCTACCCAACCTTTTTTCCCGGTAGGAAGTTCTACATATAGCCAATTATCTTGACTATCAATGATTGTTGCTTTGTGACCTTGGTGCACTTGAGTAATGATTGTGGACGAAATAGATGGTTCTGAGCGCACATTAACGGTTTGTTCAAAAATTGCACGAGTAGCCGCTAAAGCTGTATGAGGAATAAAAAGGGCTATTAGTAATAAGCTCAGAATAAAAATCAATCTTTTCAATGGAAATCTCCTTTCAATAAATCTTAGCTTAGATAATTTCTTTATCGGATGAAAAGATTCCTTCGTTTAGTTGTAAAACCTTTACTTTTTGGTGAAACTAAGAAAATACTACACGAAGAGGGTGAGCTTTCATGCGATCGACAAATAAAGAAATGATGAGCTACAACATGTCGCAACCGGAATTTGGGGTCGACTTTCATGATTTTCTACAAAAAGAGCAGTGTTTGTCAAATATGGAACTCGCGGAAGAATTTGGGCTGTCTCTAAAAAGTGTAAAGATCATGAAACAAAAAATGAAACGTTAACACAAGGAATCCCCTTGACAAAAAAAAGGCTGACTCGTATGATAGAAAACAATTCAGTAAATCGATACGAAGCTCCGTTGAGGAAGAAAAGTAAAAAAATACCGGGTTGAGCAGAGAGGAAATGCCGTTAGGCTGAGAGCATTTCTCGATACCGCTTTTTTGAAAGACACTTCCAAGGATCGCCTCCGAACAGTTAACTCAGTAGGGGGCGACGTAGACAGGCGTTAACTGTTTCAAGCGGAAGGATACGTCCTTCCATTAGGGTGGCACCGCGGGTAACTCTCGTCCCTGAATTTCGATTCAGGGATGGGAGTTTTTTTGTATCCAAAAAAGGTACCACTCGTTCAGTTTCGCAGTGGAAAGCTTCTTACTGGTGATTAAAGGAGGATAAAGAATGAGTTTTCAAATTCCTAGGGGTACTCAGGATATTGTTCCTGGTACATCAGAGTTATGGCAATACATTGAAAATAAGGCGAGAGATATTTGCCGTAGATACAATTATCATGAACTTCGCACACCAATCTTTGAACATACCGAGTTATTTCAACGCGGAGTAGGTGATACAACAGATATCGTCCAAAAAGAAATGTACACATTTGAAGATCGAGGAAATCGTAGTTTAACACTTCGTCCTGAGGGCACTGCTTCAGCCGTTCGTGCTTATGTTAATAATAAAATGTACGGTTTACCTGAGCAGCCGGTTAAACTGTATTACATTGGTCCGATGTTTCGATATGAACGCCCACAATCAGGTAGAATGAGACAATTTGTTCAGTTTGGTATTGAGGCGCTTGGTAGTAACGATCCTTCCATTGATGCTGAAGTTATTGCCCTTGCGATGGGACTTTATCAGGAATTAGGGTTAAAAAAGCTTAAGCTTTACTTAAATAGTCTTGGTGATAAAGAAAGTCGTGAAGCTCATCGTAAATCACTAGTGGATCACTTTGAACCGAGAATCGGAGAGTTTTGTAGCGATTGTCAAAGTCGTCTTGAAAAAAATCCTCTTCGTATTCTTGATTGTAAAAAGGACCGTGACCATGAATTGATGGCAACTGCGCCTTCAATCATTGATTACTTAAACGAAGACTCAGCAACTTATTTTGCAAATGTAAAAGAAGCGCTCGATCAAATGGGAATTGATTATGTTCTCGATGATCGCCTTGTTCGCGGGTTAGATTATTACAACCACACTGCATTTGAGATCATGAGTGATGCGGAAGGATTTGGTGCCATAACCACGCTTAGCGGTGGTGGTCGCTACAATGGCCTAGTTGAGGAGATGGGTGGTCCATCAACTCCAGGAATTGGCTTTGCCATGAGCATTGAGCGCTTATTAATGGCGTTAGAAGCAGAAGGCGTAGAATTACCGATTGAAAAGACAATTGATTGTTATGTTGTCACAATGGGGGAGGAAGCGCAAAAAGTTTCGAACGGCCTTGTTCAAAAACTTAGAAAAGCCGGACTTTCAACGGAACGTGATTATCTTGATAAGAAGATGAAAGGTCAGTTTAAAGCGGCTAACCGTCTACATTCAAAATATGTCGCTATTCTAGGCGATGAAGAAATTAAAAAAAATGAAATTAATATAAAAAATATGAACACTGGTGAACAAGAGGCGATTAGCCTTTCAGAAGTTGATACCTATCTTTGTAGGAAATTAAAGGAGGAAGTTTAAGAATGATCGGAAGAAGTCACTCATGTGGAAAGATTCGTGAAAACGAAATCGGAGAAATAGTAGAATTAAAAGGATGGGTTCAAAAACGTCGCGATCTTGGTGGGTTAATTTTTATTGATTTTAGAGACCGTTCTGGTATTGTTCAGGTTGTTTTCAATCCGGATTTATCAAAAGAAGCGCTAGAACTTGCTGAGAATGTCAGAAATGAATATGTGCTAGGCATTACAGGGAAAGTAGTAGCGCGTGCAGAAGGAACGGTTAATCCCAATTTACCAACTGGTTCGATTGAAGTACATGCTGAATCACTTGAAATTCTTAATGCGGCTAAAAACCCTCCCATTAGCATCGCGAATGATGTAGAGGTTGGAGAAGACATTCGCTTAAAATATCGCTATTTAGACCTACGACGTCCGGTTATGCAAGAAACATTCAAACTTCGTCATCGTACAACGAAAGTGATACGTGATTTTCTAGATCAGAATGAATTTCTTGAGATTGAAACTCCGATGCTAACAAAGAGTACGCCTGAAGGTGCTCGTGACTATTTAGTGCCTAGCCGTGTGCACGATGGAGAGTTTTATGCACTTCCACAATCTCCCCAGCTGTTTAAACAGCTGTTAATGGTTTCTGGATTTGAACGTTATTACCAGGTTGTTCGCTGTTTCCGTGATGAAGATCTTAGAGCGGACCGTCAACCGGAATTTACACAGGTTGATATTGAAACTTCATTCCTTCCCAAAGAGGATTTAATTGCTATGATGGAAGAAATGATGAGCGCTGTATTGAAAGAGACGAAAGGCATCGAAATAAAGACACCTTTCCAGCGTATGACTCATGCTGAAGCAATGAATCGCTATGGATCAGATAAGCCAGACACACGCTTTGAAATGGAGTTTGTTGATGTATCTGAACTCGTGAAGGACTCTGATTTTAAAGTGTTCTCTGGAGCAGTTGCTTCTGGCGGAGCAGTAAAAGGCATCAATGCGAAAGGCGCTGCTAGTGCATATTCCCGCAAAGATATTGACGCATTAACGGAGTATGTGAAAACATATAAAGCAAAAGGACTTGCATGGTTGAAGGTAGAGGAAGATGGTTTGAAAGGACCTATTTCTAAATTCTTTGATGAATCACAAGCTACTCAACTAAAAGAAGCATTTGACGCTGAAGCAGGAGACCTCCTACTCTTCGTAGCTGACAGTAAATCTGTTGTTGCTGATAGTCTTGGTTCTCTTCGTACAAAGCTTGGTAAAGATCTTGGCCTTATTGATTATTCGAAGTTTAACTTCCTTTGGATTATGGACTTCCCGCTTATGAGTTATGATGAGGAAGCAGATCGTTATTTTGCGGAGCATCATCCATTTACAATGCCATTGAAAGAAGACCTTCATCTCCTTGAAGAAGCCCCTGGCAAAGTACGTGCAGATGCATATGACCTTGTACTCAATGGTTATGAGCTTGGCGGTGGTTCTCAGCGTATTTTCCAACGTGATATTCAGGAAAAAATGTTTAAAGCACTAGGCTTTACAAAAGAAGAGGCAGAAGCAGAGTTCGGTTTCCTTCTTGAAGCATTCGAATACGGAACACCTCCGCATGGCGGAATTGCTTTTGGACTTGATCGTCTCGTTATGTTGCTTGCTGGAAGAACGAATCTTCGCGATACAATTGCTTTCCCTAAAACAGCTAGCGCGAGCTGCTTGTTAACGGAAGCGCCGTCTCCTGTTAGTGAAGATCAGTTGAAAGAACTACATCTAGAACTAGCTAAGAAGCCAGTTGCCGCTGAGAAAGAATAAAAATAATAAAAAGGACCTAATCCTCGAAGATTGAAATCGATTAGAAGGTCTGCTATAATTCAATTACAAGTTAACGAAGAGTCCTGAAGTGTTCGTTTACTTCCATAATAATTTGAGCCAACACTTTTACAACGGGAGCCTGATTCTTTCCGTTCAAAGTACATGCCTCGGTAGCTGAGGACGTACGGAGAGTGGAATAGGGCACCCACCTGCCAATGCAGGTTCAACAATTATGGAAAGGACGGCACAGTTGGGGCTCTTCTATTTTTATGACAATTAATAAAGCATACGCTCAAGTCTTGAGCGGATGCTTTTTCTTTAGGTGAATTTTAGATTCAAGTGCAGCCCCCTGTCTCAGGGTCTTCCGCTTTTCGGAGATCCAGCTGCCCGGGCCAAATCCTTCGGCTGTTTCGCCCTATCGATTGAGACAAAAAGCGTCTCATTCGATAGGGCTCCAACATCCTGCGGATTTAAACGGGCCCGCTCCGCTTTTCGTGAGATCCAGCTGCAGCGCCCAGACACTCGGTCACTTCACCTTTTCATCCGAACACCAAGACCGTGTTCAAATGAAAAGGCTCCAGTGCCTGCCGTGTCTAAACGGGCGCTTTCGCTTTTCGGAGATCCAGCTGCGACTCGCAGAAACTGCGATAATTCACTCTTTCACCAGAACACAAAGGGCGTGTTCTAGTTCAAGAGTTCCAATATCTCCGTTTCTAAGCGCTCGTCTCCGCCTTTCATGTCTAGCTACAGCGCCCAGCCTCTCGATCGCTTCACCCCACAGAATGAACACAAAGAGCGTGTTCTTTTTGTGGGGCTCCAGCGCTGGTCGAGGCTAAGCGGGCGCTTCCGCTTTTCGTGTCTAGCTGCAGTGGGCAGACACTAGGTCACTTCACCCTATAACTCGAACACAGAGACCGTGTTCAATTTATAGGGCTCCAGTGCCTGCCGTGTCTAAACGGGGGCTTCCGCTTTTCGGAGATCCAGCTGCAATGGCCAGACCCTCGGTCACTTCGCCTTATCATTCGAACACAAAAACCGTGTTCAAATGATAAGGCTCCAGTGCCTGCCGGGTCTAAACGTCCATTTCCGCTTTTCGCTTTTACCTCGCGACTTTTTCTAGATTCCCATTCTTATCCATTTTGAAGGTTGGGACGTTTTGGTCTTCGTTGTCGTTTAGGACGACCATTCTTCTGGCTCGGTCCATGATTTGGATGAGGGATTGGTAATCTTCTTTCATTACTTGTTGTTCGTTTTCAAGCGTTTTGATTCTTTGGTTGAGCAGGGTGTTTTCTTCTCTTAGTAGCTGATTCTCCGATTCTAGCTTATCAAGGTTTGTTCTAAGTTTGTTTGTTGAGGATGCGGATTGTTCGAGATTGGATAAGAATGTGATGACATCTCTCATCGTTAGTTCCTTCTTAGTTTGGATTGGTTCAGTCGTGTTGACTGGTGTTTTAAGTACAGGTTTGGCGACAGGTTGTTCTTGCTGTAATGGTGTATGCATCTCGTTCTTCGTATATTCCGGTTGTCTACGCTCAGCACGCTTCATTTCTTTTCGCTGCTTTTTCGCAAGCTTTAAAGCCTGTTCGTATCGATCTCTGACAATGGCGTTCCAACGGAATCCAACGGCTGCTGATGTTCGGCTAAGTCGATCGCCGACTTCGTCAAAGGCTTTTAATTGTGTACTACCTTCCCTAACATGCCGCAGCACTGTTTCGGCAAGCATTAAATCATCTTCATGAGACCAGGCATCTTGTCTTACTTTCATTTCCTTCAGCTCCTTTATGTGGTGAAAAACTTTGCGTTTTGAAAGTAATCATAGCTTTGCCAGTCTGGAAGAATTTATACAGAAGTCTTGTAAATTTAAGATAGATTGCAAGAATAGATAAAAAAACAGCAGGGGCTAGGGCCCCTGCTGTTACGGTTTCTTACTATCTGATTTGATCCGCTCACTGAAATAATCCAGTCTTTTTTGAATGGTTCTTTCGTGGCCACGCTCAGTAGGTTTATAGAACGTTTTTCTTATCATATGATCAGGTAGGTATTGTTGAGGAACGTAACCTCCTGGATAATTATGTGGGTATTTGTAGTCAACGCCGTGTCCAAGTTCTGAAGCCCCTTTGTAGTGGGAATCACGTAAATGGACAGGGACAGTGCCGTTTTTCTCCTTTTTTACTGCGGCAAGCGCCGCATCTATACCAGAAATAACGCCATTGCTTTTAGGGGCGGTAGCAAGGTATAAAGCTGCTTCAGCTAGCGGAATTCTAGCTTCCGGCATTCCGATGAATTCGACCGCATAAGTTGCGGCGTGTGCAATAAGAAGTGCGTTAGGATCAGCAAGTCCAATATCTTCAGCAGCGTGAACATAAAGACGTCTTGCAATGAAGCGAGGGTCTTCGCCTGCATAAATCATTTTAGCTAACCAATATAGCGTAGCATCCGGATCTGATCCTCGTATACTTTTAATAAAAGCTGAAACGGTATCATAGTGATTGTCGCTATCTTTATCATACTGAAGTACACGTTGTTGAATGGATTCTTCTGCGATTGCGAGTGTAATCATGAGCTGCCCATCCTGATTTGGCGTTGTCGTAAGAACGGCTAGTTCCAGTGCATTTAGCGCCGTTCTGGCGTCTCCGTTTGAAACATCAATGAGATGATCGATAGCATCGTTTTCGATTTCAATATTATATTTTCCAAAACCGCGATCTTTGTCCTCGATCGCCTGGTAAAGAATGTTCTTAATCGTTATTTCATTGAGGTGTTCAAAACGAAATAATCTTGAGCGCGAAAGGAGTGCCGCGTTAATTTCAAACATCGGACTTTCTGTCGTAGCTCCGATTAAAACGATTGTTCCATCTTCAACAAAAGGGAGAAGTGCATCTTGTTGCGATTTATTAAAGCGGTGGATTTCATCAATAAAAAGTACTGTTTTTTGACCGTCAAGCTTCAAGCGATCTTTTGCTTCGGAGGTCAATCTTCTTATGTCAGCGACTCCGGACGTTACGGCATTTAGCTGTTCAAAATGAGCTGATGTCGTATTGGCAATAATGCGAGCTAGGGTTGTCTTCCCAGTTCCGGGAGGACCAAAAAAGATCATAGGTGTTAGTTGATCTGCTTGAATCGCTCTTCTTAATAGCTTTCCATCTCCAATAATATGATCCTGTCCAATAAATTCCTCGATCGATCTTGGTCTCATCCTACTTGCAAGTGGTCCTGACGTAGTGTTGCTATTATCTTTTGGATAATCAAATAGATCCATAGAAAACCCGTCCTTTCATAGTTATTTGAAACATACTATACGGGTTTTGGAAATGCAAGAAAAAGCGGTTCGTGCTATAATAGCGAAGGTTTACTAACAGAAACAATAGCTAGATAGATGAGATTAGATTGAGATAAGAGGGATGAAATGAAACAAGCGAATAGGGGCATATCCTGGTTCTGGATGAGCTGGGGAATCTTCGTTTCAGGTCTTTTAGTTATGGCTTTTGGAATTGCTCTCATGATTCGTGCAGAAGCTGGAAGTGCGCCGTGGGATGTATTCCATATCGGACTTTATCAGCAGTTCGGATTAACGATTGGTACGTGGTCCATTATCATAGGTTTCGTGATCATTGGGGCGACGTCTTTATTAGAACGGTCGTTGCCAAAACTTGGTGCTTTTCTGAATATGCTTCTAGTTGGCGTTTTTATTGACATTTATTTATGGCTTCCTTTTCTTAAAACCCCTGATCATTTACCGGGAAAATTGGTTATGCTGATTAGTGGAATTCTTATTATGGGGTATGGAATTGGTCTCTATATTGCGGCAGATAGAGGAGCAGGTCCAAGAGATAGCTTAATGCTTGTCTTAACCGAGCGCACGGGTTGGAAAGTACAACGAATTCGCCTTTCAATGGAAATGGTGGTTCTTTTTCTTGGGTGGCTATTACAAGGGCCGGTTAATATTGGAACGCTTTTGTTTTGTATAACGATTGGTCCGATCGTTGGTTATTCTTTGCCACAGTGTAAAACGTTTGTCGCTCGATTGATAGAAAGAGGTGGAAGAAATGAAGATATCAACAAAAGGAAGATACGGATTAACGATTATGATGGAGTTAGCAAAAAAGCACGGTGATGGACCTATATCTTTGAAATCCATTGCTAGAAGCAAAGACTTATCAGAGCATTATCTCGAACAGCTTGTTGCCCCATTACGTAATGCTGGTCTCGTTAAAAGTGTTCGCGGAGCATATGGTGGCTATATCCTTGCACAAGAAGCGAGTTCAATTACAGCAGGGGACATTATTCGCGTGCTAGAAGGACCGATTAGTCCGGTTGAAGTAATGGATGATGAGGAACCTGCCAAACGAGATCTTTGGTTAAAAATACGAGATGCTGTAAAAGATGTTCTAGATTCAACTACGCTTGAAGACCTTGCAACTTATGAAGGAGAAGGCGAACAAGATAGCTATATGTTCTATATTTAGTTGCCAGTCCACGGCTGGTCGTAAGAGGTGAATAGGAATGAATGCAATTTATATGGACCATGCTGCAACTTCGCCCGTCCATCCTGATGTGATGAAGGCAATAATGACGTCACTTCAAAATGACTTTGGTAATCCTTCCAGTATCCATCAGTTTGGTCGGAAATCGCGTCACGCACTTGATGAATCAAGAAGCAATCTTGCGAGGAGTATTCATGCTAACCCGAATGAAGTGATTTTCACTAGTGGGGGGACAGAAGCAGATAACCTTGCAATTGTCGGAGCTGCAAAAGGAAACCAGGCAAAAGGAAATCATATTATTACAACCTCCATTGAGCATCATGCTGCATTAAATGCGTGCAAAGGACTTGAGAACGAAGGCTTTAGTGTGACCTACTTACCAGTAAATGAGAATGGTAGGATTTCGATAACGGATCTGAAAGACGCTATACGTCCAGAAACGATCTTGATTACGGTTATGTATGGAAACAACGAAGTAGGAACCATACAACCTATTGCAGAAATCGGCAGAATAGCAAACGATTCTGATATCTTATTTCATACGGATGCTGTTCAGGCTTATGGTTTAATCGACCTGAATGTGAAGGAAATGGGCATTGATCTCCTTTCTGTTTCAGCTCATAAGATTAACGGACCTAAAGGTGTAGGTTTTCTGTATGTAAAGGCTGGCACAAAGTTAGTTCCTTATTCTTATGGTGGAGAGCAAGAGCGTAAGCGCCGTGCTGGTACGGAAAATGTGGCTGGCATCGTTGGAATGGAGAAGGCAGCTGAGCTAATGCATGTAGACAGAGATGCGAAAGTCGAGCTTTATCAAAATATGAAGCAAGTGATGATAGATATATTTGATGAAAAATCTATTTCTTATTTAGTGAACGGAGATAGTCAAAACATGCTTCCACACGTTATGAATGTTAGCTTTTTAGATGCAAAAGTTGAGCCCATGCTAATGAATCTTGATCTTGCAGGAATTGCGGTTTCAAGCGGATCGGCTTGTACGGCAGGGTCCCATGAACCTTCTCACGTGTTAACAGCTATGTTTGGAGATAATGAGCGAACAGAAACGGCGATACGATTTAGTTTTGGATATGGAAATTCGATCGATGATGCTAAGAGAGCAGCCGGTGAAGTCGTTAAGATTGTCAATCGGTTGAAGAAGTTATAAAATAGGCAGGACACAATTTGTGTTATAGAAGAGGAGGTGCAACCATGACAGCAAAAAAGAATGAAGATATACGAGTCGTGGTTGGAATGTCCGGAGGTGTTGATTCATCTGTAGCTGCTTTAATGTTGAAAGAACAAGGCTATGATGTAATTGGCATTTTTATGAAAAACTGGGACGACACCGACGAAAACGGGGTATGCACAGCAACAGAAGATTACAATGATGTGATTCGTGTATGCAACCAGATCGGCATTCCGTACTACGCAGTCAACTTCGAGAAGCAATACTGGGATAAAGTCTTTACTTATTTCCTTGATGAATATAAAGGTGGACGCACACCAAATCCTGACGTGATGTGCAATAAAGAAATCAAGTTTAAAGCATTTCTTGAACACGCACTTACGCTTGGTGCAGATTATCTCGCAACAGGGCACTATGCTCAAGTCGTTGAACGTGATGGGGAAGTGAAAATGCTCCGTGGCGTTGACGACAATAAGGATCAAACGTACTTTTTAAATCAGCTAACACAAGAACAGCTCTCGAAAGTAATGTTCCCGCTTGGTGGCATTGAAAAGAAAAAAGTGAGAGAAATTGCGGAAGAAGCAGGTCTTGCGACAGCTAAGAAAAAAGATAGTACAGGCATTTGTTTTATTGGTGAACGAAATTTCAAAGAATTTCTTGGGCAATATTTACCGGCTCAACCTGGCAAGATGATGACGCTTGATGGAGAAGAAAAAGGCCAGCATGACGGATTGATGTATTATACGATTGGCCAACGCCATGGCCTTGGAATTGGCGGCGACGGTGAGCCGTGGTTTGTTGTTGGAAAGAATCTTGAAGACAATGTTCTTTACGTTGACCAAGGGTTCCATAATGAGCTACTCTATTCTGATTCCCTTATTGCTGTAAATTCAAGCTGGGTATCCAATTTGCCAATGGATGATGAGATAACGTGCACGGCTAAATTCCGCTATCGTCAAAAAGATTCAGGGGTAACGGTTAAGAAACTTGATGATGATCGTTTAAAAGTGACGTTCGATGAGCCGGTTCGTGCAATCACACCTGGACAAGCTGTTGTTTTCTACAATGGTGATGAGTGTCTCGGTGGCGCAACAATAGATCAAGTATTTAAGAATGCAAGTGAACTCACATACGTTTAATGACACGCCTCATTTCAAAAAGAAATGGGGCTGTTTTTTGAGGTGAAGAATCAACTGCTAACTTATGCTAAACTAGAGAATAAGCTAAAGAAATAAGGAGTTTTTAAGATGAGCCAAAAAAATGAACAAGCGATTGAAGCGATGAATAATGGAGAATTAGAAAAAGCTGTAACGCTACTATATGAAGCGATTGAAGAGAACCCTAAAGATCCGGTTGCTTATACGAATATTGGAAACCTCCTTGCACAAGCAGGAGAAATTAAGCAGGCTGTTGCATATTTTGAAAAAGCGATTGATCTGGATGAAACGCAAGGGACAGCGTATTATGGCGCAGGAAATGCATTCTTTGAACTAGAACAGTACAAAGACGCTGCAGATATGTATCAAAAAGCGATTCAGCAGGGACTTGATCAAAGCGATGTTCACTTTATGATGGGCCAATGCTTTATGATGCAGGATGCGCTACGTTTAGCGTTACCTTTCTTTCAGAGAGCTGTTGAACTTAATGAGGAAGATTCAGAAGCTCGTTTCCAGTATGCACTTTGTCTTGCGCAAGACGGGGCAGTCGATGTGGCTCTTCCTCAGTTTGAGAGAGTTGTTGAAGAAGACCCTGATCATGCAGATGCATGGTTTAACTTGGGTGTGAGCTATGCTTATCAAGAAAATTTGGAGAAAGCAATTAGCTGTTTTGATCGTGCGCTCGCTATTCAACCAGATCATCTCTTAGCAGGTAATGGGAAGAAACAAATGGAACAAGCGATGAACAATAACAATTAAATTTTAAGTTATTGGAGAGAAGATCTTATGGATCAGCCACAAAAAGGCTATATCAAAGGAAGACCGATACAAATGATTTTCTTCAATGAAGATAGTTTGTATGGGGTGGCAAGACTACGAATATCAGAAACGAATGAACCCTACGATGAGAAAGAAGTCGTTGTAAATGGAATGATTCCAAGACTTTTGGAAGATGAAACGTACGTTTTCTATGGACGGTTTACAGACCATCCGCGCTACGGAAAACAGTATGCTGTTGAATCATTTGAGCGACAGATGCCTGAATCCAAACCGGGGCTTGTTCAATACTTATCAAGTGATTTATTCCATGGAATTGGTGAAAAGACGGCGGAATCGATTGTTGATGCGCTAGGAGAGCGCGCCATAGCTAAGATTATGCGTGATCCTTCAATATTAAGTAAGGTACCAAAGCTATCTGAAGAAAAAGCAAAAGGATTATATGATTCTCTCATGGAGCATCAGGGGCTTGACCAAATTATGATTCGGTTAACTGAATTAGGGTTTGGACCGAGACTATCGATGAAAATTTTTAAAGCATATAAGCAAGAAACACTCGAAATTGTTGAGAAAAATCCTTATCAGCTTATCCAAGATGTGGAGGGCATTGGTTTTCGTCGAGCGGACGATTTAGGGAAATCGATTGGTATTGAGGGAAAGCATCCTGATCGCATTAGAGCGGCATGTCTTCATACGTTAAATGAACAAACGTTACAGGAAGGACATGTGTATCTAGAGTACGATGCTTTGATTCGATCTGTAAATGAACTGCTAGGTGATCGACTTGATGAAGCAGATATTTCAAGGGAACTGATTTCGCTCTACGAGAGTGATAAGTTAATTCTTGATCGAGAGAGAATCTATTTACATTCACTTTACTATGCTGAAAAAGGTCTTGTCACTGGATTGAATAATGTGATGTCACAAACAGAGTATGCTGATTCTTTTCCTGAATCTGAATTTTATCGCGCACTTGGAGATCTCGAAGAACGACTCGGCATTCAATATGCGCCATCACAGCGTGAAGCGGTGCAAAAAGCGATATCGTCTCCGTTCATGATTTTGACTGGAGGACCTGGTACGGGCAAAACAACCGTTATAAAAGGGATTGTTGAGCTTTATGCTGAATTAAATGGCCTTTCTTTAGATCCAAAAGATTACACAAAAGAAAATCCCTTTCCCGTTCTGCTCGTCGCACCAACAGGAAGAGCAGCCAAACGAATGAGTGAAGCAACCGGATTACCGGCTTTCACGATACATAGATTGCTTGGCTGGAAAGGTGAGGCGGGATTTGAACATGATGAGAATAATCCAATTGAAGGTAGATTATTAATTGTTGACGAAGTATCTATGGTTGACGTGTGGCTAGCCAATCAATTATTTAAATCCTTACCATCTCAAATTCAAGTAATTGTTGTTGGTGATGAAGATCAACTTCCTTCAGTAGGACCAGGACAGGTCCTTAAGGATATGATTGATTCACATGCTGTTCCCGTTAGTAAACTGACGGACATTTATCGGCAGGCTGAAGGCTCTTCGATTATTGATCTTGCCCACTCCATTAAAGAAGGAGAGCTTCCAGAAGAGTTCCATAAACCGACGCCTGATCGAAGGTTCTTTCCTTGTTCTCAACCGCAGATTATTGAGGTTGTTTCGCAAGTTTGTGGCAATGCATTAAAGAAGGGATACTCTCCTCGGGATATTCAAGTTCTTGCTCCGATGTATCGAGGATCTGCTGGAGTGGATCGACTAAACCAGGAGCTTCAAAAGCTATTTAATCCTCCAACAGATCAGCGAAGAGAGCTTTTGCATGGAGATCTCGTGTATAGAGTCGGAGATAAAGTTCTACAACTGGTAAACAATCCTGAAGACAATGTCTTCAATGGCGATATGGGCGAAGTGGTTTCTGTATTCTTTGCGAAAGAAAATATTGAAAAGCAGGATCAACTTGTTGTTTCTTTTGATGGACAGGAAGTGGTTTATGACAGGGCTGACTTTAATCAATTAACACATGCCTACTGCTGCTCAATCCATAAATCCCAGGGTAGTGAGTTTCCAATTGTGGTGCTTCCTATTGTAAGAGGGTATTATCGGATGCTGCGGAAGAACCTTCTTTATACAGCCGTTACAAGAAGCAAGGATTATTTGATTTTGTGCGGCGAAGAAGATGCGATTAAGCTTGCTATAAAAACAGAAGATGATCAGATTAGAAATACGCAGTTAACAGAGAAATTGCAAGAAATGATTGGTGAACAAACAACGATTGAAGAATCAATCTAAAAGTCAGAGAATTTTCTGGCTTTTTTTATTGGAAAAACATTTGGACAGACATGCACTTCTAGAGCCGTTGTATAGAATGTGGAGCGTATGGGCAGGATGGAATGTGTATCTTCTTAGATAGCTCGATTAGGAGGCGTATGGAGATGAATTGTCCAAATTGCAAAAGTAAAAATATAGGGAAGATCGGTGCCAATCAATTCTATTGTTGGAACTGTTTTGTGGAAATGTCTGTGATCAAAGGTGTACTCTCCCTTCATCAAGTAGAAGAAGATGGTTCACTTACATCCCTTGATGATTTATTTGAAGATTATGATATGCGAGTTGAACTGTAGATGGCGTGATAGCAGGAGGGATCAAATGTGAAGCGTGAATGGAACCTTAATTGGCTCATTTATTTAACAACCCTTCTGCTCGTATTTCTATGTGTGTATTTGTTATTGAAATTAGCTCCGATTTGGGAGCCGATTGTAAATGTGTTAACTGTATTGATCGTTCCCTTTTTAATTGCTTCTCTCATCACGTATTTACTTCACCCGATTGTAGAGAAAATTCATAAAGAAGGACTGCCAAGAGGTGTCGCTGTCCTCTTAATCTATCTCCTGTTTTTTGGAGGCACTGGGTATGCAATTGTTAAAGGTATTCCGCATATTGTGAAGCAGTCACAGGAATTAATGGAGAACGTACCGATGTTTATTGATATGTATCGAGATGCGGTGCACCATACCTATGACTTTACAGCTAATTTACCTCCTGCTCTTCAAGAAAAGGTGGATCAATCGTTTCAAGATGCTGAAGATGCTGTTAACCGTACATTAACACTTGCAATTGAATTAGCAAAAAAGCTATTAAGTTCTATTTTTATTATCATGATTATTCCCTTTATTGTGTTCTATTTGCTTAAAGATTTTGAAGATTTAAAGAAAATAGCCTGGAGAGTTACGCCCCCAAAATGGAGAAAATCGGGTAGAAACGTGTTGATTCGAATTGATGAATCCCTTGGAAATTACATTCGAGGTCAATTTTTTGTCATTAGTGTTCTGGGTGTTCTTGCTGCACTAGGCTTTTGGCTAATTAAGCTTCCATATGCGATCTTGCTTGGCATTATTGTCGGCGTAACAGATATTATTCCGTATTTTGGACCTTTTTTAGGGGCGGCGCCAGCATTATTAATTGCGTCAACTGTTTCAGTTAAAATGACGTTGGTTACGATCATCGTCATTATTGTTCTTCAGTTTATTGAAAGCAATATCCTTTCTCCCTATATTGTAGGGAAAAGTTTGCATATTCACCCGGTCGTTATTATTTTCGGCCTACTAGCAGGAGGAGAAATTGCCGGTGTGATTGGATTGATACTGGCAGTTCCTGTACTGGCCGTTTTAAAAGCGCTCATTCTCTATCGCAACGAAGATGAACGAAGCAATTGACAAACGATTCAAGCTCTGACTATAATTATTTCAGAGATTAAGAAACAAACACATTGACGGATCCAGTATGTTGACCCCTATTCATGAATACAAAATGTATTCCTTAGAGAGAAGCTCCTTGGCTGAAAGAGCTTTATGAATAAGATCAGCAGAACGCTAATCCTGAGTGCGGATTAATCCCCGCCGTCTCGACCTCGTTACGGTCGCTTGAGGTGATAGACGATTATGTCTATAACCAGGGTGGTACCGCGTGAGTATGAAAACAAAACTCTCGTCCCTGATTTATTCAGGGATGGGAGTTTTTTTGTATGTAAAAAAACCACCTGGAATAGCGAAAGAGTTCAATCAGAATTGAAGGAGGATGTTTCGTATGAAAAACTTATCGTCAGCTGACGTAAGACAGATGTTTATCGATTTCTTTAAAGAAAAAAGTCACTCGGTGGAACCTAGTGCATCGCTAGTACCTCATGAAGATCCAACTTTGTTGTGGATCAATAGCGGAGTCGCTACATTAAAGAAATATTTTGACGGGCGCGTTACCCCTGATAATCCACGAATTGTGAATGCACAGAAGTCAATTCGTACGAATGACATTGAAAATGTAGGTAAGACAGCTCGTCACCATACATTTTTTGAAATGCTTGGAAACTTTTCAATCGGAGATTATTTTAAAGAAGAAGCGATTGAATGGGGCTGGGAATTTTTAACGAGCAAAGATTGGATTGGCTTTGAAGCTGATAAATTATCGGTAACAATCCACCCGGAAGATGAGGAAGCTTATACAATTTGGAGTGAAAAAATTGGCCTTCCAGAAGAGCGTATCATTCGACTAGAGGGCAACTTCTGGGATATCGGTGAAGGACCTAGTGGACCAAATACAGAAATTTTCTATGACCGTGGCGAAGAATACGGTTTTGAAGATCCTACAGAAGAACTCTATCCTGGTGGCGAAAACGAGCGTTATCTTGAAATCTGGAACCTTGTGTTTTCTCAATTCAACCATAATCCAGATGGAACTTATACCCCTTTACCTAAAAAGAATATTGATACGGGAATGGGACTCGAACGCATGGTATCTGTTATTCAAGATGCAAAAACAAACTATGATACAGATCTATTTATGCCGACAATTCGTGAAACTGAGCGAATGGCGAACGTGAAGTATGGAGCTTCTCGAGAGGGAGATACTGCTTTCAAAGTAGTCGCTGACCATATTCGAACTGTTACATTTGCAATTGGTGATGGTGCCCTACCTTCTAATGAGGGACGTGGGTACGTACTAAGAAGACTGCTTAGACGAGCTGTTCGTTTTGCTAAACAAATTGGTATTAACCGTCCGTTTATGTATGAACTTGTTCCTGTAGTGGGGGACATTATGGTTGAGTTCTACCCAGAAGTAAATGCAAAGAAAGAATTTATTCAGAAAGTGATCAAGAACGAAGAAGATCGCTTTTACGAAACCTTAAATGAAGGACTTTCGATTCTTTCGGATATTATGAAGAAAGAAAAAGCAGCTGGTAATCACGTTATTTCAGGTAGCGATGTTTTCCGTCTATATGACACATACGGTTTCCCTGTCGAACTAACAGAGGAGTATGCGGAAGAAGAAGGTATGGAAATTGATCGTACAGGTTTCGAGCATGAGATGGGAATGCAGCGTAAACGTGCTAGAGATGCTCGTCAGGATGTAGGTTCTATGCAAGTTCAAGGTGGTGCCCTCGGTGATATTTCAGTGGAAAGCGATTTTGTCGGATATGAAGAGCGATCTGTTGATACAGAAGTTGTCGCTATTATAAAAGACAAAGAGTTGACGGAAGTAGCGTCAGAAGGGGACGAAATTCAAGTTATTATCCAAAGCACGCCTTTCTATGCTGAAAGCGGCGGGCAAGTTGCAGATCCTGGTGTGATTCGGGGTGAAGATGTTCAGCTTCGCGTAACGGATGTACAAAAAGCGCCAAACGGCCAGCACGTCCATACGGCGGTTGTCGAATCTGGGACAATAAAAACAGGAGCAAAAATTACAGCTGAAATTAATCGTTCAAACCGTTCGGCAATTGTAAAGAATCATACGGCAACCCACTTGCTACATCAAGCTTTAAAGGATGTACTTGGTGAGCATGTCAATCAGGCTGGTTCACTCGTAGGTTCAGAGCGCCTTCGCTTTGACTTCTCTCATTTCGGACAGATTACATCTGAAGAACTTGAAGAAATTGAAAAACAAGTAAACGATCAAATCTGGGCGAACATTCCAGTGAATACGATGGTAAAGCCTATTGACGAAGCTAAAGCAATGGGAGCTATGGCATTGTTTGGTGAAAAATATGGAGATACTGTACGCGTTGTACGTGTTGGTGATTATAGTCTTGAATTATGTGGCGGTACGCACGTTCAAAATACAGCAGAAATTGGATTGTTTAAAATTGTTTCTGAATCAGGTATTGGTGCAGGAACACGCCGTATTGAAGCTGTAACAAGTGAAGGAGCTTACCAGGTTTTGAATCAACAAGTGTCGATTTTGAAAAACACGGCTAACTTGTTAAAATCAAATGTGAAGGACGTTCCCTCAAGAACAGAAGCGCTACTTGGTCAGATCCGTGATTTACAACGCCTAAATGATTCTTTGACGTCAAAACTTGCAAATGTTGAAGCGAAGCAAATGGCAGGAGATGTTCAAGAAGTAGACGGTGTGAAAGTAGTTGCTAAACGCATCGATACAGATATGAATAACCTTCGTAGTATTGTTGATGATTTGAAATCACAGATTGGAAGCGTCATTGTCGTATTGGGAAGTGGGGCTGATGGGAAAGTTCAACTTGCGGCTGGTATTACAGATGACCTTGTAAAAGAAGGTTATCATGCTGGGAAATTGATTAAAGAGCTTGCTACACGCTGTGGCGGTGGCGGTGGTGGTCGTCCGGATATGGCACAGGCGGGCGGCAAAAACCCTGAGAAGTTAGATGACGCGCTTGCTTATGCAACAGATTGGGTTAAATCCATTTCCTAATTTGGTTTTAGTAGTGTACAATAAGAATTAGTTGACTAGTTACGATTCTAGATGGGGATCGGAGAAAGAGGTGTAAGGAATGAGTTCGATGGACAAAACAATGAAATTTAATTTTCCAGACGACGCAGACAATCACGATGTCCAGGAAGTGTTGCTCACCGTCTATAGCGCTCTTCAAGAAAAGGGCTACAATCCGATTAACCAGATTGTGGGATACCTCCTTTCTGGAGATCCGGCTTACATTCCGAGACACAATGATGCGAGAAGCTTAATTCGTAAGCTAGAACGAGATGAATTAATCGAAGAGCTTGTAAAATCGTATCTTACTCATCATCAGAGATAAGGAGACAGCATGAAAACACTTGGTTTGGATGTCGGTACGAAAACAATCGGTGTCGCGCTAAGCGATGCGATGGGTTGGACGGCACAGGGATTAGAAACGGTGAAACGTAACCCGGATATGCAGGATGTGATTCCTGATCGTTTAATGGAAATCATTAATGGGAATGATGTCAGCAAGATTGTTGTTGGACTTCCTAAGAACATGAATGGTTCAATTGGTCCGAGTGGTGAAGCCTGTCAGGCATTTGCAGAGCTCATTCGGATAAGTACCAATTTGCCAGTTGAAATGTGGGATGAAAGGCTGACAACTGTCGCTGCTGAGCGCATGCTGATAAGTGCTGATGTGAGTCGTAAGAAAAGGAAGAAAGTGATCGACAAAATGGCTGCTGTTATGATTCTGCAAGGATACTTAGACAGCAAGCAAAATTAATGAGGTGAAAAGCATGGAGGAAAAAGAACGCATTATCATTCCAGATGAAAACGGAGACGAACATTTATTTGAAGTTCTCTTTACTTTCGACGTAGCTGAGAACGGACAATCTTATATGACTGTGGTTCCAGCTGATCAGGCAGATAGCGAAGAAGAAGTAGAGGTTTACGCTTTCCGTTATGAAGAAGAAGATAACGAAGAACGAGACTATAAGCTCTTCCCTATCGAATCAGATAAGGAATGGGAAATGGTTGAAGAAATGCTCAACACTTTCTCAGAAGAGGACGAGAACGAATAACGTTCAATTAAAGCTACCGATGTATTCATCGGTAGCTTTTTTTATGTTTAGTTGATCATTATAACAACGTTTCGATACTGAATTTTGGAAATGACTACAAACCTCTATCGTTAACTTGTATAATACATGTTGGAGTAAATATGGCGAACGTTAGCAATAACGCTGACAATATGTCGACTTGTAGTATAATAGGTGAAGAACGAAAGGGGGCCACGGCGTTGTCTGATTTTAAAGACTTGTATAAAGAGAAGCTTATGAAGCGCCAAAGTGAAAATCATACGGTAAGAAAAATTGTTTTTATCATTCTATTGCTTTTAACCATAACGGTGGCTGCCGTTATAACAGGTGGTTACTTCTACATAAAAAACATTCTTGAGCCAGTGGATCCGAACAGTAGCACAAAAACAGCTGTTACGATTCCAATTGGATCTTCAACTTCTTCGATCGGTGAAACCTTAGAACAAGAGGGAATTATCAAAGATGGGACGGCTTTTCGTTATTATGTAAAATATAAAAATGAAAGCGGCTTTCAGGCTGGAGATTATGAGCTTTCACCATCGATGACGATGGATGAAATTATTGCGATTATGAAAAGCGGAAAAGTAATGAAGGAGGCTGTTGCTACGATTCCTGTACCAGAAGGGATATGGATAGAAGACATAGCCGCCCGTATCGCAAAAGAATTGGATTTAAAGAAAGAAGATGTGATGAAGCAGTTAGATGATGATAAGTACATGGAGGCTCTAATTAATGAATATTGGTTTTTAACAGATGATATTCTAAATGATGATATACGTCATCCGCTCGAAGGTTATCTATTCCCTGCTACTTATGATTTTGTAGAAGAACCGTCAGTGGAAGCTGTTGTAAAAGAGATGTTAGATAAAACAGACAGTGTGCTAAATAAATACCGATCTGAAATAGAAGATCGGGACGACTCAATCCATGAACTAATGACGCTCGCATCGATCATTGAAGAAGAAGCCTCCGCCAATGCTGATCGAACAAAGATTTCAAAAGTGTTTTATAACCGTCTGGATAAGGATATGATCTTACAAACGGATCCTACCGTTGTTTATGCCAGAGGAGAACAATCCGGTGAAATTACACAGGATGATCTTGATTTAAAATCGCCATACAATACGTATAAACAAAAAGGTTTGCCCGTAGGACCAATCGCGAACCCTGGTGAATCGTCAATAGTAGCTGCGATTGAACCTGCTGATACAGATGCCCTCTATTTCTATGCTCGCCCAAGTGGAGAGACGTTGTTCTCAGAAACAAATAAAGAACACAATAAAAAAGTAGCTAAGTATAAAGAGGAATGGGACGAGTATTATAAGAAGAAAGAAAAAGAAGAAGAGGCGAAAGAAGAATAAGAAATTTATGGGGAATGGCGAGTAAGACTACCATTCCCCTTTCGATTATGATAAAATTATTCGGGTTACATGAAGGAGGACCGATCATGATATCCGATCATGTTGAACAATATCTTGAATCTTTACGGCCGAATCGAGAAGGCATAATTAAAGAAATTGAGGAATATGCAGAGGAAAACCATGTTCCTATTATGGAACAAACGAGTCTCAATGTTATGCTTCAACTTCTTTCTTTCTTGAAACCGAAACGAATATTAGAAATTGGTGCAGCTATTGGGTATTCAGCCATTCGTATGGCTGAGCGTTTGCCAGATACTGCTATACTTACTGTAGAACGTGACGAAACTCGTTATAACGAAGCGATCGCAAACATTGATAAAGCTGGCTATTCAGATCAAATTACAGTCCTATTTGGCGATGCATTTGATCTAGCTACCGATCTCAAACAATACGGCCCTTATCAAGCTCTATTCATTGATGCGGCGAAAGGTCAGTATAAGCGCTTTTTTGATGAATTTTATAGTGAATTAGAAGAAGGCGGCATTGTCTTTTCTGATAATATTTTATTCAGAGGATTGGTTGCAGAAGATGAGATAGAGGAAAAGCGCTTTAAATCAATGGTAAAAAAGCTCCGTCTTTATAATGAATTTTTAATTTCCCATCCCGAGTTAGATACAACGATTTATCCTATTGGAGATGGTCTAGCTGTTAGTCAGCGTAAAAACTCATGAAGAAGGAAAGCCGACGTACAAATGTACGGGCGGTTTTTCTATAATAGAAGGGGAAGAATTATGGTTAATAGACCCGTAGTAATTGGTGTTGCTGGAGGATCAGGCTCTGGTAAAACCACTGTAACACGAGAGATTTTTAAACAGTTTGCCGATCAGTCCGTCTTAGTTATTGAACAGGATTCTTACTACAAAGATCAGAGTGAAAAGTCAATGCCTGAACGACTTGGTACAAACTATGATCACCCACTTGCATTTGACAACGATCTGTTAATTGAACATGTTAAAGAGTTAATGTTATATAAACCGATTCAAAAACCAGTCTATGACTATACAGTTCACACAAGATCTGATAAAATTATTCCTGTCGAACCGAAAGATGTCATTATTTTGGAAGGTATCCTAATTCTTGAAGATGAACGTCTTCGTGATCTAATGGATATTAAGTTGTTTGTTGATACTGATGCGGACCTTCGCATCTTAAGAAGAATGGTTCGCGATATACGTGACAGAGGGAGAACACTTGATTCAGTAGTTGAGCAGTATACCTCAGTGGTTCGTCCGATGCACCTTCAATTTATTGAACCGACAAAGCGTTATGCAGATATTATTGTACCTGAAGGTGGTCAAAACCGAGTTGCGATTGACCTTATGGTTACGAAAATCCATACGATACTTGAAGAAAAAGCAATGCTATAACGATTAAATGAGGTATATTTACCTCTTTTTTTCATACAGTTTATTACGATTGATGCCCTTAATTGATGAAGGAGTGAATGAAATGGCAGAGGATAAAAAGTATTATATGACGCAAGATGGTAAAGAAAAGCTTGAGAAGGAGCTTGACCTTCTAAAAACTGAGAAAAGAAAAGAAGTTGTGGAACGTATTAAAATAGCACGTAGTTTTGGAGATCTTTCTGAGAACTCTGAGTATGACGCTGCAAAAGATGAGCAAGCGTTTGTAGAAGCACGTATTCAAACAGTTGAAAATATGATTCGTAACGCTGAAATTATTGAAGAAGACAATAGCTCATCTAATGTTGTATCAATAGGTAAGCGTGTTAAATTCGTTGAAATTCCAGACGGTGATGAAGAAGAATACTTTATCGTAGGTAGTGCAGAAGCCGATCCATTTGAAGGAAAGATTTCAAATGATTCCCCAATGGCCAAAAGTCTTCTAGGTCGTCAAATTGGAGAAAAAGTAAACGTACAAACTCCAGGCGGAGAAATCCGTGTAGAAATTTTAGAAGTAATCTAATCAAAAGACTAAAAGAAGGCAGCCATAAAGGTTGTCTTTTTCTTATGCATGAAATACTTCTCATCAAGCTCCTATACACTTGCAAATGACCGAAGGAGGTTTGAAATAGAGAACATCCGTCGAAACTCTTACAGAGGTGAGAGAGATGATAAGGAGAAGGATGATCGGGATTGGTCTCCTCCTTGTATGTGGGATGTTTTTGTTAATCGGACGTTTGATCCAACTTCAATTAGTTGAAACAGAGTCTTACTCAAAACATCATATCAATTTAATCGAAGCAAGCATCAATCAACGTACACAGTCCTATGTGCTAGATGAAGGTAGAGGAACGATACTTGATCGAAATGGGATTCCGATGAGTGAATCAATTCCTTCTCTCGTTTTATTTCCATTTCTTAAAGAGAGGGAATGGCCACTTGAGGAGGTAGCCCAAATTATAAATGTCACTCCTGAGAGTCTTGAACGCTCATTTGAGGGACAGTTACAACCATTTACTTTTGACAAAACGTTAACGATTGATCAAATGAAAGAGATAAATGAACAAAGTATTCCTGGTGTCTATGCCGTCCATAAGCCTGTGAATAAAAATCCATTGGCAACTCATGTTATTGGGACTGTTAGACCTAATCCGGAATTAATTCAATCAAAATATCCAGAGAAATGGGCTGAAGGATCGATTGATGAAGAAACAAAATTAGGAATATCGGGGCTTCAGCTTGCATTTGACCCCTTTTTGTTATCTGAAGGTGATACAACGCTCCTTTATCATGCTGATCGTCAGGGGAACCCTCTTCTTGGACTTGATGTGAAGTATTTCTCTAGTACGGATTCATTTTATCCTCTCCAAGTGAAGACCACTTTAGATACAAAAATTCAGAAGAATTTAGAAGAGGCGATCGATGACTCAGGTATTACGAATGGTGGTGCGGTTCTCATTGATATCGACTCTAATAACTTAATCGGCATGGTTAGTCGTCCATTATTCGGTTCAGAAGACCCCTTAGGGAAAGGGGCTATGAATCAAATGGTGAAAGGGTACTTCCCTGGGTCTGTATTTAAAACAATTATTCTTGCAGCAGCATATGAAAATGATGTTAAAGATACGCGTCTTTTTGACTGTGATCAAAATTTGTACCGTGATGGCATTGGAAATCGTAAGTTAGGTATGCTTAGCCTTAAAGATAGTTTTGCCCAAAGCTGTAATGCGACCTTCACACAACTTGCTGAAGAGCTTATTAAAACTGATCCAGATGTCATTGAGAAAACCGCAGAGAAACTTGGAGTAGGAACAACGGTTGGATGGGAAGATAAGCTTTATCATTATGAAAATTTCAAGCAGTTTCCTGACGAGTCTAGCCCGATCTTTTTTAAAGATGAAAAAGATAAGAGGATACGTAAAGCAATTGACCAAACAGCCATTGGTCAATTAAATGTGAAATTAAGTCCCCTAGCAATTGGTAATATGATGGCGACAATTGGGAGGGGTGGGGAAGCGAAAGGTGTGAAAGTCGTTAGTGATATTCTATATCGAAATGGAACGACTTTTCTTAGCTTCAAAGAAATAAGCCATGATGAAAACCTTTCGAAAAATGTAATCAAGTCTCTTCAAAAATCATTGCGAGAAGTAGTAGTAAGTGGCACGGGGAATGCTTATTTAAACGATTTACCGATACAAGTAGCAGGAAAGTCAGGTACCGCAGAGCTTGGCGAAGACGTCTCCTATGATCATCAATGGTTTGCTGGTTATTTTCCTTATGATTCTCCACAATATGCTTTAGTGGTTGTGGATTTTGAACGAAAAGAAAAGCAATATCGAGCTTATGAAGCATTTGCAACCATCGTTAAGGATTTATACCAAAATGAGAGATAAAAACGATACAAAAGTCAAGCCTTCTACGAATCATTTAGAGATGGTAAAATAAGAACAACAGCTAAATAGAGGAGTGGATGGGTTTGAGATCACGATATGGGGACCGTCATTCAAAGAGAAAACAAAATATCGTATTAAACAGTTTAATTGGAATTGTTCTCGCAGTGATACTTGTACTTGTTGCCAATATAGTCTTTACTGGTGATGACTCTCAGCAAACCGCAAGTGAAGAACAGAAAACTGCACAAACAAATTCGGATGAAAAATCGAATAGTAGCAGTGACGATGCCGTTACTTCTGATGAGGCTGAAGATTCACAGGCTAGTGATTCAGAGTCGGATAGCGCCACTGATAAAGATAGTACGAAAGAAGAAAGTGCTAACGAAGAGAAAGATCAAGATAAAGAAGACAAAGAAGGTCAAGATCAAGAAGATCAAGAAAAAGAAGAAGAAGCTGACCAGAAGCCGGGTGAACCAAACCTTGAAGGACCTTGGGAGCCTGTAGGAACATCGCAAACAGGTCCACATAGATCGAGTTATGAGCTTGGTTCTACTGATTGGAATGAAAAGTTAAAAGCTGTTGAATCTGTTATGGGGATTTCTGCAGATGAAATGACGATCTGGAAAATAGGAGGCAACGGCGGACCTCAACAGTCATATGCGCGTGTAAGTAAAGCAGGATCAGGAAACCAGGTTTACTCCATTGAACTTGAGTGGATTGATGGAAAAGGTTGGAAACCAATTAGTGTTACACCAGAATAGCTACAAAAAGCAGGAGCGAATGCTCCTGCTTTTTTATTTTGCTTTAAAATGAACGACAGCAGAATAGTAAGGTCTGCCTGTTTTCTCATGGGTGATGGCGTGATGCTGAACAGAATGAACCTGAAGCAACAGTGCCCTGTTGTTATCGATCTGAACTTGTATTTTTTTCTCGATCTCTTCTAGTGAAAATCCTTCGAAAAATTCTACTTTATCGTCTATCCGTTCGAGCGAAAAACTCATTTGTGCTCCTCCTTAAAATGCGACCATCTATCAGTCTACACATTTTTGTTAAATCATACAAATTGATATTCAAAAAAGAATATGATAAGTTAGAACCATAATGCATATTATTCATACCTTAATAGTATGAATTAAATTTCGGAAAGCGATGTGACAGTAATGGGAAGAGAGTTTATTGATTTATTTGAGCGTTGGGCAGACTCTTACGATACAACAGTGTCTGGACAGGATGAAGAGTATCGGGACGTTTTTAAAGGCTATGATGGAATCTTATCTTCAGTCGCTCAAGCTTCCTCAGGACACGTTTTAGAATTTGGTGTTGGAACAGGGAATTTAACTTCTATTTTACTTAATAAAGGACTGGAAGTAACTGGGGTAGAACCGTCAAAAGCGATGAGAGAAAAGGCAAGTGAACGGTTACCAGATGTCACGTTTTATGATGGCGACTTTATGGTTTTCCCAACTCCGACCAAACCTGTACAAACAATCGTGAGTACCTATGCATTTCACCACCTTACTGATGAAGAAAAAAAGACTGCCATTCACAAATATAGCCAACTACTGGGGCAAAATGATAAAATTGTATTTGCGGATACAGCATTCAAAGATGAGAATGCTAGAATAAAGATGCATGAGAAAGTGAAAGCAAAGGGATATTACAATTTGCTACAGGACTTGCAAACGGAATATTATACAACCATTCCAGTATTAGAAGAACTTTTCCAACAACATGGATTTCGAGTTGTGTTTACTCAGCTAAATGATTTTGTTTGGCTGATGGAGGCCGTTAAAAATTGAACAGGTAAAGGAGTACATCATGAAGATCGGTATTATTGGAGCAATGGAAGAAGAAGTAAGAATTTTACGTGACCGTCTTGATCACAGAGAAGAACAGGTGATTGCAGGATCTGAGTTCACTACAGGAAGCATTGATGGCCAGGAGGTCGTTCTCTTAAAGTCAGGCATTGGTAAGGTGAATGCGGCTATCGGTACGACATTAATGAATCAACTATTTAAACCAGATTATATTCTAAATACAGGTTCTGCAGGTGGATTTAATCCTGAACTAAAAGTAGGCGACATCGTGATTTCTTCCGAAGTTCGCTACCATGATGTGGATGCTACCATTTTCGGTTACGAATATGGTCAGGTCCCTCAAATGCCGGCGCTTTATGAACCAAACAGCATGCTTGTTGAAGCCGCTGAAAGAAGCGCAGAGAAAGTAACGGAGCACCAGGTAGTGAAAGGAATGATCGCAACAGGCGATTCATTTATGAATGACGCAGATCGAGTGGAATACGTTAGATCAAAACTATCCAATCTCGACGCTGCAGAGATGGAAGCTGGAGCGATTGCACAAGTTTGTTATCAATTTGGTACACCTTTTGTCATTATCCGCTCGCTTTCTGATATTGCTGGGAAAGAATCAAATGTTTCTTTCGATCAATTTCTAGAAACAGCTTCTATTAATTCAGCAAACTTAATTTTAAATCTAGTGGAGGAGTTGAAGAAGAATGGCTAAAAAAATGAATGTAGAAAGTTTCAATCTTGATCATACAAAAGTAGCAGCGCCATATGTTCGCCTTGTAGGTGTAACAAAAGGGCCAAACGGTGACGAAATTTACAAATACGATATTCGCTTTAAGCAACCAAATAAAGAACATATGGAAATGGCAGGGCTTCATTCCATTGAACACTTAATGGCTGAAAATATTCGTAACCATATGGATAATGTTGTTGATATTGGGCCAATGGGTTGTCAAACAGGATTTTATCTAGCGGTTCTGAATCACTCTAATTATGATGAGATCTTAGAAGTTCTCGAGAAAACATTACAGGATGTGCTTAATGCTGATGAAGTACCAGCATGCAATGAGGTGCAGTGTGGATGGGCTGCTAACCACAGCTTAGAAGGAGCTAAAGAAATCGCAGACGAAATGCTGACACACCGTGACGAATGGCATATTGTGTTTGCTGAATAGAAAGGGTTTCACACTATGGAAATCTTTCATAACATTCATGAGCTCGTCGGCCGCACTCCGGTCATCGAGCTTCATCATTTTGATATACCGGAGGGCGTTCGCCTTTTCGCTAAGCTTGAGTTCTATAATCCTGGGGGCAGTATTAAAGATCGACTCGGACAGGAGTTACTTCAGGAAGCCATTGAGCAAAATCGAATAGCTCCGGGTGGAACATTTATAGAACCTACTGCAGGAAATACAGGCATTGGCCTCGCTCTTGCAGCTGTCAATCGTGGATACACTGTCATGTTTGTGGTCCCTGAGAAGTTTAGCATGGAGAAACAAGATTTAATGCGAGCACTAGGTGCCAAAATCGTGAATACCCCTACTGAACAAGGAATGAAGGGTGCAATTGCCCGAGCTGAGGAACTTATTAAGGAAATTCCCAATTCATATATGCCTCGTCAGTTCGGAAACCCAGCTAACCCTCTCACTTATTATAAAACGCTTGGCCCAGAACTGTGGAGGCAGCTTGACGGTGAGCTTAACGTGTTCGTAGCTGGTGCAGGAACGGGTGGAACGTTCATGGGGACAGCTCGCTATTTAAAGGAGCAGAATCCGAATGTGAAAACGGTTATTGTTGAACCTGAAGGATCCATTTTAAACGGTGGAGAGTCGGGGCCTCATAAAACAGAGGGAATCGGTATGGAATTTTTACCAGATTACATGGATGACGCTTACTTTGACAGTATTCACACAGTGACAGATGACGTTGCCTTCAAACGTGTAAGAGAGCTTGCTGAAAAAGAAGGTCTTTTAGTAGGTAGTTCTTCAGGAGCGGCCCTTGAAGCTGCTCTTATTGAAGCACAGCAAGCCCTTCCAGGAACGAATATTGCTACGATCTTTCCAGATAGTAGTGAACGATACTTAAGTAAGAAGATTTATGAGGGAGGCATTTAAGCAATGAAGCCAAAAACAAAACTCATTCATGGTGGGATTACTGGTGATCCGCAAACGGGTGCGGTATCAGTACCAATCTACCAGGTTAGTACGTATAAACAAGAAGCAGTTGGCAAGTTTAACGGCTATGAATATTCCAGGACAGGAAACCCAACTCGTCACGCTCTTGAGGAGTTAATTAAAGATCTTGAAAATGGTTACGCAGGTTTCGCATTTGGGTCTGGAATGGCAGCCATTTCCTCTGTAATGATGATGTTCGATTCTGGAGATCACGTGGTCATGACAGATGATGTATACGGAGGAACGTATCGTGTAATGACAAAGGTGTTAAATCGTCTCGGCATTGAATCTACATTTGTTAATACAACTGATTTAGACGTAGTAAAAGAAGCGATACAAGATAATACGAAAGCCATTTTTGTTGAAACCCCAACGAATCCGTTATTGAAGGTTACAGATATCAAAGCTATTTCGAAACTTGCTAAAGAACATAATCTTTTAACAGTCGTTGATAATACCTTTAATACACCATATTGGCAAAACCCAATTGATCATGGGGCCGACATCGTTGTGCATTCAGCTACCAAATATTTAGGTGGACATAGTGACGTTGTGGCAGGACTTGTTGTCGTTAATTCTAAAGAGCTTGCAGAAGAAGTTCATTTTGTGCAAAATTCTGCCGGGGCTATTCTTGGACCACAAGATTCGTGGTTGCTTATTAGAGGATTGAAAACGCTGGGTGTACGAATGGAAGAACATGAAAAAAACACAGCTAAAATCGTCCAATTTCTTAGCAAGCATCCTTCCGTGGAAAAAATCTACTATCCAGGGTTAAGTACACATCCTGGTAATGATATTGCTGTAAATCAATCACGTGGATTCGGTGGCATGATTTCCTTTGATATTGGAAGTGCAGAGAAGGCAGATGAGCTATTAAGTAAAGTGAAATATTTCACTTTAGCTGAAAGTTTAGGAGCAGTAGAAAGCTTAATTTCCGTTCCTGCACGAATGACGCACGCTTCTATTCCAAAAGATCGACGAGCAGAGCTCGGCATTACCGAAGGGCTTGTTCGTATTTCTGTTGGACTTGAAGATGCAGAGGATCTGATTGAAGACCTTTCAAATGCATTAGGATAAAGTAGAAAGCCCTTATCCGATACACCGGGTAAGGGCTTTTAGACGACTGGAAAGAGTTACATCTCTATTACCTTGGTTATTTATGATAGAATAAAAGCCGAGAGAGGTGAGCACTATGAAGCAACTTCAAGACAAAATGACAGACTATAAGCGATTTGCGTTTGTATTGCTTAGTCTTAGTGTTTTCTTATATATTGGTTCTTTTCTCCCGGTTCAAGGAAAGACGGATGGCGCTGCTCTTATACTGACTGGTGGAGGATTTTTACTAGTTGGGATTGCGATTTTCTTTTATTCTCGCGCTATCGCTATACAGAAAAAAATAAATGAGCAAAACATGAATTCTTAACTAATAGATGAAATATAACAATGAAAAGCCGATTCCTTAAATAATAGGATTCGGCTTTTATTATTCTTTGATGCGTAATTGAGCTTAATACGTCATAATTTCTTTCAACCGCCCCTGCCATTTCTCATCATCAAGAATAATTTGGAATGATATACGTCTGTTTTTCTCGTATGCTTCATTCGTGTCTTCTTCGACAACCGGTTTGTATTCTGAGTAACCTGTTGCGGCTAAATATTTTGCGTACTCAGGTGAATTAAGCTTTGGGTTCGCCTTCATTAGTTCTTTAACGACAGCTACAGAACGATCAGCTGAAAGTTTCCAGTTATCGTAAGGGACTTTGTCAGTGTGTCCTTCAATTAAAATGATGTAGAGATATTGACTAATGTCTTCCTCATCAATTAAATTTGCAAAAACATCTGCTAAATCGTTTAATACTCGTTTTCCTTCCTCACTAATTTCGGCACTTCCCGTGTCAAATAAAATATCCCCCTCAACTGAAATCGTATTGTTTGGCCCACGCACAATCTTGTCTTTTCCCACATTTTCTTCTAGCTGTTCTTCAATTAAATCACTAATATGCTTTTTTACATCCGCTACTTTTGCTAGTTCTTGTTTCATTACGGTTTGATCATAAGCGTCATAAATCATTTGAACAAAGGCAATAATTGCAATAAAAAGCATGACGAGAACGATCATTGCCATCATATCTGCAAAACTAGGCCAATAGTGCTCCTCATCACCCTGGATTTGAAAGCGTCTTTTTCGATTTTTCATCGATTGTCACCAATTATTCTAGATTGAACATGCTGCTGAGCCATTGATTGACGACGCATTTGCTCTTCATAGAGGCGTAGCTGTAGCTGGTGGGATTCTGCTAGCTGGTGTTGAATATCTTTAAGCTCACGAGCCAGCCCCTGGTAAAGAGAATCAATGCTGTTTGATAGGGCTCTCATTTCATGCTGAAGAGGCTGATCACGCTGATCGCGTTCCATTCGATGGATAATCGGTTCGAGTGCTTCCCGTTTAATTTTATCAAGAGAGCTATACCACGCTTTTTCAAGTTGGGATACTGATTCAGCAAATTCTTGAGATGCTCTCCCATATTGATTCTGTTTATCCTGGTAGCGGTAATACCATTCGTCCTGCATTTGATGAACACGCCGCTCAAGCTCCTCTTGTGAGCCCTGGAAACGTTGCATTTGTTCATCCAGTCCTCTCAAATAATGCTGCCCTGTCTCCTCTGATTTTTTCTGGGTATCTTTAATTAATTGATCAGAACGTTGAACGAGCTGCTCGAATTTACGCTGTCCTGCTTCATGATGCTTTGATAAAGACTGAAGCTGACTCTCGAGATTCTTTAATCGATTGCCAAGTTCGATAATACCGTTCGTAGCTTTTTCTTGAACGCCGTCTAACTGTGTAAAAGACTCTTGAAGCTTAACACCGAATGTTTCTAATGTCGTGGTACTATTTGAAAACTGTTCCGTATATTCACGCTGCGCTGATAATGTCGCTTGAACGTCTTGCATCGCCTGTTCAAGCCCAGATGTAAAGTTAACCATGTTCGTTGAGAAATCTCCAAGCGTTTCATGAAAGCTTTCTTGAATTCGTCCCGCTAGGCGGTCCAAAATTCGCTCCATTTCATCATGAGGTTTTTCCTGAGTTAAGCTTGCATTCAAATTATGATCAAGAAAGGACTCGCAATCTGATATGATTTTCTCTAAATAGTAGGCTGTCGTCCGTCCATTCGTTAATACACCATTTTGGATTAGCGTTAAAAAAAGAGCATTTCCAATGCCGGCTATACTCGTAATAAAAGCAACGCTCATACCTTGAAATGGACTAGAAATCGCTTCAATAACAGAAGCTAGGTTTAAATTGGCATCTTCTGGCTTTTGTGATAGAAACATAAGAGTTTCTTGCATGGAAGAAATGGCAAGCGTTAGCCCAATAAATGTTCCTAATATCCCGATGATAATCGAGGTCGGTGGGAGCTGCTGCATAAATCGCATCATGCCTCCAGCAGGAACACGAGCAAAACCAAACAGAGGAACCGATTCTTTAAAGAAATGTTTTTCAATAAGGGCTTGCGTATTCACTTGAGAAACGCCTGCTAGATGGTAGGATTTATACTCCTTAATCACGTTTTGAATCCATGGTGCTGTATAAGCCGTTGCATCATTTTGAACTTCTGCATTTTCAATATCTCTCAGCCATTTCTTCATTTGAATACTAATTTGAATTGTAGCTGTTACTCCAAACACAGCAAGGAACCCAATGATAAAGAGGACGATTGTTGTCACGTTCAGCATGTGTTCACCTCCGCTTTATACATATGTATGTCCTCTTTAACAGAACTTTCATGCTTTCTGCAGAGGTGATGACGTCAAAGTAAATTTCGACGATGATTGTCGAAAATTTTCTTTTTAATAAAATATTTAGGTAATTTAGTAAAAAAGGTTTACAAAAATGGAAGTGATGGATATACTTACCTTTGTAAACAATTATGAAAAAAGGAGGTCGAACAGAATGATGAAGATGATGAAAGTGAAAGCTACTGTAACTCAATGTGAAGATCTGTTCGACCAGCGCCTCTTTTAAGGGGAATCCTTTTTTACTAACGGATTGAAAAGCCGCAGGTCGACGCCTGCGGTATTTCTATGCTTTTTTAGCCGCAGGCTTATGCCCTGCGGCTTTTTGTGTCCAAATTTTGAGAGGAGGAATCAAATTGGTTATTAAAGGAAACGTGATGTTTAATGTGCAAGAGAAAAGGAGAAAATGGGTCCCCTGAAATAACTGAACCGAAAGGAGGTCGTTAACATGTTGCCATTCCATCTAATGATCATAACAAAAATGAAAAGCGTTTTTGACCGAAGTCTCTCATCTGAGCTTCATCAGCGCTCCATTCATGAACGCATGTCAGAAGCTGAATCTAAACGAGATCGAGCTTCAATGTGGTTGTCCTAATTCAATACAAAATAAGGAGAAATGATCATGTTAACGATAAATTTAGTATTTGTAACAATTGGTATTCGCGTTCATGCGCGAACGTTGGAGGAAGAAAAAAATGATTTGCGAGTAAAAAGCGAAATGAATCAGGTCCACGAAAAACAGTTCAGGATATTCTAACATTATGTTATGAAAGGAAGAGTAAAATGAGAATCGCCTTAAAAAAATGCGCTATTCAAAAATGGATCACTGTAGAGAAAGGGTTAACCTGAAACGAATAAAGAAGAAGGGAGTGGAGTGGAATGACTTTAAACTTAGTATTTGTCACAATTACTGTCACGATTAATCGTTATCGGCAAACGCTTGATCAAGAGTTAAACCATAAAAGAAGACGGGAATTAATTGATGCTAATCAATACAAGCAAAGCTTCTATATCCATCATTAATAAATAAAGGCAGGTGTAATCCTGCCTTTTATTTTGAATATCCTTTTCAGAACTGAATCAAATCTATTCTTTCGATTTACAATAGAAGAATACATATGGGAAACAGTTTTTAAAAGAATAGGAAGGGGTATTGATTACTAGCGCTTAATGTATAAAAATATAAGATGTGGTCTTAAAAAGGAGTGATTGAAAATGAGAGAAATGCAAAAAGAAATCATTCAAGAACTTGGTGTGCAGCCAACAATTGATGTAAAAGAAGAAGTGACGAAGCGAGTAGGGTTTTTAAAAGAATATTTAAAGAAAAGCGGAACAACAGGGTTCGTCCTGGGGATTTCAGGTGGACAGGATTCATCACTTGCAGGAAAATTTGCTCAGATGGCTGTTGAAGAACTACGGGAAGAAGGAATCGATGCCTCCTTTATTGCCGTCAGATTGCCCTACGGTGAACAGAAAGATGAAGATGATGCGCAGGCTGCTTTAAAATTTATTAACCCGGATCAAACGGTTACCATCAACGTAAAGCCTGCTGTTGATGCATCTGTTTCAAGTTATCTAGAAGCAACGGGCAATAACTTAACTGACTTTACAAAAGGCAATAATAAAGCAAGAGAACGTATGATTGCGCAATACAATATTGCCGGAGACGAGGAAAAGCTTGTCATTGGAACCGACCATGCTGCAGAAGCTGTGACAGGCTTTTATACAAAACATGGAGATGGGGCCTGCGACATTACTCCACTTTTCGGTTTAAATAAGCGACAGGGTAGATCTATCCTGGAAGAGATCGGGATGCCAGATCATCTTGTAGAAAAAGTGCCAACAGCTGATCTTGAAGATGATCGACCTTCTCTTCCAGATGAAGAAGCACTTGGAGTAAGCTATGATCATATTGATGATTATCTTGAAGGAAGAGAAGTACCTGAAGAAGCAGCAAGAACCATCGAAAATCATTTTAGCAAAACAAAACATAAGCGCAATATGGCAGCTACCATTTTTGATAATTGGTGGAAATAAGATTAGAAAGGGAGGGACCTGAATAAGGTCTCTTTTTTTTGCGTATGAATAGATGAAACGTTCGATTTACATCACAAAGGAGTTTCGCATATGAAAGACGATTCTGGTGTACTTCATTCAATCGTAAGCAGGCTACAGGAACAGGCTAGCATGAATGTACCAATTCAACTAACAGACTATTTTCCTGGTGAACGATTAATAGGGGGAAAGTATTCGTTAGAAACGAATATGATCACGATTTATATGGAAGAGGTAAGGAAACAATGTATTCTTCTATTCGGTTCTGATGACCATTTGAATGACTATTTTACCGTGATAGTGGCGCACGAACTTGGTCACGCAGCTGACAAAAGTCTGGTCCTGTTAGCGAAACAGAGGTCAAGTACACGATGTGTAAACAAGAAGAGGCAGTTGTCGATCATCATAGAAGACAATGCCTGGAAATTTGCAATGAAACTGATTCCAGAGTTGTCTCATATTCTTGTTCCTGTGAGGAATCAATCAATGGACCTTTACAGGGAGAGAGAAATCATTCAGTAGAATAGACTTTTTTGAAAGGATATACAAAATCGTTCCACCTTGTTAATATAGGTAAAAACTATGATTATAGCCATCTCATTTAAAGGTGTGACGATCGTGAAGGTAATCAAAACGTATTATCCGAAAGTGAGAGCGATTGAACTGTTCATGTGTCTCGTCTACGTCATAGTCGTTTGCTTTGGTACCTTTTTATTGTGGGTTAAAGGTGATTTATCATTTGAACGCTGGCGAACATTCATGCTGATCGGCTTAATTTATGTGTTGTTTTGTATCTTTCTTAGCTTTTGTATTCGAACACAGCGAATTGAATTAACTGAGTATCGTATTGAACATAAACTACTTGGATTAAGTTGTCGAAGTGTTGCTTTTTCTTCTATGAAAAAAGTAATGTTTGGCAAAGTTAATGGCTCGCCCGTCGTTGCCATTATTAATGGAAACATGGAAAAACCAATTTTTGTGCCTTATCTTCCATTCGAAAAAGATTGGGAAGAGATTAGTTCATTTATTAAAGAGAGGAATCAAAAAGTTATTATTTCTATGTAAAGAAGCGCCCTCAAGGCGCTTCTTTATTCTTTAAATAGGTTTACTTATGACATAGCGGGTTCAAGCGCAACAGCAGGGCCAAAAAATTCGAAATGCATATTCTTTTCTTCTACACCGAGGTTTGTTAACGCAACTTTAATAGCTTTCATAAATGGAAGAGGTCCGCAGAAATAATACTGAGTCTCTACTTCAAGTGACAAGATTTCTTTTAACCAGTCGCTTGTGATAAAACCTTCTTTATCATAGCTCTTTTTATGAGCATCGTTTTCTGTCGGCGCTTCGTAACAGACGAAATAATCTAGAGAAGGGTGTTCAAGAGAGAGAACTTCACGGTGAAAAGCATGAACATTTCCGTTAAGTGCTGCATGAATAAATGTTGTTTTTCTATGTTGAAGCGCGCTGCTCTTTAGCATGCTAAGCATAGGAGTAATCCCTACACCACCACTCAATAGGACAATTGGAGCTGTTGACTTTTCTAAATAAAAATCTCCTGCTGGAGCAGTAACGGTAAGCTGATCGTTTACTCCGATATGATCATGCAAATAGTTGGAAACAATGCCATCAGGCTTTGCGGTGTTGGCTTCTTTTTTGACAGAAATTCTATAATAAGGTTTTCCGGGTACGTCTGAGAGACTGTATTGACGAATATGAGTATATGGATCATCTGGAATCGATACTTTTACACTAATATATTGCCCAGATTTGAAAGATGCAATTGGTTTTCCGTCAAGTGGCTTTAAGTAAAACGATGTGATAACGTCACTTTCCGGTTCCTTACGATCGACAACAAAAATGCGCTCCTGTTCCCAACCACCAGGCTGTTTTGCAGCATCTTGGTACATTTCTTCTTCTACTTCAATAAACACATTAGCAATCACCCCGTACGCTTCTTCCCATGCTTGAAGAATTTCTTCTGTAGCATCATCTTTTAAAACATCTTTAATGGCTTTCAATAAATATTCTCCTACGATTGGATAATGCTCTGGTTGAACCCCTAGGCTTCTATGCTTATGGGCAACCTGTTTTACAACGGGTAGAATCGCTTCTAATTGATCAATGTTTTTTGCTGCAGCATAAACTGCGTTCGCGAGAGCTTGCTGCTGCTTGCCTTGTTTTTGATTAGCATGATTAAAAATATTTAACAGTTCAGGATGGTTCGTGAAGAGCATGTTATAAAAGCGTTTCGTAATGTCAGTTCCGTGAATTTCTAGAACAGGTACAGTCGATTTAATCGTTGCTATTGTTTTGGGTGATAACATAAAAAACCCTCCAGTTTCATTAAAGATGTATTTTAAATATATCTTTATGTTACCGGTTATACCTCCCAAAAGCAATATCAAAAATGAATCTTTAAAAGATTGTTCACATCTTATCTAGAGCATTACATAACATTAAGTTTTCAATGATATGATAAAATAGACCTATGAACATAGGAGTGAAAAGAGGTTGAATGACCATGCGATTAACAAATTATACCGATTACTCTTTAAGAATGCTTATTTATCTTGGGAGTATGAAAAAAAATAACTTAGCAAGCATACAAGAAATTGCAGATGCTTATCAAATCTCAAAGAATCATCTAATGAAAGTCGCACATGAGCTTGGAAGAAAAGGATATATCGAGACAATAAGAGGGAGGAATGGAGGGTTAAGATTGGCCCAACTCCCTAAGGACATCAACGTTGGAGAAGTTGTTAGAAGTACCGAAGAGGATTTTAATTTAGTGGAGTGCTTTGATAAAGAAAACAATTCATGTGTAATCAGTCCTGCATGTCGTCTAAAACACGTTCTCCATTCGGCCCTGACAGCATATTTTGAAGTTTTAGATCAATATCAATTGGCAGATCTTATTGTAAATGATGAGATGCTTAGACAATTATTTGAGACGAATCGATAAGGTAGCAATCATTGTTTAGATGAATACACTGTCATATGAGGAGTGTGGCAGTGTATGGAATGGTTTGAACTAACGGGTGTTGGAGGAATTGTTGCGATTCTTGCAGTTATACGGATGAAATATGGTCGGTATTCAGCTCATCATCGCTATTTAAGGGAAGAGTTTATGTCTGAGAAATGGATAAAAGAAAAGAAGAGAAATCATGATGAGTAATGAGACGTTTCCTATCTGAGGGACGTCTTATTTTTTTGATTTAAAATTCCAGAAGGACAGACACGTGGGGGTAGGCAATTACATAAGCTTAAGATATAGTAACAGCCCATCAATGGGAGGTGAGTATGTGTCCTTACTGGCAGCACTTGCTTACGTTTGTAAGGAAGTTCTTTTCTTTGTCTCATTTGTAAAAAACAATGCCTTCCCCCAGCCACTTTCTAGAAAAGATGAAAGAAAGTATTTAGAATTAATGGCTGAAGGAGATGAAGATGCAAGAAATCGGCTCATTGAACACAACCTCCGTCTCGTGGCCCATATTGTGAAAAAGTTTGAAAATACTGGCGAAGATCCTGAAGATCTTATCTCGATCGGTACAATTGGTTTAATCAAAGCAATTGAAAGTTATTCAACAGATAAAGGCACAAAGCTAGCAACCTATGCAGCAAGGTGTATTGAAAACGAAATTCTCATGCACTTACGGGCTTTAAAAAAGACAAAAAAAGATGTGTCTCTGCATGATCCCATCGGTCAGGATAAGGAAGGGAATGAGATTTCACTTATTGACGTTTTAAAAGCAGAAACGGAAGATATTGTAGAGTTAATTCAACTTAATATGGAGAAAAAGAAGATCTATGAATACATTCATATTCTAGATGATCGAGAAAAGGAAGTCATTGTCGGACGCTTTGGTTTAAACCTTGAAAAAGAATTGACACAGCGGGAAATTGCGAGGCAGCTTGGTATTTCTCGAAGTTATGTTTCTAGAATTGAAAAACGAGCGCTAATGAAATTGTTTCATGAGTTTTATCGAAATCGAAAAGAAAGTGGTGCGTAACCCTGCTAAAAAGCGGGGTTTTTTTTAATTTAATCAGCCTAACTTCCAATTGGAAAAATAGAAAAATGTCAATTGATGCAATGTAGTGGTTAGGAACGTTTGTTTGGCATATGATAAGAACAAACGATCGTATGGGGGAGTGTCTCATGTATAAGAATATAAAAAACCACTTAAAACATCAGAAGAAAATAGAAATGATTTATGTATCTGGGCAAAACAAGATTACTAAGAGAATTGTTAGGATACTCTATGTAAACGAACAAGACATTATTGGGTATTGTTACTTAAGGGGGGATGTTCGAACATTTAAGGTTGAACAAATTCTAGCGGTAAACTCTTTTAAAGACTTCCAAAGTAAAAAGCAGTGAGGAGTAAAAAAAGAACTCCGAAGGTTTCCCTCCGAAGCATTTTAAGGTTGGTCTATTGTAGTTTAACACACAAAAGCGAAAAAGCAATAACGGATCGCTGAATTGTTGTGATTTACTTTTCAGCGGCTCCATTTGTATTGTACGTAGAAAGAATTTTTCGAGTCCAAATGCGATAACCTTCTCCATTGAGATGAAGACCATCGAACGTAAAATCTTTATTCAACTGCCCAAATTCGACTAGTTCTGGATAAATATCGATATATTGATAATCATACAGATTTGAGAGGTCTTCTAAACGCTTATTTAAATCACGAATTGTGGCGTTATTAAGAGGATGACCAGTTAATGCCGTGTTAACGGGGAACAAACTTTGAACGTACACCTTTGTATTAGGAGATCGTGTCTTCAGAATATCAAGAATCTGCTTGTAGTTTGTCTCAATTTTATTAATAGGCTGACCTGCAATCATATCGTTAATCCCAATTAATAAATACACCCGATCAGGTTTCGCTTTTACCACCTCATCGATTCGGTTAAGTACTCCCGTGGTTGTATCACCAGCAATGCCTCGATTTAATACCTCGTGGTCACTGAGAGCTTCTCCCCATTCATAATAATCAGTCAAGCTATCACCAAGGAAAATTGTCTCACTGTCTTTGTGAGTATAAGAGTCATATATGCTCTTTTTCGTTTGATAATATTTTGTATAGTACGTAATATTTTTCTTCTTGGACTCTGAATCGTTCTCGGGCATTTCGTTTGCGTTGGTTCTAAGAAAATCCGTTTGATTTTCAGCCAGCGCTAGTAAAATAGCTAGAGAACCGGCAACTAATACCAGAATCCATACTTTTTTCCTCACAAGTATCACACTCCTATAGATTACGATAGGTATTATACCCTATCTTCAACGAAGTGAAAGCTGAAATTGTGATTAGATACAAAAATGAGTAAAAAAACCCCCGAAATTGGAGGTTTAAAGAGAAAGATTTGTCTCTTTTTGTAAAAAGTCGATCTTTTTGTAATAGGCATCTTTAACAAGAAGGTTAGGACCTAGACATTTCACGGCTGGACAGTGGCAGCTTATGCTTTTAGCAACTTTACTATCTTGCCATTTTTGATAAGCGTCATTTAAATTTGTGTCTTTAATATTCCCGAGTGGAGGAGTGTCACCAAAATCAGTGACGATGATGTCCCCGTCAAATATGTTTAAGTTTAACCTTGAGCGACCATCTGGATCATTTCTAACTGTTACGTTTGGCTCAGCATATAATCTTTCTAGAAGTTTGAGATCTTCTGGATTTGAACTACACGGGTAGAATGGCAGTGTTCCAAATAGAAGCCAGACGTCAGGATCTCGGTTGTCTAATAGACGGTGTATTCCTTCTCGAATTTCATCCAATGAAGCAATGTCTAAATTAGAAGCAAAATCTGACGGGTACATTGGATGAATCTCATGTCTCTGACAACCCATCTCTGCAATTTGTTTATGAATGCTAACGATATTCGGAATTGTTCTGCGATTAATCATCGTCTCGGCTGAAACGATTACTCCTTTAGAAGTTAAATCTTTTGCGTTTTCAACCATGCGATGAAAATAGGACTCTCGTTGGGCGATTGAAGGTTTGCGATCCATTACTGCAAAACCAATGTCAGTAAAATCTTCAATACTTCCATAGTTATGAGAAATATGTAAAACATCCAAATAAGGTAGAATAAGATCGTATCGCTTTCGATCAAGCGTTAGGTTGGAGTTTATTTGTGTGCGTGCCCCTCGGTCATGGGCATATTTAAGTAGTGGCGCTACATATTGTTTCACTGATTTCATAGATAGCATCGGCTCGCCACCTGTAATGCTTAGTGCACGAAGTTTTTCCACTTCGTCTAGTCTACCAGTCAAAAGGTCCAGTGGAAGCGGATCAGGATCTTTTGGTTGAAGAGTATAACCAACTGCACAGTGCTCACAACGCATATTGCATAGTGTCGTTGTCGTTAGTTCAATATTAGAAAGTATCATACTTCCGTATTCTTCAACATCCATATAAGCTTCCCATGGGTCATATTTGGGTGTTATTGTTTTCATTGATGTTGTCATTGATATCGACCCCTTTTAGTAATTGCAAGGCTTCATACCCCTCCTAATTGTAGAGCATTAAGAAACGGATGAACAGCGGTAGTGATGAATTTAGAAAACTCCGCCAATGTCCATACATCCTATTCGAATCTTTCATAGACTATACTATCTACCAGAAGAATGTCTAAGGGAGAAAAGGAGGGGGCGTATGAGTTACGGCTATCCTGGCTGTGGATATCCCTATCCGCCATACCCATATCCATATCCAGGCTATGGAGGAGGGTACTTTGCTTTAATTGTTGTACTGCTTGTTTTATTGCTTGTGATTGGCGGCGGGTACTATTATTACGCAAATTATCGTTAATGAACGTTTTGTAAATGTGAAAAAGCAAGCACGATAGGGATTAACCCTTGTTCGTGCTTGCTTTTTTTTGTTGCGCTTTATCAAGATCATCTCTCGTTGTTTTATCCCATAGAGGGACTCCTTTTTGATAGGCAGCTCTTGAAATCATATGCCCAGAAACCGGTGCTGTCATAAGAATAAAGATAATCCCGAGAATGAGCTTACCGCTCACCATTTGTTCTTCGAAGATGAAGTAAAGGAAAGCTGCGATAAGAATTCCAGCTACTCCTAGTGTAGCACTTTTTGAAGCGGCGTGTAGACGAGTGTATACGTCAGGAAGTCGAAAAATTCCTAGCGCTCCAGAAAAAAGGAAAAACGTACCGATAACCATAAAAATGCTAATCACGACTTCTTTCAATGATAACACCCTTTTCTAAAAATTTAGCGATAGCTACTGTCCCTATAAAAGCAAGGATTCCAATGAGAAGAATAATATCATTGAAATATTCAGTTTCTAGTTTAATTGCTAGAATACCAGCTATTGCCATTAAATTAATGCCGATTGTATCTAGTGCAACTGCCCGGTCAGGATTTGAAGGTCCTTTTATGGCCCGATAAAGTAAAAACAAAGTGGAGATCGCAATGATGACGATACAGATCGTTGATACGGTAGATAAAAGAGAAGTCATCTTGTCACCTCCATAATCGCTTTCTCAAATGTTCCTTTAATTTCCTTAATGACTTCATCAGCATCAGGAGCATCCATCGCATGAATGTAAATGTGCATATTGTCAGGTGCAACTGATACCGTTAGTGTACCGGGAGTTAACGTGATTAGATTGGCAAGCATTGTTATTTCCCAGTTTGTGCGAACGTCAATAGGAACTTCAATAATACCAGGTTCCATTTTAAGCTTAGGACTGTATACGAGCTTAACGACTTGTACATTGGCCATTAACAATTCTTTAATAAACAAGAACAACAATTTAATAATTGCCCAGAGACGATAGAAATAAAATCGATCTGGAATAAAACGCTCCATTAAGAGGAGCAGCCCAATCCCAAATAAATAACCGATAAAAAATGTACTAAAAGAGTAGCTTTCAAAAAGAAACATCCAGAGAACGGCAATTATGAGATTAATGATAATTTGAATTGGCATGCCATCTACTCCTTCATGACGGATTCAATATAGTTTGCTGGATCAATCATTTGATCTGCAATAGTTTGGACAGTAGGGTAAATAAACTCTGCACCTAGTCCAAGGAATACGGTGAACACTAATAGAAAGGCAGCTGGCAAGATCTTACCTTTAATAGAATTTCCACTTTTTACATATTCCGATTTAGGCTCGCCCCAGAAACCATTAATAAAGATGCGAATAACAGATAAGAGAATTAAGAGACTTGTCACTAAGCCAATTACGCCAAGCACATAATGACCTTCTTCAAACGCTCCTCTTAGAATCAAAAGCTTACCGATAAATCCACTAAAAGGCGGTAACCCTGCAAGTGCGAGTGCACCAATGAAAAAGAGCCATCCAAGTAGTGGTTGGTTTTTAATAATGCCACCCATCTTTCTTAAATCTGAAGTGCCAGCATAAGCAACCATAGCACCTACAAGGAAGAAGAGCGCCGCTTTAATAATCATATCATGTAGGAGGTAATAAACAGTTCCTGCAAGTGCAGTAGCTGAGAAGACGCCAATGCCTAGAATCATATAGCCAACTGCCGGGATGATATTGTAGGCGATAATAAGTTGTACATTATTCGTAGACAAAGCTCCTATCACGCCAAATACAAGTGTAAAACCAGCCATAATAAGTAAAACTTGGTGCGTTACAGAAAGGTTATAGACAAAAATCAATGAGAAAACTCTAAGAATCGAGTAGACTCCAACTTTCGTAAGGAGTGCACCAAATAATGCTGAAATAACGGTCGGTGGAACAGTATAAGACTTAGGTAGCCAGAAATATAGCGGAAATAGTGCTCCCTTTGTTGCAAATACAATAAGGAGGAGTATAGCAATGGTTGTTAAGACACCATCTTGTTGAACTTCTCCTACACGTTCTGCCAGTTGAGCCATATTTACTGTTCCAACTACTGCATAAAGAAAAGATACGGTTGTAACAAAGAGCATTGAAGAGAACAAGTTGATAATAATGTATTTAAATGACTCTCTGAATTGTTCTTTCGTGCCTCCAAGAACAATTAACCCGTATGAAGCAATTAAGAGAACTTCAAAAAATACGAATAAGTTAAACAAGTCTCCTGTTAAAAAGGCTCCACTTACCCCTGCAATTAGAAGCTGAAAGAGCGGATAAAAGTAGTACCGCTCACGCTGTTCATCTAGTGATTTAAACGCATAGAAAGCACATGCAACCGAGATGATATTCGCTGTAACAACGAGTAGCATAGCAAGTGGATCAGCGACGAGAACAATGCCATAAGGCACTGTCCAATCACCTGCTTTTAGCACAATCGTTCCATTTTGAATAACGTTAAAAGCAATAATTGAAACAACTGCAAGATTTACTAGAACCATGATGCGGGTGATCAATCTTACAAGCGGTAACCGCTTATTCAAGAATACAAGAATGATTCCTGTTAAGAGCGGCAATAAAATTGGAAGTATAGCTAGGTTACTCATGGTCATTACCCCTCAATTTCTCCATATTATCGGTACCATTCGTTTGGTACGTCCGATACGCTAGCACAAGAAGAAATGAAGTCACACCAAAGCTAATAACAATGGAAGTTAAAATCAGGGCCTGGGGGAGCGGATCAGCGTAGCTCGTTACTCCCTCAGATAGAATTGGTGGTTTCCCACGATTCAACTTTCCCATCGTAATAATAAATAAGTGAGCCCCATGAGACAACAGTGCCGTACCGATAATGATTTTAAGAATTTGTTTCTGCAAAATCATATAAACCCCTGCAGTGAAAAGAATTCCTGCAAGCACAGACATGATGATTTCCATTAATCATTTCCCTCCTTCTTACCTGGACGAAGTTTGATCATTGTATAAATACCAAGAGCGGCTAGTCCAAGCACAAGGATTTCAAGCATCGTATCCAGTCCACGGAAGTCAACAAGAATCACGTTAACCACGTTATCTCCTCCGCCTAATTTATAAGAGTTCTTTAGGAAATAGTCGGAGATCGGTTCAAAAAGCTTTGTGCTATGAGAAGCGATACCTACCATTGTGACAAGAACACCGACTGAAATCGAAATAACCCAGTTAACGGCATTTGTGCTTTTGGACTCTTTCTTTTTATCAAAGTTAGGTAGGTGATAAAAACAAAGTAAAAACAGAGCAACAGTAACCGTCTCAACAATAAGCTGTGTTAGTGCGAGATCCGGTGCCCGGAAAAAGACGAAGAGAAGAGATAGTCCATATCCAACAATTCCAAGAACTAAAATGGCTGCAATGCGGTTTTTCATGAAAATCGTAGCGATGGCAGCACCCGCCATTACAATCGCAATCATTACTTCAGGTATAGCGATTGGTGCCAGGTCATCAAAGTTAATTTGAAAACCGCCAGTTACGCTCATTGTAATCCCAACTAAGGCAATGAAAAAGACGAAAATATAAATCATGTAATGACGAAGAGAACCAGTCATATAAACATTTGTTAATTTTCTTGAGCCGTTGATCAGTCCGTTTATGAGACCATCGTAAGCTTTTGCAGCAGATAATTTACCTGGTAACGCCTTGTAAACATGCTGCCATTTTTCTCGCGTAAGGTACAATGCAGAACCTAGAATGAGAACGGCTAGGCTCATATAAAGGGCCGGTCCGAACCCATGCCAAAATTTAATATGTGTCTCCCCGACGGAGCCATTAATGGCATCGACCATTGGCGATAGAAGTGCATGGCCAAATGCATCCGGGATAAACGCAATAATAATGACAAGCAAAACAAGTACTATAGGTGAAATAAGCATGCCAATTGGTGCTTCGTGCGGCTGTTTCGGTAATGTTTCCCTCTGTTTCCCGGTAAACGTACGGAAGAATAGCATGATGGAATAGACGAATGTAAAGATACTTCCACCAACAGCAAAATATGGGAAGAAAGGTGATACAGCCTCAACAATTGTAGAAGCATTTTCAAAATGAAGTGATGAATCGAAAAACATTTCTTTACTTAGGAAGCCGTTTAAAAATGGTAGCGGAAATCCGGCCATAGAGAACGTACCAAAGAAGGCTAATGTGGCCGTAATTGGCATGAATGTAAATAGTCCGCCGAGCTTTCTAATATCCCGCGTTCCTGTTTCATGATCAATAATACCCGCAACCATAAAGAGACTCCCTTTAAATGTCGCATGGTTTAAAATGTGGAATACAGCAGCAAGAATAGCTAGTTCTGTACCAAAGCCTAACATCGCCATGATCATTCCAAGTTGACTGATCGTAGAATAGGCAAGTATCGCTTTCAAATCGGTTTGCGTAACTGCCATATAGGATCCCCAGCATAGTGTGAGTAAACCAAAACCACTGACAATTAAAAAGAAAAGGTCTGTTCCAGCGAAGATAAGACTTAATCTAGCGACTAGATAGATACCTGCTTTAACCATCGTAGCTGAATGAAGAAAGGCACTAACTGGCGTTGGTGCTTCCATAGCATCAGGCAACCACGTATGAAATGGGAATTGAGCCGATTTTGTAAAGGCTCCAAGAAGTACAAGAATAAGAATAAATGGAAAGAGAGTTGAGTTAACAATCATTTCCCCATTCTCAATAATCCCTCGAATGCTTGCAGTTCCTGTAATGTCGGCCATTAATATAAAACCACCAAGCATCGCAAGACCACCGAATACAGTAATCATCATGGACTTGAGGGCACCAGAAGTCGATTTTTCTCTTTGATACCAGTAGCCGATAAGTAAAAATGACGAAATGCTTGTTAGTTCCCAGAATGTGTAAAGAACAAATAAATTATCCGATAACACAACCCCAAGCATAGCTCCCATAAACAATAGGAGATAAACATAAAAATGGCCAAGTTTTTCGGCTTTACTTAAATAATAGATGGAATATAGAACGACAAGAGATCCAATTCCAGTGATCAAAAGCGCGAAAAACAGGCCAAGACCATCGATATAGAATGTAACGTTCACTCCAAGTGATGGAATCCACTCAAACGTTTTTAGTGTATGTACACCCTGCATAACTCCCTGTATAAACGTAAGAAAATACCCGAATAGAAGAATCGGAACTAAAAGAACAAACCATCCTAAATGGACTTGTTTCACGCCCCGATAAAGCAACGGGATGAAAAACGCTGCCAGAAAAGGTAGCAAGACAGCTGCATGAAGCATTCTACAAAAACCTCCCCACTAATGCTCAATATGATAAAAGTTCAAATGAACTCATATTGCAATAACTCAATTGTAATCAAAAACCGACACATTTATCAACTTTTCATGTTTGAAAATGCAACTTTCCCGTATAAGTTTTCCAAACAACGCCGATTCTATTTGCGAAAGGAGGATACACATGATAAAATCCATTTCTATTCTTTTTCCCATCGTGATTTTATTAACTGCCTGTCAAAGTGTATATAAAAGTGAGGATCAATCACCGTACGCACCACGAGAGTATTTTAGAGCAATTGAAGTTGAACCACTTGGAGCAGCGTTAATGAAAGAACATAGTCCGAACAGTTCGATAGAAACGATTCAAAGAATGTTGAAAGACGAGTCAGCTATAAATGATGTTATTATTCTTTCTCGTGGTAATCAAACGGTTGTAGCATTAAAACCTTTTGCATATAAGCGAAGAGATGTTGATTCTTTATTATCTAAGTATCATGATTTACTAAAGGCAGAAGGGGTAGCAGCTGTCTTTTTAACAGAACCTAATCATTATAGAAGCGCTAAGAAGATGAAACAAGAAAACGATGTTAGCAATGAAGAGTGGGAAGCCACGTGGGGAAGTTATTTTGAAGGAAAATAAACAAAAGGCCAACCCTGGTATGAGATCAAGGTTGGCGAATGTTATACCCCAAGCATAGAAACTTGTTTATCGAGTCTGCGTCTTTGTATTTCACGTTGAATAAGGTGAATAAATTCACTACTAAGTTTAAGTTCCTTTGCCTTATAAAAGGATTCAATCAACAAGTCATCCGATAACTTTTCCATGATTACGCACCTCCAAAATAAGGTTCTATTCTCCGATTATTCCGCATAGTTTGTATGTGGATCTTTTATTTGCAGTTAGCTTACCATGGAAAGATTCATAGAACAACCGTTCCGTTATCCACAGTTAAAAGTGGATAATTTGTGGGTATAGTGTTTATATCTTACTTATTTTCAATGGCTTAATGGTTTGTATATGTTAATAATGTTATCCACATTTTTTGGAAATGACGCTATTTGTCGAAAAATTTTGATATCATTTGTTTTTTTCCGTTAGATTCGTTTGTAAGTTAATAGTTGTGCGTGATGAAAATATTGATACAATAGGGATGTCACTAATACTAGGAGTGTTGCAATTTGCTAAATAAATTTTTGCCAAATGAACATGTGCAAGACATCTTTCAAATAAGCCCGGAGCTACTAAAAGAACGTGGTGTGAAAGGTATTATCACTGATCTTGATAACACTCTTGTTGAGTGGGATCGAGCAGATGCTACGCCTGAATTATTAAAATGGTTTCAACAAATGAGTGACGAAGGTATTCTCGTTACCATCGTTTCAAATAATAATAAGACAAGAGTGGAGAAATTCGCTTCCCCTGCGGAGGTGCCCTTTATATATGAAGCTAGGAAGCCAATGACAAAGGCATTCCGTAAAGCTTTAAATGACATGAAGCTGAAAGCCGAAGATACTGTTGTCATCGGAGATCAGATCTTTACAGATGTAGTTGGAGGAAATCGAATGGGACTTCATACCATTCTAGTTGTTCCTGTAGCTAAAACTGATGGGTTCTTTACGAAATTTAATAGAAGAATGGAAAGTGTGTTCCTTGCTTATATGAAGCGTAAAGGGAAGATAAATTGGGAGGAATAGGTTTGGAAAATGAACAAATCGTTTGTGCTGGATGTGGCATACACATTCAAACAGAAGATAAAAACGCATTAGGCTATGCGCCGCCTTCTGCGCTTAAACGTGATGTGATTATCTGTCAGCGCTGTTTTCGTTTGAAGCATTATAATGAAATTCAAGACGTTTCGTTAACCGATGATGATTTCTTAAAGATTCTAAATGAAATTAGTCAGACGGATGCTCTTATTGTCAAAATTGTTGATATTTTTGATTTTAACGGGAGCTGGTTACCAGGTATTCAAAGATTCGCGGGTGGAAATCCCGTATTACTAGTTGGAAACAAGGTGGACCTTCTGCCTAAATCTGTGAACAGAGCAAAGTTAGTGAAATGGATGCAAACAAGTTCAAAAGAAAATGGACTAAAGCCAGCAGATGTGATGTTAATGAGTGCAGATAAAGGCGATGGTGTAATGGACGTTGCTGCTGAAATTGATCGTTTAAGGGATGGAAGAGACGTTTATATTATTGGCTGTACGAATGTAGGAAAATCAACATTTGTAAACCGACTGATCCACGAGTTTGGTGGCGATGAAGAACAAATGATCACAACAAGTCAGTTCCCAGGGACTACGCTTGATTTGATTGATATTCCACTTGATGATGGCAATACCTTATATGACACTCCAGGAATTATTAATCATCATCAGATGGCTCATTTCGTAAATGCTGAAGAATTAAAGTTAATTAGCCCTAAAAAAGAGATAAAACCAAAGGTATTCCAATTAAATGAAGGGCAGACCCTTTTCTTTGGAGGACTTTCACGTCTTGACTTTGTGGAAGGTGGAAGGCAGTCCTTTATTTGTCATGTGTCGAACGATCTCTATATTCACCGTACGAAGATTGAGAAAGCTGATGAGCTCTACCGAGACCACCTTGGAGAACTTCTGTATCCACCTGGTGATCAAACGAAAAAAGAGCTTCCTTCTTTAATTGGACATGAGCTTCGAATAAAAGAAGAAAAAATGGATATTGTTTTTTCAGGACTTGGATGGGTTACCGTATCTGGAAAAGGTACAACTGTTAAAGCCTATGCTCCTGAAGGCGTCGGCGTCTCAATCAGAAAATCACTAATTTAGGAGGCAGTTAATGGGGAAACTATATGGACTTATTGGTCATCCTGTTGGACACTCGATGTCACCACTTATGCATAATGGTGAATTTAAAGCGCTTGGTTTGTCACATCACTATCAAGCATTTGATCTTTCACCTGAACAGTTAGAGGATGGCGTAGAGGCTATGAAGATGCTTGATATTCAGGGATTCAACGTGACCATTCCTCATAAAGTCGCCATTATCCCATTACTAGATGAGGTGGAGCAAGAAGCCCTGGATATCGGTGCTGTTAATACAGTTTACAAGCGTGATGGTAAATATATTGGCACAAACACAGATGGAAAAGGTTACTTACTCTCTTTACTTACTCTAATGAAAGTAAAGGATCTTAAGAACAAAAGAGTCCTTGTGATTGGAGCAGGTGGGGCCGCACGAGCCGTAGCTGTTAGTATTTCTAGGGCTGGTGTGCTTTCCTTAACGATCGCAAACCGTACCCTTGAGAAGGCGGAAAATCTAACAAGTGTATGTCATGCCTATACAACAGCAAATGCCACAACACTGCAAGAAGCAGAAATGATGCTATCTCACTTTGATATTATTATTAACACAACATCAATAGGGATGAGCCCACATCTTGATCGGATGCCTTTATCATTAGAGGATTTGAATAAGGGAACAGTGGTAAGTGATCTTATTTATAATCCACTTGAAACAAAATGGATGCGACTTTCAAAACAAAAAGGTGCTGTCACAGATAATGGAATTTCTATGTTTGTTGAACAGGGGGCTCTAGCTTTTGAAAAATGGACAGGGGAAACGCCCGATCGAGAAAGAATGAGAAATGCGGTTTTAAAAGAGTTAGGAGGATATTCATGTTAACAGGTAAACAAAAACGTTTTTTACGCGCAAAAGCAAATCGTCTCAACCCTATTTTTCAAGTAGGAAAAGGTGGCGTTAATGAAAATATGACGAAGCAAATTGAGGAAGCTTTAGAGGCTAGAGAGCTTATTAAAGTAAGTATTCTTCAAAATTGTGAAGAAGATCGTAATAGTGTAGGAGAGCAATTGGCCACTGAAACTGGAGCGGAACTTGTTCAAATTATCGGAAATATGATTGTACTGTATAAAGAATCAGAAGAGAATAAAGAAATTATTCTTCCATAATGACTGAAGAAAAAAAGTTGAGAGTCGGCTTACTTGGAGGGACATTTGACCCTCCTCATCTTGGACATTTAACGATTGCACAGGGAGTACTCGAGACATGTAAACTTGATGAAATCTGGTTTATGCCGAGCCATCGTCCCCCACATAAAAACGGTAGTGCTATTACTGATAATCATCAAAGGATGAAGATGACTCAGTTAGCGATTGATGGAAATCCTCATTTTAAGCTTTCTTTAATTGAGTTTGAACGTAATGATCGCTCTTATACGATTGATACCATTGAAATATTGAAAGAAAATTATCCAGATATCGATTTTTATTTTATTATTGGTGGAGACATGATTGAGGATTTACCGAACTGGCATCGAATAGATGAATTGTCTCGTATGATTAAGTTCATTGGGGTTAATCGTCCGGGTTATCATCCGGATAAAGAACAGTACCATGTTTCGCTCATAGATGTTCCACAAATTGATGTCTCATCAAGTGAATTAAGAAGAAATTTACATGACAAAAAGAGTGGAAGGTATTTACTTCCCGAATCCGTCCGAACTTTTATTGCAGAGGAGGGATTATATGAATCGAACTGAAGCGTTAAAGCTTGTTAAGCCTCATTTAACAGAACATCGCTATGTTCATACGATTGGGGTAACGGATACTGCGGTTGATATAGCTGAAAAATATGGAGCAGATCCACAAAGGACCGAGCTAGCAGCTATTTTTCATGATTATGCCAAGTTTCGACCTAAAGAAGAAATGCGTCAAATTATTATTGATCAATCGTTTAATGAAGATTTGCTCGAGTACTCATCCGAACTCTGGCACGCTCCAGTCGGAGCTTATTTAGTGCGCTATGAGATTGGCATCAATGACGAAGAGATTCTAAACGCAATCAAATACCATACTTCTGGACGTCCTAATATGACGTTAATGGAGAAGTGTGTGTTTATTGCTGATTACATTGAACCGGGCAGATCATTTCCTGGTGTAGATGAGGTTAGAGAAGTTGTCCAAAAAGATCTTGATCAAGCTATTGCGTTGTCTCTCAGGAATACTGTGCAGTTTTTAATGAAAAAGAATCAGCCTATTTATCCGGCGACATTCTTAACATATAACAGCATTGTAAAGTCGTTTAACACCTGAGAAGAAATGGAGGAAACTAAATGAATGAGAAGCAAATGATTAGCCTGGCTGCCAAAGCAGCTGACGATAAAAGAGCAGAAGATATCGTTGCACTTAATATGAATGGAGTTTCATTAATTGCGGACTACTTTTTAATATGTCACGGTAATTCAGAAAAACAAGTTCAAGCAATCGCTAAAGAAATTAAAGATCAGGCATTAGAACAAGGGATGGATATAAAGAGACTGGAAGGATATGATCAGGCACGCTGGGTTCTTGTTGACTTAGGCAGCGTTATTGTTCATATTTTTCATAAAGATGAACGCCATTATTATAACCTTGAGAAGCTTTGGGGAGATGCGCCACATTTACCACTTGAGGAAATTCTAGCGTAATATGCAATCATATGAACGCTTTTCTTATGTTTACGATCGTTTAATGGAAGAAGCTCCGTATGGTGAATGGGTGGATCTTGTCAAAAAGGAAGTAGCAACTGGAAAAGTTCTCGATCTTGGCTCAGGAACAGGAGAATGTTCCATTAATCTTGCTCAAGTTGGTTTCGATGTTACAGCTGTGGACCTTTCTGAGCATATGCTCTCTGTAGCTCAGGATAAAGCTATTCGTGAAAAGCTTCCAATCAAGTTTCTACTGCAGGATATGCGAGAGCTTGAAACGGGCGAATTGTATGATGTTGTTACAATTTTTTGTGATTCGTTGAACTATGTGACAGACAGAGAAGGTGTGAAAGCAACCTTATCAAACGTATATCAACACCTGAAACAGGGTGGTGTATTATTATTTGATGTTCACTCTCTTTATAAAGTACAAAGCCTTTTTGTTGATAACACCTTTGCAAGTAGTGAAGATGATATATCTTATATATGGAATAGTTTTGCTGGAGCAGAAGAAGGCGCGGTTGAGCATGAGCTTAGCTTCTTTGTTGAAAATGAAGAAGGACTTTATGAACGGTTTGATGAAATTCATTACCAAAGAACGTTTGCAATTGATGAATATCTAGCCTGGCTAAGAGAAGTAGGCTTTGAAAATATTTCAGTGACATCTGATTTTACAAATTTAGAACCAACACCGTCATCCGAGCGTTTATTTTTTAGAGCTGTTAAATAGTAAAAAGAGTGATTTCGATTGAAATCACTCTTTTTATCTTTTATTGAAGGGATTTTCCTTTTCGTAGCGAATTCACTTATACACCTCGCTATTTCTGCTTCGACTCTTCCTTAAATTGCACTTTAATTCCTTCGCGATCTTCCTTAAACTTTCTATGAGTGCTCTGAATCAAATGATGAAACATCTCTCCGGTTTCTGCTTCAAGAACCTTTAATCCCTCTCCTGTAACGCCACCTTTGACGGTTACCTTTCGCTGTAAAGTTTCTAAAGAAAAATAATCTTTTTCAAGTAGCTTCCCCATACCAATGAGCATTTCTGTGGCAAGGATCGTAGCTTGCTCATTTGATATGTTTGTTTCTGTCACTGCTCCTTCAATAAATTGTTGAATCAAATAACTTAGAAAAGCTGGGCCACAACTTACAATATCAGAAGAAACCCTTGTGATATCCTCGTCTGTTTCAATCGGGGTAGAAATTTGTGACATCAGATAAAGCAGCTTTACTTTGTTTGCTTCAGAACAACGACTTCCGAAAGTAACAAGTGATGCGCCACTAAGAGCTCTGTTTGTAATACTTGGAATGGCTCTAGCTACGTCACAAGTAACGAATGATTCAATCTCACTTACCTTAATTGGGCTTGTGATGGAAACGATTAACTGCTGTTGTTTTAAATTAGACCGTATCTTTTTGAATAGCGGAAAATATTCATGAGGTTTGACACAAATAAAGATCATATCAGACTTTTTAACCACTTCATCTGCACTTTTGACAACATTTAGTGAAGGATATTGCTGTTTAAGTTTCGAAGCCTTTTCACTTGAACGATTTACAATTGTGAGATGGGAAGGTATTACGGCGCAAGAATCAATAAAGGAAGATACAAGAATCGTCCCCATATTGCCGGTACCTATGACACCGATTTTCAATAAACTCCCCCTCCTTCCATACTCATTTCTCCTACAACATATGTAAGAAAGTCTCATTATATGTTTAAGAACATGAAACATTCGAAAGGTATGAATGCCCAATGAAGTATCTGAAAGCGTTTAATACAAGGGAGAAAGTTCTTCTTAGTATCATTTTGCTAGCAGTTGGAATGGCTGTATTCTTTTATTACGATTTACCTAAATGCGAGGAAGAGCAGTTTGTGTTTGAAGAAGAAGTAGAGGAGGGGGTAGAAGACAAAGAAGTTCCTCTGTCTGCTCAAGAAAGTGAGGTAACGATTGTGCTCGTAGATGTAAAGGGGGCCGTGGTCACACCAGGTGTGTACGAAGTTAGTGCGAATGGTCGTGTGAAAGATGTTATTCAGAAAGCTGGTGGGTTTCTTGAAGAAGCAGATCAAGCTCAGCTGAACCTTGCTACCAAAGTGATCGATGAGATGATGATTTACGTTCCTTTAAAAGGGGAAACCACAGTGGCTGCTGGAAGTGTGACTGCCGAGACAGGACTTATTTCCATCAATACGGCCGATCTTATTGAGCTTCAAGAACTTCCTGGTATTGGACCAGCAAAAGCAGAAGCAATTATTCAATATCGGGAAGAAAATGGTCCTTTCAGTGCTAGTGAGGATTTACAAAATATTAGTGGAATAGGAGAAAAAACGTTTGAAAAGTTAAAGGACCTAATAACAGTTCAATGAGTCATTGACTAGTAGGATTATTTCGATCAAACTAATAGAAGATAAAAAATTGGGGGGAAATCCATGGAACGTATTTCGTGGGATCAGTATTTTATGGCCCAAAGCCATTTACTTGCTCTTAGAAGCACATGTACTCGTTTAACGGTTGGCGCCACAATTGTAAGAGATAAAAGGATGATTGCAGGTGGTTACAATGGATCTGTATCAGGTGGCGTTCATTGTATTGACGAAGGGTGTTATGTAATTGACAATCATTGTGTTCGAACGATTCATGCTGAGATGAATGCCATTATTCAATGCGCTAAATTTGGTGTGCAAACAACCGGAGCTGAAATTTACGTCACTCATTTTCCTTGTATTAACTGCTGTAAAGCGATTATACAGGCAGGAATTAAAACAGTGATTTATGCAGAAAATTATAAAAACCACCCTTATGCGGTTGAGCTATTTGAAGATGCTGGCGTAACAGTCAGACAAGTTGAACTAGAAGAGATGATTCTTGATACGAATAGTCAAGAAAAGCTTAATTTAACTGCGGATTTATTGGACAAACTTTCAGCCTCAGGTCTTGATGCAAATGAAGTAAGGCCATTATATGAGAAAGCTTCCAAACTATACGGTATGTAATGAAAGGAAACCTGTGGGTGCTAGCGCTTTCTTCGATACTTGGTGTGTTCAGTGTTGATTCCTACTATGCCGTTTCTGTGAGTAGTATTTTGTTGATATGGTTATGGAAAGGTAAGAGAGGGCTACTGTTGTTAGCTACTCTTACCTTCCTATTATCTTTTAGTTACACAGTTTTCATAAATAGTACAAATATCACCTCTTTAAAAGAAGGTGAAGTAGCCTTAAATGGGAAGATCTCTTCGCTGCCTCAAGTTGATGGTGATTCTCTTTCTTTTGAAGCTTCCACAATGAATGAGAATGTAAAGGTACAGTATTATTTATCATCAGAAGTGGAAAAGAATGATTTGAAAAATTTAAAAGTAGGTCACTTGTGTCGTTTATCAGGGACGCTGAAACCCCCATCACCCCTAAGAATCCCCTCTCTTTTTAATTACGAACGTTACCTTTATCATAAAAAAATTCACTGGATTTATGAACTAAATGAAAAACCAACTTGTTTACCACTTTCCAAGTCACTGATCGTAAAGATTAAACAATACCGGCAGAAAGTTGTATCTGATATTACAGTTGTTTTTCCTATTCAACTTCAAGGGCTAGCGGCATCGTTACTTGTTGGCGATCGCAGTCTATTACCCCCTGATGTCACTGATGCTTATCAAGAATTAGGTTTGAGTCATGTTCTTGCTGTATCGGGTTTGCACGTTGGCGTTATAGGAGGTTTGTTTTTTTGGCTAATGATACGAATTGGTGTGACAAGAGAAAAAGCGTATAGTACGCTTTTCATTTTTTTTCCTTTTTACCTTGTTTTCACAGGTGGTGCACCATCGGTCGTTAGAGCGTCTTTAATGGCTATGACAGTTGTTTTTAGTTTGCGGTTTCAGTTAAAGCTTAATCCTCTTGATGGAATTGCGGCAGCTTGTCTAATAACACTAGTTGTAAATCCTTATTATGCTTATCATATTGGATTTCAACTTTCTTTTCTTATTGCTTTTGCTTTAATCGTTTCCTCTCATACAATCTTGAAGCGTTATCAACATCCCTTCACCCAACTTCTTGCTTTATCAATTCTCTCTCAAGTCATTTCTTTTCCTCTTGTTATTTATCACTTTCATCAAATTTCATTTATCAGTTTAGGATTGAACCTCATATATGTTCCATTTATTTCAATCATCGTTTTACCAGCTTTATTGCTTCTCTTCCTGTTACAAACGCTTTCTGTATCCTTTCTTTTTACGGTGTTGTCTGAACTACTTGCTACGCTCATTGCGTCCATTCATCGTTTGTTTTTGTTTCTCTCTGAGTTAAACATGAATGTGGTTTTCGGAGCGATTTCAGAAGGTATGCTAATCATTTCTTTAGGAATTTGCTTTTTCGTCGTTCTGTTATGGGAGCGAGGGTCACTTATGAAAGCTAGTGTAATCTGGTCGCTTTATTGCGGTGGACTGTACATAGCCCCTTATCTCAACCCAAATGGAGAGGTGACATTCATCGATGTTGGACAGGGGGATAGTATTTTGATCATGCTTCCATTTCAACAGCAGGTTATTTTGATTGATACAGGAGGAAAACCGAGTTTTGGCAAAGAAGAGATGTGGCGACAAAGAGAATCAACATTTGACATAGGGGGTGATGTTGTTCTACCATTTTTGAAGTCGAAAGGTATTCGTGAGCTTGATTTATTGCTGCTTACTCATGGTGATTTTGATCATGTGGGTGGAGCGAAAGAGATTTTAGAAGGCATCTCTATAAAAAGATTGTTACTTGATCAAGGTATTGAACAAACGGAAGTCGAAGCGAATATAATACAAATCGCACGCACAAAAAGTGTTCCTGTATCAAACGCAAAAGTAGGACAATCGTGGAGCGTAGGGAAGGCGAATTTCACTGTTGTTCAGGCGTTACAGACGAAGGAAGAGAACGATGGGAGTATCGTTTTGCATGCAAGCGTTGGCGGATATAGCTGGCTTTTAATGGGTGATGTGGAAGCGGAGGGAGAACATCAACTTCTTGCTGGTGGCTCCCTTCCAAAAATTGACGTGGTAAAAGTAGGCCATCATGGTAGCGCTACTTCTAGCTCATCAGAGTTCATTGACCGTGTCACTCCCGATATTGCGATCATATCAGTTGGGGAAGATAACCGGTATGGTCATCCTGATGAAGATGTATTAGAACGCTATCAAGAGCACGGTGTCTCTATTCTTCGAACCGACCTAAATGGCACAATCCGATACACATATCGATCGAATAAAAAAGGAAGTTGGTCCGTGATGTTAAATGGAAAATAGACTGCCTAGGGCAGTCTATTTAGCCAATTGCTTTAATAATTACAGCCGTGAAGAAAATGATGGAAAAGAATAAAAATGGTACAACGAAGCCAACAGCTGATTGAACAGCGTCATTATCCTTAGCTTGAACATCTTTTTCGAACTCGTTCATTTGCCTTCCCTCCTGCTTTCCCCATAGTATTCACTGTTCACTACTAATGTAGTCTTTATGTAGGGGATTTCCTAAAAAGGTACATTTCAATCAATATTGTATCATGTATTCCACTTTATGTCTTTAATCTTCAGTAACTGACACTGTTTTAATGAAAGGAATTTATTCGAAAGAATCACTCCCTTTCCTGTAAAGAGTTGTCACCCATACTTTAAGTTTGCATAGGATATCCTATCTACTACACACCGAACATCGTTGCTTCATGAGAGTCCTAGGCCTTATGAAGGAGCGTTTACTATAAATGGGAGGCTGGTTATAGCAGCCGGCTTCCCTTTTCTACTTGCCAACATCGTTTTGACGGATTAGGATAGAAATGGACGAATAAAAACGAGGTGTACATAGATGTCCATTTCAGACTTAAAAAAGAAAATTAAACAAAACAAGTTAGATCCACTCTATCTCTTATCGGGTACAGAAACGTTCTTGGTTGATGAATTACAAAAAATGATTATTAATCAGGCGCTCCCAGAAGAAGAGAAAGAATTTGGACTTGCTTATTATGATCTAAACGAAACACCTGTACAAGCTGCAGTAGAAGATGCTGAAACGCTGCCGTTTTTAGGGGAGAAGCGTGTCATTATATTAAAGAATCCATTGTTTTTAACAGCTGCTAAGGATAAGAGCAAAGTAGAGCATGATTTGGACTCACTTCAGCGGTATGCTGAAAACCCATCTCCTTTTACGATTCTTATTATTGAAGCTCCTTATGAAAAGCTGGATGAGCGGAAAAAATTGGTGAAAACCATTAAGAAAGCAGGAACATTTGTTAAAGCCGAGGCGTTACAAGAAAATCATTTGGGTGACTGGCTTCAGCAACGCGCAAAGCAACATGGTGTTTCTCTTGATCAGGAAGGCGAAGAGAGGCTTGTTCAGTTAACAGGTAGTCACTTGATGTTGCTGCAACAGGAAATAGATAAAATGGCACTATACGTTGGAGAAGGTGGCATTGTCAATGCGGAAGTTGTTGATCTTCTCGTTGCAAGAACATTAGAAAATGATATTTTTGCGTTAATTGATCGTATCGTAAGGAAAGACTTAAACAAAGCATTTCGTATTTTATATGATTTACTTAAAATCAATGAAGAACCCATTAAAATTCTTTCGTTAATTGGCAGACAGTTTCGGATTATTTATCAGGTTAGTGAGCTTTCGAAGAGAGGGTATGGTCAGAAGCAAATGGCCTCAACTCTTAAATTGCATCCTTATGCAGTGAAAATTGCACAACAACAAAGTCGAAGTTTTGAAGAAGAAAAACTACGCTTCATTTTGGATCAAATTGCTGAATCGGATTATGAGATGAAAACAGGTAAGATGGATAAAAAACTGATTCTTGAATTGTTAGTTACTAAAATTAAAAATGCATAAAAAAAGCTGTTGGGATATCCCAACAGCTTTTAACGTTTTTAAGGAATTACGCTGAAATCTCGTTGTACATTTTAGTTAGACGAGATTTTTTTCGTGCTACTGTGTTTCTGTGAATGATTCCTTTGTCAGCAGCTTTGTCGATGCGCTTAGAAGCTTGGTTAAGAGCTGTTTTCGCAGCTTCAACGTCTTTAGCTTCAACTTTAGCTTCAAAAGTCTTGATTGCAGAACGCATTTCAGATTTGAAAGCAATGTTATTAGCGCGACGATCAGATTGAGTTCTAACGCGTTTAACCGCAGATTTAATATTTGGCATACCTTTCACCTCCTTGCAAGGCTTAACAATTCCATGTCATATCCGTGCATAGAACAAGAAACATTTTATCAAATAGGACAATGAATTGCAATAGAGAATGAAAACCTTATTTCAGGGTTACGCTAACAGGTAACAGATAGAACAAGGGGTGATCTGATGGGAAGTGTTGAACTAGATAACTATCAAGTAAGGACAGATTTAGCTGTAGAAGCGCAGGAAATGGTGAAAGAAAAAAAAGCAAAAAGCATGAAAGAAGAGCAACCTGATGGGTTAAAGGGCGTTATCGTCAAAGAAAGAACCGAACAAGGCGTGAGCATTACAACAGTCGAGGTAACAAAACAAGGCGAGAAAGAAATTGGCAAAAAAGCGGGACACTATTTAACTTTTGAGGTACAGGGTATTAGAAGAAAAGACTCAGCTCTCCAACAGACCGTTCAAGATGTTTTTGCTCATGAGTTTGCTGCATTTCTAAAGCAACAGAATATCGCCAAAGAAGCAAGTTGTTTGATTGTCGGTCTTGGGAATTGGAACGTGACGCCTGATTCACTAGGTCCTCTCGTTGTTTCGAATTTGCTCATTACAAATCATTTATTTGAACTTCAACCCGAGACCGTTTCAGAGGGGTTCCGCCCTGTAAGTGCGATTACGCCTGGTGTGATGGGGATCACTGGAATTGAGACGAGCGATATTATTCATGGGGTTATCGAAAAAGCAAAGCCAGACTTCGTAATTGCGATCGATGCGCTAGCGTCGCGATCGATTGAGCGTGTTAATACAACGATACAAATATCGAATACGGGGATTCACCCTGGATCAGGTGTTGGGAATAAGCGAAAAGAATTAAGCTTTGATACACTTGGCATCCCAGTTATCGCTATTGGTATTCCAACTGTTGTTGATGCGGTTTCGATCACGAGTGATACAATCGATTTTATCTTAAAGCATTTCGGAAGAGAATTAAAAGAAAAAGATAAGCCATCAAAATCACTCGCACCAGCCGGCATGACCTTTGGTGAGAAGAAGACTTATACAGAAGAAGATCTTCCTGACGAAGGAAAGAGACAAACGTTTCTTGGGATGGTTGGTACACTCGAAGATGACGAAAAGCGAAACTTAATTCGTGAAGTGCTTGCACCGATGGGACATAACTTAATGGTTACCCCAAAAGAAGTTGATGTATTTATAGAGGATATGGCAAATGTTATTTCGGGTGGTCTAAATAGTTGCTTGCATGGAGAAGTAGATCAGCAGAATAGTGGCATGTATACACATTAGGCATATCGATTTCCTTTTGGCATACGTATAGAAGTGTAGGACAGGCTTATTAGGAAGGAGCTGGAGAGATGGCGTTGTTTTTTATGAAAACTTTTCTCCTTGTTTCGTTGCTTTTGTTTGGAGTGCTATTAGGAATGGAACAGGCTTCTAAAAATATGAACGACATGCAAGCTAGCGAAAATACAGGTGCGTTTCAGATTAATGCTACTAACGGAGTCGAAGCTGAAATCCTTGGCACATCCATTACTCAAGAAGATCTAAAAGACAAACAAAAAACACTTGAAGGAGCAAATGAATTTAATGTTCTTGGACAATTAGGGAGTACTGTAAGCCAATGGGTATCATCGCTCATTCAAGCGGTTTTATCGTTCGTGTTTACGATTATTACAACTTTATTATCTTTCTTTCAGAGGTGAAAGGGCGCTGTTGCGCCTTTTTTTAATGGGTTTCTGTTTTTATTTTGGTATGAAATTAGAGATGTGGTGCCCATATCTTAATATATGGGCGGATTGCGGATTGAATCTGGACAGCGGTATTGCTATAATCTATACTAGCGTAGTTTCGCCTTAGGAGTGATTGTAGATGAACCTTGAAGAAAAGTTAAAAAGACAGTCTAGGATTCGAAATTTTTCCATTATTGCCCATATTGATCATGGAAAATCGACTCTTGCTGACCGTATTTTAGAACGGACAGGTGCGTTAACTGACCGTGAAATGAAAGATCAGACGCTTGATGCGATGGATCTTGAACGTGAACGAGGAATTACGATTAAACTGAATTCTGTTCAGCTTACTTATACAGCGAAAGATGGGGAAGAATACATTTTTCATTTAATCGATACACCGGGCCATGTCGACTTCACTTATGAAGTATCTAGAAGCCTTGCAGCTTGTGAAGGAGCCCTATTAATTGTCGATGCAGCTCAGGGGATTGAAGCGCAGACGTTAGCAAACGTATACCTTGCACTCGATAATGATCTGGAAATTCTTCCAGTAATTAATAAGATTGACTTGCCAAGCGCAGAGCCGGAACGGGTCCGTCAAGAAGTTGAAGATGTAATTGGTTTGGATGCTTCTGAAGCTGTACTCGCTTCTGCAAAGTCTGGAATTGGTATCGAAGACATATTAGAGCAAATCGTTGAAAAAGTACCAGCCCCTCAGGGAGACCCTGAAGGTCCGCTACAAGCCCTTATTTTTGACTCTCTCTATGACCCATATAGAGGAGTAGTCGCATATATTCGAATCACAGAAGGGTCTGTAAAAGTCGGAGATAAAATTCGCATGATGGCAACAGGAAAAGAATTTGAAGTGAATGAGCTCGGGGTGTTTAACCCTAAGCCAGTTGCCAAGAAGGAGCTTTCTGTTGGTGATGTTGGTTTTCTAACTGCTGCGATTAAAAACGTGGGCGACTCCCGCGTAGGTGATACCATCACATCAGTGAAAAATCCAGCTGCCACTCCACTGCCGGGTTATCGTCGAATGAATCCGATGGTGTATTGTGGACTGTATCCAGTTGACTCTGCTCAATACAATGATCTTCGTGAAGCCCTTGAACGCCTTGAACTTAATGATTCCTCCCTTCAATATGAAGCAGAAACTTCTCAGGCTCTAGGGTTTGGTTTCCGCTGTGGTTTCCTTGGGCTTCTTCATATGGAGATTGTTCAGGAGCGTATTGAAAGAGAGTTTAACATCGATCTCATTACAACAGCACCAAGTGTTATCTACCAGGTAAAACTTACTGATGGAGAAGAAGTTATTATCGATAACCCTGCAATGATGCCTGATGCTCAATCGATCGCAGAAGTGCAAGAGCCATATGTAAAAGCAACAATTATGGCACCCAACGACTATGTTGGAGCGATTATGGAGTTATGTCAGGGCAAACGTGGTGATTTCATTGACATGCAGTACATGGATGAAAGTCGTGTAAATATTGTTTATCATATTCCGCTTTCTGAAATTGTCTATGATTTCTTTGACCAATTGAAGTCCAGCACAAAGGGGTATGCATCCTTCGACTACGAGTTGATTGGATACCGAGAATCGAACCTAGTGAAAATGGATATTCTTTTAAACGCTGAGAAGATTGATGCGCTATCTATTATTGTTCACAGAGACTTTGCTTATGATCGCGGAAAAGACATTACAGAAACTTTGAAAGATCTTATTCCAAGACAGCAATTTGAAGTGCCGATCCAAGCTTCTATCGGGCAGAAGATTGTTGCGCGATCAACCATTAAAGCGATGCGTAAAAACGTACTTGCCAAATGTTACGGTGGAGATATTTCACGTAAACGTAAGCTTCTTGAGAAACAAAAAGAAGGAAAAAAACGAATGAAGACGGTAGGGAAAGTTGAAGTGCCACAGGAAGCATTTATGGCTGTTCTTCGCCAGGATAATACAAAGAATAATTAAGGTGCTTTAGTTGAAGTGCTAAGTTGATTTTTATACCATGTAGGTTAGAAGACCGCAGAGCGTTTCTGCGGTCTTTACATTATGTTAGAAAGCAGTGATTGAAATGGTTAACGCTGTTTATTTACACATCCCTTTTTGTGATTATATTTGTCACTATTGTGATTTTAATAAAGTGTTTATGCAGGGACAGCCTGTAAATGATTATTTGGCTCATATGGATTTGGAAATGAAACATACCCTTGAGCAGTTTCCGACGGATCGTATTGAAACTATCTTCGTAGGGGGAGGCACTCCTACCGCGCTCAATGAAGAGCAGCTAGAACGTTTTCTGAAGGATGTTCAAAATCGTTTTGGGCCTTATTTATGTGATTCTGTTGAATTTTCGATGGAAGCAAATCCAGGGAGCGTCACACCTGAAAAGCTACGAATTATGAAAGCTTATGGGGTGAATCGCTTAAGTATAGGAGCTCAAGCATTCCAGGATTCTCTCCTAAATAAACTTGGGAGAGGGCATTCAGTTGCAGAAATTGGGGAAATTGTTCGGATGGCACAGAATGAAGGTTTTGTGAATCTTTCCTTAGATCTTATGTTCGGTTTACCAGATCAAACAATTCCTCAGTTTTCAGAGTCAATTACCAAAGCGATTGAATTGGGAATCACGCACATTTCTTCTTATTCCTTACAAGTAGAGAAAAAAACGGTTTTCTACAATAAATGGCGTAAAGGTGAATTACCACTTCCTACCGAAGAAGCAGAAGCTGATATGTATGAAATGCTTATAACGCGTCTTGAAAAAGCTGGTCTATTGCAATATGAGATTAGCAATTTCGCAAAACCAGGTTATGAAAGCAAACACAATATTACGTATTGGAAGAATAATGAGTACTACGGAATAGGCGCTGGTGCTCACAGCTATATTGATGGGGTTAGAAGGGCAAATGCCGGCCCTCTCAAGCAGTATATGACGAAGATCGATGAAAGTGGTTTTCCATATATGGATGACAACGTTCTAACGGAAAACGAGCGAATGGAAGAAGAAATGTTTATGGGTCTCCGCATGAAAGAAGGCGTTTCAAAAGAAACGTTTCAAAAGAAGTTCAATCACTCGATCGAAGATGTATTTAGCGAGCAAATCAATAAGCTCGTTCAAAATCAACTTATACAAGACACCGGGACACACATTACCTTAACAGAACAAGGTTTCTTTTTAGGTAACGAAGTGTTTCAGGAATTTCTTGCGATTTAGTTTCTTTAAGATAAGACAGAATGGCTGAAAAGGTTTATTTAAGGGGGAGATTGTGTTCTTTCTCTCCTTTTCATAAAAAATATTGTTTGGGTACAATAATGATTAACGTAATGATTGACAACTAAAATAAGTTTCTGTTACCTTATTATTAGATTTAGCACTCAGTCCTTTAGAGTGCTAACAGAGGTGATGAGGAGATGTTAACAGAACGTCAACTATTCATTTTGCAGTTGTTAATTAACGACTATATTCAAACGGCAGAACCGGTTGGATCACGAACGATTTCAAAACGTGAAGACGTTACTTTTAGCTCTGCAACGATTCGCAACGAACTTGCAGATCTTGAAGAGATGGGTTATATCGAGAAGACGCATAGCTCTTCTGGCAGAGTACCATCCGAAAAAGGCTATCGCTTTTATGTGGATCATCTTTTATCTCCACCTGTCCTTTCAAAAAAAGACGTGAATAATATTCATTCTCTTTTTGCTGAGAGAATGGTGGAAGTAGAAAAAGTGATTCAGCAATCTGCGGGGATTCTTTCTGAACTCACTCAATATACGTCAATTATTCTTGGACCTGAAGTTTTTGAAACAAGACTTCGCCAGATACAAATTATTCCTTTGTCCAAGGATACAGCTGTCGTTATTTTAGTAGCTGACAGTGGACATGTTGAGAATCGAACGATGAAAATTCCCCCATCGGTTAGCATGTCTGATATTGAAAAAGTTGTTAATATTATGAATGAGCGCTTAAAGGATGTTCCACTTATTTCCTTAAAGTCTACCATGATGAAAGAAATGGCAACTGTTTTGAAGAAGCATATCGAGAATTACAATCAAGTGAACACAATGCTTGAAAGTCTTTTCCTCTATACGAATGCAGAGAAAGTTTATTACGGAGGTAAGACGAATATTCTTACTCAGCCTGAGTTCAAAGACATAGACAAAGTCAGGTTATTACTTAATACGTTCGAACAAGATGATGTGATGTATAATATTCTTCGTCCGGAGAAAAACGGAATCGAAGTTAAAATTGGTCAAGAAAATGATCTTGAAGCGATGCAGCACTGTAGTATTGTGACAGCAGATTATTTTATTGAAGGAAAACGAATGGGCTCGATTGCTTTACTAGGACCGACTAGAATGGAGTATCAACGGTCAATGAGCATTCTAGGTTTCCTTGCTAATGATCTTACAAAGACGCTTACGGATCGATATCAAAGTTTCAAACACTGGTAATTTGGTAATAGTGAAGAAGGTGGGAGAAACATTTCTTCCATCCTTTTCTATGAGAGAATGATTTGGTATATTTCGATAGGGAGGTGAAATTCGTGGAAAAGCAAAACAGTCATCAAGAGGAAGAAGAGCTTCTAACGGAAGAGGAAGAGAATCTTGAGCAAAATGCTGAAGAGAATGATGAACCTGAAGTGATTGAAGTATCTGAAACCAATGAAAATGAAGAGCTTGAAAACTTGCAACAGCAAGTAGAAGAGCTTGAGAATAAATATATGCGCACACAGGCAGAGTACGATAACTTCCGACGTAGAACACGTGAAGAACGAAGCGCAGATGCTAAATACCGTTCTCAGAAATTGGCTGAAGAGCTACTTCCAGCAATGGATAACTTCGAACGTGCACTAGCTGTTCAAAGTGATAATGAGCAAGTGACGTCATTGCTTACTGGAATGGAAATGGTATATCGTCAGTTAAAAGAAGCACTTGCAAATGAAGGTGTAGAAGAAGTTGGTACTGTAGGAGAAGCCTTCAACCCGCATCTCCATCAAGCAGTTATGCAGGTTGAATCAGATGAACATGATTCAGATGTGGTTGTAGAGGTCTTACAAAAAGGCTATCAATTAAACGATCGCGTCCTTCGACCAGCAATGGTAAAGGTAAGCTCTTAACTACATAACAAGAAATAGGAGGTAGAATGTAATGAGTAAAATTATTGGTATTGACTTAGGTACAACAAACTCTTGTATCGCTGTAATGGAAGGCGGAGAAGCTACTGTAATCCCTAACCCGGAAGGTAGCCGTACAACGCCATCTGTCGTTGCATTTAAAGATGAAGAACGTCTAGTAGGTGAAGTTGCGAAGCGTCAAGCAATTACAAACCCTAACACAATTCAATCAATCAAACGTCATATGGGTACGGATTACAAAGTAGATGTTGAGGATAAATCATTTTCTCCTCAAGAAATTTCTGCAATCATCCTACAAAAACTAAAATCATACGCTGAAGATTATCTTGGTGAAGGCGTTGAAAAAGCAGTTATTACTGTTCCTGCATACTTTAACGATGCTGAGCGTCAAGCAACAAAAGATGCTGGTAAAATCGCTGGTCTTGAAGTTGAGCGTATTGTAAACGAACCAACTGCTGCAGCGCTTGCTTACGGTCTTGATAAAGAAGACGAAGATCAAACAATCCTAGTATTTGACCTTGGTGGTGGTACGTTCGACGTATCAATCCTTGAACTTGGTGGAGGCGTATTTGAGGTTAAGTCGACTGCTGGTGACAACCGTCTTGGTGGTGATGACTTTGACCAGGTGATCATTGATCACTTAGTTGCTGAATTCAAGAAAGATACAGGTGTTGATCTTGGTCAGGATAAGATGGCACTTCAACGTTTGAAAGATGCTGCTGAAAAAGCGAAGAAAGATCTTTCAGGTGTAGCACAAACTCAAATTTCTCTTCCATTTATCACTGCGGATGCTTCAGGTCCTAAACACCTTGAGCTTAACCTAACTCGTGCTAAATTCGAAGAGCTTTCTGCAAATCTTGTTGAGCGTACAATGGCACCTACTCGCCAGGCTCTTAAAGATGCTGGAATGTCACCTTCTGAACTTGATAAAGTAATTCTAGTTGGTGGATCTACTCGTATTCCTGCAGTACAAGATGCGATTAAGAAAGAAACAGGACAAGATCCACACAAAGGCGTTAACCCTGATGAAGTAGTTGCACTTGGTGCAGCAATTCAAGCTGGTGTTATTGCTGGAGATGTGAAAGACGTTGTTCTTCTTGACGTAACACCTCTTTCTCTTGGTATCGAAACAATGGGTGGCGTATTTACGAAGCTTATCGAGCGTAATACAACGATCCCAACTAGTAAGTCACAAACTTTCTCAACTGCAGCTGATAATCAACCTTCAGTTGACATTCATGTTCTTCAAGGTGAGCGCGAAATGGCTCAGTATAACAAGACTCTTGGTCGCTTCCAGCTGACGGATATTCCTCCAGCTCCACGAGGAACTCCGCAAATCGAAGTATCATTTGATATCGACAAAAACGGTATCGTGAACGTTCGTGCGAAGGATCTTGGTACAAATAAAGAACAGTCAATTACAATCAAATCTTCAAGCGGTCTATCAGATGATGAAATTGAAAACATGGTGAAAGACGCTGAAGCAAATGCTGAAGAAGATAAGAAGCGTCGTGAAGAAGTTGAAACACGTAACGAAGCTGATCAGCTAGTGTTTACTACTGAAAAGACTCTTAAAGACCTTGAAGGTCAAGTAGAGGAAGAAGAAGTAACAAAAGCTAACGAAGCGAAAGATAAAGTAAAAGCAGCACTTGAAAATGACGACATTGAAGCAATTCGCACTGCGAAAGATGAGCTTCAAGAAATCGTTCAAGCACTTTCAATGAAAGTATATGAGCAAGCTGCACAAGCTCAACAAGCTCAAGCTGGCGAAGAAGGCGGAACAGAGCAAGCAGATGATAACGTTGTTGACGCTGAATATGAAGAAGTAGACGACGACAAAAAGTAAGAAAATGATACGAAAAAAAGTCAAAGTCAGGCGTATCTTGACTTTGACTTTTTTCATTTTAACCGTTAACCACTTACTGATAAAGTGGCGTTAAAAGGTTCATTGAAATAACTTTAGAGTCTAGAAAAAATCACAAGTCACGTTTTTTTCCATACATGAAAGGGTTGAACTTTTGAGGTTAGCGAGCAAAACGATGGTTTTCTGCTACAATTTTTATTTAGCTAGGATCAGTTTAGCCTACGATAACTGTTAACGTTCACTGGTGCTAACGATATAGTATTGCAGAGCGTATAAACTCAATGATATGATAAACGTTATGTGAAGAGAATCGGGAGTGGATACGATGAGTAAACGAGATTATTATGAAGTGCTTGGCGTTAGCAAAGATGCTTCGGAAGCTGAAATGAAAAAAGCTTATCGCAAGCTTGCCAAGCAATACCATCCTGATATTAATCAGGAACCTGGTGCAGACGAGAAATTTAAAGAAGTGACAGAAGCGTATGAGGTACTAAGTGACTCACAAAAGAGAGCTCAGTACGATCAGTTTGGACATGCCGATCCTAACCAAGGTTTTGGCGGTGGCGGAGCTGACTTTGGCGGCTTTGGTGATATTTTTGATATGTTCTTTGGTGGAGGTGGACGACGCAATCCGAATGCTCCAAGACAGGGTGCTGACCTTCAATACTCCATGGAATTAACATTTGAGGAAGCAGCTTTTGGTAAAGAAACGGATATTTATATACCAAAAGAAGAGGAATGTTCTACTTGTGATGGATCAGGTGCAAAACCTGGAACATCTCCTGAGACGTGTTCTCACTGTGGTGGTGCAGGTCAATTAAACGTTGAACAAAACACACCTTTTGGCCGCGTTGTTAATCGTCGCGTTTGTCACCATTGTGAAGGTACTGGTAAGCTTATTAAAGATAAATGTAAAACTTGCCGAGGTAAAGGGAAAGTGGAAGTGAAGAAAAAGATCCATGTTAAAATCCCTGCTGGTATTGATGAAGGTCAACAAATTCGCATTACTGGTAAAGGCGAAGCTGGAGTTAATGGTGGTCCTCCAGGAGATTTATTTGTAGTGGTTTATGTGAAATCACATGATTTTTACGAACGAAGTGGCGATGATGTATTATGCCAGATGCCAATCACGTTCTCTCAAGCGGGTCTTGGTGATGAAATTGAAGTTCCAACGCTACACGGAAAAGTTAAACTTAAGGTTCCAGCTGGAACACAAAGTGGTACGAACTTCCGCCTTAAAGGCAAAGGAATTCAAAACGTGAGAGGATACGGTCAGGGAGATCAGCATGTGAAAATTCAAGTGATTACTCCTAAACACTTAACAGACCGTCAAAAAGATCTTTTACGTGAATTTAGTGAGATTTCAGGACAGGTACCTGATGAGCAACATGAGAATTTTTTCTCTAAAGTTAAAAAAGCTTTTAAGGGAGAATAAGCAAGATGAAAGCTGGTAGCAAGCAGGCCGTACAATATGGCCTGCCTGTTTCCTTTCCGAAAAAAGGATCCAAAAGAGGAGTGGGCAATGAATGAAATGGTCTGAAATAAGCATTCATACAACAAACGAAGCGATTGAAGCGGTGTCAAACATTCTACATGAAGCAGGAGCCAGTGGGGTAGTGATTGAAGACCCGATGGATCTTGTGAAAGTATGGGATACTACTTTCGGAGAGGTTTATCAGCTAAATCCTGATGATTATCCTGAGGAAGGCGTTATTTTAAAAGCGTACTTACCAGTCAATAGTTTTCTTGGTGAAACGGTTGAACAAATCAAAGAAGCGATTAATGGATTACTTGTCTATGACATTGATCTAGGGCATAACACTGTTCAAATAAGTGAAGTGAATGAGGAAGAATGGGCTACAGCTTGGAAAAAATATTATAAACCTGTCAAAATTTCTGAACGTATCACCATTACGCCTACATGGGAAGACTATCAGCCTGTTACAACAGATGAAATTATTATTGAGCTTGATCCTGGAATGGCATTTGGAACCGGTACACATCCGACAACGGTTTTATGTGTACAAGCGCTGGAGAAAATTATTAAACCAGGACACCGTGTGATTGACGTCGGTACCGGATCTGGGGTATTAAGTATTGCGGCAGCTAGTTTAGGTGCAGATTCAGTGGATGCACTTGACCTTGATGAGATAGCTGTAAAAAGCGCAGCTCTTAATACAAAGCTTAATAAAGTTCATCACAAAATTAGCGTGAGTCAAAATAATCTTCTAGAGGGTGTAGAAGAGTCCTATGATGTGGTTGTGGCGAACTTACTTTCGGAAATTATCGTTCGTTTTACAGATGACGTTGCTAGGGTTCTTAAACCTGGTGGTGCCTTTATTACTTCTGGTATCATTACGGCAAAGAAACAGGAAGTGAAACAATCGATTCTAGAACAGGGCCTTGAAATTGAAGAAACGCTACAAATGGAAGATTGGGTTGCCTTTATTGCGAGAAAGCCCCACGCGTAAGGAGAGAAAGTCATGCAACGATATTTTATCTCTAAATCTCAGCTTCACCAAGATCATATTTTGATTGAAGGGGAAGATGTCAAGCATATCTCAAGAGTGATGAGGATGGCAGTAGGGGATCGCATTATTTGTTGTACAGAAGATGGTCAATCAGCGATTTGTGAATTAGATGAGCTATCAGCTGACTTCATTAAAGCTATTCCAAAAGAGTGGCTTGACGAGCAAAAAAGGTTACCTGTAAATGTGACAATTGTACAGGGGTTACCTAAAGGAGACAAACTCGAGACAGTCATACAGAAAGGAACAGAACTTGGTGCTGATCAGTTTATTCCTTTTAAAGCTGAGCGTTCTGTTGTAAAATGGGATGAGCAAAAAAGCGCGAAAAAGTTGCAGAGGCTAAACAAAATTGCCAAAGAAGCGGCTGAGCAGTCTCATCGAACAACGATTCCAAGGATTGATATGCCTCAATCCCTTTCCTCACTGATTAAGACGAGTGAATCATATGACCATAAATTAATTGCTTACGAAGAAGAAGCAAGAGCAGGAGAATCTGCTAAGCTTGTTCAAACGCTTCACGAGGCAAAAATGAACGACAGGGTTATGGTTGTGTTTGGTCCGGAAGGCGGACTCTCAGAATATGAAGTCGCCACTTTGAAAGAAGCTGGGTTCTCTTCATGTGGACTTGGTCCTAGAATATTACGAACAGAAACGGCTGCTATGTATGTACTGGCAGCAATTTCTTATCATTTTGAATTAATGGGGTGATGATATGCCTTCAGTTGCATTCCATACATTAGGTTGTAAAGTGAATCACTATGAAACGGAAGCGATTTGGCAGTTGTTTAAAGATCATGATTATGAGCGAGTAGAATTTGATCATGCATCGGATGTTTATGTTATTAATACTTGTACCGTAACAAATACTGGGGACAAGAAAAGTCGACAGGTCATTCGTCGAGCGATTCGAAAAAATCCAGATGCTGTCATTTGTGTAACGGGTTGTTACGCTCAAACCTCACCTGCTGAAATTATGGCAATTCCTGGTGTGGATGTAGTGGTAGGAACACAGGATCGCGTGAAGATGATTGATTACATTGAGCAATATAAACGAGAGAGAGAACCTGTGAACGGTGTAGGAAATATTATGAAAGCGCGTGTATATGAAGAACTTGAAGTTCCAGCATTTACGGATCGTACGCGCGCATCCCTTAAGATCCAAGAGGGGTGTAACAATTTTTGTACTTTCTGCATTATTCCATGGGCAAGAGGTCTTCTAAGGTCGCGTGAACCTGAAGCTGTTCTGACTCAGGCGCAGCAACTTGTTGATGCGGGCTATAAAGAAATCGTTCTGACTGGTATTCATACAGCGGGATATGGAGAAGATTTAAAGGATTATAATTTTGCCCAACTTCTTCGTGATCTTGATGCGAAAGTAAAAGGTTTGAAACGAATTCGTATATCTTCTATTGAAGCAAGTCAGGTAACGGATGAAGTGATTGAAGTATTAAATCAGTCAGAAAAAGTTGTTCCGCACTTGCATATTCCACTTCAATCAGGTTCAAACACAGTTCTTCAGCGCATGAGAAGAAAGTATACAATGGAAATGTTTGGTGAGCGCTTAGAGCGTTTGAAACAAGCTCTTCCAGGTCTTGCTATTACTTCAGATGTGATTGTAGGATTCCCTGGTGAAACAGAAGAAGAATTTAACGAAACGTATGATTTTATTGCAAAACATAAATTCTCAGAACTTCATGTTTTCCCATTTTCTAGGCGTACAGGTACACCGGCAGCGCGAATGGAAGACCAGGTAGATGATGAAATTAAGAATAAGCGAGTTCACCATTTGATTGAGCTTTCCAATCAGCTTGCAAAAGAGTACGCATCACACTATGAAGGAGAAGTTCTTGAAGTTATTCCTGAAGAGAAATACAAGGAAGATCAGACTTCAGACTTATATGTCGGGTATTCGGCGAATTATATGAAAGTGATTTTTGAAGCATCAGAAGCAATGATAGGAAAAATAGTTAAAGTGAAAATTACAAAGGCGGGCTATCCTTATAACGAAGGACAATTCGTTCGTGTTATGAATGAGGATGAACCAACAGCTGCAGTTGCTTCGTTTTAAATAAAGGGGCTTAGCCTACTTATACAGAACTGGAAGGATGACAACCATGAATAAAGAACTAGCGAAAATGATTGACCACACAGCTCTTAAGCCAGATACAAGCAGAGAGCAAATCGAGAAACTTTGTGACGAAGCGAGAGACTTCAACTTTGCTTCTGTGTGCGTAAACCCCACATGGGTATCTCTTGCTGCAGAGAAGTTAGAAGGATCGGAAGCAAAAGTTTGTACAGTAATCGGTTTCCCTCTAGGCGCCGTTACTACTGAAACGAAAGCTTTCGAAACAAAAGATGCCATTCAAAAAGGTGCGACAGAAGTCGATATGGTTATTAATATCGGGGCCCTTAAAGACGGTAACAACGAACTTGTAGAGCAAGATATTAAAGCAGTCGTTGAAGCAGCAAAAGGCAAAGCCCTTGTAAAAGTTATTATCGAAACGTGTCTTTTAACAGATGAAGAAAAAACACGTGCGTGTGAGCTTTCTGTTAAAGCGGGTGCTGATTATGTTAAAACTTCAACAGGTTTTTCAACTGGTGGAGCGACAGTAGAAGATATTAAGTTGATGAGAAGAACAGTTGGACCAAACATCGGTGTTAAGGCTTCTGGAGGCGTTCGTGATTTAGAAGGGTCTCAAGCGATGATTGATGCTGGCGCTACACGAATTGGAGCGAGTGCCGGAGTGAAGATTGTACAAGGTGAAACAGCTGATACAGACTATTAAGACGATAAATCCATCACTTCTAGTACTAGAAGTGATGGATTTTTTATTGTAAATTATAATTGTGTAACTTTTCAATCGATTTGGCAAGTAGCCCTGCAAAAGGTAAGAATAAGAACGCAGAAAGAACATTGAAAAGAATTGAAACATGAGCAAGTTGAACATCTGGGAGAGATGTCATACTAGCTGCAAATGCACCGAATAAGCCAATCAATGGGAAGAACAATATCACGCCTATGATGTTGATCCAAACATGAGCATAAGCTGCGAGTTTTGCTTCCTTGCTGCTACCGATACTAGCCATTAGTGCGGTGATGCACGTGCCAACATTAGATCCGTATAGTATGGCAATAGCTGCAGGTAATGTAAGTAATTCCTGATTAATAAACCCCATTGTAATCCCCGTAGTGGCTGAACTAGATTGAATGACAGCGGTGACTAAGGTTCCAATCCCGATTCCATACAGAAGACTAGAATTTGTTTCGTGAATCACATGTTCAAAAAACGATAGTGTTGATAACGGGATGGCTAGTGCTTCTAGTCCGTGCATCGCTACAAAGATACATCCAAGACCAAATAGAACGGTTCCTGAACTAAAAATGAACTGTTGTCGAATCTGAAGCATAATAAACCCTATAAGTAATAATGGTAATACAAGGTGTTCAGGATTAAGTGTCATTAATTCTGCAGTTATCGTAGTGCCGATATTTGTACCAAGAATGATGCCAATGGACTGCCTAAATGTAAGAAGTTTAGCTGCAATTAAACTGATGGTTAGCACCATGACGGCGGAGCTACTTTGCAATAGCGCTGTGACAAGAGCTCCTGTTAGAAGTCCACGAATGGGTGTTGAAGAGGCATGATAAAGCCATTTCTGTAATTTTGTATTGGAAATTGTGTTTAACCCAACACGAAGAATGCTCATACCAAAAAGAAAAATACTAATAAAGACGATAAAAGAGGCTATATATGGACTCATTTTATATTCATTCTCCTTTCCATTGAAAGTTTATGGACAGGACCTCATCGACATGCTCGTTATTTTTTTAGAAGGCTCTTTTTGTAGATATCGTTGCTTTTAGATAAGTGGTTAATTTCCGCTCCAATTAGCAAAATGTGGTTTTTATTCATAAATTGATTCAAAAGCAACAATCTATTAGAAAAGAGCATTTTAAAATGGGGTACTCGTTTTATGCATGTATTAACCCAAAGCTCTTTCAATTCTCAGTTTTGTTGTAATCAAGCGAACTACTTGGATATTTATTTTTAGAAAGAGGTTTAAAAAGAAAATTACAGAAAGAAATGTTGATAAACCGAAAGGGATGTATTATAATTGCAGGTGACATGTCTTTGTTAGAAAGTCATGTGTTATGATTGTCTATGTTTTGGAGGGAGGGATAGAGATGGCGGAAACTCGCGTGCGTAAGAACGAGTCGATCGATGATGCTCTTCGTCGCTTCAAGAGAACGGTTTCTAAAGAAGGCACTATGGCTGAAGTAAAGAAGCGCAAGCACTATGAAAAGCCAAGTGTTAAGCGTAAAAAGAAATCTGAGGCAGCAAGGAAAAAGCGTAAGTTCTAAGAGAGGGTGTTAGGTCAGTGAGTCTAAATGACCGTTTAACAGCAGATATGAAAGTAGCGATGAAGAACAAAGAAAAAAACAAACTATCTGTTATTCGGATGGTTAAATCTTCAATTCAGAATGAATCCATTAAATTGGGTCATGACTTAACTGAAGAGGAAGAACTTACCGTTCTCACTCGCGAAGTCAAGCAACGCAAAGACTCCCTCCTTGAATTTGAAAAAGCTGGCCGAAGTGATCTTGTACAGAATCTCGATGAAGAGCTGTCGATCTTATCTGTCTACCTGCCGAAACAACTCTCTGAAGAAGAAGTAGAACAAATTGTTCAGGAAGTTATTTCTGAAACGGGTGCTTCTTCAAAGAAAGAAATGGGTAAGGTAATGGGGGCGCTTATGCCTCGTGTAAAGGGCAAAGCGGACGGCGGACTTGTTAATCGTCTTGTACAAAAGAACTTATCATAAAGTGATACTTTCAACTTAGGAGATCACTCATTTCCTCAAGGTGACTAGTTGAAACAATCAGACCTTAAGGTGAAGTTGATTTCTTCTTTCTTCATACGAAAAAGAAACAGTCAAACTTTGCCTTAAGCGTTGGATAAATATGATGAAGCGCAAACACGCTCTGTACAAAACAGAGCGTGTTTTTCTATACATACAATTTTTTTACAATGATAATATATAAACAAGTTAAGGGGATTTTCAGTTCATCATTTTAAGCTAGTAAATAGTTTCTTTATTTGTCATACTAAAATTAGTATTATCTACATAAAAATGAAACTTCTTGATGACCTTATTCGTATACTTATGTAGCTGGAGGGAGGGGTCACAATCAGAAAAAATACAACGCGTTTCTTTGTATCTGTTTGTTTCATGATGATGGTTATTCTTCCGTTTGCAGGAAATTTGGTGTTAAGTAAAGGCGAGGGCGATCTCGTTACATTTATTCCTGTTGAACAAGAAGTGGAACGTGGATTGGAAGCTTTTCTAAAGCGATCGATTCAGGATGCGGAGGATCAAGGCGCTGATCATATTGTATTAGAAATTAATACGCCTGGTGGAGCAGTAAATGCAGCAGATAATATTGCAAAAATCATCAAAGCATCTGACGTTCCGATCACTGCCTATGTTTCCAACCGTGCTCTTTCAGCGGGCGCTTACATCGCTTTGAATGCCGATCAAATTATTATGGAGCCTGGGGCTTTAATGGGATCAGCCGCTATCATTGACCAGTCAGGAAATGCAGCTGGCAAAAAAGCAGAATCTTTTTGGCACGCCGCAATGAAGTCTGCAGCAGAGCTAAATGAGCGGGATCCAAAATACGCTTTAGCTATGGCGGATCCAGATGTTGACCTCCCGGATTATAACGCTCCAAAAGGGGAGCTCCTTACACTAAGTGATCAGGAAGCGGTAGAGGTTGGGTATGCTGAAGGAACGGCTGAGGATCGAACTGAGTTACTTAATATCCTAAATCTTGAAGAAGCTAAAATTAGTGATGCTGAAGTGAGTATTGCAGAAAGAATTGCTCGCTTTGTTACAAACCCAATCATTATTCCGATTTTATTATCAATTGGAAGTCTGGGCCTTGTATTGGAATTGTATTCTCCTGGATTTGGGGTACCAGGCTTTATGGGTGCCGGTGCGTTACTTCTGTTTTTCTTTGGTCATATGATTGCAGGCTTTGCTGGTTGGGAATCACTACTACTATTGATTGTAGGAGTTGTTCTCATTTTGGTGGAGGTGTTTATTCCTGGTTTTGGAATATTTGGGGTTCTAGGTGCTGTTGGGATTGTTGCGAGTATTATTTTGGCTTCAGGACAATCCATGCAATACGTTCTGTTAGCGGTCCTGATTGCTATCGCGGTTACAATTGGTGGTTCCTACCTCTTCATTCGAATCTTTGGATATCGAGGATTCTTTAAGAAAATCATTCTCTCCGATTCAACAAAAACTGAGTTAGGTTATGTGTCTAATGCCACTCGAAATGAGTTGATAGGTATGGAGGGAAAAGCCGTTACACCGCTAAGGCCATCGGGTATTGCTGACTTTGGAGATGAGCGCATGGATGTTGTGACAGAGGGGGGCTTTTTACCTGCTGGCACAGAAGTGAAAATTGTAAAAACGAATGGTTCAAGAGTCGTTGTAAGAGCAAGTAAATAAGGAATAATAGGGAGGAAAATGATGGACACTAGCACGTTAGGATTATTAGTTATTGTAGGGTTAGTCATTATCGGTTTAGCAATACTCTTTACGTTTGTACCTGTGATGCTGTGGATCTCAGCACTAGCAGCAGGAGTTCGCGTGAGTATATTCAATCTTGTAGGAATGAGGCTTCGTCGCGTAATCCCATCCCGTGTTATTAACCCGCTAATTAAAGCGGTCAAAGCGGGTCTTGAATTAAACACAAATCAACTGGAAAGTCATTACCTTGCTGGTGGTAATGTAGACCGAGTCGTTAATGCGCTTATTGCCGCACACCGAGCTAATATTGAGCTTAGTTTTGAACGCTGTGCAGCCATTGACCTTGCCGGTCGAGATGTTTTAGATGCTGTTCAGATGAGTGTTAATCCTAAAGTAATCGAGACGCCATTTATTGCAGGTGTTGCGATGGATGGCATTGAAGTAAAAGCAAAAGCAAGAATTACTGTACGTGCAAACATCGATCGTCTCGTAGGTGGAGCTGGTGAAGACACCGTCATTGCTCGTGTAGGTGAGGGCATTGTCAGTACAATTGGTTCATCTGAAAACCACAAAAAGGTTCTTGAAAATCCGGATATGATTTCTCATACTGTGTTATCAAAAGGACTGGACGCTGGAACAGCTTTCGAGATTCTTTCCATTGATATTGCGGATATTGATATTGGTAAAAATATTGGTGCGGTGCTTCAAACAGATCAGGCTGAGGCAGATAAGAACATTGCTCAGGCAAAAGCTGAAGAACGTCGTGCAATGGCAGTTGCGCAAGAGCAAGAGATGCGGGCTCGCGTAGAAGAAATGCGTGCGAAAGTAGTTGAAGCAGAGGCTGAAGTACCAATGGCTATGGCTGAAGCGCTACGTTCTGGTAACATTGGTGTCATGGATTATATGAATCTAAAGAACATTGAAGCAGATACTGACATGAGAGACATGATCGGTAAACCAAATCAGGAAGAAGATGAGGATGATCGCTAAGCTATTCCCTCAATCCTTTGTTGGAGGTGATCGTCGTGGATAATCTTATTGAACTGCTATTAAACAATATCGTTTTTGTTATTATTGCAATTGGTGGTATTATTAGCTTCTTCAAGCGTATGGGCGGCGAGGAAGAAAAACAAAAAGCCAATCCGACTCAAAAGCGGCCACAAAGAGAACAAAGTAACCCACGTTCAGGTGGTTCTATGGAAGCAAGTGAAATAGAGGAAGATGCTTCTCAATCTGATACGGTTAGTGCTTACAAGGAAGCTTTAGGACGTATGGCAAAACGTGAGAATTACGGTTCACAGAATGAGTTGAAAGTACAAAAAAATGTGAAATCAGCGCCATATATCAAAGATAAGAGTCTCTCTATTAGCAAGTCAAATGTTCGAAACGGCATTATATGGGCAGAAATTCTTGGACCCCCGCGATCAAGAAAACCCCATCCTTCAATGGTGGCCGTGAAACAAAAAAACAGGTAAAAAAGATGCCATATGGCGTCTTTTTTTTATGGGTTGCAATGATTTAAATGTCAACTGCATAAGATGGTAACAGGAGCTATTATCGCATGTAAGTGGGATAGTTTTATGTTTTCTCTCATAAAGATGAGTGGAGAGGGGGAGTATCCATGGCAAAGTGGAAGCACAATCTAAAAAGTTGGTTAACGAGAAGATTAGAGCTTCCAGCAGATGCGGTCATGGATTTGCCGCGGATCACGATGGTTGGACAGCTGCATATTTACATAGAGAATCATCAAGGTGTTCTCAAATTCTCTAATGAGGAAGTCCGACTACTTCTTAAAAATGGTCAATTGGTAATAAAAGGAGAGGATTTTATGTTGAAAACAATCCTTCCTGAGGAAATTTTACTGGAAGGCAAAATTGAACATGTTTCCTATCTTGATAAACCCCAAAACTGATAAAAGCCTTGAATAATTCTCGGGCTGACGATACGGGAGGGTATTATGAAGGAATACATTAAAGAACTTTTTTCTGGATATGTGCGAATTAAAGTGATTGGGTCCTATACGGAACTTTTTATTAATCGTTGTATCGAGTACAACATTCCAATTTGGGACATCTCTCGTGTGGATAATGAAACGATTCTGTTATCGCTCTACACTACCGATATTAAACGTATTAGGCCGCATTTAAAGAGGACAAGATGTAAAATACGCATTAATGAAAGGAAAGGATTTCCTTTTATCTTAAAAAAAATAGTCTACTCTAGAGGGTTTCTGAGTGGCATTATAAGTTGCATTCTACTCATTCTAATTTTATCGAATATGGTATGGTCAATCACTGTGAATGGCGCAACACCTGAAGTCGAGCATAAATTAAAGCAAGTAGCCGAAGAACTCGGAGTGAAAAAAGGTGCATTCATATTTCAGTTACCATCCAATCAGGAGCTACAGCAAGAAATGACAGAAAGTCTTGAAGAAATTACCTGGGTCGGTGTTAAAAGAAGTGGTTCCACGTATCACTTTGAAGTCGTTCAAAAACAGTTGCCTGAAAAACAACCTGCTTTAAATGCAAGGCACATCGTAGCTGATAAAAAAGCCATTATTACAAAAATATATGTTGAAGAAGGACAGGTTCAGGTAAAAGAAAACGATTATGTTAAACCAGGTCAGCTCCTCATTTCGGGATTTATTGGAAAAGAAGAAAAAAGTGAACTTGTCCCAGCGAGAGGGGAAGTTTATGGAAAAACGTGGTATGTAACGAATGTATCTATCCCTTTAAAATCAACTTTTGAAACGAATACTGGTGAAAGAGAAACGAAATATTCGGTAGGTTTTTTTGGTTTTCATCTTCCAATATGGGGATTTTCAAAGCCGGAGTTTTCTCGTTATGAGACGATGATAAGTGAAACAAATTTACGCTTTTTAAAATGGGAAATTCCTTTATCGTTTCAAACAAAAGAGCTTCTAGAAACCAAAGAAGTAACGAGAGAGTATACAGAAAAGGAAGCGCTTCAGGCAGCTAGTCAAGTAAGTAGAGAAGACATAATAAGTAAAACATCAGAAAAAGCAGAAATTAAAGAGGAAAAAATTTTACACCATGAGGTAGAGAATGGTAAAGTAAACGTAAAGATACACTATGAAATAATAGAAGAGATTGGGAAAGACATACCGATTATTCAAGGAGATTGAGGTCTATTGGCAGAATCTTATGTTGATCTTACATTACAGCTAGAAAATTCTAATGAAGCTCAAAGCTTATTCGGCCCTGGTGATGAGCATTTAAAGATAATTGAGGAAGCCCTTAAAGTGTCACTTGTTACTCGAGGAGAAGGTATATCTGTGAGAGGGGATGAAGAAAGCATCACGATGGTAAAAGAAGTTGTGCATACCCTTCACATCCTCATCAAACGAGGCGCAAGTATCTCTGGAAGAGACGTTGTTTATGCGTGTCAATTAGTGCAGCAAGGAATGCTTGATCAGCTTCTGGAACTGTATCAAGAGGAAATTACCACGAATGCAAAGGGAAAGCCAATTAAAGTGAAAACACTTGGTCAACGCCATTACGTATCGGCGATGAAAAAGACTGACCTGGTGTTCGGTATAGGGCCAGCTGGAACTGGAAAAACGTATCTTGCCGTTGTTATGGCGGTAACTGCACTTAAATACAATCAAGTGAAGAAGATTGTTCTGACTCGTCCAGCAGTTGAAGCTGGAGAAAGCTTAGGCTTCCTTCCAGGAGATTTGAAGGAAAAAGTAGATCCTTATTTACGTCCCCTATATGATGCTCTTCATGATGTTCTAGGGGTTGAACAAACGACTCGACTGATTGAAAGAGGTACGATTGAGATCGCTCCGCTTGCCTATATGCGAGGGCGAACCCTTGACGATAGTTATGTAATTTTGGATGAAGCACAAAATACAACATCTCAACAAATGAAGATGTTCTTGACTCGGTTAGGTTTTGGTTCAAAAATGGTAATCACTGGTGATATCACACAGATCGATCTTCCTAAGGGAAAAGAATCAGGCTTAGCGGCCGCAGAAAAAATTCTTAAACGAGTAAAAGATGTGTCGTTTATTTATCTTCAGCAGACAGATGTTGTCCGCCACCCGTTAGTTCAACGTATTATTGATGCATATGAACACGAAACAAAATAAGCTTAAAAGGTCCGTTTGAAAACGGGCCTTTTTTGAGCCTTATCCCTCAACTTTCCAGAACTCTATCGTTAATCAAACTAGTTGGAGAGTCGTACTAGTGGAAGAAGGATAGGAAGAGAGAAGGCGCATCAAGACGTGAACATATTATAAGATTATGGTCCATTAATGAGGGAATTCTGATAAAATATGAAGAAGAGTAGTAGAGGCCAGAACTTATGAGGTGAAGGAAGCTATGATTGCGAAGATTAAGCATTTGTTGCAAAATAATCTCCGTAATATCGAACAAATTAAAATGATAAAATGGTCGCTTTATGGACTAGTGGCACTCATTATGTACTTAACGATGTTGTCAAATGTTATGCCAGAGTCCCTGGATATTACGCTATATTCAAGAGCGGATCATGATATTGCTTCACCAATTACGATAGAAAATAAAACCGCTACGGAAGACGAGCGATCAAAAGCCGCTCAAATTGATGCGAAATATGTTTACCGTGATGAGGTTTCACAGTCCCAGTTTGATAAGTTAAATGATTTGTTTTCTGGGATAGATAAAGTGAATAAGAATGAACCCGAGGAAAAAACGACTCAAGAAAAAATATCAGATCTTCAATCAATTATTTCAGTCTCAATGTCTGATGAGCTTACAGATGATACATTAAAGCCGTTAATTGAAGCGGAGCCTTCTCAAATTAGTTTAATAAAAGAACTAACGTTATCTGAGGTAATGGAAGTTATGACTGATCGTGTATCAATTGATAATTTAGAGCAATCTAAATCAGATGTTGAAGACCGATTATCTCTTACTTCGCTCCCTACTGACCAGAAGAAAGCAATGATTACAGTAGCACAGCAAAGTATTGTACCAAATTACTTTCTTGATCCAGAACAAACGGAACAAAGTCGTCAAGAAGCAATTGAAGCTGTCCAGCCAGTAATGATACGTGAAGGACAAATCATTGTGGAAGAAGGCGCCATGATTAACCGAGAAGTCATGGAGCAGCTTAGACTAGCTGGTTTACTTGATGAAGGCTTTGATGCTGTTCCGTATGTAGGACTTGCTCTTCTTGTGATGTTACTTACAGGATATTTATATTATTTCTTTCAAGACGTCAAATCAAGAGTTCGTACTTCAAATACAAACCTCTTTATTCTAGTGCTTATTTATCTTAGCACCCTTCTAGTCCTTAAGCTATCAAGCTTATTACAAGGGATAGAAGTTCCTGGGATTGCTTATATCGTTCCAGCAGCAGTAGGGTCCATGTTAATAAAGATGCTTTTTAACGAACAATTAGCAATTGCTTCAAGTTTACTTTTTGGCGTTTGTGCTGGTGTTTTCTTTAACGGAGAAATTACTGGGCCAATGAATGCTTCGCTTGGATTTTACGTTTTAATGAGTTCGCTATCAGGAGTGTTTTTTCTCGGAAAGAGAAATCATCGTTCAAACATTTTAACAGCGGGATTGCTTGTTTCACTAATAAACATAGTAGCTGTGGCTATATTATTAATGTTAAAGAATGGCCAATATGGTGGTATTGAACTTGGCTATCATTTTGTCTTTGCCTTTTTGTCTGGTTTCTTATCTTCCATGTTAACTCTGGGATTGATGCCGTTTTTTGAAGCTGGATTTCGCATTATTTCGACTACAAGGTTAATTGAACTATCAAATCCAAATCACCCCTTGTTAAGAAAAATACTCGTGGAAACGCCCGGAACTTACCATCATAGTGTGATGGTTGCAAATTTGTCAGAAGCAGCTTGTGAATCAATTGAGGCAAATGGCCTTCTTGCTCGAGTAGGCGCTTATTATCATGATATCGGAAAAACAAAACGCCCCCACTTCTTTATTGAAAATCAAATGAATATGGAAAATCCGCATGATAAGATTTCGCCTCACCTAAGTAAAACGATTATTGTATCACATGCATCTGATGGAGCTGAGATGTTAAGAAAGCATCGATTGCCAAAAGAAATTGTGGATATTGCTGAACAACATCATGGTACGACATTATTGAAATATTTTTATTACAAAGCAAGTGAACAGACGGATCAGACGGTTTCCGAAATGGAATTTCGATACCCTGGGCCAAAAGCACAGACAAAGGAAGCGGCAGTTGTCGGAATTGCGGATTGCATTGAAGCGGCGGTAAGATCGATGACGAAACCAAATCCAACAACGATTGAATCGCTTGTAAGAAAAATCATTACTGAAAGACTAGAAGATGGTCAATTTGACGAATGTGATTTATCACTAAAAGAGCTTGACATCGTTGCAAGAACGATTCTAGAAACGTTGAACGGTATTTTTCACAGTCGAATTGAGTATCCAACAGAAATAAAAAAGAAGGTGACTTCATGAATCTAACAATTGATTTTATTGATGAAACTGAAACATTAAAACAAGATCAACTTGAAATGCTTGAAAAATTATTGAGCCATGCAGCAAAAGAAGAAGGGGTTGAAGCTGGGAGCGAAGTGTCCATTATGTTTGTAAATAATGAGCGTATCACGGAGATTAATCGAGATTATCGCGGCAAAGATCAGCCTACTGATGTTATTTCCTTTGCTCTTGATGACGAAGAAGAGGGTGATGATCCGATCGTATTTGATGAACAAATACCGCACTTGCTTGGAGAAATTGTCATTTCGGTCCCGAAAATACAAGAGCAGGCAGCTGATTATGGACATAGCTTTGAACGTGAACTGGGTTTTTTATGTGTTCATGGTTTCCTTCATTTACTCGGTTATGACCATATGACAGACGAAGATGAGAAAGAAATGTTCGGTAAACAAAAAGTGCTTTTAGAGCAATATGGCCTCACAAGATAAGCGTTCAAGGCTTGTGCGGTTTTTGCGAAGTTTTCTATATGCATCGCAAGGTTTTCGTTACTTAATCAAAAATGAACAAAACTTTCTCTTCCATCTCCTAGCAGGTTTTGTGGTCGTAATAGCTGGGTTAGTGTTGGGGTTATCAGTAATTAAAATGTGTTTGTTGCTAACTGTAATCGGTATCATGCTAAGTTTGGAAGCACTAAATACAGGCATTGAAAGAACAATTGACTTAATTACGGAAGAAGAACATCCTATAGCAAAGGTAGCAAAGGATGTGTCAGCTGCAGCAGTCTTTCTTTTTGCAGTTATTTCAGTTATAATCGGTGTCCTTCTCTTTTTTGAACCGATTGCTCAGTTGTTTCAGTCATAAGGAGGAATTATAATGGAAAAGCAAATGTTGATTGAGGAAGCAAAAAAAGCAAGAGAGATGGCCTATGTGCCCTACTCAAAGTTTAAAGTAGGTGCGGCATTGCTTTCTGAAGATGGTACGGTATTTGGCGGATGTAATATTGAAAATGCTGCTTATAGTATGTGTAATTGTGCAGAGCGTACGGCTTTATTTAAAGCCTACTCAGAAGGCCATAAATCATATAAAGCCATTGCAGTTGTAGCTGATACAAAGCGTCCTGTCCCACCTTGTGGTGCATGTAGACAAGTGATCTCAGAACTATGTGACCCAGAAATGCAAGTGATTTTAACTAACTTAGATGGAAAAATACAGGAATTAACCGTCAGCGAATTACTTCCTGGCGCATTTTCACCGGAGGATTTGAATGAGTAAAGAAGTGTTTAAGTCAGGATTTGTATCAATCGTCGGTAGACCCAATGTAGGGAAATCGACATTGTTAAACGAAGTTATTGGACAAAAAATTGCGATTATGAGTGATAAAGCACAAACCACCCGGAATAAGGTACAGGGTGTCTATTCAAGAGATGATGCTCAGGTTGTTTTCATTGATACCCCAGGTATTCATAAGCCTAAACATAAACTTGGCGATTTTATGATCAAAATGGCTCAGAGTTCATTAAATGAAGTTGATTTAATTTTATTTGTGATTAATGCAGAAGAAGGTTATGGTGCTGGTGATCAGTACATTATAGATCGTTTGCAAAATGTAGAAAGCCCAGTCTTTCTTGTGATCAACAAAATTGACCAGGTTCATCCAGAACAGCTATTCCCTATGATTAATTTTTATAAAGATAAATATTCTTTTGCTGAAATTGTTCCAATCTCTGCATTGCAGGGAAATAACGTTAACACTCTCCTTGAGCAAGTTGTTGACTACCTTGAAGAAGGGCCACAGTATTACCCAAGTGATCACGTTACCGATCACCCTGAACGCTTTATTGTAGCTGAGCTTGTGAGGGAGAAAGTTCTTCATTTAACGAGAGAAGAAATTCCTCACTCTGTTACGGTAGTAACCGAGCAAATGGTAAAACGTGAAGGATCTGATGTTATTGATATTCACGTAACGGTGGTTGTTGAACGTTCTTCTCAGAAGGGCATCATTATTGGAAAGCAAGGAAAGATGCTAAAAGAAGTTGGGAAACGAGCTCGTCAAGATATTGAAGCTCTTCTAGGTTCCCGTGTATTTATGGAAATCTGGGTGAAAGTTGTGAAGGATTGGCGTAATAAACCTTCATCGTTACGTGATTATGGTTATCGAGAAGATGACTATTAAGTGAAATTTTGTTAAATATTCCATCACATAAACCGACTTATGTAAGGTCAAGCTAGAGGTAAGAGATAAACTTTTTACAAAATGAAAGGTGGGATCTAAAGTGTTAGAGTTTACCTGGAAAATATTTTGTGAAACAGGAAACATTGATACTTATCTTCTTTTGAAGGAAATGGAAATACCGAATGATGAAGACAATGATTCTCTCGCCGAGATGGAAGAAGTGCCTCGTCTCTCTTGACCTTTTGGAATTGCAACAGGAAACGGTTGGTGAAAGTTCTTGTTAAAAAAGGTTGAAGGAATTGTGATTCGAACCGTGGACTATGGTGAAACAAATAAAATACTGACGATTTATTCGAGAGAGACGGGTAAGGTTGGCGTCATGGCAAGAGGCGCAAAAAAACCTAAAAGCCGTCTTTCTGCTGTTTCACAACTTTTTGTCTATGGACAGTACCTTTATCAGCATACCTCGGGTCTTGGGGGATTGAATCAGGGAGAAATAATTGATTCGTTTCGCTCTATAAGAAATGATTTGTTTCTTACTTCTTATGCAGCATATGCAGCAGAGTTAGTTGATAAATTAACAGAAGAGAGAAAACCCAATCCCTATTTATTTGAAATGCTTTATCAGGTTCTTCATGCGTTGAATGAAGAAAAAGACCCTGAAGTTATTTTATTTATTTTTGAGCTTAAAATGCTTCGCGTTGCGGGAATTACACCACAACTAGATCGTTGTGCAAACTGTGGTCTTTCTGAAGGTAAGTTTCATTTCTCTATTAATGAAGGTGGATTACTATGTCATCGGTGTCTTTCAGTAGATCCCTATAATATTCCAATCATGAAGCGGACGGGAGAACTTCTACATTTATTTGCACATATTGATTTGGGAAGATTGGGAAGTATTTCATTAAAAAAAGAAACGAAAAAAGAGATTAGACAAATTCTTAATCTTTATTTTGAGGCCTATTCCGGCCTTTATTTAAAATCAAAACGTTTTTTGGATCAGTTGGACCGGTTTAAACTTGAGTAATTAGATTAGCCTGCGGAATGTAATCCGGAGGTTTTTTATTTTTAATAAAGTATTTTACAGATGGTTTTCACAAAACAATGCGGAGTACTTTCGTTAAAATGGTATAATCGTATATAATAATGAAAATAAAGTATAACCTTATTAAAGGTGGTGATTCTTATCCAATTAAACAATAGGCAGGAAACCATCCTTCAGATCGTGAAAAATGAAGGACCGATTACAGGGGAACACATTGCAGAGAAGCTCAGTTTAACTAGAGCTACGCTTAGACCAGATCTAGCCATTTTAACAATGGCAGGGTATCTTGACGCGAGGCCGAGAGTCGGGTATTTTTATACAGGTAAAACTGGTTCACAGCTCCTTACTGAGAAAATAAGAAAAATTAAAGTTGATGACTACAAATCAATTCCCGTCGTCGTACAAGAAAACGCAAGTGTCTATGATGCGATATGTTCCATGTTCCTAGAAGATGTCGGCACATTGTTTGTAGTGAATGAATTGGCACATCTTGTTGGTGTATTATCTAGAAAAGATCTATTAAGAGCTGCACTTGGTAAACAAGATCTTGAAAGTATACCCGTCACAATTATTATGACGAGAATGCCGAATATTACTGTATGTCAGAGAGATGATCTCTTAATCGAAGTAGCGAATCAGTTAATTGAAAAGCAGATTGATGCATTGCCCATTGTAAAAGAAGTAGAGAATGGTATTGAGGTTATTGGAAGGATAACCAAGACAAATGTAACGCGAGCACTAGTAGATCTTGCCAAAGACGAAATTATTTAGCTTAGGAGGTTTATATGACGAATTCAACGAATCGTGCTATTGTGTATGTGATTTCTGATTCGGTAGGCGAAACAGCGGAACTTGTTGTAAAGGCAGCGGCAAGTCAATTTGACCCGACCGATTTTGATGTCCGAAGAGTTCCTTATGTAGAAGATACAGCGACAATTCACGAAGTGATGACTCTTGCCAAAGAAACAAAAGCGATTGTCGCTTTTACTCTCGTAGTTCCTGAGTTAAGAAATTTCCTACTTGAAGTCGCATCAAAAGAAAATATTCAGGCTATTGATATTATTGGTCCAATGATTGACCATATGCAAGCAGTAATAGGGAAAGAACCACGAAATGAGCCTGGACTTGTACATAAACTTGACGAAGACTATTTTCGTCGAGTAGAGGCAATAGAATTTGCGGTGAAGTATGATGATGGGAGAGATCCACGTGGGATTGCTCTTGCGGATATTGTGCTTGTCGGTGTTTCTAGAACTTCTAAAACCCCTTTATCACAGTATTTAGCACACAAGAGGTTGAAGGTAGCCAATGTTCCGATAGTCCCTGAAGTCGATCCGCCTGATGAATTATTTAATGTGGCAGAAGGAAAATGCTATGCTCTAAAAATAAGTCCTGAGAAGTTAAATAACATTCGTAAAGAGCGACTAATTGCGCTTGGATTAAATGCTGAAGCAAGCTATGCTAATATGACAAGAATCAAAGATGAACTGGAATATTTCGATACGATTATTAATAAGATGAACTGCCAAGTTATTGATGTTTCAAATCGAGCAGTAGAGGAAACAGCTAATTTAATTTTAAGCCTTTATAAAGGGAAGCATACATCTTAATAAAAGCATAACAAGAAAACACCATTTTCGAGACAAAAATGTTCTCGATGATGGCGTTTTTTTATCGTTTTCATCTGTTCAATTTAATATTTTTAGTATATAATCAAATATTGTCAATAAAATTTGTCTATAATCATTAAAGAAGGCTTTCAGAAGAATATAGTAGTTATCTGAAATAGTGCGATCTAAAATTCTGAAAGTTAAAACATAAATATCAAAAGAAGGATAACTCAGGGAGATGTAGAATAGAGAATTATGACGAAAAAGAAACTGACGCTTTTTGTCGATGCAGATGCATGTCCTGTTCTAATTAAAGAAGAAATTATGTCTTTTCAGAAAGCTCTATCAGAAGTAGAAACGATTTTTGTCGCTTCTTATGCCCATATGAGCACAACGTTCAGTGAGGCGAAGTGGGTTATGGTAGACTCTGAAAAGGAAGAAGCGGATCTCTATATTCATCGCCATGCCAAAAAAGGCGATATTGCTGTGACCCAAGACTATGGTCTTGCAAGTTTGCTCCTTCCAAAAGGTGTTTTTGTTCTTTCACCAAGAGGGAAACAATATACAGAAGAGAACATATCGACTCTTTTACATACGCGGTACCTGGCATCTAAAAGTAGAAGAGCTGGTAAGCATACAAAAGGTCCAAGAAAGTTTACCAGTGATGATCGAGTTCAATTTCGGGAAGAACTAATAAAAATATTGTCGAACTATGAAGGAGATTATTTTTATTTGTCGAAACTATAGAATCTGTTGGTGATAAATAATGAGTGGCAGAATCCCAGAAGAAAAAATTGAAGCGATTCGCCGATCCACAGATATTGTTGATGTGATTAGCGATTATGTCCAACTGAAAAAGCAAGGAAGAAATTTCTTTGGCCTTTGTCCTTTTCACGGTGAAAGCACTCCTTCATTTTCAGTAGCGCCGGACAAGCAAATTTATCATTGCTTCGGATGTGGTGCTGGCGGTAACGCTTTTTCATTTTTAATGGAAATTGAAGGGTATAACTTTGTAGAAGCTGTTCAAAGTCTTGGACAAAAATCCGGTATTGACTTACCTGAAGTGCAAGAAAATCAGAGCGGTAGTGCAAAAACAAATTCTGAGAATGACACCATATACAAGGCCCATGACTTTCTCGCTAAACTATACAATCATTGTATGGTTAAGACACCGGAAGGCGAACAAGCCCGTGCTTATCTTAATGAACGAGGTTTTTCGAAAGAAATGATTGAAAAGTTTCAGTTAGGCTTTGCACCTGATTCTTGGGACTATGCAACATCGTATTTGGAAAAAAGAAACTACCCTCTCGCAAAAGTGGCTGACGCAGGCTTACTCGCCAAAAGAGAATTTGATGGAAAGTATTTCGATCGCTTTCGAAATAGGATTATGTTTCCGATTTGGGATCCAAAAGGAAGACCAGTTGCATTCGGAGGAAGAATCATAGGAGATGGCGAACCTAAATATTTAAATAGTCCGGAAACGAAGCTTTTTCAAAAAGGGAAGTTTCTCTATGGATTTCACCTTACCCGCTCGGCTATTCGCTTAAAAGATCAGGCAATCCTATTAGAAGGCTATGTTGATGTGATTACAGCATACGGAAATGGGGTACAAAACGTTGTAGCAAGTTTAGGTACGGCTTTAACGAAGGATCAAGCAAAACTGCTGCGAAGACAGACAGAGTCCGTGGTCATTTGTTATGACTCAGATAAGGCTGGAACCAATGCTGCTACAAGAGCGGCAGACGAATTAATGGAAGCCGGGTGCTACGTTAGAATAGCTAAAATGCCAGGTGGACTAGATCCCGATGACTATATCCGAACATACGGTGCAGAACGGTTTGAAAAGGATGTAATAGGGGCAGCGCCAACGGTAATGGCTTTCAAAATGGAGGTTTTTCGATCAGGAAAAAACCTATCGGATGAAGGAGAACGAATCCGCTATATCGAAGAAGTACTTAAAGAAATTAGCCGTCTTCCTAATGCTGTTGAACGCGATCATTATTTACGACAGCTAGCGGAAGAATTCTCACTTTCACTCGATGCTTTAAAGCAGCAGGTTTCCCAGTTTTTTAAAGAGGGGAAGAAAAGTAAGGATAATGCTCCTCCGAAAAGGGATAATAATGCTAGGAAAAATTTCTATGTTAAGAAAAAGCTCTTACCAGCATTCCAGAATGCAGAACGTATCTTACTTGCTTATATGATGCGTGATCTGGAAGTGGCAGAAAAAGTACAGGAAGAGGTTGGCGGTTCGTTTAATATTGACGAGCATAGTGCGATTGCTGCATACCTGTATAGCTTTTATGCTAACGGCCATGAAGCTGACGTCAGTCAATTCATGGAGCAGCTGACTGATCCTAACCTTGTCAAAATTGCTTCTGAACTGGCCATGATGGATTTAAATAATGACGTGTCGGACAAAGAATTACATGATTATATCCGGCAGGTGTTAAATTATCCAGAATGGATAAAGATAGAAGAGAGAGAAAAAGAAAAGAAAGAAGCGGAAATGAAGCAAGATTTTGTCCAGGCAGCCAAGATCGCTATGGAAATTCTTGAAATGAAAAAGAACTTAAGAAATTCATTTTAAGATAATGACTGATTTTTATTGTTGAGATGTATGGAAGGAGGGGATCGAATGGCTGAAAAACCAACTCGCCAACCGGCGGAAGGTGAATTAACCATCGATCAAGTGAAAGAGCAGTTAGTAGAGCTTGGAAAGAAAACAAGCTTAATTACTTACTCTACGATCGTAGAACGGTTGTCCCCATTTGAACAGGATTCCGATCAAATGGATGAATTCTTTGAATATCTAGAGGAACAAGGTGTTGAAGTCATCGAAGATACTTCTGATAATCCTTCGCCTCAAGAAGTTAATAAAGAAGAAGAATTTGATTTGAACGACTTAAGTGTTCCTCCGGGTGTCAAAATAAATGATCCGGTTCGTATGTACCTAAAAGAGATTGGCCGTGTAGACCTTCTTTCTGCAAAGGAAGAGATTAGTCTAGCACAACGTATCGAAGAAGGTGACGAAGAGGCTAAGCGTCGTCTCGCTGAAGCAAACCTTCGACTTGTTGTTAGTATTGCGAAAAGATACGTTGGACGAGGCATGCTCTTCTTAGATTTAATTCAAGAAGGGAACATGGGACTCATTAAAGCGGTTGAAAAATTCGATTATCGTAAAGGGTACAAATTTAGTACCTATGCAACGTGGTGGATTCGTCAAGCCATTACTCGAGCAATTGCAGACCAAGCTAGAACGATACGTATTCCCGTTCATATGGTCGAAACGATTAATAAATTAATTCGAGTTCAGCGTCAACTTCTTCAAGATCTTGGGCGTGAACCATCACCTGAAGAAATTGGTAAAGAAATGGATCTTTCTCCAGAGAAAGTCCGTGAAATTCTTAAGATTGCTCAAGAACCTGTCTCTCTTGAAACGCCTATTGGTGAAGAAGACGACTCCCACCTTGGAGATTTTATTGAAGATCAAGATGCCCTTGCGCCATCGGATGCTGCAGCTTATGAACTGCTGAAAGAGCAGCTTGAAGATGTTCTAGATACGCTAACTGACCGAGAAGAAAACGTATTGAGACTTCGTTTCGGGCTAGACGATGGGCGAACAAGAACGCTAGAAGAAGTAGGACGCGTCTTTGGCGTTACGCGTGAGCGAATCCGACAGATTGAAGCAAAAGCTCTTCGTAAACTTCGCCATCCAAGCCGTAGCAAACGATTAAAAGATTTTCTGGAATAGACTTACTTACTCTCTGACCGCTTATGCGGTCAGAGAGTTTTTTATTATTTATTAGCGTTTATGTCTCATTCGTATTTAACTTGTTTATTTAGCCAACGAAGAATTAAAGAATACATTTCTTGTCATTTATTTTACTGATTTTTCTTTCGTTTTGCAAATGACCGTTTTGAAAATAAAAGTACTGCCTCTTGTCATAATAGGCTTTAGAGTCTTAGTAACAAAAAAATAATATATAAAATTATTTTTATTTTCTAAAATGTTGAAAAAATTACATCTAAAAGAGATAATGAAATGTAAGCGCATTCAATTTGGTGGTATTTATAGGAGGTTATATGGTAATGAATTTTGACTTAACGAAAGAGCAAAAAATGATTCAAAAGATGATTAGAGAGTTTGCGGATGAAAAGGTTGCACCTGGTGCAGAACAAAGAGATAAGGAAAAGAGGTTTCCTAAAGAGATTTTTCAACAACTCGGTGAACTGGGTATTATGGGTCTTCCATTTCCGGAAGAGTACGGTGGTGGGGGAGCAGATACAATAAGCTTTGCCATTGTCGTAGAAGAATTAAGCCGTGCGTGCGGGTCAACTGGAATTACTTATTCCGCTCACGTATCGCTTGGAGGAGCACCGCTGCACCTCTTTGGCACAGAAGAACAGAAACAAAAATACCTTGCACCAATTTGTTCTGGAGAGTCATTGGGTGCATTCGGATTAACAGAGCCTAATGCCGGATCTGATGCAGGAGGGACAGAAACAGAAGCCTTTCTCAATGACGGCCAGTGGGTTATTAATGGGAATAAGTGCTATATTACAAATGCATCTTACGCCGATCATCTTGCATTAACGGCGATTACTAATCGTAAAGACGGCGAAAAAGAAATTAGCGCGATAATTGCGCCTACTTCAGCACCTGGCTTTAGAGTGATTGATAATTATGAGAAATTAGGATTGCATTCGTCGAATACAACGGAACTTGTTATGGAAGACGTCGTCGTACCGGAGGAGAACCTACTTGGGAAGCGTGGAGATGGCTTCAGACAATTCCTTATGACGCTTGATGGTGGAAGGATAGGGATTGGTGCTATGGGTGTAGGAATTGCTCAGGCAGCTTATGAGAAGGCGTTACAGTATGCAAATGAACGGAAGCAGTTTGGTCGATCAATTTCACGTTTTCAAGCCATACAATTTAAATTAGCAGATATGGCTATGAAAATAGAATTAGCTCGTACAATGGTATACAAAGCTGCCTGGTTAAAAGACCAGGGTAAAAAGTTCACAAAAGAAGCCTCTATCTGCAAATTATATGCTTCAGAAATCTGTATGGAAGTTTGCGACCAGGCAGTTCAAATTCACGGTGGAAATGGCTATATGCGTGATTATCATGTCGAACGTTATTTTAGAGACGCGAAACTACTTGAAATTGGCGAAGGAACATCGGAGATTCAACGAATGGTCATTGCTCGTGAAATTGGTTGTTAAACTGAACGAGCGCTCGGTTAGTTAGGTGTGTTAGGAATTTCTTTTGATTCAGTATACATGCAAGTTATAACATGGTAATTAAAAAGGGGTGCGACTATGACGAAATTGCTTCATGAGACAATTGGGGCGATGCTTGAGAGACAGGTTCATCAATTTGGCTCGAAAGAAGCTGTCGTATATGCAAAAGAAAATGTTCGGTACACCTTCAGTGAATTTAATAGGGAAGTTAATTCAGTTGCCAAATCGCTACTTGATTTAGGTGTGGTCAAAGGAGAGCATATTGCCGTATGGGCAACGAATGTACCAGAATGGCTACTGTTGCAATTTGCCACTGCTAAAATAGGTGCGGTGCTTGTTACTGTGAATACGAACTATCAGTCAACTGAATTGGAGTACGTTCTCAAGCAATCTGATGCCACTCATCTATTTATAATTGATGGTTTCAAAGGTACTTCTTATCCAAAAGCCTTTCTTGATCTGACGAAAAGTGGTGACAAGGTTATTAATGGGAAATGTGCTTTGCATGATCTCCCTTATTTAAAACATGCGATTTATATCGGATCAAATCCACAATCTTCTTTTATGTCATGGAATGAATTTATTCAATGTGGTAAGTCAACGTCAGAAGAGGAGTTGGATATAAGAAAGAAAGAGCTTGATCCTGATGATGTGATCAATATGCAATATACGTCAGGGACTACTGGTTTTCCAAAAGGTGTTATGCTTACTCATTACAATATCCTTAATAACGGCTATCAGATTGGCCAGTGTATGAAACTAACAGAAGAAGATCGTCTCTGTATTCCTGTGCCTTTCTTTCATTGTTTTGGCTGTGTATTAGGTACTTTAGCTGCTTTTTCAGCAGGAGCTACCATCGTTCCGATTGTTGAATTTGAGGCGAATCTTGTATTGAAAACGGTGGAACAGGAGAAGTGCACAGCTCTACACGGTGTACCTACGATGTTTATTGCGGAGCTCAATCTTCCTGAATTTGATACATTTGATTTGCGGTCTTTGCGTACCGGAATCATGGCTGGAAGCCCTTGTCCAATTGAAGTGATGAAAAATGTGATGAACAAAATGAATATGGAAGAAATTACGATTGCTTATGGTCAAACGGAATCTTCTCCTGTTATTACCCAAACTAGAACTTATGACCCGATTGAATACAGAGTAAATTCTGTTGGTCAAGCTTTACCTGGTGTTGAGGTTAAAATCGTAGATCCTCTAACGAGTAAAGAAGTTCAGGAAAATCAGATAGGAGAATTATGTACAAGAGGTTACCATGTGATGAAAGGGTACTATCACATGCCCGATGCGACGAAGCAGGTAATTGACCAGGACGGTTGGCTACATACCGGAGATTTAGCGAAAATGAATGAGAGCGGGTATGTTCAGATTACAGGGCGATTAAAGGATATGATTATTCGTGGTGGGGAGAATGTATATCCTCGTGAAATTGAAGAATTTTTATATACACATCCTGCTGTTCAGGACGTTCAAGTTATTGGTGTTCCAGATGAGAAATACGGCGAAATCGTTGTGGCTTGTGTTCAATTGAAAGAGAATGAAACGATCACTCCTTCCGATATTCTTCATTTTTGTGAAGGGAAAATTGCACGATATAAAATCCCGTCTCATATCTTTTTTGTCGATGACTATCCAATGACTGCTTCAGGAAAGATCCAAAAGTATAAACTCCGTGAAACCGCGGTAAAGTGGACTAATCTTAATTCTAAGTTAGAAAAATAAATGATATGAACTGGCATCAGTAATTGTGCTGATGCCGTTTGTTTTATTGAGAAAATTTGCTATCATAGAGATAGAGTGAATAACTATGACAAATATGTGATTTGCCTCGCTTCCCCTTTTCTTTCATAGCGTTTTCAAGTAAAATAAGTTATGATTTGTTTACTCTTACATATTTGGGGAAAACGACATCAGCGAATCGGTACAAGGAGGAAAAGAAATGAAAAAGAATCCGCTTATTCCATTTGCTTGGACAGCCGTTATCGGATTAATTCTCATTATTGGTGTTTCTTTCTGGGCATTACAACAGGACGGCAAAGAGAGCGCTGAGGGCGAAGGTGAAAAGCAAGAACAGGCTGAAGCAGCTGCACCTGAAGATATTTACGCTCAAAATTGTGCATCTTGTCACGGTGGTGATCTTGGTGGCCAGGTAGGACCAGCTCTAAATGCGGTTGGAGGAAAGTACTCCAAGGATGAAATTCTCGACATTATTAATAATGGTAAAGGCTCCGGAATGCCTGCGGGACTCATTCAAGGAGAACAGGCTGAAGCAGTTGCTCAGTGGCTTTCCGAGAAAAAATAAGAAGCGAAAAAAGCTTTCTGTGAGAACAGGAAGCTTTTCTATTTGGAAGAAAACCTAATTCCTTTTGATGCGAATTTCTGTTATCAAGAAATGGTAAAGGGTAAACTATAAAGAAGAAAATTGGGTAAGGTGAAGAAATGAACGATAAATTATTGTCAGAGCGTTTAAAAACGGTAGCAAACTTTGTTCCAATGGGAAGTAGTGTAGCGGACATTGGATCTGATCATGCGTATTTACCTTGCTACTTAATGAATAAACAGCACATCACGTTTGCAGTAGCAGGTGAGATAAATGAAGGTCCTTATCAATCAGCCGTTAACCAAGTTAAACGTAGCGGCTTCACGAGAGAAATCACAGTGCGTAAAGGTAATGGTCTTGAAGTACTTTCTCCTGGAGAAGTAGATGTCATTACAATTGCTGGAATGGGCGGTCAATTGATTCGCGATATTCTACTAGAGGGAAGAGAGAAGTTAGCGAACGTAAAGCGACTTGTCCTACAACCCAATGTGGCTGCACATCTTCTCCGTGAACGACTTTCCGATTTAGATTGGGAGCTAGTTGATGAATGCATTCTTGAAGAAGATCATAAGGTTTACGAAGTTCTTGTGTTCGATGCAGGAAACGGAAAGCGTCCTTATGAAGGAATGTCTGATAAAGAGCTACGAAAAAGTATGTTAGTTGGTCCGATACTTTTAAAAAATCAAAACGAAGCCTTTCGGACAAAGTGGCAAAATGAATTATCGAAGAGGGAACGGATCTTAACGTCGTTAACGAAAACACACGGTGTTTCAGATAAAGAAGCACAGGTGAAAAATGAACGGGACATTATTAAGGAGGTTCTTTCATGAGTAAGCTAGTTTCAGGACAGGCAATTATTCAAGAATTTGAATCCTGGTCTAAAAAGAAATATGCAGAAGAGGGAGACCCGATCGGGCTACAGGTTGGCAGTCTTAACAAAAAAATCAAGAAGGTCATGACTGCACTTGATGTTCTTCCCAATGTTGTTGAAGAAGCGGTGAATGAAGGTGTCGATTTAATCATAGCGCATCATCCTATTCTTTATCGACCGCTAAAAAAAATCAATTTAGATACAGCTCAAGGGAAAATGATTGAAACGCTGATTAAGCATGATATTGCAGTGTATGCTGCTCACACGAACTTGGATGTGGCCCCTGGTGGTGTGAACGATATGCTGGCAGAAGCGTTAGGATTAAAAGATACAAGCGTTCTCGTGGAAACATTTCAGAGAGAGCTAAAAAAGGTTGTCGTTTTTGTACCGGCATCTCACCAAGAAGAGGTAAGAAATGCTCTTGCTAACGCGGGAGCTGGCTCTATAGGAGAATATAGTGATTGTACCTTTACTTCTCAAGGGACAGGAAGGTTTAAGCCAACTGACCATGCACAGCCGTTCATTGGTAAGGCAGGCGCTTTAGAATCCGTAGATGAAGTGAAAATTGAAAGTATTTTCTATGCGGATCACCAAGCAGCAATTATTAATGCTATAAAGAAGGCGCATCCATACGAAGAAGTAGCTTATGATATTTATCCACTTGATAATGAACCAGAAAAGTTAGGTCTAGGAAGAATTGGTCAACTTGAAACTGAGATGAGCTTAGAAAGCTTTGCCGGTTTTGTGAAAGAAAAGCTTGGTGCAGGTGGCGTTCGGATTGTCGGAGATCTCCAATCTACGATTAAAAAGGTAGCTGTATTAGGTGGAGACGGTAATAAATTTATAAACGCCGCTCGCTTTAGTGGAGCAGATGTTTTTGTCTCAGGTGATATTTATTACCACGTGGCACATGATGCTATGATCGAAGGGCTCCAAATCATAGATGCAGGACATAATATTGAAAAAATCATGATCGAGGGCGTGCGTAAGAAATTGTTAGCTTTTCTAGAAGAGAAGCGATATGAAACAGAGATTATTTCCTCTCAAGAAAAAACTGATCCATTTCAATTTAGATAAAAAAATCCCGCCACTACAGGCGGGATTTTTTGTTACTTTTTCACTTTTACTTTAGGAAGGATTTTGGATGAAGGTACCTTTCTTTCCCGTACCCACGTATCTTCATCTTCTGGATCATATTGATCAAGAAAACGGATCACTTCTTTCGTAATTGGAGTTGGAGTAGAAGCTCCAGCAGTCACACCGACTGTTTCAACTCCTTTGAGCCACTCAAGTTGTAATTCTGAAATGTCGGTAATTCTATATGCAGGTGTTCCTGCAACTTCAATTGATACTTGCGCAAGGCGGTTCGAATTATTACTTTTTGGGTCTCCGACGACAAGAACTAAATCTGTATCACCAGCCTGTTCGGCAACGGCTTCTTGACGTACTTGAGTAGCATTACAAATTTCATTATGGATAACGGCATGCGGATATCGTTCAGTCGCTCTTTCCATAATTTCTTGTACATCCCACTGACTCATTGTCGTTTGGTTTGTAATAATAATCTTTTCACTGTTAATTTGAAGAGCATCGACTTCTTCTGGTTTTTCAACAAGATGCACGATTTCAGGAGCGATTCCCATGGCTCCTTCAGGTTCGGGGTGTCCTTTTTTACCAATATAAATAACGTGATAGCCTTCTTGTTGTTTCTCACGAATTAAATCATGTGTTACCGTCACATCGGGGCAAGTAGCATCAAGGACAGTTAACCCCTTTTCTTCAGCTAGCTCACGAACTTGAGGCGAAACGCCATGAGCAGTGAAAATAACCGTTCCGGATTCTACCTTCTTAAGAATTTCCATACGGTTCGGTCCATCAAGGGTAATAATGCCATCATCTTCAAAAGCATCTGTTACATGTTTATTATGAACGATCATCCCGAGAATGAAAATCGGGCGCGGTAAAGTTTTATCAAGCGCTGCATTGCGTGCAATGACCATTGCATCCACAACACCATAGCAATAACCTCTAGGTGAAATTTTAGTTACTTTCATCGAGTACCTCCTCAATCCATGGATGGATTGTTGTATAACTGATCTCTCCTAATTATAAAGGAGATATCGAGATAACTCAACGAAACACGTTAGTTAAACATAGAGTTTAGGTTTTGATTTAATACTTTGTTCATTTGAAACCGGTTTTGATTTTTTCTTTACGTTTGTTATTGGAGGGGTTTTACCTTTTGTTTTTTTAGAAGATTTCTTTGCTTTCTTAGGTGTTTCGTCTGCTTCGCTATCTTCATCATCTTCTGTTTCCCCTGAGGATTTTTGGTATTCTTTAAATAAAGCGATCATTTCGGGCAGTTGTTTTACCATTGGTCCGTATTGCTGTACCATAGGTTTAATTGTGTCGGCAGCTTGCATCACTTTTTGAACATTTTGGATCATGCCCATCATATCCATACCACCCTGGCCGGCACCTGGAAGAAATCGAGATAACATTCCAGCCTGCTGAGGAAAACCAGGTATCGCCCCACGCTGCATTGCTGGAAATGAACCTGGAGGCATAGGGAGTCCACCTGCTTGCGTTCCGCCACCGCCTAAAAACCTAGATAATAGTCCTCCAGTTCCTGTTTGTGGAGGCTGTGAAAAGCCTGGGCCGGGACCTTGAAACCCTCCGCCGGAAAATGGAAAGCCCATACCAGGACCCGGACCACTTTGAGGGGAGGGAGGAAATTGATTCATGTCATACCCTCCTTCTTATAACTTGACCAAAATAAACTGTTGGTACTATTAAGGTATGCTGAAAAAATAGAAGGTGTGAGAAGGTTCAATATTGGGCAATACAAATAATAGAAAAGTTTTTAATTCAAATCTGCCTTCTTTAAGCATGGAATCGCTTCTAAAATAAATGCGAAGGAAACGTAAGATTTCTATTATATGACAGTGCATGCAAAATCAGAGTGGAAGGTCTTTTCTGAACGTATGGCGCTTTACGTGAATTTGCTTTATAATACAAAGTGGATTAATGGATGGAGGAACAACGATAATGAAACAATTTGATAGATTAGAGCTTAAGCCATTCTTAATTGAAGCGCTAGAAGCTCAGAAATTCACAAGACCAACTGAAATACAAGAGAGACTTGTGCCAGCTATACGTAATGGTGAGAGTGCAATTGGACAATCACAAACGGGATCAGGTAAAACACTTGCCTTTCTTTTACCGCTTATTCATCGTATTGACCGTGAGAAGAATGAATGTCAGGCCGTGATTACAGCACCAACTCGCGAACTAGCTGATCAAATATATAATGAGGCATTAAAATTAATCGAGCCGCTTTCAGAAGAAGAAGCCATTTCCATCAAAAAAGCCGTAGGTGGAACGGATCGGAAACGCATGATTAGTCGGATGAAAAATACGCCACATATCGTGATTGGAACACCAGGAAGAATTAAAGACCTTGTTGAAGAGCAAGCCTTAAGCGTTTTTCCGGCAACTATGCTCGTAGTAGATGAAGCTGATCAGATGCTAGATATGGGTTTCATTGAAGATGTGGATTATATTGCTTCAAGAATGGCAAAAGAATTACAAATGCTCGTATTCTCTGCAACAATTCCAAAGAGTCTGCAACCATTTTTGAAGAAATATATGGACAACCCTAAATTTGTTGAAGTCAATGCTGAGCAGGTAACGGCTGATAAAGTGGAAAATATTTTTATACCAGCCCGATATCGTGAGAAGAAAGAGTTGCTGCTTAATGTAACAAAAGCCATCAACCCTTATTTAGCTCTTGTCTTTACGAATACGAAACAAACGGCTGATGAAGTAGCTGACTTTTTAATTGAGAACGGGCATAATGTAGAGCGACTTCATGGCGGTGTTCAAGCTCGTCAACGCAAGCAAATTATGAAAAAAATTCAAGAAGCTGAATGTCAGTATGTCGTAGCGACAGACCTTGCTTCACGAGGGATTGACATAAAAGGCGTGTCGCACGTTATAAATTTTGAATTACCTAAAGATCTTGATTTCTATATTCACCGCGTTGGTCGAACAGCACGTGCAGGTCAGGATGGAATTGCTTATACACTTGCAGAGCCTTCCGATCAACAAGCGATTCAAAAGCTGTCAGCAAAGGGAATCAGTATTGCATATAAAGAGGTTAAGAACGGGGAATGGGTAGAAGCGAAACCTGTAACTCCTCGTAAAAAACCAACTTCATCAAAGCCGGACGTTTTTGTACCAAAGCCAAAGAAAGTTAAACCAGGGTACAAAAAGAAAATGCAACAAGAGCGTGACAGAATTCAGCAAAAGCAACGTAGAAAATAACTCAAAAACCCTCTTAATACAGAGGGTTTTTGTCTGCTTTATTATGATAAATGCTGAAGTTGGATGTGATGTCGCTATTGTGTCATCAAACGGAGAGAATGGAAACAAAGTTATAAAAGGAAGGGCTGAAGATAATGTTAAAAATAGGATCCCACGTTTCAATGAGTGGAGATAAAATGCTACTTGGAGCAAGTGAAGAAGCTGTGAAATATGGTGCAACAACTTTTATGATCTATACGGGTGCCCCTCAGAACACAAGACGGAAGGCGATTGAAAAACTCAACATTGAACAGGGCGCCGCTCACATGAAGGAACATGGCATTCAGGATATTGTCGTACATGCTCCGTATATTATTAATATTGGGAATACAACGAAGCCAGAAACATTTCAGCTTGGAGTTGATTTTCTTCGTTCTGAAATCGAACGGACTCATGCTCTAGGCGCCCGTCAAATTGTCTTACACCCAGGTGCTCATGTAGGAGCAGGGGCAGACAAAGGGATTCATAAGATTATCGAAGGATTAAATGAAGTTCTTACACCGGAGCAAGAAGTACAAATTGCTTTAGAGACAATGGCAGGGAAAGGATCTGAATGTGGAAGAAACTTTGAAGAGCTAGCTCAAATTATTGACGGTGTGACGCATAATGAGAAGCTATCTGTCTGTTTTGACACGTGTCATACTCACGACGCGGGTTATGATATTGTTAATGACTTTGATGGTGTATTAAATGAATTCGATCGTATTGTTGGGATCGAGCGATTGAAGGTTCTTCATGTAAATGATAGTAAAAATGAATGTGGAGCAGCGAAAGACCGCCATGAAAATATTGGTTTTGGTTATATTGGTTTTGATGCTCTAAATAAAGTGATTCATCATCCGCAATTAAAAGAAATTCCCAAAATCCTAGAAACACCGTATGTAGGAGAAGATAAGAAAAATAAGAAAGCCCCGTATAAACTTGAGATTGACATGCTTCGTAATAAGAAGTTTGATGAGGATTTAAAAAACAAGTTAATGACTGTCTAACAAAAAACCGCTTCAGCGGTTTTTTGTTATTGATTTAAAAAAGATAACATTAATTTATTTACACGTGATGCAACGGAAGGACTAACTTCACGGCTTATTTTCAATAAAATGCGCTTTCGCTGCGTTTGATTTGCAATATCGATATTTTCTTGTTTCAATATTTGGACAATTTTCTTTGCATCTCCTGTTGTAAGTGTAATACCATATTGTTTAGATAGCTGAAGTAATTCTTCAGCCGTAATACGGTTTAATTTGAAGTTTACAAGTTGAAGTTGTATTGGATTCATCACGATGCCCCCTTTGCCTATCTCATACTATGCATCCTCCTTGTGATGGTGTTCAAAATTGTGTAAGAAGCTTTCATGTCTTTTAGTACAAGGAGAATTTTAATATAATAAGTAATAAGATCCTTAATTTGGAACTTTCTGGAGGGTGTAATGGAAAAAAAACAGCATAGGAAAGAAAGTAAAACGCACTTGATTTACCGATTACTTATGATTATGATTGGCGCTTTTCTCGCTGCAGCCGCTATTGAATTGTTTCTTGTTCCTAATCAATTAATTGATGGAGGAATAATCGGCGTTTCTTTGATTCTCGATCATCTCACACCCTTTAATTTTGCTATTTTAGTGGTTGTTTTAAATCTTCCGTTTATGTATTATGGCTACAAACAAATTGGAAAAACGTTCGCATTTTCAACTCTATTTGGAATTATAGGGCTTGCGACTTTTGAAACGCTTCTTCATCATACTGCGCCATTTACCACTGAGCCAATTTTGGGTACGGTGTTTGGTGGGCTAACTTTAGGACTTGGAGTTGGGCTAGTTATTCGACATGGAGGCTCAATGGATGGGACGGAAATATTAGGTATTCTTTTAACAAAAAAAATCCCTTTTTCAATTGGCGAATTTGTTATGTTTACAAACATTTTTATTTTTACCTGGGCTGGTTTTGTTTTCAGTTGGGAAAATGCCATGTATTCTGTAATGGCGTATTATATTGCATTTAAAACAATAGATACCGTCATTCAAGGTCTTGATGAAACAAAAGCAGTATTGATTGTATCAGATTTATATGAGGAGATTTCTGATGCGATCCTTGATCGACTTGGTAGAGGAACAACAAAGCTGGTTGGCAAGGGTGGTTATACTGATGAAGAAAAAGAAGTAATCTACGTGGTTATCACTCGACTTGAGGTTACAAAGCTTAAAAGTGTTATTTATGATATAGACCCTCACGCATTTCTTACGATTATGAATACGCAGGAAACGAGAGGTGCAAAATTTAAATCACCGATTCATTAGGCTCCTTAAATTGGGGCCTTTTTTCTTATAAAAGGATATTCATTGATGAGCAAAATAGTAGAAAGGTTTGAGATATAAATGTTAGGGTATAAACTTAACTGGTGCTCTTCAGCTTTATTAAAACCAGTTGTAAAGGAGTGCAACACTATCAATTTTATTCAAAACAACCTAAAAAAAACTCTGTCAATGATCACTGCTATTGTTCTAACACTTGTACTAGCTATCATTCTCGTACAATTTCACTTTTTTAACGAACAAGTTGCCGATGCGAAAACAACGGTTGGGGAGTTGGATCAAAAATCTTCCCAGAACGATCAGATCAAAACACAGACAGCGATAACTAGATTAGAGAAAGAAACGGGTTATTCACTCGGTACGCAATCAGTGAGTGTAGAAGAATGGAAACAAGCAAAAGCATACTCTGAGCAATTTTATAATGACAGTGAAGGAAAGTTTAACAAAAAGTGGGGATTATTTCTAACTTACCAGTCAATGAAAGCAGATATTGATCCTGCAATTGCTTATGAGCTTTTAAAGGTAGAAACAGGTAATACGTTTGATCCAGAGCTTATCGGTCCAGAAACAAAATATGGGCATGCGTATGGCATGGCTCAATTTATGAAGAATACCGCCCCGTGGATTGCTGATATGGCTGGAATTGACTACTCGGAAGAAAAATTATTTGACCCTTATTTTTCAATAACCCTGTCTGTCACTTATCTTGATTATCTTTATGACAAATACGATAATTGGGATGAAGCGCTGACGGCTTATAACCGTGGCATCGGTGGATTAAAAACCTATGTAGCAAATGAAGGAACACCTAGAAGTGGTTATTCAGACGAGATTCAAGAAATGGCTAGTAACCATGATATGTAGTTGAAATAGCACCTTCGCTTCGTTCATAATGGAAGCGTAAAAACCCTCTACTTTAAAGTAGAGGGTTTTTTTGATGGTTTAATGTTTATAAATAAGAAAATGGATTCTGCATTAATTTTTGTTGACTATTAATGGAGGGTTCGTTTGTATTCCTTTCGACATAGTGATAAATACCATTACTATCCTGAACTCTTGCTTTCTCATTATCCTTTAGAATAAGGTCTAACGTTAATTTCACTTTTTGTTTTAAATTGGATTGGAGTATAGGAAATAGGATTTCAATTCGTTTATCCATGTTTCGAGTCATCATATCTGCTGAAGAGAGATAGATGTTCTCCTCTCCGCTATGATGGAAGTAAAAAATTCGAGTGTGTTCAAGAAACTGTCCCACTATGCTCCGCACGGTAATATGACTGCTCACACCTTCTATTCCTGGGCGAAGACAGCAAATTCCTCTCACGATTAAGTCGATTTTTACTCCCGTTTGTGAGGCTTTATAAAATTGCATAATAAGGTCTTTATCTGTAAGAGAATTCATTTTAGCAATAATGCGTCCTCTTCCAGTTCTACGATGATGTTCCATTTCCTTTTTAATGAGTTCAATAAACGATTCTTTAATCTCACCAGGTGAAATAGAGAAGTAGTACCAGTCTGGTTTTGTACGGTATCCACTTAAATAATTAAAGAAATTTGTAGCATCAATACCCAATTTTTGGTTTGAGGTTAGTAGTCCCATATCGGTGTAAATTTTTGCAGTCGCATCATTATAGTTGCCTGTCCCAAGGTGAACAAAACGCTGAATGACATTACGATCTTTGCGTACTACAAGCGTGATTTTACTATGTGTTTTTAAAGATGTCATACCGTAGATGACGTTAACACCAGATTTCTCTAGTTTCTTAGCCCACTGAATATTGTTTTCTTCATCAAATCGTGCCTTTAATTCAACTAGTACGGTGACAAGCTTGCCGTTTTCTGAGGCTTTTGCTAGAGCGTTAATGATCGGAGAATCTTCACTCACTCTATAAAGTGTTTGTTTTATCGCAAGTACTTTAGGATCAACGGATGCTTGTTGAATGAAATCAACAATAGGATCAAATGATTCAAAAGGATGATGCAAAAAAATATCCCTATTTAGTAAAGTTGAAAATATGGAACGCTCGTTTTGAAGTGCTCGTGGAATTTTGGGAACAAGGGTTTCAAATAGTAAATGATCATGGGTATCGCTTAATGTTTTGTAAAACCCAAATAAAAATGTAAGGTCAATCGGACCGTCTACAATATAGACATCCTTCTCATGAAGCTCGAGTTTTTCAATTAGAAAACGAGTTGAGGCTTTGTCATTCCAATCCTTTCGAATTTCAAGACGAACCGCAGCGCCCCACTTTCGTTTCTTTAATTCTTCTTCAATAACTTCAAGAAGATCTCGCGCACCTTCTTCATGAATTGATAAATCAGCGTTACGAGTAATACGAAATTGAGATGTAGATATAACGCGATAACCTTCAAAAAGCTTGTAACAATTTTGGCTTATAACATCTTCTAAAAGAACAAAACATCGTCTTGAATCGAGTGAAGGAACCTCAATAAAACGATCAAGTGCGGGTGGAATTCGCACGATAGCTAGGTGATTTTCGGAAGTTTCATCATCTTCTTTTTGTAAAATAATAGCGATATTTAACGCTTTATTTGGAATGACTGGGAATGGGCGATACGCATCAATCGCCATAGGAGTTAAACTAGGATAAATTTGATTTTCAAAATGATCATTAACGAAAGATCGTTCAGCATCCGTTAACGTCTCACATTTAAGCATATGAATGTTCTCGTTTTGCAGGGAGGGAAGAAGAGAATGGGTGAATGTTTCATATTGATGGTCAACGAGACCATGATTTATTTGAAAAATTTCAGCCAACTGCTCTTTGGGTGTTAAACCTGCTTTGTTTTCAGGCTTTTCAAATCCTGCGGCGATCTGGTCCTTTAGACCCGCCACTCGAACCATGAAAAACTCATCCAAATTTGAACTGAAAATCGAAAGGAATTTCAACCGTTCCAATAGTGGATTACGTTCATCCACTGCTTCTTCTAGTACTCTTTCATTGAAGCCAAGCCAGCTAAGTTCACGGTTGTTGTAATAATCAGAAGAAGCTATATTCAATTTTTTAGGATTGCTGTCTAATTCCTTCATTCAATTACCTTCCTTTATGAGTTGCTTAAGTCCATTTTACCAGAAATTAATTGGATTCTTCATGTCGAATTGTAATGAAATTGTAAAAAATCATGACTTAAGAAGGAATTGTAAAGAAATATCCATTGAGAGTGCTCTTTCGAGATGCTTAATATGCTTTTCGCATTTTTCTTTCTCAAAAAGAAAACTTTTCGTACAGTATATTTTCAATGTAAATCGATCAGAATTCACATCAGTGAGGGAGATTTCGTGTACAACATCACGATTTGTTGTGTTTAAAAAATAGGAAAGTTTTAGTACCGCTCCTAGTATTTCAATTTGATCTAACTCATCACCGTTAAACCAAGATGTGTAGGGGGCAGAGAATTCCTGATAGGTTGATCTATTTTTAAAAGATGCTAAAAGCGCGAGAATAATGCGATCCTTATGATTCAGACCATTTAAGGCAGTATTAGATAAAATATAAAAGGTATGTTGACTTACTGATTCGCTCTCGATGTGATCGCCAAGGTAATTTAGTTTTGCAGCTTGAGCCAGAAGGTTTTCATAATCTGAATTCAAAGGCAATCCTGCCCTTTGCAATTCGCTTGAGAGAAGAAATGCAATCCTCTTATTCACATCAACTTTGGACATGTTAATATTGTATTTCGAAACTAACGATTCCACGTTACGCTCGATGATATTTGGAAATCGATCCGTTACCTTGTTTGTAATGAGGGTTTCGTACATAAACCCTTCACGTAACCCTTTTCGGCACATTAGAAAGGAAGGGGCCTGTACAAATGAAGTGAATGTCTCAATCGCTTGTACAGCTGGAATGATGATATCCGCCCGTTCTTTTGATAGGCCTTCTACTTTTTTTCGTTGACTTAAAGATAAGGTATTTAATTGAGCAATCATACCTTCTATTTGTTCAGTAGGAAATTCGTAATGATGAATTCCTGAAAGAGGATAATGATACTTTTTTTGATGCATAAGAGAAAGGTTTCTTGCGCTCCCACCAATACCAGCAACTCTCAAGCCGCGCTTATTTATCCATGGAATGGTTTTAAATTGCTCGGTTAAAAAATTACGGAGCTTTTCTATTTCTTTCGTTGTAGGTTTTTCACTATGAATAAATTCTTTCTGTAGCGTAAGAGCTCCAAAAGGAAAACTGTGGTAATGCTTCATTTGACGATTTTCCAAATAAGTGATTTCCGTACTACCGCCACCTATATCAATTGTATAGCCATCTTGAAGGTTAGTGGACTGAATGACAGAAAGATAACCGTAGTAAGCTTCTGCTTTTTCACTTAGAATGTTAACTTTGAAATCTGTTTCATTCTCTATTACTCGCATAATCGCACTTCGGTTTTTCGCTTGTCGAACAGCTGCAGTTGCAATTAAGTTAACTGTTTTTAAATCATAAGATCTTGTGACTGTTTGGAAGTGCTGTAAAGTCGTGAGGATGACATTCAAACCTTCTGGATTAATTGTTAAGTCTTCTTCAAGATAAGAGCGCAAACGAGCTGTAACTTTGAGATTTTGTTCTTCCTGTAATTCACCGAATGAATTTAATTTATAGATAACAAGCCGAATCGTATTTGATCCCATATCAATGACAGCATAATAAGATTTTCGAGACAAGGTGAAATTCCTTTCTAAAAATGAATTTTGTTTTCATTATACATGAAGATGAAAAAGGGGAGTGACATCGGTATTTAAATTTACAAACACTCCTGATGTCATGTATACTACATAATGTAAATCGTAATGATTCTTATAGATGGTAGGTAATAAAATGAGTACTTCTAATAATTTAATCGATCTTAAGGACATTTCTTTCCATTATGGAGATGGCAATGTACTAGAGGATATTACTTTCTCGATCCCTCAAGGGGCCTTTGTTGGATTGGTGGGACCGAATGGATCTGGAAAATCAACTTTAATTAAAATTATCTTCGGTTTATTAAAAGCTCAAAAAGGTTCTGTTCATATTTTTGGTAAAAAAATGAGTAAATTTCATGATTGGAGTAAAATTGGTTATGTTTCACAAAAAGCCAATAGTTTTAATTCTGGTTTTCCTGCTTCTGTTTTTGAAGTTGTTTCAATGGGACTGACAAGCAAACTGGGTTTATTCAAATTTATGAAAACAAATGATCGTAAGGCAGTCATGGATGCTCTGCAATTAGTTGGAATGAGTGATTTTGCATCCAGTAATATTGGGGAACTTTCAGGCGGCCAGCAACAACGGGTTTTTATTGCAAGAGCATTGGTCAGTCAACCGGAAATTCTGATTCTTGATGAACCGACAGTAGGAGTAGATGCGAATTCTACAAGTGATTTTTATGAGCTTCTCGGTAAGTTGAATAAGGATAATGGGATTACCTTATTGCTAGTTACACACGATATCGGAACGATTACAGACAAAGTGACGCACGTTGCTTGTCTAAACAAAACGCTTCATTTTCATGGAGAAACGAATGAATTTGAGCAGTTTAATGAACGTGAATTATCAGGTTTTTATGGTCATCATGTTCATGTATTAAGTCACGATCATGATCATGGAGGCTTTTAGAAAATGATTCAAGCTTTATGGAAATTTGAGTTTTTACAGAATGCCTTTATGGCAGGTATCTTAATTGGAGTTATTGCACCGCTTCTTGGGGTATTTATCGTTGTTAGAAGACAGGCATTAATTGCAGATGCCTTATCACATATAACACTTGCTGGAATTGCTGCTAGCCTGCTTTTGGGCAAGTATTCTACATTTTGGCAAGGTGTTAATCCTGTTTATATGGGAATGGGTTTTTCAGCAGCGGGCTCGTTATTTATCGAACAGCTTCGTAAAGTATATAAACATTTTGAAGAGCTTGCTATTCCGATTACGCTGTCTGGTGGCATTGGTCTAGGGGTTGTCTTTTTATCTTTAGCAGATGGATTTAATTCGGATTTGTTTAATTATTTATTCGGAAGTGTTATTGCTATTAGTCGAAGTGACTTAATGGCAGTTGCAATCATTAGTGTGATTGTCGTTATTGTCGTAACGCTATTATATAAAGAACTGTTTTTCCTTTCATTCGATGAAGAACAAGCAATTGTATCAGGAGTAAGGGCAAAATGGATCCATTTCATTTTTATTTTACTCGTGGCATTTGTAATTGCTGTTTCAATGCAAATTGTAGGGGTCTTATTGGTTTCTGCACTAATGACGCTTCCTGTGGCCGCCAGCATTCGAATTGCACGTGGATTTAAGCAGACGATTGCCTATTCAATCATTTTCGGTGAGATGGCTGTACTTGGAGGACTTGTACTGGCCTATTATCTTGATATCGCGCCAGGGGGAACGATCGTTCTTTTATCAGCTTTTATTTTACTGTTCGTACTTTTGGTAAAACGAATTAAACAATGGAAATCTTAACATGATGAGGTGGAAGTATGAATGTCTCTACAGCATTGCGTATTTTAAAAGAACAAGGCTATAAATATACGGAGAAGCGCGAAGATCTTGTGACGTTATTTGCTAAAGAGAAGAGGTATCTCTCCGCGAGAGATGTACTGAACCATATGCAGAGAAGTTATCCTGGGATGAGCGTAGATACGATTTACCGAAATTTGACGCTATTTACCGACCTGGCTATTTTAGAAGAGACGGAATGGAATGGTGAAAAGCGCTATCGACTTAGCTGTGCAACACAAAGTCATCATCATCACCTCATTTGCCTGGACTGCGGAAAAACACGTCATATTGATTCTTGTCCTATGGAAGCTATTCCAGTGGGGGATACAGGGTTTGAAGTAACTGGTCATAAATTTGAGGTGTATGGACGCTGTGACGAATGTCAAGCAAATTAAAAGCGGTAGAGCTCAGGCTCTGCCGCTTTTGTTGTGTAGTTGAATCCATTGACTTGCTTCATGCCACGACTCTAATCGGGAAACATTAGAAGGAACGGTTCCTTGATTATAAGGTGTATTAAAAAGAATAACAGGAATTTGACACTCCTCTGCAATGGCACAAGCATTATCATGTTTGTCTTCAAAAAATACGTCAACACCATGTTTTTTTATCGCGTCAATTTTATCATGTTTTCCAATAAGCTCAATGTGATGGAACGGAACAGAATTTGCAGCAAACCAATTTTTTGTTGTGTCTAGAAGGTGATTCCCTCTGGCACTGATGTAGAAAAGGTCGTACTTTCCTTCCCAAGATTTTAATATTGGATGAGCATCATCAGCGATTATTGCGTTAGCATAAATGTTTTTCTCATTTGCTTTTAACCACTTGAAGAATTCATCTTTATGAATGCCGAGGATATTCGCAAGATTATACTCTGTTAGATCATCAAGTGACAATTTCTTATTAAATGATGAGTTTAAGTATGGAAGGAATGTTTTAGGACTTGTGACTGTTCCATCAATATCAAGTCCGAGTCTTTTGATAGTCATGATAAAACCCCTTTTTGTGATCTCACGTATTATCATAACACAGAAGCAATGGCCTTGAGTTGGAAGGATCTTACTGAAGAATGAAACATAATCTTTGGTTTCCTTACGAATACTAAGCATGCTCCACAACAAGGCAAAGTGAGGGATGTATATGACAGAAGACAGACAAGATGAGGATCTGGACCTAATCGAGGAGCGAGAGGTACGCGCTGAAGAGGATTACTATGAAGAAGCAGCAGCGGAAGTAGCTCCCGGTGTAATGGACCGCCCTTATTTACAGTCACCTGAAAATGAACGTCCAACTTCTGAAGAGCATCATGAACACTTTGAAGCTAAAAGACAGGAACAAGAAAAAACGGGAGTAGGTATTGGTGTAGCAGCTCTTGCTCTGTCCGTTATTTCTTTGTTTATTCTTCCCGTGATTCTTGGAGCAGCGGGAATTGTCGTAGGATTTGTTGCTAGGAGAAAGGGACTGACAACGCTTGGATCATGGGCGATAGGTGTCGGTGCCGCTTCAATGATCATCAGCTTATTCTTCGCACCGTTCTTTTAGTTAAGTAACAGAAATAGAAAAGCCAGGCACTCTTTCGTGCCTGGCTTTTTGTGTTTACAGGAACAGTTTCTTAAGAGTTAGCTTCCGCTTTCTCTTTTTCTTCTGCCATTTTTTTGTAGTGTTCTTCTGCTATTTTATCTACTTCTTTTTTCAATTCTTCTACCATTGTTTCTTCAGGAACCTTGCGTATGATTTCTCCGTGACGGAAGAGAAGACCTTCACCTCTAGCGCCTGCAATACCAATATCAGCTTCACGTGCTTCCCCAGGGCCGTTTACGGCGCAGCCAAGCACAGCTACTTTAATTGGTGCTTTGATCGTTGAAATATATTCTTCAACTTCATTTGCAATCGAAATTAAATCAATTTCAATCCGTCCACATGTTGGACAAGAAATTAATGTTGCAGCGTTCGCAGCGAGACCAAATGATTTAAGAAGTTCTCTAGCTACTTTAACTTCTTCAACAGGATCAGCACTTAGAGAGATACGTGCCGTATTTCCAATACCTTTAGAAAGAATAACACCTAAACCAGCGGCACTTTTTACTGTACCAGCAAATAGCGTTCCAGATTCTGTGATCCCAAGGTGTAATGGATAATCAAACGAGCGAGCTGCGAGCTCATAAGCTTCTGTAGCAAGTTGTACATCAGATGCTTTCATTGAGACAATGATATCGTAGAAATCAAGGTCTTCAAGAATTTTAATGTGGTGAAGGGCACTTTCAAGCATACCTTCAGCCGTTGGGTATCCATATTTCTCAAGGATTTTACGCTCTAGTGAACCAGCGTTTACCCCAATACGAATTGGAATACCTTTTTCTTTAGCTGCCTTTACAACTGCCTCCACTTTTTCACGACGCCCAATGTTACCTGGGTTAATTCGAATCTTGTCAGCTCCACCTTCAATTGCTTTAAGGGCAAGCTTGTAATTGAAATGGATGTCAACGACAAGAGGAATATTGATTCTTTTTTTAATTTCTGGAATCGCATCTGCAGCTCGATCATCTGGACAAGCAACACGTACGATCTGACAACCAGCTTCTTCAAGACGATTAATTTCAGCTACTGTTGCTTCCACATCGTGCGTTTTAGTGGTTGTCATACTTTGAATAATAACTTCATCGTTACCGCCTATCGTTAAAGGACCTACTTTAACAGGTCTTGTTTTACTACGGTGGGTAATTTCATTCATGCGAAAATCGCTCCTTTTACATGTAGGATTGCTTACCTCATGATTTAGATCGCTTTTATATGCTTCCCTAGTAGGGAATAAGACTCATCTGTAATACTATCCCATTGTAGCAACTTTACAGAGCTATTGACAAGAAATAATCACTGAGCAGATGTGTTGGGATAAGTTGGTATCTTATATTCTTTTCCTATTTGTATCCCTGTAGGATGAATTTTGTTTAATGTTTCAAAATCGTGAACAATCGTTTCAATTGCTACAGGCACCGATCCATTTGCCTTTTCCACTAAAGAAAGAACGGTATCACCAGCGCTAATTTTGTAAACCACATAGGGAGCATCGTCTTTGGGTGGAGCGAGTACTTCTGCTGCTTCAGACTCCACTCTGGGTGAGGGGAGTGTCCCAGTTGTTAAATCATAGTAAGTGGTGTGAAGAATTAGGAGTAAAAGGATTCCCATTAGCAACTTTTTCATCGCTCTCACCTTCCTATCGTGTTTATTTCTTTTATATAAAGGTATGCTTGTCCTTCCATGATATGACAGGTTTCTTAATGAATTATCTTTTCTTTCGAGCAACTGTCGAGTAGAATACAAGGAGATGAGAAGTCTTAACATCTACTCATCGAGCAAGCCTTACGTTAAAAAAGGAGATCAAAACATGTTTAAAAAAGTAATGCCATTTTTTCTGTCAATGTTGTTGATCATGTTCATTGTGCCAATTGTAACGTTCGCTGATGCTAGCGTTGGTGATGTCATTGTGACACTTGGTGAAGATTTATCAGAAGAGCAAAAGCAAACGCTATTAGAAGAAATGAAAGCACCAGACGATGTCATGACCGTGACAGTATCAAATGAAGAAGAGCATAAATACCTTGGCAACTATATTAGTAAAGCCTTAATTGGAACGCGTGCCTTGTCTTCCTCCTCGATTACAATTGGTGAGAAAGATGCTGGGTTAAGTGTGGAAACAAAAAATATCAACTGGGTTACAGATGAGATGTATGCCAATGCTTTAATAACAGCGGGAGTAAAAGACGCTGATATCTACGTAACAGCACCAACGGAAGTATCCGGTACGGCAGCTTTAACTGGTTTGATTAAAGCGTATGAGTTAAGTTCAGATGAAGTCATTCCTGAGGAACAGAAACAGGTTGCAAATGAGGAATTAGTAACGACTGCTCAATTAAGTGATAGTATTGGTGCTGATAAAGCAACAGAGTTAATGACGAAAATTAAAGATGAAATTGCTACAAATCCCCCTGAGACAGAAGAAGACATGAGAACGATGATTAAACAAACGGCTAGCGATTCAGGAATTGAACTAACTCAAGAAGAACTAGATGGACTTGTGGCACTGTTTAATCGAATGAAGAATCTCGATATCGACTGGGATCAAATGAAGAGTCAGCTCGAGAATGCGAGAGAAAATCTTGATGAATTTTTAAACAAAGATGAAACACAATCTTTTATTAAGAAAATAATTGATTTCTTTATTGCGCTTATTGATGGAATAAAAGGGGTATTTCAATCGTAAAGTGACAATGGACTGAAACTTTCTTCTCTCGTTATACGTATTAAGAGTGGAAAGAAAAGGAGGGAGCGAGGATGGAAATCCTATCTTTGCCTGCAGTTGGTTTTCTTGTTGTCTTACTTAGCGTGCTTTTCTTATTCGGAGAGTTGCTTGTTCGAGTAAAAGGGATTTTTGGATTGATTGGAATCCTAATCCTTACATTCTATTTCAGTTACCATTTAACATCATTATCATCTATGGTTTGGATGGGTCTTGTGTTTGCAGTTGGTCTAGGATTAGTTATTCTAGACGGAAAATTATTGAATGACGGAACGTTTGGCCTGATTGGATTAGCAATGATGGTAACGGCAGTTGCTATACCTTCCCCAACTTTTCTATATGGACTGCTTGTTTCAAGTGGATTTTTAATTGGAACTGCGGCGTCCTTTCTGTTTTTAAGAGTATTTCCTGCCAGGTCCATGTGGACGAAGATGACGCTAAAAGATCGTCTTAGTAGTGAAATGGGGTACAACTCAATGAATGTGGAGTATAAAAAATTAGTTGGAGAAACAGCTATCGCCCTTACTCCGTTTCGCCCGAGTGGTACAATTGAAATGAACGATAAAAAGTATAGCGCGATTTCAGCAGGAAGCTGGATCGATAAGGATACGGTAGTTGTAGTAACCTCGGTTGATGGAACGCGCATTGTAGTGGAAGAAAAGAAGGTAGAAAGTAAACGTCATCCGATATAAAACTGAGCCTCGAGTCATAGATTCGGGGTTTTTTTCATATTCTTTACTAATCCGTTTATCCCGATCTCTAAACTAGGGTTGACAGATTGTTAGATAATAGTTAAGATTTAGAAAATAACTTATCAAGAGAGACCGAGGGACTGGCCCGATGACGTCCAGCAACCTGCCTTCGAGGCAAGGTGCTACTTCCAGCAAAATGGAGTCCATTTTGGAAGATAAGGTGAATTAAGGTAACCTAATCTGTCTTTCCAATTTGGGAAGGCTTTTTTAGTTGTTTAGCCTCTCCTATAGATTATGATGAGCAAGGGAGGTTGCAAGATGGGAAGCAAGGAGCAGAACTTTTCAGACGTTGCAGCGCGTATTGAACGAATGCTAAGCACGTTGAAGTATGGATCGATTACACTTGTCATTCAAGATGGAAAGGTGATTCAACTTGAAAGAAAAGAAAAAGAACGACTTTAATTTTAGCGCTGACTAGAGACACTAGAGGCGGTTCTAACCACGGTGGTTAGGACTGCCTCTTTTTTTAGGATAATTTGATTGCCATAGGAGGTTTTGTAATGGAATGGTTATATGAGAACTGGTCAGGCGAGGAGCCGGAATTCAATCAGGATTCAGATACAAAAGGAGCATTGGAAGTTCTTAATTGGGCCTATCAAACTTATAAAGAAGACATCGTATATGCATGTAGTTTCGGTGTGGAAGGTATTGTTCTCATTGATTTGATTTCTCATGTAAATGAGGAAGCTGAAATTGTTTTTTTAGACACCGGACTTCACTTTAAAGAAACGTATCAATTGATTGAGAAAGTAAAAGCAAGATATCCAAAGCTTAAGATAAAGATGAAGCAACCAGAAGAGTCTGTAGAAGAGCAAGCATTAAGTAAAGGGGAGGCACTTTGGGAGAAGGATCCAGGGCAATGCTGTAATTTACGAAAAATTGTTCCTTTACATGAAGAATTAGATGGCGTAAGTGCCTGGATATCGGGCTTAAGAAGAGAACAGTCGCCTCTAAGACAAAAAACGAATTATTTAAATCGAGATAAAAAATTTCAGTCCATAAAAGTTTGTCCACTCATTCATTGGACGTGGAAAGAAATTTGGCGCTACGTCTACGAGAAGGATCTACCATATAATCCCCTTCATGATCAAGGCTATCCCAGTATCGGCTGTGCCGTATGCACAGAAAGAGTTTTGAGTGGAAGCGATTCTAGAGCGGGGAGATGGGCAAGTCAGGAGAAAACAGAGTGCGGGTTGCATCTTGATTCCGCATCAAGCCGATGACGATTGTAGTGATTACAGTTGCGCTGTTCTTTGCCATGAATATTGGAGCAAGTGGCGCAGCTGCATCAATGGGGGTGGCCTATGGAGCTGGTGCCATAAAAAAAAGACGCACAGCACTAGCTTTATGTGCTTTCGGAATAGTAGCCGGGGCCATTTTTGGTGGAGGGAACGTCATTAAGACGATGGGCAGTGGAATTATTCCCACCTCAGTGCTTAGTTTAAAAGTGATTCTAATTATATTCATTTCAGCGACAACGGCACTTTTTCTAGCAAATATTATGGGGATCCCTTTATCAACGAGTGAAGTTACTGTTGGATCAGTTGTAGGGGTAGGCATTGCATACCGTGCATTGTTTTTTTCAAATGTTATGGTCATTATGCTTTTGTGGATTATTATTCCAGTAATTGCTTTTGTGACAGCCTTAATAGTAGGGAAAGGGTTGAAGGCTCTCAAAAAGCGTTTTCACCTTACAACAAAATGGCAAAAAACGCTTACTATCGTTTTAATTGCAGCTGGGTTTCTTGAAGCATTCTCTGCAGGAATGAATAATGTGGCCAATGCAGTAGGCCCTTTAGTCGGAGCGGGAGTTCTTTCCCTTTCTCACGGTGCCTGGTTAGGGGGAGCATTTGTTGCTTTAGGTGCGCTTGTCTTTGGAAGCCGCGTACTTGAAACGAATGGATACCGCATTACACGTTTTTCGCTAGGTGAAGGGTGTGCGATATCGGGAACGAGCGCTGGGCTAGTAATCGGTGCTTCAATGTTTGGGATTCCAGTCCCACTTACACAAATTACAACTTCTTCAATCATTGGAATTGGTACTGCAAAAGATGGTTTTCAACTCTGGCAAAAAGATGTCATCACGAAGATGTTAAAGGTATGGGCCGTTTCACCAGTTTTTTCACTAGTTATTTCTTACAGTATGATTAAGCTTTTTCTAGAAAGTGACCTTTACACGTTAATAGCAATCGGAAGCGTTATTCTTGCAACGGTAGGATCAGGAAGTTTGATTCGATCAATTCGTACACAAAAAAGAACCTTACAAGAAAAAGAAAGTTTATAATACATTTTATTTTGGAGGAATTATCATGACAACAATTCATGCACATGGTGGAAAATTAATCGATCGTTTTAACCCAGATAAAAAGATAGAAGGAATTCAAAAAGAAATAGAATTAGATAAAACCGCTTTAAGCGATCTGGAATTGATTGGAACTGGAGCATATAGTCCATTAACCGGTTTTCTTAATGAAAGTGATTACACATCAGTTGTTCATAATCTTAAATTAAAAAACGGTTTGCCATGGAGTATTCCTATTACGTTACCAGTAACGGATGACGTCGCTAAAAAAATCTCTCTTGGCGATGAAGTGAAGCTTATAAGCGAAGGAACCGTATATGGTACTGTGACCGTTGAATCGATCTATCAACCAGATAAGGTTATAGAAGCAAAACATGTTTATTTAACAGAGGATAAAGATCATCCGGGTGTCAAAAAAGTCTATGATCGACCTAATGTATACATTGGTGGACCTATTTCGCTTATTAAAAGAAGCGAAAAAGGTCAGTTCAATCGTTATCATTTTGATCCAGCTGAAACGAGAGCTTATTTTGAAGATCAAGGTTGGCAGACAGTGGTTGGATTTCAGACGAGAAACCCAGTTCATCGAGCCCATGAGTATATTCAAAAAACAGCTCTTGAAACAGTGGATGGGCTTTTCTTAAATCCACTTGTAGGTGAAACGAAATCAGATGACATTCCAGCAGAAATTCGCATGGAGAGCTACGAGGTATTACTTGAGAATTATTATCCTGCTGATCGTGTTCATCTCGGAGTTTTTCCTGCTGCAATGCGCTATGCAGGACCTAGAGAGGCAATTTTCCATGCAATTGTACGTAAAAATTTCGGGTGCACACATTTTATTGTTGGAAGAGACCATGCTGGTGTAGGTGATTATTATGGTACGTATGACGCACAGAAAATCTTCAGTCGATTTACAAGCGAAGAATTAGGGATCATTCCGCTCTTCTTTGAACATAGTTTCTATTGCAAGAAGTGCGATAGCATGGCTTCAGCGAAGACGTGTCCTCATGGTAAGGAGCATCACGTCATTTTATCAGGTACGAAAGTAAGGGCGCTTTTACGAAATGGTGAGCAACCGCCTGCAACGTTCAGTCGTCCTGAGGTAGTTGAGATACTTATTAAAGGAATGAGCAAAAATGCAGTTAAAGCATAAGGAGGAGATTTGTCATGACAGTAAACAATAATTTAACATGGCACGATACAGTAGTAACGAAGGAAATGAGACAGAAGAGAAACCAGCACAAAAGTGCTGTTCTCTTCTTTACGGGATTGTCAGGGTCGGGAAAATCTACTTTAGCGAATGACGTATCACGAAAGCTCCATGAATTAAATGTTCAAAGCTATGTACTTGACGGAGATAATATCAGACAGGGATTAAACAAAGACCTTGGTTTCAAAGAAGAAGATCGTAAGGAGAACATAAGGCGTATTGGAGAGGTATCAAAGCTCCTTGTTGATAGCGGTCAATTTGCAATTACTGCGTTTATTTCTCCTTACCAAAGTGATCGACAAGTTGTGCGAGAACTCCTTTTGAAGGATGAGTTTATTGAAGTGTATGTAAAGTGTCCTTTAAATGAGTGTGAGCTTCGAGATCCTAAAGGGTTATATAAAAAAGCTCGTAGTGGAGAAATCCCTCACTTTACAGGGGTGTCCTCTCCTTATGAAGAGCCTGTTAATCCTGAATTGATTATTGATACGTACAATGAAACAAGAGAGAGGTGCGCAGAAATCGTTCTTTCTTATCTAGTAGATCATCAGTTAATCACAACATGAGTATCAAAAAATAGGGTCTATTGACATAAATCGTATCGAGGAGGAAGTGAAATGGGGAAAGTTTTCCTAGTTGGAGCAGGGCCAGGTGACATTGATTTAATTACAGTAAAAGGTGTGAAATGCATTGAGCAAGCAGATGTCATCCTTTATGATCGACTAATTAACAAAGAATTATTAGAGTACGCCAAGGAAGGCGTTGAGCTTATCTATTGTGGAAAGCTACCAGACTATCATACCCTAAAACAGGAAACCATTAATCGTTTTCTCGTGAAGCATGCGCTAAAAGGAAAGGTCGTGACAAGATTAAAAGGAGGAGATCCTTTTGTATACGGGCGAGGAGGTGAAGAAGCTGAAGCTCTTTCGAACCATGGGATTCCGTTTGAAATTGTACCTGGTATTACTTCCGGGATTGCTGCACCTGCCTATGCTGGCATACCGGTGACACATCGCGATTTAAGTTCAACATTTGCGTTTGTAACAGGACATCGTAAAGATGGTGAAGAGGAAGAATTACGCTGGGAGAGCCTCGCAAAGGGAATCGATACCCTTGCCATTTATATGGGAGTGAAAAATTTACCGTATATATGCTCAATGCTTCGTAAGTATGGTAAGAAGAAGGAGACCCCGGTTGCCCTCGTCCATTGGGGTACAACTCATACTCAACAAACAGTTACAGGCACTCTTGAAACAATTACAGACGATGTGAGAAATGCAGAAATTCAAAATCCAAGTATGATTATAGTAGGGGAAGTTGTGAACTTAAGGGCGAAGTTAAACTGGTTTGAAAAAATGTCGCTGGATAAACAAACCACGAAGACTATCGTAAGTGCATTATAGGAGGTGAATGATAGTGAAAGCTGTTCTCTATATTTGTCACGGTAGCCGCGTAAAAGAGGGAAGGAATCAAGCTTTAGAATTCGTTAATAGATGTAAAGAAGAACTTTCGTACCCAATTCAAGAGACCTGTTTTCTTGAGCTTTCAGAGCCTGATATTTTCGGGGGAATCTCCGCATGCGTCGAAAAGGGTGCGCTCGAAATTGTAGTCATACCGGTTTTGTTACTTGCTGCTACTCATGTGAAGAAAGATATTCCGAATGAAGTAGAGCGTGTCTCTAAACAATTCCCGTGGGTAACTTTTCACATAGGGCGTCCACTAGGTATCCATGATAAGTTGATCTCTGTCATTGAAGAAAGAGTAATGGAAACGAATGTCTCCCCTCGAAAGGATGCTAGTGCGCTTCTTGTGGGGAGGGGAAGTAGTGATCCTGATACACTAAGCGATTTAGATCAAATCGCAAATCGAATACTTGAGAAGATACCGTTTCAAAAAGTGTCTGTGTGCTATCTTGCAGCAGCGAACCCAACCTTTGATGAGGGGATTAAACAGGCTCAATCAGACAACAATAGTCAGGTTTTTGTCATTCCATACCTTTTATTCACAGGGATACTAATGAAAGAAATGGAACAAAAAATAAGTAGGCTAGAAAAAAGTGGTCCAGATTTTTATCTTTGTCACTATCTTGGCTACCATAAATTATTGATAGATGTATTGAAAGAAAGGGTTGTAGAAGCATTTGAGGGAGGAAGCGGATGAGCGAATATCCTGTTTCTCTAAACTTGACAGAAAAAAGAATCGTTATAGTTGGGGGAGGTCGTATCGCACTGAGAAAGCTTAAAGGTTTACTTGGGTGCGGTGCTTTTCTTACAGTGGTTAGTCCTGAAATTAATGAAGAGATTAAAAATCTTGTGGATTTTGACACTATCACTTTCGTTGAACGAGAAGTTAGAGGTAGTGATTTACAAGACGCATTTTTGATTATTGTAGCGACAAACTCGTTTGAAGTGAATGAATTTGTCATTAATCAAGCGGGAGATAATCAACTAGTCAATGCTTCTCATCAGGCTGATCGAGGGAACGTGTCTTTACCTGCTACGTTAAAGCGAGGAAGACTAATTATTTCTGTTTTTACAGGTGGAGCAAGTCCACTGCTCGCAAGAAAAATCCGAGATGATCTCTCTTCTAAGTATGATGAGTCATATAGCCAACGTTTGGAGTATTTATATGAAAAACGGTTGGCAATAAAGAGCGAAAACATAAGCGAAAGCGAAAAGAGGAAAGTGTTGGAAAAAGCTATGAATCATGCATTAAACGAAGCACCTGAAATTGATTAGTCTAGACTTTTACATAATAGGTTTGTCATGATGGTATTGATGATGTAATAAGAAGTAAAAAGAGGAGCCCAGGCTCCTCTTTTTACTTCTTATAAAACGTTAAAGTATCTTCCTTCAGGGTGCGCAAAAACCATCGCAGTAACAGAAGCTTCTGGTTCCATCATACATCCATCTGTGAGCTCTACCCCAATATCTTCAGGTTGGATAAGTTTAAAAAGTTTTTTCTGGTCGTCTAGCTCAGGGCAAGCGGGGTAGCCAAAAGAAAAGCGCTGTCCCTGGTATTTAGCTGAAAAGCGATTTTGCATTGTAAAATCCGTTGGATCTGGGAATCCCCATTTATCACGCATCAACTGATGGACGTGTTCGGCAAGACCTTCAGCTGTTTCAAGCGCAAGGGCTTGTAAAGCATGACTTTCGAGATAATTCCCTTGATTTTTTAACTCTACTGAACGTTCTCGAATACCTCTTCCTGCTGTAACCGCAAAAAATCCAACATAGTCCATCTCGCCGCTAGATACTGAACGAAGGTAATCGGCAAGACACAAGAAAGGTTCTTTTTGTTGACGGGGAAATGAAAATCGTTCAATGATCGTTTGATGATCATTAGGAGAGTAAATGATGACATCATTTCCATCAGATTGTGCTGGGAAGAACTGATATTTTGCTGAAGGTTGTATCCAACTTTCATTTTTGGCTCGTGTTAAAAGCTGATCCACCACTTCTTTTAAATGAACGGCTTTCTCGTTTTTTTCTGCAAGTAGTCTTGATACTTTTCCTTTAAGGCCGAGATGATGACCGATTAGCATTTGCATGTTGATGTATGGTTCGATGTGTGCAACAGAGTAGTTTCTTAAAATATGAGACTCTAGATCGTAAGGTTGATAAACTCGTACATCAGTCGATACAGTAGAAACTGGTTTAATGGCAACCGCTGTTCCGCCGTTTGAAATCGGTTTTGTTTGCAACTCAGAAGAAGCTTTTTTAATCGCATGTTCTTCTACAAGTTTTCTTTTTTCTTCTTCGTTACTTAACTGATTTGAAAGGGCTAATCCTTCCATAGCGTCTTTTGCATAGAAAACAGGTCCGTCATATTCAGATGAAATTTTATTGTCAGTAAATTTTCGCGATAAGGCGGCACCACCTACCATAATGGGTATCGAGATTTTAGCTTGCTTCATATCTTGAGCAGTCAATACCATTTGCTGAGCAGATTTAACAAGTAGTCCAGAAAGACCGACAAAGTCTGGCTGGTGGTCTTGAACCTGTTTAATGAGGTCTGTTGGAGTAACCTTAATGCCAAGATCAACAACTTCAAACCCATTATTACTTAAAATAATTTCAACAAGGTTCTTGCCAATGTCGTGCACATCACCTTTTACAGTCGCTAAAAGTACTTTTCCTTTAGAACTAGAAGAATCTTCTTTTTCCATATGAGGTTCAAGGAAAGCGACAGAGGCCTTCATGACTTCTGCGCTTTGGAGTACCTCTGCAACAATTAATTGATTATCATTAAATAACTTTCCAACCTCTGCCATTCCTTTCATTAGAGGACCATTAATGATTTGAAGCGGCGAATGATATTCAATTAAGGCTTTTTCTAAATCTGGTAGAAGTCCTTCTTTGGTGCCTTCGACGACATATAAAGCTAGACGTTCTTGCAGTGTGAGTGTGGAAGTTTGCACTTTACTTTCTTTCTTTTTACCTCGATAGAATGCAGTGAAATCTGCTAATGTCTGATCATTTGTTTGAAAAAGGAGGTCGTTGGCAAGCTGGACTTCTTTATCAGAAATAGAAGCGTATCTTTCCAGTTTTTCAGTGTTCACGATCGCATAATCTAATCCGGCTTTTGTACAGTGGTACAAGTAGGCAGCGTTTAGTACTTCTCTCCCTACTGGAGGAAGACCAAAAGAGACGTTACTTATCCCGAGGATTGTCTGACATTCTGGCAATTGCGATTTAATGAGTCTAATCCCCTCGATGGTTTCGGAAGCTGAGCCAATGTATTGTTCATCACCTGTGCCGATTGGGAAAACGAGAGGGTCAAAAATAATATCAGATGCGTTAAGGCCGTATTTTGTAACAAGTAAGTCATGAGAGCGTTTCGCGATTTCGAGCTTGCGTTCTGCTGTAATCGCCATGCCGGTTTCGTCAATTGTGCCAACGACAATGGCAGCGCCGTACTTATGAATAAGAGGAACGACAGCTTCAAAGCGTTCTTCACCATCTTCAAGATTAATGGAATTAATGATCGCTTTCCCTTGTGAATAAGAGAGAGCTTTTTCGATAACTGCATCATCAGTAGAATCGATGATAAGAGGGGTTTTAACCTTATTTACAACATATTTCATGAAATTCTCAATATCTCTAAGTTCGTCACTATCTGGATTTGCCAGGCAAATATCGATCACCTGTGCACCTTTTTTTACTTGTGAACGCGCAATTTCAGACGCTTCTTCAAATTTCTCCTCTGCTATAAGACGTTTGAACTTACGCGATCCAATGACATTTGTTCGTTCTCCAACGAGTACAGGTCTAGTGCTATCATCGTATATAAATGGTTCAATTCCAGAAACAGCGTGAGGATGACTCACAGGAGCTTTTCTCGGGTGTAGTCCTTTTATAGCTTCTGAAATGGCTTTTATATGAGCAGGAGTTGTTCCGCAACAGCCACCGACAACGTTAAGCCAACCTTTTTCTACAAATCCTTGAATTTTAGCTGCTAAGCTTTCAGGCGTTTCGTGATAATTTCCTTCTTCGTCAGGAAGACCCGCATTGGGATAGCAGCTTACTGAAGTTGTGGCAAGATCAGAAAGGGAGCGGAGGTGATCTCTCATAAACTCTGGTCCTGTTGCACAATTTAGTCCAACGACTGCTGGATTCATATGTTCAAGCGATAAATAAAATGCCTCAATACTTTGACCAGCGAGTGTTGTGCCCATCGGTTCAATAGTCCCCGAGATCATTAAAGGAATGGTCCTCCCCAATTCCTGAAATACTTTCGAAATACCAATATAAGCAGCTTTTACGTTAAGCATGTCCTGACTGGTTTCAATTAATAGAAGATCCACGCCTCCGTTAAGTAAGCCTCTAGCCTGAATGGCATATGAGTTAGAAAGTGATTCAAAAGTCGTTCCGCCCGTGACGGATAATGTTTTGGTAGTTGGTCCCATGGCGCCTGCAACAAAACGTGGTTTATTCTGCGTAGTTAATTTAGCAGCAGCCTCCTTTGCAAGCCTTGCAGAGGTGTAGTTTAGCTTTTCTGCAAGATGACCGAGATCATATTCATCTAAGACAAGATCTGTTGCTCCAAAGGTGTTCGTCTCAATAATATCTGCTCCGCTAGCTAAGTACTCTTCATGGATAGAGGAGATAAGCTCTGGCCTAGTTAAGGATAAGTATTCATTACAGCCTTCATATTCTTCACCACCAAAATCAGTAGCTGTCAGATTAGCTTGTTGAATCATTGTTCCCATAGCTCCATCAAGAACAAGGATTCTTTTCGTAAGTAGATCTTCAAATGAGGTGTAGGCCATTTCGGTTCTTCCTTTCTTCTTCAAGGCGAGTTTTCTCGTTAATGTATCGCGTTAATTCTACGGTTAATTCATAACGCAAGAAGGGCGTGATTAAATAAATTCCATTAAACAAATCAAAAGCAGCATCAATTAGCGACTTCGCAATTGCAAGCCCTGCTTCAATTGATTGCGTTGAATCTTTAGCGTGTAACATATGATTGCGTATGGAATCGGATAGTTTAATTCCCGGTACTTCATTATGGAGAAATTCAGCATTTCGGTAGCTTGTAAGTGGCATGATCCCAATGTAAATGGGACAAGTTAAATGTTTCGTCGCTTCATAGACTTCTAGTAACTGTTCTTCACTGTAAATGGGCTGACTGATAAAATAATCCGCTCCACACTTCTGTTTTTTTTCAAGTCGTTCGACAGCGCGATCTAGATGGCGTACATTCGGATTAAAGGCGGCTGCTATTGAAAATGAAGTTTTAATTCCAAGTGATTTACCAGAATAAGAACGTCCTTGATTAAATTGTTTCATTAAACGAATTAGGTCAAATGATGAGACGTCGTAAACCGAAGTAGCGCCAGGGAAATCGCCGATTTTAGTAGGGTCGCCTGTTACGGCAAGAACTTGATTAATTCCAAGTGTATGAAGCCCCATTAAATGGGATTGTAAGCCAATTAAATTCCGATCACGACAGGCAACATGAACAAGTGGTCGAACATTATGCTGAGCTTTAATCGTAGAAGCCATGGCGGTATTGCAAATTCGCGGTGAGGCAAGAGAGTTATCAGCCAGCGTAATCGCATCAACGCCAACTTCTTGTAGCGCTTTTGTTCCCTCAAGATATTTATCAATCGATAATTTCTTTGGAGGGTCGAGCTCAACGATAACAGATCGCTGTTTTCTTGCTATTTCATGTAAGTGAGGGAGCCTTTCTTCCTCAAAATCGATGATCCCAGCCTCTTTTTCGTTAACGGTTACTTCTTTCGTTGTAATAGGTTTTAAACCCTTTAGTGCATTAGCTGCAGCAGCTATATGCTCAGGGGTTGTGCCGCAGCAACCACCAATAAGTCTAACGCCTTGTTGACGTAGGGCTTCTGCGCTTTGTTTGAAATAGTCTGGCGCGGTAGGATAAACAAGACGTCCCTCTTCATAATCAGGTAAACTAGCGTTAGGATAGGCAGAAAGAAAACGACCTGAGAGAGGCACTTGTTCTAATGATTGAATCATATGATAAGGGCCGAGTCTGCAGTTAACGCCTATTACATCCGCTCCGGCATTCTCAATCTGTTCTAAGGCAGCAGCAAGAGAAGTGCCATCTTGCAAAATGCCTGGCTCATGCATGGAAACTTGTGCAATTAAAGGCAAATCCGTTTCCTTTCGAGCTATTTTAAGTACGGTTATGATCTCTTCTAGATCGTAATACGTTTCCAATAAAAGACCATCGACTCCTTCTAATAGAAGGCAATATAGCTGTTCTCTAAAGCTACGCTTAATTTCATCAAGGGGAGTCGATCGTGTATTTATTCCTCGTATTCCTCCTATTGTCCCAAGAACGTAAGTAGAGTCTGTCGCAGCCTTTCGAGCGAGTTTAACGCCTTCCTTATTGATCTCTTTTACTAGATCTTCAAGTCCATATCGTGATAGCTTGCTATAGTTCGCGCCGTACGTATTGGTTTGAATCACATCTGAGCCGGCATGAATATAAGCTTGGTGAACATTTAATACTTGATCCGGATGTGAAAGATTCAGCGCTTCAAAACATTGGTCGATGCCGTATGAATAAAGAAGGGTCCCCATCGCACCGTCACCAATCAAAATTTTGTGCTCGAGATCTTCAAGTAAGCTCATCCTTTAGCACCTCCGGCTGTAGGAGCGTAAAGTTTAGTAATGGCAGCAAAACCTTGTTTAAAGTCTTGAAGCAAATCATCAGCATTTTCAAGCCCCACAGATAAGCGTAACAAGCCATCTGTAATCCCGCGTTTGTTTCGTTCGGCAGCTGACATAGATGCATGAGACATTCTCGCTGGATAAGAGAGAATCGATTCAACCGCACCAAGACTAACAGCGTAAACTGGAAGTTGCACGTTCTTTGTAAACAATCGAACCGCGTTTTCATCAGGTAGTCGAAAAGAAAGAACAGCCCCAGGACCCGCTGCTTGGTAAAGGTGAGTCGAATGTCCCTGATGGAAAGAGAACCCAGGATAATAAACTTCTTCTACAAGCGGCTCTTTAAGGAGTGCATGAGCAAGCCGGAAAGCCGATCTTGAAGATTGATCGAGCCGACAATGTAATGTTTTTAATCCGCGAAGAACTAACCAGGAATCATGAGCACTTAAAATGGATCCGAAAGAGTTTTGCAAAAAAGCAAGGTTTTCGCCCAGCTTTTCATTTTTAACTGCGGCAAGACCTGCAACAACATCGCTATGTCCTGCAATAAATTTTGTGGCACTATGAAGAACGATATCCGCGCCGAAGTCCAGTGGTCTTTGGAGGGCAGGTGTCATGAAGGTGTTATCAACGAACGTTAAACAATGATTCGCTTTCGCTAATTTAACGACGGCTTGAATATCAGTCACTTTAAGTAACGGATTAGAAGGTGTCTCGATGTAGATCACTTTTGTATTGGATTGAATCCCGTTCGCAACTTTATTTAAATCAGTCATATCGACAAAAGTATGACTAATTCCAAATCTGCAGAGAACATCGTGGATCATCCGATACGTCCCGCCATAAACATCTTCTGAAATCAAAACATGGTCATTTTGTGAAAGGAGCATAAAAGAAGTAGCGATAGCGGCCATACCAGAAGCAAATGCAAACCCTCTAACGCCACCTTCAAGGTCTGCAATCGTTTCTTCTAGAGCTTCACGGGTAGGGTTACCAGAGCGACTGTAATCATATTTTCCGGGCTGATCAAAATCCAATTGATGAAAGGTAGATGCTTGTTGAATTGGAACACTGACGGCTCCTGTGCTTTTATCAAATTTATGTTCGTTGTGAAGAAGTTTTGTTTGAAATGTATATGAATTAGTCGTCATGTCGCACACCATCCTCTTTGAAAATTGCTAGCGTTTGATCTAGATCTTTCACTAAATCGTTGATTTGTTCAATTCCTACTGAAAATCTGAGAAGTCGATTACAAACACCTTTCTCGAGTCTGATCTTTTCTGGGATATCGGCGTGTGTTTGTGTGGCTGGATAAGTAATAAAGCTCTCAACGCCTCCAAGACTTTCCGCAAAGGTAATCAGTTTCAAATTCCTTAGAAATGGATCAACCCATGCTTCAGACTGTAATCGAAACGACAGCATACCGCCTTTTTCAGGATAGAAGACGTCAGTTATTGCGTCGTGATTTCTTAAGTATGTTGCGATGGCTCGAGCATTCTCCTCATGTTGCTTTAGTCGAAGAGGTAATGTCTTCATTCCTCGAATGAGAAGCCAGGAGTCGAACGGAGAAAGAACCGCTCCAGCACCGTTTTGATATTGTTCAATCTCAGCACAGAGCTTTTCACCTTTGGCAATGACAAGTCCTGCAAGCACATCATTGTGACCCCCAAGGTATTTCGTTGCGCTATGAATAACAATATCAGCCCCTAGTAAAAGAGGGTTTTGTAGAAGAGGAGTGAATAACGTATTGTCTACGATTGACAATAAATTGTATGTCTTGGCAATCGTCACAATCTCTTCAACATCGGTTAACTTCATTAGGGGATTTGAAGGGTTTTCGATAAAGATTGCCCTAGTAGACAGAGTTATTAATGGTGCGATGCTATCAATATTTTGGCTGTCAAAATAGGTGAATGATATGTTGAAATGCTTTTCTGCGTGAGCAAATAATCGATATGTGCCACCATATAGGTCATCTGAAACGAGTATATGATCTCCGGTTTTAAATAAAGATATAATTGATTGGATGGCGGCCATGCCGGAACTAAATGCGAAGCCCTGGTCACCATGTTCGAGTTCATTTACTGCAGACTCTAGAATCGAGCGAGTAGGGTTTTTTGTTCTTGAATAATCAAACCCTGTTGATTGCCCAATTCCTTCATGCCTATAGGAGGTGGAAAAATAAACAGGAGGATTTACAGCGCCTGTTTGTGGATCTGATTTATTACCTAGTTGAACAAGTAGCGTATTGTAATGGTTATTTGTCATAATCAATCTCCTTTTCATTAAGTAAGGGCAATAAAAAAAAGCCCTCTATAAGAAGAAGACTTTGGTTGCTCTTCTTCTTATCTTCCAAGTTGAATTCAACTTGCTGGAGTTAGCACCTTTCCAGAAAATATCCGGTGGTTGCTGAAGCTTCTTCGGGCCAGTCCCTCTGCTTCTCTTGATAAGAATTGAAAGTATATGGAATTTTAATGTGTCGCTTTTTACATAATCTACATTACTTTAAAGCGAAAATCAAGTGATTTGATAAAATAATCAAAATTTTTACTCAGGTGAATTAGGTCTTTCGTTCGTTACACGTTTTTTCGGAAGAGGAATTTCCTTAATGGTTAAGTAGAGTAGCATGATGGCTACAAACCAATAGAGAAGAAATCCAAATGGGACGGTTGTTTTTACTAAAGCCATAATAGTAAAGAAAAGGGTTGGAATCGTAGCGGAATAAACCGATAGGACCCAGAGTTGTTTATAAGATGCTTTTCTACCCGCGAGTGACTTTAATAATAAACCGATTGTCGCTAGAACGGTAATTCCGATAAATTTGAGGCCAGTCTGGAATAAATAGACGACAAAGATTAAGAGTGGGATAAAGATCGGGAGCAAGTTATCTAAATTTTGCGTGAGTTCACTTACATCTTGTTTTGTAAAAGTCATTGAACTGAAATTACTATAATTAAACTCTTGTCTTGTCCCACTATCCATTACGATAATTCGATCTTTTAGGAACGCAATAGCCGATTCATAGGAATCAACATCGTCGGGCTTTATTTCATCTGTAGCATCAAAAATAAACGTGTTTCCATCTTCTTTTTTTATAAGTGGTTCAGATTGGTCACTTTTTAGTGTGCCATCTTCTAAAGTAAATTCAGGTAAATCTCCCATATGTGTTTTAAGGTCTTCGTAAGCATTGGTAAACGAAACCGCGGTAATAATCCCTATAGGTACAGAAGAAAGTAGCATTAGGAGAAACACATACAATATCGGCTTCCCTAGTTTTTGAAAACGGAATCGCGCCATCATTTTTGGAGAAAATAAGCTATAATACAGTTGTTTAAAAACGTTCAAATTGAAAATCTCCTTTCTGGTATGTGAGGGTAATCCCACTAAACCAGTTTATCTTATATAAGTAGATGGGAACAATAAACTAGCTGAAACTTTCTTGAAACAAAATTGATTTCATCATAATATCATTACAATTCTATATTAACTCTTTACAAAGAGGGGAGCGATGTAGATAATAGACAAGGGACTTTGTTGAGTATTGTCGAAAAAAATAAAACATGAGTGCAAGGGGTTGAAATGATGGAACTCAACGTTCAGGAGATGATCTTTCAGTTTGTGGGAGGTCTTGGTATTTTCCTGTTTGGACTAAAGTATATGGGAGATGGCCTTCAACGATCTGCAGGTGATCGATTAAGAGACATTCTTGATCGCTTTACGACGAACCCATTTATGGGTGTGCTAGCCGGGATCATTGTTACGATTCTCATCCAAAGTAGTTCAGGGACAACGGTTTTAACAGTCGGTCTTGTTAATGCAGGATTTATGACTCTCAAGCAAGCGATTGGTGTTGTAATGGGAGCTAACATTGGAACAACTGTTACAGCATTTATTATTGGTTTTCCTATTAAAGATTACGCTCTACCAATCATTGCTATTGGTTCTCTATTAATTTTCTTCTTTAAAAACAAGAAAATTAATTACGCAGGGCAAATTGTTTTTGGTTTTGGTGCGTTATTCTTTGGACTTGAATTAATGAGTGCAGGAATGAAGCCACTTAGAAGTCTTGAGGCTTTCCAAGAACTCACAGTGAGCATGAGTTCAAACCCGTTATTAGGCGTTGTAATTGGTACGGTATTTACAGTTATTGTGCAAAGTTCTAGTGCTACAATTGGTGTATTACAAGGACTTTATTCACAGAATGCGATGGATATTCAAGCTGCATTACCAGTTCTGTTTGGAGATAACATTGGAACAACAATTACAGCAGTTCTTGCTTCGATCGGTGCCTCTGTTGCAGCTAGACGCACGGCGCTGACTCACGTTATTTTTAATTTAATTGGTACGGCGATATTCTTAATTTTCTTGTTCGCCTATACACCATTTATTGAGTATCTTAGAGATTCGTTAAATTTGACACCAGAAATGACAATTGCATTTGGACACGGGATCTTTAACATTACGAATACTGTGATCCAATTCCCGTTCATTGCTGGACTTGCTTATCTTGTAACAAAAATTATTCCTGGTGATGATGCAACGATAGAATATAAACCGAAGCATCTTGATCCAGTATTCATCGAACGTTCTCCTTCTGTCGCTTTAGGACAGGCTAAAGAAGAAGTAATTCGAATGAGTGAATTTGCTTATAAAGGTGTTAAGGAAGCATCCAACTACTTAATATCTAAAGGTCAGAAGAGCGCAGAAAAAACCGCTCAATATGAAGAAGCCATTAACAATTTAGATACTAAGATTACAGACTACCTTATTCAGCTATCCGCAACTTCTCTGTCAGGTGATGAGTCAACACGTCACGGTATGTTAATGGACTCTGTTCGTGATATCGAGCGTATTGGCGATCATATGGAAAATATTGTTGAATTGGTTGATTATCAAATCAGCAATAAAGTAAAAATGACTGACGTTGCTATGCAAGACCTTGATGAAATGTTCAATCTAACCCTTTCTGCACTTCATGAAGCCTTTGATTCACTTGATAAGTGGGATATAGCGAAGGCACAGGAAGTTGTGAAACTGGAAGATAAAATTGATAAAATGGAACGAACACTTCGTAAACAGCATATCCTTCGCCTAAATGAAGGTGAATGTACTGGAAGTGCTGGAATCGTTTTTGTTGATATCATCAGTAACCTTGAGCGTATTGGTGATCATGCGGTAAATATCGCAGAAGCCGTTATTGGAGAAGAGTAAACGATAGAAGCAGAGGATTGCCTCTGCTTCTTTTTATTTTCACAGGGATTTTATATATTATATAGAAGGAAAATACTATTTACTATAAAATAGATTACAGTTAGAGGGGAGAGAGAAGGTATGGATATTTTATTTTGGTCTTTAATCGTTGCCTCATTTATTATCGCATTTGTTGGATTGATTTACCCAATTATTCCAGCGGTCTTATTTATTTATACTGGTTTTATTTTGTACGGTATATTTTATGATTTTGGTTCAATGACATTATCTTTCTGGATCATTCAGGTAATGCTCACGCTTTTATTATTTGCAGCAGATTATGCGAGTAATTTGTTTGGTGTTAAAAAGTATGGAGGCTCTAAAGCGGCGATTTGGGGGAGTACGATCGGTTTGTTAGTCGGCCCGTTTATTATTCCATTTGCGGGAATTATTCTTGGTCCATTTATTGGAGCGGTGGTAGCAGAGTTAGCGATTCATCGAAAACCATTTAAAGAGTCTGTGCAAGTTGGTGTAGGATCTTTACTTGGTTTCCTTGGGGGGGCAGTTATGAAAGGGGTTCTTCAGGCCATCATGATTACCGTATTTTTGGTCTACGTTTTGTAGATCTTGATGGTGAAATGAAAGAGTGATATAGTATTTTCATGATTGATTTGCAAAGTGATGAAATTTAATTCACAAAAAGCATTGACGCTTTAATTGATCATATGGTATATTAGTTCTTGTCGTTAAGAGATATTCCACAGTAGCTCAGTGGTAGAGCTATCGGCTGTTAACCGATCGGTCGTAGGTTCGAATCCTACCTGTGGAGCCATATGGCGGTGTAGCTCAGCTGGCTAGAGCGTACGGTTCATACCCGTGAGGTCGGGGGTTCGATCCCCTCCGCCGCTACCATATCATTTAAAGTATAACTAGTCATGGCGGTTGTGGCGAAGTGGTTAACGCACCGGATTGTGATTCCGGCATTCGTGGGTTCAATTCCCATCAGCCGCCCCACTATTTACATAAGGACCCTTAGCTCAGCTGGTTAGAGCTGACGGCTCATAACCGTCCGGTCGCAGGTTCGAGTCCTGCAGGGTCCACCATATGCATATCGGAGGAATACCCAAGTCTGGCTGAAGGGATCGGTCTTGAAAACCGACAGGGGCTTAGTCGCCCGCGGGGGTTCGAATCCCTCTTCCTCCTCCATTTTTCTATAATGGGTTACACAGTATCTTACATTCAAATTGTCGCGGGGTGGAGCAACGAGCGTTACTTCCAAGAACCAACATCGAGTTGTTTCGACGGATACACATCGAAGCTTAATCTTGTAGAGGAAGAAACAGTGCACAGCATATTGAAGCAGGTTAAGCATTATTACATTTATATCGTCGCGGGGTGGAGCAGTTCGGTAGCTCGTTGGGCTCATAACCCAAAGGTCGCAGGTTCAAATCCTGCCCCCGCAACCAATTTTAAATTCTGACTACGTCGAATTTACTTCTTCGAAAGAATTTAATGGTAGTGCCTTTGGTGCAACCAATTTTAAATTCTGACTACGTCGATTAAACCTCGAAGCTAAAATTTAATCGGAGTCCCCTAGGGGCAACCTAAACTCATAACAAGGTGTTATTACTATTAAAAGTAAATGTACAATACACGATATACATATTTGGCTCTGTAGCTCAGTCGGTAGAGCAGAGGACTGAAAATCCTCGTGTCGGCGGTTCGATTCCGTCCGGAGCCACCACTCAATAAAGATCCCACTCGTCATTTAATGACGAGTTTTTTTATGTTTTAAGTGTACTAGTTCCCACTGTTAATTAGTGATTTTTTTATTTAAAATGTTTAATTCCATATAATGAGGGGAAACTTTACCTGTGTTGCGGACATTCAAATGTTTATTATTTGAAAACGCATGACAATTCTGCTAATGTAAACTTGTGACGTCATCATGTTTAAGTGGCAATTTACGTTGCCCTAACAGCAAGTTACATATTATATTTGAGGAGGAGATTCACAATGGCTAAATTTGAACTACCAGAACTACCTTACGACTATAATGCACTAGAACCACACATCGATGAAGAAACAATGAAGATCCACCATGACAAGCACCATAACGCATACGTAACAAAACTAAATGGTGCACTCGAAGGTCATGAAGAACACGCATCAAAAAGCCTTGAAGAACTTCTTGGCAATCTAGATGCGCTTCCTGAAGGCATTCGCACTGCTGTTCGTAACAATGGTGGCGGACACGCTAACCACTCACTTTTCTGGCAACTTCTTAGCCCTAACGGTGGCGGAGAGCCGTCAGGTGATTTAAGCGAAGCACTTAAAAAGAAATTTGGTAGCTTTGAAAGCTTTAAAGAAGATTTCGCTAACGCTGCTGCTGGTCGCTTTGGCTCAGGCTGGGCTTGGCTTGTAGTAAAAGGCGGAGAGCTTGAAGTAACAAGCACCCCTAACCAGGATACTCCAGTTATGGAAGGTGTTACACCAATCCTTGGATTAGATGTTTGGGAGCATGCTTATTACCTGAAGTATCAAAACAAACGTCCTGATTACATTAGCGCATTTTGGAATGTCGTTAATTGGGATGAAGTTGCTAAGCGTTACGAAGCAGCTAAATAAAATAGGTTATCTTAGCCCTCGGCACTTTGCTGGGGGCTTTTCATTTCTCATTCAATCAGTGTATAAATAGGTCCTAATTGATAAAGGATATGATTTATTAAATAATCGGTGAAATCACAACCATTTTCGAAGTCGGTAGGTGAACCTACAAGTAGTTGTTGATCAGATAAGGTGATTGACACTTCTTTATTTCGATAACTAATAAGGAAATAGTGCGTCATCTTAGAAATGAAAAAAGAACATTTATCCTCATTTACTACAGTTTCAATGCTTTGAATTAGTTGGTTACGTAGCTGTTTAGTCAGATAATCTGTTCGATATAAAAAGTAATACATACATAGTCCCCTTTCAAACATAGTTTATCCTTTTTGATTCTTCCGCATAACGAGGAAGAATTAAGTCAAAATAAGGGTGGATGAAAAAAGGGGAGTTTCTAATGAAAGTGATAAAACATATGATTGGTGAGATAGAAGTAACAAAAGATCTGTTGTTATTGCTAACAATCGGTGGTTTATATGCCCTGAGCATTGCACTTTCAAATACGTTTGTGAATGTGTATTTGTGGAAGCAATCCGGAGAGTTTGCTGATATCGGTATATATAACCTTTCCGCTGTTATTAGCCAGCCACTTACCTTTATTCTTGCAGGCAGGTGGGCGAAGAAAATGGATAGAGTGATCGTCTTACGAATAGGCGTCATTTTTCTAGCCCTCTTTTATATAACGGTTCTTTCTTTAGGTCAAAATGCGAGTCATTTATTAGTCTTACTTGGATCCTTACTTGGAATTGGGTTTGGCTTTTATTGGCTAGCGTTTAATGTGTTAACATTTGAAATTACTGAGCCAGAAACGAGGGATTTTTTTAATGGTTTTCTCGGCTTACTAACTTCTTTTGCAGGTATGATTGGTCCGATTTTTGCGGGTGTGATTATTTCCAGTCTCGAAGCATTTACGGGGTATAAGGTGATTTTTGGAGTTTCACTATCCTTGTTTTTTGCAGCCGTCATCTTAAGTTTCTTTCTTGAAAGGCGATCTGCGAAAGGCAACTTTTCATTTACCCGAATTTTCCAAGAAAGAAAAGCGAATGCCGATTGGCTCAATATATTGCACGCGCATTTTTTTCAAGGGATAAGAGAAGGTACTTTTATTTTTATTATCGTCGTTCTTGTTTTTATAACGACGGAAAGTGAACTTGCTATCGGTACATTCGGACTTGTAAACTCGGCAGTGTCCTTTTTAGCGTATTACTTGGCGACCCGTCTAATAAAACCAAGGTTTCGAAAAAAAGCAATCTTATATGGGGGGCTGATTCTTTATGCATCGGTATTCTTACTTGTAACAGACCTAACATTTGCGCGATTGTTAATGTACGGTGTTTGTATCTCGCTTGCATATCCATTACTTCTTGTTCCGTACATTTCACTAACTTATGATGTCATTGGTAAAGCATGGAATGCTGCAGAAATGCGTATTGAGTATATTGTTGTTCGAGAGGTTTACTTAAACCTGGGTCGAATTGTATCAATCCTTTTATTCCTACTAACAGTGTCGCTGTTTAACGATGAAAAAAGTATTCCAATTTTGTTATTAATTGTTGGAGCGGGACATACGTTTATTTACCTATTCGTAAGAAAACTTCAAACGACTTCAGCAACCGTGACAGAACCGTCTCCTGACCCATTACAATAGCTCATTAGTCCCTTTACTTTTTTATTATCACTAAGTATAGTAAGGAGAAGAGAGATCAGAGACACCTGTCTGAAACAGGTGTCTATATTTGTTTAAGGGGAAGGGAGTTTATTGTGAAAGCTAAGAAAAAGAAAAATCATGTACCTTTTAGACTAAATATATTATTTTTATCGGTTTTCCTTTTGTTTTCTACCTTAATTCTTCGACTGGGTGTTATTCAGATTGTAAATGGAGAAGAATACGAGCGTGTTTCTGAACAAACTGAAAACGTGACTGCAGAGTCAACTGCACCTCGTGGGAAAATGTATGACCGTTACGGACGAGTTCTTGTAGATAATAATCCGCAGTTTGCTCTTACATATATTCGAACACAGAATACAAAACAAGCTGAAAGGCTTGAACTAGCTCAAAAATTAGCTGAATATATTGAGATGGATACTGAAGATGTTATAGATCGAGATTTAAAAGATTATTGGATTGTTACGAATCCAGAAAAAGCGAAGGCGAAGTTAACCGAAAAAGAATGGGAAGAGATGGAGTCTAGTGAAGCTTATCAGCTACAAATTGAACGCATTAGTGATAAAGATCTAGAAGAAATTAAAAACAATCCACAAGAGCTTGAAGTTGCTGCTATAAAAAGAGCAATGGACACTGGTTATGCTTTGTCGTCTCAGACAATTAAAATCGGTTTAAATGAAGATGAAATTGCTAAAGTGAGTGAAAATCTTGGTTCTTTACCAGGCATAGAGATACAAGCAGACGCCACAAGAGAATATCCTTATGGAAACACCCTTCAAACCATTTTTGGGAGAGTCGGACCTATTCCTAAAGATGAATTGAGTTATTATGGATTAAGAGATTATGAGCGAAATGACAAAGTTGGCATTAGCTATCTTGAAAAAGAATACGAAGAGTACCTTAAAGGTCAAAAAGAAAAGCAAACTTACGTCACAGATAAATCAGGTGAGCCAATAGGCGAGCCAAAAGTGATTGAAGGACAAAGAGGAAATGATTTGGTACTCTCATTAGACATTGATCTTCAAAAAGAAGTTGAGAAAATTCTTGATGAAGAGCTTAACGATGCAAGGCAATATGGAGCAACGAGAGGCTATGTTGTGATGATGGATCCAAATACTGGGGAAATCTTGTCGTTTGCAGGGAAAGAATATAATAATGGCGAGTTCAAAGATCGCACTTTTGGTGTGATTGGAGACTCTTATGCGATGGGATCAACAGTTAAAGGAGCAACGGTTTTAACAGGTTATCAGTATGGAGTAATTAATCCAAATACAACTCTTGTAGACGAAGTCTTATACTTTAAGGATGAAGGTAAAAAGTCATCTTATACGGCTAATGCAATGGGACCTATTTCAGATCTTGTTGCTTTACAAAGATCCTCAAACGTATATATGTGGAAAATTGCGATGAGCATGGCTGATTATGACTACGCTCCTTATGAAAGTAGTGGTTATGACCCGGCAGCTTATAATGAGCTAAAAGAATCATTCTCTCAGTTTGGTTTAGGAGTGAAAACAGGAATTGACTTGCCTGGCGAAAGTTCAGGGTTAAATGGTGGGATAAGTGAATTCGGTAAAATTCTAGATTTTGCGATTGGACAGTACGATACGTATACACCAATGCAAATGGCTCAATATACTTCTACAATTGCAAATGGAGGTTATCGTATTGAACCCCATCTATTAAAAGAAGTTCATGAACCTTCTGAAAAAGATGGTTTGTCTGATACGATTCTGTTCCAAAATACTCCGGAAGTGTTAAACAAAATTAAAATGAGTGAAGAAGAAGTGGCTCATGTCCAAAAGGGAATGTGGATGGTTATGAATACTGAAAATGGTACTGCAGGCACACACTATCCTTACTTCCAAAGTGATGACTATCAAGCAGCTGGAAAGACTGGGACAGCTCAGATTGGAGATGGGTATAATTTAACTCTAGTTGGCTATGCCCCTTATGACAATCCAGAAGTTGCGATTTCGGTTGTTGTGCCAGAAGTGAATGATTCTTCTTCTGGTTCCGTGAACAAAAAAATAGGTGGTCGAATTCTTGATGCCTATTTTGAACTGAAAGATGAAGCTAAGAAACCAATTGGGTATGAAGAAAAAGAAACTGAATAAGCAAGAATAAAAAAACCGCTGAAAAAGCGGTTTTTTTTTATATTATAAGGACAAATTAACAACAGAATCATCCTGGATGAAATGTAATTTAAAGCTAATAGAAGGGAAAAATCTATCATTTCCCCAAAAAAAGAGAAATTAAAACGTTTTCCGACAAGCATTTACAATCTCTTTACAATTGGTTTATACGACATTAATATCTGGGCTGTATTCTAAGAATTGTGATTGAGAGGCCAGTACACAAACAACCTGGTTAGTCACAAGTACAAACATCCATTTAGGGGGAAATAACATGAAGTTCAAAGGCATTATGCTTATGGTAGTTATGTCGATGGTAATGATTTTCGCAGCAGCTTGCGGAAATAACTCTGGTAACACAAACAGCGGCGGAGAAGCTTCAGGTGATGAAGTATCTGGCGAAGTTCTAATGGACGGATCTTCTACAGTATTCCCAATTATGGAAGCAGTTGCTGAAGAATACGCTTCTGTACAACCTGATGTAAAAGTTAGTGTAGGTGTTTCAGGTTCTGGTGGTGGATTTGAGAAATTCTCTGCTGGTGAAACAGACATGAGTAACGCTTCTCGTCCAATCAAGGAAGAAGAAACAGCTGCACTTGAAGAAGCTGGTATTGACTTCACAGAATTTGAAATTGCAAAAGACGGTCTTTCTATCGTTGTTAACTCTGAGAATGATTGGGTAGATCAGCTTACAATTGACGACCTAAAGAAAATCTGGTTAGGTGAAGCAACAATGTGGAGCGACGTCAACCCTGAATGGCCTGAAGAAAAAATCGAATTATTTAGCCCTGGTACAGATTCTGGAACGTATGACTACTTTAATGAAGTAGTACTAGAAGATGAGCAAATGGTGAAAGAAGCAACACTTTCTGAAGATGATAATGTACTTGTAAATGGTGTAACTGGTTCTAAAAACGGTATGGCATTCTTCGGTTATGCTTACTACCTAGAAAACAAAGATAGCCTTAACATTGTTCCAATTGTTAATGGTGATGGTGAAGCGGTAGAGCCGAATGCAGAAACTATTCAAGACGGATCTTATGAACCACTTTCTCGTCCACTATTCACGTATGTGAAGCATTCAGCTGTAAAAGATAACCCGGCAGTTTACGATTTCACTAAATATGCACTAGAAAACGCTGGTGAAATGGCAGAAGCAGTTGGATATGTAGCTCTTCCAGAAGAAAAGTATACAGAAGATATGAACAAACTAGAAGAAATCGCTGGTAAGTAAGAATAAAATGAAACAGATTGGTGAGGAGTTACGGCTCCTCACTTTATCCTGTTTTGCTCTTTGTGAGGGGGAGTAATAAATGCAAAGCTCTGTTCGTCAGATGATTAAAGACAAAAAAGAGAAAAATCAATCACGAGCGAAGTTTATGGAGAAACTTGTACCGGGCTTATTGCTTTTATGTGCAATTATCTCTGTATTAACAACGCTTGGTATTGTTTTTACATTGATTGTAGAAACAATTACGTTTTTCAACCGTGTTTCAATTATTGAATTCTTTACGAATAAAGATTGGTACCCGTTTTTTGGAGACAACCCTGATTATGGAATTTGGCCACTGATTTCTGGAACATTAATGATTACCGGGATCGCCATGCTCGTTGCCATTCCGTTAGGATTAGCAGCAGCCATTTATTTGAGTGAATATGCAAGTGATAGCGTTAGAAGAATCATTAAGCCGATTCTGGAAGTATTAGCAGGTATTCCTACGATTGTATATGGTTTCTTTGCTTTAACTTTTGTTACACCAGTTCTACAAAATATTATTCCGAGTCTTCCTATTTTCAACGCATTGAGCCCCGGTATCGTTGTAGGGATTATGATTATTCCTATGGTTGCATCTCTCTCCGAGGATGCGATGAGTTCTGTACCGAACGCAATTCGAGAAGGTGCACTCGGACTTGGCGCTACACGATTTGAGGTTGCTGTGAAAGTAGTTCTACCAGCTGCATTATCAGGGATTATTGCATCCTTTGTACTTGCGATTTCAAGAGCAATCGGTGAAACAATGATCGTAACAGTCGCAGGTGGTGCAACACCAAAACTTACTCTAGATGTAACGGAGTCTATACAGACAATGACATCTTATATTGTGCAGGTAAGTCTGGGGGATGCTGGTTATGGAACAACAATTTACTACAGCATTTATGCTGTTGGGATGACGCTCTTCCTTTTCACACTTATCATGAACCTTATCGCGCAATATATTTCTCGTAGATTCAGGGAGGAATACTAATGCAATTAGTAGATCAGGCAAAAGTAAAAAGTAAAATGCAAACCAGATTAGCACAAAATAAGATTCTTAAAGGAATCTTCTTTGGTGCAACAATGCTAGCACTCGTAGTGCTTGTTATCTTGTTATATCGGATATTCACTCAAGGAATTGGTTACTTAAATCTTGAGTTCTTTCAAAATTTCGCGTCTCGTTTCCCTGAAAAAGCAGGGATTAAAGCAGCGTTTTTCGGTACTTTATGGATGATGGCAGTAATAGCTCCGGTGGCACTTACAATTGGAGTTGGAACCGCGATTTATCTTGAAGAATATGCAAAGAAAAATAAGTTTACAACGTTTATTCAAATAAATATTTCAAATTTAGCAGGTGTGCCCTCGATCGTTTTTGGTTTACTTGGACTTACTGTATTTGTTCGGATGTTGGAAATGGGGCGCAGTGTTCTAGCCGGTGGTTTAACGATGAGTTTATTAATTTTGCCAATAATCGTTGTTGCTGCTCAAGAAGCTGTACGTTCGGTTCCAAAAGAGCTTCGAGAGGCTTCTTATGCCATGGGTGCTACGAAATGGCAAACAATCAAAAAGGTTGTATTACCAGCTGCGATCCCTGGGATTTTAACAGGAGGAATTCTTGCGCTATCACGCGCAATCGGTGAAACAGCGCCACTTCTTATGATTGGTGCATTAACGTTTGTAGCTTACTTGCCTGAGAATTTCTTGTCCGGCTTCACCGTTATGCCAATCCAAATTTTCAACTGGACAAGTCGACCTCAGACAGAGTTCCATGATGTTGCAGCAGCTGGAATTATCGTTCTTCTTGCGATGTTGCTCATTATGAATTCAATTGCTGTCTTAATTCGAAATAAGTTTTCTAAAAGACTGTAGCTACGTAAAACTCTCATCAATGAGTAAAGGGGATTTTGAAAATGAAAACAGTTATGGATGAAAAGAAAGTCGTAAAAGCTCCGCGGTCAGAAGAACAGACAAAAGAAAAAGATTCTGTATATAGCATTCAAAATTTTAATTTATGGTACGGAAAAGACCAGGCTCTAAAAGATATTAAATTCGAAATTCCAGAAAAACAGGTAACAGCAATTATCGGGCCATCCGGTTGTGGTAAATCCACGTTTATTAAAGCTCTTAATAGAATGGTTGAAATGGTGCCAATTGTAAAAATGTCTGGTGATATTAACTATCGTGGGAAAAACATTTTTGAGAACAAATACAAAGTAGAAGATTTGCGTACAAAAGTTGGAATGGTTTTCCAAAAGCCGAATCCATTTCCAAAATCAATCTATGAAAATGTCGTTTATGGTCCCAAAATTCACGGCATTAAAAACAAAAAAGTACTTGATGAAATTGTCGAAAAAAGCTTAAAAGGTGCAGCGCTTTGGGAAGAAGTAAAAGATCGTCTTAGCGAAAATGCTTACGGTTTATCTGGTGGTCAGCAACAGCGCCTTTGTATCGCTCGCTGTCTAGCAATTGAGCCTGATGTTATCTTGATGGATGAGCCAACATCTGCGCTTGACCCAATCTCTACTCTTAAAGTAGAAGAACTTGTTCAAGAATTAAAGAAAGATTTCAGTATTATTATCGTAACGCACAACATGCAACAAGCAGCTCGTATCTCTGATAAAACGGCCTTTTTCTTAAACGGTGAAGTCGTAGAGTTTTCTGATACGAACCAGTTATTCTCTAATCCTACAGATAAGCGAACAGAAGACTATATTACAGGCCGTTTCGGTTAATTATTTCGGGGGTGAGCATTTATGGTAGTGAGAGAAAATTTCCAAGAACAATTAGATGAAATAAAAACTAAGCTTCTTGAGCTAGGCTCTTTAGCGCAGGTGGCGGTTGACGATGCGATTACTGCATTAAAGAATCAGGATGTTGATAAAGCACTTGAAATCATTGATAATGATTATAAAATTAACCGCCTTGAGGAAGAAATTAATGAAACAGCGATTTGGTTAATTGCGAAAGAGCAGCCGCTTGCAACTGATCTAAGAAGACTTATTTCTGCATTGAAAATAACAACGGATGTTGAGCGCGTTGGCGATCTTGCTGTTAATATTGCTAAGTCAATTATTCGAATCGGGGACAAACCTTTTGTTAAACCGATTGAAGAAATTCCAGCATTAGCTCAAAAAGCGAATAATATGTTAAAGGAAGTACTTGCTTCCTTTTATGATGAAGATGTGAATCAGGCAATGGCTGTGGCGGATGCTGATGATGAAATTGATAACATGTACGGACGTCTGGTAAAAGAACTACTTGAGTTGATGACAGAACATCCTGAAAGTGTTAGCCAAATTCAACAGCTTTCTTTTATCTGCCGCTATGTAGAACGTATTGGAGACCATTGCACAAATATTTCAGAAAGCGTGATCTACGTTGTGAAGGGGAAGCGCTACGACTTAAATGCTTAATCAAAAAACCACACTCTAAAAATGAGTGTGGTTTTTTAATCTATTTAGAAAGGTTAAGTAATGACCTGTCCACTTCTGCAATAGACTAGTGTAGGAGATGGATAGGGGGGAGCAAAATGCCAAGACATTTAGTCATTGGAAACGGTCAACTGCTTATCAATATGGATCAATTTCTACAAATTCGAGATATTTATTACCCTTATGTAGGTCAGCAGAATCACGTTCAGGGTCATGCAAATCGAATCGGGGTTTGGGTAGATGGGAAGTTTTCATGGCTCCACTCATCGGAATGGGATATCCAGCCAAATTATGATCAGGATACGCTCGTGACGTATAGTACTGCGGTACATCCTCATCTTGGAATTAAACTGGTTTTTGAAGAAGGCGTACATCAACGTGAAATGCTAATGATTCGTAAAATTACGATTGTTAATTTAGAAAATCAAAGTCGCGATGTAAGACTATTTTTTCATCAAGATTTAAATATTTATGAAACAGAAGTAGGCGACACAGCTTACTTTTGTCCAGATACAAAGTCTGTGATTCATTATAAACGCTACAGGTATTTTCTGTTCAATGGCGAGCTAGATGGAGAGGGAATTGAACAGTACACGACAGGAGTAAAGCGATTTCAGGCTGCTGAAGGCACGTGGCGTGATGCTGAAGATGGTCATTTACACGTTAATCCAATTGCGCAAGGTTCAGTTGATAGTACTTTTTCACTCGAGACAAAGTTGGAACCGCATCAACAAAAAACAGCTTATTACTGGATGACAGTAGGTAGAACTAAAGAAGAAGTCAGTAGCATTCATGAATATGTGAGCGAGATTGGTACTCAATTAACGGTTGAAAAAATTCGTATGTATTGGAATCGATGGGTAAACAAATCCGTGCTTCCGGAGACTGATTTAGGTCCTAATATCCTATCTCTTTATAAAAGAAGTCTATTAATTGTGCGAACGCAAACAAATCAAAATGGTACGATTATCGCAGCGAATGACTCAGATATTTTGCATTATAACCGCGATCACTATAGCTATATGTGGCCTAGAGATGGTGCGCTAATTGCTTCTGCCATGTCTAAAGCAGGGTATCATGGAATGGTTACAAACTTTTATCGCTGCTGTGCAGAACTTCTTTCAAAAGAAGGGTATTTACATCATAAATACAATCCTGATGGCTCTGTAGGGTCGAGCTGGCATCCTTATGTCGATCGTTTAAAGAAAACTCAGCTTCCGATACAAGAGGATGAAACGGCTCTTGTTCTCTGGGCGTTCTGGGAACATTACCAATCAACAGGTGATATTGAATTTGCTCAATCGCTTTATAAGTTTTTAGTTCGACCTGGTGCAAAATTTCTGTTGCAATTTATGGATGAAACCCTCGACCTGCCACTTCCTTCTTATGATCTTTGGGAAGAAAGGTTTGGTGTTTTTAGTTTTACAGCGTCCGCTTGCTATGGTGGTCTTATGGCTGCTCATTCGTTTGCAAGGTTGTTCGGAGAAGATGATCGTGCTGAGAGCTATTATAAAGGGGCAGAGCGGATTAAAAAGGGGATAGAGGAACATCTCTATGACGAAACACGTTCCTGCTTCTTAAGGGGGCTTTATCGAAATAATGAAACAGGTGAAATAACGAAAGATTATACAATCGAAAGCAGCCTATTTGGATTATTTGCATTTGGGGTTTTTCCTGCTAATGATCCTCGTATGGTTCGAACGATGGAAGAGATTGAAAAAAGACTTTCTGTAAAAACGAGCATTGGCGGCGTAGCGCGTTATGTTAGCGATTATTATTTTCAACAATCGCAAAATGTTGAAGAAGTACCCGGTAATCCTTGGGTAATTTGTACTCTGTGGATCGCTAAATGGAAAATTTCCCGTGCCCAAACCCTGAAACAATTACGTGATGCGAAACATCACATAGATTGGGTATATAAACAGGCTCTTTCAAGTGGTATACTACCAGAGCAGGTACATCCGTATACAGGAAAACCATTATCAGTAGCGCCCTTAACATGGTCGCATGCTACGTTTGTGGATGTTGTGAAAGATTACCTTGAAAAGTATGAAGCACTTTCCACAACAAAAACAACTTGATTGAATGAGATTTGTTTGTTATCATAATAAAGTATGTTGTTAAATGAACAGTTTGATAGGATTTGGAGGGATATTCATGCGCGTACAAATTACATTGGCTTGCACTGAAACAGGCGATCGTAACTACATCACGACGAAGAACAAACGTACTAACCCTGATCGTCTTGAACTTAAAAAATACAGCCCAAGACTTAAAAAGCAGACGTTACATCGCGAAACAAAGTAAGCAGTAGGTTATCCTACTGCTTTTTTATTTGCTCATTTTCCCGTAAACTAGTAAGTAAGAAAAGTAGGAGGAATGATGATGCAATCAAAACACGAGTGGCGAACAAATATGAAAATAAAATTAAAAGAAATAACTGCTGCTGATAAAGGGAAGCTTGATCAACAAATACTTGATCGTCTATATACATATAAACCGTACACAAATGCAGAAACGATCGGCTTAACGGTGGCAATGAAAGGTGAAATAAATACAAAAAAAATTATAGAACGAGCATGGAGTGAAGGGAAAAGAGTAGCAGTACCGAAGTGTAATCCAAAAACCAAACAGATGACTTTTTATTATTTAACGGAATGGGATCAATTAGAAATAGTATATTTTGGTCTAGAAGAACCACGTCCCGAAAAAACAGAAATGTGTCCTCCTGACGAAATAGAACTTTTGCTTGTACCAGGCCTCATTTTTGATCGAAATGGGTTTAGAATTGGTTTTGGTGGTGGCTACTATGATCGCTATTTGAAGAACTATTCAAACTCAACCGTTTCGCTTGCTTACCAATTTCAAGTTGTCGAAAATGTGCCAACCGAAACGTTTGATTTGCCTGTAGAGGCAATAATCACGGATGAACAGATTGTTAACGTTAAATGAGTATTTATTTTTTTATATGTGCTTTGACAGGTTTTCTAGGTTACAAAGCTAAAGCCCTTTCGAAAAGAGGAGCAGTTGCTGCTACAGGAATAGGGTGCGCCATTGCACTTGGTTTTGCATGGAAAGGGCTTTTGCTTCTCGGTCTCTTTTTTCTATCTTCAACGATTTGGAGTAAGTATAAAACGGAGTTGAAAGATAACGTAGAAGAAATTGTAGAGAAAGGTTCGTCAAGAGATGAATATCAGGTCCTTGCTAACGGTGGGATCGCCGCCTTTGCTGGAGTAATGATGGTTATTTCCCCTGGAGAAGCATGGTTGTTACTTTTTCTAGGAGCGATTGCAACTTCTAATTCTGATACCTGGGCATCTGAACTTGGCGTTCTATCGGCGCGAAGACCGCTTCATATAAAAACATTGAAATTCGTTCAACCAGGCACTTCTGGAGCAGTTAGTATGCTTGGTTTATTAGCATCTATTCTAGGAGCGGGTTTAATTGGTGTTGTTGGTGCTTTCGTTTTTGACTTATCTTTTCAAGCAATAGCCTTTGTTACGCTCGCAGGCTTTGTCGGTTGTTTAAGCGATACGTTATTTGGAGCAACCTTGCAAGAAGAGTTTCAATGCCAAAGGTGTGGAACAAAAACCGAGCGCCATATTCATTGTGAAAATAAGACCGACAAAATAAAAGGCTTAAAAGGCTTGAATAATGATGTAGTCAATTTCGTCTCGTCTATTATTGGCGCACTCGTTGGAGGTGCAGCGTTGTTATGAAAATAACTGGTATATTGCTAGCAGGAGGGGAGTCTCGAAGATTTGGGTCTCCAAAAGCATTTGCTACTTATTGTGACAAACCATTTTATCAAGTGGTGTTAAATCAGCTTCATCCTGTAGTAGATGAAGCCATGATCGTAACCAAAATGAATTTATTAAAGCAGTTTAACATGCAGGTAGCTGAAAATATAAGAGTAATAAAAGATGAGGAAGCTTTCGAGGGGATGGGTCCGTTAGCAGGGATCTATTCTGGGATAAATCAATCGAACGGGGATTATTATCTTACCGTAGCTTGTGATATGCCGTTTGTAACAGATGGTTTATTTTCGCTTTTAATAGAAGAGCAATTAATTCATCGCGATGCAATGGCTATTATACCTGTCAGTTCAGGAAGGCGCCAACCTCTTTGTGCTCTTTATCATTCTTCATGTCAGCCTGTTATCGAAGAACTACTCATATCAGGGAAAAGAAGAATGAATGATCTTCTCCAATCAATTGATGTCCATTTTGTAGAAGTTGAAAATCGAGAAAGACAATTTTTAAATGTAAATACACGTGAAGAATTTAAACTTGTTCAAGGGGAGATAGATTAAATGGATGACTTTAAAAGATATTCTAGACAAATGCTTTTTTCTCCTATCGGCGAGGTTGGACAAAAGAAATTCAGTCAGTCGCGAGCTCTTATTGTCGGAATGGGTGCGCTCGGCACTGCTATAGCGAATCATCTTGTTCGAGCAGGCTTCGGCTACATAAGAATAGTCGATCGAGATTATGTAGAAAAAAGTAACCTTCAAAGACAGATGCTATTTGACGAAGAGGATGTTGCAGCGGCATTACCTAAAACAGTTGCTGCTAAAAATAAATTAACAAAAATGAATTCCGCTGTTGAAATCGAAGCCATTACAGCCGACGTAAATCCAAGTAACATTACTGAATTTATTGACAGTATGGATTTTGTAATGGACGGTACGGATAACTTTTCGACGCGATTTCTTCTAAATGATGCTTGTTTTAAAAATAAAATTCCATTTGTTTATGGGGGAGCTGTTAGTTCGAGGGGGATGACAGCTCTATTTGTCCCAGATGAAACTCCTTGCCTACGGTGCTTTATTCAGGGAGGAGAAGGAACGACAGGTGAAACGTGTGATACGATCGGTGTTATCTCTCCGATTGTAGATATTATCGCATCGTATCAAGTGACTGAAATTATGAAATATATAGCAGGAGATCATGAAAAGCTCCATCGTAGTCTACTGACTATGGATATTTGGCAGAATCACAGTTATGCTATGAAGTTTGCTTCTCCAAAGAAAGATTGTCCAACTTGTCAAACGAACGAGTATCCTTCTTTAAAGACAGGAGTAATGCAGGATATAACCTCTTTATGTGGGAGAGAAACGATTCAGATTCAGCTTGAAAGTCATTTTGATCTAAAAGAATGGGCAGAAAAACTTGAAAAAACGACAAAAGTAAAGAAAACTCCTTTCCTACTTAAAGCTCAGTTGGAAGAAGGGGAGAGGCTTGTGTTATTTCCAGACGGTCGGGTTCTTGTTCAAGGAACAGAAGATAGCGGAAGAGCAAAAGCACTTTATGCAAGATATATTGGAATGTAAAAAAAGCATCAGCCACATGGCTGGTGCTTTTTTACATCCCTCATTTTCTTGACAGAAGTATGGATTCAAGTATAAAATAACGATGTTACTTAAACGCACAAAAGCATAAAAGTACAAAAGTGAAGATTCAGACAAGTAACTTCTTTAGAAGAGCAGCAGAAGAGATCTGGTGGTTGCTGTAAACCAGAGCGTCTAGAAGTGAAATTACATCTGATGAACTAGTACGCGGCATCCCCGCCGTTAAAAGGGAGATAAGTGGGCAGCTAATGTTGTCAATAAGGGTGGTACCGCGAAGAACTTCGTCCCTTCAATTAAAGAAGGGCTTTTTTTAATGGAAAAATACAGATAGAGCAAAACTAATCGATAAGAACACATAGATTAAGGGAGAGAAAGAAAATGAAAAAAGTATCATTTCCAATCGCGCTTGTTGTTATTGGTTTACTAATGAGTTGGATGTTATTTAGTATTATTGGGTTAAAGGTGGAGCCTCATATTCCTCTCCTTGCGGGCGTAGTTGGCATGGGAATAATGGGACTTTTACTCGGTATGAAGTGGGAGGCAATTGAGAAGGCTCTTTTAGAGAGCATTACAACGGGGTTAAAACCGATTTTAATACTTTTTGTCGTTGGTATGATGATTGCTGTCTGGATGCAAAGTGGAACGGTACCAACATTATTGTATGGAGGACTTCAATTTATACAACCTGAATGGTTCTTAATAAGTGCGTTAATTGTTACAATTATCGTATCAACCTTTACGGGGAGCTCTTTTACAACGATAGGTACAATTGGAGTTGCGATGATGGGGATTGGTGCTGCAATGGGAGTAAGTCCCGCGCTAGCAGCAGGAGCTGTTATTTCTGGTGCATGTTTTGGTGATAAAATGTCTCCTCTTTCTGATACAACTAACTTCGCACCTGCAGTGGCAAAAGTAGATTTGTTTACGCATATTCGACACATGATGCGAACAACAATTCCAGCGATTATCTTAACGGTTATTTTCTTTTTTATTATGAGTAAAAACTTATCTTCTTCTGTTGATCCGGAGGATCTAAACAACGCAATGGTGGTTCTAAAAAGCGAGTTTCATATATCGCTATGGACGTTAGTCCCACCACTCCTTGTGCTTATACTTGCAGTTAAAAGAGTGCCGGTTCTCGTTACTTTATTTGCAGGGTTACTTGCAGGGATTATTGTTGCAATGGTAACACAAGGCGTTTATTCAGCCTCCTTGATCATAGGAACTATGCAAAATGGTTTTGCGAGTGAAACGTCCAGTGAGCTCGTAAATGGAATTATAAATAGAGGTGGACTACAATCCATGATGTGGAGCGTGTCCCTTATTATTTTAGCACTTGCACTTGGTGGTGTACTTCAAGCTATGGGCATAATTCAATCGCTCATGAGCGGTTTAACAAAGCTGCTAAACAGGCGAGGGCATTTAATTTCTGCGACGGCGACCTCAGCCATTGGGGTGAATTTATTAACGGGTGAGCAGTATTTGTCAATTTTACTTCCAGGGCAAACGTTTGAGCCTTTTTATGACAAAGCAGGAGTAGATCGTAAATACCTTTCCCGCACACTTGAAGATGCTGGAACATTAATAAATCCATTAATTCCCTGGGGTGTTTCGGGAGCCTTTTTTGCAGATACGCTAGGTGTACCGGTAATGAGCTATCTTCCATTTGCCATCTTCCTTTGGTTATCTCCATTATTTACAATAATATTGGGCTACTCGAATAATAAGAAGCTTGGATAGGAACTATGGATAAAAACGCCATTACCTGCAAACAGTAGAGGTATAGTACAGTTTCAGGAGGCGTATGATGAAAATAACGAAAGTACTCGTTCTTTTATCTTTAGTCGTGGTCATTTATGAATATCGCTATCGTTTATTAAATGGACTATTAGGTGTGGCGGTAATTAGACGCTTCATCGTAGGCAATTCATTAAAATTTCCTGGTTTACGAAACAAACTTTTTAGCTCGTTTTTATCCTAACCTCTACCTTTAAAGGTGGAGGTTTTTCCTTTCTTCTAAAAATAGAAAAGAGTAAAATAAGAACCATGATAAGAAAGTAAAGATTTGATCCTACTCAGATTGGAGGCGATTTTGTGAAATGGACACACATCTATTTTGATTTAGATAATACGCTGTACGATCATGAAAAAGCTTTTGAAAAAACCATTTTGGATTGTGCAGAAAACATGTTACATAAGAAAAAATCATCTCTTCCAGTTCATAAATGGTTTACTGTTTTCAAATGTAACTGTGATAAATTTTGGGGATTTTATGAAGAAGGAGAGTGGTCAAGAGAGCGTTATCAGATTAATCGCTTTTGTAAGACGAATGAATTTTTTGATTTAACATGCTCCGAACAAGAGGCAATTGATTTTCAAGAAGAATATCAGTCCAAAGTGGCCTCTTTCGCTGAGTTATATCCAGAAAGTGATTCTATATTATCATTACTGAAAAATAGAGGGGTTGAACTAGGCATCATTACGAACGGTGAGGAGGAAACCCAAACAGCAAAGATTGAAGCGTTACAACTGTTACAGTGGATCCCTCGAGAAAACATCTATATTTCAGAAGTTGTAGGGTTGGAAAAACCCGAAACTTCTATCTTTCACTACGTTTTAGGTAGTACTGGTCGATATTTATACATAGGCGACACCTTTGAACATGACATTAAACCTGCATTAAAAGCAGGCTTTGATGTAATTTATTTCAATTCTCGAAACGAAAAGGTTGATCAGCATCTTGAGGGTAAAGTCCCTGAAATCGTTACTTATTATGAATTGAAGAAGATTTTATTTGATTAGCAGACTCTTTCCTTTAGTTAGTTGAGTCATCTTTACGCTCGAGTAAGGGCTCGTTAAGGTATTGGATTAATTGAACGTTTTTTCCACTTTTTGTTTGAAGTAGGATAAGTAGATAAGGGGATTGTTTATGAATGAGTATGACTGGAATGGTGCTTCCTATAGGTGGTTCAGTAGAACTATCAGGGAGCAAGATGCCTAGAAAATAGTTCTTATATAACCCTTCCCATATTCCTCCAATAGCATCAGTAGTTTGCTTTTGAGATAAGCCAGGAAGTGCTTTATTTTCATATTGATCTAATGAAGTGAGTGATAAAATCGTATAATCTTCAGGATGTAAGTTATATTCAGCTACCATAGATTTGAAAACCAATTGAGCTTGCTGATCTATAGCATGATCAAGAATGTATTGCCATTCTTTTTCTTCTTCACTTGAAGCTTGTTTGAATGATTCTAATGGAGTCATTGGCGAATCAATCACGTATAGCTGGTCGTAGCTCATTTGTTGAGCGCTTTTTATCACATCATTTGGGTAGTGTATTTCGCCATAATGGTAAGTGATGGCCTCAAAATGACCGCTATCTTCACTCGTGATTCCTTTTTTTTGCCGAATGGTTGCCGTATTCTCTTTCCAAGTCGACATGGAGTCGATTAAGCGTCCCTCTTCATAAAGAAATGATAAATCTTGACGTAAATAGGCCGTTTCCGAAAGAGTTGACTCAGTCTTCCAGTTCAATGTGTATTCATCTTCATCTTCCTGCGTTAAAATAGTGAGAGATGTACTAGCTGAATCAAATGAAACGTCCGGGTCGGGAGGGAAATACGTAAATGATTCCCTGACAGGATTACTACTTGTATTTACAAGGATGAGCGCAAAAAAACCAATCATTCCCAGCATGATAACGTAGTGAATTCTTTTGATCATCCGGAGCCCTCCGATTCATTAAGCTTGTCATCATATGTATGAGATAGAGAACAAAAATATGAAGATCGTTTTCCCCTACTACAAGCTAATTTGAAAGGATGATTGCAATGAAAGACTTATTCCATGCAAAAGAGCTTCTACAAACGACGAAAGAATTAGTTAGTATTCCTAGTCCATCAGGCTACACGGATGAAGTGATTAGTTGGGTGGAAGGAAGAATGCAAGAACTTGGTGTAGAAACGAAGCGAAATCATAAAGGTGGGCTAATTGCTACGATAGAAGGTGCTGATTCGTCCCGACAGCGCATGTTAACAGCTCACGTGGATACGTTAGGCGCGATGGTTAAAGAAATCAAGAGTGATGGTCGCCTACGTCTATCTTTAATTGGTGGCTTTCGATTTAATGCGATAGAAGGAGAATACTGTGAAATCATTACAGGAGATGGTAAGCGTTTTACTGGCACAATACTTTTACACCAAACCTCTGTCCATGTTTATAAAAACAATGGAGAGATCAAGCGAGACGAACAAAATATGGAGGTGCGCCTGGACGAACGTGTTGCTAACCCAGAAGACGTTAAGAAATTAGGAATACGGGTCGGCGATTTTACATCTTTTGATCCTCGGGTGCAGTTAACAGAGAGTGGGTTTATTAAGTCCAGACATTTAGATGATAAAGCAAGCGTTGCCCTGCTTCTTGCAAATATAAAAAAACTAAAAGAAGATAACAAAACGCTTCCTCATACAACACATTTCTTAATTTCTAATAACGAAGAGATTGGTTACGGTGGAAATTCCAATATTCCTGAAGAAACAGTAGAATACATAGCCGTGGATATGGGGGCACTTGGTGATGGGCAATCGTCAGATGAATACACCGTTTCCATTTGCGCGAAAGATTCGAGTGGTCCTTATCATTATCGCCTCAGAGAGCATTTGGTCAGCCTTGCAGAAGAACACCATATTGAGTACAAGCTAGATATTTATCCTTACTATGGCTCAGATGCATCAGCAGCGATCCGTGCAGGTGTAGATGTCCGTCATGCTCTAATTGGTCCTGGTATTGATGCTTCCCATGCTTATGAGCGCACCCATGAGGATTCAATGCTTCATACAGCTCATTTAATTTATCGCTATCTTTTATCACAGATGATTGACTGAAGTAAACGCCAGCCTTCTCAAAGAGAAGGCTGGCATTTCTTTGCCCAATTATTTGATAGGTATGTAACGAATGAGATTGGTGAATGATGGAAACGAGGAGGGGGACCAATGTCTCAAAAAAAGATTATTCATCCAGTTAGTCATTCATTTGAAAAAAATATAGATTTTCTTCATAAAGAATTAGGAGTCGGTAAAAGCTTTGATGTGATTCAACTTGATCTCGACTATGCAGGTCGGAAAATGGCGATGTTCTTAATTGATGGTTTTGTAAAAGATGATATTCTGCATTATTTAATGAAATTATTATCAAGACTTGAGCCAGAACAACTTGATCCAGATCCGCTTGAAAAACTCATGAAAGTTCATATTCCTTATGTTGAAATTGATCGACAGAACGACCTTGATGTCGTCATGGACCTTGTTCTAGCGGGTCCAACGGCTCTTGTTGTAGAAGGCATGAGCGAAATTATCATGATCGATGCAAGAACCTATCCAGTTCGTGGACCACAAGAGCCAGATTTGGAACGTGTAACGAGAGGGGCTAGAGATGGATTTGTTGAAACAATTGTATTTAATACGTCATTAACTAGGAGAAGAGTTAGGGACAAAACATTAAGAATGGAATATATGCAGGTTGGTAGAAGGTCTAAAACAGATATTTGTATTAGTTACATTGAGGATATTGCGGATCCAGAAATTGTTAAGAGAATCAAGGAATCGGTTAGTAATATCGATACAGATGGTTTACCGATGGGTGAAAAAACAATTGAAGAGTTTATTTGTGGTAGGCATTTAAATCCGTATCCTCTTGTTCGGTATACAGAGCGACCAGATACTGCTGCCATTCATCTTTATGAAGGTCACGTTTTGATTTATGTTGATGGCTCCCCTAGTGTGCTTATCACACCAACGACATTTTGGCATCACTTGCAGCATGCGGAAGAGTATCGCCAAAAACCGCTTGTAGGCGCTTATTTGAGGCTTGTCCGTTTTATTGCTGTATGGATCGGGATTTTCATCTTACCGCTCTGGTATTTATTTGCTACAAATCCAAGGTTATTAGGATCGAATATGCAATTTATTGGCGTTGATCAAGGGGGGACCCTGCCGTTATTTGTTCAATTTTTACTTATTGAAATAGGAATTGATATTCTTAGAATGGCAACGATTCATACACCAACGTCTTTAGCGACAGCGCTTGGTCTTGTATCAGCTATATTAATAGGACAAGTAGCTGTTGAGGTAGGATTATTTATTAATGAGGTTATTTTATATCTTGCTCTTGCCGCTTTAGGTACCTTTGCAACGCCGTCTTATGAATTGAGTCTTGCCAACCGATTGTTTCGACTACTATTACTAGTCGTAACAGCAGCCTTTGGAGTCATCGGTTTTGTTGTCGGCTTTACTCTTTGGATGGTCCTACTTATTCGTACAAAATCATTTCATATTCCATACCTGTGGCCATTTATTCCTTTTTCATATCGTGCCTTTCGCGATGTTATTTTCCGAGCGCCGATGCCTCTTAAAAATCGAAGGCCAACAGTTCTTCATACAAAAGATCCAGATCGTTAAGGGACACGTTCTTTACTAAAGAATGTGTCCTTTTTTGTGCTTATTTATTTTTTTTAAGAGTATGGATTGCTATAATAGCAATGGTGAGGAAAATGAAAACATTTTATGATATACAACAACTTTTAAAACGCTATGGCATGATCGTTTATACTGGTAGTAGACTTGGAGATCTTGGATTAATGGAAGATGAGGTACAAGAATTATATGATATGAAGATTCTCGAAAAAGAAGATTACCTCGTCGCCAGAATGATCTTACGAAATGAAATCAACAAGGAGAGAGACAAAAATGAATGAAACCATTGAAACGATGCTCGCTCATCGATCTATTCGAGCGTTTAAAGATACGCCACTAACAGAAGAACAAATTAATATACTTGTCAAAGCGGCACAGTCTGCGTCAACGTCAAGTTATATTCAGGCATACTCTATTATCGGTGTGAAAGATAGAGAGAAGAAAAAACAATTAGCAGAGCTCGCAGGGGGACAGAGTTACGTTGAAGAGAATGGCCATTTCTTCGTATTCTGTGCCGATTTTAACCGTCATCATGCTACGGCAGAAATGCACGGAACTGATGTTACAGAAACGGTTCAATCTACTGAAAAATTCATGGTAGGGTTAATCGACGCAGCTCTTGCAGCACAAAATGCAAGCGTGGCTGCTGAATCAATGGGTCTTGGAATTTGTTATATTGGTGGTATTCGAAATGATCTAGAAAAAGTAAATGATTTATTGAATCTACCTCAATACGTGATTCCATTGTTCGGTCTTTGCGTAGGATATCCTGATCAGGAACCTGATATTAAACCGCGTTTGCCTCTAGAAAACATTTATCACGTAGATGAATATGAACAAAATGAAAAAGTTTTTAAAGATGAGTTAACCAAATATGATGAAGTAATTTCATCTTATTATACAGATCGAACGGCTGGACAGCGCACAGGTGGTTGGACAGCGATGATGGCTCATAAATTAACGAGTCCTGTTCGAACGTACATGAAAAAGTTTCTGGAAAAGAAAGGTTTTCCTTTAAAATAAAATCAAGGTTATGAAAGGTTGATGATGATGAAAGAAGAAAAATGGTTTATAGGTGTGGATCTTGGAGGCACAACAATCAAGCTTGCTTTCCTTGATTTTTACGGAGAAATTAAAAAGAAATGGGAAATTCCGACGGATAAATCAGAAGCGGGTCGACATATTACGATGCATATTGCAAGAGCAATCGACGATAAAATGGAAGAAATGGAGATAGCCAAAGAGAAATTTGCTGGAATTGGCATGGGGGCTCCAGGGTTCATTGAGATGGAGACAGGCTTTATCTACCATGCTGTTAATATCGGATGGCGGAACTTTCCTTTAAAAGATAAGCTAGAAGTTGAAACAGGATTACCGGTTATTATTGATAATGATGCTAATATTGCTGCACTTGGAGAAATGTGGCGAGGTGCAGGTGATGGTGCTCGTGATTTGCTTTGCGTAACGCTTGGAACTGGAGTAGGCGGTGGCATTATTACAAATGGTACGATTATTCATGGAACGAACGGAATGGCGGGAGAGATTGGACATATTACCTCTGTTCCTGAAGCGGGTGCTTCATGTAACTGTGGTAAAACGGGTTGTCTTGAAACCGTTGCTTCTGCAACTGGTATTGTTCGGATTGCAATGGAAAACCTTACATCTAATCAAGAAAGCATTCTTTATCGTACATATAAGGAGCAGAATCAGCTTACTTCTCGTGACATTTTTGAAGCTGCAGAAGCGGAGGATCCTTACGCTGAAGAAGTAGTTGAAAAAGTTACGTTCTATCTTGGTTTGGCTATTGCTAATTTAGCAAACGCCTTAAATCCATCTAAGATTGTCATTGGAGGTGGCGTTTCTAAAGCGGGGGAAGCTTTGTTGAAACCATTAAAGCATCAATTTGAAAAATATGCTTTACCGAGGGTAAAAGAAGGCGCAGATTTCGCAATTGCTACTCTTGGCAATGATGCTGGTGTTATAGGTGGGGCCTGGCTTGTTAAAACTAAATTAGTTAAATAGTCCTAGTTGTTCGCGTTTATCCCTGTCATGATAGGGGTAAAGAAGAGATCAGTGGAGTCTGATCTCTTCTTTTTTTATGATTATTTTGCACAGACGAAACTTTTTGGACAACTTATTCGTTATTACTAATGGCCGCACAAAATAGAATCAAAAAATTGTTGAAAGAAATACTAAAATAAGGACAAAAGTTAGTTGATTAAATTTCGAAAACATACTATCATAGCGATTATGTATGGTCGTAGAAAGATATGGTAGCTTTTCCTTATATCCAACTAAGGAGGTACTAAGAAAACATGAAAAAGCTACAAAATAAGTATTCGTTTTTTCTAGTCGTAGCATTTTTGCTGTGGTTAAAAACGTATTTGGTGTATGAATTTGCGTTTAACATTGAACCTGAAAATAAAATGGAAGGGTTTATCTTATTGTTAAACCCGATTAGTTCTGTCTTGTTATTCCTCGGTTTTGCATTATTTGCCTCACCTAAGTATCGCAACAGAGTATTGCTGATCATTAATTTTGTCGGGTCATTTATTTTATTTGCAAATGTTGTCTACTATCGAGAATTTACAGACTTTATTACGATACCGCTTCTCTTTCAAACGAATAACATGGGTGAACTTGGTAACAGTATCGCAGAGCTAGTAAGCGGTTATGATTTCTTGTTATTTATAGATATCATTCTTCTCTCAGCTTACCTATTTGTACGTAAAACTAAAACCTACGCAGTCAAGAAAAAAGAAATCGCTATTGTATTTGCGAGTGCCATCGCCCTTTTCGCTATTAACGTCGGCCTTGCTGAAACAGAGCGTCCTCAACTCTTAACTCGGACGTTTGATCGTGAAATGCTTATTAAATATATCGGTACTTACAACTATCATGTTTATGATGCTGTTCTACAATCGAAAGCAAAGGCACAACGAGCATTTGCCGACGGTAGTGAAATTGTTGATATTGAAAACTATGTGAAAGCGAACCATGTTGAACCAAACCCTGAAATGTTCGGTAAAGCAGAAGGCAAAAACATTATTCTCGTCTCTCTAGAGTCCACGCAAAGTTTCGTGATAAACGAAGAGGTTGATGGAAAAGAAATTACCCCTTTCCTTAATGATCTTATTGATGAGAGTTATTATTTCCCTAATTTCTATCATCAAACAGCACAAGGGAAAACTTCTGACTCTGAGTTTATTCTTGAGAATTCTCTTTATGGACTACCGAGCGGTGCGGTGTTCTTTACGCACTCAGGAAATGAATACAATGCGTCTCCAGAAATTTTAAGTGAAAATGGCTACTATAATGCCGTTTTCCATGCCAATAATAAAAGTTTTTGGAATCGTGACGTAATGTATGATGCCCTTAAATATGATAAGTTCTATGATATTAATGACTTTACAGTCACACCCGATAATTCAATCGGATGGGGATTGAAAGATGAATATTTCTTTGATCAATCCATTAAGTATTTAGAAACAATGCCAGAACCTTACTATGCTAAATATATTACCCTTACGAATCATTTCCCTTTCACTCTTGAATCAGAAGATGAATATATTCCAGAGTGGACTTCAGACGATGGTACTGTAAACAGATTTTTCACAACGGTTCGCTATCAGGATGAAGCTGTTAAAAAGTTCTTTGAGCGCATGAAAGAAGAAGGACTATATGAAGATTCAATCTTTGTTATGTATGGGGATCACTATGGTATCTCTGAGAACCATAATAAAGCAATGGGTGAGTTTCTAGGGAAGGAAATCACACCATTTGAATCGACAGAACTACAAAAGGTTCCTCTTATTATCCATATCCCGGGCCAGGAGGGAGAAGTAATGGATCAAGTAGGTGGACAAATTGATTTGAAGCCTACAATCATGCACCTTCTCGGAATTGAAACAAAAGATATGATTAAGTTTGGTAATGATCTGTTTGCAGAAGAACAGGATAATTTCACGATCCTTCGTGATGGAAGTTTCATTACAGAAAATAACCTTTATACGAAAAATGTTTGTTATGATAAGGACACCGGTGAAGAAACGGATAAAGCTGCCTGTGAACCATACATGGAAAAGGCAAAAACAGACCTTGCTTACTCAGATAAAATTGTGTACGGCGATCTGCTTCGTTTCTTAGGAAAGCATGGAGAGCAGCAAGATGCCGAGGTAAAATAAACCACAAGAAAAAAACCACGCTTTTAAAGTGTGGTTTTTTTCTATGCATCTAAACATAGAAGTGGAGATAATAAACATCTTCTTTTGAGAAAAGCTTTATTCACGAAGCATAGGCCACCCTTCTAGTCATATTATTGTAAGAGGGAGATGACTTGTGGGAGGGTGAATGATGAAAATTAGAGTGAAAAGTGGGGACAGCCTTTGGAAATATAGTCGTGTCTTTCAAATACCGCTACGCCTGATTTTAGATAGCAACAATCTTGAAGATCCTGATCAGTTGATGGTTGGAGAACAAATGCAGATCCCTGGTTATGTAACAAAAAGTTATACGATTAAACAAGGAGATACATTATGGAAAATAGCGGGTTGGTATGGTGCACCTTTAGACGGTGTTTTATTGTTAAATGATCAAAATCCATTTTCACTAAAGCCGGGTGATAAAGTGAATATTCCCATTCGTGTCACTTGGTCACTGATAAACCCAAACCAAGCTTATGATTATGGGACGCTTGTGAAGGATATCCGCAAAATCCTTGGTGTCTACCCATTTATTAAAAGAGGTCTAATTGGTGAGACAGTAATGGGAAAACCAATTCCGGAATTAGTGGTAGGAACTGGCGCGAAAAAAGTTCACATGAATGGCTCATTCCACGCAAATGAATGGTTAACGACAACTTTAATCATGAAATTTATCGATGATTATGCACGTGAATTAACAAGTAGCCAGCAGCTTAGCGGTGTCTATCTTCCCCCGCTTTATGAATCCACTTCTTTGTCACTCGTTCCAATGGTCAATCCAGATGGAGTTGATCTTGTCATTAATGGTTTACCTGAAGAGGAACCGTATCGTTCTCTTGCAAATGAGATTAATAATGGGAGTGACCAATTTAGTCGTTGGAAGGCGAACATTCGAGGTGTCGATTTAAATAATCAATACCCGGCCAAATGGGAAGTAGAAGCTGAGCGTAAACCAACAAAGCCATCTCCAAGAAATTACCCGGGAAAAGCCCCACTTACTGAACCGGAAGCAATTGCAATTGCTGATTTAACTAGAAGAAAGAAATTTGACAGAGCGCTAGCATTCCATTCACAGGGTGAAGTGATTTTTTGGGGATTTGAAGGGCTTGAACCCCCTGAGTCGGAAATTCTTGTAACAGAATTTTCTCGCTTAAGTGGCTATGTACCCATTCGGTATGTTGATAGTTTTGCAGGTTACAAGGATTGGTTTATACAGGATTTTAGAAGACCTGGTTTCACTGTTGAAATCGGGAAAGGAGAGAATCCTTTACCAGTTAGCCAATTTAACGATATTTATCAAAATACAATAGGGATCTTTCTGTCTACCCTATACATGTAGTGAGCTTGAACTCTAAGAGCTTTTTTGTCATAATAAAAGTAATTTCATATTTCTGAGACTAGGGGTGCCTTCAAGTTAGGGAAGGCTGAGAAAAAGAAACCGTTATTTCTTTTACCCTTGAACCTGATCTGGTTGATACCAGCGTAGGGAAGTCGGTAGCGGTGTTTTTATACTACCCCCATTCCATACGCGGAATGGGGGTTTTTCACGTTCTAACGTCTTTTATCTCATTTTGTAGAAATGTGAAGTAAGTCATAGCTATGGAGGGAACCAGTCATGAAGCAGTTTCAATTATATGTGATTACAGGAGAGGAATTTCATCCAGATCGAGATTTGGTCGACGTAATGGAGGAAGCCATAAGAGGTGGAGCGGATATCATTCAGCTACGTGATAAAACAAATTCAAAAAAAGTAGTGCTTGAAAAAGCTCTAAAGTTAAAAGCGTTAACAAAAAAATACAGTATACCGTTTATCGTTAATGATCATCTTGATGTCGCTCTAGCTGTTGATGCAGACGGCATTCATTTAGGACAAGATGATTTGCCTTTAGAAACGGCAAGAAAAATCATTGGACCAGGTAAAATAATCGGAATCTCAACTCATCGAATTGAAGAAGCGCGTGCTGCAGAAAAGGGAGGAGCTGATTACATCGGGGCAGGTCCAATTTTTCCTACTAACAGTAAAAGCGACGTGGTAGACCCTGTTACTACTGAATATATCAAGGAAGTGATTTCTGAAATTTCCATTCCATTTGTCGCCATTGGGGGTATAAAACTACACAATGTTTCAGACGTCTTACGTGCGGGGGCGAAACGGATTTGTGTGATCAGCGAAGTAGTAGGAAGTGACGATGTGAAAGGAACATGTGAATCATTTCATCAAGTGATCAAGAGTGAGGTGATCGAGAAGTGAGATTGCAAATAAATGGCGATGAGCACGATCTAGATGTGGTTACGTTGAAGGATGTTGTGAAGCATTTTGGTTTGCAAGAAGGTCTGGTTGTAACAGAGGTAGATGGGACAATAGTTGATCGATCGAACTGGAAAGATATCAATGTACAAGATGGCATGAAAATTGAGCTTGTTCACTTTGTAGGTGGAGGTTGAGTAAATGACTAACAAATTAACAATAGCTGGTAAACAATTATCATCGAGGCTTTTTCTAGGGACAGGAAGATACCCGAATCCATATGTTCAAAACAAGGCGATTGAGGTTTCTGAAGCGGAAGTTTTGACGTTTGCGATTCGAAGAGTGAATCTTTCAGCACCAGACGAAGATGCGATCCTTCAACACATCGAAAAACCATTTCAATATTTACCGAATACTTCAGGTGCTACATCAGCAGAAGAAGCGATTCGAATCGCTCGTTTAGCAAAGGCATCTGGACTAAGTGATTGGATTAAGATCGAAGTGAGCCAAGATGAAAAGATGCTCATTCCTGATCCAATCGAAACTCTAAAAGCAACAGAAATCTTAGCGAACGAAGGGTTTATTGTATTGCCGTACACATCAGATGATCCCGCACTCTGTTATCGATTACAAGAAGCGGGTGCTTCGGCAGTGATGCCAGGTGGGTCTCCCATTGGTACGGGTCTAGGTATTTTAAATCCTTATAATATTGAACGGATTACTGAGAAGCTTACAGTGCCGGTGATCGTAGATGCTGGCCTTGGAAGTGCTGCTGATGTTACACAGGCAATGGAACTCGGCGCAGATGGCGTGCTGTTAAATACAGCGATAGCTAAAGCGAGAAACCCCGTTATGATGGCAGAGGCTGTCAAACATGCGATTCATGCTGGAAGGTTGTCCTATAGCGCAGGTAGAATTTCTAAAAAGAAGTATGCGACGGCTAGTAGTCCGATACAAAGCTAAGAAAGGGGGGGGCGATATGGCTAGAATCACGATTATTGGTGGTGGAGTGATCGGTTTATCCATTGCATTTGAATGTCAAAGAAGAGGACATAACGTTACTGTGGTCGAAGCGCAGCAATGTGGTGGACAGGCTTCTGGTGCAGCAGCAGGAATGCTTGCTCCGTATTCTGAAATTGAAGAAGACCCTGACGATTTTTTCCGACTATGCCAAAAGAGCTTGCAGATTTTTCCTGAATGGCAAGAAGAGGTCAAACATCATTCGGATATTGATTTTGAGTACAATGAAAGCGGTAGTTTGTATTGTATCTATCATGAAGCCGACCTTCTTTCTCTTGAAACAAAACAGGCATGGCAAAGAAAGTTTAACGTTGAATCGACGATTTTAAGTGCTGAAGAAGTAAGGGTTAAAGAACCAGGGCTCTCTAGAGATGTTGTTGCCGCTTTATGGTGTCCTGAAGAGTCTCATATTTATGCCCCTGGCTATGTGGCGGCTCTTTTACAAGCCTGCCGTAATCTAGGTGTTTATGTCATCGAAAATGTAGGAGATGCAACGCTGGAAGGTAATGTTGTTGTAACTAAGCAGGAGCGAATTGACAGTGATCAGGTTGTTCTTGCAGCAGGGGCCTGGTCAATGTATTGGGAAAAAGAGCTAGGTTGCACATTGCCCGTATATCCGATCCGCGGACAAATTTGTGCATATGAAGCTCCACCTTTAAACCACATTGTTTTTACAAGCCAGGGGTATTTGGTAGCTAAAGCGAATGGTTCCGTTGTGGTCGGTGCGTCAGAGGATATTGCTGATTTTGATACGAACGTAACAGAACATGGGATTGGTCGTCTCGAAAAGTGGAGTAAGAAGGTGATGCCTGTGCTCGAGAAGATGGACCCATTTCATAAATGGGCAGGGTTAAGGCCAGCTACACAGGATGGTTTTCCGCTTATTGGAAAGTTGGTTGAGAAACCGGGGGTTACTGTGGCGACCGGACATTATCGAAATGGAATTTTACTAAGCCCAATTACGGCGAAAATCGTAGCGGATGAAATAGATCAAGTTCCCCAACAAGTTGCAATTGGTCAATTTCGTCCTGATCGTTTTCAGGCTATCTAATAAGGAGAGGGTCTAATGTATAAAGCACTGACGATTGCTGGTTCAGATAGTGGTGGCGGAGCTGGGATTCAAGCTGATTTAAAAACGTTTCAAGAGCGCAACGTGTTTGGAATGAGTGCGATTACAGCACTTACAGCTCAGAACACGCTAGGCGTTCATCATGTGTTCCCGCAAACGGTCGAAGCGGTGCAATCACAGCTTGATGCTGTTCTCTCAGATATTGGGGCGGACGCAGTAAAAACCGGGATGCTTTTTTCGAGTGAAATCATTCTTGCGGTTTCGGAAAAGATAAGGGACTACAATGTCTCAAATCTTGTTATTGATCCTGTGATGATCGCAAAAGGTGGGGCGTCTCTTTTGCAAAATGAAGCAAAATTGGCTATGAAAGAAAGGCTTTTTCCGCTAGGGGCTGTTATTACGCCTAATCTTCCTGAAACAGCTGAATTACTAAATTGTAAAGCTATTACTTCTATCAAGGGTGTGGAGGAGGCGGCAAAGGCCCTACATGCAAGTGGTGCAAAAGCTGTTCTTGTTAAAGGTGGACATATGACGAGTAATACTGCTGTGGATGTTCTGTATGTAAACGACCGCTTTTACCATTATGAATCAGAGCGTATTGAAACAAAACACACTCACGGAACTGGTTGCACGTATTCAGCTTGTATTGCAGCTGAGCTTGCTAAGGGGAGGCCGATCCCCGAGGCTGTAGCTATTGCAAAAGAATATATTACGGCTGCTATAAAACACGCCCTCCCAATAGGAAAAGGGATTGGGCCAACAAACCATGCTGCTTATCGACAAATACAAACTTCCATCGTGAAAACTTAACCCTGTTTCTGCAGGGTTTTTTTTGTGAATAAGTTTGCCATTCGAATGAGGAGGGGAAAAATACATAGACTAAGCATGGAACTTTGAGAATGGTGTTAATGAAGCAATTCGTTTTCAAGAAAGGAAGTTCAATGAATAAACTAATCGAAGTAGAAAATGTATCCAATGAACGTGTAACGGATGTTCAATTTTCATTAATGGAAGGCAGTTTAACGACAATCATCGGACCCTCAGGTGCAGGGAAGAGTAGTTTATTACTTCTGTTAAATAGACTAGAAGATCCGGATGAGGGTGAAATCCACTTTAAAGGGAAAAAAATTAGCGATTTTCCTATATCAGAGCTACGTAGAAACATTGGAATGGTGTTTCAACAGGCTCATTTATTTGATGGAACGGTAGAAGATAATTTAAAGTTTGGTCCTTCTCTTCAAAAAAAGTGGGAGCCCAATGATGGGGTTAAGTTATTGGAAAAAGTACAGTTGTCTGAAGAGTTTTTAACGAAAGAAGTAGAAAATTTATCTGGTGGCGAACAGCAGCGAGTGGCATTTGCAAGAACGCTTGCTAATAATCCTGAGGTATTGTTATTAGACGAAGTGACCAGTGCACTTGATATGCGGACAGTGGATTTGATGGAAGATTTGTTACATAAGCTCGTGAATGAAGAAGGGAAGACAATTTTGATGATTACACATGACCTTAAGCAAGCAGAAAGACTTGGTAGCTATACCCTATTTATGAATGAAGGTAGGGTTGAAGAGCAAGGAAAAACAACCGAATTGTTTTATCAACCAAAATCCGCTACGTTAAAGCACTTTCTCGAAGGATAATTTATGACGAACATATCGAATCTTTCATTGCTTACAATGATTCTATTTGTCATGATTCCTGTTTCGCTTTCTTATTTGTTTTCGCTCGGAATCGGCAAATCAGCTATATGGTCTTCTATCCGCGGCGTTGTTCAATTGTTTTTTATAGGTTATGTTCTCACATTTCTCTTTTCTATTCCAGATTGGCAGGGGGTAGGATTATGGGTAGCTGTCATGCTAGTCATTGCTTCTCTTCAAGCATCAAAGAGAGGAAAAGGGATTCCGTACGCTTTTCTCCTGTCGTTCACTTCACTTATTCTTATTGAAGTGTTTGTTTTGTCATTATGGATCGTATTTGATATTATTCCTTTTCGATCCGAACAGGTTATTCCGATGAGTGGAATGATTATTGGTAATAGTATGGTGGCAACTGGTCTTGCATTTGAGAGAATGAAGAACGAGTTTCACGATAGTAAAGGAGAAATTCTTGCAGCATTATCGCTTGGAGCAAATGCTTCACAAGCTTCTCAAATGATTATTAGAAAAACGATTCGCGCAGCGATGATTCCTAATGTGGATGGATTAAAAACGATTGGACTTGTGCAATTGCCAGGGATGATGACAGGACTAATTCTTGGTGGGGCTTCTCCAATTGAAGCCATTCGCTATCAGATCGTTATTTCGATTAGCATCTTTTCATCTGTGTCCATTTGTGCGATGATTATTTCATTGGTGACGTATCGCTTTTTCTTTAATCGAAAAATGCAGTTACTTGAAGAAAAGGGAGGAAAAAAATAATGGCAATTGTAGATGTTACAGTGATTCCAATTGGAACGGAAACACCAAGTGTTAGTAAGTATGTAGCGGACGTACAGAAGGTTCTAGAATCGTTCTCTGATCGGATTACATATCGTTTAACACCTATGAGTACTCTTATTGAAGGAGATATTTCTGATCTACTTGATGTTGTTAAAGCGATTCATGAAGCGCCCTTTCAAGCAGGTATTGAGCGTGTAGCCACGAATCTACGAATCGATGATCGTCGTGATAAAAAGGTGAAAATGGAAGATAAACTCGAATCAGTTAAAAGACATTTAAAATAAAAGTAACATGACGTATCATGTGCTTCTAAGACATAAAAAAACAGCCGAAATGGCTGTTTTTTTAGTGGCCTCCGCCGCCACCAGATCCGAAAAGAATATCGATCATTGTAGCAACAGTAAAGGCGCCGAATACAAGCACTGTTAATCCTGCAAAGGCAAGGCCCATAAAGTTCTTTTCACGAAGGGAACGAAAAACACCCCATACGCAAAATAAAGTAACGATTGCAAAAATAATTGCTAATCCCATTTGGAATACCTCCCTATCCATGCACTCATTATCAGTATACCCGTAAAATGACTGTTGCATGGTTGAATCGTAAATTTTTCTTGAATGGTATGTACGATAAGTCCTTTCTTATTTTAACCGTTTTCTTTTCGTTTGTCGAGGTGTTATTCACTCGAAAATGTAAGTTCAATGTTGTAAGCTCGAGCGATACCCTGCATTAATTTTATGTGCATTCGATCAATATAAAAAACCTGATCATCCCGACAAATGAAATGTTCTTCCATTTGTAAAAGCGCCATTTTTTTTTGTTGGTCGTCACCTTTAAGTATCTTGAACCACGCAACCATTTCTTTGTAGAGATAATGTTCGTTGTTTTGAGAATTGAAGCCGTAGTCTGTGAAAGAAAGTTTACAATCAGATGCTTGAGAAAGATGAATGAGTGGATGAACGTCTTCGAGAACACCTTTGGACTGATAGTAGTTCTGAAGTGCTTCAGCTTCGATTCGATCTGAAATGATAACAAGTTGTTTATCACGGTCCATAACGTTAGCAAGATCAGCCGTTCTTTTAACAATTTGCGCTATGAACCCAGGTAGTTTATTAACAGGTGGTTTCATTTCAACACCATACACGAAGTTCAGTAGAAACATCTCCTTTTAATCGCTCTTTTTTATAGTGTAGAATAAGAAGCATAATCTTTCAATGGAGGCGAATGTTATGGAATGGAAACAAATGGCTGTTGGTCCTGTGCAAGCAAATGCAGCACTCATATGGAATGAAAATAAAGAAGCTCTTGTTATAGATCCAGGAGCTGAGGGAGGACGAATCAAGAGAAAGATCGAAAAGCTGGAGTTAAAACCATTGGCTATTCTTTTAACTCATGCTCATTTTGATCATATCGGTGCCGTTGATTTACTAAGAGAAACTTATCAAGCTCCAGTCTATTTGCATGCATATGAATCAAATTGGCTTTCAGATCCTTCTTTAAATGGTTCAAAACTTTTTCCAGTTGTTGATAACATTTCTGGTAAACCTGCTGACCATCTCATTGAGGGAGAAGGAGATATGACAATCGGTTCATTTAATTTTACGGTTCTAGAGACACCGGGACACTCACCTGGCAGCGTATCATTTTATTTCCAAGACGGGAATATCGTCTTTTCCGGTGATGCTCTGTTTGCCGGAAGTATAGGAAGAACAGATCTTCCAGGCGGGAATCAAAAACAATTGCTTAAGAGCATACATAATCGCCTACTTGTGCTACCTGAACATACGATTGTAGCATCTGGACATGGAGCTGCTACAACTATTGAAACTGAGATGACTGAAAATCCATTTCTAAATGGCTTTTCTTTATAAGCAATGGCGTTAAAAACTGTCATTAAAAATGAAATTGAACAGAGCCCAAATAGTTCAATCACTTTCGAGCGATTTATGACATTGTCTCTTTATCATCAAAAGTATGGGTATTATCAGAAGAATGCACCAAAGACGGGGAAAAGAGGTGATTTCATTACCTCAACAAGTGTAGGTAACGTTTTTTCTCGCGTAATGGCCCGAGTGCTTATAAAAGAAATACAAAAGAACGAGTATGCACCGGTTATTGTCGATGCGGGTTCAGGTGATGGTAACTTCATTTCTTCCTTTCTTGATGAAGTAAAAACGGTGGACCATAAGTTTTATGAAAAGTTAACTTATTTTGTACTGGAATCCAGTCCTTATCATCAGCAATTAATTGCTGAGCGCACAAAGCGTCATAACGTGCTGATTTATCCTTCACTTTCTACAATTAAGAAAGAGCTGCCAAAGTTAAATGGCATCCTATTCTCAAATGAATTGCTTGATGCGTTTCCTGTACGTGTTATTGAAAAACAACAGGAACTGGTAGAAGTCTGTGTTGGTTTGAATGATTATGATTGTTTTGAGGAGGTGTACATTCCCTGTACAGATCCTGAGATTCTGAACTGGTTAGCGTGTCACGAGCTTCAGGTTAATGATGGACAACGGATCGAAATTCCGCTTGCCATGGGAGAATGGTTGAATGAGGTAGGGATTTGGCTATCTCATGGAAAAGTCTTTACGGTAGATTATGGATATACAAATGAAGAATGGGAAAACCCTGGAAGAAGAGGAGGCAGTCTTAGGGGGTACCAAAATCATCAGCTCATAGAAAATGTTTTACAGTTCCCTGGGGAAATGGATATCACAACTCATGTTCATATTGACGCTATTCGAAACATTGGTCTAAGTCACGGGATCCAGTGGGTGGATTGTCTCCCACAAGGACAATTTCTTTTAAAAGAGGGGTTGCTTCAATTTCTTCAGCAAACGACTCCGGATAACCCTTTTTCTAGAGAACATAAACAAAATCGAGCGGTAAGATGGCTTGCTCAGTCAAATCAATTTTTAGTAATGATTCAAGAAAAGTGCCCAAAAAAAGACGATGCGTAAGCATCGTCTTTTTTGCGTTCGGATTAATGTCCGCCTGATCCAGGCGTCATCATGAACACTGACCAGTAGGAAAAACCGACCATAAACAAAGTTAAGTATACACCAAAAATATACAAATAAGTACGTTCTGTTAAGTTTAGATAACTTAACGCTAAAAACATGCCGGCCTGGCCAAGGAACAGCAATCCTAATACTGGCATCTCACCAACAAAGCCCATGAGTGAGAAAATGCCGGTCCAGAAAGCTAAAACTCGGTACATTCTAGGCATAAAAGTTCCTCCCTTGCTCGTTCATTCCCCATACATATCGTATTATATATGAGTTCTTGTGGAAAAGTAAATGCTAGTCTCATGGCAAAATAATGACTTTCCTTATTTAACCTTGAAAAGGGTTCCAATTTATTATCCCAAATCGTTCACAAAAATACAAATCTTTTTCTTGTACAATATTTGTTTAAGTGTTGTATAATGTGGGTAAAGTTAGTTATCAACGGAAAACGAATCGGGGAGGATTTAAATTGGAAGATAAATTATTGTTTTATACTTATCCAAGTTGTACATCTTGTAGAAAAACAAAAGCATGGTTAAAAGAAAATGGTGTTGATTTTGAAGAGCGTCATTTATTTAAAGATACACCTTCAATTGATGAATTAAAAGAAATCATTACCTTATCTACAGATGGTATTGAAGAAATTCTTGCGAGAAGAAGTACTTCATTCAAAAAGCTAAATGTTGAAATTGATGATCTTACCCTTACTGAAATGCTTGAACTAATGCATAATGAACCAAAGCTTCTAAGACGGCCTATCGTGACTAACGGAAAGAAATTAATTGTAGGTTACAATAAGTCGGGTTTGCAAAATTTAAAACAACGTAAAAAGAAGCTTGCTGTCGTTTCTTAACTGGGCTAGCTGGATTCGAACCAGCGCATGACGGAATCAAAATCCGTTGCCTTACCGCTTGGCTATAGCCCAATGGTTTCGTGCTCTAGTAGTATGAGCAGCGGTTTAGATACTTATACTTATTTTTAGCAGAAGGCAAAAAAATCACCTTCATTATAGGAATGTCCGGGGAATTGATTGAATAAGATAACATCATAATCCATGTCACAGCGATATGCGGAAACGACTCTGCGTATCGCTTTTTCTTGTGGTATTCACTTGGCAAAACAGGACAAGAAAAATCACACGAAATAAGGTATTCTTAAGTTAGATGGAGAAAGATGGTGATAGGCGCAATGAAAATATTATTGTTAATAGGTGCTTCAATCTTTCAAGTCCTGATTGTCGTTATGTTTTTTATCAATGCTTCATGGGTTCCGCTCGTTATGGTTGGATATGCGCTTTCACTTGCTTTCTTGATTTATTTGCTTATTAAAGATCGAAGGAATAGGGAAAAGGAGGAACAGTTTGATGATAATCGTAACTACTGATCAAGTCGCGAACAAAAATATTAAGGAAGTGATTGGTTATGTTAGAGGAAGCACTGTTCAGTCTAAGCACGTAGGGAAGGACATTCTTGCGAGTCTTCGGACAATTGTTGGTGGTGAAATTACTGAGTATACCGAAATGATGACAGAAGCTAGACAGAGAGCAATTGCGAGAATGGTAAAGGATGCAGAAAGTAAGGGTGCTAATGCAATCGTTGCTTTTCGGTTACAGTCTTCAGCCGTTATGGCGAGTGCATCAGAAATCATTGCCTACGGTACGGCTGTCATTCTAGAGTAGCCTTTCATTTCTGTATTAATGATAAGTACCGTTTGGGGGAGTCTTGATGTGGAAACAACATTTCGTTAAAACAGAACGAGGTAAGTTTGAGGTTTTTGTGAAAGGTAATGGTCCACCACTTTGCGTGACCCATCTTTATTCTCAATTTAATAACAGTGGTGATTATTTTGCAGATGCATTTACAAAAAACTATACCGTATATTTAGTGAATCTTAAAGAAGCAGGAAACACAGATTCTGTAAACTCACCGCACGAATTTTTTATGATTGAAACGGTATTTGATCTTGAAAGTATTCGCGAAAAGATGAAAATTCGAAAATGGGTTTTCGCTGGGCATTCCACAGGTGGAATGCTTGCTTGCGTATATGGAATTCATGCATCAAATTCACTAAAAGGCTTAATCATTGTAGGAGCTGCTGCTAGGGAATATGCTTCTTCTTCTCCTGCTTGTATCTATCATGTCGATCATCCTCATCATGAGCTGATGCAGCAACTCATTGAGCGGTTAAAAGATCCTGATCTTGAGCAAATTGAACGAAAAAAAATAACTGAGGAAAGGACGAAACTTTCTCTTTATCGACCAGAGCTATATAAGATACTCTTTTCAAAACCTATACATAAAAAGATGGCGGCAGCTCGAATGAATTTTTTCGCAAGAGAAATTTTACAGTTTGATGTAACAAAACAGCTTACTGCCATCACAACCCCTACTCTTATTGCTTGCGGCAGATATGATGTCCAATGTCCGCTTTCTTATTCCGAAGAAATGGCGAGTACGATTCCTAATGCAAAATTGGTTGTTTTTGAAGAAAGCAATCATTACCCATTCCTTGAAGAAAAGTGTTTGTTTGAATTAAGTATTCAAGAGTTTTCACTTAAATAAATATATATTTAAAATTACCGAGAAGGATTTTCCAGTTACCTGGCGAATCCTTTTCTTTACGATTTTAAAATCGTGAACTTAGACGAAAGGAAGGTGTGTTTTGCTGAATATTGAAGAAAAGGGGAAAGACATTATCAAACAAGCAATGGAAGTGGGGGCATCTGATGTACATTTTCATCCAAAGGAGAAAGGTGCAGCCATTCAATTTCGGGTGGATAATCGTCTTTATGATGCTTTATGGTTGCCAATGAGTATCGCTGAAAAGCTATTGTCTCATTTTAAATTTTTGAGTGGAATGGATATTGGTGAAAAACGTCGTCCTCAAAATGGTGCAATGGATATGATTCTTTACCCAAGAAAACTTCATCTCCGTCTCTCTACAATTCCAACTCCTTACCACGAAAGTCTCGTTATTCGTATTTTGCCACAAGATGAAACTCACTCCTTTAAAGAACTTTTTCTTTTTCCCTCAATTGCAAATCGACTTCTTCAGATTGTTAGTTGTAACAGTGGTTTATTTATGATTACAGGCCCTACTGGATCAGGTAAAACGACAACCATGTATTCCTTACTTCAAACGTTAAGTGTAAAACGACATCGCCGTGTTCTCACAATAGAAGATCCGATCGAAAAGAGAAATCCTGATTTTATACAAATGGAAGTGAACGAGAAGGCTGGACTTTCGTATTATGAGGGTTTTAAAGCTGGTTTAAGGCATGATCCTGATATTCTTGTTGTAGGAGAGATACGTGATGAACAAACTGCTCAACTCGCGATAAGAGCTAGTATGACTGGCCATTTGGTTGTCTCCACACTCCATACTGGAAGTACACTTGAATGCATTCCAAGATTACTCGAGTTCGGTATCCCACTTCATAACATCACCCAGACGTTAAGAGGCGTTGCAACTCAGCGGTTAGTTCCTTTAAAGTGTCCCTATTGTGATGTGTGTTCTCTTGAATGTCTTAAAAGGAGAACTCGTAGAAAGCTTGCTGTTGTTGAAATCCTCGCAGGTCTCCACCTTCAGAAAGCCCTCGATTTTCCAGAGCTTTTAACCATACCAGGTCAATCCACAATTAAAGATTACATTCTTAGAGCCTATGCCTTAGGCTATATTCAAAAAGAAACCGTAGAGAAGGAGTTGGGATTATTTAACCGTGAGACGATCCAAATGGAAGCTTAATCGAAAAGCAGACTTTCTTTGTCGGGTAGGGAAGATGCTTGAAGAGGGGTATTCGCTCTCAAAATGTCTGGAGGTTTATGCTTTATATCAAAATGATCATATTCGAGCCAACATTGAAATGATTATTGTGAGGTTAAAAGGTGGCGACTCTTTTCATGATGTTTTAGCTGATTTTCACTTCCCAGGAGATATATTATCTTACTTGTATATGTCTGAACAGCGTGATTTTGCGACAGGCATATCTGCATCTGGACAGTTAATGAAAACGAGAAGTGAATGGCAAAAACGTCTACGCAGTACGCTTGCTTATCCAATCTTTCTATTTTGGATGACGGCCATTATGTTATTTGTGGTAGGAAAGTACTTATTGCCTCAATTTAATACGTTGTACCAAACGCTCGATGTTCCTCTCCCATTTATTTCGAAGTTTTTTATGGAGCTTGTTCGGTTTATGCCAGCTATTGTTGTAGGTGTTATTGTACTTTCCATTGCAATTTATCTTTCTACGTTAGTGAAAAACAAACCTAGTTCTGCAGTACAGAAAATGATTATTTATAGTAAAGTACCATTCGTACACCTCTTTATCCCTCTCTACCTCACTCATCATACCTCCCTTCACTTAGGTTTATTACTTCAAAGCGGTCTTTCCATTGCCGAGGCTTTTTCGCTGTTAACAAAGCAATCGCATTTTGTTTTTTTTCAAGAGGAAGCTAATCGGGTTTCACTGTCGTTGATGCGCGGGGAAAAGTTAGAAGCTTTATTTGATCACGCTAGTTTATATGTACCTGAGTTCAAAGAAATTTTAATGCATGGACAAGTAAGTGGTAATCTCGGCAGGGAGCTTATTCTGTATGGGGAGGTGGTTGGCGAACGATTTGAAGAGCTTGTCAAGAAGGGGTTTATGATTTTGCAGCCTGTTAGTTTTGTTGGTGTTGGTCTTGTCGTCATGTTGATGTTTATGTCTATTCTTATGCCGATGTTTTATTATTTGCAAAACATTTAAGGGGGAAGTTATGAATGAAATTAAGAAAATGGATAAGCTTATTTAAACAAGAAAAAGGATTTACGCTCATTGAAATGATGATCGTTATTATGATTATTTCCGTTCTTCTTTTAATTGCTGTCCCTGGTTTAACGAAAAATAACGAAGTCGTTGAAGAAAAAAGTTGTGAAGCAACGATAAAAGTCGCTCAAACACAGGTAGCAGCATACAAAGCGAATAAAAAAGAATTTCCAACTACAATCGCTGATCTTGTTACAGATGGCTATCTCGATATGGATGAAACCACTTGTCCCGGAGGAGAGGCATTAACGATCACCGATGGAAAAGTGATTTTAGCCGAGTAATGAAAAGGTTTCATTTCGTAATAAATTCTTTTGGCTATACCTTAATTGAGATGATGATCGTACTTTCTCTATTGTCGATTCTCTTAACCCTGGTTTTTCTCCACATTACGCCTACGCAAAATGCTTCTGTAACAAAACATTTCCTAGAAGAGATTCAATCGGATCTTAGGTATACTCAAGAACTCGCTTATGTAAATGGTTCTTCTTATCGGTTTTTGATTTCGCCAAGTAAAGGTATTTATAGTATCCAAGGTAATGCATCGACGGTAGTGAGAACAAACGAGATTCCAGATCACATCACAATCGATGAAGGAACAATGGGGTATCAAATTGTTTATGGCGGTAATGGAAATGTTCAAAAGGCAGGTACCCTTTATATGAAGGCGGGTAAGGAGGAGTATAAGCTTGTTGTACAGGTGGGAGCAGGTCGCTTCTATATTAAAAAATTGTAATGGTTACTCGCTACTTGATGGTTTGGTAGCCCTTTCTATACTTACTCTTTTATCTTCCGGTGCATTGCCAATTTATGTACAACTTTATGAAGAGCGAATGAGCATTCAAACGAGAAAGGAAGCGATACATTTGCTCGATCAATATTGGAATGACTTTGTATTAAACAATGTAGTACCTCCCAAGCAAGAAATCGTGGAAGGCACTGAATTTTACTTAACTGAAACACCGAATGGGTTGTGCATTTCTTACAATGAGGAGAAAAAGGATGAATTATTGATATGTAGAAGCTTGCCTCATGAGTAGTGAAAATGGGATTACGTTACTTGAACTAATGCTAACCTTGACCATATTACTGGCTATTATATGGACGCTTCCTTTACTTATGAGCGCGGCCATCCAAAATTCAGGAGCAGATTTTCAGCAAGAAGAAGCACGCTTGTTTTTTCACTTGTTTTCTAAAGAAGTTCGAGAAGCCACTCAAATTATACTTAGTAAGGGAAGTATTGAACTAACGAAAAAAGATGGAGCGATCGTTAAGTATGAACGGTATGGATCTTCCATACGTCGCCGCGTCAATAATACCGGTCATGAAATTGTCTTACAAGACATTAGAGATTTTACAGTTCAAATCTCCGGTAGGAGAGTAATGATCGAGGTGGAGCTAAATAATGGGAACACGGAGAAACAAGTTAGTTTTCAAATGTCTTAAGCAACTGGATGACCAAGGCTATATGACTGCTATGATGATGCTAATTAGCACACTTCTTCTTGGGTTCATTTTTCATTTATGTCATGTGACAATGAACGAACGAGCATTTCTAGATCGTGAAGAGGAACAATTCAAAAAGCATTCCTTGCTAGTGTTAGGAATGAAAGATACAATTTCATATATACAAAAAACCGATGTCGAAACTACTGAGAAAACATTTATTTATGAAGAAGGCACGGTTCACGCCGCGATCCAGTTTTCTCCTTCAGAAGTTATTTACATCACGCTAAATGGAACAACTCAAAATGCAACGAGGGTTTTTGCGCTGTTCCAATACAATCAAACATTGAAGGAAGTCGTAGAATGGAGTGAGGGATAAACATGAAAGCGATCTACTTAACAGGTTTTATGGGATCAGGGAAAACAACTGTTGCTGAAGAGTTATCAAAAGCGTTAGCTCTTCCTTCAGAGGATACGGATAAGCATGTAAGGAAAATGCAAGGAAGAGAAATTCCAGTTATCTTTGAAAGTGAGGGGGAGAAAGCGTTTCGATCATATGAGACAGCGTCTCTCAAAGATCTCCCGACTGAAAATATTATTATTAGTACAGGAGGTGGGATCGTCTTAAGTGAAAAAAATCGCTCTTTTATGAAGCAGAATGGCATAATGATCTATTTACACTGTGAGCCTGAAGAAATTGTTAAGCGGTTAGAAGGCGATACTTCAAGGCCATTGCTTGCTGGAGATAACAAGCAAAATAAGATTAACACTATATTCACGGAAAGGCTGCCGTTATACCGTGAAGCAGATTATGAAATTGAAACGACGAATCGTTCGGTACAAGACATTGTCGCCGAAATATGTCAACGCATAGGATAAAAAAATAAGTATTTGGACACCCTTAATAATGAAGACAATGATAAAAGGGTGATCAAGATGTCATCGAATGATTTAGTGAAATATATGACACAACAAGTTGTCGCATATATCGATCAACCAAAAGAAGAAAGACAGCAGCAGCGTGCTGTAAGAAAAGCAAAAAAGCAGCCTTTTTTGTTTCGATGGTTTGGCATCATTCCAATGTCGGTATCGATGTTCATGAAGAAAAAGAAGCGTGAAAGCTCGGACAGTTGAGTCCGAGCTTTTTTAAGTGGGATACGGTTGTGATTCGATACCGGGAACAAGGTGAAAAATACCTCCATTAATAATTTCTGCAGTAATGATTGGCTCATACTGTTTCCTTAGTGCCTCTTTTTCTACTTCATATCGTTGATCATTCGTATTGCCCTCGTAAAATTGATCAAGAAGGTGCTGGTCAGAGGCCCACCTTATCCTTGCCTCTTCGGCCCACTGTACGTCTTCTTTTGTGAGCAGCATTTCTACAACAGATTCGAGTCTTTTTAATCCACTTTCTGGTTTTATGATAGGTGTTACGGTAAAAGCATAGTCAGGAATTTTTGGGGTAAGCGACTTTTCTAGTAACAAATTGTGAAAGTCATCGACTACCGCTCCACTAACAAGGTGAAGACCGAGTGAAAGAAGACGGTGTTTTTTTCTATCACATTGATAGGAAATTTTTATATTAAGACAAAGCCAGGGATGAAGAGGATATTGCTGTTGCTGATTCGTTTGTACATCCTCATATAGACGAATGGAAGAGGCGAGTTTTTTGGTGGAGGAAAAGATTTGATGCAGTCTTGGTGCTCCAAAATGAACAAACTCACCTTTCTCTTCAATAGTTTGATTTGTAATTAACGTAAGCGTCATCGGTCGTGGCGTTCCGCCTGTCTTTTCAAGGTAATGCCAATAAAATGGTCGGTTCATTAACTCTTTATCAAGTTCAATGGTTAGTTGAACATCGAGGAGGCCAGGTTTTTCGTGTAGAATACGACAATCATTCGCGAGAAAATACGAACGCAAATAGTTATGAATATTTTCTTGGTGCATCTGAATCCTCCTTTTGATAATTGATTAGTTCTTTAATATTATCCATCTTAATTTTTATTTCTCCTTCACTTTCGGAATGAAGGAGAATGTCAGAAATATGTTTTTCAATATCACGCATCCCGAGGCGAGTTAAGATCTCATCTAGTTGACCTATGACACTTTCAAACAGCTGGATCTTTTCGTATAACAGGGTAAGTATATGTTCTTCAACCGTATGTTTTGTTGCAAAATTATAAATGTGAACATCGCCTTCTTGGCCAAGTCGGTGAATGCGGCCGATCCGTTGCTCAATCCTCATAGGATTCCATGGAAGGTCATAGTTAATGACGTGCTGACAAAATTGAAGGTTGATCCCTTCGCCACCAGCTTCTGTGGCAATAAGAACTTTAGCGTGATTTTTAAATAACTCTCTCATCCAATCTTTCTTTCCGCGTTTAAACCCACCTCGAAAAGGAACGGAAGTAATACCGTGCTCCTTTAAAAACCATTGTAAATATAGCTGTGTCGCCCGATATTCCGTGAAGATAATGACTTTTCCTTCAATTGATTGTATTAGTTCAAGGGCTTTTTGTGCTTTTGAATTTGTTGGTACACCTTCAATTTTTTTAATTAAGGAGTGGATGAAGGTTTGTGTGACTTCATCAAGAGAATCTTTTTCAAGCATTTTTTTTAACGTCATATAGGCAGCTTCACGACTTGAGCAAATTTCTCTTAATAAGGTAATAATCGAAAATTGACTACGGGTTGAAATCGGTTCCTTCTTTAATGCTTCAACTGAACGATAAAGATCTTCTTCTTCAGGTGAGAAAGTAATCGGTACCGTTTTTACAATTCGTTCAGGCCAATCCATACCAGTATCCTCACGACGATTCCTTACCATTACTTTTTGTATTAGTGTGCGAAGTCTCTCTTCGTCTTCAGCATTTTTTTCTTTTCCTTTGTAATCCTTTTCGAAATTCTCAAAGCTGCCGAGATGACCTGGTTTTAGTAATGATACTAGGTTGAAAACTTCATCAAGACGGTTTTGAACGGGAGTAGCTGTTAATAGAAGGCAGAACTTCTTAGGCAAATGTTGGACAAATTCATAGTTTTTTGTTCGGTTGTTTTTTAAACGATGCGCTTCATCGATGATGACCATATCATAATGTTGCTCATAAACAATTGACCGATGGGGCTCACGTTTTGCTGTATCAATCGAGGATACGACAACATCACACTGATCCCAAACATAGCTTTTTCGTTGAACGACAGCAGGTATATAAAACTTTGTGTTAAGCTCGATAGCCCATTGAGACACTAACGAGGCTGGGACAAGAATAAGAACTTTTTTTACTAACCCACGAATCATATATTCTTTAATTATAAGACCAGCTTCGATTGTCTTTCCGAGACCAACCTCATCTGCTAGAATTGCCTTTCCATTCATCTCCTCAACGACTCGCCGTGCAGCTTCGAGTTGATAAGGGTGAGGTGTTAAGTCAGGCAGGTAAGTAGGAGCTTGTAATCCTTTAAACGATGGGATAGCCCGATGTTGTTCAGCTTCGATAGCCAGTTTAAAAAGCTCCCAATTAGCCCATGGTCCATCCTCTTCAATTTGTTTGAGAAAGTTGTTTGTCCACTCTTGATCGAATTGTAATTCAGTCCTCAAAATGAAAACCCTTTCTTTAAAACTGTTATTTACGAATGAAATAAGTTTAATGTATAATATTGTTCGTGTTTAATATATTAGTTAAAATACTTTTATTATTAAAAAGATTGTTGCCAACGCTCCTATGGTAGTGGTAGGATTGAAATCGAAAGCATTAATAGTATGAATCAATCCGTACAATCCAATACCTTAAAACTGAAAATAAGCGAATGAAGGCAAGAGGAGAGACTGCTAGATGCAGCGCCGAAGGAGCAAGCAAAGTTGTGAATCTCTCAGGCAAAAAGACTCTTGTTAGACGCACCTCTGGAGAGAGCTTCTTTAAGCCGCCAAAGATGTAATCCTCACGCTTTAATGTGAGGAGAAACTTTCAGGTCAAAAGGACAGAGAAAACACGCTACTGACAGCGGGTTTTCTCTGTCCTTTTTTTAATGGCTGGACATGGTTTGGTTTGCATAGTTGGTTAGGGTTAAATGAAACGATTTTGATTTCGATGTTATAGGAGGGAACAAGATGAGCGAGTTATTGAAAACCCCGTTATTTGAAACGTATAAGTCAATGGGTGCTAAAACGATTGATTTTGGTGGATGGGCACTTCCTGTTCAATTTTCTAGTATTAAGGAAGAGCATGAAGCTGTGAGAACAAGAGCTGGATTATTTGATGTTTCTCATATGGGAGAAATTGACGTCAAAGGTGAAAAAGCTCTTGATTATCTTCAGAAGATGATGACAAATGATGTTAGCAAACTGAAAGTAAATGGAGCCCAGTATACTGCGATGTGCTATGAGGATGGTGGTACGGTAGACGACCTTCTCGTTTACAAACACTCGGAGGAACATTACTTATTAGTCGTAAACGCAGCGAATACCGTGAAGGATTTTGACTGGCTTCAGGAGCACATCATTGAAGGTGTATCCCTTAATAATATCTCGAATGAGATGGCTCAACTAGCGATTCAAGGTCCAAAAGCGGAGGTCATTCTGCAACGTCTCACAAATACAGATCTTTCATCAATTGGTTTCTTTAAGTTTCAGGCTGATCTTAAGATTGCGGGAATTAAAACGTTAGTTTCTCGAACTGGTTATACAGGTGAAGATGGATTTGAACTATATACCGCTTCAGAAGATGCCCCTGCTCTCTGGAAGGCGATTTTAGCTGCCGGTGAACCTGAAAATATCTTACCTTGTGGATTGGGAGCTCGAGATACTCTTAGATTTGAAGCTAAGCTGGCTCTTTACGGACAGGAGCTAACGAAGGATATCTCTCCGCTTGAAGCGGGAATCGGTTTTGCTGTTAAAACTAGTAAAGAGGCTGATTTTATTGGTAAATCTGCTCTCCTTCGTCAGCGTGAAACTGGTCTGGATCGAAAACTAGTTGGTATTCAAATGATTGGGAGGGGTATTCCTCGTACGAACTACTCTGTTTATAAAGGGGAACAACTTATTGGAGAAGTGACAACAGGTACACAATCGCCAACTTTAAAAAAGAACGTAGGTCTTGCGCTAATTAAGAAAGAGTATACAGAAATAGATACTGAGCTAGATGTGGAAATTCGCAATAAGCGTGTACAAGCAAAAGTTATTCCATCACCATTCTATAAACGTCAGAAATAAACGGATACTGAGGAGGAAATGAACATATGAAACATCGCTATTTGCCAACGACTGACCAGGACAGGAAAGAAATGCTTGAAACGATTGGGGTGGACTCTGTTCAGGATCTTTTTGAGGATATTCCAGAAGCCATTCGTTTTAAAGGCGAACTAAAGGTGGAAAAGCAGCTTTTTGAATCGGAATTGATTCGTTACATGTCAAAGCTATCATCCCAAAATGCGAATACTCTGGAAAATGCGTCTTTCCTCGGTGCTGGCGTTTATGATCATGCCATTCCTTCTGTCGTAGATCACGTTATTCGTCGATCTGAGTTTTATACGGCCTACACGCCGTACCAACCTGAAATTTCTCAAGGTGAATTGCAAGCTATTTTTGAGTTTCAAACGATGATTAGTGAATTAACAGGAATGGAAGTAGCGAATTCCTCGATGTACGATGGTCCTACGGCTCTAGCTGAAGCGGGTCTGCTAAGTGCCGGACAAACAAAAAAGAAAAAAATCATCGTATCTAAAACGGTTCACCCAGAAGCGCGTGCCGTCATTGATACTTATGCTAGAGGGCAACGCTTATCCGTTGTAGAAGTCGATTCGAGCAATGGAGTTACAGACTTAGATAAGTTGAAGCAAGAAATTGACGAAAATACTGCTTGTGTGATGGTTCAGTATCCGAACTTTTTCGGGCAACTTGAACCATTGCCAGATATTGAAAAGCTTGTACATGAGCAAAAAGCAATGTTCGTCGTTTCAAGTAACCCACTGGCGCTTGGCCGCTTAACGCCACCTGGTGAGTTGGGTGCGGATATTGTTGTGGGAGATTGTCAGCCGTTTGGTATCCCAGCTCAATTTGGGGGGCCTCACTGTGGATATTTCGCAGTGACAAAAAAACTAATGCGGAAAGTTCCAGGACGTTTGATTGGACAAACAACTGATGAGAATGGACAGCGTGGTTTTGTACTTACGTTACAAGCAAGAGAACAGCATATTCGTCGGGATAAAGCAACGTCCAATATATGTTCAAACCAGGCACTAAATGCGCTAGCTTCCTCAGTTGCTATGAGCGCGCTCGGAAAGAAAGGCGTACGCAAAATGGCAGAGCAAAATATAAAAAAAGCTCATTATGCAAAAACGCGTCTTGAAGAAGCTGGTGTAGAGACTGTGTTTAATGGCGTCTATTTCAATGAATTTGTTATTAAGGTTAACGGCCCAATCAAGGAATTGAATCGCAAGTTATTAACCAAAGGAATCATCGGTGGGTATGATCTTGGTCGCGATTATCCTGAACTTAACAATCACATGCTTGTCGCAGTAACAGAAAATCGTACAAAAGCGGAAATTGATATGTTTGTAGAAGAAGTGGGGGGAGCGAAATGAGTAAAGACCAGGCGTTAATATTTGAGCTAAGTGAACCGGAGCGTATTTCATACAGTCTTCCTGAACTTGATGTTCCTGACATTGATTTAGATGAATGGTTACCGGAGGAATTTAATCGCAAAACTGAACCGGAGCTACCAGAAGTTTCGGAGCTGCAGCTAATGCGTCACTATACCGCCTTATCGAAACGTAATCATGGGGTGGATTCTGGATTTTATCCGCTTGGATCATGTACGATGAAGTATAATCCAAAAATTAACGAAGATGTGGCAAGGTATCCTGGTTTTGCTTTTGTTCATCCGCTTCAAGAAGAGGAGACGGTTCAGGGTGCGCTAGAAATGATGTACAACCTGCAGGAAAACCTTGTCGCTGTAACAGGTATGGACGAAGTGACCCTACAACCTGCTGCAGGTGCTCATGGCGAGTGGACAGGATTAATGATGATTCGTGCCTATCATGAAGCAAATGGGGATTTCAATCGTACAAAAGTCATTGTCCCAGACTCTGCCCACGGTACAAATCCCGCCTCTGCCACCGTTGCTGGTTTTGAGGCAGTGACCGTTAAATCAAATGATAAAGGGCTTGTTGATCTTGAAGATCTAAAGCGTGTTGTAAATCATGACACCGCAGCTCTTATGCTTACAAATCCCAATACCCTTGGTCTGTTTGAAGAGCAAATTACCGAGATGGCGACAATTATTCATGATGCCGGTGGAAAACTCTATTATGATGGTGCGAATATGAATGCCATTATGGGGGCAGCTCGCCCGGGGGATATGGGCTTTGATGTAGTGCATTTAAATTTACACAAAACCTTTACTGGACCACACGGTGGAGGAGGACCTGGTTCTGGACCTGTGGGCGTTAAATCAGATTTAATTCCATATCTTCCGAAACCAGTTCTTGTAAAAGAAAATGATGCGTATCGTTTTGACTATGATCGTCCTCAATCGATTGGACGAGTGAAACCTTATTATGGAAACTTTGGTATTAACGTCCGTGCTTATTCGTACATTCGTACGATGGGGCCAGAAGGACTAAAGCAAGTATCTGAAAACGCAGTTTTGAACGCAAATTATATGATGAGACGTCTTCAAGATGCTTTTGTTTTACCGTATGAACAGCATTGTAAGCACGAATTCGTTATTTCTGGTAAGAAACAAAAGAAACTTGGCGTGCGAACGTTAGATATGGCCAAGCGTTTGCTTGATTTTGGGTATCATCCACCTACGATTTATTTCCCTATCAATGTCGAAGAGTGTATGATGATTGAACCTACAGAAACTGAATCAAAAGAAACGCTTGATGAATTCTGTGATGTACTGCTTCAGATTGCTAAAGAAGCAGAAGATAACCCTGAAATTGTTCAGGAAGCTCCTCATACAACTGTCATTGGTCGACTGGATGAAACGACCGCCGCTAGAAAACCAATATTGCGATACCAAAAAGCGTAGTCTGCCTATCAGCGTAATTGAATACTTTTCGGAAATAAAAAAGCAGCTGCCACGCAGCTGCTTTTTACTTCTTCTTTACTTTTCCGCCCCATTTTTTGAAGCCGCCTTTTAACTGATAAAGGTCCTTGATCCCGTGCTTTCTAAGGATGCTTGCAGCACGAGCGATAATAATTCCGTTGTAATCATACATATAGACTGGCTGGTCTTTGCGAATTTCTTTAATACGCATTTTGAGTTGACTAACAGGAATATTTCTTGCGCCAAGAATATGGCCGTTATCAAATTCGTTGGGTTCACGAACATCAATCAGTTGGGCTTTACGATAGCCCGCTCGGAATTCTTCCTCCGTTAACGTTTTCAAATTCCTTTTCTGTATGTAGCGAGTAATGACAACATACACAATGATCGCGACGAGTAATGCGATAATCCATTCCATATAGTTTGTTACACCCTTTCAAGTAAAATCGACAACCTTAAGTTTACACGTCTTTTCCCCTTTCCGCAAAAGAAAAAAAGAATAAATAAAAAATTCACCTGAAGGTTACCGAATTAAATGCGAAATATTATTTTGGTTAGAAATAAAGTCCGTCACGTATCGACCTTTCTTTTATAAAATAAGAGAGTGTTCATTGGTCATCCATTTTCACCTCTGCTAGAATAGGAGAGGTGTTAGAAATTAACTGTGATAAAGGAGTACCGATAATGAAGCAATGGGCATTTATTGATTCGGGAGAACGTTCTCCAGCATATAACATGGCACTAGATGAAGCGTTGTTGAAATGGCACAGTGAAGGGAGCATACCTCCCGTCATTCGATTTTACGGGTGGAATCCTCCAACCCTATCAATCGGTTACTTCCAACGTATTGAAAAAGATATAAATATGGAAGCCGTAGAGAACTATGGGTTGGGCTTTGTAAGAAGACCTACAGGTGGAAGAGCCGTTCTTCATGATAAAGAGGTTACATACAGCGTTATTGTATCTGAAGATTATCCTGATATGCCAACTACGGTAAGGGAAGCATACCGTGTTATTTCTGAAGGCCTATTGATTGGTTTTCAACAACTTGGTTTAAATGCTTACTTCTCTGTTCCTGAAACTGAGAAAGAAAAAGAGGAACTTAGAGCTCCGAGGTCTGGTGTATGCTTTGATTCTCCCTCGTATTATGAACTTGTCGTGGAAGGACGGAAAGTGGCTGGGAGTGCTCAAACGCGCCAAAAAGGTGTCATCCTCCAGCATGGATCTATTTTGCTAGATATTGATGAAGATAAATTGTTTGATTGCTTTAAATTTAAAAATGATCGTATTCGTGAACGGATGCAAAGAGGATTCAGAAACAAAGCGGTCGCTATTAATGCACTTCGCGATACACCAGTATCAATTTCAGAAGCGATTAAAGCCTTTTATGAAGGATTTCAAAAAGGCCTTAACATTGAGTTAGTCCCATTTGAGCTATCAGAAGAACAAGAAGCTTACGTGAACGATTTGGCAATGGACAAGTATGCAAGTAACGAATGGAACTTTAGTAAATGAGCACCTGCCATGGGTGCTTTTTCCTATTGACTATAGAGGAACAAATGTTCTAAAGTTATTCTTGTTGCATTAACGAAACGCATTCTTTATTTAAAGATAGGCTAAGACCAAAAGACAGAATGTGGATAAATGTGCAATAGACAAAATTCCTCTTTTTTCTCTGTTCTTGTAATTCAACCTTGATTTATCGAGTTTAATCTCGTATTTTCACTTAATTTGAAAGTTGACAAATTAAACGAACATCCGTCGTTTTACTATATGTAGTATTGGGTAAAGAATTCTGAACACTATATATGGTTTAAAATGATTGTCTGCATGATGGACATGTGCTACTATTAATCAAGACGATTTATCACAGTTACATACATCTAGAGTTGCTCTTATATGTATAAATGTCGAAACGGAGGGGTTTATATGACAATAAAAACCAATGAAAAAAGAAGGTCCATTAACATCGCACAGTTAAATAAAGATATTGAGATGTTCGCGCAGGTTCATCCTATTACAGAAGATATGCACCTTACCCACAAAGGTGTAAGTCGTCTTGTTATGCTGGATCGCTATGCCTTTAAAGATACTGAAAAAAAGACGTTACAAAAAGGTGATTTTGTTGTCTTAACGATTAAGGAAGATCCAAAGTTCCCAGCAAGAGGTCTTGGATATATTGAAAAACTTGATCTAGCTTCAAAGAAAGCGACTGTTGCTGTGCATGAAGACTATGTCGGTGTACTGGATACTGAAGAAGAGAGAGAAACTGGCTTAATTGTACGTTCATTGGACGTTATTGAGAAGCCCCTTGAAGTTTACTATGAGCAAATTGCACGACGGAACGCTCGGGGCTTGGCAGATGTTGAGAAAACGGATGGTGAAAAGAAATATTGGGAAGATCGTTTCTATAATGAACTTTCATCAATGAACTTTGTCCCAGCAGGACGAGTACTATATGGCGCAGGTGCAGATACGGAAGTAACTTATTTCAATTGTTATGTTATGCCGTTTCCACAAGATTCAAGAGAAGGCATTTCGGAGCACCGCAAACAGGTAATGGAAATTATGAGTCGCGGAGGCGGGGTAGGAACAAATGGCTCAACGCTTCGTCCGAGGAACACTCTTGCAAGAGGAGTTAATGGAAAGTCATCGGGGTCCGTTTCATGGCTTGATGATATTGCAAAGCTTACACATCTCGTAGAGCAGGGCGGATCACGTCGCGGTGCACAGATGATCATGCTTGCAGATTGGCATCCTGATATTATTGAATTCATCATTTCAAAAATGCAAAACCCACGTATCCTTCGTTTTCTTGTGGAAAACACAAAAGACGAGCAAATTAAAAAGCTTGCAGAAGATAAACTAAAATTCACGCCTCTTTCTGATGCTGAGAGATCGATGTACCAAAGCATTCTAAATTATCGTAGTATCCCTGGTACTGGTGGTTTTGAAGAAAAAGTGATGCAAGACGCACAGGATAAATTAGCGACTGGTGGTACGTATTCCGTTCATAATCCAGACTTTTTAACTGGAGCAAATATTTCTGTTTGTCTTACGAAGGATTTCATGGATGCAGTCGAAAATGATGCTGAGTATGAGCTGCGCTTCCCTGATGTAGAAAACTATACGAAAGAACAAATGAGTTTCTACAATGAGAACTGGCATGAATCAGGTGATGTTCGTGATTGGAAAGAACAAGGATTCCCTGTAAGAACGTATCGTAAAGTTCAGGCAAAAGAGCTATGGGATCTTGTCAATATTTGTGCAACATATTCGGCAGAACCAGGAATCTTCTTTATTGATAATGCTAATGAAAAAACAAACGCTACATCTTATGGCCAAAAAGTGGTAGCAACGAATCCTTGTGGAGAGCAACCGTTAGCGCCTTATTCAGTTTGTAACCTTGCGGCTGTAAACCTTGCTGAAATGGCAAATAAAGAGACGAAAACAGTTGATTTTGAAAAATTAAAAGAAACTGTTGAAGTAGGCGTAAGAATGCAAGATAACGTTATTGATGCAACGCCTTATTTCTTAAAAGAAAATGAAAAACAAGCTCTTGGTGAGCGCCGTGTGGGTCTAGGAGTAATGGGGCTTCATGATTTATTGATCTATTGCGAAACAGTGTACGGTTCAGAAGAAGGCAATAAGTTAACTGATCAAATATTTGAAACGATCGCGACAACGGCTTATCGTGCTTCAGTTGACTTAGCTAAGGAAAAAGGCAGTTTCCCATTCCTTGAAGGTGAAACAGCAGAGGAAACAAATCGGTTACGTGAAGCTTTTGTTAACACTGGCTATATGCAACAAATGCCGAATGACTTACGAGACAGCATTATGGATTATGGTATTCGTAACTCACATCTACTAACTGTAGCGCCTACGGGTAGTACAGGGACGATGGTTGGCGTTTCTACCGGTCTTGAGCCATACTTCTCGTTCTCTTATTTCCGCAGTGGTCGCCTCGGTAAATTTATCGAAGTGAAAGCAGACATACTTGCAGAATACTACGAGAGAAATCCAGAAGCAGATCCCGAGAAGTTGCCAGAATGGTTTGTGTCCGCAATGGAACTTGCGCCTGAAGATCATGCTGATACGCAATGTGTGATTCAGCGCTGGGTAGATAGTTCAATCTCTAAAACGGTAAACGCGCCAAAAGGGTATTCCGTAAAGCAAGTAGAAGCTGTTTATGAACGTCTTTACAATGGTGGTGCTAAGGGAGGCACCGTTTATGTAGACGGTAGCCGTGATTCTCAAGTTCTAACACTTAAAGCTGAGGATAATTCATTTGAGCAGCTTGAATTTGAGGATGGGATGCAAGAAAAGAAACAAGTTGTTCTTGTTGATACAATCACTGACCTTCGTTCAACTGATGTAACAATCGGGTCTGAAGTAGGAAATACGTGTCCGGTCTGTCGGAAAGGGCAAGTAAAAGAAATCGGTGGATGTAATACATGTGATAATTGTAGTGCACAACTGAAGTGCGGACTTTAGGATCAGGGAGCGAAGGATAAGCGGAAACGTTTATCCTTCATCTTTTTGTGATCTCCTTTAGCTACTTCACAAAGGTTTGCCTCTTAATAAAAGCATATGGAACCTTTCCTTGTATCCGCCCATACTATGGTGTATGCTTTTATTAACTGGCTTAAATGGAATAAAAGATGGAGGGAATCCAATGGCCACTACTCCAAGTATGGAAGATTATATTGAACGTATTTATGCACTAATAGACGGAAAAGGGTATGCTCGCGTATCAGACATTGCGGAAGCACTAGAGGTACATCCCTCCTCGGTAACAAAAATGATTCAAAAATTAGATAAAGGTAAATATGTCGTTTACGAAAAGTATCGCGGCTTCATGCTTACTCCCAAAGGGAAAAAGCTAGGCAAGCGACTCGTTGATCGCCATGCTTTGCTTGAACAATTTCTAGGTGTTATCGGGGTTAATGAAGAGAACATATACGAAGACGTTGAAGGGATCGAGCATCATTTAAGTTGGGATGCTATTGATCGAATTGGAGATTTAGTCCAATATTTTGAAGAAACGAGTGGACGAGTGGATGAACTTAGGGAAGTCCAGCGGAAAAATGAAGAAGCTCACGAGGAACAATCCGAGGTTTAATTGGATTGTTCTTTTTTCATCAATAAAGACTTTATCGATATGAAACAATATCTTTTTTCTGTACTAAATTTTAGCTTATAAGCTTAGGCTTTAATAAGGTTGGAAGGAGGTAGGGATGTGTATATTGACGGAGTGTTTTCAGGTGGGGGAGTAAAAGGAATTGCACTTGTGGGAGCACTTCAAGCTGTGGAGAAAAAAGGGCTTTCATTTAAGAGAACAGCTGGAACGAGTGCTGGTGCTCTTATTGCTGCACTGATCATTGCAGGGTATAACGGGCATGAGTTAGAAAACACATTGCTTGATACAGATTTGACTTCGCTATTAGAGAAAAATTCAGGTTTTACGTTCCCGCTTCTTCGCTGGTTGATGTTATATTGGAATCTTGGTCTTTATTCTGGAAAGGACCTAGAAATTTGGGTGGGGGGATTATTGAAAAAGAAGGGGATTTCAACATTTGGAGATCTGCCTGAAGGTTCCCTTAAGATTATCGTATCAGATATTACGAAAGGAAGGCTTGTTGTATTACCTGATGACCTTGCCCATTATGGATTCGTGCCAGAGCAATTTTCAGTTGCTAAAGCAGTGCGTATGAGTGCAAGTTTGCCATTCTTTTTTAAGCCTCAGCCTCTCTATTCCATTAATGGAAAAAAACATTACATGGTAGACGGAGGGATATTGAGTAATTTTCCACTGTGGGTTTTTCAACCGCCTGATCATAAAAAACCGCTTCGCCCAGTGCTGGGGTTTCAACTGAGTGCAAACTTTAATCAAATTCCTGAGAATAAAATATCAAATGCCGTTGACATGTATCAGGCTCTCTTTGAAACAATGAAACGAGCTCATGATGCACGATACATTGAAGATCAAAAAGCTCAAAATATCGTATTTATTCCGATTAATCAGGATATTACAACTGCATTTAAATTAGAGAGACATGGACAGAAGAAATTAATCATGTTAGGTAAGGAGCGAACTTCTCAATTCCTCAATACGTGGCGGAAAATGCCTGAAATACAAAGAAAGGATGGCTGAATATCAGCCATCCTTTCTTATTTAAAGACTTAAATTCAAATGAAAACTCTTGCTAAAAGCACGGTGCTTCGCTTTTTTTAAAAAAGAGCTCTGTTTTTCTTCTTGCCTTTACGTCCTTCAATGACCGTAAAAGGATTTTCTTTCTTGTCTTCTTGTAATGAACGCTTCTTAGGCGTAAGTCGTTTAGATGGGATGACCCGCAGGTGAGTGGCATTTCTTCTAGGTGTAGCTTTTTTCTTTTTAAATTTTGAAGATTGTTTTGCAGCTCTTTGATAGGCAGTTGATTGTTGCCCCATTTTTTTTGCCATCAATTTTTTTGCAATAAAGATGATCACGACGGCAATTGCTGCAGTGATAAGAAGCTGCTTGAAAAGTCCGCTTGGATCTGTGAGTATTTTCCATAAAAAACCAATAGCTGCAAGACCTATTAATAAATAAATCAGAGGTTGAACAACACGGCGCGACAAATGATTCACCTCCTGTTCATCTTTACACAACTTTTGTGCTTGAATCATCTTCCTCTCGTAATTTATCTCGAGAAAGTAGTTCTTTAAATGAGTGGATTGCTACATCTACTTGCTTATCATCAGGATTCTTCGTCGTTAGGAGCTGTACCCATAATCCTGGATAGCCAAGCCCTTTCAAAACCGGGATGTCTCTCACTTTGTTCGTTAGCTGAAGAACTTCAAAAGAGACACCAAGGACAACTGGTATTAATGCAACACGATATACTAACCTGACCCATAAAGGGTCAGTGGGAACTAATAGATAAATAAACACTCCGATGACGACTGTGAAAAGAATAAAGCTACTTCCGCATCGGTAATGCAGTCGTGATTGTTTCTGGACATTATCGATTGTAATGGGTAATCCAGCTTCATAAGCATTAATTACTTTGTGCTCTGCACCATGATATTGAAACACTCTTTTAACGATAGGTGTGAGTGAAATGAAATAAATATAGCCGAGCAGTAGAATCAGTTTAATGAAACCTTCTATTAAATTCTGAACCACGTGACCTGGAAATATAAACTCCAGTGAAGCTGCAGCTAATGCTGGTAATAAGGTGAAAATGGTTTTCACAAAAGCGAAAGAAATAACGCCTATAGCAGCAGCACCTAATAAAAGAGTTAGTTTAGAAGGCTCATCTTTTCCAAGGACTTCCTCATCTTCAGAAGGATCAACATCGTAACGCTCGCTCGAGAAATTTAAGTGCTTCGTCCCATTTCCACTAGCATCAATGATTGCGACAACTCCGCGTATGAAGGGAATCTTCTTAAGTTTTGTTCGTATTGGTTTCGGCTGTTTGGGAACTTCTAGATAATCAATCGATCCATCCTTTCGCCGAATAGCAGTTATAGATGTATGTTTCCCCTGAAACATGACGCCTTCCACAACCGCTTGCCCGCCATATGCAGGCTTGTTAGTATCTGACAATATCTCTCACCAACCTATAGTATGAAGTAGAATGTTTTGAAACGATTATACTCTTGTTTAAATGTACTTAATACCATTCTACAAGAAATAGGCAAAAACCTCTAGATGGGAGATGTTAATAATCATTTTCCCCAACGTTAGTGATTTTAATCTCTCCAATACACATATTTTCTAATAAATAATTTCGTGTACAGTAGGAAATGCTAGGTATGAGGTGAATCTAATGGAAAAAGAAAAGCAGCAGGACTCAAAAGAAAACGAGCAGCTTGAACAGAATAAGCAAGAAGAACCTCTTTCTTTCACATCAAAAATTGTTACCATCGGAATAGCGGGGGGACTGTTTTGGGGACTTATTGGGTATTTGACTTATTTATTTAAGTTCACGAAAATACCGCCTTCGTTAATTCTTTCACCGTGGGCACTTGGAGAGTGGAAGAATGAACAGCTAGGTCAATGGATAGGTATCCTTTCAATTGGACTTGTTTCCATTCTCGTTGCATTTTTATATAAAATAACGCTTGTGAAAATCAATAATATGCTGGCAGGGCTTGCTTATGGGGTTGTACTATGGATCATTGTATTCTACTTGCTTAATCCAATGTTTATTGACTTGCCGACAATTACAAAACTAGATCGCAATACAGTTATTACAACTATCTGCCTCTATTTACTCTATGGAGTATTCATTGGCTATTCGATCTCATTTGAGTATCATGAGAACCAGCAAAAGGGCACTTCCTATTCAAACAAATGAAGCTATGGTAGAATGTTCATGGAACATTCTCTTTTTTTTATGCATCATCTGAGTTAGAGAGAACTGCCGAATCGTCATGAGTAAGGAGACTGGCATGAAAACATTCTATGTGCTTAACGGACCTAATTTAAATCGACTGGGTAAACGTGAACCTGACATTTATGGGAACGAAACGCTTGAAAATGTGGAACAGCGATTATCTCAATTAGCTAGTGAAAATGAGGCAACTGTAATTTTTCGTCAATCAAATCACGAAGGCGATCTAATTGATTGGATTCATGAAGCAGAGAATGCTTCGGGTATTATTCTAAATCCAGGCGCCTTCACTCATTATAGTTATGCAATCCGTGATGCAATTGCTAGTGTTCCTGTTTCAGTGGTAGAGGTACATATTTCAAATGTACATAAGCGAGAGCCTTTTCGACACACGTCTGTCATTTCCCCTGTCACTACAGGCCAAATTGTAGGATTTGGATTAGTGGGTTATGAACTAGCATTGCAGTCATTTTTATAATTCTAAAGGAGGACGAAGTTGTGGAACGTATTGAGAATCTACGTCAGTCATTTAAAGAGTATGATATTGATGCGATGTTAATTACTTCAGCAAGCAATCGCAGATATATTTCGCAGTTCACCGGAAGCTCAGGAGTTGTCCTGATAACTGAGAAAGAAGCAAAGTTTATAACAGACTTTCGCTATGTTGATCAGGCACAGGAGCAAGCAAAGGGTTTTGAGATTGTACAACACAAGGGTCCTATTGTAGAAGAAGTTGCAAAGTTAGCTAATGCACTAGGAGTAAAGAAGCTAGGTTTTGAAGAAACGCAAGTTACATACCAGGTCTTTAAAGCATATGAAGCCAAAATTGAAGCTAGTCTTGTACCTATCAATGGCCTTCTTGAAAAACATCGTATGATTAAAGATTCTAGTGAATTAAACATATTAAAAGAAGCTACTGAAATAGCGGATGCTGCTTTTCAACATATTACAAACTATATCAGAACGGGTATAACAGAGCTTGACGTATCCAACGAGCTTGAGTTTTTTATGAGAAAAAATGGCGCAACCTCATCTTCTTTTGATATTATAGTTGCGTCGGGTATTCGCTCAAGCCTTCCCCACGGTGTTGCAAGTGATAAAGTCATTGGAAAGAACGAACTAATCACACTTGATTTTGGCGCTTATTATAAAGGATATTGTTCTGATATAACACGTACAGTGGCTGTTGGAGATCCTGGAGAAGAGCTAAAAGGTGTTTACCACACGGTTCTTGAAGCTCAGCTTAAGGCAATGGAAGAAATTAAGCCTGGAATGAGCGGCAAAGAAGCAGATGCAATATCCAGGGATCTCATTGCTGCAAAAGGTTATGGTGACTACTTTGGTCATACATTGGGGCATGGTGTTGGTCTAGAAGTACACGAAGGCCCAGCGCTTTCAACAAAATCTGATACAGTGTTAGAACCGGGTATGGTTGTTACCGTTGAACCAGGTATTTACCTCTCTGGTAAAGGCGGAGTACGAATAGAAGATGATACAGTCATCACCGAGACAGGAAATGAGACATTGTCTCATTCCACAAAGGAATTGCTGATTCTCGGCGAATAATGAAAGTGAGGGACTACTTATGATTTCTGTTAACGATTTAAAAACTGGTCTTACAATTGAAGTGGATAATGGGATCTGGACAGTAATGGAATTTCAGCACGTAAAACCTGGTAAAGGAGCAGCTTTCGTAAGAACAAAGCTACGCAACCTTCGTACTGGTGGAATTCAAGAAAAAACGTTTCGTGCTGGAGAAAAGGTTTCAAAAGCTCATATTGAAAATCGTAAAATGCAATATCTTTATGTAAGTGGAGATATGCACACATTTATGGATACAACAACATATGAGCAAGTGGAACTTCCTACAGAGCAAATTAATTATGAACTAAAATTCCTGAAGGAAAACATGGAAATTTCGATTCGTACTTATGGTGAAGAAACCATCGGTGTGGAATTACCAAATACTGTTGAACTCGTTGTTACTGAAACTGAGCCTGGTATTAAAGGTGATACAGCTTCAGGAGGAACAAAGCCTGCAACTGTTGAAACTGGTTTAACGGTTCAAGTGCCGTTCTTTGTGAACCAGGGAGACATTCTCATTATTGATACTTCTAAAGGTGAATATGTATCAAGGGGATAGTGAAGTGATTTTTAAAAACCGCTCTGTATGAGCGGTTTTTTTGTTTACTTTAAAAATGAGTGATTACTCACTTTACAATGAGTGATTTTATGATAAAATATAGTGAGTAATCACTCATTTTAGGAGGGGTCACATGCCCAAAGGTGCAATTGAAGCAAATGTTACGAAGAACTACGGCAAAACTACCATTTTAGATCATGTTAATCTTTCACTAAAACGCGGTGAGATATTCGGTCTCTTAGGACCATCCGGCTCTGGTAAGACAACCTTAGTGAAACTCTTATGTGGTATTGAAGAGGCTTCTGAAGGTGAGGTGAAGGTGCTCGATACGAAAATGCCCAATCTTAGTATGATGAAGAAAGTTGGTTATATGGCGCAGGCGGATGCTTTGTATGGTGAATTAACCGCTTATGAGAACCTGAAGTTTTTTGCAACTCTAAGCGGTGTCCATCGACGTGATCAAAAAGAACGGATTATAGAGGTAATGCAGCTCGTTAATTTAGAAAATGAACTTCAAAAGAACGTAGAAGATTTTTCGGGTGGAATGAAGCGACGCTTATCCCTCGCCATTGCTTTGTTACACAATCCTGATATTTTACTGTTAGATGAGCCAACTGTTGGAATTGATCCTTCACTTAGACAAAAAATTTGGTGGACATTTGAAAAACTAAGAAGCAATGGAGTCCTCATATTGGTAACAACTCATGTAATGGATGAAGCTGAAAGATGTTCAAGGCTTGGTATGATCCGAAATGGTCAATTGATTGCAGTCGGCACACCGGACGAATTAAAAAAACAAACTGACTCAGTAACAATCGAGGAAGCGTTTCTTTCATTTGGAGGAGGGGTCGAATGAGGATAATTGCAGTTGTAATAAGGATATTGAGGCAGTTTATAAGTGATAAACGAACGATGGCTTTAATGATTGTGGCACCTATTATTATTTTAACCATGCTATCTCTTGTCTTTAACGGAGATGATCTGGAATTGAAACTAGGCGTACGAAACACCCCTGAATCGATCGTTGAACAAATGGAAAAACACGCTAGTGTAAAACCCATTGCTTCAGATGAAACTGTTGAATCTACTTTAAAAAAAGATTATGATGCTGTGATTGATTTTGGGAACGGTGCGAAAAAGCTATATCTTGAGGGGAGCGATCCTTCTATTAATCGAGCAGTCATAAATATGGTTCAAAGTAGTTCAATGGGAAAAAATCAAGAAATGGATTTGGAAGTGTCCTATTTGTTTGGTTCGAACAATATGAGTTCATTTGATCACTTTGGACCTGTTTTAGTAGGCTTCTTTATATTCTTCTTTGTGTTTTTAATTGCTGGAGTCTCTTTCTTGAGAGAGAGGACACAAGGGACGCTTGAACGAGTTTTGGCTACCCCAATAAAAAGGTGGGAACTTGTGACAGGTTATGTAATTGGTTTTGGATTATTTACTATGCTTCAATCCGCCATAATAGCATTATATAGTATTTATGTGATTGATCTCATGATGGAAGGAGCTTTTCTTTACGTCTTGTTGATTACACTTATGCTAGCGTTAAGTGCACTAACGTTGGGGACCTTACTCTCCTCATTCGCAAAAAATGAATTGCAAATGATTCAGTTCATTCCTCTTGTGGTCGTTCCCCAAATCTTTTTCTCTGGGCTGTTTAATCTTGATACGATTTCAAACTATCTTAGCTGGATTGGCCCGTTAACTCCTTTGTACTATGGAGCTGATGCCTTGAGAAGTGTTATGATTAAGGGACAAGGATTAACTGATATATGGATTGATTTACTTGTTTTACTTGGATTTTCAATCGTTTTTATGATTTTAAACATTTACGCACTAAAAAAACATCGACGAATTTAGAATCAGGGGGAGCATATGAAGAAGGAAGAGAATAACATGGAATGGCTTTTTGATGAAGAAGTGAGTGATTCCGGAGATTTAACTGAGAAGCAAAAGCGCATCGTAAAAGCAGCGGTTGAGATGTTTCAGGAAAAGGGATTTTCTGCTTCATCAACTAGCGAAATTGCCAGACGTGCTGGTGTAGCAGAAGGAACGATATTTCGCCACTATCGCACGAAAAAAGATTTGCTTCTAGCTATCGTTACACCTGTCATGAGTCATCTTGTTGCTCCTTTTATCGTTAAAGATTTAGATAAAGTACTAGAACAAGACTATGAGCACTATGAAGATTTTTTAAAGGCGGTTGTAAGAAATAGACAAGCATTTATTCGTAAGCACTTACCGATTGTGAAAATCCTTATTCAGGAAATTCCTTTTCATGAAGAACTTCGCACACAATTTATCGAGCATATAGCGAAAGATTTATTTGATCGATTTGGAAAAGTAGTCGTTCACTTTCAAGAAAAAGGAGAATTGATTGAAATCCCCTCTTCCTCTGCAATTCGACTTTCATTAACCGCCATTCTCGGTTTTTTTCTAGCAAGATATATTATGGTTCCGGACCGTGATTGGGATGATGAGAAAGAAATTGAAATAACTGTTCAATTCATATTACATGGTTTAAAAGCAAGATAACCACCCACTTTAGGGTGGTTTTTTTTGTGTTCTTTTAAGAACTGGTCCATAACTTAGTCTTCTGAAATAGTCGGTGTCATCATAAGTTGTACTGATTAGGGAGGGTTAAGATGATTCATTCCGTTCTTGTAATGGGTTTACTTCGCATACTCTCAGGTGTTATTGAGCTAATTGCAGCTGTATTAATTCTAGTTTTTCGTGATCTTAAAACCGCAATGTTGATCAATGCATTTTTAGCCATTGTCGGGCCTATTATCCTTGTCGTTACGATGACAGCTGGACTAATTGGTCTAGCAGGAGATCTATCAATCACAAAAATTCTATTCATTGTAATTGGTGTAGGCTTTATTTTAATTGGCACTCTCTCATAGATTTGATAGAGACATATTTTGATCGGAATAGGAATAGTAGTGTAGAGAGAAACAAGCAGTGGGAGGAGGGACATTCGTGGAAGAAGCTCTTCGTGTGCTTCCAGAAAACGTAAAGAAAATACTGCGTCAATACACAGAAATGGAAAGATCAACGATTGAAGAAATTCGAATGCGCATTAACCGTCCGCTTGAAATAATGATCAATGGAAAACCGAATTTTCCTCTCTTAAACGGTCAAACATACTTCATTTCAAAAGATGATAGTTCACAAATGATAAATAAACTTAGCCATTATTCCCTGTACGCGTTAGAAGAAGAATTAAAAAAGGGATTTGTCACGATTGAAGGCGGGCACCGCGTCGGTCTTGCAGGAAAAGTCATTACGATAAACGGACATGTTAAAGCGATCCGTGACATTGCATCTTTTAACGTAAGAATTGCAAAACAAAAGCTTGGAATAGCTGTACCGCTTGTATCATATCTTTATGCAGGGGGATGGGCAAATACAATTATCTTAGGACCGCCACAGTCCGGTAAAACGACGATGCTTCGTGACCTAACTCGAATTATGGCTGAAGGTGATAACGTAAGAAGAATTCCATCAGCCAAAGTTGGTATTGTTGATGAGCGATCTGAAATTGCTGGTTGTGTTCTAGGGATTCCTCAACATCGACTTGGTGACCGTGTTGATGTTTTGGATGCTTGTCCTAAAGCAGAAGGAATGATGATGATGATCCGATCCATGAGTCCAGAAATATTGATCGTTGATGAAATTGGTCGAAAAGAAGATAGTGAAGCTATATTTGAAGCGATAAATGCAGGAATTAAGCTTGTTGTCACTGTTCATGGAACGAGTATGGATGATTTACACCGTAGACCAAGTATGCAAGGTTTAATCAACTCTGGATCTTTTGAACGAATAGTCGAACTGTCACGGAAAGATGGTCCGGGAACAATTCATGCGATCAAAGATAAAACGGGTAAGGAAATTCGACGTAAAAAGGTGATCTAGCATGAAGCTACTAGGAGCAGTGCTTATTATTTTAGCGAGTACGTGGGCAGGTGTGGAATGGTCAAGAACTGTGAGCGAACGATCTCGACAATTGCGGCAGTTAAAAGCAGCACTTCAGTCATTGGAAGCTGAAATTGTGTATGGAATGACACCACTCAGTGTTGCCTGTAGTCACATTTGTAGACAGGTAGGTCACCCTATTTCTTGGTTTTTCGATTCATTTCGGAAAAAGCTCGATGCTGGACAAGGCACAGCTTATGAAGCATGGATGGAAAGCATGGACGAGGTTTGGAAGTATACGGCTTTTAAACAAGAAGAGAAAGAAGTAATGAAACAACTTGGTGCCACAATAGGACAACACGATCGAGAACATGAACAAAAACAAATTAAACTTGCCTTGATTCATTTGGAAAGAGAAGAACGAGAAGCGAGAGACAATCAAATGAAGTATGAGCGGATGTTTAAGAGTCTTGGGGTTCTTGGGGGGATTCTTCTTGTCATACTATTGATTTAGTCATTGGGAGGAAACGGAAATGAATCATGATGTAAATACAATATTCCAAATTGCGGGTATCGGTATCATTGTAGCCATGCTTCATACCATTCTCAAGCAAATGGGGAAAGAGGAGTACGCCCATTGGGTTACTTTAATTGGTTTTATTGTTGTCCTTTATATGGTGATCACGATCATTGACGATCTTTTTCAGAAAATACGAGGGGTCTTCCTTTTCCAGGGTTAGGGGGTGACTGCGATTGATATTTTACAAATCGTTGGATTGGGATTAATCGCTACCTTCCTTGTTATTGTTGTCAAAGAACAAAAGCCTGTGTTTGCCTTTACGATTACGGTTTTCACAGGCGCTTTGATTTTTCTTTATTTAATTGGAGAAATTCAACATATTATTCGAATGTTAGAAAGCCTGGCGTCAAAAGCAAATGTCGAAATTGTCTATATTGAAACGGTATTAAAGATTATAGGAATTGCGTATATTGCTGAATTCGGTGCCCAAATTGTGAGAGATGCTGGTCAAGGCGCGATTGCTTCGAAGATTGAACTTGCTGGTAAATTATTAATCTTAGCGATGGCCATACCGATTCTCACACTGATTATTGAAACGGTGCTTAAACTTTTACCATCATAAGAGGGAGGAGCAGGACATGCCTCACATGAAAAAAGCGATGTTGATGCTACTATTCCTCTGCTTCACCTTATTGCAATTTCAATCTACAGTACTTGCTCAGGGCGAAGAAAATGAGCCGCTAACAACTCAAATTGTAGACAAGCAGTTAAACACACTTGGATTACAAGAGATTCAGGCCTATTGGGACGAAGTGATCGAAGAGTATGGCGGTTTTTTACCTGAAAGTCAGAAAGGTTCCTTCGTGGAATTTATAAAAGGAGAAAAACAATTTTCTTTAAAAGCTTATTTATTAGGTTTATTGAAATTTCTTTTTCATGAATTACTTGTCCATGGCAAATTGCTTGGTAGCTTAATATTGTTAACTATTTTCAGCATTCTGTTACAAAACATGCAAAATGCCTTTGAACATAAAGCAGTAAGCACAGTGGCGTATGGCATTATCTATATGGTTCTAATTATTCTTGCGCTTAATAGTTTTCACGTGGCAATTGAATATACAGAAAGCGCGATAGCGAATATGATGGGGTTTCTCTTAGCGTTAATTCCGCTACTATTAGCATTGATTGCTTCTGTTGGTGGCGTGGCTTCTGTAGCTTTTTTTCACCCAATCGTTCTGTTTTTAGTTAACACTGGTGGATTGCTTATCCAGAAGTTTGTACTACCAATGCTTTTTCTGTCGGCAGTTCTTGCGATTGTAAGTACGATTAGTGAGCAGTACAAAGTTACCCAGCTTTCTAATTTAATACGAAATATAGCGATCGGTACACTAGGAGTATTTTTTGCAGTATTTTTAGGTGTGATTTCAGTGCAGGGTGCCTCAACCGCCGTAGCAGATGGTGTAACGATTCGTGCGGCTAAATTTGTAACTGGTAATTTTATACCTGTTGTAGGGCGGATGTTTACGGACGCAACAGATACCGTACTAAGTGCATCGGTGCTTTTGAAAAATACGGTTGGACTAGCTGGGGTTGTCATTTTACTAATGATATGTGCCTTCCCTGCACTAAAAGTTTTATCACTAGTGCTGATTTATAACATTGCGGCAGCAGTCATTCAACCATTAGGAGGAGGACCAATTATCCAGTCTCTTAATGTAATATCAAAAAGTATTTTGTTTATTTTTGCAGCTCTTGCCATTGTTTCATTGATGTTTTTCTTAGCGGTAACAATTATTATAGCATCTGGAAATATTACGCTAATGGTGCGTTAGGAGGTTTGAAGTGGCAGTTATTACGGGATGGATCACGAATATCATTGTTCTTATTTTACTTGCTACCGTGCTTGAATTGTTGTTGCCAAATTCCAATATGCAGCGATATGTCAAAATGGTCATCGGATTAATGTTAATGGCTGTTATTCTATCGCCTATTCTAACAATCTTCACAAAAGACTTTGATTCAATGTTAAGATCAGCAGCTCTCACAGATATGACTCCGGATGTAAGGATGGAAAATCAGATAGAATCAAAGAAAAGTGAAATACAAGCATCCAATGCTGCATATATTGAAGAACAAATGGCTGTCCAAATGAAAAGCCAGGTTGAAAAGGAGTTGAGAGACCAGTTTAACCTTGAAATTACACATGTAGGTCTTGAGCTAAAAGATGCAGAGGGAGAAAAGAATATTGAACAAATTGCAGTAACGGTAAGTAAGGTAGTAGAAAAAGATGTTCAGGACGTCGAAGCCGTATCGGTATCATTTGAACTTTCGGAAGAAGAGGTTCAATCATCAGATGCACAGTCAAAGAAAGTCGCTTATTTTCTAGCTGATGAATGGGGATTATATCCAAATCAGGTTGGCGTTCAGGTGAAGGGAGGAGAGTAGGTAACATGGATGAAAAACCAACAAGCTGGCTAGATCAATTGAAAAAACCGAAGAAGAAAAAAGGAATCCCGCTTTATTATTTAATGATTGCAGCAGGGCTTGGTGTCATCTTCATGTTTTCCGGTAGTTTCTTCTCGACGCCTGACCCGGGCCAGCAAGTGTTCAGTGAGCAGGAAAGCTCATCGGAAAGTGAAGCAGCTTTTAGTCAAAAAAAGTCCAGTCCCTCGTCAATGTCAGAATATGAAAATATGTATGAAACTCAATTAAAGGAAGCGTTAGACGAAGTGGCTGGAGTGTCAGATGCCACTGTCATTGTTAATTTAGATTCTACAGAGCAAAAAGTTGTGGAGAAAAACAGCACTTCTACTGATAAATATACTTATGAATCTCCAAACGATGGAGGTTCGAGAAAGATTGAAGAACAATCAAGCGATGAACAAGTCGTTATTGTCCAGAATGATAATGGTCAAGGACCGATCGTAGTAAGTACGAAGAAACCGGTTGTAAGAGGTGTAGTTGTCGTGGCAGTCGGAGCAGAAAACATGGAAGTAAAAAAAATGATTGTCGATGCAGTGACGAGACTACTTGATGTGAAAAGTCATCGGGTGATGGTTTTGCCGAAAAAACTAAAGGGGGAATCATAAAATGGTCTTAAAAAAGCAAACGGTATGGTTATTGACAATGCTAAGTTTAATTATTGTTTTATCAGCTTATTACATCATGACACCTGGTTCGGACAATGTGGCATATGTAGGAGATCAGGAGCAAAGCGAGGAAGGAGCGAAAGGAGAAGAAGCAAAAGAAACGAATGGTGTTGAAGATAAATCTGTTTCGATGAATGTTTCTGGTGATGAAGTCTTTGCTGCGCTAAGGCTTGAAATTCAAGAAAAGCGAGATGCAGCGATTGAAGATTATACGGCTGTGATAGCAAGTGAAGCATCAGCAGACTTGCGAAATGAAGCACACGAACAGCGTCAAGAATTAATGGCATTGTCTCAAAAGGAATCAGTTCTAGAAAATGTGATCAAGTCAGAAGGGTATAGCGATGCAGTGGTTTATACCCTTGAAGACGAGAAAGTAAGAGTAATTGTTAAAGCGGATCAGCTATCAAATGAAGAGGCAAATAACATTATGGTATTAGCAGAAGAACAGTTAGGGGAAGGTCATAGAATCGCTGTAGAATTTCAGCCTGTGGCAAAGTAGAGATGGAGATTACTCCATCTCTTTTTTTTTATAATTAGGCGCGTTTTCTAAAATACTAGTGAAAACGATTTCTTTATTTGTTACCCTTAGTGGAGGAGGTCATGCAAAGTTGACTTCTACCAAGTAACCGTAAGATATGATATGATAAATAGGCTTAGGACCAGCTGTTATATAATGGTCTTAACCATGAGGTTTGATTGACTGTAAGTTTTACGGGAGATACTAATGGTCATTATTATTATGCTATAATCGCTATAGGTTGGAGAGTGTCTTCTATACAGAAAACCTCCTTACTATCTAAAATTAGCAAAAAGACGACAGGGAGTGGAAATCTTGTTAAAAGTTCAAGAAATTCGCGAATTGATCAAACTAATTGATCAATCAAGCATTGATGAATTTGAATATGAAAGTGATGGATCTAAGATTGTATTAAAGAAAAATGAAGTGCAATATGCAGAAGCACCTGTTCAACAACCTGTACAGCAAACCATTGCACAACAGCCTGTTGATCAAACGATGCCGGCTTCTTCTCCTGTTAAAGAAGAACCTAAAGCGGCTGAAAAAGAAGAAGTACAAGATGAATCATTACATAAAATCGAATCACCAATGGTTGGAACGTTCTATGCTCGTCCGAATCCAGAATCGGAACTTTACGTGAAAACTGGAGAGAAAGTTTCAGAAGATAGCGTAGTCTGCATCATTGAAGCAATGAAGCTTTTTAATGAAATAGAAGCAGAGGTAAATGGAGAAATCGTTGAAATGCTAGTTGAGGATGGACAGCTAGTTGAATACGGACAACCTCTGTTTTTAGTGAAAGCATAGGTGATGATGGTATGGAGATTAAGAAAGTACTTGTAGCCAATCGAGGAGAAATTGCCGTTCGAATTATCCGTGCTTGTGAAGAGCTTGGCATTGAAACGGTTGCTGTGTATTCTCAAGCCGATAAAGAAGCCCTGCATGTTAGGTTAGCAGATGAAGCTTATTGTATTGGACCAACTGCTTCAAAAGACAGCTATTTAAACTTCACCAATATTATGAGTATTGCAACTGTAACCGGTGTTGATGCGATTCATCCTGGTTATGGATTTCTTTCGGAAAACGCAGACTTTGCAGAGTTATGTAGAGAGTGCAATATTACGTTCATTGGACCAAGCCCTGAGGCGATTAGTCGTATGGGTACCAAGGACGTTGCTAGAACAACGATGAAGGAAGCGGGAGTTCCGATTGTGCCCGGTTCTGAGGGGATCGTAAAGGATGCAGACGAAGCGGTAGCTCTAGCTAATGAGATGGGGTATCCTGTCATTATTAAAGCGACCGCTGGCGGTGGTGGTAAAGGTATTCGGATTGCTAAGGATGAAAACGAATTAGTAAAAGGAATTAACATTACCCAGCAGGAAGCATCGACTGCATTTGGTAATCCTGGTGTCTACATTGAGAAGTTTATCGAAGATTTTCGCCATGTGGAAATTCAGGTCCTTGCTGATAATCATGGCAATGCAATCCATCTTGGGGAGCGAGATTGCTCAATCCAAAGACGTTTGCAGAAGCTTGTAGAGGAGACCCCTTCCCCGGCTCTTGATGAAACCATCAGAAAAAAAATGGGCGATGCTGCCGTTCGTGCTGCGAAAGCCGTTCAATATTCTGGTGCAGGAACTGTTGAGTTTATTTTTGAGCCAACAGGGAATTTTTATTTTATGGAAATGAATACACGTATTCAGGTTGAGCATCCTGTGACAGAAATGGTAACGGGTATTGATTTAATTAAAGAGCAAATTCGAGCAGCTTCTGATGAAACGTTGCGGTACACTCAGGAAGATGTAACGTTCAAAGGATGGGCAATTGAATGTCGCATTAATGCAGAAAACCCTGACAAGAAATTTATGCCATCTCCAGGGAAGGTCGACATGTACCTCCCTCCAGGTGGGTTTGGCGTTCGTGTAGATTCTGCTGTCTATCCTGGTTACGATATTTTGCCTTTCTATGATTCAATGGTGGCAAAGCTCATTACTTACGCTGATACAAGAGAAGAAGCGATTGCTAGAATGAAGCGAGCTCTTGGAGAGTTTGTGGTGGAAGGTGTCAAAACGACCATTCCATTCCATATGCGTTTAATGAGTCACGAGAAATTTGTAAGCGGTGATTTCAATACTAAGTTTCTTGAGAAATACGATTTAACAGAACAATCAACGAATTCTAAGTGAGGTGTTCAATATGAATGAACTTCAATCATTTGAAATGGAAGAGCACGATACTGGACTTGGAAAAGTCGAAATATCACCAGAAGTTATTGAAGTAATCGGTAGTATTGCTGCTTCAGAAGTTGACGGTGTTGCAGAAATGAGAGGGAATTTCGCTTCAGGTGTTGTGGAACGCTTTGGACGAAAAGATCATCGAAAAGGTGTCAAGGTAGAGCTTGATGAGGATGGCATTATCTTGGATGCATACGTTGTAGTAAGCTATGGTTTATCCATTCCTGAAGTGTGTGAAAAGGTACAAGAAAACATTCGACAGGCGCTTCTAACAATGACTGCGCTAGAAATTAGCGCAGTTAATGTGAGCGTTGTTGGAATTACGTTTGATAAAAAAGAAACCGAAGACGAAGAATAAGCAGCGGGGCATGTCCCCTCTGCTTGTTTTTTTTTGCTTTTTTTACGAATGTGACTCCACTCATGAATGAAATAAATTTTACGCATTCGAGCAACTTTCATGAACCTTCCTAAGTTTATGAAAACAATTGGACATTGCAAAACCTGTATTTGTCTTCAACATTATGCTATTATTTATTGGTATAGCAATATAAGCGTAAAGGGAGTATAGCAATGAAAAGAAGACATGCAAGAGAAAAAGCCATCCAGGTATTGTTTCAAATAGATGTAACAGACACCGATCCACGTGAAGCCCTGCAACACGTATTAAATGAGGGAGAAGGTGACGAGTTTCTATCTGAGCTTGTCTTCGGAACGCTTGAGAATCTCGAAAAGATTGATGCAGTCATTAAAGAGAACCTTGTTAACTGGACCTTTAGCCGCATTGGTAATGTAGACCGTTCTGTTCTTCGAATGGCTTCGTATGAAATAGTAATGAGAGATGATATACCAGTAAATGTTAGTTTGAATGAAGCCGTTGAACTAGCAAAATTGTTCGGTGGAGAAGAATCGGGACGCTTTGTAAATGGAGTCCTCTCTAAAATTATACAAAAAAGCTAATTCAATGAGGAGGGGAACGTTGTGAAAGCGGATCGCTATATATCGGTTACAGCCCTTACGAGACACGTGAAGCGGATGATTGATAATGAGCCAGCACTTCAAGATGTCTGGTTACGTGGTGAACTATCGAATGTGAAGCTTCACAATCGAGGGCATCTTTATTTTACTGTAAAAGATGATAAGTCGCGTGTTCAAGCAGTGATGTTTGCTGGAAACAATCGACATATGAAATTCAAGCCGGAAAGCGGGATGAAAGTCCTTATTCGAGGCGAGATATCAGTGTTTGAACCGTATGGTCAATATCAGCTCTATGCAAAAGAAATGCAGCCTGATGGAATTGGAAATTTGTATTTAGCTTATGAAGAATTGAAACGAAAACTCGATTTTGAAGGATTGTTTTCGGAAAACCTCAAACAGCAAATACCCCGATATCCTACAGAAATTGGAGTGGTTACTTCCCCAACTGGAGCCGCTATTCGAGACATTTTTACAACGATCAAAAGACGTTATCCTGCTGCTAGGATAACGGTGTTTCCCGTTCTTGTTCAGGGGAATCATGCTAAGGGATCAATTGTTCAGGCGATCGAGATGGCAAATGCCATGAAAATGATTGATGTGCTGATTGTTGGACGTGGTGGAGGATCAATTGAAGAGTTATGGGCGTTTAACGAAGAAGAAGTTGCCAGAAGTATAGCAAATTCAAGAGTGCCAATAATATCAGCTGTGGGCCATGAGACCGATTTTACAATTGCTGATTTTGTATCAGATCTAAGAGCACCAACTCCAACTGGAGCAGCTGAACTGGCAGTACCCAGCGTAGTAGAATTAAAAGAGCGGGTTGACCAACGAGTACATAGGTTAATGAGAGTCATGCAAGAAAAGTTAGCTACGGATCGAGATCGGTTGTCAAACCTCCAGAAGTCATATGCATTTCGTTACCCTGATCAATTATTGAAACAAAAGGAACAAGAGCTTGATTTGCAAGTTGAACGAATGCAACGAAATATGAAGCGATTGCTATCATATACAACAGAGCGAGTAGAACGAAATCATAAGCAGCTAGTGAAGCAGCATCCACAAAAACTTCTTAAAGAAGCGAATCAGGAGCTTGAAGAGCTTAAGCATTCTTTAAATAAAGAAATGCAGCGTGTTCTACTAGGAAAACAACGTGATTTTTCGCTTGCTGCAGGGAAACTGAATGCTTTAAGTCCATTAAAAGTAATGGAGCGTGGCTATAGCCTTGCATATAAAGAAGAAGAACTCATTAAATCTGTTCATCAGGTACAACCTGGAGATATTCTAAAACTTGAAATGACAGATGGAAAAATTGATTGCCATGTATGGGGATTAGAGGAGAGTGATTCGAATGGAGAAAAATGAGAACGTAACATTTGAAGAAGCGATGGAAAAGTTAGAGCAAATTGTCGGAGCATTGGAAGAAGGTAACGTGCCTCTTGAAAAAGCGATTTCACTCTTTCAAGAAGGAATGAATTTATCAAATGTATGTCATGAGAAACTGCAATCCGTTGAGGGGAAAATGGATCAAATCGTTGAAGAAAACGGTGAAATTAAACGATTTTCTGTCCAGGAGGATGAAGCGTGACTTCAGATCTCAGTTCCTATATGAACGAATGTAAGAAACTGTTGGATGAAGAACTTCCCGCATACATTGACCGCTTGGAGATGCCGGAATCATTGAAGGATGCGATGTTGTATTCGATTCACGCAGGTGGAAAACGCATCCGTCCAATATTAATGCTCGCTACCGTAGAAGCATTTGGTCACTCCATTAAAGAAGCCATTCCAGTGGCGTGTGCGGTTGAGATGATTCACACGTACTCATTGATTCACGATGACTTGCCTGCAATGGACGATGACGATTTACGTCGAGGTAAACCAACAAATCATATCGTTTTTGGAGAGGCGACTGCAATTCTTGCTGGGGATGCGCTATTAACTCAAAGCTTTGAACTTATTGCAGATTCCAATTTAACAAGTGAACAAAAAGTTGACTTAATTAAATTATTATCACACGCTGCTGGCCCTTCCGGAATGGTAGGAGGACAAATGGCGGATTTAGACGGGGAGAAGCAAGAGTTAACGCTAGAACAACTTGAATACATTCATCATCATAAAACAGGAAAACTTCTTGTATTCTCTATTATGGCTGGGGCAATAATTGGTCATGCAACAAGTCATCAACGTGAACATCTACGAGCTTTTGGCGAACACATAGGTCTTTCCTTCCAAATTAGCGATGATATTCTTGACGTTGAAGGAGAAGAAGGGAAGATCGGAAAACTTCCTGGTAGTGATGAAACGAACGAAAAAAGTACTTATCCAAAGCTTCTCACGCTAGACGGAGCAAAAGAAAAACTCAATCATCATTTTAAAGAGGGATTAGCCCATCTAACTGCTGCTAACGTAGAAAAAGACAGGTTACAATCTATTGCGAAATTTATTGTAGAGCGGGACCACTAACACATAATTGAGCATAAAACTAATTTGTGGTATAATAAATTAAGACTGAGTGGTGCAGTATTCTAGTCAGTTCGCCATTTCTGAAGGCGGGCCTAAAAATCCGCCATAGGGCACATCGATGAAGTTCCTGGTGTTGGCTTGAGTCGCCCAGACTTGGGTCGATGCTGGGAGTTAAGGTCGCAGGGCGATCCACAAAGGCATGTGGGCGTTGACCCTGCTTCCGCGGAGGCCCATTCTTGTAGCAGAGCGGTTAACGCTGCCTGCTATGAATTGGGGTATGAACCTGTTGCAGCTGCATGGGAACGCAGTTGAACAGCGTAGCCTGCCTTGAGTGGAGCTAGAGGGGATTATGGATTATTGGAAATTTGCAGCTCGGCCGGCCGCTTTTTTCCTACCACCCATATGAAATCTGCTCTGCAAAAGAGGCTAGGAAATGTGTGGAACTGTTGAGGAAAACTCCTAGACTGTTCCGAGTGACACTTAAAGGGGATTATAGTGCGGACTAAGTGGTAATCCAGTCTAGCGCATGGTGACTACGCTAAGATTGATGTAAAGGGAAACCGCCTGAACGGCGACGTTGAGGTATCAATCTGGGAAAACCTACTGGACCTAAGCCGCAGTCTTTACTCTTTAAGTGACCACTCTGCGATACATAATACAGCAGGGGTATTCAACTGACAGGGAACAGGGGGAAACGAACTGACCCCTTGATGTCCTGTTAGTTGGATACCTATTTTTATGTGATTATATAATGGACAAGGAGTAGATATGAAAGCTTCCGTATCAAAATCCATAAACTGGAGTTTAGCTATTGCCGTTATCACACTTGTGTTAGCGGCTATTTTTTCAATTATATCAACAGCGGTATTAAGTGGAGTTTCATGGGCAATTGGTATGATTGTCGTTCTATTAATCGTTCTAATTGGGATATTCTTTGATACAATTGGTGTAGCTTCTACTGCCGCAAACGAAGTGCCATTTCATGCGATGGCCGCAGAACGTCTTACTGGTGCGAAACATGCGATCTTTGTGACACGTAACGCAGATCGTGTTGCAAGCTTCTGTAATGATGTAATTGGTGATATATCGGGTATTATAAGCGGTACAGCCTCTGCAACCGTTGTCGTCCAATTAACACTTCAGCTTGGACATAGCGATGGATCTTTGTTTCAATATATAATATCAGTAGTATTTACAAGCGTCATTGCTGCGTTAACGGTTGGAGGAAAAGCGCTCGGAAAAACGTTTGCCATCCACTTTTCTACAGGTATCATCTTTCAAGTAGGTAGATTTTTATACTATGTAGAAAAAACATTTAAGATCAAGATGGTGGACAAACAATCCAAAAAGAAAAAGGGAAACCGTAAATCGAAATAAGAAGGGGAGGACATTCCCATGGATTTAGAAAAGATTGAAAATCCTAAGTTTCTAAAGAATTATGATATGAACGATATGACCGAGCTTGCTGAAGAGATTAGAAGCTTTTTAATTAACAAACTATCCGAAACTGGTGGACATCTTGGACCTAATCTTGGCGTAGTAGAACTTACAATCGTGCTTCATAAAATTTATGATAGTCCAAAAGATAAATTTATTTGGGATGTTGGTCATCAGGCTTATGTCCATAAAATCCTCACTGGACGAGCTTCGAGATTTGATACGCTACGTAAATATAAAGGTCTTTGTGGTTTTCCAAAACGAAATGAAAGTGAGCATGACGTCTGGGAAACTGGGCACAGCTCTACCTCATTATCAGCAGCAATGGGGATGGCGGCTGCTCGAGATATGAAAGGCTCTGACGAAAGTGTAGTTGCGATTATTGGAGATGGGGCTCTTACAGGTGGGATGGCGCTTGAAGCTCTTAATCATATCGGACACGAACAAAAAGATATGCTCGTCATCTTAAATGATAATGAAATGTCCATTGCTCCAAATGTAGGTGCTCTTCATAACATTTTAGGAAAGCTCCGCACAGCTGGCAAATATCATAAAGCGAAAGATGAACTTGAGTATTTACTTAAAAAAATCCCTGCGTTTGGCGGAGCGCTAGCTTCAACGGCTGAGCGCGTGAAAGATGCTTTGAAATATTTGTTGGTTTCAGGAATTTTCTTTGAGGAGCTTGGCTTTACTTACCTTGGACCAGTAGATGGTCATGACGTTGAAGCGTTAATGGAAAACATTAAATATGCTAAGAAGACAAAAGGACCGGTCCTTATTCACGTACTTACGAAAAAAGGAAAAGGCTATCAACCTGCAGAAAGCGATCAAATTGGCGTTTGGCACGGTGTGAGTCCTTATAAGATTGAAGCAGGTGAACAAATTAAACCGAAGGTCGCAGCGCCTGGATATAGTAAGGTAGTTAGTGAAACAGTGCGAAAGCTTGCAGAGAAGGACGATCGCATCTCAGTCATTACGCCAGCAATGACAGTAGGCTCTAAGTGGGAAGCATTTGAAAAACAATTCCCAGAAAGGCTTTTTGACGTTGGTATAGCTGAGCAGCATGCTACTACAATGGCTGCAGGACTTGCAACTCAGGAATTAAAACCGGTTTTATCGATTTATTCTACGTTTCTTCAAAGAGCTTATGATCAGCTTGTTCATGACGTTTGCAGACAAAACTTGAATGTTTTCCTAGCGATTGATCGTTCTGGACTTGTAGGAGCAGATGGTGAAACGCACCAAGGTGTTTTCGATATCTCATTCCTTAGACACTTACCTAATATGGTTCTTATGATGGCGAAAGACGAGAATGAATTGCAGCATATGGTTTATACTAGTTTGAAGTACAATCAGGGACCAATTGCTGTACGCTATCCTAGAGGGAACGGGATTGGTACAAAGATGGATCAAGAATTAAAGGAAATTCAAATTGGTAGTTGGGAAGTTATTCGTGAAGGTACGGATATTGCTCTCTTGTCATTTGGCCCTACGTTACAAGATCTGTTGAGTGCTGCGGATAAATTAGAAAAAGAAGGTATTTCAGCTCGTGTGATTAACGCTCGCTTCATAAAACCTTTAGATGAGAAAATGATCGCAGATCTCATGCAAGAAGGGTTACCGATGCTTACAGTTGAGGAAGCTATACTCCAAGGTGGATTTGGTAGCGCCATTCTAGAATATGTTAATGACAGTGGCTATCAGCATGGTGGTATTCAACGAATGGGAATCCCCGATGCTTATATCGAGCATGGCAGTGTAAGTGAGTTATTAAAAGAAATTGGATTAACTTCAGATGATATTGCTGAGAAAGCAAAGAAAATGATTCCAGCAAAACAAAAGAGGGCATAAAAAAGCATGGCAAAAAAAGAAAGACTAGATGTACTCCTTGTAAACCGAGGTTTAATTGATACGAGAGAAAAAGCAAAAAGAGCAATTATGGCAGGTCTTGTCTTTTCAGAGACGGAAAGGATGGACAAACCTGGCATGAAAGTGCCAGAAGATATTCTTCTTCAAATTAAAGGAGATACGCTACGTTATGTTGGACGTGGGGGTTTAAAGTTAGAGAAGGCCATTGACGTCTTCTCTCTCGATCCCGAAAACAAAGTGGTTTTAGATATTGGTTCTTCTACTGGTGGTTTTACAGACTGTGCACTTCAAAATGGCGCTTCCCTCGTTTATGCACTTGATGTAGGTTACAATCAATTAGCCTGGAAACTGCGAGTAGACGATCGTGTGGTTGTAAAAGAAAGAACGAATTTTCGATATGCTGTCAGAGAGGATTTTGAACAAGGACTCCCTGATCTTGCCACAATAGATGTCTCATTCATCTCTTTAAAATTAATCCTACCTGTATTAAAAGGGATTTTGAAAGAGAAAGGTGAAGTTATCGCCCTCGTCAAACCGCAATTTGAAGCAGGCCGTGGCGAAATAGGCAAAAAAGGAATTGTACGTGATAAAAAAATTCATCATCGTGTACTGAAAGACATGATGGATTTTGCTGAACTAGAAGGATATCAAGTAAACGGTATATCATTTTCACCAATAACTGGTGGCGAAGGAAATATCGAATTTCTATTATATCTTGGCTGGAAACAGGAGAGCAAAGTCGAAAATGTTCCTTCTGCAGAAGAAGTTGTTGAAGAAGCACATCAGAAATTATAAAGGATACACGATGTGTGTCCTTTTTCTCGTTTAACATTCTATCACGTTTACTGAATTCGGAACGTTGGACTTTTCTTTTAGTAAGTGAATATTTATGAGGGTCTATACAAAAAAGGTTTGGGACTATATAATAAGGCTGTCAGATTTTACTTGCCGGAGGTTATACAATGAATAAGGGACAACGCCATATCAAGATACGGGAAATGATTGCCAATCAAGATGTTGAGACACAGGATGAGCTCGTCTATTGTCTTAAAAGTGCAGGATTCAACGTTACGCAAGCAACTGTTTCAAGAGATATTAAAGAGCTTCATCTTGTTAAAGTTCCAACAATCGACGGCAGATATAAATACAGTTTGCCAGCAGATCAGCGCTTTAACCCGCTGCAAAAATTAAAAAGAACTTTAACAGACGCGTTTATTAGTATTGATCATGCGGATCATCTTATTGTAATGAAAACGCTTCCTGGTAACGCTAATGCTATCGGTGCTCTAATCGATAATCTAGACTGGGAAGAAATTATGGGGAATATAAGCGGAGATGATACGATTCTAATTATATGTAAGAGCGCCGATGCGGCCCCGATGTTATCACAACGGTTTATTGATATGCTGTAGAATATGAATGAGGATCTTTAAAGGTGGGAGAATATGTTAGCGGAACTATCCATTCGTAATTTTGCGATCATAGAAGCGATTACCGTTTCATTTGAGCGTGGGTTAACCGTTCTTACTGGAGAAACAGGTGCTGGTAAATCCATCATTATTGATGCCATAGGGCTATTAGTTGGTGGGAGAGGATCAGCTGAATTCGTCCGTTATGGAACGAAAAAAGCAGAAATTGAAGGGTTATTTCATATTGATACAAACCATCCAACGGTGCAAAAACTTGAAGATGTCGGAATCGAGTTTACAGATGACATGGTGGTACTGCGCCGTGATATTTCACATACAGGTAAAAGCATCTGCCGAGTAAATGGAAAATTAGTGACGCTTGGAATTTTGCGAGAGATTGGTCAAACGCTTATTGACATTCACGGTCAGCATGAACATCAGGATTTAATGCAATCTGATAAGCATCTTACTTTGCTCGATCAGTTTGGGGAACGGTCAATTGGTCCGGCTCTTTTTGAATACAGGGAAATTTTTCAAAGATACAAAAAAATCCAGCAGCAAATGAAAAATTTAACTGAGAATGAACAGCAGATGGCTCATAGGCTGGATTTAATTCAATATCAACTTGAAGAAATCACGAAAGCTGAGCTTTCTCCTAATGAAGATGATCAGTTAATGGACGAAAAATTACGATTGGGTAATTTTGAGAAACTATATACTGCTCTTCAGGATGTTTATGATTCCCTACATGGAGATAATAAAGGACTAGACTGGGTAGGGCTTGCGATGTCACAACTAGAGTCAGTTGCGGACCTTGATGAAGAACTACAGGGATACCATGAAGAAGTAGCCAATCAATTTTATCTACTTGAAGAAACGGCAGGTAAATTAAATACATATCGTGATCAACTTGAATTTGATCCCGCACGATTGGATTTTGTAGAAGAACGACTAAACGAAATCCAATTATTAAAGCGAAAGTATGGAGAATCGGTAGAAGACATATTGGAATATGCAGCTTCGATAGAAGATGAAGTAGATGAATTATTAAACAGAGAAGATCGCGTAGACGAGCTACAGGCTGACTTAAAAGGGATTAAGGCTGATTTAACTGTAGAGGCTAATAATTTGACCGGTCTGCGAAAAAAAGTTGCTAGTGAGCTTGTTGGATCAATTCACCATGAGCTTAGAGATCTTTATATGGAAAAAACAGAATTTGCAATTCATTTTAATGACCGTGATGAAAGTAAGAAAGAATTTTTCCATCGATCCGGACAAGATGATATTGATTTTATGATCTCTACCAATCCAGGCGAGCCGCTTAAGGAACTTTCTAAAACGGCTTCTGGTGGTGAGTTATCTCGTATCATGTTAGCGTTGAAGTCCATCTTCTCAAAACATCAAGGTATTACATCAATTATATTTGACGAAGTAGATACTGGTGTAAGTGGAAGGGTTGCTCAAGCGATGGCTGAGAAGATACAGCGTCTTTCCGCCGGGTCCCAAGTACTTGTTATTACTCACCTTCCTCAAGTTGCAGCAATGGCTGATCATCACCTTTATATTTCAAAAGAAGAAACGGGTGAAGGTCGAACAAAGACAAGTGTTGGAAATTTAAGTACAGATGAACAAATAGAAGAACTTGGAAGAATGATTTCTGGCGCCGAAATGACAGAGCTTACAAAGAAACATGCAAAAGAATTGTTATATCAAGCAAACCAAATTAAATCATGATATGTAATGCTATCCAACTGAGGGTAGCATTTTCATTTTTAGAGGTTATAATAACGGCCACTCAAGGCAAAATTATAGATACAGCCATGTTGGAGGTGTGAGCAAGAGCGAGGAGAGTGAAGGATTGAAGATAGAGATGTTTCGAAAGCTGTTAGGAGTAGTTCTCCTTGGAGGTTTAATCGTACTTGGTTTTTCAAAACCAATACAGTTATTTTTATCAATTCCAGATGAGATTATCATGTTTGAAGGAGATCAAACAACAATATCCTCTGTTACTACTGCCGTTGCAACGCTTGGAAGCTCTGAAGTGGCAAGTCTTGACCCATCGGGGAAAGAAATTGCGGTTAACGGCGCCAAAAGCGGTTCTGATATTCTGGATTTAACTGTTGGAAATATTCCAATTAAAAAAGTTAATGTGAAAGTTCTTCCTGATTTTAAAGTTATACCTGGTGGGCAATCAATTGGTGTAAAATTAAACACTCGTGGTGTACTCGTTGTTGGTCACCATTTAATTCATACGAATCAAGGAGATCGGTCACCAGGAGAAATTGCTGACATTCAAGTAGGCGATATTATCACTAAGATAAATGGTCAAGCCGTTCAAAAAATGAGCGACATTGGCTCAATTGTAAAAAAAGCAGCAAATAATGGCCAAGCATTAGAAGTGACGATTGTAAGAGAAAACGAAGAACTTAGTAAGAAGTTGGTTCCTGTTAAGGATAAACAAAATGAAGCATACAGGATTGGGTTATATATACGTGACTCTGCAGCAGGAGTTGGCACGTTAACGTTTTATCATCCAGATACGAAAAAATATGGTGCTCTAGGACATGTTATTTCTGATATGGATACGAAGAAGCCGATTGTTGTTAATCGGGGAGAGATTTATCCCTCTTCTGTAACATCAATTGAAAAAGGTAGCAACGGTCACCCTGGTGAAAAGCTAGCAAGATTTTCTAAAACGGATCAAAAGCTTGGTACAATTACGCGGAACAGTCCTTTCGGTATTTTCGGAGAAATGAACCAGGAAGTAAAAAAAGGCCTGTATGATAAGCCGATGCCGATTGCGCTATCTCATCAAGTGAAGGAAGGTCCCGCTAAAATTTTAACAGTGGTAAAAGGTAGTGAGGTAAAAGAATATGATGTAGAAGTTATCAGTTCAATTCCTCAGAAGTTCCCTGCTACAAAAGGAATGGTTATTAAAGTAACTGATCCTCAGTTGTTAAATGAAACGGGCGGGATTGTACAAGGGATGAGTGGAAGCCCCATTATTCAAGATGGAAAAGTAATTGGAGCGGTTACTCATGTGTTTGTTAATGATTCCACTTCAGGCTATGGCGTTCATATTGAATGGATGTTAGAAGAAGCTGGTATTAATATTTATGAAGAAAGTCGTAATGAAAAGCGAACAGCGAGCTAAAAAAGCTCAATGTTCGCTTTCTTTCATTTTCAAACCATGGTATACTTTGGGTGAAGAAAATTCGACAAAATTGAAAGATTATTCAGAAAATGTAGTTATGTGTAGTAAATTGAAGTATGCTAGAGAATGATGAAGAATAAATATTGTTTTTAAATGTTTTTAGAAATTTTAGAGGGAATTTACAACTTCCGTTGAATTTCTATACTACTACGGTAACCAAACTTGTGGAAGGAGAGACGGAGCCGTGCAAAAAATAAAAGTATGTCTAGCTGATGATAATCGTGAATTGGTGAATTTAATTGAGGAATATATGTCACGACAAGAGGATATGGAGGTAGTCGGAACCGCTTCCAATGGACAGGAATGCTTAGAAGTTCTTGAAGATCAAGAACCTGATGTACTTGTACTTGATATTATTATGCCGCATTTAGATGGCCTGGCTGTTCTCGAACGTTTAAGAGAAATGAATTATACTTGTAGCGTTATTATGCTCACTGCCTTCGGGCAGGAAGACGTAACGAAAAAAGCAGTAGATTTAGGAGCATCCTACTTTATTTTAAAACCGTTTGATATGGATAATTTAGCAAGTCATGTAAGACAAGTGAGTGGTAAGAAAACAACATTTACAACAAGTAATGGATCGTATAAGCGTCCTCAGCGTGAAAGTCGCCCTAGAAACCTTGATGCGAGCATCACGAGTATTATTCATGAAATCGGGGTACCGGCACATATTAAAGGTTACATGTACTTAAGAGAAGCGATTACGATGGTTTATAATGATATTGAACTATTAGGTTCAATCACGAAGGTCCTATATCCTGATATTGCGAAAAAATTCAATACAACTTCATCCAGAGTTGAACGTGCGATTCGTCATGCGATTGAGGTTGCCTGGAGTAGAGGTAATGTAGAGTCTATTTCAAACTTGTTTGGCTATACTGTGAGTATGTCTAAAGCTAAACCAACAAATTCTGAGTTCATTGCAATGGTTGCTGATAAGCTTCGGATTGAGCACAACATGGATAATTATTCTCATACCAGGTAATTCGTAGTCAAACATAAATCAAGTTATCTCTATTTGAGAGTTGATGAAAGCTTAACAAAACGTTTCAAATTAAATATGGAAAAACAAAGCCCCTTCTTTTGTGAAGTGGGCTTTGTTTTTATGTCTGGGAGATGCCGCGTTCGTAAACGTGCGGTAGAGGTTACTGAAGGGAAAGTTAATTGCAATGTGAACCTGTACTTTTACGAAAGATCTTTCAATGAAAGATTACTGTTTTTTAGAAGAGAATCTTGGCTGTACTTTATTTCGCTTGCGATCACGGTAGAAAATAAATCCACCAACGAAAGCAATGCCAGCGATAAGGAAAATGAGTCCGAGAATAAATTGAACAACAAGAGAAGTGAACGGTGGGTTTACTACACCGAAAAGAACATCTCTCATTAATTTGATACCGATAACGCCGGTGATTCCTGGAATTAATACGACAAGCAAAGCAACTAACCTCATTACTGGTGCACCCTTTCTACACATCACTAGTGCTATTGTAACGAAGTAGGAATGAAGTGTCCATCAGTGTTTGCAACTTACAAAAAACGATAAAAACAACCGTGCATAATTTGTCAAAATTTAAAAAGAGATGTATGATTAGTATGAAATATATTGCATGTATAGGGTGCAGGTGATGAAAAAGTTGCGAACATGTATGATTGTAGGTGCTGGAAGAGGCGGATTGGCGCTTTTGCAGATTTTGCAGGAAACTAAAATGATGAAAGTTATTGCGATGGTGGATTGTGACCAAGGCGCACCTGGTATTCTTAAAGCTCGTAATAGTGGGATAGCTGTATTTGAAGATTGGAAAGTAGCATTAAATCAATTTGAAATCGATGTCATTGTAGAAGCTACCGGGGATGAAGCGGTTTTTGAAGAAATAAGAGACAGGCGAGAAAAACATACTGTCCTGATTCCAGGATCGGTCGCTAATATTGTTTTAAAACTTATTGAAGAAAAAGAAATATTAATTGATACGTTACGACATCAATCCAAACAACAAGAAATTATTTTAGATTCAACACATGATGGTATGATTGCTGTGAATGTGCATGAGGAAGTGACCTTATTTAATCGAAGTGCTGAGAAAATAACTGGAATTAGCAAAGAGCTCGCGGATGGAAAAATAATTGGGTCTCTTATGGCTTCAAGTAGACTTCCACGCGTTCTTTCATCTGGAAAAGCGGAAATTAATAAAGAACAGTTACTTCCTAATGGTAAGAAAATTATTACCACGAGAATTCCGATGTTTAATGATGAAGGAAAACGCATAGGCGCTCTGGCTGTTTTTAAAGATATGACTGCAATTGAACAGATGGCGCAAGAGGTAACAAATTTAAAAAGTGTTCAATCAATGCTGGAAGCGATTATACAGTCTTCTGACGAGGCAATTTCAGTAGTGGATGAAACTGGGAAAGGGCTTATGATCAACCCTGCCTACACAAGATTAACTGGTCTTCAACGGGAAGAAGTAATTGGAAAGCCGGCGAATACGGATATTTCTGAAGGTGAAAGCATGCACATGCGTGTACTCAGAACGAGAAAACCAGTGCGTGGCGTGCAAATGAAAGTCGGTCCCGCAAAAAGAGAAGTTGTTGTTAATGTTTCACCAGTTATAGTGGATGGTCTCTTAAAAGGAAGTGTCGGTGTGATTCATGACATTTCAGAACTACACTCTTTGAACAATCAACTTCAACGAGCGAGACAAATAATCAGAACACTTGAAGCAAAGTATTCCTTTGAAGACATTATCGGGGAGTCAGAGGAAATGACTTTCTCTGTACAACAAGCGAAACTCGCAGCCTCTACGCCAGCAACGGTTCTTCTTCGTGGTGAATCGGGAACTGGTAAGGAACTATTTGCCCATGCCATACATAATGCAAGTGATCGTAAATACAACAAATTTGTCAGAGTGAACTGTGCTGCTATTTCTGAATCCTTATTTGAAAGCGAACTTTTTGGTTATGAAGATGGCGCATTTTCAGGTGCTAGGCAGGGTGGTAAACGAGGGCTTTTTGAGGAGGCGAATGGCGGGAGTATATTCCTTGATGAAATAGGGGAGGTATCTCTAGGGACTCAGGCAAAGCTTCTTCGCGTTCTTCAGGAGCGAGAAATAGTTCGAGTAGGCGGAGCGAAGCCAATTTCAATTAATGTAAGAATAATTGCAGCAACAAATGCGAAACTGGAAAAAAGAATAATCGATGGTTCATTTAGGGAAGATTTATACTATCGATTAAATCGACTACCGATTCAAATAGCTCCTTTGAGACAAAGGAAAGAAGATATTACCGCCCTTGCTAAACATTTGCTTACTAAAATTAATCAAGATTATGGGAGAAATGTTAAAGGGATAACGGACGGGGCTGTTGACTATTTAAAATCTTATGATTGGCCAGGTAATGTTAGGGAGTTTGAGAATGTTTTGGGAAGAATTGTGATTCATATGGATGTCTCTGAAACGATGATTGATTCGCACCATCTCCCATCATTGTTAAGTGAGCAAAAAGACGCTGATGTGCTGTTCGTCGAACGAACACCTGACAAAATGTTGTCTCAGCTAGTCGATGAATTTGAAAAAAAGACAATTCGTCAAACTCTTGCCCATTATGAGGGAAATAAAACTGCGACGGCAAAGGCATTAGGTGTGTCACTTCGTAATCTATACTACAAGATGGAAAAACACGGTATTGAAAAGTCTGGCATGCAATAAATTGCGTGGTGTGCAGGATGTTGCGTGGTCCATCAGCTCAAAACCCTGTTACGACAATAATGTAGAATTGGCACGGAACTTGCATAATAGTATGATGGCGTAGAGGGAGGACATCAATGAATTTAGATCAACTTGTAATGGAAGTATCCAAACAACCTAACAAAACGATTGCACTTGCTGCTGCTGCAGATAAAGAAGTGATTGAAGCGGTTCATAAAGCTATTCAGAAACAACTGGCTTCATTCATTCTTTACGGTGATAAGCAAGATATCAAGCGAATGTTAACTGATGAAGGTTTAATTGAATCATCATCTCTTCAAATTGTGCATGTGGAGTCAGATCAAGAGGCTTCGAGAATGGCTGTTCAAGCCGTTCGAAATGGAGATGCCGATGTTTTAATGAAAGGAATGGTCTCCACTTCAGTCATTTTAAAAGAAGTTTTAAATAAAGAATATGGCTTGCGAAAAGGAAAGGTTCTTTCGCACGTAGCCGCATTTGATGTTCGAGGATATGAACGACTGATTTTTGTAACAGACTCTGGTATGAATATTGAGCCGGATTTAACGCAAAAGGTCGAAATTGTTAATAACGCGGTATCGATTGCGAGAAGTATTGGCATTGAGCGCCCCAAAGTTGTGCCGTTAGCCGCAGTAGAAGTTGTTAATCCAGCTATGCAAGCGACGCTTGATGCATCGGCGCTAACTCAGATGAATAGAAGAGACCAGATTTCTGAATGCGTGATTGATGGACCACTCGCATTGGATAACGCTATTTCAATAGAAGCAGCAGAGCATAAGGGGATACAAAGTGAAGTAGCTGGGAAAGCAGATATCCTTCTTGTTCCTTCAATAGAAGTAGGGAATGCATTGTATAAATCACTTGTCTATTTTGCAAATGCAAAAGTTGGAGGAGTCATCGCTGGCGCTAAAGCGCCAATCGTTTTAACTTCTCGCGCAGATAGTTCAGAAAGCAAAGTTTATAGTATCGCGCTTGCAGTAAGTTCAGCTAAATAAAATTAGAGGATAACAGAGAGGGAGATTACTGATGGAACTTTTTACTTATATGGAGAAATACGATTATGAACAAGTGGTTATTTGTCAAGATAAAGCTTCAGGATTAAAAGCGATTATTGCGATTCATGATACAACCCTAGGACCGGCTCTCGGTGGAACAAGAATGTGGACATACGCTTCTGAAGAAGCTGCATTTGAGGATGCACTTCGTTTAGCCAAAGGAATGACGTACAAAAATGCTGCAGCAGGTTTAAATCTCGGTGGAGGAAAAACAGTTATCATCGGTGATCCTCGTAAAGACAAAAATGAAGCAATGTTCCGTGCATTTGGACGATATATTCAGGGATTAAACGGTCGTTACATTACTGCTGAAGACGTGGGTACTACTGTTCAAGATATGGATACTATTCATGAAGAAACAGAATATGTAACTGGTATTTCACCAGCGTTTGGTTCTTCTGGTAATCCTTCTCCTGTAACAGCTTATGGTGTTTATGTAGGAATGAAGGCGGCAGCAAAAGAAGCGTTTGGTACAGATTCTTTACAAGGCAAAACAGTAGCTGTTCAAGGTGTAGGAAATGTTGCCTATAATCTTTGCAAACACCTTCATGAAGAAGGAGCTTCTCTAGTTGTTACAGATATCAACAAAGAATCAGTTGATCGTGCAGTAGCTGACTTTGGTGCAAAAGCAGTAGATCCAGACGACATTTACGATGTAGACTGTGATATTTTTGCACCATGTGCACTTGGTGCAATTATCAATGACGATACAATTGGCAAAATTAAAGCAAAAGTTATTGCAGGAGCAGCAAACAACCAGCTTCGCGAAACAACACACGGTGATCAGATTCATGAGATGGGTATTGTTTATGCGCCAGACTATGTTATCAATGCTGGTGGTGTTATTAACGTTGCAGATGAGCTTTATGGATATAATCGCGATCGTGCAATGAAGCGCGTTGATGGCATTTATGACACTATTTCAAAAGTTATCGAAATTTCTAAACGCGATGGTATTCCTACTTATGCAGCGGCAGACCGTCTTGCTGAAGAAAGAATTGAGCAAATGAAGCAGTCTAGAAGTCAATTCTTAACGAACTCTCAGCATATTTTAGGTCATCGTAGATAAACGGAGGGTTTGGAGTGACAGATAAAGTATATAGACTTCTGGTAATCAACCCGGGATCAACTTCAACAAAAATAGGTGTATTTGATAATGAACGTGCTGTATTTGAGAAATCATTACGGCACGATACAGATGAAATCAATCAATTTAAAACAATCATCGATCAATATGAATTTAGGAAAAATACCATTCTTGAAGCGTTAGATGAAGAAGATATTAATATTTCGAGATTATCTGCGGTTGTAGGACGCGGTGGTTTATTACGTCCTATCGAGGGTGGAACTTACTCAGTTAATGAACGCATGCTTGAAGATCTTCGTAATGGTTATTCGGGTGAACATGCTTCGAATTTAGGTGGGATTATTGCTTTTGAAATTGCTGAACAGCTCAATATCCCATCTTTTATTGTTGATCCAGTTGTTGTTGATGAGCTTCAAGATGTGGCTCGCCTTTCTGGAGTGCCAGAAATCGAACGTAAAAGTATTTTTCATGCATTAAACCAAAAAGCAGTCGCTAGACGAGTAGCTTCTCAATTAAATAGCAAATACGAAGATCTTAACCTTATCGTGACTCACATGGGTGGCGGGATAACTGTTGGTGCACATCAAAAAGGAAAAGTTGTGGATGTAAATAATGGCTTACACGGTGAAGGTCCATTTTCACCAGAACGTGCGGGAACAGTTCCTGTTGGTGATTTAGTCGCCATGTGTTTTTCAGGAGAGTATTACGCTGATGAAATTATGAAGAAGCTTGTTGGACAAGCAGGTTACGTTGGGTACCTTGGCACTAACGATGCCGTTAAAGTGGAACAGCGAATTCAAGCTGGAGATGAGAAAGCAAAACTTATTTTTGATGCCATGGCGTATCAGGTAGCCAAAGAGATTGGAGCGGCTAGTGCTGTTCTTGCTGGAGAAGTGGATGCGATAGTTTTAACTGGTGGTCTAGCTTATGGAAAACAATTTGTCTCTCAAATAACAGAGCAAATCAAGTGGATTGCTGACGTTCTCGTTCATCCTGGTGAGAATGAGCTACAGGCGCTCGCAGAAGGTGGATTACGCGTGTTAAGAGAAGAGGAAATAGCGAAAATTTATCCTGTCTCTTCTGTGGAGTCAATGGTTTAGAGATTCTAACGCATTTTTATAAAATTCATGTGCAGTGACTCTTTTAAAAAAGGGGAATAAAACGTTTTATAAAGGAGAATTTGAATGGCTGAAGAATATGATCTCGTCATAATGGGTGGAGGTACTGGGGGCTATGTAGCTGCTATCCGTGCGTCCCAACTAGGTCTAAAAACGGCAATCGTTGAAAAGCGTGAACTTGGGGGTACTTGTTTGCATCGCGGCTGTATTCCAAGTAAAGCGTTACTTCGAAGTGCTGAAGTATATGCCACTGCTAAGCATGGAGAGAAATTTGGCGTGATGGCAAAGGAAATTGCGTTAGATTTTAAAAAGGTTCAAGAACGTAAGCAGGGAATTGTTGATCAGCTTCATAATGGCGTGAAGCACCTTATGAAACAAGGGAAAATAGATGTATTTGAAGGATTCGGTCGAATTCTTGGACCATCCATTTTCTCTCCAATGCCTGGTACGGTTTCAGTTGAAATGAATAACGGGGAAGAAAATGAAATGTTGATTCCTAAAAACGTTATTATTGCAACGGGCTCGAAGCCGCGTACGCTTCCTGGACTTGAGGTAGATGGCGAGTATGTTATGACCTCAGATGAAGCTCTTTGTATGGAAAGCCTCCCGTCCTCCATTATCATTGTCGGCGGTGGCGTTATTGGAATTGAGTGGGCGTCCATGCTTGTTGATTTTGGTGTAGAGGTGACTGTCCTTGAGTATGCTGATCGTATTGTGCCAACCGAAGATAAAGATATCTCCAAAGAAGCACACAAATTGATGAAGAAAAAGGGGATCAAGCTTTTCACTGGCGCAAAAGTGATGGGCGAGTCGTTAAAAAAGGATCAGGGTGTATCCATTCAAGCGGAACATGAAGGAGAAACGAAAACGTTCTCTGCAGATAAGATGCTCGTGTCAGTAGGACGTGAAGCAAACGTGAAAAACATCGGTCTTGAGAATACAACAATTGAAGTAGATAAAGGCGTTATTCAAACCAATGAATATTTCCAAACTAAAGAATCTCATATATACGCGATTGGTGATGTAATTGGTGGTATGCAGCTTGCTCACGTTGCTTCACATGAAGGAATTACTGCAGTAGAACACCTAGCTGATCAAGATCCTGACCCAATCAATTACACACAGGTTCCAAGCTGTATTTACAGCAGTCCAGAGATGGCAAGTGTAGGTTTAACGGAATCGCAAGCGAAAGAGCAAGGTCATAACGTTAAGGTTGGAAAGTTCCCTTTTAAAGCAATAGGAAAAGCACTTGTTTTCGGAGAATCTGATGGATTTGTGAAAATTGTAGCTGATGCGGACAATGAGGATCTTTTAGGAGTACATATGATCGGCCCTCATGTAACCGATATGATTTCTGAAGCGGGTCTAGCCAAAGTTCTTGATGCGGCCTCTTGGGAAGTAGCGCATACAATTCATCCTCACCCTACACTGTCTGAAGCAATCGGTGAAGCTGCACTTGCTGTGGATGGGAAAGCAATTCATTCTTAATAAAAGGTTTATTTAAGGAGGTAAAACATTATGGCTGAAAATCGTCATGAAGCATTAGGACTTTCAGATGAAAGAGTGCTTGAAATGTTTGAAACTATGTTAATGGCTCGTAAAATCGATGAGCGCATGTGGTTACTTAATCGAGCTGGTAAAATCCCTTTCGTTATTTCCTGTCAGGGACAAGAAGCGGCTCAGGTTGGATCTGCATTTGCAATGGATCCAGAGAAAGATTTTGTTGCGCCTTATTACCGTGATATGGGCGTAGTCCTTTCTTTCGGCATGACAGCAAAAGATCTGATGCTCTCAGGTTTCGCTAAAGCAGAAGATCCAAACTCAGCAGGTCGTCAAATGCCGGGTCACTTTGGACAGAAGAAGAACAACATCATCACTGGCTCTTCACCTGTAACAACTCAGGTGCCTCATGCAGTTGGTTTTGCTCTCGCGGGTCGCATGGAAGGGAAAGACCTAGTAACGTTCTGTTCATTTGGAGAAGGCTCATCCAATCAGGGAGATTTTCATGAGGCGGCTAACTTTGCTGGCGTCCATAAGTTACCAGTGCTCTTCGTTTGTGAAAACAACAAATACGCGATTTCAGTACCAGTTTCAAAGCAGTTAGCTTGTGAGAAAGTTTCTGATCGCGCGATTGGTTATGGAATGCCTGGTGTAACGGTTGATGGAAATGATCCGCTTGCTGTTTATGAAGCTGCGAAAGAAGCGGTAGAAAGAGGGCGCCGAGGCGATGGCCCAACATTGATTGAGACTGTATCTTATCGTTTAACACCTCACTCAAGTGATGACGATGATCGTGCTTATCGTACGCGTGAAGAAGTTGAAGAAGCGAAGAAAAAGGATGCTGTTATTACGTTTGCAGCTTATTTAAAAGAAGTAGGCGTTTTGACTGATGAAATTGAAAAAGAAATTCATGAGCGTGTTCAAAAAGAAGTAGATGAAGCAACAGAGTACGCAGAAAATGCAGACTATGCACCGGCTGAAGATGCAATGAAGTATGTATACGAAGAGTAAGGAGGAACCACTATGCCAGTTATTTCATATATTCAAGCGATAACCCAGGCTTTAAGAGAAGAAATGCAGCGCGATGAGAAAGTTTTTGTACTAGGCGAGGATGTTGGTGTACGCGGAGGTGTTTTCCGCGCAACGGACGGTCTTTATGACGAGTTTGGTGAACACCGTGTGATTGATACACCACTTGCAGAATCAGCCATTGCTGGTGTTGGAATTGGTGCTGCCATGTACGGAATGAGACCTGTTGCAGAAATGCAGTTTGCGGATTTTATTATGCCTGCTGTTAACCAAATTGTATCTGAAGCAGCGAAGATTCGTTATCGGTCAAACAACGATTGGAATTGTCCTATTACAATACGTGCCCCTTATGGTGGTGGCGTTCACGGTGCACTTTATCATTCACAATCCGTTGAAGCGCTTTTTGCTAACGTCCCTGGACTTAAAATTGTTATGCCTTCTACCCCTTACGATGCAAAAGGGCTGTTAAAAGCTGCCATTCGTGATAACGATCCGGTTCTTTTCTTTGAGCATAAGCGTGCTTATCGGTTAATTAAAGGCCAGGTCCCTGAAGAAGAGTATACGCTTCCGATTGGAAAAGCTGATGTAAAACGTGAAGGTGACGATATTACAGTGATTACATACGGTCTAAGCGTGCACTTTGCTCTTCAAGCAGCAGAGAAGCTTGAAAAAGACGGTATTTCTGCACATGTTCTAGATCTTCGTACAGTTTACCCATTGGACCGTGAGTCCATTGTAGAAGCTGCGAAAAAGACAGGTAAAGTTCTTCTTGTTACGGAAGACAACAAAGAAGGAAGTATCATTGGTGAAGTTTCTGCCATTATTGCAGAAGAGTGTCTTTTTGATCTTGATGCGCCGATTCAACGCTTAGCAGGACCGGATGTGCCGGCTATGCCGTACTCCCCACCAATGGAGAAGTACTTTATGCTGAATCCTGACAAAGTAGAAAAAGCAATGCGCGAACTAGCAGAATACTAAAAGATTGTAAGAAGTGGAGGGTTTATTGTGGCAGTTGAAAAAATACTGATGCCTCAACTTGGAGAAAGTGTCACAGAAGGAACGATTGAAAAATGGCTCGTTGAAGTCGGTGATACTGTAAACAAATATGATCCAATTGCAGAGGTAAATACAGATAAAGTGAATGCGGAAGTACCTTCATCTTATTCAGGAGTTATTAAAGAACTAGTCGCTGGAGAAGGCGATACAATTGAAGTCGGTGAGCTTGTATGTTACATCGATGTTGAAGGTGGAGCAGCTAAAGAAGAAAAGCAGGAAGAGTCAACAGGTCAACAGGCGATTGAAAACATTTCTGAAGAAAAGAAAGAGCAGGATGAGGATCAGCCGATGAAACGTCGCTACTCACCAGCAGTTCTTCGTATGTCTCAAGAGAATAATATCGACCTTGAACAAATTAGCGGTTCTGGTAAAGGTGGTCGTATTACCCGAAAAGATATTCAGAAGGTAATTGACTCAGGTGAAATTCCAGCACCAAAGCAAGAACAAACTCCTGCTGAAAACAAAAAAGAAGAGAAGAGTGAAGCTCCAAAAGCTCCATCAAAATCAGTGCCAGAATCAAAAGCCGCTGATGTTCCTGTTGCAGAGGGCGATATTGAGATTCCAGTGACAGGTGTTCGTCGCGCAATTGCAAACAATATGCTTCGCAGTAAGCATGAAGCTCCACATGCGTGGACAATGGTGGAAGTAGATGTAACAAATCTTGTGGAATACCGTAATGGGATTAAAGATGATTTCAAAAAGAAAGAAGGGTATGGTTTAACGTTCTTTGCTTTCTTTGTTAAAGCTGTCATCGAAGCACTTAAAGAATTCCCTCAAATGAATTCGATGTGGGCTGGAGATAAAATCGTTCAGAAAAAAGATATTAATATTTCGATTGCGGTTGGAACAGATGAATCACTTTTCGTTCCGGTTATTAAGAACGCAGATGAGAAATCAATTAAAGGGATTGCTCGTGAAGTGAAAGAGCTTGCCCAAAAAGCAAAAACAGGTAAGCTTAAAGGTGAAGAAATGCAGGGTGGAACGTTTACAGTAAATAACACTGGCTCATTTGGCTCTGTTCAATCTATGGGCATTATTAATTATCCTCAAGCAGCTATTCTTCAAGTAGAGAGCATTGTGAAACGACCAGTCGTTATGAATAACGGGATGATTGCTGTCCGTGATATGGTAAATCTTTGCCTCTCTCTTGATCACAGAGTACTTGATGGCATGATTTGCGGTAAGTTTCTTGCTCGAGTGAAAGAAAACCTAGAAACAATCTCAAAAGATAACACATCTGTTTACTAAAATGTACAGCCATCTCATTAAGGGATGGCTGTTTTTTTGATAGAATGAAAGCGTTTCTTGGAAAAGTGAAGTGATTCGCGATACAATAAGAAAGAAAGCGATTTGAATTAAGGGAGGAATCTATCATGTCAATGGACTTTAATCTATTTATGAATGATGTTGTCGCGACAGCTCGTGAAGAGATCAAAGCAGCAGGATATAAAGAATTAACTACACCTGAAGAGGTAGAAGAGGTTGTGACAAGTAAAGGAACGACACTTGTGATGGTCAACTCAGTATGTGGTTGTGCAGGAGGCGTTGCGCGTCCTGCTGCAAGGATGGCGATCAATAACGAGAAAACACCAGATAATCTTGTAACGGTTTTTGCCGGTCAGGATAAAGAAGCAACAGCAAAAGCACGTTCTTATTTTACAGGGTTTGCACCGTCTTCTCCTTCATTTGCTATTCTAAAAGACGGAGAAATCATTAACATGGTAGAACGTCATGAAATCGAAGGAAGCGATCCTGAAGAAGTATCCGGAATGTTACAATATTTATTCAATAAATATTGTTAATCGCTTTTAGTGAGCACCAGGCAATTTGCCTGGTGCTTTTTTATGCATAATTTATTCATTTTCGATTTTATAGGAAACGGACTGAAGAAGAATATCATTGTGTTATTAACAGAATATACAGAATAAAATAACTTTAATTTATATAAAAATATATGAATAAATATGTAGAATAAGAACGAGATATCTGATATAGTAATAAATATTCAAGTTAACGAATTATTATACAATTATCAGGGGGAATAAAAATGAAGAAAAATTGGTTAATCGTGATAGTAGGATTATTTATGGTAATGGGACTTGCGGCATGCGGATCATCAAATGAAGATACAAGTCAAGATGAGGGAGGAAATTCAGAAAAAACCCTCGTAATGGGCACTTCTGCTGACTATCCGCCGTTTGAATATATTGATTCTGCGCAAGGAGAAGAGATTATTGGATTTGATGTAGATATCGCAAATTACATTGCTGATGAGTTAGGCTATAACGTTGAGATCAAGGATATGGATTTTAGCGGACTAATTACTGCATTAAGCAGTGAGCGTGTCGATTTTGTTCTTGCAGGGATGACGCCTACAGAAGAGCGTAAGGAGAACGTTGATTTCTCAGATATTTATTATTCAGCTAACCATATGATCGTTTCTTCAACGGATAATGAAATGATAAAACCTGAAGATCTCGGTGGAGCAAAAGTAGGGGTTCAACTTGGCTCAATTCAAGAAGACAAAGCCAAAGAATTAAAAGAAAGTGGAATCGATATGGAAATCATCACGTTAAATCGTATTCCAGAACTCATTCAAGAACTTAAATCAGGACGTTATGATGCCATAATTATTGAAGATACTGTAGCAAAAGGCTACTTAGAAAGTAATTACGATCTAACTGGTGAGAATCTTCCTAATACAGAAGAAGCGGGGTCAGCTGTCGCTTTCCCGAAAGATAGTGAGCTAACGAAAGAATTTAATGAAGTAATTAATGAAATGAAGGATAGTGGCAAGATGGACGAGCTTATCGAAAAGTGGTTTGGACAGGACACCGTAGAATAACATCATAGAAGAAAGGATGAACAGGCATGAATTTGGATTTCGGTCAATTCGTGCCTAATATTCCCTACATCCTGCAAGGAATATTGGTCACGTTAAAGTTTGTTAGTGTTTCAGCTATAGTAGGATTTGTACTCGGCACAATACTTGCTTTATTTAAAATCGGGCGAGTAAAGATGCTTAGTTGGCTAGCTGATGCTTATACATCTGTTTTCAGAGGTACCCCTCTTATCTTACAGTTATTATTATTTTATCATGCAACGCCTCAGTTAACAGGTTATGATATTTCAGCTTTTGAAGCGGGTGTTCTCTCATTTGGTCTCAACTCTGCCGCCTATATATCTGAGATAATACGAGCAGGAATTCGTGCAGTAGACACTGGACAAAATGAAGCTGCCGCCGCCCTGGGTATTCCTTATCGTCCAATGATGAAGGATATTATCTTGCCGCAAGCTATGAAAAACATTTTACCTGCTCTTATGAATGAGTTTATTACATTAACAAAAGAATCTGCGATTGTTTCTGTTATTGGTGTTTTTGATATTATGAGACGAAGTCAGATCGTGGCTGCTGAGAAATTCAAATACTTTGAACCGTTACTAATTGCAGGGATAATTTACTATTTGCTTGTTATGATTTTAACGCTGATAGGAAAAATAGTAGAAAGGAGAATGAGTCGGAGTGATTAAAGTAGAAAACCTTCACAAAAATTTCGGTAACAATGAAGTATTAAGTGGGATTAATACATCGATTAAGAAAGGTGAAGTGGTTGCGATTATAGGACCTTCTGGATCTGGTAAGTCGACTCTTCTTCGGTGTTTAAATCAACTAGAACAAGTTAGTTCTGGTTCAATTTGGGTGGATGATAAGAAACTAACAGACTCATCTACAAATATCATGAACTTACGCCAGACAATTGGGATGGTCTTTCAACATTTCCACCTATTTCCACATAAAACCGTTTTAGAAAACCTTATCTACGCACCAATGAAAGTAAAGGGAATAAAGCGAAATATTGCTGAGGCAAAAGCTCACGAGCTCCTTTTACAAGTAGGTCTATCGATGAAGGCGAATGAGTATCCAAAGCGCTTGTCTGGTGGACAAAAACAGCGTGTTGCGATTGCTAGAGCCCTAGCAATGGAGCCAGAATATATGTTGTTTGATGAACCTACATCTGCTCTTGATCCAGAGATGGTTAAAGAGGTATTAGACGTCATGAAAGATCTTGGGCAATCTGGCATGACGATGGTCATCGTTACCCATGAAATGGCATTTGCAAGAGAAGCGGCAGATAGAATTTTGTTTTTAGATGAAGGAAAACTTGTTGAGGAGAGTGAACCTACTTCATTCTTTAATCACCCTAAAACAGATAGAGCAAAAGTATTCTTAGATAAGGTGTTGTAAAGTGAACATTCGTGTTCACTTTTTTGTTTTATTAAGTGTTTATTATGTATTAAATAAAAAATTGGTTATGAAAGCGTTGTCTATACGAAATTAACTGTTCAATCAAGAGAAAATGGTTTAGACTCTGATAATTGAAGGATATTAAAGAAGTAACTCTTATTGTGGAAGGAAGAATTTTTATTGAAAGTGAAAATTGGCTATCGAACGTTAAAAACAGCAATAGGAACTGGGGTTGCCATCACCATTGCGCAACTTTTCTCACTTGATAACTATGTTTCTGCCGGTATTTTAACGATTCTTTGTATTAAACCAACAACTAAACGATCATTTCGAAGTTCTTGGGAACGGTTTTTAGCTTGTTTACTTGGTATTGTATTTAGTGCAGTATTCTTTGAAGGAATTGGTTATACACCGTTTAGCATATCTTTATTGCTACTCTTCTTTATACCAGTAGTTGTTGCAATAAAAGCAACGGAAGGCGTTATTACAAGTTCAGTTATCATACTTCATATTTATAATTTCAATCATGTAAGTTGGGGAATTGTATGGAATGAAGTAGCGATTATTGTCATAGGAATTGGAGTTGCACTTCTCTTTAATTTGTATATGCCAAGCCTTGAAAAAGATTTGTTGAATATCAGAAAACAAATCGAAGAAAAATTTTCAGTTATCCTTATGGAGTATGCTGTTTATCTTCGTGAAGGGGAAAGTAATTGGGATGGAAAAGAGATCATTGAAGTTGGTGACTTACTTCAGTATGCTAAGAACCTTGCACTCAAAGATATAGAAAATCATATGTTACGTGATGATGATAAGTATTATGTTTATTTTAAAATGCGCGAAAAACAATTTACGATCTTGGAGAGAGTGTTACCAATTATTTCATCTCTTGATCAAACTTATATTCATGGTCGTACAATGGCTGATTTTATGGAGAAGCTCAGTAGCTCAGTAAAGCCCCAAAATACAGCAAATGTTTTTCTAGAAGAATTAGAAACGATGCGTGAGGAATTTCGGAATTCTCCACTGCCTGCAGATCGCGAAGAGTTTGAAACGCGCTCAGCCCTTCTGTATTTTCTAAATGAAGTCGAACAATATTTATTACTAAAGCGTTACTTTAAACCAGGCGCTTTTTCAAAAGCTGAATGAATCCTATAAATGGTTGCATGATAGAGAATAAAAGGAGTGATACATTTGTTCTCTATCATGTTATCACTGTATTTATCGGTATCCATTCTCTTTCCATTCGGTACTCAGCCAAATGCAGGTGACCCATTTCTTATTGTAAATAAGAAGGTGAACGAATTAGCTTATATTGATGGAAATGAAGTTCAGCGTGTTTTATCGGTAGCGACTGGTAAAAGTATAGATCAGACTCCTGAAGGACTATTTACAATAATTGTGAAGGCGGAAAATCCTTATTACAGAAAGAAAAATATTGAAGGTGGAGTGAAAGAGAATCCGCTTGGTACAAGGTGGATTGGTTTTGATGCAAAAGGAACAAACGGTAGAATTTATGGCGTCCATGGAACAAATCGTCCAGATTCAATTGGGAAATATACAACTGCTGGATGTATTCGACTTTTAAATGAGGAAGTTGAACTGCTTTATAATGACATACCAATTGGAACTAAAATTCTAATTACTTCAAGCGATCAAACTTTTCATGAACTGGCAAGTAAAGCTGGAGCGATAGGAGAAAATATCGAATTAAAGTGATCATAAAAGAAGAAGCTGTCTAATGGCAGCTTCTTCTTTTCTATGCTTTGTTTCCTATATTTATAAAATGGCTAGTTGAAAATGTGATGTCATTAAAACAACATCGCTGTTGCTCCAGCAAATAAACTAAGAAGCATCGAAATTATCATAATATAAACAACGATCTTTGTAGCTTTACGAGGCATGAGAGTCCCTCCCAAAATAAGCATTCTATCGTTATTTTACAATGATTTGTTGGGATGGACAAGACTATCCTTGATGAAATTAGAAAGTGCTTCGACAAATTTTACGAATCTTAGAGGAAAACGCTTACTTTATCCAGAATTAAATATAAGTTAGACATCTAAATTTCTAATCGATTCAATTAGAGGAAGACAACCAGGGAGGAATGGGGATGGAGACAGAAAAGAAAGATTTTCAAAGTCAATTTGAGGAATGGAAAGCACTAACTGAAAAATTAATCGAGAAATTTCCGGAGAAAAAAGAAGCGTTTAAGACGAGCTCTGGAATTGACATAGACCGTCTTGGATATCCGGCTCACTTAGGTCAGCATTACATGGAGAAACTGGGTTTACCCGGACAATATCCATACACACGAGGGATTCAACCAACCATGTATCGTGGTAGAACATGGACAATGAGACAATATGCGGGGTTTGGCTCAGCTGAGGAAACCAATCGTCGTTTTCGCTATTTACTCGATCAAGGTCAAACTGGCTTATCCGTTGCCTTCGATCTTCCAACGCAGATTGGATATGATTCGGACGATATGATGGCAAAAGGAGAAGTTGGTAAGGTAGGGGTAGCGATTGATTCACTCGATGATATGGAAGCGCTTTTACGAGATATCCCCCTTGATAAAGTGAGTACGTCCATGACGATTAATGCGCCGGCATCGGTATTACTAGCGATGTACATCGTCGTAGCAGAAAAACAGGGAGTATCACAAGAACAAATTTCTGGAACGATCCAGAATGACATTTTAAAAGAATATATAGCAAGGGGAACGTATATTTTTCCTCCAAAACCATCTATGCGATTGATTACAGACATTTTTGCCTATTGCGCAGAGTATGTACCGCGATGGAATACGATTAGTATATCTGGCTACCACATTCGAGAAGCGGGTTCGACGGCTGCTCAGGAACTAGCTTTTACCATTGCGAATGGCATTGCTTATGTCGATGCAGCAATTGAAACGGGGTTAAAAGTCGACGATTTTGCGCCAAGGCTTGCTTTCTTTTTTAATGGGCACAATCAATTCCTTGAAGAAGTTGCGAAATTTAGAGCAGCGCGAAGAATCTGGGCTAAAATTATGAAAGAACGGTACGGTGCAAAAAAGCCGAAAAGTCTGCAGCTCCGCTTTCATACTCAAGTTGCTGGATCAACGTTAACAGCCCAACAGCCGGACAACAATATCGTCCGGGTGACCATTCAAGCACTTGCGGCTGTTCTAGGAGGGACACAGAGCCTTCATACAAATGCGAAAGATGAAGCGTTAGCCTTACCAACGGAAGATTCCGCACGGATTGCTCTTAGAACCCAGCAGATTATTGCAAACGAAAGCGGCGTAACCGATACGGTTGATCCCCTTGGTGGCTCTTATTTTATAGAGAATTTGACTGATCAGCTTGAAGCTTATGTTTTTGATTATATTCGTAAGATCGATGATATGGGCGGAGCAGTATCCGCTGTTGAACAGGGCTATATGCAGCGCGAAATTCACCAGGCTGCTTATGAAACGCAAAAGAAAATCGAGAGTGGTGAAGAAGTCGTCGTGGGCATGAATCAATACAAGTTAAAAGACGAACCCAAACCAGAATTACATCGTATTGATCCAGAGCTTCAACGGAAACAAATTGAAAAGCTTGAAACTCTAAGGACTACAAGGGATCAACATCGAGTGAGCGCTCGGTTGGAGGAATTAAGGTCGGGAGCTAAAGGCACAAGTAATTTGATGCCGCTTATTATTAATTGTGTTCGAGATTATTGTACAGTCGGTGAAATATGCGGCATACTCCGAGAAGAATTTGGCGAATACACTGGAATTTAAACAAACGGGGAGTGGAAAAGAGATGAAGAAGATACGCGTTTTAATTGCGAAGCCAGGTCTTGATGGTCATGATAGAGGCGCTCTTGTAATCGCTCAGGCCCTTCGTGATTATGGAATGGAAGTAATTTATACGGGTTTAAGGCAAACGCCACAACAAATCGTCACAGCAGCAATACAAGAAGATGTGGATGCGATTGGCTTATCATGCTTATCAGGTGCACATAATGAACTATTCCCTGAAATTGTTTCACTGCTAGAACAGCGCAATGCGGGGGATATTATCGTTGTGGGAGGTGGAGTTATTCCCTGGGAAGACATTCCGTTCTTAGAATCAAAAGGAATTCAAAAGGTATTTACGCCAGGTACGCCAACTAAAGATACAGCTGTTTTTATCGAAAAAGCAGTGTACGAGCGAGACGGAATCGATCAATCGATTAAAGAACCTCCTAAAAAAATTGATCACATCGGAATTGCAGTATCTTCTCTAGAAGAGGCACTCCCTTTTTATGTGAACCAGCTTCATTTGAAACTAGAGGCAATCGAAGAAGTTGTTTCAGAAGGGGTGAAAGTGGCTTTTATGAAAATCGGTGAGTCTAGAATAGAACTTCTAGAGCCTATTGGAGAATCAAGTCCGATTGCTTCATTTATTAATAAAAGAGGCGAGGGAATTCATCACATCGCACTTGCAGACGATCGAATTGAAGACAGGCTACGTGAACTTTCTGAAAACGGAGTGAAACTTATTCATGAAACGCCTGTTCAAGGTGCTGGTGGAGCGAATATTGCATTTCTGCATCCTAAATCAGCAGGAGGGGTCCTGTACGAACTTTGTGATAAACCTTCGAAGGAGGCAGAATAATGGATATGTATGATAAAATCAATGAATTATACGATCGACGGAGAGAAGTAGAGCTTGGAGGTGGGGATGAACGAATTAACAAACAGCATGAGAAAGGAAAGTTAACGGCTCGAGAACGAATTGATTTACTCGTTGATCCGGGTACGTTTGTTGAACTTAATTCGTTTATTGAACATCGATCTCAAGATTTTGGAATGGGAGATGTAAAAGCGCCGGGTGAAGGTGTGGTCACTGGTTATGGAAAGGTGAATGGCCGTCCTATTTATCTATTTGCGCAAGATTTTACCGTTTTTGGCGGAGCGCTAGGTGAAATGCATGCCAAAAAAGTAGCACACGTTATGGATCTTGCAGCGCGTAATGGTGCGCCAATTATCGGTTTGAACGACTCTGGAGGTGCGAGGATTCAAGAAGGTGTGGTATCATTGGATGGGTATGGACACATCTTTTATCGAAACTCCATCTATTCTGGTGTGATTCCACAAATTTCGGTGATTATGGGGCCTTGCGCAGGTGGAGCTGTTTATTCCCCTGCAATTACAGATTTTGTTTTTATGGTAGAAGATACGAGTCAGATGTTTATAACTGGACCAAAAGTCATTGAAACGGTTACACGTGAGAAGATTACAGCAGAAGACCTTGGTGGTGCGAAAGTCCATCGTTCTAAAAGTGGTAATGCTCATTTTACAGGTAAAACAGAAGAAGAGGTTCTCGCAAGCGTTCGTGATTTGATTCGTTATTTACCATCAAATAATGAAGAAAAGAGTCCTATCATTAAAAGTGAAGAACGTGACGATTTCTGTGCAGATCTTGCTGACATTGTGCCATTTGATGCGACCAGGCCATATGACGTTAGAACGGTGATTGATGCAGTAGTAGATAAAGACTCATTTCTTGAAGTACAAAAATATTTTGCGAAAAACATTGTGATAGGTTTTGCACGAATAAAAGGTGAGACAGTAGGAATGGTTTGCAATCAGCCAAAAGTAATGGCTGGTGGACTCGATATTGATTCATCTGACAAGCTTTCACGCTTTATTCGGTTCTGTGACTCTTTTAATATTCCATTGATAACGTTTGAAGATGTAACGGGATTTTTCCCAGGTATTAAACAGGAGCATGGAGGTATTATCCGCCATGGAGCTAAAATTCTTTATTCCTATTCAGAAGCGACCGTACCAAAAATTACGGTTATCCTAAGGAAAGCATACGGTGGCGCTTATGTCGCTTTAAATTCCAAATCCATTGGAGCCGATCTCGTGTATGCATGGCCAAATGCTGAAATTGCCGTAATGGGTCCGGAAGGTGCAGCAAATGTGATTTTTGCAAGAGAAATTAATGAGAGTGAAGATCCGGAAGCAACGCGAGCTGCAAAGATTGAAGAATATCGTGAGAAGTTCGCGAACCCATACATAGCTGCTTCACGTGGGATGGTTGATGACGTCATCGATCCAAGAGAAACAAGGAAGAAACTGATTGAAGCGCTCGAAATGATGCGAAATAAGCACGAAGAACGCCCTAAGAAGAAACACGGCAATATCCCGCTTTAAACCGATTTCTAGGAGGCACAAACAACATGATTAATGAACAAAGACTAGTAGACGAATTTTTAGAGTTGGTTCAAATTGATTCTGAGACGAAACACGAGAAGAAAATTGCTGCCATTTTAAAGGAGAAATTCACATCGCTTGGTGTGGAAGTAGAAGAAGATGATGCTGCAGATAAGACAGATCATGAGGCAGGGAACTTAATCTGCACGCTTAAAGGGAACGTTGACAAAGCAGATCCGATTTACTTTACTTCTCATATGGATACAGTTGTGCCAGGTAAAGGCGTTAAGCCATCCATCAAAGATGGGTATGTGGTGACCGATGGAACAACGATCCTTGGAGCCGATGATAAAACAGGTTTAGCGGCTATGTTTGAAGCCATTCGGGTATTAAAAGAACAAAACATTGAGCATGGAACGATTCAGTTTATTATTACGGTTGGAGAAGAATCAGGACTTCAAGGTGCAAAAGTTCTTGATCCTGAAAAGCTAATCGCCAAATTTGGTTATGCGCTTGATAGTGATGGTGAAGTCGGAAAAATCATTACCGCTGCTCCTACGCAAGCGAAAATAAAAGCAACCATTTATGGGAAAACAGCTCATGCTGGTGTTGCACCAGAAAAAGGCGTTTCAGCGATCACAATGGCAGCCAAATCAATCGCGAAAATGCCGCTTGGTCGACTTGACGATGAAACAACAGCGAATATCGGTCGGTTTGAAGGTGGTTCTCAAACAAACATTGTTTGTGATCATGTAGAAGTACTAGCTGAAGCGCGGTCTCTAGTTCCAGAAAAGATGGAAGCGCAAGTCGAAAAAATGAAACAAGCATTTGAAAAAACGGCTTCTGAAATGGGCGGTTCTGTAGAACTTGATATTAAAGTTATGTACCCTGGCTTTAAGTTCAGTGAAGGCGACTATGTTGTTGAAGTAGCCAAGAAAGCGATGGAAAAGATTGGACGTCGCCCAGAACTATTAACAAGTGGCGGTGGAAGTGATGCCAATGTGATTGCTGGGCATGGTATCCCTACAGTCAATCTTGCAGTTGGTTACGAAGAAATTCATACGACGAATGAAAGGATGCCAGTAAAAGAGTTAGTAAAGGTATCTGAAGCAGTTATCTCAATTATTAAAGAAGTTGCCAATGCGTAGAAGCATTGTTTAGAACATTGTCGATTTTCGGCAATGTTCTCTTTTTTGTTACATCCACCTTTGTGGCACTGCTTCTATATTATGTTAAAATAGAACGGTATGATTATAATTATTGAAGTGGAAGCGGTGTTAAAATGGACTCTATTCAAACTCATAAACTGATGAATTATATGCGAGGAACTTATAAAGTACTGGAAAATGAATGGCAAAAAAATGCGAGAGAAATTGGATTAACTCAAGCCGAACAGCATGTGATGTGGATTGTTTATTTGGAAGAAGAAGTTACCATTACAAGAGTTTCAGAAATTGGGCTTTGGGACGTATCAACAGTTATGCAGGTGTTAAAACGTTTGAAAAACAAATTGTACGTCAAACTTGATAAGAAAGCGAACGACCGGCGCGTATCATACGTGACCTTGACGGAAGAAGGTCATCATAAAGTGGAAGCTAGTACGCAGTATTCCTATGCGGTAATGAATTACTTAGATGAGTATCGCTCAAGATCAGCTGAAAATGCTGAATTGCTAGATGCTATGTACGAATTTCAAATGGAATTCAACCAGCATTTTCACGGTAGTGAATTTGTGAAATGGGTAGAACGAAAGCAAGCACTCACCACGTGAGACAGGAGACCTCTCCTGTCTTTTTAACATGAGTGGCGGGAAACGCAAACGGTTTCGATAGAGGGCTTAAGGAGATGGATGGAATGGATCTTAGTACAAAGGGAAGAGGAAGAATTATTTTTCATGTGGATATGAACAGTTTTTACGCGTCTGTCGAAGTCGCTCATAACCCAAAACTTCGAGGAAAACCTCTTGCTATTGCGGGGAATGTAGAGGAAAGGCGAGGTATTGTTGTAACGAGTAGCTATGAAGCGAGAAAGAAAGGCGTCAAGACAACAATGCCGGTTTGGGAAGCCAAAAAGCACTGTCCTGAACTTCTCATTATGCCGCCTAATTTTCCACTTTACCGACAAACCTCTCTCCAAATTTTTGAACTATTAGAAACCTACACGCCACTCGTTCAGCCAGTTTCTATTGATGAAGGGTATTTAGATATAACAGAAGATTGTGGAGATCGAAATCCTATTGAAATAGCGGAGGAAATTCAAAATCGCATTCATGCTGAAATTGGCATCCCTTGTAGTATTGGAGTTGCACCAAATAAATTTTTAGCAAAGATGGCTTCTGATATGAAAAAGCCTTTAGGGATTACCATTCTTCGTAAACGAGAGTTAGATCAATTGCTCTGGCCACTTGATGTTGGGGAAATGCATGGGGTAGGAAAGAAAACAAAAGAAAAATTACTTGAGCTAGAAATTAAAACCATCCACGATCTAGCTCATGCGAATCCTCTACAACTTGAAATGAAGCTAGGCATTAATGGAAAAAGATTACATGAGCGTGCCAACGGACGAGACAACCGCCCTGTTGATCCAGATGCGATAGATGAATTTAAAAGTGTTGGCAATTCCACTACGTTTCCGGAAGATCTTATTGATCATCACCGCATTCATACCGCACTCACAAATTTATCTGATTCCGTAGCTAAGCGGATGGCCAAAAAGAACGTTCTTAGTTTTAATATTCAGCTAACGATACGTTACAGTGATCGAACTACCGTTACTAGAAGTAGAAAACTTCAAAATCCAATTTCTCAGTCTGCGGACATTCTTGAAGCTGCTCAAGCTCTATTTGAGAAGAATTGGTCAGGGCAGCCGATTCGCTTACTTGGCGTAACAGGACAGCAGCTAGTTGATCGAAACGAGGCCACTGTTCAGCTTGATTTATTTTCTTTTGAAGCGGATTCAAAACGACACAATCTCCAGAATACGATTGGTTCAATCCGATCCAAATACGGCGAGGGAGCTCTTCTTAAAGGAAATCAACTCAGTAAGGATGGAAGTCATAAGTTAAGAGATGAGAAAAGGCGTGGCACAAGTTTAGATCGTGACTTCCTCTGGAAGTATAAGCAAGATAAGGATTAATCGATATCTCTCCATCTAAAAAGGGGCTGCTAATATGACTATTGTTGAAAAGATGAAGCTTGTTCAACATGAGATGCAAAAAGTTCTAATCGGAAAGAAAAAAACGATTGAGCTGGTGATGATTTCTTTATTAAATAATGGTAATGTGTTGCTGGAAGATGTTCCTGGTACTGGAAAAACCCTTCTAGCTAAATCAATGGCTGTTTTATTAGGTGGACAATTTAAAAGAATTCAATTTACTCCAGATGTTTTACCAGGTGATGTCACAGGTATTCAATTTTTCAATCCAAAAAAGCAAGATTTTGAATTGCGTCCAGGACCAGTTGTGACGAACGTATTGCTAGCTGATGAAATCAACCGAGCAACGCCTAGAACGCAGTCGAGTTTACTAGAAGTAATGGAAGAAAAGCAGGTAACCATTGAAGGAACAACGCTCAAACTTCCAACGCCTTTTATCGTAATCGCAACGCAAAATCCCCTTGAATCACAGGGAACTTTTTCATTACCTGAAGCCCAAATGGATCGTTTCTTTATGCAGATGCAAAGCGGATATCCAACACCGATAGAAGAAAAACGAATGATTCAAATGATGAGGCTTCAAAATCCATTCGATGATTTGAAAGCGATTTTTGAAAGTGGAGAAATTGAATTATTTCAAAAACAAGTGAAGCGGGTGGAGCTTTCTGAAGTGATTGAGGATTATCTTTTAAGTATCGTCCAAGCGACGAGAAGCGGAGGGTACATAAGTGTTGGCGTAAGCCCGCGAGGAACGATTGCCTTTATGAAAGCAGCACAAGGAAAAGCATTCATCGAAGGAAGATCATTTGTTACTCCTGAAGATATTCAGTTCGTGGCGCCTTATGTTCTTAGTCATCGTTTAGTCTTAACGATGGAAGGAGCGATGCGTAAGACGAAACAAGCTGTGTTTAAAGAGATTCTTACTCAAGTCGAGGTACCGGTGGAAGTGAGGGGAAGGGCAACAACATGAGCTGGGAGTCGAAAACCACACTCTCTCTATTCCTTTCTTCTTTTCTAGGACTAAGCTGGGTTCTGATTATTATTTCTTTTTATTTACAATCTGTCGAGCTATTCATAGTTACTATGGCATTAATGCTACTTAGCTATGGAACCCGTATCTACTTAAAGAAAGCAGCTACATCTGTTCAGGTAGAAAATAAGCGACATACGATTAGGCTTTTCAAAGGTGAACATGAAACGCTTTCCTTTTCGATACAAAATCAAGGAAAGTTGCCGATTTGGAACGGCGAGCTGCGCTTTGCTGTTGAGTCTGTGATTCACCTCTCCCAACTTGAAATTGTTCAAAACACGAAAAACCTTCACTATTATGATGTTCCTTTTTTTATGAGACGAAATGAACGTAAGAACATTTCCTTTTCCATCCATGCTTATGAAAGAGGAGCTACGCGAATAAGGAACCTTCAATTTATAATAAAGGATCTCTTTGGTTTAGGAAGACGTTTATCTAGTTTTCAAGGCTTCTCACAAACAGAAATATTGATTTACCCTGAGTTGAGGGAGGTGCAAGGCGTAGAACAACTTTCGACTTATGAAATGGGGAGTCACGCTTATGAACATTCCCTCTATGAAAACTTGTGTGCTCCTGCAGGTGCACGAGAATATGCGAACTCTGATCCATTTAATCGTATTCATTGGAAAGCTACGGCAAGAACTTCAGAATTAAAAACGAAAGTGTACGAGCGTTCGATCGAGATGAGGTGGGTTTTTATTCTTGATTTGTCTGTTAAAAGAAAGAATAGTCCAGGGCAAGTCTCCAATAACATCGAAGCATATATTAGCCAACTGGCCTTTCTTTGTTCAGTCGCTACGAAACGAGGAATAGCGTTTGAAATCCATATTAATCTTGATCCTGAAGGACCTGCTTCTTCTATGGTACTTGAAGTGGGAGAGGGGAATGCTCAGTTAAGTAAGGCACTAGAGTTATTGGCTCGAATTGATGACACAAGGCCGCTGATATCTTTTGAACGGATGAGTTCATTGCTCAAAAAGCGAATATCAGAGCGCTCTGTTTTGATTCGATTAGGTGAGCCGATTCAATCAAAGGAAGAAGAAACATTTTATCAGTTTATGAAGAGTATAGGTCATATGTGCTATGACGTGAAAATGTCGGATGGTTATGCATATCTTAGTAAGATAGAAAGGGTTCGGAATTAATGAAAGTACGTAGAGAACTTCCTCATTTTCTCTATTATATTTATGATATGGTTTTCGTGTATTTTCTTTTAGCGTTTTTTTATTTATATGAACAAACCTTCCCGCCTATTTTCCCTTTTCTTGTGCTTGTTCTTGGTTGCGGAAGTTGCTACTTTCTTCTTTATTTTAGAAATCGTGAACAAATCACCTTGTCGAGGTTATTTCTGCTTGGCATCCTAACCGTTGTTGTTGGATTAATGTTAGGAGTACCGTTTTTTTATTCCATTCTCCTTTCGATTACGATCGCATGGCGTAGCTATGTCAACATTAGAGAGTTAACTCGTCATGATGATACAATCGTTTTTTTCTTGAGTTTGGTTGGTTCCTTTCTATTCTTCCTTTTCAGTAATTCTTCAGAGTTAAGACAGGTCGTATTTCTATTTCCTCTTGTGCAATTTCTTTTGCTTCTCATATGTAGAGCGGCTGTGGAAATAAGAAAAGCAGGGGGAATGAAGCAGGCCAGATGGGTCATGAGTTCTATCCTTCTTTTGTTAGCTGTTTCCAGCGGCATGTTTAGCATTATTATCTGGATGAAAGACCCTCTTATTAAATTGATTTCTTATACAATAAGTGGAATTGGTTATGTTATTGGTTTACCAATTTACTGGCTAACCTCAAATCTTCCGACGCGCTCTGCAGAAGATTCTCTTTTTTTAGAGGGGAATTCGTCAATGAAAAACCAACAAATGAATAAGGAACAAACGATAAATGGACAAAGTATAGACTTGCCACTTGAGCTTATTTTCTACACCTGCCTTATCATTGTATTAATCGTTACTTTCTTCATCATTTATAAAAAAAGGCTTGTACTTTCTCGACTTGAAGTAAGTAGCTTTGCTACTATAACGAGTGAAATGTTGAATACAAGGGAAGATAAGAAAGAAAGCCAATTAAAACCACCTATGAATCAGGTAAGAAAGCAAATTTTTAATTTAGAAATAAAGGCGCTGAAGTATGGGGTTGGACGTCAAGCAGGAGAGACTTTAAGTCAATGGTTACGAAGGATTCCTGGTCATAGTGAACATAAGGATTACATTATAGCCATTTATGAGAAGGTTCGATACGGGACAGAAAGTCCTGATCGAGAGGAAGTTCTTCTCTACATGCAGCATATGAAGAGCCTCCTTAGGGAGTTAAAGAGGCATGCTTTACAGAAGCGGAAAGAAAACAAGAAGAAATAAATCAAATACAAGGTGTGAAAGAAGCGGAACGACCATATTTCGAGTTCGGTCATACAAATATCCCCATACAGCTCCAGCTAACACAGCAGCGACAAGCAGAAGGAAAGCACCTGCATAAAAGTGTGCGCTCATATAGAGAAGCGCTGCTAGCAAAATCGGGTATTTGATTTGAAGTTTTTTAAGCTCTGTTTGGACAAGTCCTCTCCAGAAAAGTTCTTCTCCTGGAATAACAATTAAAATAAGGCTAACATAGTGCCAAGCTTTATCTGGTGCGACAAGGGTGTAGAGTTCATTAACCTGTGTCATAAATTGAGGGAAAAGAACAAGCATAATTGTTTTCCCCAGAAAGAAAAGAATATAAAGGGAAACGCCACTTAAAATTCCGATAAAAAGGTGAGAAAGTGACGGCTTTTTCCATTTAACTTGACGAATTGACACTCCTCCAAGGAGAAGAAGAGAAACAGTAAAAAGCGGCCAAAAGAAGTCACTAAATAAATAGAAAGATAGAAATAATAGAAGATGTGAGAGAAATAGTGCAAGGAATAATCTTTTTTTTAACAGCATGATAAACAGCTCCTGTATGAAATTCATACTTACAGTGTAGCCGATCATCAAGATCTTTGCGATGCAGAACTGATGATAAGGAGGTTTGATATGCAATTAACATTTCTAGGAACAGGTGCTGGTGTTCCTTCAACAAAACGTAACGTTAGTTCGACAGCTCTTCGTCTTGATTCTGGAGAAGTTTGGATGTTTGATTGTGGGGAAGCGACACAACATCAGATTCTTTCTTCTACTATTACACTTAGTAGGCTGACCAAAATTTTCATCACTCACTTACACGGTGATCACATTTTTGGACTGCCTGGCCTTCTTGGAAGTCGTTCTTTTCAAGGGGGAGAATCAGAACTGAAGGTATACGGACCAAAAGGGCTTGCTCATTTTATTGATACGGCCGTAAAAATTAGCGGTACACACCTACGCTATCCACTCCAAATTGTAGAAATAGAAGACGACTTTCAAGTGCAAGAGCAGGGTTTTACAATAAAGGTAGCTTTGTTAGAACATGGAATTGATAGTTTTGCTTATCGAATAGAAGAAGCAGATAAGACAGGTGCATTAAATGTTGAAAAATTAAAGTCATTAGGTGTACAACCCGGTCCGATCTATCAAAAATTGAAAAATGGAGACTCTATTACCCTTGACAATGGAAAAGTGGTGCATGCAGGTGAAGTAGTAGGTCCTCAGATAAAAGGAAGACATCTTGTGTATTGTGGGGATTCTCGGTTTAATGAGAAGACGATTGATTTTGCTTTAAATGCCGATCTTCTTATCCATGAAGCTACATTTTCCGCTCAGATGGCGTCGTTAGCATATGAGTATTATCATTCCACTACGGAGGAAGCTGCTCGAATTGCTAAAACTGCGAACGTAAAGAAACTTCTGTTAAATCATATTAGTTCACGTTACCAAGAAGCAGATATGGTTGATCTAATTAGGGAAGCAAGAGCCGTATTTGCAAATACGGACATAGTAAAAGATCAAATGACAGTCCATATACCTATAACAAAACCGAGCTCATTTTGAGCTCGGTTTTGTTATAGTCAACTTACTGATTATTTAATTCCAACCACGTTCATACTGTTTCGGTGCCTCTAAGTCTGCGCCAAGTTCAGCTGCGGCGGTTCTCGCCCAGTAAGGATTTCTTAATAGTTCTCTTGCAAGCAAGACAAGGTCTGCGCGGTTGTTATGAATTATTTCCTCTGCTTGAAGGGGGTGCGTAATCAATCCAACTGCGCCAGTTGAAATTTTAGCTTCATTACGAATTTGTTCAGCGTGTTTCACTTGATATCCAGGAAAGGCATCGATGCTCGCTGGTACAACCCCGCCTGTACTACAATCAATTAGATCAACGCCTTGTTTCTTCATTTCACTTGAAAAATATACGAAGTCTTCCATTGTATTTCCTTCTTCGTGGTATTCTTCTGCAGAAATACGTACAAAGAGTGGACCATCCCAAACATCGTTCACTTCTGAGATTATTTCTTTAAGAAAACGATAGCGGTTTTGTGTTGAACCACCATATTCATCTTCACGATTATTCGTTAATGGAGATAGAAACTCATTGATTAAATAACCGTGTGCGCCATGAAGTTCGATAACATCAAAGCCGGCTTTCTTTGCTCTCCTTGCGCCTTCTTTAAAGGAAACAATCGTTTCTTTTATTTGTTCTAGCGTCATTTCTTCAGGGGTTTTCATTTTATCACTAAAAGGAATTGCTGATGGCGCAATAATTGGACCATCTAATACGGCTTTTCGACCGGCATGAGCAAGTTGAATACCTACTTTTGCTCCTTGCTCTTGAGAAAGTTGTACAATCTTCTGCAATCCTTCTATATGGTCATCACTCCAAATGCCAAGGTCCTGTGGAGAGATGCGGCCCTGTTCGGTAACAGCTGCTGCTTCCGTAATAATGAGACCCGTTCGTCCTACTGCTCTAGAAGTATAGTGTGTGAAATGGAAATTGGTTGCTTTCCCGTCCATTGCTTCACATGAATACATGCACATAGGACTCATCACAATACGGTTAGGAAATGTAACGTTTTTTATAGTATAGGGTGTAAATAATGCTGATGACATGCAATCTCTCCTTTATTTCTTCTTTCCTGACCCTGAGTATAGCATGTGCAAAAAAAGAAGTCGCAAATCGTGCTTTACTTTGTGAACATGCTCCAAATGTTTTTCCACCAGGATTTTTTTTGTTGTGAAATTTGTTTGTTATGGATGATATTTAACGCAAGATCAGGCACATCCGTCATAAGTCCGTCTACTTCCCACTCAATAAATTGTCTCAGCCACTTTTCCTCATTAATCGTATAAGGCCGTACGTTTATGCCGTGAGCTTGAACGGTTTTGATAAGTGATGCATGGATGGATTTGAAGTGAGGGTGGATCGCTTTTGCTTTTAGTTTTTTTGCATAGTGCCAGGGTTCATGTAAGTTCCCTTTGTAAAGAGGTGCGGTTTCTACCTTAGACCACAATTTATGTACCTCAAGCAATCGTTCGTGTTCAAAGCTAGAAATCAGCGTATTTTTCTCAGAGCGAAATTTTTTAATCATTGGAATGGCTGTTTTGGCGAGTTGATCATCATTTTCTCGATAATATTTTAATTCAATATTCAGCCAGAGATCGGGATAATCTGAAGCAAAGGTCAACACTTCCTCTAAGGAAGGGATACTTTCTTGCTGAAACTTTGGAGAAAACCAGCTCCCGGCATCCAGCTTTTTAAGGTCTGCATAATTTGTTTCGGTTACAATTCCCTTTCCAGACGTAGTACGCTTTAAGGTACGGTCGTGAATGACAACTGGAATGCCATCTTTTGAAAGTTGGACATCAATTTCAATTCCTCCAGCTCCAAGCTTTACTGCACGTTCGTAAGCACTTATTGTATTTTCTGGACATTGTTTACTTGCACCTCTATGAGCAAATATGATTGTCATGACTTTCCCCATTTCTACTGGTCTTTTCAGGTTTTGTATGTATAAAATATGATAAAGTGAAACTTCCATTCGAACCTTTAGGGGAAGTTGAGCCCTACCTACACGGATTGAAAGGGTACATGGCTTAGTAGGGAGACGGTGAACAGGTCAAAAATGCCGTCTATTCTCATTAAACCTACCAAAAACAGGTGAATTTTGCAAAAAACAGACAGGGGGTTATGAGGTGGAGAAATGGCAAACAAAAGAAACGCTTATGTATTTGTTATCAAGACTTGTTGAACATCAGAGTATAACGGGATCCTATCCAGAAGTAGCGCTTGCAGAATACATTCATCTTCAGCTTCAGGACTTAGATTATTTTAAAGATAACCCTCAAATGCTTGCTCTTCATCCAACAAGTGATGGACGTTCTTTTGTAACAGGTTTGATCAAGAACGGAACAGCAAAAAAAACGGTTATATTAATAAGTCATTTCGATGTGGTCGATGTAGAAGATTACGGCCAGTTTAAAAACCTGGCCTTTAGCCCATATGATCTGACAGAAGAAGTATATAAGAATCTGGATAAGATGCCACTAGAAGTTCAGAATGATCTGGAAAATGGAGAATGGGTATTTGGTCGAGGCGTGATGGATATGAAAGCAGGGATTGCCTTACAGATGAGCATGCTTGAAAAAGCAAGTTCTGGTGAATTTGAGGGGAATATTTTATTCCTTACGGTTCCTGATGAAGAAGCCAATTCATTGGGAATGATCGAGGCCGTTCCTGTTCTCGTTGAAATGGCAAAACAACATAACCTTATGTATACCGCTTGTTTAAATTCTGAGCCTGTTTTTACAAATTATCCTGGTGATCAAAACCTCTATCTTTATTCAGGATCAATTGGCAAGTTACTTCCTGGTTTTTTCTGTTATGGTCAAGAAACTCACGTTGGGGAACCCTTTTCTGGCTTGAATGCGAATTACATGGCAGCAGAAGTAACGAAAGAGTTAGAATTAAATGCTGACTTTTGTGAGGTTGTTGATGGAGAAGTAACCCCTCCGCCTACAAATTTAATGCAAAAGGATTTAAAAGAAGGATATTCAGTTCAAATTCCACATGTAGGCGTCACGCTTTTTAATGTGCTTGGGATGGAAAGTAGCATTCAACAAATTACAGATAAATTGATGAAGGCTGTAAAAACTGCTGCCAGGCGTATTGAACACCACTACTTAGAAAAAGCCACTGCTTTCTCGATGCTTCAAAGCTATGTTCCGGAGCCATTTAAAGTTAACGTGTTAACCTATGAACAGTTGCACCAAAGGGCGGTTACATTGTTTGGCGAAGCGGAAATTAAACGTCGCCAGGATTACATCTCAGCAAATTTTAAAGATCTTGGAGATCGAGATCTTTCCACAAGAATGGTCTTTGATCTTGCAGCGCTTTGTAAAGATGATGGCCCAATGATTATTCTTTTTTATAATCCACCTTTTTATCCGGCCGTATCCTCTCGTCATGATCCATTTATTCAGGAAACGATTCAACGTGTGATGACATACAGTGACGAGAAGCATAACGTAAAGTTAAAGCCACAGCATTATTTTCCGGGCCTTTCAGATTTAAGTTTTGTTGGGTTAGAACGTACGAAAGAAACCATTCAACCATTAATGAGCAACATGCCTTTATATGGGCAGTCTTATACGCTACCTCTCGAGGCGTTAGAACAGTTAAAGGTTCCCGTTATGAATCTTGGACCGATGGGGAGAGATGCGCATAAATGGACAGAGCGACTTGAATTAACGTATTCCTTTGAAACACTGCATGAAATGCTTCCTTATACGATTAAACAATTGCTTCGGTAAAGCGTTTTTCTTCTAAAAAAGAAGAATAGTTTGCTATCATGGAAGAATCCAATTGAAAAGGAGATTCTTTATGATAAAAACAATTCGTCGAATTGCGCTTGTGTTATTTGCTTTTTTCTTTATTTTTGCAGGCATTGCTCATTTTATTCAAGGGGAAGGTTTTGCATCAATGATTCCCGAATGGGTGCCGTTCAGGCTTGGGATGATTTATGTAACAGGGATTATGGAAATTGTATTAGCCATTTTACTCCTCATTCCTTCTACACGTAAACAGGCAAGGTTTTGGACGGCAGTGTATTTAGTCGTTATTTTTCCTGCCAACATTTATGCAGCGATTGCTGGAATTCCAGCTCCTGGACAGGAGGAAGCAAATGAGTTACTGCTATGGATCAGGTTACTCTTTCAACCGCTCTTAATTTGGTGGGTGCTCTGGGCAGCAAAACAAAAGAATGATTCGGCAATTTAAATTAGCTGTGACCGCTCATTAATATAAGCTGTTTTGTTCGTCATAGTATTTTGATGAACGGGAAGGATAATAGCAAAACAAGTTCGTGAGGGGAGACAAAAAAGTGGAACAAGTAACCTTGAAAATTAACGGGATGACTGGTGATCACTGTGTATCGGTAATTCGTAGCGCCTTACTAGAATCAAGTGGTGTATCGGCTGTTGAAATTCATTTTAAAGAAGGAAATGCAGATGTTACTTTCGATTCAAACAAGGTTTCTCTAACAGCTTTACAAGAAATAGTGAAAAATCAGGGATACGTTGTCTCATAAAAAAACCAGCTGGCTAGTCAGCTGGTTTTTTGTTGAGTGAATAGTATTAGAATGTAAGTGCGGTATCTTTTGCACGCGCAATAGCATTTTGCTTAATGTCTTCGGCTTTATCTGGCATTGCGTTATGACCTTCTACAAAAAGTCCATCGTAGCTTGGCACGCCATAGAATTGCATCATTGTTGTAAAGTAGCGATGACCCATTTCCATTTCTGCCGCAGGCCCTTCTGAATAAACGCCACCGCGAGCCTGGATGTGGATCGCTTTTTTATCGGTTAAAAGACCAACAGGTCCGTTTTCAGTATATTTAAAGGCTTTACCAGCCACGGATACTGAGTCAAAATAAGCTTTCATAACTGGAGGAAAAGAGAAATTCCAGAGTGGTGTTACGAACACATATTTATCAGCCTCAATAAATTCTTCACTTAATTCATTAAGGCGCTGTACTTTTTCTTTTTCACTTGCAGATAGTTCTTCGAAACCTTTTCCGGATTGTAATTTGCCCCAGCCGCTAAAAACGTCAGCATCAATTTGGGGAATATGCTCACGATACAGATCGAGATGAACGACTTCATCGTTCTCATTCGCTTCTTTGTAAGTGTCGATAAAAGCTTTTCCTACTGCCATGCTGTAAGATTGTGTATCATCGTGTGGATGAGCCGTGATGTATAATACTTTTGCCATTTCAACATTCATTCCTTTCTTGATGCGCAATTTATCTCGAATTAAATTATTTTTAATTCAAGGCAAATTATAAAGGAGGTGAGGAACGAATTCAACTATTTTGCTTCTGTTTGTAACGTGTGAAAAAAATGGGGACATAATAAAAGCCTTGCACTTTAGGCAAGGCCAGGTTTGACTTAACTTTTAGGTAGCTGATAAGGGTTGCCGCTGAGGTTTTTTCTTACTTCATCTGTTAGTTTGAAAGGCAGCTTTTTTTCACTAGGGGCTGAAGAGATGCTAGAGCTTCCATCGAAATGAATTGGTTTACCAATCATTTGAACTCCTCCTTGTCTTTCGTTACGTTTAGTTTACTTTGTGTTTCAAATAAATGGAAGAGGTTCTATGATTTCAGGTAAGAAATGGTTCGATTAAAAAGAAAATGTGATATCTTTAGATTATTAATCATCTTAATAACGAGCTGAAAATGATGTAAACTTAAGTGAAAAACGATTAACCTGAGATTGTGTACGCTAAAGGAGCTATTATTTATGCACATTATTTCGATTTTATTAGGAATTTTATTTGTACTTAATCTTGTTTTTGCAGCTCTTGTTATTTTCCTCGAACGCAAAGATGCGGGTGCAACATGGGCTTGGCTTATGGTCTTGCTTTTTATCCCTCTTCTTGGTTTTGTGATGTATTTAGTATTCGGGCAAAACTTAAGCAGAAGAAGGTTATTTGACTGGGATAACATAAAGAAAGTTGGAATCGAGGATTTAATTGAGGAGCAGGTTAGTGAAATTAAAAGCGGGGTTTATCCTTTCAGGCATGAAGAAATTGCGCGACATAAGGACCTGATTTATATGCATCTTGTAAATGACGATGCGGTACTAACGCAGGATAATGCCATACGTATTTTTTCAGACGGTGAGGAAAAGTTCAATGCCCTCATTCAGGATATCGGCCGCGCGAAAGATCATATTCACTTCCAATACTATATTTTCCAAAAAGATGAGCTAGGTAAGAGGATTGTGGAAAAGCTCGCTGAAAAAGCACGCGAAGGGCTAAAGGTTCGCGTTCTTTATGATGAAATGGGATCAAGAAAAACAAGGAAGCGTTTTTTCAGAGAGTTGATCGAAGCAGGTGGAGAAGTGGAAGTCTTTTTCCCTTCACGCATCCCCTATGTGAATACACGACTGAATTATCGAAATCACCGAAAACTGGTGATTATTGACGGCGTACTTGGCTATGTCGGGGGATTCAATGTTGGTGATGAGTACCTTGGATTAAATCCAAAGTTTGGTTATTGGCGGGATACACACCTTCGGATTGAAGGTAGCGCAACGCTCGCTATGCAGACGAGGTTCTTGTTAGATTGGAATCACGCTGCACGGAACAAGGTAGGTTATGAATCGTGCTATTTCCCTATCATTGAGCCGATTGGAAAAGCCGGTGTGCAAGTTGTGAGTAGTGGACCTGATTCTGAATGGGAACAAATTAAAAATGGGTACATAAAGCTCATTACCTCAGCAAAACGAACGATCTTTATTCAAACCCCTTACTTTATACCCGATGCAAGCCTGTTAGATGCCCTTCGTATTGCTGCACTTAGTGGTGTAGATGTTAGATTAATGATTCCCGATAAGCCAGATCATCCTTTTGTTTATTGGGCGACCTATTCCTACGTTGGCGAATTACTAAAAGCGGGGGCGAGAATCTACATTTATCAAAATGGTTTTATTCATGCAAAAACCATCACAGTCGATCGTGAAATTTCTTCAGTGGGTACCGCTAACATTGATGTGAGGAGTTTCCGATTAAACTTTGAAGTGAATGCATTTATTTATGACGAAGAAATATCAACAGAGTTGGCAAACATTTTTATGAGAGATATGGAGAAAAGTGTGGAATTAACGGGAGAAGGCTACTTGGAAAGATCACTCTGGATTCGATTTAAAGAGTCAATTTCGAGACTTTTGTCTCCTATTTTATAAATGATTCACATTCCTGAAGCGTGCTATAAAAGCATGCTTCTTTTTATGTGAGCTGGGTTGTGCGTTTATGGCACCTCGTTAAAACTTATTTAGTAATATTTACAGAATGAAATCGTTCTAATAACGGAAATTGTTTTGAATTTATTTTCTAATAAGGAAAAAAGTCCTAATATTCCTATGTTATGATAGTTGGGAAGATAAGGAAAAGCACGGGGGGAAGTCAATGATTAAGGAAAAAATGAAGAAAACACATGTGCCGTTACGGCTAAATATTTTGTTTCTATTTGTTTTTCTATTGTTTTCTATTCTTATCCTTAGACTTGGGATGATTCAAATTGTACAAGGGGAAGATTTCGAACGAATATCAGAGCAAACCGAGAATGTAACAGCGAAATCATCGGCACCTAGAGGGAAAATGTATGATCGGTACGGAAGAGTTATTGTCGATAATGAGCCAACGTTTACGTTAACCTATATTCGAAATCAAAATACGAAACAAGAGGAAAGACTTGAGGTTGCTCGTAAATTAGCTTCATTTATTGAGATGGATACAGATAAGGTGACAGAGCGCGATTTGAAAGATTTCTGGATTATGACTAGACCAGAGAAAGCCAAGGCCAAATTATCAGAAGAAGAATGGGAAGAACTTGAGTCTAAAAAGGCTTATAGCCTACAAATCGATCGCATCAACGAAGAAGATCTTAAGGAAATTACAAGTGATAAGAATGAATTAAAAATTGCGGCAATCAAACGCCAGATGGACTCGGGGTATGCACTCTCTTCTCAATCTATTAAGAAGGGGTTATCACGTGAAGAAATTGCGCAAGTTAGTGAAAACCTTGAAGATTTACCGGGAGTCGACATATCCCCAGATGCTGAGCGGATTTATCCTTATGATGAAACGATGGAAACAATGTTCGGGAACTTAGGTCAAATTCCAAAAGAATCGTTGGATGCTTATACAATGAAAGGCTACGATAATAACGATCTTGTCGGCATCAGCTATCTTGAGAAGCAGTATGAAGATTTATTAAGAGGGCAGAAGTCCATGAAGAAATATGTTACGGACAAATCAGGAAAGCCAATCGGGGAACCTGAAGTGATTCCAGGTAAAAGAGGGAATGATCTGGTTTTAACAGTCGATATTGATTTGCAACAGGAGCTTGAAACGATTCTTGAGGAAGAATTAAGAAAAGCAAGAGCGCGCGGGAACCCTTATGCAGATCGTGCTTATGCGATTGGAATGGATCCTGATACTGGTGAGATACTAGCATTTGGTGGGACAAAATACAGCTCTAAGGACAATGACTATATTGAATATTCGTATGGAACCTTGTCAGAAGCATATGAAATGGGTTCAGCAGTAAAAGGGGCATCTGTGTTAACAGGCTATGAAACAGGAGTGATTAGTCACGGCACGACCTTATTTGATACCCCGATTTCTATACCTGCTACCAATGAGAAGGCGTCATATGCAAACCTAGGCTGGGTGAATGATGTTGAAGCGTTAGAAAGATCATCCAACGTCTATATGTTTCGGATTGCCATGATGATGGCAGGGTATGATTATGTTCCAAACACAAGTGGTATACCGTGGGATCCAAAGGCATATAATGAGGTTCGCTATCATTTTAATCAATTTGGTCTTGGAAACAAGACAGGAATTGATATGCCAATTGAAACGACAGGAATCAATGGTGGTATTGAGCAAATTGGTAACCTGATGGACTTAATGATTGGCCAATTTGATACGTACACACCTCTTCAGATGGCTCAATACATTTCAACGATTGCAAACGACGGAAAAAGAATTCAGCCTCATTTCTTAAAAGAAGTTCACGAGGCTTCCAATGTCGATGGCTTATCTAATATTATTGTGGATCAGTTTGATACAAACGTGATGAATCGCATTCAAATGAGTCAAAGCGATATTAGCAGAGTCCAAAATGGATTATGGAGAGTGACAAATGCTAGTAACGGAACAGCAACGAAATATTTTAAGGGAACAGATTTTACTCATGCCGGTAAAACGGGTACGGCTGAAGTAAAGTTTGGTCCAAATAATAGCGTAGAAGGATTTAATTTAACCTTTGTAGGCTATGCTCCTTATGAAGATCCAGAAATTGCGTTAGCGGTCGTGGTTCCGGGTTTGAGCAGTGATCGCAATGAATCAGTCAACAAAGATATTGCAAGGCGACTATTTAAAGCTTATTTCGATCTGAAAGATGAACCAAAACCTTCTGCACCTATCGAAGCAAAAGAAGAATAAAGTAAAAAGCCTCACCGCCGTAAGGTGAGGCTTTTCCTGTTTACCAGATTCCAAGAACATCTAACATAACGAAAAGAATAAGAAGCGGTGCGACAAAACGGATAAGAAAATACCATGTTTCGAACAAGCCTTTCTTTAACCCACTTCCACGTTTCAATTCTTCAAATAGGGCAGATTTCTTCATTTTTAAAGGAACAAAAATGGATATTAACAAAGCTCCAATCGGTAGAAGTACATTACTCACCGCGTAATCGGCTAAATCAAAAATCGTTTTATTGAATAAGGTGACATCGCTCAAAACACCGTATGAGAGAGCTGATGGAATACCAACAGCGAAAATGGCAAGCCCAATGATCCATGCCCATTTTTTTCGTTTCTTAAGATCACCTTTCGAAATAACCGATACAATGATCTCAAGCATTGAAAAAGCAGAAGTTAATGCTGCAAACAAGAACAGAACCAAAAAGGCAATGAAAAAGAGCATTCCGAATGGCAGCTGACCAAATACTGTCGGAAGAACATTAAACAAGAGAACGGGGCCAGCTCCAGCTTCAAGGTCGAAAGCGAAAACTGCTGGGAAGATTGCTAGACCAGCAAGAAGAACGATGAAAATGTTCATGATCACAATCGACAGAGCGGAGCGTGGTAAACTTTGTGTTTTTGGTAAGTATGAACTATACGTCACCATAACTGATACTCCAACACTCAGTGTGAAGAATGATTGTCCCATTGCTTCTAAGATTGTTTGAGAGGTTACTTTTGTGAAGTCAGGTTGAAGCAAGAACAAAATGCCTTCCATTGAACCTTCTAGCGTAACAGCCCGAATGACTAAAATAATGAAGAGAAGAAATAAAGCCGGCATCATTACTTTACTTGCCTGTTCAATCCCTTTCTCTACACCTCTAGCTACAACAAGAATAGTGAGAATAATAAAAATAAATTGCGCGAAAATACTAATAAACGAATTTGATATTGTCGTACCGAATACTTGTGCGTACTCATCGGAGGAGAGGCCTGTTAACTCTCCTGTAACAGCTTTATACAAGTAGGCGATAATCCATCCTCCAATGACACTATAAAAGGATAACAAGATGAAAGAAGTGATCATTCCCATAATACCAACCCGATACCATTTTGATTCTGGAGATATTGTCTTATAAGAATCTACCGCGTTGCTTTGAGCGGTACGTCCAATTGAAAATTCTGCAAGTAGAAGTGGAAGACCAAGTATCAATGTGAATAGAATAAAGATCAGAAAGAAAGCCCCACCTCCATTTTGACCTGCTGTGTACGGGAATTTCCATATGGCCCCTAAACCAATCGCTGAACCTGCTGCAGCTAGGATAAAACCAAGTCTTGAAGACCATTGTTCATTTTGACTCATACTGTTGCTCCTTTCGTTTATTATTGAATGCTGATTCCGTTATTCCACAAAAAAAACGCCCCTACGTTATCCGTAGGGACGATTGTTATCGCGGTACCACCCTGGTTGTGAGAAAACTCACCTCTTCATTGTGTAACGATCTTCACCGTCTTTTGCAAGTACAAAAGAAGCTCCAGAAATGAAATTCACGTCCTTTTATATACCGATTCTCACCAACCATCGGCTCTCTTCAATAGGGAAAAGGTGGCTACTTGTTTTCCTTCAAAGCAGTTCAATATTTATAGAGTTATTCAATTTTTATCATGCCCAACTGAAAGTGTCAATATAATTTTCGATATGGAAAAATTATCAGCTATGCTATTCGTCTTTCTTATCCTCTTCAAAATGAGCATCGACAGGTCCTTTTTGTTTCTTCGTTTTCTTGCGCTTGATTGATTGTAAAATCTTTTTGTAATTTAATGAAAAGGTTTTAGGGTCATAATGTTCAGAAGCTTTGATATCAGCTGTAGAAGCTCGCATAAATGACCAACCAAGCATAATCATAATAAAGAGAAGGGGAAATCCACCTACGATACTCGCTGTTTGAAGTGTTCCAAGTCCCCCGACAAACATGAGGACTAACGGCATAAGGCAGAGCGCGAATGCCCAAAACAGTCTGTTCCAGCGTAGAGGTTCATCTTTGACTTCTTTTTGAACAACGGAGGCTAAAATATAAGAGCTTGAGTCAAACGTCGTCGCAAGAAAAATGATTGCTAACACGACAAAAATGAAGATCATAAACCATGAAAATGGAAGTTGACCAATGGTTTCGATGATGGCTCTAGGTGCTCCCTCATCATTAAGTACCCCAATGACATCAAACTCACCTGTTAATTGCATATGAAGTCCATAATTTCCGAGAATACCAAAGAACAATAAACTTCCAAAAGTTCCATAACTAATGGTTCCAAGAATCATTTGCTTTATGGATCTTCCTCTTGAAATTTTGGCAACAAACAATCCAACAAAAGGGGCGTATACGATCCACCAGGCCCAGTAAAACACGGTCCAACTTTCCGGAAAGCCTGTTTTATCATATGGACCAAGAGCATTAAATGGCTCTGTCCAAGTGCTCATATGAAAGAAGTTATCCAACAACAAACCGACGCTGTTTGTGGCTGTTTCAACGAGAAAACGGGTTGGTCCAAAGATTAATACAAATAGAAGCAGAAAAATTGAGAGAACTAAGTTAATATCAGATAATATTTTAATTCCTTTTTTTAATCCTGAATAAGCACTGATGGCGAAAATGGCTGTTACAAGAACGAGAATCAACGTTTTTAGTACCATTGTTACGCCAATACCTGTGAGAGCATCAATTCCTTCTGCGATCATTGGAGTACCAAGTGCTAGCGTTGTACCTGCCCCGCCAAGAAGTCCAAACATGAAAAGCACATCGATAATCGTTCCAATTGGGCCATCTACAAGTTTTCCAATTAATGGTCTTGTTGCTTCACTTATTTTTAGTACGGGTTTTTTACGGACATAGTAGAAATAGGCCATCGGTAAAGCAGGTAGCGTATAGATGGCCCATGCGATCGGACCCCAGTGGAAGATGCCGTATGTACTTGCCCATAGGATTGCTTCTTCCGTTCCAGGTTCTAGACCAAATGGTGGACCTTGATAGTAATACGCCCATTCAATGGTGCCCCAGTATAAAATACTTGATCCAATTCCAGCGCAGAAAAGCATTCCTGCCCATGAAAAGTTGTTAAATTCAGGACGCTCGTCTTCTTCCCCTAAGCGCACTCTACCATTATCACTAAAGGCGACATAAATCAAAAAGAAAAAAATCCCGAGACCTACAAGTAAATAAAGAACCCCAAATTGTGTGGTGACGAACTCATTTGCTTTGTTGACAATTTCCTTTCCCTTTTCAGGAAAAAGGACAAGCGGAACAGTTACAAGCAGTAATAAACTCAAAGCACCTAAAAATGTAGGCCAATCAATTAAACGCTTATCCATGACCTTTTAAGCTCCTTTGCAATAGCTAATTATGCATAGTTTCTAGCATGTCTCTATTTTTATACAAAGTTTTTATTATTTGAGAACTTGTAGGAACTGATATAATAACTGAATAAACTACTGCTTTAGAGGGTGAGGAATGTGGAAGAGTTTACTGAAAATGTTGTTACGATTATTAAAAAAATTCCACCAGGTAAAGTGATGACTTATGGACAAATTGCAAAGTGTGCAGGAAGTCCACGTGGTGCAAGGCAAGTTGTTCGAGTTCTACACACTATGAGCCGAAAACATGAACTTCCGTGGCATCGAGTGATAAATGCTAAAGGTGAGATCGGGTTAAAGTCGGAAGATGGTTACATTGATCAGAAAATGATGTTGGAAGGGGAAGGGATCGTCTTTCTCCCGAATTCAAAAGTAGATTTAACGATCTATCGCTATGATCCGCCCCCAATGAAATAAAAAAATAAGGCCGCTAAGATGGCCTTATTTTATGATCAATTCTTAAAAGGGTTTTAATGTCATTAAAATAATGAGAATAATAGCAAATGCATTCATTACACTCGGCGCCATCTGTTTTCCAATCCGTTTGTACCTCTCCGGAAGGATCCCAGCTACAATAGGTTGGACAAGTATGTAAATAACTAGTGAAGCGATAAACCAAATTTGTGTAAATAAAAATGGGTGAAGCGCCCCTAATCCAAGACCAGTAACAAGTAGCGTTAAACTACCTATTTTTGCAATTTTTTCAATTCCTGTTGATACTGGCTTGGCGAATCTTGCCTGGCTTACTGTTTTGGGTAATCCCATTAACACTGGCAGAGCAAATGTTGCTCCAAGCCCACATGCCGCTGCGATAATGTGAATCACTAACAATCAATCCCCCGTAAAAACTCAAAATATTTCCCCCTATGTATGCTCTTTTGAAGAATTCTTATTGCACAATAATTTTAGGAATAAAGTAACGGTTTTTGTTCATTTAGTGGAAAAAAAGTGATATTAAGGAACCTTTGGGTAGTGTAAGTAAGAGAAAAGACCCTCTTCTCTTAAAGGAAAGAGGAGGGTCTAGTGAGGGAGTCACGTTATTTGCTTTTCTCAATGCAGGAAATCAGGCGTTTCTCGATATCATATCCAATTTCACCTAGTTCGTTTTTGCCTGTTAAGTTTAACAATGTGGTTGGCTTCGGCATACCAATCTTCGTTTGACCGTCATCATCAAAAACAACGATTTTACAAGGAAGAAAATAACCAACTAACTTATCTTCATTGAGGACACGCTCGGCCTCTTTTGGATTACAAACCTCGAGAACCCGATAAGGAGTTTCGAAGTTCATTCCTTTTTCTTGCAACTTGGCCGACAGATCAAAATCCCATAATACGCCGAATTTTTCTGTTTTCAGTTCATTACTTAAGTCAGAAACTGCCTGATCGACAGTTTTAGAGGTTTCCACTGTATAATGAAAACTCATAAAGCAAAACTCCTTTCATTACCATTCTGTTTTTATTTATACCCTGCATCGTATATTCTAAACGAAGAAACTCTAAAAGAAGCAAGCGAATATCGCTTGCTTCTTTCTCTATTTTGTCATTTTAAATGCTGCATTTAACTGTCCACGAATCATTTCATCTCTAATTTTATCTTTATCTTTTTGCTTTTCTTTTTTATAAAGCTTTTTAATTTCAAATGTTTGCATGCCATCTTCAATTTGATTTGCAATGTCCATTAGTTTTTCTACATCTGTAAACGAGAATTTTCTTGTACCTCCACCAGATCGATCAGGTAGAATAAGGCCTCTTTCCTCGTAGTAGCGGATCTTTCTCAGAGATAGCCCGGTTAATTCACTGACTGATCCGATGGGCAGAACTTTTTTATCTTTATATGACATCTCCAGTCACTCCCTATGCTCATATTCATAATGTGGCTATACATACATATACTATTGAAGTCTTCTAAACTGGCAATCTGCTATCATTATATCATAGCTATTCATTAATCACGGGTGGATTGTTAGAATATCTAACATAACATATGAAACGGTTGTAAAGTTTGTGTTAGGAAAGGTGCCATAGTTCTTGCGCTTAGGGAGCTAGGGTGTCAAAATAGAAATGTGCAAACGGTTGTATTAGATACTGAGGAGGATGCAAGGATGGTATATAAAGAAACCGTTTTGATCACGAGTAAAGTTACAATGGCCTTCTTGATGGACTTTGTAAAGGATGCCAATCTTTTTAGTAGTTACATTATTGTAGAAGTTGAAGGGAAACGATTAAATGCTAAGAGTATTTTAAGTATGGGGAGACTGACAACTCACTTTGGACCGATGACTATTATTGCGACTGGATTAGATAGTGAAGAAGCTTTAAACCACTTAAAAAAAATGTGTAGTGTTGTCCAGAAGAAGAGTGTGTAAAATATATTGGTGTTTTTTGTGCCCGGACATTGTAGAAAATGACCGGGCGCAATTAGTTTTGTTTTTGGAAAAGCTCACCTAGCTGTTGAGATCGATTCGTTGCATCTGTAATACATGCTAAAAGAGCTTCTTCATAATCATACTCTTTAAGAGTGGCGATTCCAGCTTGTGTCGTTCCTCCTGGACTCGTAATTTTTTTTCTTAAAAGTTCTGCTGGTTGTTTCGTTTGACGAAGCATCATGGCAGCTCCATGAATGGTTTGCAAGATGAGTTCACGTGCTGTTTCCTCGTCAAGTCCATTTTGTATAGCGGCTTTTTCCATACATTCTACCATATAATAGAAATAAGCTGGACCGCTGCCAGATAACCCTGTTACGGCATTCATTTTATCTTCCGGAACGGACACGACGCTTCCAATCGTTTGAAACAGACGCTTTGTAAACAACAAGTCATTTTTATCCGCGTACGCTCCACCTGAAATAGCAGTTGCAGATAAGCCTATTGTAGCTGATGTATTTGGCATTGCACGAACAATAGGGGTGCGTGTGTGGATCTTTTCTTCGATATAAGTAGTTGTAATGCCTGCTAAAACAGAAATAATCAGATGGTTTTTATGAATATATGGCTGAATCATGCCTAAAGCATCGGGCGCGTCTGTTGGCTTCATAGCTAGAATGATCACTCTATTTTGTTGCAAAAGTTTCTGAATATCTTGAGTAACATGAACGCTGTATGTTGTTTTTAATTCCTCAAGTCGCTGTGAATTCGAGCGATTTAATAACATAATTTGGTTAGAGTCAACAAACTTTTCAGAAATCATTCCTTCGACAATTGCTTCTGTGATTGATCCGGCACCAATGAAACCGATGTTCGTTCTTGTCATCATCCTCATCCTTTCAAAATAAAACGCCCACTCATCCTTATGAAAGGACGAATGGGCGTTATCCGTGGTACCACCTTATTTTTGATATCAACATTGATATCCTCTAGTTCCTTATAACGTAGGAAGCGGCTGTATTTCTACAGCTGGCTCGAGGGTAGGTTCGAAATGAGTAAGATGAAGGGACTTTTCAGCCGATGAATCCCTCTCTCTGGCACATACTAGAATTTCTACTATTCCCTTTCAAAGCCAATACGTTCATTCTAATTTTACATAGTATGCTATGAAAATAAAAAAATGTCAACCTCTAATATCGGAAAATTCAAAATAAACTATCTCGATATAATGACAAAAAGGACGAACAGCGATAGAATAGAGGTAGTTAATGTAACGAAAAGTAGAGGTGGCGGTAATTTGAATTTAACGAAAGAAAAGGTACTGTCAATGACAGTTCCAACTCCGTTTGCTGTTGGTCCGGTAAATTGTTTTTTATTAAAAGGAGATGCGCTGACTCTAGTTGATACCGGCCCACGTACACCCGAAGCGCAACAAGAACTTGAGAAGCAGCTGCATAGTTATGGTGTCGCTTTCGAAGATATTGATCAGGTAGTACTCACTCATCACCACCCTGATCATATTGGTCTTGTTGGGAGAATGATGAAAAATGGTGTTAACGTTCTAGGGCATTGGAAGAATGACCGATGGTTACAGATGAGCGATTCTTTTTTGAAAGAAAATGAAGCGTTTATGACGGGGATTTACCGTGAAGCTGGGGTTCCTGAACAATATTTTGATCATGTAAGTGATACGCGAGGCTATCTTGCGTATACAGACCGTGCAAAATGCGACCGTCATCTCTCTGAAGGAGATGACGTACCAGGCTGTAGCGGATGGACTGTGATGGAAACACCTGGTCACGCCCAAAGTCATATCTCTTTATGGCATAAGGAGACTGGAATGATGATTGCAGGCGATCATCTTATTAAGAAGATTTCTTCAAACCCTTTACTTGAGCCGCCCTATGTGAAAGGGACGGAGAGACCTAAACCGCTTCTTCAGCAGAGGAATTCTTATCGTAAAACGTTAGATGCCCATCTTCAGTACGTCTATACCGGTCATGGGGAGCCGATTTTAAATCCGGACGAGTTAATCAAGGTACGATTACAAAAACAAGAGGAACGTTCAGAGAAGGTTGCATCATTTTTAAATAGTCCAATGACCGCCTTTGAAGTTTGTCAGCAATTATTTCCAGGAGTTTATAAAAAGCAAACAGGTCTTACTCTCTCCGAAACAATCGGGCATCTTGATTATCTTGAATCGGAGAATGTGATAGTTAAAATAAAAGAAAAGGAAAAAACGGTTTATCGATCTAGATCGTAAAAGGTGAAGCACATGAAAAATTTAAAGAATAAAGTTGTTCTTATTACAGGAGCATCAAGCGGAATAGGACGACAGTTGGCAATCGATTTAGCTAAAAAAGGGGCTAAACTAATCCTTGTAGCTCGTTCAGAAGAAAAGTTAATGGAAGTGAAAGGGTTAATTGAACGAAGCGGGGCTTATGCGCCAGCCGTATGGACGATTGATGTCGGGGATGGAGAGCGAGTGGAGCATGTTCTTCCGATGCTATTAGAAGAGATGCCCCCGATTGATGTTTTGATTAATAATGCTGGGTTTGGAAAATTTGACGCGTTTGTGGATGCCGATATGAAAGATATTGAAGCAATGTTTGATGTGAACGTCATTGGACTCATGCGATTTACTTCACATGTGCTACCAGGGATGATAGATGCAGGATCGGGTCATGTGGTCAACATTGCTTCTCAGGCAGGAAAGCTTGCTACGCCAAAATCTTCGGGGTATTCAGCTTCAAAACACGCAGTTCTTGGATTTTCAAACAGTTTGCGTATGGAGATGAAGGAACACCACATTCAAGTAACAACGGTAAATCCAGGACCAATCAAAACAAATTTTTTTGAAACGGCAGATAGTAGTGGCACTTATACGAAAAACGTTGAAAAGATGATGCTCTCAGCAGAAAAGGTATCGCGAGAAATTATTTCTGCTATTGAAAAGGGCACGCGCGAAGTGAACCTTCCAGGATGGATGAACGCTGGAGCCAAACTTTATCACACGGCTCCAAGCCTAGTGGAAAAAATAGCTGGAAAGTTTTTTGACCAAAAATAAATTTGTCTTAAGAGCATCACTTAGGTGCTCTTTTTTTAGGTTCTTTGTTGGAAATTTTACCATCATTCTTTTTTTGGGAAATGGAGTTGTTTTGGAAGACTAGAGAGGTTTACGCTAAATTAAGATACGTCCTGTGAAGCAAAGAGACGAGCTGGGGTGAAAAGGAAACCAATCTATGTTGAATTTCCAATTGAAAAAGAAAACGAAAGCCGAATGAAGAGATGAGTTGAGAGAAAAAGTGAGGTTACAAGATGATAGATGAGAGCGTAAGGATATTTGATGAAAATAGAATCCCGATAGGAGTGGCTTCACGAGATGAGGCACATCGAGTAGGGCACTGGCATGAGGTTTTTCAATGCTGGTTCGTTCGGAAAGAAGAAGGGGTTAAACAAGTGTATTTGCAGCTTCGAAGTTCTTTGAAAAAAGATTTTGCGGGTCTTTATGACATTACTGCAGCTGGTCACTTAATGGCAGACGAATCAGTGAAGGATGGAGTGCGAGAAATAGAGGAAGAACTTGGAGTTCCTGTTTCTTATGAAGAATTGCACCCCTTGCTTGTAATGAATGCATCAATCAAGCAAGATAGTTTCCTTGATAATGAAATCGCAAATATCTTTCTTTTTGAATACAATCAATCTTTCGATACATTTGATCTTCAAAAAGAAGAGGTCGCAGGAATTGTTCAGGCTGATTTTGAAGCATTCTATGATTTCTGGATGGGAAAACAAACCGACCTTCATGTGGAAGGGTTTTGGTTTAATCATAACGGAGAACGAAAGAACTTGAATCAAAAAATAGGCAAACGTCACTTTGTTCCACATGAATCCTCTTATTATGAAACCATTGTTAAAGAAATGATGAAATACTTCAATCAAATAGAGGATCGTTAATAGGGATCAGGTATAAGTAGGGAAGAAAAAGATGGAAGGTAGGAGAGCTAAACGTGAAAGGAAGGCTGTTGCCAGTTGTGACCATTAGAGAACTTTCTCTTTCTGATACAGAAGACCGCTATCAGTGGTGTCTCGATACTGAAGTGACAAAGCATCTGAATATGCCAGAAAAATATCCACCGTTTACCCGAGAAGAAACGAGTAGCTGGATTCAATTATGTATTAGTCGAAAAAACGGGTATGAGCAGCGAGCGATTGTAACTGAGGAAGGGAAACATATAGGGTGGGTGGACCTGAAAAATATCGATCGGCTCAATGGCCATGCCGAACTAGGGATTGCGATTGGAGATAAACGTTATTGGGGACAAGGATATGGCTTAAGTGCTATGAAAGCGATGCTTAGATGGGGCTTTACTGAATTGGAATTAAATAAGATTTGGCTCAGAGTGGAAATGGATAATGAGAAGGCTATCAAGTCTTACAAGCAAAGCGGTTTTGTGGAAGAAGGTATATTGCGAGAAGATCGCTACCGAGAAGGGCATTACGTTGATCGACTTAGAATGAGTCTCTTAAGGAGAGAGTTTATCTAACCAATTACTGAGGTTTTTGCCTATTATTGTCATGTTTTGTGCTATACTATCATGTGAATCATGATATTATTCTACTAAACTTAATCTAACCGCTAAAGGAGAAGTTGTATGAATTGGTATTTGAAAGTGTTGAAGAACTATGTGAACTTTCAAGGGAGAGCAAGGCGTAAAGAATATTGGATGTTTACTCTTTTTAACATCATTTTCTCAGTTGTCCTAACTCTAATCGAATCGCTTGCTGATATTACTCCATTTCTAACAGGGATTTATTCTTTATTCATCCTTTTACCGGGCCTTGCTGTAACGGTTCGCAGATTGCATGATACAGGCCGAAGCGGCTGGTGGGTATTGATTGGACTCATTCCTTTTATTGGTAGTATAGTTATTCTTGTTTTCACCTGTCTTGAAAGTGAGCGAGAAGAAAATCGCTTCGGCCCCAATCCTAAAGCCGTTTAATTTGTCGGAATGTGAAGGTGTTTTCATGTAAACCGCTAATCCACCTGATTAGCGGTTTATCTTCTAGTTAGATTTGGTCCTTAATTATTCAACACATTGGAGAGATGATCGTGAATCCGATATTAATGGAAATTGAAACGTCCCTTGAAACAGAACGATTGCTGCTAAGAATGCCTCAGCCTGGTGATGGGAAAATAGTAAATGAAGCGATTCAAACGTCTATTGAGGAACTAAGGCCGTGGCTAGGCTTTGCGCGGGTAACACCTACTCCCGAGGAAACGGAAATTAATATAAGAGAAGCGCACATCAAGTTCCTAAAGCGTGAAAGTTTGCGGTTTCTTGTTTTTTTGAAAGAAACAAATGAGTTTGTAGGATCAACAGGTTTTCATAACATTCATTGGGATGTTCCGAAGCTTGAAATTGGGTATTGGATGGCGACAGGGCATAGTGGACATGGTTATATGACGGAGGCTGTTCAAAAGCTGACTCAATATGCTCATCAAAGACTGGATTGTAGAAGAGTTGAAATTCAGTGTGATCGAGAGAATGCGCGGAGTCGAGCGATTCCTGAACGCTTGGGTTATCTTCTTGAAGGAACGCTCAAAAATGACGACTTGGCCATTGATGGGACGAAAATAACGGATACATGTATCTACTCAAGTATCATTTGAATTTATCGCTAATAGAAAAACTCATGGCTGCTTGATCTTAATGGATCGAATGGCCATGAGTTTTTTTGCAATGAATGAAGGAAGCTTAACGCATTACACTTCCGCCTGAAATCTTTAAAGATTCTCCAATAATGTTCTCAGATGCGTTTGATAGAAGGTAAATGATACTGTTCGCTACTTCTTCGGGTTGTGTGATTCTACCTGAAGGCATTGCTTCTTCTACTGCTTTTAATTCTTCTTCAAAGCTTTTGTTTTCTCTTTTTCCTTTTGACTCAATGCTATTTCTTCCCATTTCTGTGTCAACGAAGCCTGGACAGACGGCGTTCACTCTAATTCCATCACGAATCGCTTCATGTGCAAATGACTGTGTAAATCCAGTAATGGCAAACTTTGAAGCGCTATAGGCGGTATTTCCAAAAGTTCCTCGAAGCCCCGACAGAGAAGAGAGGTTCACAATGGAACCTTTTTTCTTATCATCACGCATTTTACTGTAAACGAGCTGTGTGAGTAAAACCGTTGAGAAATAATTAAGTTCCATCACCTTACGAAGGTCTTCTTCTTGTAACTGATCGAGCGTATCGCCGCCACCAATTCCCGCTGAATTAACTAACCCTGTAATCGTTCCTCTTTCTTTTATCGCATTTTCGATTAAGGTAGCACGATCTTGCTCATTGTTTAAGTCTGCCGGAAGCACGGTAATTCTAGCATCCGAAACTAGCTTTTCGCACTCGTTCTTTAACGTCTCTAATTTCTCTTTATTTCTTCCTGTAATCGTAATGGTAGCCCCGGCTTGAACAGCGGCTTTTGCCGTTTCAAATCCAATACCACCAGTCGCTCCAGTGATCAACACGTGCTCTTGCTTTAGAGCGTCTTCTTTAAAAATCGCCATGATTTTTTTCCTCCTTTTTTGTTCTAGCCATTTCTTTCCCGTTTGAAGACTTATAAAACCTTCAACAAATGAAAAGACAGGTAGCCGCTGGCTACCTGTCTTAACTACCTTCTTATTGAACGCCAACGGCATTAAATGCTTGTTTTACTGACTGTACTTCCGAGCTGCCACTTCCATAGAGATCAGTTGCAGCTTGAACGGCTGCTGCTCTCATTTGACTAAAGTTCGAAGACGCGGTTAGATATTGCGTTAGCGTACGATAGTAAATGGCGCCAAGCTTGTCTTTCCCGATTCCAGATACGCTTACTCCGTAGAATGTACCACCTTCACTTAAAAGATAAGCGGCTTTATTCATGATTCCGCTATTAATATGAACACCACCGTTATCCTGTGTACCAGTATAGCGCACAGAATAATGATCAGGATCGCCAAACTTCGCAGGGTCAGACATCGAACGAAGAGCGTCTCCAGAAGTTCCTGGTGTATAAATATCTTCGCCAATTAACCAGTCAGGATTATTATTATCATGATATTCCACAAGTGTTCCGAACACGTCGGACATTGATTCGTTCAACGCTCCTGATTCATTTTGATAAATAAGATCCGCTGTCGTATCTGTAACAGCGTGTGTTAATTCATGTGCTACAACATCTTCACCGCCAGAAAGAGATACGAACGTGGAGCCGTCTCCATCACCATAGACCATTTGGCTACCGTTCCAGAACGCATTATTGTAGTTACGACCATAATGTACAGTAGATTCTAGTGGTGCCCCATTTCCGTCATAACTATCGCGGTTGAATACATCTTTATAATAATCATATGTTGCGCCTGCATAGTAGTGAGCATCGACAGCTGCCGCGTCATAGCTTGCGTTGAAGGTGTTATCCGCATCAGCCCATAATGAACCCGGTAGCTTCGTCCGATTAGCTGCGTCATACGTGAAAATACCGCCGCCTCTCGTTGTATCTTTCAAATAATAAGTTGAGGAAGAAAGAAGTGTGTTGAACGTCTTTTGGTCACCAAGGACGCCGGTTCCACTCGCTGTTTGAATTGTTCCGGTGATCGCGCCACCGCCCGGCTTACCAACACCTTCTTTTTTAGCTTCGTGAAGCGCGTTAAAGCTTGTTAGCACTTCACCACTTGTTGCGTCAATTATGTACTGCCAGTTCCCTGGTTCAGGTGAAAGGAAGTTTAATGTGACGTGATAAGCATATGTCGGAGATTCTCCCTCTGCATAAACGACAAGGTTTGATTCGGGTTTCTGTTCGTAAGTTGGAGAGAAGCCTAGATCTTTTTCTGCTTTGTTAATAGCATCCTGTTTCTTGAATTTCGTTGCTTTTTTAAGCTCTTTCTTCGATCCAAGGTCCGGAATAACTGTACCGGATACAGCAGTTAAGACGCCGCTTTCATCAACGTGTACGGTTTGAGTGGAGCCGTAAACCGGTGTTCCTTCATGAAGCTGCTGTAAACGAAAGACCGTGAAGCCGAGGTCGTCTTTTTCTTTGGAGATTATTTCAAAAGCGTCCTGTGCTGATGACCCGCTAAATTTGTACATGCTTTTCTGGTCATTTAAGTAGTTGAATAACACTTCGTTAGGATTTTGAGAGGTTGCTTTTGTTAACTTCCCGGAAACAAAAGAAGGTGTCCCTGTTTCTTTATTCATATTTGTATCCGCTGCTGCGAATGTTGAGGATGGAGCAAACATGGTGCTAACAAGCCCCACTGATAAACCAATTGAAAGCAAATTCTTTTTCTTTCCCATTTCATTTCCCCCTCGTGATTAAGATGTGCTTACTTTATCACGAAAGTTTTAATATTCAAACTATTTTAATAATTATTGATATTAATGACCTATTCTTTCGGGTGTATTAACAGGACTAATTACCTGGAAGATCATGACTGTATAGTTCATTAGGCTGGATCTTTTTTATCATAAAATCAATAGTTTAAAGTCGTCACTTTTTTGATTGGAAGAAAGTACTTATTGTAAAGAGAACGTATATTCGAGTAAAATACGGGTATAGATAAAGAGAACAAATGTTCCGTTTGATAAAAAGGAGGGGGATACAAGTGGATTATTCACAATTTCCAAAGAAAACAATTCTATGTATTGATATGAAAAGCTTCTATGCTAGCTGCTCAGCGGTAGAGATGGGGCTTGATCCGCTGACGTGTTATCTTGCGGTGGTAGGAGACGTGGAACGGCAGGGGAGTGTTGTGCTAGCGGCTTCTCCAGCCCTAAAAAAAGAATTTGGGATTCGTACAGGGAGCAGGTTATTTGAAATTCCAAATGACAAAAGAATTCATATTGTTAACGCAAGAATGTCTTCTTATTTAAAACAATCAATGGAAATAACGAGGCTTTTTCATCGTTATGTACCATCAGAATGTATCCATACGTATAGCGTTGACGAATCATTTTTGCAGGTTGATGGGACAGAACGACTATGGGGAGATAAATTTGAAGTGGCTCATAAGATTAAAAATGAAATAAGTGAGACATTCGGCTTGCCAAGCGCGATTGGAATTGGACCAAATCTTCTGATGGCAAAGCTTTGCCTGGATCTTGAGGCAAAAGAAAAAGGGATAGCAGAGTGGACCTATGACGATATTCCTAGAAAACTGTGGCCGCTTTCCCCACTTAGTCAAATGTGGGGAATTGGCGCACGAGTGGAACGTACGTTAAATCGAATGGGGATTCGAAATGTCAAGCAGCTGGCTCACTATCCGCTTCATTTATTAGAAGAGAAATTTGGTGTCATGGGGAATCAACTTTATCATCATGCGTGGGGAGTCGACCTTTCTGAAATGGGTGCTCCCATTATGCAGGGACAGATTAGTTTTGGGAAAAGTCAGATCTTGTTAAGGGATTATCATGATCAAAAAGAAATTCAACACGTTATTCTTGAAATGAGTGAAGAAGTGGCGAGACGTGCTAGAAGAGCCGGGAAAGCAGGTCGTACGATTAGTCTGGGGATTAGTTATAGCAAAGAAGAAGGCGGCGGGGGCTTTCATCGCTCAAGAAGTGTGAATGGACCAACAGCGATTACGCTTGAAGTCTACCGCGTTTGTCTTCAGCTATTTGAGGAATTTTATGAAAGAAAAACGGTTCGGAAAATTTCCATCACTCTTTCAAATATTTGTAATGATGAAGAAGTGCAGCTGGATTTATTTAACACTGCTCGACCGAAGCAGCGAGACCTTGGCTATGTGATGGATTCCATTAGAGAGAAATATGGATCGGATGCTCTGCTACGCGCTGTTTCATACACAAAAGCTGGTACAGCCTTACACAGAAGTAAACTTGTAGGTGGGCATAAAGCGTAAGGGGGGATAAATGTGATTCGTGATCGCGGAAATATAAAGTGGACGTCAATGATGTTACCTGAGCATGTGAAAGAGCTACGTGATTGGAAAGAAGAAGAGAAAAGAAATCAGATGCCGGTACTGGATGAGCAAAAAATAGAGGAAATGAATGAAGTGATATGCCAGGCTATGGAATTCCATTGGCCGCTGCGCTTTCACTATTTTAAAAACGGTGAAACGAACGTCCTCACGGGCTACGTCCATTATGTCGATCCATTGACGAAAGAGCTACGAGTAATTGATCATCAGGAGCAAAAGAGAAACGTTAAATTGCTGGACCTTATCCATGTTGAAGTAGAATGAAAAAAATGGTTGTACACTCCGGGTGCCAAAAAAGTTTTTCATTTCCTAATTGGGGTAAAATACGTATAACGCAAACTTTGCCAAGACATTTTTGACTGGAAAACCACTATCATCAGAACAAGCAAAATCAAAATCCGGAGTGAGATGACAGATGTTATTAGCTCAAAATTTAAAAGAAAATACGGAGAAAATTAAAGGGATTGACATTCATTATGAGTATTACAGAAATGAAGAAGCTGTTGATCGCCCAGTTATAACCCTGCTTCACGGCTTTTTGTCTTCAAGCTTCAGCTTTAGAAGACTAATTCCATTATTAACAAAGGCCTACACCGTTGTTGCAATCGACCTCCCGCCGTTTGGGAAAAGCGAGAAGTCTCATCACTTTGTTCACTCTTACCAAAATTATGCAGAGGTCGTTGTTGAGCTATTGGAAAGACTTTCGATTGAAAACACGGTCATGATCGGGCATTCCATGGGCGGACAGGTAGCTATGAGAGCATCAGCGTTAAAAGAAGATTTTGTAAGTAAAAATATTTTGCTATGTAGCTCAGGATATCTCGAGAAAGCCAAACAGAGTCTCGTCTATACATCCTACTTACCTTTCTTTTCTGTCTACTTAAAACGCTGGCTTTACCGAAAAGGAGTTAGGGGGAATTTGCTCAATTGTGTTTATGATCCAGCGCTTATCGATGAAGAAATGATGGATGGTTATATTCAACCCTTCTTTAACGAAGGGATTTTTAGATCGTTGGTTCGTATGATCCGTGATCGGGAAGGTGACCTGTCCGAAGCGGAGCTAAAACAAATTCATACACCGAGCCTCTTAATATGGGGAGAAAATGACAGGGTTGTGCCATTGAAAATTGGGAAACGTTTAAGCAGCGACTTACCAAATGCTGAGCTGATTGTCTATAAGAAAACTGGTCATCTTCTTCCTGAGGAGCGACCAGCATCGATTATGAAAGACATAGAACAGTTTTTAACTCGTTAAATTAAGGCGGGTAATGGTAGAGAATTCTCTGAATAAACTCCTTTAAGCAAGGAGTTTATTTTCATGCAGTGGTAGAAAGAGTTGACTCAGCAGAATCATGCGTGATAAAGTAAAGCTCGTTCGATTGTGAATTCAAATCAAATAAAATTTGAGCTTATGCTCTAATAATTGCATATTTCTTATTAAGAGAAGTGGAGGGATCTGGCCCGAAGAAGCTTCAGCAACCTCTGATATTCAGAAAGGTGCTGCTTCCAGCAAGAGAAATCTTGAGAGATAAGAGCAAAAGCCCTCTTCTCTTGAAGTGGGTTTTTTTATGCTGTAGAAAAGTAGAAGGAGATAGAGAGAATGGAAAAAGAAATTAAAGGAAATGGCCTGGCGTTACTTCCTCTTGGCATTTTTATTGTGCTCTTTATTGGCACAGCGATTGTGACAAAGGATTTTTATAGCATGCCGGTTATACTTGCTTCATTAATTGCAGCTGGTGTAGCTCTTTCAATGAATCGAAAAGAAAACTTTATGAAGAAAGTGGAAGTGTTCTGCCGAGGAGCAGGAAATACTAATATTATATTAATGATTCTTGTCTTCTTATTGGCAGGAGCTTTTGCTGGAACCGCTGAAAAAATTGGCGCGGTTGATTCGATTGTGAATCTTGGAATATCCATTCTTCCAGCGAATTTGTTAATCGTTGGATTATTTTTGATTGCATGTTTTATTTCTATTTCAATGGGAACGTCAATGGGAACCATCGTAGCCCTTGCACCAATTGGGATTGGAATCGCAGAACAAACGGGAATTGCTCCAGCACTTACCTTGTCTGCAGTTATTGGTGGAGCGATGTTCGGTGATAATCTTTCCATGATTTCAGATACAACCATTGCAGCAGTTCGAACACAAAATACGCAAATGAAAGACAAATTCAAAGTAAACTTCTTTATTGTATTGCCTGCTGCTATTGTCACTGCCGTTATATATGGCGTGTTAACGATCGGAGAACAGGCAACAGTTGGTGGAGAACGTGCTTTTGACTTGATCACGATTCTTCCATATTTAGGTGTTCTAATCGCAGCGATCGCTGGGGTTAATGTTCTTGTTGTACTTGTGAGCGGAACGCTATTTGCTGGAATAGTCGGTCTATTTAACGGTTCATTTGGAATGAGTGGACTTATTTCCACCGTTACAGAAGGGATTAAAGGAATGGAAGACCTTGCGATGATTGCCCTCGTAATCGGTGGTATGATCGAAGTGATCAAGCATAATGGCGGTATTCAGTACGTGCTAGATAAGATTTTAAGTAGAGTAAACTCACGTCGAGGAGCGGAATTTGGTATAGCTGGCTTGGCTAGTGTGCTTGATTTATCGACAGCGAATAATACGATTTCAATCATCATGGGTGGGCCGCTGGCGAAGAATATTTCTGAAAAGTATGGCGTGGATCCACGGAAATCAGCTAGTATTCTAGACATTTTCTCAGGCAGTGTTCAAGGGATGCTCCCATATGGTGCTCAGGTTCTAGCGGTTGCAGGACTTGCATCGATCTCGCCACTTGCCCTCTTGCCATATTCGATTTATCCTATTCTTATTGCGGTTGCTGGAGTGATTGCGATTTTCATTAACTATCCCTCTCTTCAAAAGAAAGAGGAAGCAAACGGTTAGAAGTAACTTTTAAATGAAACGAGATAAAGAAAAACAGGTAGCTCATGATGAGCTACCTGTTTTTCTTTATTATCCTTCAATTTGTTTTTGAAGATGAACAATTCGCTGAGGAAGAATATATAAGTATTCTATTAATGAATCAAGTAGATCAATAATAAGATTTGCGGTTTCTTCACTTGTCGCTTTTTCAAGGCAAAGGAGATCGTTTAAATTACTTCCTTTTCCAAGGAGCTGACCTAACTTTACAATCGGTTCTTCTAAATCAATTTGTTTTGCCAGCGTTTCGAGCTGTTTGGATAGCGGCTGTCCTAATTCATTCTCGGCTAGAAAACTGCCGGTAATGCTTTCGAGGACGCGATTAGCCATTACAGCTGTTGCCGTCCAGTCTTTCATATTATGTACATTTACGGCAGAGCGGTAAACACGTTCAAGGTCATCAGGCAGTCGAGCAGAACTCGTTAGTCTACCGAGTGGTTCACGTGTAAAGGACGTTTGATGAACAAAAAGTTCGACTTCCTCACCTCGATCACCGTGAGAAGTTTTAATTAGAATGAAGAGCACCGCTTCTTTACAAATGGAACAGCGAGAAAGCGTTGAGAACACGGCCTGGTTAATTTGATAATCAAATTTCAATTGAAATGCGGCATCATTTCCACATTCAGGACATTCTGTATTCGCTGATTTTGGAAGCTTCGTTTGTCCATATTTTACAACCGAATTAATGGTCGTCTGCTGTATCTTTCTCATCATATACCCCCTGGATCGATTTTGAGCAACTTGTTGTTAATCGAATTGAAACGCTAATTCCTGTAATATATTGTTTGAATTATTAAAAATCACACCATCAACTTATAATGTTCGCCCTTATTGGAAATATAAGGGGGTTTGGAAGCGTTAATGTGATTGATAAACCAATAATCGAGCAAAAGTCCTTTTCTGAAAAGAGTAATATATACCCAAAATTGTGAAAATATTGACAGGTGTACCTGACGAATCCTACACTAGAGTGAAATGAACGATAGGAGGTATCACTATGGAACAAGCCCGTCTATTTTGGAGTTATTTTTGGAAAGAACATCATCGTGCAAAGAATCTCTTAACATTCGCTTCTTCACACACGCCTGAAATCCCTTCCCAAAGTTCACAAAAAAATCCTACGCTTACATCAGGGCCTGGGCCAGCCTACGACAAAAGAAAGATCACTGGATTAGTTTTAGGGCCGGCTTTATTTCTTTGTCTTATGCTCTTTTTTCATCCGCACGGTCTTTCGGAAGCTGGTTTGGCCGTATTAGCAAGTACCGCATGGATTGCAACGTGGTGGATAACAGAAGCTATCCCTATCCCTGCAACATCTCTCTTGCCACTCATCCTATTTCCGCTAACGGGCGCACTTGAAGGTGATTTAACAGCATCTGCCTATGGCGACAATACGATATTTCTTTTTATGGGTGGTTTTTTGATTGCGCTTTCAATGCAGAAATGGAATTTACATAAACGCATTGCTCTTTTTATTATATCAGCAATCGGAACGAGTACGGAGAAAATTGTACTTGGCTTTATGGCGGCGACAGGTTTTTTATCGATGTGGATTTCGAATACCGCAACCGCTATGATGATGGTACCAATTGGACTTGCGGTGATTTATCAGGTGTCAGAACAGCTTGATCTGGATACGGAAGAGGGAGCTCCGAGATTTAATTTCGGAAAAGCAATTATGTTAGGTATTGCTTATAGCGCTTCGATTGGGGGTCTTGCGACATTAATTGGAACGCCACCTAATACCATTTTTGCAGCAGTTGTGAATGAACTTTATGGCATTGAAATTTCATTTGCTCGCTGGATGATGTTTGGTGTACCGTTAACCGTTTTACTTTTAATTGGATGTTGGTATTACCTTGTGAAAATGGCTTTTCCAATGAACATAAAAGAATTACCAGGTGGAAAAGAAGTTATCAATAAGGAAAAGACTGATCTAGGAAAAATGTCGGTTGAAGAAAAAGTTATTTTATTGATTTTTTCATTAACAGCACTTGCGTGGATTAGTCGTTCATTTGTTCTAAGTGAGCTTAATCCAAACATCAATGATACGATTATTGCGATGACAGCAGCGATTTTGTTGTTTCTTATTCCTGCACCTTCGAACAAAGGATCGTTTTTGTTGGACTGGAATACCGCGAAAGGGTTGCCGTGGGGGATTCTCTTACTCTTCGGGGCCGGACTTGCAATTGCTTCTGGATTTCAAGAATCAGGACTAGCGAAGTGGATTGGTGAGCAGCTAACTGTTCTTGAAGGTATCCATTTATTTGTTATTTTACTTCTTGTTACGTCGCTCGTTATTTTCTTAACAGAAATTACATCGAACACGGCGACAGCAACAATGATGTTTCCAATAATGGCATCTTTGTCAGCAGCGATTGGTGTACATCCGTATGCTTTAATGATTGGGGCAGGCATTGCATCAAGTTGCGCATTCATGCTTCCAGTTGCTACGCCACCAAACGCAGTTGTGTTTGGGTCGGGGTATTTAAAGATTCCTGACATGGCACGAGCAGGGTTCTGGCTTAACGCAACATCTGTGGTGATCATCACGCTAGCGATCTATTTTTATATGCCAATCGTGTGGGGCATCGATCTAACGCAAATTCCTACTAAATTTAAATAAACAGATCAAAGGATAAAGGTGATGATACAGTGGTCGATCAAGTAAATAGGGAGCAGCGTTATACATCAAAAGATGCAGGGTTTTGGAAAGCGGCAGCTAGTCTTGGTTGTGGGGCATTGCTGGTTTTTTCTTCCTTATATGCTTTCCAACCGCTTCTTCCTATATTTGTGAAAGAATTTCAAATAACGCCTACAACATCAAGTCTACTGATGTCATTGCCGGTCATTACAATGATTCCTGGTCTTCTTATTCTAGGGTTTGTATCAGATCGCTACGGACGAACAATGGTGATGAAAGTATCGTTGCTTTTTGTTCTAGGATTACTACTTCTCATGCCATTGATGAATTCGTTTCTACTTCTTTTAATTCTTCGATGTGTCCAGGGGTTTTTTCTTGCAGGTATACCAGCATCAGCAATGGGCTATTTAGCAGATGAAGTTGAGCCTTACAACATCGGCCTAGCCACAAGTATTTACATTGCTAGTAATGCAATGGGAGGCCTTAGCGGCCGCGTTACAACAGGTTATTTGACGGATGTATATAGCTGGAAAATAAGTTTGCTCTCTCTTGCGGCTTTTGGACTTGTCGTAACAGTGTGTTTTTACTTGCTTTTGCCTGCTTCTCGTTTTTTTAACGGGGGGAGTAGAAGTATGATTCATGATATGAAAGGAATGTTCGTCCATCTTAAAGACAGGCGATTGTTGTCTCTCTTTACACTTGGTTTTCTCATTCAAGTGATCTTTACAGGTGTTTGGACCTATTTGCCCTTCTACTTGGAAGCAGAACCTTTTACACTTTCGTTGAAATGGATATCGTTTACTTATTCTGCGTATATCCTTGGGGTGGTTTCTCCTCCCATGGCTGGAAGAATTTCTTCAAGTATCGGTCTTCGACGAACGATGATCATCGGGCTATTCACACTACTAGTAGGAGTGGTCCTAACCATTCATCAATCAATAACGCTTGTCATGATTGGGCTTTGCATCATTTGTGCTGGGTTTTTTATCGCGCATTCAATGGCATCTGCTTCCGTAGCTAAGACAGCCGAACATCACAAAAGTGGAGCCTCAAGCTTTTATTTAATTAGCTATTATGCAGGTGTCGCTGCAGGCAGTTCAGGTGTTGGTGTATTGTGGGACCGTTTTGGGTGGGGTGGAGTAGTAAGTTTGCTTGTGCTCGTCGTACCGCTCCTTGCAATGTTTTCACAAAAACAAGTTTCAAAACGATATCGAAATAATGATTTCCGAGAGGAGAAGGCAAGATGAACGTGAGGAAGGCGAGGAGGGGTGATGAGCTGGGAATCACTCTTTTACTTTCAGATATGGGCTATGAAACATCTGTACATGAAGTGCAAGAACGACTGATACCGATTATGAATGACGATCTGTATGTCACCCTTGTAGTCGAAGAAAAAAAGGAACTACTAGGGATGCTTGGCATGCATTATGAACGTTCGTATGTCGCTAATATTCTTATCGCAAGAATTATTACGATGGTAACAGCAGAAAAATATCGTCAGCAAGGAATCGGAAGGAAGTTAATTCGTGAAGCTGAGAAGTTGGCTAATGAGAAAGGGGCTTCCACAGTTGTGTTAAACAGCGGGAACCGCGAAGAACGAAGAGCTGCACATCAATTCTATGAAGCGTGTGGTTATTTGGGAAAATCAACAGGGTTTTATAAGTCGCTTGGATAAATAAAAAAGCCCTCCGCGTCTAAACGGAAGGCTAATAACATTATCTTCTAGTAAATCCTTCTTCATCAAGGTATTGAACCGCTTCATTTCGAGAAGGGAATGTGCCATCAAGAATATCGCCAGCGTAGACATTCCATAGCTCGAGTTCAGGCTCGTACATTAATTCAAGCGTTTGATCTTCATCGTTTACCCAAGTTTGGATTTCGATATCTGACCCAGGAAGGACAGAAAGGGACTGGATGGACTCACCTATGATTTTTCGAAGCTCATTGCTTGAGAAATCACGAATGTTAACCATACCTCTTTCATCTAATGGATATCCTTCAATAAGGTCACCAAATACATAGCCGTTCCCATTCGGGTGAAGATGATAAACAACATTTTTCTTATCGATAACCGCTTCTTCATAGTGAAAGTTCACACGTCCAAGCGAAACGTCTTTTCGGGTCAGTTCAGGAAAGGATGATTCAATAATCTCTAGTTTTTCTTCAAAAGTTAGCATAATGCCTCCATGTGCTTCAGTAGTATTTCTAGTTTAAACAGGAAAATTAGGATTCAAACGTACTGCACTTTATCTTATCATGGGTTCTCACAAATTTGTATGGTTTGTCTGAAGTTCATGAAGAAAATTCGCTATTTCTGATTTGTTTTGTAAAAGAATAATCTTTTTTTCGGGAGAAGTTTGTTGAATCTCTTCAAATCTCTTTTTCATCTTTTCCTTACGAGGATAGTAGGTTGTCCAAATAAATGTTAAAAAAGACCATTCCATTTTTTCGTTACAGCCTTTTCCCATATCTGATCGTGTCTTCCCGAGATGAGTGATCCAGCGTTTTAAAACCCGATAAAGACAAAGGAGTCGCGGGGCATGTATGTAAATAATCGTATCAGCTTGCGCCACTCGGATATCATAGGAGTTGCTATAATTTCCTTCGATAATCCATCTAGAAGTTAAAGCAATCTTCTCCTGGGAAGTGCGAAACTCATCAAGACTCGCTTCAATCCAACCCGGTTTCCAAAACAGAGCGTCGAGGTGGTAAACCTTATAGTCTAGAATTTGACCGAGTTTCTTTGCAAATGTCGATTTACCTGCTCCTGCTGAAGCACCCATTACCATAATCCGCTTCACATTCGTGCCTCCCTTAAGGTATTCCGTTCCTTCAAAAGTTTACCAAAAAATGAATGGATAAGTAAGAATTGCTTTGTGAGATTAGGAGATAACGTCCTTTTGTTTTAAACGTTAGTTCTAGCATCAGCTTTCAATAAGCTGATTCCGGATTTTGAAACAAAACAGATTCCGTAAAATGTTAAAATTAGAATTAAGTATTGATAAGTGAATCAGATGTAGAAGGGGTTTCTAAAGTATGTTCCCAAGGTCTCATAATTAATTGAATGGTTTATTGTCATAAACGAATGAAAAACTCATTATTGTACTAGGAGCTTAACTAATGATACTAGATAACGAGAACGGACTATTACTTATCCGTAATGACCAATTAGGTGAGCGGATTTGGAGAAGTGATGAATGTTATAAATTAATCTTTTCTCCATTCGGGAGAGGATCTTATCAAACAAATCATGGTGACATCTCCATTGATAAAGGAGAGTTTCTAATATTTAACCCATATGAAGATCATAAACAACTTATGGCTACAAATGAGAAATTCCTCGTGGAGATAAAGCCGTCTTTGCTGCAAGAGACAGCTGATCGATTGGGCATTACAGCAGCATCCCCTGAATTTACTTTGCTTTCTTATAAACATCCTCAAATAAGACAATGGATGCTTTTTGTTAGAGATTTCTTATCGCTAAATGAAGAAGTTGGATCAGTTACCAATCAGTTTTTTCTAGATAACAGCTTGACGCAGCTTTCCATTATGATGCTTCAATATGGTGCAGGGTCTCATCAAATTGACTTTCCAAGTATCAGTAATAAAGCGGTAATTAATGATGTTACAAATGCCCTTAAAGAAAGCTATAGCGAGGACTGGACACTGGACGAGATGGCTCAGGTTGCAAGATTGAATAAATATCAATTTGCTCACCTTTTTAAAGAGGAGCTAGGTCTCTCTCCTTATTCTTGGTTGCAACTTTATCGTCTATTACGAAGTCAATACTCCTTATTACATTCCAATGACTCAATTCTTTCGATCGCTCTTAATCATGGGTTTAAAAGTGTCTCTTCCTATAACCAGTTATTTAAAAAAATGTATCGGAAGGCGCCAACAGAATTTCGCCGGATTCACGGTTTTAATAAGTAAAGCTCCAATACTTAGAATGAGTATGAGTAACCCACTACCAATCATTAAGTGTTGAATTGAAATGAACATGACTAAGAATCCGTACACTCCTAAGGAAATGGTGTTCGAAAAATATAATAAGACAGCATTGGAACTAAAGGCGCGTCCCATTTTCTCTTCTGGCACAAGTGTCTGAAGAAGATAAACGCGAGCGAGGCCAGCAATAGGCAGCCCTATACCTACGATAGCGCAACCAATAAAGAAATGCTTAATATCATATAAGAGTCCGTAGTATGTAATGCCTGTACCCCAAATCAACACTCCAATTAAGTAGAGGCGAAGAGTCATTCTTTTAATCAAATATGGCAAAACGATATTTGTGAAAATAACAACGCCACCAAATACTCCTTGTAAAATGCTATATAACTCTTCACTTTGTTCACTTATTTCTGATAATGCAAGCAAAAGTCCTACTTCCCACACCCAGGTGTTGAAAAAAACCGTAACAAAGGTAAAAATAAATAGTTGTCTGACAGTAGAGTGCGCCTTCGCCCAAGAGGTAAACTCAAGAATTGAGCGAGACACACCTCTAATCGTTTTATTAACAAGTGGTTTAGGGTCCTTCAAGTGTATTTTAAAGATGAAAAAGGCGCTAACAGCATAGGTTATTGCGTCTAAGGTGAAAAAGTGTATAGCACCAAAGGTGTTTAATAACCATAGAGTGATAAATGGACTTAAAACCGTTACTCCTCGAGTTAATGTATCATATAAACTGTTTGCATTCGTTCGTTCCTCTTCCGTCGTTATAGAAGGTAGTACAGATCGATGGGTCGGGTTAAAGAAACATCCTATACTCTGTATCAGAAAGCTCACGATTAATAGATATGTGTAAGTAAGTGTATCCATATAATGCAAAAATACAATAGAAAGAATGAATGGGATGCGAGCTAGGTCCAGATAGACTAATAATTTTTTCTTAGGTAACCAATCAGCCATAACCCCACCTATTAATCCAAAAAGAAGGTATGGTAGGGTCTCAGCCATAGCCATTCCTGTAGTGTGAAGATTGGAACCAGTTAAATCGTACGCTAAAAATAAAAAAGCCATTCCGGAAAGAACATCGCCAAGTCGAGAGATTCCTCCAGCAAGTAAGTAATACCGTATATTTTTGTTTCGCCATAATCTTTTGTACATCTTTATCACCTCATCTCTTATTTTAAGAAGAAATGAAGTGAACTTCTGTCTGATTATTGCTATAAATAGAGACAATATTTATATGAAGAAGCAAAGTCTAAATAAAGTTCCATTAATAAGAGAGGGATTGCAGTAAAGTGTAATCGCTTTTTAAAGTTCTGTAGGGTGTTAAAGATGATGCAATTATAGGGAAAATATGGAGTGGTTAGTTTTAGAGCTATTTTGCGAAATGGTGTACGTGTAAATAAAGATATTGTTCTATGTTCGGCTATTTAAGAACAACTCTGGTAGGCGTTGAGGTGGAGGATATGGTATGTAATAAGAATTATGAATGTAAATGAATAACATACAGAAAAAAAGCGATTAATTTTCCGTACTCCATAATGTTGGAGCTTATCTGCTATCAGATAGGCTCTTTTAAATTGAAATAACGAATCAAAACTTTGATGCCAATTTATGAAAATTGATATCAAAAACTTGAACAGGTTAATTGAAGAGGAGTAACATGTTATTTGTTGATAAACACCAATTGCAATTTGCTTCGATTTGTAACAATAATTATACTGGTTACTACTAGTTTCATAGATGGAGAAACTAAGTTATGGAAGATCGCTAAAAGTGAAGTGAGATATAAGGTATGAAAAAATTTAAAAATAGAGAATTTATTACAGTAGGGGGAGTCACTATGGTAACAAAGCCAAAGGCTATTTTTTTAGATATGGACGGTACGATATTAAATCACAACAACAAGGTAAGTGGATTTACGAAACAAATTATTGATGAGTTACGAGATAATGGACTTTATGTTTTTATCGCGACAGGCAGAGCTGCAGATGAAATAAGCGAGCTTGTACCGGATGGATTCCAAGTGGATGGGATCATCTCTTCAAATGGGATGGCGGGGTATGTTGAGGGCAAGGCCATATTTGAACATTCACTCCCTCTTGAATTAGTAGAAAAGGTTATCGAAAAAGCGAGAGAACATAAAGTTTATTATGAACTTTTCCCATATGGAGCGGACCGTATCGCTTTACAACAAGATCGTATAGTTATGGAAGATGAAGTCAAAGACCCAAAGCCAGAAAGTGTTGGGCTTAATGAATGGCTTTCACGTCAAGAAGCGATCAAAGAAGCTATCGACTGGAAAAGTCAGATCGAAGGAAATAAGTTTTCTAAATTCTATTTCTTCGCTAGAACGAAAGAGAATATCAATCGATGGAAAGATGAGTTAGAAAAAATAAAGCAAGACATCGATTTTACAACCTCAATCTCTTCTGCTCATAATGTTGAAGTAATGGTAGCAAATGTGAACAAAGCCACTGGTATTAAGGAAATGTTACACTATTTTGATTTGTCGGATGTAGAAACGTTGGCAGTAGGGGATAGTAACAACGATTTACCGATGTTCCAGTTTGTTGACTATGCAGTAGCAATGAAAAATGCATCGGACCAAATAAAAGAAATTGTCGACGATGTAACGGAATTTACATGTGATGATGATGGGGTCTATCATTATTTAAAGTCTTTAATCGTACCATCGTCAATAAAAAGCACATGAAGCAAGACTGAGTTAAAAGCAAAAAAAGCTATATTTCTCTCTTCTAAAAAAGGAGCTTACCTTAAATAAGGTAAGCTCCTTTTTAAGTGAAAAAAGATTGAGATATCTCTACTGTTTTGAAATAATTGGTAGGGAAGCACTAGAAATTTTTGCGAGATACGTTAACAAAGATTCTAATTAAAGTTAGTTGCATTTTGAGAGTGTAGGATTGTGTCTTTTGACTATAAAAGAAAAACTAGCAGGGGTACTTTCTGGCTTGGTTTAGATATCTATTAGTTAATTGGATAATAAAGCTATCGTTTTTACCTAAGCGGGCTTACTATTTCTTCAAAATATAAAAAAACGAAATGGAGGTTGGAAAATGAACTCATTACAACTCATCGTACCTAAAGCTAAGGAGCTAGTACAAAAAAGATCACCCGAATGTGAGGCTGCTTTTCTAGCTGGAAGCGTTGTTCGAGGGGAAGCGACAGCTACATCTGATCTTGATATAGTCGTCTTTGATTCGTCGGTAACTGTTTCGTATCGGGAGAGCTTTTTCTATGAGGGTGGCCGATCGAATGGTATGTTCATAATTTAGAAAGCTATTATGCCTATTATGAAAGTGACTGCGCCCGTGCAAAACCATCACTTCCGAAAATGGTGTCTGAAGGCGTCATCCTTAATGACAAGGGGAAGGCAAAAGTACTGCAGGATGAAGCGAGAATGATCCTGAAGAAGGGGCCGTCTCCATGGGAAGAAGACGAGATGACGCTAAAACGCTATTTTCTTACAGATGTACTAGAAGATTTTATTGGCGCTACCGATCGAGGGGAAGAAATGTGCTGTGCAGCTACTCTTGCAGAGCAAGTTCATGAATTTATTCTTCGTACGAATAAACAGTGGATCGGCTCATCTAAATGGATTGTCCGTGCATTAAGAAATTATGATCAAACACTGGCGGATAGGTTTGTACAAGTGTTTGATCATTATTATGAAACACGTGAAAAGGAAAGCGTCATTATGTTCGTTGATGACGCTTTACAACCATATGGTGGTCGCTTGTTTGAAGGATTTTCATTAGGGAAATAGTCTTACCGCTTCTTGGAAATCAAAGGAGAAATCGTTAGGACGCATGAGATTAATATAAGAAGGTAGATTGGACTTAACCAAATTGAGTAGATGGAGCCGGCGTTACCGGTAACGAAACCAGTATCGATGGTAAGCGTAGTTAATGTCAATTTAACAGGATTTTCTGCTTCAATAGAGAATGCAGGCAGATATAACGTTGGTTTCGTAATACGATAAATAAGAGAGATTATAAGAAGGGAATTTGTAATTATTAATCTTTTCATAAGCGTCTCCTTTTGCTAGGGGTTGGATAAAAAACGGTTATGTTCTCTTTATCATACTAGGGTTGGGCCATTAGCGGGATGCAGAGTGACGAAACGAAAAGATTGATTTCTTAAGTAGAATAATGTAAACCACTGTGGAGAAGCTTACAAATTCTAGGAAGACTCCATTTCGAACGATTTACCTCCACCTATGTTATGATCAAAATAGTAGATTAATAAGGTGGGAGGTTTCTGTTTGAAAGGATTCAATCTTATAACCTTCCTTTTCATAATAGGAATTGGTCTTATCTTCATCAACTTCAAGGAAGATCTAGAGGGAATGTTTATTCAAAAGGATGTTCCTTTGCCAACGGAGCTGCATCCAACGGTAAGTGAAGCGAAAGATGCGTTGATCAATCGAGCTGCCGCAAAAGGAGTTGAGATTGTGATTACAGCTGCACACCGAACGAAAGAAGAACAGGATGCTCTTTATGAAAAAGGACGGTCAACGGAAGGACAAGTCGTTACAAATGTTGCCGGCGGCGGTTCTTATCACAATTATGGTCTAGCCATCGATTTTGCTTTAAAGTTAGATAATGGTGATGTTGTATGGGATATGGAGCGAGACGATAACGAGAATGGAAAATCAGATTGGATGGAAGTAGTCGCTATTGCGAAAGATCTTGGTTTTGATTGGGGAGGAGACTGGAGTAGTTTTAAAGACTATCCTCACTTACAAATGGATTTTGGTTTAACGATGCGCCAATTGCAGAATGGTCAAAGACCTGGTGAAAGTGAGTATGCGACAAACTAGCGAGAGGATAGTGTTATGAAAACTAGGAAGGCTGTTGGGGCAATTGTTACGCACAAAAACCGGTTTCTCATCGTTCGCAAAGTCACGATAAACACCAGAATGGGGAAAGAGCTTCAAAATGGAACATGGGATTTCGTTAAAGGTCGCGTTGAAGACGAGGATGAAACAGCCGAAGCTTCAATGAGAAGAGAGTTATTAGAAGAAACGGGATCCGTCGCCTACACGTTAAAGAAGCGATTTAATGAAACGATCTCATTTGGATTTCCAGAAAAAATTCAAACGAAAATTGGTTATCATAACCAAATAACGACAATGTTTCATTTCGAATATGTTGGCGACGGTAAGGACCTTGAAGCGAATGACAAAGAAATTAATAAAATTTGTTTTGTTCATGAACAAGCGTTATTAAGCCTTTTAGAACACGAGGAATCAAAAGAGTTTTTCACTAGAAACAGGAGTCAAATCATAAGCAAGAAATAAATGAAAAGATTTTTAGAAAAAAAGGTTTAGGTATTTCAAAAGGGGGTAAATTTAAACTAACATAATTTTCCCCCTTTTGTACCGTCCGTTAAATCGGGCGGTACTTTTTTTGTTTACGTTTAAACAAAGTAAAGACAAAGAATGCTCAGTTTTTGAGATCATCAGTTAGCTTAAAAAGAGTTTTTAGCAGTGTAAGAATTTTGCATTCTTGAAAGTTTGAGAGGTTATCGATAGGATAAGGGAAGCAAACTAACAACGGGAAAGTAGACGAACTGATCACATTCTCTCAACGTTCGCCTATAGGATAGGAGAATAACATGTGGAATACTAGACTGTTTCAACATATTTACGTTTTTTATTTATTCGTTTTTCTATTGGATGTGATCTACCTCTTTTGGTCACACGCTTCTCTTTATACAACAATTGGACTATTAGCAATAGTGATGATCGTCATTAATTTCAAAGAAGCGGATCGTGTTTTTAAAATACTTGGCATGATTCTTTTAAGTGCAGGGGGCTTTTTTTATTTTTCAAGCGATATTAGTATCGTTCAGATTCCATCCTTTTTTGCAGGGAATATAGGATTGTTGTTTCTTTTATCCATGCTTCCATGGATGAATAGCGTTGTAAAAGCCGGGAGATATAATAAGCTATTGCAAACATTACTCGGGGGCAATGTGAAGAAAATGGGAGATTTATATGTGCGAGGAGAAGCGACCATGGTTTCTCTAGCTGCCTTTTTGAATTTATCGTCCGCAACCATTTCTCAAGATCTGTTAAAAAATCAATTAAAAAAATCCAACGCAAACGTCAGAAACCGTTTTATCGCCATGTCGACTTTAAGGGGATATTCTCTAGCGTTACTTTGGAGTCCATTGGAAATTTTACTCGCTACATCAATCTTTATTACAAATGCTAATTACTTAGAAGTGTTACCTTGGATGTTGCTTGTTGCTTTATTAGGCTTTGCGTTTGATTCTATTATTGGAAAAATCACCTTTCGCAACGAAGTGGTAGAAGAGGTTGGTACGCCTACAAAGTTAGGAGCAAGTAGTAAGAAGAAGTTAATGGAATTTATCGTGGCGCTGGTTCTGTTCTTAATGGTTGTCGTTTTTCTAACCAATGTTATTCAGTTCAACTTTTTGTTTGCCGTTACGATCGCCCTTTTTCCCTTTGCGTACATTTGGGCATTATTGTTGAAACGAAAAAGAAGTTTCTTTCAAATTGGCTGGCCCAATTGGAAAAGGCAAACAAACCATTTACATAATTTCATTGTTTTACTGCTAACGCTATCTTTTTTCACAGAAACGTTAAACGCGTCTCCATACCTACGATATTTACAGGACCCCCTTGTGGCACTTGAGGGGCATCAAGTTTACATTATGCTTTTCATCCAGGCTACTTTTTTAATAATGACATTATTAGGCGTTCATCCCATTGCAACAATGGGGATCTTTGGCGGCGTAAGTGAGTTGTTGTTAAGTGCTTTTCCTTCTGTTACGTTAACGATTCTGCTCGCCAGTAGCGCGATCGCAACCGTTCCATCAGCTCCTTATGGCCTTATCGTTACACTAACTTCCGTAGGATTGAAAATGAATCCATATAAAATTGTCTTGGAAAACATCTCGTATAGTTTGATGTGTGGTTTTATCGGCGTTTTGATCGCATACTGTACTTTATTCCTTTATTAGAAGGGGAGGTGTAGAATGAAGTTTCAAGAGCAGTTTGTACAATCCGTTTGTTTTTATTTTAAGGAAGAAGGAAAAGTATGGCTAAAGAAAATACCGGAAATCATCCGCTATTGTGAACAAAAATGGTCTATGAAAATGGAGGATCCTTATCATCTCTCGATCAACTATGTTGCTCCAGCTAAGCTGGAGAGTGGAAAAGAAGTTGTAGTGAAACTAAGTATACCTGGAGCAGACTTTCTTGATGAACTGGAATCTTTGCGCTTGTTTAATCATCAAGGGATGGTTAAAGTTAATGCCTTTGATAAAGAAAAAGGCATTATCATTTTAGAAAAATTATCTCCTGGTCACACGCTTGCGACAGTAGAAAACGATGAGCTAGCCTGTCGCGAGGCTGGATTAGTGATGAAAAAGTTATCAATATCGGCTCCAAGTCATACTCGGCTACAAACAACAGCCGTTAGAGAGAAGTTGCTTCGAGATACTGTAATGCAGAATGTGGATGGATATGGACCACTTTCTTCGCATGTCCTTAGGACTTCCCTAAGCCTTTTTACGAAACTGAATCAATCAATCGCTCAGTACAAGTTACTACACGGAGATTTTCATCATTACAATGTGCTTGCTTCAGAGGACACTGACTGGGTTGCGATTGACCCAAAAGGATTATTGGGGGAAACTGAGTATGATTTAATTCAATTTCTTTTAAATAAGCTACCGGAAAAAGACGTCTATGAAGTGACCCAAAAACGAGTAGACATCTTCACTAAGGATCTTAATCTAGATAAAGAGCGGTTGCTACTTTGGGGCTATTGTCATACCGTACTGGCGACCTCATGGACAGTAGAAGGCGATAACTATGATAAGCGTTTTTATCAAATGATTGAGATTTTTGAGAAGTTGTATTTAAAAACGTATGGAAGAGAAATAGGCCAGTATGCGAGATGAAGTGGTAAATAGATTTAATAAGCTCAGAGCGGTTTGCTCTGAGCTTTTGTATGGTGAAACTTATCGCTTTTTAGGTTTAAAAGGCCACCAAATGCCATTCCCAAATGATACCACAACAGCAGGAATGAGAAGAGGTAGAACGATTAGACCGTAAAGTAACAATCCAGTAATAACAATTGTAGCAATTTGCATTAAGCTTAGTACACCAGAAGGCATCATTGCACCAAATGTACCTGCTAATATAATTGCAGCAGTGATGACAACCGTACCCATTTTAGCCATGGATCGATGCATGGCTTCCATAATGCCAATCGAAGCTTCTTCATTAAATCGGTCAAGTAGGAAAATGGAATAGTCGACTCCAAGCGCTATGAGCATAACAAAACCAAAGAATGGAACGGCCCACGTTATCCCGTCATAGCCTAGTAGATTAATAAAGATTAATTCAGAAATCGCCATTGATGTAAAGTACGTAAGTAGAAGTGATCCAATCATCACAATCGGCATAATCATGGAGCGGAAAAGGACAGTTAGGATAATAAATAAACCAACAAGCATGATGATAACCGTTCTTGTAAAATCACTCGTTGAAATGTCTGACAAGTCGCTATTAATACTTGAAACCCCGCTATAAGCAACAGTAGCATCTTCAAGTGGTGTTCCGTCGATTGATCGTGAGACGGTCTCTTTTATTTCACGAACGGTTTGAATGGCCTCAGTTGAATAAGGATCTTCTTTTAAGATCACTTCAAGCGTAACAGCCTTTTGTTCATCGAACGCATACCGTTCAATGGCTGGTTCAAACTCTTCATTATCAAGCGTACCTTTTGGAATGAAAACACCCGTGTCTCGAAGTGCGTCCGAATTCCCCATATTGGTTACTAAATCTGCTGCGTCCTGTAAGCCGTTCTTTATTTCATTCAGTCCATCAATTGATGACCCAACACCTTTTGATAGATCCGAAATGCCCCCGCTTAGTTCAGAAACCTGACCTGACTGACCTTGCAGATCGGAAGAGGCACCAGCAAGCCCCTGTTGAATTTGTCCAAGTTGCTGTTGAACCTGACCGAGCTGCTCTGAAGCTGCAGCTACATTTTGTGATTGTTGAAGCCCCTGTGATATGGCACCAAGCTGGTCATTCACTTGCCCTAATCCGTTTACTGCCTCTTCAAGTCCTCCAGCGTTGTTACCAGAAGGGATTTGACCGTTAATTTGGTCCAATCCGTTTTGTACTTCTGTTAATCCGCTTTGAACTTCATTTAGTCCACTAGTTGCTTCATTTAGACCATCGCCAACCTGGGAAAGTTGTGAATCGACATAGAAATCATCAATAACCTCTCCGGTGGGTCTTGTAATTGACCTAACAGAATCCACGTCTTCATTTTTCTCAATGTCATTGCTGATTGTTTCGATATAAGGAAGCAGTTCTTCAGTTACAATCGCGTCATCTTGCTGAAGGATCACCTTTACAGGAAGCGAATCTCCTTTACCAAAGCCTTCCTCAATCGCATCAAGGCCTTTCACAGATTCATAGTTACTACCAATCTCATTTACAGTATTAAACGATAGCTGATCGTCGTATGTGAAAAGGAGTGGAACCATAATAACGGCAACAACGAGCATCGACCAAATCGGTTTATTTATAGAGAAACGACCGAACTTAGTCCAGAGTTTACTATCTTTATGAGACGCTGATTGTTTAGATGGCCAAAACAGTTTATCTTTTAGCAATGCCATAAAGAATGGAACAATTGTAAATAAAACGAGCATTAAGACAGCAATTCCGACAGCAACCCCAACAGCAGATTTAAAGATAGGGAAGTCAGCAAAGCCGATCGCAGCAAAACCAATGAAAACGGCTAATCCACTAATTAATAAAGTACGTCCAGCAGTCTTGTACGTATTTACAATCGCATCTTCAACAGAATGCCCCTCAGCTAATTCTTCTTTATATCTACTTAACAAGAGGATACAGTAGTCTGTGCCAATCCCGAATAAGACGGCAACTAGAAAAATTTGCGTATAATTGGATACAGGAAAACCAATCCAATCGATAAGAAACGCAACAATCGATTGACTAAGGAGATACGTAATACCAACTGCAACTAATGGGATAAAGGGAGTTGTAATGGAACGAAAAACAGCAAGTAATAAAACGAAAATTAAAGCCACAGTTATTATTTCAGTACGCTCAAGACCTTTCTGGGCGCTTTCGTTCACATCGTGATTAATAATCGCTTCTCCAGTGACATATGCCGTTGTATCATCTGGAATCATGTCTTCCTGAATCCGATTTGCTAGATCATTCACTTCTTCATCTGTGCCGTCCACCGTAATAGGCAATAGAACCGTTTGTTTATTTTCAGAAACGAGTTGTTCTGTTAATTCTTCACTTTCAAAAGGATCGAGCACATTTTTAATGAGGGATCCTTCTCCTTCGAGTTCTTCTGCAATAGAAGAAACCGTCTGTTGCGCTTTATCTTCGACGGGTTGATCATAAGTAAACACAACAGAAATCGTTTCATCTCCCGCACCAGCTTCCTCTAGTAAGTCTGCTGCAATTTTAGAATCAGCGTTTTCTGGTAGTTGAAACGTTCCGGCTTCTTCAGCTTGTTTTGTGAGGTTGGGGGATAAAATAAATAAAACGGCGGTTAGCGCAATAAGCGCAATAGCAATTGGCCATTTAAATTTTAAAATTTGTCTCATTTTGCATCTCCTTCTGTTTTTAAAATTGAACTTAACTTGCGAAAGATACGCAAGAATTCATTTATTTCTTCTTCGTGAAAATCATTTAATACGATGTTTTCCACATGCTCATAGATAACTTCATTAAATAAAGCAACAACATCATTCCCTTTTTGCGTAAGCGTGATCGCTTTTCCTCTTAAATCCTTTTCTGAATCGACTGTCGTTAAAAGTCCTTTCACTTCAAGTTTTTTGTAACGGTTGGAAATCGCGCTTTTATGTACACCTTGTAAGGCTGCGAGTTTTCCAGGTGAAATACGACCAGATTTCGAGATGATTTGAAGCATCTGGAGCTGTTCAGAAGAGTATTCTTCAAATAATTGATGTTCGAAAGATCGTATAATGCGCTCAGTTCCATACATAATGACTTCTTCAAAAAGCTCAACGGCTTCACATAATTTTTTATCCATTTCGTTACCTCCACTAGTTTACCGTCTAAACATTATTAGTTTACCCCCTAAACGAAGATGGTTGCAACTATTAAAGGTTATGTAGAAAAGATAGTGAACTTCAACCAAATATTTTGAAGGAGCAGGATTAAAAGGAAAGTCCTGTGAAATAGTAAGAAATAATGAAAATTTACAGAATTTTGGCACAATAAACGTTGCATTAAAATGTTATCAATATTATGATAAAAGAAATAGAGAGACGTTCGCTAAAACGAAAGGGAGGAATGAGGATGAAGAGCACTGGTGTGGTAAGGAAAATTGATGAACTAGGCCGAATTGTCATTCCAAAAGAACTGCGACGTACGTTAGATATTAATGTGAAAGATCCTATTGAAATTTTCACAAGTGAAAACAAGGTCATATTACAGAAGTATCAAGCAGACATGGCCTGTATGATTACAGGTGAAATTCTAGACGATAACCAAACTTTCGGAAATGGTAACATTGTGCTCAGTCAAGAAGGGATGGCTTTACTACAAGAAGAGTTGGAAATGAAATTAGGTAAGAAAAGAGAAGAAATGCTAAATGCAGAATAAGCGATCGTTACATCCCCTCCATAATCATGGAAGGGGATTTTTTTGAAGTTAGAAGGTGTAGAAGTGAAAGAAGTCTTTAAGGGCATGTGCGTCATGTTTTCCATAAGAAGCGTTGTTAATTTTACTTGATAAGATAGTGGTACACCGTTAATAACGTAATTTCAACAGTACATCTCGAATGTGGGGATCTTCCATCATTGTGGACCCAAACTTTCGAGTAATTTCTGTTAGCGCAATATCATGATAGAAAAATTCAGTGAAGAAAGTAACGAGTGGTTTTGATTTCGTATGGATCGCTTGCCAATTCGATTCTTCAATTCCAGCAAACAAAATTTCATGATGATCAATGACGACAATTCGACTTCGCTCCAGTTTTTGGTGATCTGTGTCTGGTATTAGTGTAGTAACATTTTTAAGGTTAGAATGTATCTTTCCTATTGTATGAATTTCCACAGATATCCCCTCAGCTTCTTTTTCCTCCAGTATAGAAAGGTGTTGCTCAATATCATCCGACCAACCAGAAAAGATAATCGAAGAAGATGATAAATGAAGGAGTTCTGAGACGAGGGAGTGAATGGACTGTTCTTCCTTAAGTGTCCACACACGATCATCAGCTTTTTTTTCACGAGATTGAATGGTTTTTAATTGGGTTATATTTTCGTTAAAGTCACGCTGAAGTTTCTTAATTGCTGATTCAAGTGGAAGAGGAGCATAGAGCCGTTTTTTTTCTGTTGTTGATTCCAATACCATTCCTTTTTCACTCATACGCCGCAGAACATCATACACTTTAGATCGTGGAACACCTGAACGTTTGACAATGGCAGTGGCGTCGAGAGCCTCATCGATTGTAATAAGTGCTTCATAGACCTGGCTTTCGTATTGCGTAAATCCAAACTGCTGTAGCATGTCACTATTCTCCTTGCTTCTACTGGTCATTTCTTTTAATGATAGCACAACCGTTTAAGTGGGTAAAAGTAACCTTCATTTTCCTATTGCTTAATCACTTCAAAAGAGTTACCCTTTTAGTGGTAACTTTCAAATGAGGGGTGCGAGGAATAATGAATAAACGCGTGTACTTACTTACCATCGTTTCGTTTGTAGTTGGTATGGTTGAACTAATTATTGGAGGCATTCTTGACCTAGTAGCAGATGATCTAAAGATTAGTCTAGGAAAAACAGGGCTGTTAATTAGCGTTTTCTCCATTGTGTTTGCGGTGATGGGGCCAGTCCTATTATCGATGACCGCAAAAATAGAACGAAAAAAACTGACGCTCTTATCGCTTGTTATTTTTCTTGTAGGTAATTTCATCGCTGTATTAAGTACAACATTTTCGGTGTTAATGGCAGCAAGGATCATTTCTGCAGCAAGTGGGTCTCTTTTAGTTGTTTTGTGCGTTACGATGGCATCAAACATCGTCAAACAGGAATATCGCGCACGAGCAATCGGTGTTGTTTTTATGGGAATCAGTGCATCACTCGTTTTAGGTGTCCCGATTGGCTTAATGCTAGGAAATGCTTTTGGATGGAAGGCACCATTTATTCTGATTATTGGTCTTACAGTATTAGCAATGGCTGGGGTTGCTTTGTTTATGGAAAAAATCCAGCCAAAACCAGCCATTCCAATTCGTAAGCAAATCAAAACACTCAAGGATAAGCGTATTTTAACTGCTCAATTAACATCTTTTCTGTTTCTAACCGGTCATTTAACACTTTATGGCTACCTCACCCCGTTTTTAAAAACAACGCTTGGATTATCGGGAAATTGGGTAAGTATTGTTTATCTAATCTTTGGAGTAGCAGCTGTTGCTGGAGGAGGATTAGGCGGAGTTGCTTCCGATCGCTTTGGTACAAGGCCAACCATACTAATATCAATTATGGTTTTTGCAGTGGCGATGTTTGTCATCCCTTATACCACGTTCTCTTTCCCACTTTTTCTTATTATTATGGTGATTTGGAGTATGCTAAGCTGGGGGATCACACCGGCTCAACAAAGCTATTTAATCGAATTGGCACCTGAATCATCTGATATTCAACAAAGTTTAAATAATTCGTCTCTTCATCTTGGTATTGCCCTCGGCTCTTCTGTTGGTGCCTATGCTATTGAACAATACACAGTGGAAATGAACGCAACAGTTGGAGGAATGTTTATACTACTAGCACTAGCGTCAGCGGTATTTTCTATGACAAGAGATCGTCGGACCGTGTCATCCTTGTTGAAGAAGCAAGCTGGTTAGTTGCGATAGTAAAAAGGGTTTGAAATAATGGGCATAGATTGTTCGAAAGGAGCTTTTTAGGATGAATGTACTCGTTATTGGAGCAAACGGCCAGGTTGGCCAAAACATTGTTAATCTTCTTCATAGCAACAAGGACCATTCCTTAAAAGCAATGGTTCGAAAACAAGAGCAGGCAGATGAATTAGCTAATAGGGGAATTAAATCTGTAGTGGTAAGTCTTGAAGACTCGGTTGAAGTTATTTCTGAAGCTATGAAAGGGAGTGACGCGGTAATTTTCGCCGCAGGTTCAGGTGGGAGTACGGGATCAGATAAAACGCTATTAGTGGATTTAGATGGAGCTGTAAAAACGATAGAAGCTGCTGAAAAGATAGGTGTTAAACGGTATGTTATGATTAGTGCCCTTCAGGCGCACAATCGAGAAAATTGGCATGAGTCACTCCTGCCGTACTATGCAGCCAAACATTACGCAGACAAATTGTTAGAAGTGAGTAAATTAGACTATACAATTGTTCGTCCAGGTGGACTATTAAATGAACCCGGAAGAGGGAAGGTATCAATTGCTGAAAACCTCGGTAGCGGGTCAATCTCGCGTGAAGATGTAGCTCAAGTGGTGGTTTCTTCACTAACAAAAGAGAATACGATTCGTCGCTCGTTTGACCTCATTTCAGGAGATGATGAGATTAGTAAAGCGATTGATTCTTTATGAGATAAGAACGGATTCTCCTATGTGGGGATCCGTTTCCTTACTTTTCTTGTTAGAATAATATGAAATAATATTGAGTTTATAGGAAGAGATCTTTACAATATGTATTGAGTACATAAATCTTTTCATTCAAAAGGAGTCGAACAATGGAAAAAGTATTGATTTTTGGACATAAAAATCCTGACACAGATACGATCACTTCTGCACTTGTTTATGCAGACTTAAAAAGTAAACTAGGTATGGATGTAGAGCCTGTCCGTCTTGGTGCAGTTAATGGTGAAACACAGTATGCATTAGATCAATTCAATGTTGAAGCTCCTCGTATGGTTCAAACGGTTTCTAACGAAGCGAGTACGGTTATTCTTGTTGACCATAATGAACGTCAACAAAGTGCTGAAGACATCGAAAGAGTACGAATTTTAGAAGTAATTGATCATCACCGAATCGCAAACTTTGAGACAGCTGATCCTGTTTATTATCGCGCAGAACCGGTTGGTTGTACGGCGACAATCCTTAACAAGCTATATAAAGAAAACAACATTCAGATTGATAAAAATATAGCGGGTCTTATGCTTTCTGCGATTATCTCTGACTCTCTTCTTTTTAAATCACCAACATGTACGGAGGAGGATATCGCTGCAGCTCGTGAGCTGGCAGGAATTGCAGGCGTTGATGCAGAAACTTACGGTCTTGAAATGCTTAAGGCTGGGGCAGATATGAGCAGCAAAACGCCAGCAGAACTCATTTCACTCGATGCAAAAGAATTTGGAATGGGACCTGCTAAGGTTGAAGTAGCTCAGGTAAACGTTGTTGATACTCTCGATGTACTTGCACGTCAGGACGTGGTGGAAGAAGAGATGAGAAGAACGATTGAAGCAAAAGAGCTCGATCTATTCCTTCTTGTCGTAACAGACATTTTGACAAACAACTCCACAGTTCTTGCATTAGGAAAGCAAGCTGGACAAGTAGAAAAGGCGTTTAACGTAACGTTAATCGAAAATCTGGCAGTACTTGAAGGTGTTGTTTCTCGTAAAAAACAAATTGTACCTGTTTTAACAGAAACGTTTACATCGTAATATACGCTCCAAGCGAGGACAGATTCTATCGGAATCTGTCCTTATTAATAAATAAATGTGTAAAAATTACCCATATAAGGCAACTGATAAAGAGTGAGATTACTTCAATAATTGCTTTTTAATAGGTTCATAATCAAATAGTTTTCCTTCGTAAATGAGGGAGAGCCGTTCGCATTTTCGAAAATCGTCAGGCGTAACAAGGGCTGGGAGCTTATCCCAAAGTTCAATGCCTGATCGATGAAGGACTTCAGCTACGAACTGCGAACAAAAGTAAGAATTACTAAACTCAATAGGTTCATTCATTGAGACACCGAGAACACCAAGAATGTTGTAAAGAAACCGTTGTTTATTTTTAATGAAGATTGTTAGTAACCGCTTCATTTTAATCACATCACGTTCGGTGACATTTAATTCGTAAATCACACATGTTGTGTTTGGATATCGGCGGTATGTTCCTGTTAGGACATTTTCCTTTACAAACCCGCCTTTTAGAGGGTTATTCGGTTTTTTTCTTCCAAAGCTATACATATCATGCAATTGATCATCGAATGCAAGAGAGGCATGATTATATGGAGCTCTGGTATATTTTTTGATCGATTTTGTAAAGAGAGTTCCTGTATCAGAAAGTAAAATGTATACTTTTTGAGTCATAATCGACTCCTTTTTGTTTTGACGTTTTCTTACATTATACCTAACATTTCAATCATGGTAAGGAGGTGCCTTTCTGGAAAGTACAGTATGGACACTGACCGTTATCTTCTTTTCATTACTATCTGCACAAACGATTTTTATTATGGTGAGGAAAAAGCAACCTAATAAGGATTTTACGGGTCTTACAATAAAAGTGAAAACATGGTGGGGGATGTATGGCGTCTTTTGTTTGGCCACATTATTTAATCCAATCGTTTCTCTGTTTTCGTTAATGGTCCTAAGTTTCTTTGCGCTGAAAGAATACTTCTCCATGATGAAAACTAGAAAAGCTGATCGAAGAATTTTTTTATGGTCATATGTGGCGGTGCCTATTCAATTTTACTGGATATTCACTGATTGGTATGGTATGTTCATCGTTTTTATTCCTGTATACGTTTTCTTATTACTTCCACTGCCTCGGATAGTTGGGAAGGGTACACTCGGATTTCTGAGATCAGTAAGTTCGACGCAATGGGGCTTAATGCTGATGGTTTTTGGTTTAAGTCATCTAGCTTATTTTCAAATTGCTTCCCCTGTATATGGAGCAAATCTCGTTTTGTTCCTGGTTCTTTTAACTCAAGTAAATGATGTGGTTCATTATGTGGTATCGCTATATGCAGGAAAGAGAAAAGTTGTACCTTCTTCAAATCCTTACATCACGTTAGAAGGTTTTTTCTGTTCGTTAATAGCAACAACTGCGTTTGCTTATACACTATTTCCATATTTAACACCATTTGATTCATTGTTCGGCGTTTTCTGTGGGATTTTAATTAGCATTGCTGGTTTTCTTGGAAGTTTAACCATCTCAGTTTTGAAACGCGACCTGCTACTAGGAGATAGCAAAAAGCCGAAAGCTTTAGAAGAAAGTTATTTGAGTAGGGTAGACAGCCTTGCCTATACTTCGCCTGTTTTCTTTCATGTGATTCGTTACTTTTTCGATTTTATGTAACTGTACTCGTGCAAATGAAGCTTTAGAGCGAATGTACACAATAGTAAAAAGACAGCGGAACGACCGCTGTCTTTCACATAATTATTCACCAAGTAAAGATAGTCCACCATCCACAATAATGGTTTGGCCACGAATCATACTTGCTTCTGGAGTTGTTAAGAAGTAAGTAGTATTGGCCATGTCTGTTGGTTCGACAAGGCGTCCTGCTGGATTTCTTTTCTTCGCAGAATCTAGTAATTCTTCTCGATTCGGGAAGTGTTTCAGTGCGTCTGTATCAACAGCTCCGCCCGACACAGCATTTACGACAATCCCTTTTGGTGATAGCTCAACCGCTAAGTATCGTGTGATTGCTTCCACGGATGCCTTTGATACACCAACGGCCACATAGTTTGGAAGTGCTCGAATGGATCCTAGACTTGAAAGGGCTACAATCGCTCCTCCACCATTCTTCTCCATTATTTTAGCTGCTTCTTGTGCAGCAAATAAATAAGCCTTTGCATTGATGTTTTGTGTCCAGTCCCAATGGCTTTCTTCAATCTCCATAAGCGGTCTTAATACACCTGATGCGGCATTATTAACGAAAACATCTAGTCGGCCAAACGTTTCTTCTGTTTCATGAAAGAGAGCAGTAATTTGCTTCACTTCACCAACATTTGCTTTAACAATATGTACAGTAATGCCGTATTCTTGTTCTAATTCCTGTTTCGTTTGTTCAGCATCTTTTTTCTTTCTCATAAAGTTAAGTACAAGGTTGTATCCTTCAGAAGCAAATTTTCGAGCAATTGCTTTACCAATGCCACGTGTGCCTCCTGTTATGAGTGCTACCTTATTAGCCATCTTACGTCACCTCTTTTTTATCTAATCATTCCTATCATACAGGAACATGCATCAAGTGAAAAGTTTCGTAAATGAAAAAGCAGGTAGATTGATCACGAAATAGCACTCTAAAACACCTTTAAAGATTATGGACACGGACAGTTATGTTATAATTCGAATTAGATAAAGAATTACGAGTAAGTGGGAGGAGAGCGGAGATGAAGTTAAAAGTGTTAAAACCAGTTTTTGCTGAAACTGCCAGTCAACTTGTGAACACTGCAAGCCGTTTTGAGGAAACGATCTTATTGAAAAAAGAACATTGGGTAGTCGATGCTAAAAGTCTTCTAGGTGTCCTAGCGCTTTCTTTACAACCTGATCAGACGCTCGAATTGGATGTTAAAGGTGGTCATTCATCAGCCGTTAAGGATGCATTCCTTTCACTTGGGTTATTTGAAGAAGCGTAAGCCTTCCATTGGAAGGCTTTTTTAAAGGGGACAGTCTAATCGTTCTTTTGTTAATTTAATAAACGGTTGCATGCGGTTCTAAGAAATTTTTTCAAAAAAACACATCTAAAGTAGACTGAGTAACGTTAGCTATACATAAGCTTTTCTGCCTCTTCAGGCTAGCGTCAGTTTCAATGAAAAGGAGAATGATATGAGAGAACTTAACGATGCCGAGCTGTATGATAAGGTTCAGGCAAAGGATAAAAGAGCTCTCTCGTCTCTTTACGATCGATATGAAAAACTTTTATATTCTTTCTCATACCGAATTGTAAAAGATGGAGGACTTGCTGAAGAAGTGATGCAAGAAGTATTTATTAAGCTATGGAAAGGAAAGGCTCAGTATAGTGAAGAGAAAGGAAAGTTTTCTTCATGGCTACTTACCATGACGAGACATACAGCTATTGATCTCTTACGTAAGCAGTCGAAAGAGCCGGACTTTGAATTAAACGAACGAGACGCATTGCACAGTGATGAAGCATCAGTGGAGGACCAGGTTGAGTGGAAAGAAAGAGGTCAGATACTTCGCACAGCCGTATCAAAACTAAAAGGTGATCAAAAGAAAATAATTGAGATGTTTTATTTTAAAGGCATGACCCATAAAAAAATTTCGGAAGAGTTCGACCTCCCGCTGGGTACCGTGAAAGGCCGAATTCGGCTAGCGTTAAAACATTTAAAAACCAGTCTCGGTGAGAAAGGAGGGGTCTCAGATGAAAGCAAATTGTGAACAACTGCTCGATTATTTTAATGGAACCTTATCAAACGAAGAAAGAGAGCAGTTCGAAGCTCATCTCTTATCATGTGAAGAGTGCAGAGAGGAGTTAAAGGAGCTGGAAGAATTGACAGGTGACCTTCCTTATCTCTCCATCCCGGAAGAGCCGCCTGCCGGAATGAAAGAACGCGTTCTGGCAAGTGTTTTTGAAAGTGATATGGTTGAATCAAATGATACTGCAAATGAAAGTCTTTCGGTTGAACAAAAAAATAACGTAACCGATCTCCAAACAGAGAGAAAGTCAAAACAAAAAAAGTGGGTAGCCCCTGCTTTAGCAGCGGCTCTATTTCTTTCTCTAGCAGGAAATGTTTATACATTCGTAAATGAAGGTGAAGATGAGACTACACAGCCAGAAGAAATCTCCTCTTTGATCAAAGCGGTTCAATTACAGCCTTCTGAAGCAGAAGCATCGGCAGGATCTGCTGCTCTAATGAATGAAGATGGAAAAATGAATTTAGTGGTTGAGGTTAACGACGTGGCAGAAACAGAAGGTGATCAAGTATACCAGGTTTGGTTGCTTGAAGATGACAAGCCTTATCGAGCCGGTTTCTTTACCCCAAATCAAGAAGGTAAAGGCGAAGTTGCCTACCAGGTTGAATATGAGGGAGATCACAACTGGGATGCTGTAGCAATCACACTCGAGCCAGATAGTAAAAGTGAAACACCTAAAGGAAAAATAGTATTAAGTTCAGGTTTATAATTTCCAAAAAGCAGAGGCGGTCGCCTCTGCTTTTTTATTGAGAAAAATAGTGAAGGTGTTAATTGATATTCGTAAGAGAATACAACATATGTGGAAACACACAATTGTTTGTAGTAAACACGAACGGGGTATATTATACTAAATTCTTATAAAAATTTGAAAATATTCTCGTTTATGCTTATGATAAAAAACATGTGGTTATTATTTCGAAATATTTTTTAGATCCACATAAACATTAATAGGAGTGGACAGAATGAACAAAGTTACAAAAGTTTTTTGGATTGGAATTGCAATTGCAATGGCTTTTGTCAGTTGGGGTGTGATCTCTCCAGGCAATCTAGACCAGGTTATGACGGTATCTCAAAATTTCTTTTTGAATCAGTTTGGATGGTTTTATCAGCTTGCTGCAACATTCTTTTTAGTATTTGCCATTTATTTAATTTTTAGCAGGTTCGGGCATATCAAGTTAGGAAAAGATACAGATAAGCCTGAATACAGTAGACTTACCTGGTTTGCCATGCTCTTTAGCGCCGGGATGGGAATAGGGCTATTGTTCTTTGGAGTATCAGAACCGATGTCCCACTTTTCTACCCCGCCATATGGTGAAGGAGGAACGGTTGAATCCGCACACCTGGCCCTTCGCTATACATATTTACATTGGGGATTCCATGCATGGGCCATTTACGCTACGATTGCTTTAGCGTTAGCGTATTACAAATTTCGTAAGGGGGCGCCTGGATTAATGAGTGCCACTCTTTATCCACTTATAGGCGATAAAGTGAAAGGCCCGATCGGGATTACGGTTGATGTCGTAGCCGTTTTTGCAACAATATTTGGTGTAGCTGCTTCGTTAGGACTTGGTGCTCAGCAAATCAATGGAGGGTTGAGCTATTTAACTAATATCCCGAATAACTTTACAATACAATTGATTATTATCGCTATTATTACGGTTCTATTTACAATTTCAGCTGGGACAGGTATTAAAAAAGGAATCAAATATTTAAGTAATGCCAATATGGCTCTTGCTGTCGTACTTCTTATTCTTTTCGTCATTCTAGGTCCAACAAAATTTGTATTAGATCTTTTTGTGACCACGTTTGGTGAATATGTACAAAACATATTTGCAATGGGAATGAGATTAGCACCGATGAACGCGGACAATGAATCATGGATTCAGAACTGGACGATCTTTTATTGGGCATGGTGGATTGCCTGGTCACCGTTTGTAGGAACGTTTATCGCCAGGGTTTCAAAAGGACGGACGATTAGAGAGTTTATGGTCGCTGTTACGGTTGTACCTACGGTTGTTTGTGCATTTTGGTTTGGTATTTTCGGTGGCTCTGGCATATTCTTTGATTTTACACAGGGAACGGATATAGCAGGTCAAAGTCTTGAAACTGGTTTGTTTTATTTATATGAGCAACTTCCTTTGGGCAGTATTTTAACCGTTGTAACGTTATTGTTAATCTCTACCTTCTTTATCACATCAGCTGATTCCGCAACGTTTGTTTTAGGTATGCAAACGACGAATGGAAGCTTAAATCCTCCAAATTTCGTGAAATTCAGCTGGGGTTTCATCTTATCTGCCTCTGCAATGGTTTTAATGGTGACAGGTGGCCTTGAGAGCATGCAAACGGCGATTATTGTCAGTGCCTTTCCACTAACCATCATACTTCTATTTACGTGTTGGGGAATGCTTAAATCCTTTAATGAAGAAGTTCCTAGAAAGCAGAAGACTACGGATAAGAAAGTAAAAGCGAAGAAAGATTTAAAAACAGTTTAACGAAAAACCTTTGAAGAATTTTCTTCAAAGGTTTTTCTATTGCAAAGTAGCAACAAAAACATAGCCTCCTTAATGATCAAAAAGGTGGCATAACAAGTCGTCAAGGCGATAAGACCAAATAGCTAAAAGAAGAAAAAAAATAAAGATTCGATACACATAGTTGGCAGAACGAAAGTATTTTCGATATGATTAACTTATGTTGACTAAAAATAAAAAATCGATCATAAAAAGCTGGTGGGCCCGTTTAGCTGCTGCAGACCCCGGCAGGACAAGGTTACATCAAGCAGCGAGAATTACAATTAGTGTTTTTTCATCTGTTATGTTCATGCTATGGTTGACGGCACTACTCGAAATGTCGTTTACACCGGCTATTCTTGCAGGTGTCGTGAGTCTTTTGTCATTACTGCTTGTGAATGATGACACAGATAAAAAGAAAAAAATCACTGCGCTTTTGTTAGTTATTTCAAGTATGATCTGGCTAACTGTGCGAACTTATCTTAGTTCGATCCCCTTTATGACAGATGGATTGTTTTTGCTAGTGATCTTTTTTGCTTACTATTTACAGCATTATGGTTTTCGATATTTTGGTATCTTTATGATCGCCTTTTTATCGATTTATTTTTCAACCCTTTTAAATCTTCAGCCATCTGATTTGCCTGGATTTATTATCGGGATACTGGTAGGTGGCGGGTTTTCTTATCTGTATCAATTTATCCTTTTCAAAAACAAACCGAAAAGACAACTAAGTCGAAGTATGAACTCTTTCCATATCCAAACAAACCTTACGCTTGATCTTGTTCTTGATGCAATTGCAGATCCTACTCCAAATCGCTATAGGGCACTTCTATTAAAACGTGATGTCAAAAAGTTAAATGAATATGCACAGGTCATATCCAGCCAATTAACAACGACAGACCCAGGAGAAGTATGGCCAGGTATAGACGCAGAGCAATTAAGAATGTACGTATTCGATGCTGAGATGTTAATTGAAACTCTTTATCCAGCAGTTAAAAGAATGAAAGAACTTCACGCGCTAGAGCATAATGAAGTTAGAAAGCTGCTGTATCAGCTGGTAGAATCGGTTCGAGATGCGGAAGTGTTGCGAAGTCATGACATTGTCGGAAACTTAAAGCAAACAGAGAACGTGATAGAAGAGCTTAAAAATCAGTTAATTGAACTGAGAGTTTCCGATCATCAAAATAAAGATTGGCTGTGGCTAATTAGAAGGATTGAGTCAATTGCCAATCACCTAGTTGATAGTTCAATCGAACTCGGAGAAAGACGGATAGCAAACATTGAGGAGAAAGAGCGGCTCGAAGACGCTGAAGAAATAAAGAAAGAGAACGTAAACATAGAAGAAAAGGCGAAACAGCCGAGAGCTGCAACAATAAAAGCTTTACAGGCTATAGTAGCAGGAGCAGTAGCGATTTTTCTAGGATATTTTCTATCGCCCGCTCATCAATACTGGGTTCTTCTCTCTGCTTTTGTTGTTTTGTTAGGTACGGATACCGTAGGAATGACCCTCCAGAAAGCATTTCAAAGATCTCTTGGGACAATTTTTGGTGCCATTGCTGGTTTTGGACTGGCACATCTTCTTGCGGGTCAGGTTATTTTAGAGTTAATTGCGTTGTTTTGCTGCATCTTTATGGCATTTTATTTATTATCCATTTCCTATGCTATGATGATGTTTTGGATGACGATGCTGATCGCGATTATGTACGATTTTATATTGAGTGGTATTACTGAGCAGATACTAATGGCTCGAGTATTTGATACACTTGCAGGAGCCTTTATCGGGTTTCTTGCAGCTGCAATTATTTATCCGAAAAGCACTCGTGATAAGGTTGCAAATACCGCTGAAGATTTTTTAACCAAATTAAGTACGTACGTGACAGATTATCTTGAATCTTTTACAGATGGTAAGAAACACTATGATTTTACCAACCAAGCGTTTGGTATTGACGAACAGATGAGGAAAATAGCAGAAGATGCAAGGCCACTTCGTAACAGACCTGCTATTCTAGCTCGCTCAGGAATTGAGCGTTGGTTGACCGTACTAACCGCGATTAATTATTTTGCTAAGCATTTACTTGCTTCTACGAATCGTAACAGTCGTTCAACTATTGTCAAAGGATCTGAAAAAACGCTTCAGCTAGTAAAGGAAGTAATAAAACACAATATTCTTACCTTACTGAAACTTCTAAAAGGTGAGACTGGATTAATCATGTACAATTTAAATAAGGAAAGGGAATATATTGAAGGTCTCTCAGAAAACATTCCCCAAGAAGATCAAGAAGTAAAAAAATTTGTGAATGACTTGTACTATATCTGGAGAATTAACCAATCGCTTTTAATATTAGGGAAAGAGTTGGGTGTTTCCAAGAAAAGAGAAGCAGCAAGCTATGATTTCTACAAGAATACTCCGGAGAGCTAAGCCCTCCGGAGTATTCTTATATGTGAAAAATCATAAAACTACCTTTTAAAGAAGCATTAAAAAAACGATCGTCAGGAGAGCAACAAAACTTCCACCTATCAGAGATGTTAAACGATATTCACCTTCCTTTTCCCGTATATCCATAAATCGATCCAGCTGGATCAAGATTTGAATGAGAGCAAAGACGGTGATAAGAACGATTAAAAAAGGTGGTGAAATGAGTTGATAAAGAACAAGGAAGAAAGCTAAAGCTGTTAATAAAATCATTAGGATGAACGAAATAAAGAGTTTATGAATCTCTTTATTAGTATGCTTGTTCAATCGTTTCACACCTTTCCTATTAAATAAACAATAGTAAAAATCATCACCCAAATCACATCGATAAAGTGCCAGTAAAGACTCGCGATAAATAACTTTGGAGCTGTTTCTTGATTTATTCCTTTTAGCCAAAGTTGTACTAATAATAAAGAAATCCAGATGACACCAAATAAGACGTGAAAGCCATGAGTGCCAAGAAGCAGATAGAATGCACCAAGAAAAGCACTAGTAGAAATCTTAGCGCCTTCTTCTACATAAAGAGTGAATTCTCTTATTTCCAATCCAATGAAAGCTAAGCCAAGTAAAATCGTGATAAGAAAGAATAGAAGCGTCGATAACTTCTTAGAAAGATTTAGAAAATAAACCGCAATTGCGCAAGTAAAACTACTAGTTAGTAAAACAACAGTTGAAAGCATTATTTCATTTAATTTAAATAATTCATCTGGGGTTGGCCCCTGACCTGTTAAGGATTTAACAGCGAGGTAAATGCCGAATAAACAACCAAACACCACAATCTCGGCACCGATAAGGAACCAAAAAGCAAGGATATTCATTTGTGCTTGCTTATGGTTCAAGTGCTTTTGAGCGGACATTGTTTCCATTAATCTTCACCCCTCATGTCTTGTACCCTTACCTTCTCCTTAGGAAGATGAATACCGTTTTTCTGTTGAAACGATCGAATACTCATCATAAGAAAAACGATCAACATTCCCGAAAGAGCGACTGGCCATATCTCGAATACGAAACCAAAAGAAGCAATCAGAAAGCCAATTCCGATAAAGAATGGAAGAGAAGTGGAGTTAGGAAGATGAATATCTTCGTATTCACCTATAAAGTCGATATTCTTATTTCCATTTTCATAAGCATCCCACAGCGGCTCGCGACTCTTTACCTCAGGTAGACGTGCGAAGTTATAGGCTGGAGGTGGAGACGGGATTGTCCATTCGAGCGTTCGTCCTCTAGAGAACCAGGGGTCATTTAATACGCGTTTGTTGGTATAACGCGTCGTTATGTAGATATTTATCATGAAAAATAATACACCAATCCCCATCATAAAAGCACCGCACGTACTAATAAAATTAAGAAAGCCTAATCCATCCCCTTCCGGATACGTGAAAACACGTCGTGGCATTCCCATTAATCCCATAACGTGCATGGGGAAGAAGGTAATATGAAATCCAATGCCAAAAGTCCAAAAGTTCCATTTACCAAGGGTTTCATTCAGTTTTTTTCCAAACATTTTTGGCCACCAATAATAAACACCAGAGAACACTCCGAAAATAGTGGCGCCAATGATCACGTAATGAAGGTGAGCAACGACAAAGTAGCTATCGTGGTATTGATAATCCGCTGGAACGGTTCCAAGCATAACACCAGTAACGCCACCGATAACAAAAGTGAAGATAAATCCTAATGCATAGAGCATAGGTGTATCAAAGCGAATCCTACCTCCTCGCATCGTAAATAGCCAGTTAAATATCTTAATTCCAGTAGGGACAGCGATTAGCATCGTTGTAAGAGCAAAAAAAATAGTAATATTCGTATTTAACCCTACTGTGAACATATGATGAACCCACACCATGAAACCGAGAAATCCAATTAGTATAATGGCGAAAACCATAGAAGGATAACCAAAGAGTTTTCGCTTTGAAAAAACACTAATGACGTCGGAAAATATCCCGAAAGCAGGTAGGGCGATGATATAAACTTCAGGGTGACCAAATATCCAGAAAAGGTGCTGCCAAATTAATGGATTACCTTCCGATGCTGATAAGATAACCGTTCCAAAAAGTCGCTCAAATGTCAGCAATAGTAGAGCAACGGCAAGAGCTGAGAATGCATATACGATGAGGATAGACGTAATGAACATCGACCATGTTGATAAGGGCATTCTCATAAATCGCATACCGGGCGCTCTCATTTTTATAATCGTAACGATAAAATTGATCCCGCCCATAATTGTTCCGAGTCCAGCAACTTGAAGTCCTATCGGGTAATAACTATTCCCAGGTCCAGGCGTAAACTCTTTCAATGCTAGAGGAGCATACGTTGTCCACCCAGCATTAGGTGAGCCTCCTGCTACAAAACTTGCATTAATCAAAATGCCACCTGAAATGAATAACCACAAACTTAAAGAATTCATAAAAGGAAATGCAACATCCCTCGCACCAATTTGGAGAGGAACAATCACATTCATCAAACCGATTAGTAGAGGGGTAGCGACGAGAAAAATCATGACCGTTCCGTGAGTACTAGTCAATTGGTTAAATCGTTCGCCTTGAAATACCCAAAATTCATTATTAGGGAAAGCAAGCTGCATTCGTATAAGCAAGGCTTCAATTCCAGCACGAATAAAAAAGAGAAACGATACAAATAAATACATAATCCCAATTTTTTTATGATCTGTAGAAGTAATCCAACTCCACAGCCATTTCCATTTTGCATACTTCGTTAAGAAATAAACACTGGCAATCAGCATAATAGTAAATGAAATATCTGCAAAAATAATATCTGAAGGTAGTGATAAGAGGTAGTCTGAAATCGCATTCATAATTTAATCCTCCTGTAAATCAGCAACACGTGCCCACTGATTAAATGCTTCTTGTTCGATAACGGTAGTATCAAATGTCATGAGGGCGTGATTTGCTCCACAAAGCTCAGCGCACTTTCCGTCATAGACTCCAGTTTCAAGCGGTGTTAGTGTTAACATGTTTTCTTGGTTGGGTAGAACATCTTTTTTCCCACCTAGTTGTGGTATCCAGAAAGAATGAATCACGTCTTTCGAATGAAGCGTAAAGACTACCGGACGATCAACAGGTAGCTTTACTTCATTTTCGAGCGTTATGTCGTGTTGTGGATAATAAAATTTCCACTTGTATTGCTGGCCAGTAACGTTGATTTCTAAAGGTTCACGAACGATCTCTGGCTTGTTATCAAGTTGATATGTAGTAGCAAATGTAGGAACTGCCAAGATTATTAAAATTACTATCGGTATAATTACCCAGGTGATTTCGAGTTTTTTATTCCCATTAACTTGAGTAGGAAAGTCGTTTTCTTGTCCAGGACGCTCGCGATATTTCATTAAAAATCGGGTAAATAAAGTAAAAACAACCAGTAAGACAATGCTCATTAAGGCTAAGCTAAGGTAAAGTAAGTTAAGCTCTGACTGTGCTTCAGAGCCTTTAGGATTTAAAACAGCTATGTTAGAACATCCAGAAGCTGAAATGATAACGATTACAAAAAGGGCGTGGCGAAACGTCATTCTTTTTATCTCCTTCCATTTTTGGATCATTCTGTCTATTCTCAGTACCCAAAATGCAGTTCGATCAAACAGTAGATCTTCTCGTTCGTAAAGCCTTAAGAACCTTTATACAATGGTAGATATTTGCGGTGAATTAATTGAAAATAACGAAAAGCGTGAAGTTAAAAAATGAGATGGAATTTGTTTATAAATCGTTGTAAAGGGTAAATGGAGGTGTGTGAGAATGAAAATAAATTTAAATTTAGGATTTACACTAGGAGGAACGATTCATGGTTAACAACAAGACTGTATTTATTACAGGAGCAGCTAGAGGAATTGGATTTGAAATTGGTGAGACATTTGCAGCAAACGGTGCAAAAGTTGTTCTTTCTGATATAAATGAAGAGGGTACAAAGGAAGCTGCCCAAAAACTTCGAGATAAAGGCTATGAAGTTATCGGGATTAAAGCAGACGTTACAAGTGAAGATGAAATCAAACAAGCGATTGATCGTACTGTTGAAGAATACGGTCGCGTAGATGTACTTATTAATAATGCGGGGCTTCAACATGTTGCGGCATTAGAAGATTTTCCAACTGAGAAATTCAGAATGATGCAAGATATTATGCTAACAGCTCCATTTATTGCTACGAAACATGTTTTTCCAATTATGAAGGAACAAGGATTTGGTCGAATTATAAACATGGCATCAATCAATGGAGTAATTGGTTTTGCTGGTAAAGCCGCATATAACAGCGCGAAACATGGTGTGATCGGTCTTACGAAAGTATCTGCACTAGAAGGTGCTGAGCACGGTATTACAGTAAATGCTATGGCACCTGGCTATGTGGATACACCGCTTGTAAGAGGACAAATGGAAGATTTAGCGAAAGAACGTGGAGTAGAGCTTGAGAAGGTATTGGAAGAAGTTATTTACCCTCTTGTTCCACAAAAACGACTACTTGAAGTGAAAGAGATTGCCGACTACTCAATGTTTATCGCAAGCGATGCAGCGAAGAGTATTACTGGCCAAGCTCTTCTTATTGATGGTGGGTATACAGCTCAATAACGTTCATTAGTAGATCGAAAATGTTAAGCAGCGCCTCTCTTTTTGGAGGCGCTGCTTTTTAGTTTTTACTGAAGGCAATTTGGATACCAATAAAAGCGAGCAGCACTGCTTTCGTGAGATTAAATCTTCTTAACAACGTTAAATTCCCAGTAATATAGCTTGCTAGTTTTCCAGAATAAACACTAATCAGACTAAAAATAATAAGTGCTTGAACAATGAACACCAAACCTAATAAAAACATCTGAAAAGTGGGAGAGCCAGCTTGATGGTCAATAAACTGTGGTAGGAGAGCAAGGAAGAACAAAGAAACTTTTGGATTTAAAACATTCATTACAATGCCTTTCTTATATAGAGAAAAATAAGTTCGAGATGGTTGATTCTGAAGCATTGACGATTCGTTTCGCTCTTTAAAAGCTTCACAAGCCATGTACAGTAAATAAGCAGCCCCGATTAATTTCACGATAGTAAAGGCAAATGAAGATTGATAAAGAATCGCGGATATTCCGACAGCTGCAGCTGAAATATGCACGAGAAGCCCTGAACAAAGCCCTAGGGAGGTAGCGATACCTGCTTTTTTATTTTGAGTGATACTTTGAGCTAACACAAATAAATTATCAGGACCTGGCATGATTGTTAAGAGAACGGCAGCTCCTAAAAATGATAAAATGAGTGGAACATCCAACACAAATTCTCCTTTCAACGGCATCTAATTATTAGTATATAGGAGGTGGGAAAATGTATAAAGACTCGTTTGAAAGAGCAGCCACCTAATATTCGAAATTTAGACCACTCTATCTGAAGGGAGAAAACTCTAGAAGATTGGCAAATTTCTTTCCGAGACGTTGTTACTTCATGATATGGAAAAAAGAGACATGCCGGAACTTCTACATATGATCACCCCTTGCGAAGCCACAAGGAGGTGATCCGACATTCGCGCTTTCAATCAGAATCGTATAAATGACACCCTGCGATGTATAAATAGAGTCTATCATCGGACATCATTACTCCTTATCCTATGGTCTTAAATAATTCCTGCAAGGACATTCTCATAAGTATAGAGCGGAGGAAAGACAAACATTAGCTAAAATCAGTACTTCAGGAGAATTTCTAGATCGACGAAAAACAAAGATAAAGATTAGAAGAAAAGGGTATCTTTCTTGACAGATTTCTCATTAATGGTATAATTCTGACATCTTTTAGAGTTTTTGGAGGACTTTTTTCATGCAGCCGATTCTACTTGATTTTCCTAATGAATTTTACACGGATCGTTTACATATACGTTATCCGTTGCCAGGTGATGGCAAAGCAGTGCATAAGTCGATTGATGCCTCGTTAAGCGAACTTAAGCCATATATGCCGTTTGCGCATAATGGTCAGTCAGAAGCCGATGTTGAAGCGAATATTCGAGAATCTCACGCAGCTTTCTTAAAAAGAGAAGACTTACGGCTGCTGCTCTTCCATAAACAATCTGGTATGTTCATTGGCTCTTCTGGTTTGCATCGCATTGACTGGAATGTTCGTAAGTTTGAAATCGGTTACTGGATTGATTCCAACTATAGTGGAGAGGGATATATGACGGAGGCTGTTCAGGGAATTGTTAGATTTGCGATTCGAGAACTTCGTGCGAAAAGAATTGAAATCCGTTGCAATGCGGAAAATTGGAAAAGTCGAAAGGTAGCAGAACGATGTTTCTTTCAGCTTGAGGCAATTTTAAAAAATAATAGTCAATCAGTAGATAGGAGTCAGTTAATCGATACCTATGTTTATGCCATAACGACCGAGTAGAATTTCACCTATGCTAGAGCTAGTGGTGTAATGATGATTTGATCGTTTGGATAATAAAGGAATCAATTAATAAGAAGGAACTAGATTCTGTTATCAAGAAGTAACGATTAACGAGAGATTTTGGCGATGGAGGGGAATAGTGTGATCGAACGAGCGACAATCGAAGAAAGAGATTTTATTTTGTCGAATTCCATTCAATCTGTTAACGAAGGAACGACAAATCCAGGGATCGTAAAAGAAGAGAAAGCACTTGAAATTGTATCTTCCATACTTGATCGAGGTGGTTACCACCTCATTTATCGTGATAAAGGGGAAATTGCTGGTTGGGTACTACTTGGAGAAAACACGGATTACTTTACAGAAAGCAAACATGGTTTCATTTACGATGTATTTGTTTTTCCGAAGTTTCGTGGAAAGGGGTACTCTAAGCGGCTTGTGCAAGCGAGTATTGAAAATTTCAAAGAACAGGGATATGAGGAGATTCGTTTGAATGTGTATTCCTCTAACTTCGCAAAATACATTTATAAAGACATTGGTTTTCGAGAACTTCAAACGATCATGGTTTATAAATAGTTGGCCACGTTCTTTTCATTTATTAAAAGAATGTGAAAAACAACTCATAATCAATCAGCATTCCCCTGGGACTTGCTACACTGTTTTTACAGGAACTTCCCCGGTTCCTGTCCCCCTTAAAATATAAAGTGTGAGCCCCATGCATTTCCCGGCATGGGGCTTTTCCTATGAGTACAAAGAAGGAGAGGGAAAGAATGAACTATATTTTTAAACAAATGAGTGACCAAGATGTAGCGAGAGTCATTTCGTGGGAATACACCGGTGATTACTCATTTTATAATATGGATGAGGATCCTGAAGATTTGTATGAGTTTCGAGAAGAGGCAGCTAATAATCCACATTACTGGAGCGTTTATCGCCAGGACCAGCTTATAGGTTTTTTTAGTTACGTTCTTAAATCAGATAACCAAGTTGAAATCGGACTTGGGATGAGTCCAGGTTTGGTAGGGAATGGTCATGGATATGAGTATTTAAAAGCTGGCATAGAAAAAGCGATTGAATTGTATAGACCATCATCACTCGTTATGTCTGTTGCAGATTTCAATGAGAGGGCAATTAAAGTCTATCAAAGAGCAGGGTTTCAAAAAATTGATTCTTTTGAACAACATACAAATGGAGGGGTTTACCCTTTTATTAAGATGCAGAAAGAACTAGATTAGCAGATGGGAGATCACCCCCTCTAGAAAAGAATTGCAATTTATGGAGGATACCGATAGAATGAATCACAATTACATGTTTTTTTCCTTATCGAGAGAGGCGGAGGGACTGGCCCTTTGATGCCCGGCAACCTGATAAACAAGGTGCTAATTCCAGCAGAGCTTTAGCTCTGGAAGATGAGGGAGAGCTCTGTTAAAGACTGAACTCTTCCTATATTGGAAGAGTTTTTTTGTTACATATGAAAAAATGGAAGGTGTGAAGTCTATGAAGAAAGCGGATCGTATTCGGAAAATGAAAGTACCTAAAGCAAACGAAAAGTATGGAGATCGTCTCCCTCCAGGACAGGTATTAACGGAAAGATTCCCTATTCTCCATGAAGGGGATGTACCAACTTATGATATGACAACGTGGGACTTAAAGGTGTTTGGAAACGTAGCGAGTGAATTCTCTCTTTCCTATGATGAACTGCTTGCATTACCACAGAAAAAGGTGACATGTGACATACACTGTGTTACCCGATGGTCTCGCTTTGATAATACGTTTGAAGGCGTGTTGATGAAGGATTTTATAAAAGAACTCGATATTAAGCCTGAGTCGAATCATGTCATGCTTCATGGAGACCATAATTACACGACAAATATTCACCTTACCGATTTATTAGATGATCATGTTATGCTTGCTCACTCGATCGACGGAGAGCAGTTAACAGCGAAACACGGATGGCCGTTACGTCTAGTCGTTCCACACCTTTATTTTTGGAAAAGTATTAAGTGGATAAGAGGGATTGAATTTATTGAGGCGGACTCACCTGGTTTTTGGGAACAAAATGGTTTTCATAATCATGCTGATCCATTTAAAGAAGAACGTTTTTCAGGTGAGGATTTAGGTATACCTGAAGACGAATGGGAGAAAAAGGATTTCGACTAAATTATTAAAAACCAATGAATACTAGATAATGAGCTTTGCTGTATTTCTACTTTTTTAAAAAATATAATAAACTAAAAAAACAGCAAACCCCGGTGTAAAGGGGGTTTGCTGTTTTTTTTACATCGAATAAAATAGAAATCACAAAAAATATAAAAAAAGAATGATCCAAACTGATCTTCTCTCCGTTAGCTAAGTGTAAATCAAAAATTAAGGGGAGTGGATTTGAAAATGAATACGAACAAGAATATGAAAAAGAAAGTGATTGACTGGAAAAAAGGGCTTCTAATTGTTCCACTTAGTTTTTCGCTTCTAATACCAACTGCAGGAGCATTCGCTGCTGATCACGAGAAGCAAATGGACAAGCCAACAGTTGAAACCCCAGGAGCTGATCTTCGTGCGGATCTTGGTCATTTACTTAGTGAGCATGCTTATCTTGCAGTTGAAACAATGAGGAAAGGTGCTGAAGGATCTGCCGATTTTGAAGCTTCAGCCGGAGCCTTAAGTGAAAATACAGAAGATCTTACAGCTGCGATTACATCTGTTTACGGTGAAGAAGCTGGTGCTGAATTTAATGAAATCTGGAGTAATCATATCGGATTCTTTGTTGATTACGTGAAAGCAACAGGGAATGAAGATGAAGATGCAAAACAAAAAGCACTAGATAGCTTAGATGGCTATAAAGAAGATTTCTCCATGTTCCTTGAAAATGCAACTGGTGAACGTCTAGAAGCCGATACGTTATCCGAAGGACTTCAGGCCCACATTAATCAATTAATAGGCGCATTCGATAGCTATGTAGCTGGAGATTATGAAATGGCTTATGAGAAAGAACGTGAGGCTATTGCACACATGCAAATGGTTGCTAAAGGATTCTCTGGAGCTATTACTGACCAGTTTCCGGATAAATTCGAAAATACAAAAGCCGTAACGCCAGCATCGGATCTTCGTGCAACACTAGGTCACCTTTTATCTGAGCATGCTGGGCTTGCTATGATGACGATGCAAAACGGTATTGACGGATCTGAAGACTTCGATGCTTCTGCTGCTGCATTAAGTGAGAATACGGATGATCTCGCAGCTGCTATTACTTCCGTCTATGGTGAGGAAGCAGGAAATCAATTTAAAGAAATGTGGTCTGGACATATCGGTAACTTTGTTGAGTACGTTCAAGCAACAGGAGCTGAAGATGAAGAAGCAAAAGAAGCAGCGATGAAAGCATTAGAAAACTATCGAGCTGATTTCTCAAGCTTCCTTGAAACAGCTACTGAAGGAAGACTAGAAGCGGGTGCATTATCTGAAGGACTTCAAATGCACGTTACCCAGCTAATTTCTGCTTTTGATAACTATACGATGGAAGATTATGATGCTGCTTATGATTCTGTTCGTGAAGCTTACGCACATATGTATATGCCGGCAAAAGGTTTATCAGGAGCTTTTGTAGATCAATTCCCGGATAAATTCTCTATGGAAGCAATGCCTACAGACATGCCGAAAACAGGTATGGGTGGAACTGCTGAACAGCAAATGCCAATCGAATGGATTGTTGCAGCGATTCTTGCAACAATGGCAGCAACCGGTCTGATTGTTCGTAGAAAGATGCAAAATAGTTAAGGTAAATAAATGATCGGGTAGCCTAACATACCCACTAGAAAAGCAATAGCCATTTGGCTATTGCTTTTCTTCTTGGATCGTAAGATAAACCTAGAAATCTTATTTTAAATGAAGTGGTATTACTAATGTTTAAGGTGTAAGGAGCGTTACAGCATCATGTTTTTGAAAAGGGTATAATAATAGGGGAAAATAGATGATTGATGCGTATATAGCACAATCAAGTTCGTCAAATGTGTCTTTCAGTTGCTAGGATAGTTTATACAAGGGGGAAACGAGATGAAGCGAAAGGTTACATTCATCATTGCAACGCTACTTTTTATTGTTGCATGTGGGAATAGTGAAACCAATGAAACGGGTAACAAAGAGGTATTGTCAAAGGAGTGGGATGAAATCGTTACCTCCTCTAAGGGAACAGAGGTTAATCTCTTTATGTGGGGAGGAGATGAAGGGATTAATCAATACATTGATAAATGGGCTGTCCCACGAATAAAAGAAGAACACAATATTACTCTTAACCGTCAACCGATGAATACTGAAGAATTTATGCAAAAGCTTTTGACAGAGAAAAAAGCGAACAAAAATGAGGGTACGATTGATGTCATATGGATTAATGGCTCAAACTTTAAAAATGCTAAGAATGCAGATTTATTACTAGGTTCTTTCTCAAAGAAATTGCCCCATTTTCAAGAATATATTGGAGCGCAGGACCAAAATGCTAACTATGACCAGGGAACGGAGATTGATGGTTTAGAGGCCCCGTGGGGAAATGTTCAGTTTGTTTTTCATTACGATTCAAATAAAGTCGACATACCTCCTAGTACACTTGGTGAATTAAAACAGTGGATTCACGATAATCCTAGGATGTTTACGTATCCTAACGTTTCTGATTTTACGGGCAATACATTTGTGAAGCACCTTCTCATGAAGGGTGCAGGTGAAGATTCAAGTCTTCTATCTAAGGGGTTTGACAAAAAGGTTATTCAAGATTCTGAGGAGTACGTCTGGAACTACCTTAATGATATTAAGTCTGATCTTTGGCGTAATGGTGAAACATACCCTGAATCATTAACCAAACTTGATACACTTTATAGTCAAGGCGAAATTTTAATGACGATGGGATTTAATGAAGCAAGAGCTGAAAGTTTAATTGAGAATGGAACGTTTCCTGATAGCACGAAATCATTTGTTTTAAAAGATCCTGGCTCGATTTCAAATACACATTATCTCAGTATTCCATTTAATAGCCCAAATCCTGAGGGAGCTATGACGGTTATTAATTTTTTGGAGTCGCCAGAAGCTCAAATAGCTAAAATGGATCCTAAGATGTGGGGAGAAGGAACGGTTTTAAATTTCGATAAATTGAGTGAAGAGGATCAGCAAATGATTGAAAATCTTAATCGAGGAGAAAGTGTTCTTTCAACAGAAGTCTTAAACGAATATAAGCTACCAGACATAGATACAGGTTACACGGAGTGGATTAATAATGAATGGGCGAATCGGATTATTGAGCAATAACTGGAAAATAAGTTTATATTTATTACCTGCGATTGCGGTCACATTGTTACTGGTAGGGTATGGAACGTGGTCAGCGGTAGCTCAAAGTTTTCAAACAATAGACGGAGAGTGGACGATCTCAGCATACGCGGAACTTTTTAGTAGTCATGCTTTTTTCCATTCTCTTAAATTAACATTTCGAGTTGCTATTCTGTCAACCTTACTATCGTTAGTGATAGGATTAGTAATGACAAGAATGTTATATGAATTATTTAAAGATTCAACGTGGAAGCTACTTGTATGGATACCGATGTTAATCCCGCATTTTGTTACAGGTTATTTAGTGTTCCTGTTCCTTTCGCAAAGTGGACTGCTTTCTTCTCTGCTTTATCAAATAGGCGCATTAGAAAATCGAGCAAACTTTCCAGTTCTTGTTCAAGAGGAGTTTGGAATCGGGATCATTTTAACCTATGTTTGGAAGGAAGTTCCTTTTGTGATTCTCATGCTTTTGCCTGTGTACTATGAGATCGATCACCGCTATTCTGAAGTTGTTCGTACGCTGGGTGGAAGTAATTGGGATGCTTTTAGAACAGTTGAATTACCATGGTTACTCCCCGTACTCATTGAAACTTCAGTAATATTAGTTGCATTTGTCGCTTCTGCGTTTGAAATTCCATTCTTATTAGGAGTCACACGACCAGAAATGCTTCCGGTCAGAGCGTATGAATGGTTCTATAATGGGGATTGGAGCAAGCGGCCACTTGCTTTTTCAGCTATGATTCTTCCGGGTGTGATGGCCCTTCTTCTTGCGACCCTTTCCATCGGAGCTGTGCAAAAACATAGGCTAAGAATGATAAAGGGGAGAAGCAGATGAGGTTATTTTTGAAGGGTTTAGGGAAAAGGGAGTTAGCAACTAGTTTCATGCTTATTTTGTTTATCATATTATTCATCCTCCCCTTTGTAACAATAGGGTTGAAAAGCATTTCTGTAGGATGGAGATGGCCAGCGTTATTACCAAACGGACTAAGTTTAGATGCATGGCGGAGTATTGTGAAAGACCCTAAATTAATCGAATCACTTGTTACAACGTTCAAGGTTGCGTTTTTAGTTGTATTATTAAATATACTTCTTGCTATACCAGCGGCAAGGGCTCTCTCTCACTATACGTTCAAAGGGAAATCAATTATTGAAGGACTGTTGCTATCTCCTATTTTAATCCCTGGCATTTTACTTGCAATGGGACTTCAATTTACAATGATACAATTTGGTATAGCTGATAAGATGATAGGCGTTGTCTTTGTGCATTTGATTCCTACACTACCTTATGCGATTCGTGTCATGAGGGCAGGGTATGAGAGGATGGGAAGTAGTCTATATGAGCAAGCATCTGTATTAGGAGCCGGTCTATTAACGCGTTTTTTTACAATTGCACTACCTTTATTACTACCAAGTATTAGAAGCTTAATGCTTTTAACTTTTGTTATATCGTTAGGACAATATGCGCTAACAGCTATTATTGGTGGAGGTACTGTGATTACCCTCCCAATGTTATATTACCCCTATTTTTCGAGTTCGAATGATGCAGTTATTGCAGGATTTTCAATTCTTTTTGCTTTGCTTCCCCTCCTATTTATTGGTTTTGTGGAAGTTATGATGAGGCTGGTTATTCGAGCTGTTAATCGCGTTTGAAAGGAAGATTGTTTTGAACCAGCTATTGCAATGCAGAAATATTTATAAGAAATTTTCTAATACATCCATTTTGCAAAACCTTTCGTTTCATCTTGAAGAAGGTGAGCATTTTACAGTTGTTGGGCCTTCAGGATGTGGCAAGAGTACACTCCTCAGGTGTCTTGCTGGTTTAGAAAATCTGGATGAAGGAGACATTTATTTAAGAGAAAAGTCAATAGTGAGACTGAGACCAGAAAATCGATCTGTTGTTTTGATGTTTCAGGATTCGTTATTATTTCCTCATTTAACTGTATTAGAAAACGTGACTTATGGTTTGAAAAGAAAAAGAGTATCAAAAACTGAGCGTGTGAGGCAAGCTGAACGAATGTTAAAAAAAGTGAAGCTGTTTAAATGGAAAGATGCCTTTCCACATGAGTTATCAGGTGGTCAAAAACAGAGAGTGTCACTTGCGAGAGCACTAGTGCTGAAACCAGATCTACTTTTATTAGATGAGCCCTTTAGCTCACTTGACGCTACACTACGAGAATCACTTCGTGGTGAGGTGAAAGATTTATTAAGAGAGGAAGGGATCACTTCACTGTTTATCACTCATGACCGTGACGAAGCGATTGAAATGGGCGATAGACTTGCGGTTATGTTTGAGGGTAGATTCATCCAAATTGGTCATCCTTATGATGTTGTCACAAACCCTTCATCTATGGAGAGTGCTAAAATTATTGGAGAAGGTTTGGCTCTAGAAGAAGGGTTTATTCCGATTAGTAAGTTAAGAGCTATTCCTGTTCAAAATAAACCTAGTACCCAGGATTTTACCTTTGTTTCTGGGAAGGTAAGCGCGATTACAGTGAAAAATAACATAGAATGCTATCGTATCTCATGGGAACAGGGAAGTGTTCTTTCCGTGTCAGATAGTCGTTTAGTAGTTGGCCAAGAAGTGTTGTTATGTGCTAAGAGGGAAGAAATGAAAAAGTATTCTACTCAGAAAGATCAGTGGGGACTTGCCCAATGACTAGTAAAACAATTTTAAAAGGATTAGCATTAACGGCACTGATCATTGTTATTTATTTACTAAATCAATATGTATTTGATTTTAGACCTTCTCACATTCGTGGCTGGATTTCCTCATTCGGCTTTTATGCCCCATTAATTTTCCTGCTTATTTGTATTGGTCGTCCCTTTGTTCTCTTTCCCACATCGATCATTTCAATCAGTGGTGGATTAGTATTTGGACCCCTGCTTGGTACAGTTCTTGCTGTGGTAGGTGGTTCCATAGGAGCTCTTCTTTTCTTTTCGTTAGCAAGAAAGTTAGGGATGAACATTCTACCAAAATCTTGGAAGCGGAGGGGAGAAAACCTGGAGAAACGATTATCGGAAAAGGGTTTTCTTTATGTCCTGTTGTTGCGTCTCGTCCCTTTTCTCCATTTTGATTTAGTTAGCTATGTTTGTGGGGTTTCTAATGTGAATCGAAGGAAATACTATTTAGCAACACTGCTTGGGATGCTACCAGGCGCCATTGCGTTGAATTTTCTTGGCGCAAGTTTTTTATCAAATAATATTTCATCGGTCATTATTGCTGCTGCAGTATTGCTTCTATTACTACTCGTCAGTCTATATATTCGCAGAAAAGCATTCGGACCTTCTGTTGAAGAAGAACTGAAATAAGGACGGTGCTATCATGCTTGACACTCATGCAAGAAAATATGTTCAGCCTCTAATGGATCGCACTTCAGATTCGCTACTTCGTATAGGTTTATCGGCTAATCAAGTAACGGTCATTTCATTCATTGTTGGTATTTCATCTGGTATATTTATTTACCTTGATTATTATGTTTGGGCGGTTATCGTTTTATGGGCTTCAGGTTTTCTTGATGCTGTGGACGGAACAATGGCTCGGAAAACAAAGCCATCTGCTTTTGGCACCGTATTGGATGTAAGTTTTGATCGAGTAGTTGAAATTAGTGTCATATTAGGTCTTGCTTTTCGATTTCCTGAAGCAATGTGGGCGCTGTTATTATTAAGTACTTCCATCATTTTTGCCATGACGATCTTCCTTACAGTAGGGGCTGTGTCAGAGAAAAAAGGGATCAAATCATTCTATTATCAAGCTGGGGCTGCGGAGAGGACAGAAGGTTTTATTCTATTTACAGCAATGATTTTGTTTCACAACTTTTTAGTTATTTTAACACTAGCGTTTGTAGCAATTGAATTATTTACTGCTTTTCAAAGACTAGCAGAAGCAAAAAGGATATTAGGATAGAGGAGATGGAACAAATGAAAGAATACGATCTAATTGTAATAGGCGGAGGCTCTGGTGGACTTACTGCTGCATCTGGTGCTGCTAATATGGGAGCAAATGTGGCTTTAATCGATGATCAACCAGGCTTAGGTGGAGATTGTCTTCATTTTGGATGTGTTCCCTCAAAGGCCTTTATTACAGCAGCTAAAGAAGTTCATGCTATCTATAAAGGCGCAAAAGAGTTTGGACTTACAGTCAGTGGTGAAGTGCTTTTTAGTCGTGCGATCGATCGTGTGAAAGAAGCGATTCATGAAATTCAAGAAATTGATAGTGATGAGCGCTTTGAGAAATTAGGGGTAGACATTTACCGAGGCAAAGGTGCATTTAAAGATAGTCATACTGTTCTTATTGATGGTGAGAACCCTATCAAAGGGAAGCGAATCGTGATTTCCACAGGATCAAGCCCGAAAGTCCCTCCAATTGACGGAGTGGAACATGTTTCTTATCTTACGAATGAATCTATTTTCAATTTAGATCACTTACCTGAAAGTATCGTTTTTATAGGTGGGGGTCCTGTAGGACTTGAACTTGCTCAATCTCTCTCAAGATTTGGCTCCAATGTAACAATACTTGAAACTTCTGAGACCATTCTGAAAAAAGAAGATCATGATATTATTCCAATTGCTACGAAGGAATTGGAAAAAGAGCTTTCATTTGTATTTAAAGCAGAAGTAAAAGGAATTAAAGAGGAAAATGGGTATAAAGTTGTGACGTATGTTGAAAATGGCGAAGAGAAGATTATCCAAACAGAAATGATTATGATGTCAACGGGTAGAAAGCCAAATACAGATAGATTAAATTTAAAAGCAGCTTCAGTAGATGAGGACAATGGATTTATTACAGTTAACGCGTCATTACAATCGAGCCAATCTCATATCTATGCAATCGGAGATGTGAATGGGGCCTTTCCTTTTACACATGGAGCCGGTATGGAAGGAAAGCTCATTGTACAAAACGCAGTGTTTGGATTAAAGAGAAAAGTAAGCTATGAGAACGTTCCATGGGTTACTTATATTGATCCTGAGGTGTTCCATCTTGGTATGACTGAAAAGGAAGCGAAAGAGAAACATGGCGATCAAATTCGTGTTTTCAAGGTTGGTACAGATGATGTGGATCGTTTTATAGCTGAGCGCAAAAAAAATGGGCTTCTAAAAGTAATAACAGACATGAAGGGGCATATTCTAGGTGCTCATGCTGTTGGGGAAGATGCTGGAAGCTGGATGCAGGAAATTGTGTTTGCAAAAGAACATGGTCATAAAATCGGAGACATTTCTACAGTTATTCATCCATATCCAACGAAAGGTGCTATCCTAAATCAAGCCGCTGATTTATTTTGGAGAGAAAAATTATTTGATGGTTGGCTACCTAAGGTGTCAGAAAAATACATTAAATGGGTTCGATAAGGAATCAGAGGACAGAGGAGGAGAAGTTTGAAAAAACTGTTGTTAATTGGAGCAGGACATGCTCATCTTTACATCATGAAGAAGCTTGAAGAAGAAAAAGGAGAGTTTGATGTGACAATCATTTCTCCTTCTGAGTATCAATATTATTCAGGAATGTTCTCAGGCTATCTCGAGGGTCTGTATAACAAAGAAGACATGCGTATACATATTCCAACACTAGCAAAAGCAGCAGGCATTCATTTTACAGAGGGTGCAGCATTATCGATTGATGCTAAAGCGAAAGTTGTGTTAACCGAAAAAGGTGATATTCTCTCTTATGATGTTCTTTCCGTTGATATCGGATCATTAACAGCCGGAATTGATGTCCCTGGAGCTAGAAAGCATGCTCTTCGCGTAAAACCTAACTATCGTATAGAAGAAGTAGCGAGGGCAATGCAGGAGGCAAAAAATGCCGTCGTTGTAGGAGGGGGTGCTGCGGGAGTTGAAATGGCTTTAGCTCTATCTGCAAGACGAAAACTTGAGGATAAGAAACCCGTTTCGATCATTTCTCATTCACCGTTGTTAGAAAATACTTCTGCTAAAGCACAGGAAAAAATTAAGCAAATAATGCAAGATAAAAATTTGCCAATTTATTTGAAAGAAAAAGTGGCAAATGTCACGTCTAGTCAGATTATCACCTCAACTGGTAGCCAAATTGCTTATGATGAAGTATTATGGTTAACTGGCCCAAAAGCTCCCGGTTTATTTCAAACTTCTCAATTACCTGTTGATCAAGCGGGTTACTTACTTGTAGAAGATACACTACAAGTAAAGGAGTATCCTGCCATTTTTGCAGCGGGAGATTGTGCTTCTATCCGACAGTATCCGGGTCTTCCTAAAGCGGGTGTAGTAGCCGTGCGACAATCAGAGATCCTTTGGGAGAATATTAAGGGGTTCATGAAAGAAGCGAATGGTCGGCGTTTCCAACCTAAAAATACTTACTTATCGATTCTTTCTACTGGTCAGAAACAGGGATTACTGATATATGGGAGAATCGTGCTTCATCATCCTCTCTCATGGAAATTAAAAAATCGAATTGATCAAAAGTTTATGAACACATACAAAACGAATGGTTAAGAAATACCGTTAACCTTTTTTCCTCACAATGAAAAAGACTGTCAAAACCCTCTTTCTTAAAGAAAGAGGGTTTTTATATGGAAATATCATGATTGATCTTTGCATCAATTCATACAAAAAGACCGCGACTTTATAAGTGGGGTTGAGAAAACACTGTCGGATTTTAGTGTTGAAAAGAAAGGGGTTGACGAAACGATTACTAGCGAAAGATGACAAATGAGAATCGTTTTTCAATCTTTATGGCATGTCGATTACGCGTTATTTGAGAAAAGTCCTTCTTTGTACTGGTATCATAATGGAATAAAAAGAAGGTTTAGGGAATTCGTCATGGTCGTGTTACTAAAGTAATAATCGCTGCTTCCATAGTCCTTAGACGCTAAAGGCTATATAAAAACGATATCGCCCATCAAAATACTACACACAGCCAGGACAATCGTCATTTTTTTATATTAAAAGTACTTTGAGAGAATCGGATTATTTTCTGAAAATTATGTTATTTTTGATTTGAATGTGACAAATCCTGGTATAGCATGTTAAGTGAACCTAGAAATTCAAAAGGAGGGCAGAGAGTAAACACAAAACGAATGATAGGGAGGAAATATTTTGAGAAAACGAAGCAAACTTAAAATCGTAGCTCTTTTTGCTTGTTTTATTCTCCTCATCACGAGCTTCATACAACCAGCGATGCAAGCGAACGCGAAAAGTGATTCTTCTGTATCCATGAATGATGAAGTAAAACGAATTGATCAGAAGGTATCGAAAGCATTCGAAAAGAAAGAAAAAGTAACCTTCTTGATTAAATTTGCAGAACAAGCTGATACGACAAAAGTTGCGAAAGAAGCTGAAGAAAAGGCTAAGAAAAACAACTTAACTTCCTTTCAAGCTGAAATCACTAAGCGATCAGCTGTTGTTAATGCGTTAAGAGCTACGTCTATTGAAACACAACAATCCGTGTCCACATACTTAGAACAACAAGTGAAAAAAGGCAATGCAGAAGACATAAAATCATTTTACATCGTAAACGGTATGGCAGTAACAGCAACAAAAAAAGTGATGAACCAGCTAGCATCATTTCCTGAAGTGGATAAAATACTTCCTAACGAGATCAGGCAGATTCAGCCAATGCCAGATAAAACGAAAACTAAGGCTAAAACGACTGCAGATACGAACTCGATTGAGTGGAATATTGATCGAGTAGGTGCTCCTGAAGTCTGGGATATGGGAATTGATGGGGCAGGGACTGTGATCGCTAACATTGATACCGGTGTTCAATGGGACCATCCAGCTCTTATGGAACAGTATCGAGGCTATAGTTCTGAAGAGGTGGATCATGAATTTAACTGGTTTGATTCTGTAAGCGGAGAAGCCGCCCCATATGATGATCTCGCACATGGGACTCATACAATGGGAACAATGGTTGGCGCTGAACCGGATGGTTCGAACGAGATTGGCGTCGCTCCTGGGGCAAAATGGATAGCGGTAAAAGCTTTTAGCGAAGATGGTGGAACGGATATCGATCTTCTTGAAGCAGGAGAATGGATTATTGCTCCAAAGGATGCTGAAGGCAATCCACACCCTGAGAAGGCTCCTGATGTCGTGAACAATTCTTGGGGAGGCGGACCTGGGCTTGACGAATGGTATCGCCCAATGGTTCAAAACTGGCGAAATGCAGATATATTCCCAGAATTTTCTGCTGGTAATACAACACTATTTAATCCCGGAGGTCCAGAGTCAATCGCAACACCAGCAAATTATCCTGAGTCATTTGCTACGGGAGCTACAGATATCAATGATGCTCTTGGGAGTTTCTCTCTACAGGGACCATCCCCATATGATGAAATAAAACCTGACGTTTCAGCTCCTGGAGTTAATATCCGTTCTGCGGTACCAGGGAGTAGCTATGAAGGAGGGTGGAATGGTACGTCGATGGCTGGTCCCCACGTATCAGCGATCGCGGCTCTCCTTCGTCAAGCAGATCCATCATTGACGGTTGATGAAATAGAAGACATCTTTTTAAACACCGTCACACCACTTACAGACGATGAATTCCCAGATTCTCCGAATAATGGTTACGGTTATGGATTAGTGAATGCATTTGACGCCGTTTCTTCTGTTATGAGTGGGCTCGGTACATTAGAAGGTGATGTGATGAAAGAAGGAAGCGATGAAGAAGAGCCCACGTATCAACACGATGCTCCTTCAGATGCCTATGCTCAGATGGACCTTCCTCTTACCATCACAGCAACTGATAATGTGAGCGTAACGAGTGTAGAGCTTGAATATGCTCATAACGGAGAGTGGACGTCAACTGAAGCAACAAGAGTTGATGGGAACTATCTTTCTGGATCCTATCAAGCTATTATTCCGGGTGACGCCGTCAGTGAACCTTCCGTTAGTTATAGGTTTAAAATCGAAGACTATGGCGGACATGTTGTCACAACGGACGAATATCAGGTAGAAATTATCCCTGGTATCTCAACAGGTTACGAAACAGACTTTGAATCAGAGCCAGCTGGATGGATGAGCTGGGGAGAAAATAATTCATGGGAGTGGGGGACGCCAACGGTTGGTCCTGAAGCTTACTCTGGTGAAAAGGTTTATGGAACCAACCTTGATGGAGCATATGACAACAGTGCTAACATGACGCTGATGATGCCTCCGATCGATTTACCAGAAGGTGAAGCTTATCTTCAATTCAATCAATGGTATGAACTTGAAAGAAACTATGATTATGGACATCTCTTCGTTTCAACCGATCAGGAAAATTGGGAAGCTCTTGCGGAGTATAATAATCTTTCTGATGAATGGGTGAGTGAAGAGGTTGATCTATCAGCCTATGAAAATCAGCGAATTTATTTAGCTTTTCACGTGGAGACGGATGGTAGTGTGATGAAGCAGGGCTGGTATATTGACGATGTAAGTTTATCAGCAGAGCCGATGGAAGTCGCCGCTAAGAAAAAGAGCTCGAAAGTTTCTATTCAGCCTGATGAAAAATCTGCTAGTGTCAAAGCGAAAGAAAAAGTCAATCCAGACAAGTTAAAACCTTCAAAGCTTGTTATAAATCCAGTTCAAGAGAAACCATCACCTACACCTCAAGCTCTGCCGCTTCAAGCAGAAGTGTCTATTCTTGAGACAGGGCGCTCGGCAACAACGAACTTGGAAGATGGAAGCTATTCCATGACTCATGCAGCAGGGGACTACACAGCTATTGCAGAAGCATATGGCTACCAGTCAGAGACTCAGGAAGTGACGATCGTAGATGATGAAGTGACAGAAGCTGACTTCACATTAGAAGCGATACCAGAGGGAGAAATCAAAGGAACAGTCACGAATAGTGAAACAGGAGAGCCGATCCAAGATGCAACTGTTTTATTAGTAGAAGATGCTGCTATAGCACCTGTGCAAACGGATGAAGAAGGACATTATTCAGTAACAGGTTATGAAGGGGAGTATACGTTAAAAGTTCTTGCGGCCGGTTACTATAGCGAAACATTTAACGTCACTGTGGAAGCGAGCGAGACAGTTGTACAGAATGCTGCTCTTTCCCCATTCATCGGATATGCAGGGGAAATCGGGTATGACGATGGTACTGCTGAGAACGCAAGAGCGTTCTATGATGCTGGGAACGGTTGGGCTGTGAAAATGTCGCTTGCAGAAGGTCAGGAACGCGCTCTTGTAACTGGAGGGTTATTTAGATTCTGGAATACGGAATGGCCAAATCCAGGCGGCACAAATTTTAAAGTAGAAATTCATGATGCATCAGGTCCGGATGGAGCACCAGGTAAGAAACTCGCTGGTCCAATTGACGCGACTGCACTCCGAAATGGCGAATGGACGATGGTTGATCTGTCTGATCAAGGAGTGATCGTAGAAGGTGATTTTTATATCACTTATATTCAAGCGGATGCTAATCCAAATGCTCCTGGTCTTGCAACAGATGAAGACGGAGAATATGTCGACCGAAGCTGGCAATATGTTAGCGGCGCATGGTCGAAGGCTCCTGAAGAAGAAGGGAACTATATGATCCGTGCAATCGTTGATTATGAACTAACAGCACCAATGATTACATCTCCAAAAGACGGATCGTATACAAACAAGAATAGCATTGAAGTTGACGGTGAAACCGCACCAATGACAGACGTTCATATTATGAAAAATGGCGAAGAAGAAGCTGTCACAACTTCTAATGAAGAAGGTCATTTCACAACAGAAATCCAATTGAGCGATGGTGAAAATCAGTTAACAGCTCGCGCATCAACTGATCGTGGGATGACGGAAGAATCTGATGCTGTAATGGTTACTTTAGATCAAACGAAACCGGAATTAACGATCACATCTCCTAAAGATGACTGGAAAACAAATAAAGGATCCGTAACAGTTAAAGGTGACGTTCATGATGAAAATCTTGCTTGGGTAAAGGTTAACGGAACGAAAGCGAAAGTAGAAGATGGTACATTTTCACATCGGATGCTGCTCGATCAAGGTGAGAACATTATAAAAGTAGTGGCGAAAGACAAAGCAGGAAATAAAACGAAAAAGTCGATCAACGTTTATTCCCAGCAAGAAGAATTGGTCATTAATCAATTAAAACCAGATCAAAATAAAGATCTTCAAGCGGGAGAATCAGTCAAAATTGAATTCGATAGCGCTCCAGGAATAAAGGCTACTTTCTCAATTCGTATGCCGCTAGTGAATCCAACGATGATGCCTTCAAGTATGACTGAATTTCCAATGATGGAAGTATCAGAAGGGCATTATGTCGGTTACTGGACAGCTACTTCGAATGTGGTGGCTGAAGGTGCTGAGATCGAAGTGAAAGTGAAAGATTCTTTTGGCAACGAGACACGTAAAACAGCGGAAGGATTACTAAATATCAATACGAAAGAATAGTTTAAACCATCGAAAAAGCAGGTAGTCGAAATTAGACAGCCTGCTTTTTTGATTTGTCCAGGACTTTATCAAATTTCATCTTAGCAATGTATGAGCATATTATCCAGGGGGCGTTCTCTTATCATTTCTGATAAAATGAAATTCGAAATAATTGTCAAATGTGGATTTGCAACCTCAAATGTGCAAAGATATTGTAAAGATGTTTATAATGGAGAAGAAGCAAATTGCTGAAAAGGAAATGATGTTATGGCATTACGATATGCTCTTCTTGGTTTGCTTACAAAGAAACCATCCACTGGGTATGAATTAACCCAACAATTTAAAGAGACTATGATTCATTTCTGGTCTGCTCATCACACTCAAATTTATCGTGAACTTGGTAAAATGGAAAAAGAAAACTTAGTAAGCTTTGAAATTGTTCCACAAGTTGATCTACCAGATAAAAAAATTTATTCTATTGAAGAAAAAGGATACCGCCTTCTTATTGAGTGGCTTGCTCACCACACGGTGGATCCACCGAAAATGAAAAATGAACAACTCATGCGTGTTTCATTATTTCATCTCATTCCTAAAGGTGAAGCCATTCAATTTCTTAAAGAAAGTAAAGACCATCATCAAATGGTACTTGATCACATGAATCAATGGAAAGAAGAAAATACAGTTGATAAACAAATTAAAAAAGAACGTCTAGGGGAATATTTAACTCTTGAGTACGGTAGGCGTCAGATGAAAACCTGGATTGAGTGGTGTGACTGGGCTATTGAGTTTATAGACGTTATTATAGAAGATAGTTGAGAGGAGAGATAACATGAGAGTGACATTCACAGATCAAGCGATCGAGAAATTAGAACATGATTCTGAGGGTTATATGAAGTTACATTATGACATCGAAGATTGCGGGTGTGTAGTGAACGGCGTTACGCAATTAGTAAATGATTCCGCTCAGGGTGATTTTAATATGACGCTTGAGTCAAATTTCAGACCTGTATTGATTCAGAAACAATATAAAGTGTTTTTTGATAAAGAAATGAAAATTGATTTCCTACCGAAGCACCAGTGTTTTATGCTTAAAAGTGATAGTGAAATCATTAACCCGAGAATGCGATATATTAACAAAGGATAACGATTAGGGGGATTTACTAGAGTGACGTTTTTGATGTATTTTATTATTTTTTTCGTAGTATTTATGGTCGTAAAGGGAGTTCTAAATTTATTTAAAGGTCAAAAGATGGATCGAATTACGGTTATTGGTGGACTAGTACTAGCTTTAATCTATAGTATTATTTTAACTATTGTAAAAGGATGAAATAAGCACACTAATGTGTGCTTATTTTATTAGTTTACCATAATATTTATATGTCTACCTTAGAAGTTTCTTTTTCTTTTTTATATAACGTTCGATAAGGTGTTAGGATAGGTCTTGATAGGTGAGGCTCAATCTCATCTATTGCTCCCATTAGTTTTTCTAGATTAATACCTGTTTCGATCCCCATTCGCTCCAACATATAAACCACACTTTCTGTGGCCACGTTGCCTGTCGCTCCTTTGGCGAAAGGGCAGCCGCCTAGTCCACCAGCTGATGTATCAAATCTTGAAATTCCAGCTTGGAGGCATGCATAGATGTTAGCAAGGGCCATTCCACGAGTATCATGGAAATGCGCTGTTAACAATGTAGTTGGAAACTCCTTTACAAGTTGGCTAAAAAGGTTGTGCGCTTCCTCTGGAGTGGCCATTCCAATAGTATCTGCTACGCTTAATTCATCTACACCTGCATTAACGAATTGATGACAAACGTCAATTGTATCATTACCGTCTATTTTCCCTTCATATGGGCAATAGAAAGCAGTGGAAATACAGGCTCGAACGAAGTAACCATCCGCTTTTAATTCTTCGACTAAAGGTAGGAGCTCATGAAGAAGCTCCTTTGTCCCTTTATTGCTATTCTTTTGATTAAAGGAGTTACTAACACCAGCAAAAAGTGCTATGGCTTTCACGTTCGTTTCTTTAATTCTCTCTATCCCTTTACGGTTAGGAGCTAAGACAAAGTTCCGAGTATCATCAAGGCACGTTTTAACTATTTCACTGGCATCTTTCATTTGGGGAACCCATTTGGGTGAGACAAATGAAGTAATCTCTATTTCTTTCATTCCTGCCACTTTTAGAGCTTTAATAAAACGGATTTTATCATTTGTTTTGATCTGGTTCTGTTCATTTTGAAGCCCATCTCTTGGACCTACTTCTATGATTGTAGCGTGTTGTGGTAGCAAAACATTCATCACCCTTCTTTGTAAGCGCTATCTTTAATTAAAACAAAGGAAATAGAGTCTGGCAAGAGAATCGTTTGAATAATGGAAATTCTTACTTGGAGGAAGGATTTTTTTGAATAAAGTAAGAATTATGTAGAAGAGAGTCATAGATACATAAGGAGGAAATCGAAATGAGTCGAGATGTTGTAATTGTAAGCGCTATCAGAACGCCGGTAGGTTCATTTAATGGTTCACTAAAATCTATATCGGCTACAGAACTTGGGGCCGCGGTCATTAAGGGAGCGATTAAAAAAGCTGGCTTATCGATAGATCAGGTGGAAGAAGTCATTATGGGAAACGTTCTTCAAGCGGGTCTCGGACAAAATCCTGCTCGTCAGGCTGCGATTAAAGCGGGAATCCCAGTATCAACTCCTGCGATGACAATCAATAAAGTATGTGGTTCAGGATTGAAAACCGTTCATCTAGGAGCTCAATCTATTATGCTTGGCGATCAAGATATTGTTGTCGCCGGTGGGATGGAGAACATGAGTCAGGCGCCTTATTTATTAAACGGAGCCCGAGAAGGCTTACGAATGGGTGACCAAAAGATGGTGGATAGCATGATTCAAGATGGATTGTGGTGCGCATTTAACGATTATCATATGGGTGTTACTGCTGAGAATCTTTGTGATCATTATCATCTAACAAGAGAAGAGATGGATGAATTTGCTGCCTGGAGTCAACAAAAAGCACAGGCTGCTATTGAAGAGGGACGATTTAAGGAAGAGATTCTACCTGTTTCTATTCCGCAACGAAAAGGTGAACCTCTATTATTTGATACTGATGAATACGTTAAACCAGGAACGACGGCTGATAAACTTGCAAAGTTACGCCCAGCTTTTAAGAAAGACGGTGGGGTTACGGCAGGAAACGCTTCTGGAATTAACGACGGCGCAGCCGCTGTTGTTTTAATGAGTAAAGAGAAGGCAGAGGAACTTGGAATAGAATACCTTGCTGTTATTCGCTCGAATGCAAGCGGTGGAGTAGATCCGAGCGTTATGGGGCTAGGTCCAGTTCCTGCTACGAAGAAAGCACTTGAACGTGCGGGGCTTTCAATGAAACAAATGAATCTTGTAGAAGCAAATGAGGCTTTTGCTGCACAGTCTCTTGCCGTTGGAAGAGATCTTGATTTTAATAAAGAAATCTTAAACGTAAACGGTGGGGCTATTGCACTTGGTCATCCGATTGGCGCAAGTGGCACTCGAATTCTAGTAACTCTACTACATGAAATGAAACGTAGAAATGAGCGCTATGGTCTAGCTACGCTTTGTATTGGTGGAGGACAGGGAGTAGCAACAATTGTTGAACGAACTTAAAATGGCAGGAGGTAAAAGTAAATGAAACCAATACTTGATACATTTCAAGAAGCAGTTCAAGATGTTCAGGACGGGGCAACGATTCTTGTTGGCGGGTTTGGCTTAGTAGGTATTCCAGAGAATTTAATTCTTGCATTAAAAGAGAGAGGAACGAAGGACTTAACAGTCATATCAAACAACTGTGGAGTTGATGACTGGGGTCTCGGGTTGCTTCTTAAAAATAAACAGATAAAAAAAATGATTGGATCTTACGTTGGTGAAAACAAAGAGTTTGAAAGACAGGTGCTTTCAGGAGAATTAGAAGTGGAGCTCATTCCACAAGGAACACTGGCAGAACGAATTAGAGCTGGGGGGGCAGGAATTCCGGCCTTCTATACTCCAGCCGGAGTCGGAACGCCAATTGCTGAAGGAAAGGAAGTAAAAACATTTAATGGAAAAGAATACTTACTTGAAGAAGCGATACAAGCTGATTTTTCCTTTGTTCGAGCACTCAAAGGAGATGTAATGGGGAATTTAGTCTACAACAAAACGGCACGCAACTTTAACCCAATGGTTGCAGCCGCAGGAAAAGTAACGGTTGCAGAAGTAGAAGAATTAGTGGGGATTGGAGAGTTAAATCCAGATTCTATTCATACTCCGAGCATTTATGTACAGAAGGTTATTGTTGGTGAGCAGCAAAAGAAGATTGAGCGATTAACGACGCGATAGGAGGCTAATGATGGTTAAAGTAGATAAAGCAGCAGTTCGTGAAAAGATTGCAAGACGTGCTGAAAAAGAAATCCTGGACGGCTCTTACGTAAATCTGGGAATTGGAATGCCGACAATGGTAGCTAATTACATTCCAGATGGTAAAAAGATCGTTCTTCAATCGGAAAATGGCCTTCTAGGTATTGGACCTTATCCAAGTGAAGGCGAGGTTGATCCTGACTTAATTAATGCAGGAAAAGAAACGGTTACAGCAATGCAAGGAGCCGCTTATTTTGATAGTGCTGAGTCATTTGCAATGATTCGAGGAGGACATATTGACGTGGCCATTTTAGGTGGAATGGAAGTTTCGAAGAATGGCGATCTTGCGAATTGGATGATACCTGGAAAGATGATTAAAGGAATGGGAGGAGCAATGGATCTCGTTCATGGAGCAAAACGGATTGTGGTGATCATGGACCACGTTAACAAAAATGGAGAACCTAAAATTCTAAACTCATGTAGCCTCCCTCTAACAGGGAAAGGTGTTGTCAATCGCATTATTACGGAGCGAGCTGTTCTTGATATTACAGTTGAAGGACTTGTATTAAAAGAAGTGGCAGCTGGCTATAGTATTGAGCAAATTCAAGAGTCAACAGAATCAGAACTAATCATAAATAATCCCATATTAGACGCCTTTTAGATTTTAATTTTGAGTCGAAAAGGAAATAGCGCAGTCAAATGACTGCGCTATATTAAATTTAACGGTGCTTATCATATACATTTTTTTTCGAAACGTCACGAATCTTTTGTACTTCATCGGGTGTTAAGTCTGGAGCATTCTGTGCGGTAATGTTTGCAAGAAGTTGTTCACTTCGACTAGCTCCGGGAATAACGGTGGCTACAGCGGGGTGAGCAAGTGCATATTTAAGTGCCGTCTGAGTCATATTGCGCTTGTCCCCTTTTATCTCATTCAGCTGTTTAACCGTTTCATGAACATCAAATTTAGAATAGTCGAGAAAACCATCTTCTTTAATTTTTTCATCGTATCGATCTGTTAACATTCCTTTAGCGAGAGGACCTCTAGCAATGACACTAATGTTATTGTTATGCAATAAATCTAGCATTTCTTCTTCAGGCCGACGATCAAGTATACTATATTGCATCATGACTGAAGCGATAGAAGATTTCTTTATAAATTCACGAATCACATTTGGTCGAATGCTAGAAATCCCATATTCAATAATGAGGCCTTCAGATTTTAATTCCTCGAAAGCCTCGATCGTTTCATCAATCGGATCTTCAATCGTACCACCATGTAGTTGGAAAAGGTCAATATGATCTGTTTTCAAACGTCTCAAACTGTCTTTTAAGGCTCCCTTAATATGCTTTTTAGAAGGGTCCCAGTACCATCCCTCTTTCCCTTCTTCGAAATGATTCCCTGCCTTGGTTGCAAGAACAACTGAATCTCTTCGATCACGCAATGCCTCTCCAACGATTTCTTCATTTAAACCGAAGTCATACAAATCTGCTGTATCAATAAATGTAACGCCGTTATCGATCGCCTCATGAATGAGTGAGACAGCTTTCGCTCGATCGGTTCCTAGTGACATGGTTCCTAGTCCGATTTCACTAACATGCAGCTTTGAATTGCCAATTTGATTGGTTTTCATAACGAAGCATACCTCCCAATATTAATTCTATTTTAAGTGTACCGTTATAAGCGATTTCACGCCAATGATATGCTGGTTATTGGTGTCTTGTCACATGGAAAAACACCTGCTATAGTAAAGGCACTAGGAGGGGAGAATGATGAAAGAAGCGTTATTAATTATTGATATGAGCAATGACTTTATTCACGATCAAGGTGGACTTACTTCAGGAAAAGTAGGACAGCAGATTGTTCCAAATATTATCACGCTCGCAAACGAGTTTCTTGAAGAAGAAAAAGAAATTGTCATATGTATGGATGCCCATCAAGAAAATGATGAGCACTTTAAGATTTGGCCCGTACATAATGTTATCGGATCCTGGGGCCAAGACTTATATGGGGAATTGAAAACTTGGTTTGAAGCGAATCAAAATCTTGCACAAGTAACCTATCTACCTAAACCAGAATATGACGCTTTTTATAACACAAACCTGGAAGAAATATTGAAGAGTAAAAACATAGACACCGTTCATCTCTCAGGCGTATGTACTGATATATGTGATTTTTTAACCGCGTATGGTGCCTATGCAAGAGGGTTTCATACCGTTGCTCAAAGTAATTGTATGGCTACATTCTCTGAACACCATGATGTTTTTTTACAGCAAATGAAAAACATCTTCAAAACCGAAATTCGTTAAAGCAGAAACGCTGCCACAATATCTGGCAGCGTTTCTTGTTTATTGAATTAATCTCAAGTGCGATTTTGTACGAACTGCAGGGGCGTTGATCCATTCTTCAATTGTTTCATAATGATTCATATAGTGTCTGATCATTAATTGAATTTGCTTTGGTTTTCCAACCATCGTAATTCCATTCGGCTGAATATAAACTTTCATAATCAAGACCTCCTAAATAGTTCGATACGGTGCTATCTTTCCCTATTATTTGTCTCATGTGATAGACTTTATGTATCGATTATAATTTTTAGAACCAGGAGATGATGAAGCAATGGACCATTTATATGAAAAGACCTTGCATTCAGAAACGATTTATGAAGGTCGTATTATTGACGTTAGAGTAGAGGATGTGCAGTTACCGAATGGTAAACAAAGCAAGCGAGAATTAATTGATCATCCCGGTGCAGTTGCGATTATTGCTCAAACACCTGATGATAAAATACTCGCGGTTAGGCAATATCGTAAAGCGCTTGGCAAAGCGATTGTAGAAATACCAGCAGGTAAACTTGAGCAAGGTGAAGAACCTGAATTAACTGCTGTGCGTGAACTAGAAGAAGAAACCGGTTATACGTGTGAAAAACTTGAAAAAGTGATTTCGTTCTATACATCTCCGGGCTTTGCTAATGAGCTTGTCCATTTATATGTTGCCAAAGGATTAACGAAAAAGGGAGAACAGTCCGCTGATGAAGATGAATTTCTTGATCTGCTTCATTTATCAATAGAAGAAATGGAAGAAATGCTAGATAGCCAGGAGATTCATGACGCAAAAACGGCATATGCGATCATGTATTTAAAAATGAAGCTGATGAAATGAAGTCATGTTATGCAGACTTCCATATTCATATTGGGAGGACAAGGACCAATAAAGCAGTGAAAATAACAGGAGCAAAGTCTTTAACCCTATCTGCAATCTTAAAAGAAGCGAGATCGAGAAAAGGTCTTGATATGATTGGTGTCATTGATTGTCATGTTCCTGAAGTAATGGCAGAGTTGGAAGAATACATTTTTAGAGGTCAAGGGTATGAATTAAAAGATGGTGGCATTCGCTTCGGGTCACTTACGCTCATTTTAGGAACCGAGATTGAAATCTATGATGAAAACTGCCACGGTCCCATTCACGTATTAGTGTATTTGCCGAATTTATCAAAAATGAAACATTTTTCAGAGTGGCTTAATTCTCGCATGAAAAACGTCTCGCTTAGCTCACAGCGGATCTATGAAAAGGCTGAAGTTATTCAAGAGAAAACAAGGGAACTTGCTGGTTTATTCATACCTGCTCATGTATTTACGCCATTTAAAAGTCTTTATGGTAAAGGGGTTAATCGGTCAATAAGTGAAGTGCTGGATCTTAATAAAATAGACGGAATTGAACTAGGACTTTCGTCAGATACGCAAATGGCAGACCAGATCCAGGAGCTTCATACTTTCCCTTATTTAACTAATTCCGATGCGCACTCCATACAAAAAATGGCTAGGGAATATCAACTGTTATCTGTAAGAGAGGCTTCATTTACAGAATGGTCGAAGGCTTTAAAAGGGGTTGAAGGCCGGGGGATTAAAGCGAATTTCGGCTTAAGCCCAAAGTTAGGTAAATATTATAGAACTAGTTGTGCTCAATGTCACACCCCTGTACTTCAAACGCATTGCGAAGTTTGTGGTAGTCATAAAATAGTGAAAGGAGTATTGAATCGAATTCAAGAATTAAGTTCAGCTTCCACTCATCCTATACGCCCGCCTTATATTCACCATGTTCCCTTAGATTTTCTTCCAGGACTTGGTCCGAAAACATTCGAACGGCTTTTAGCTGTTTTTGGAACCGAAATGAACATTCTCCACGCCGTTAGCGAAAGTGATTTGGCTAATGTAGTAGGTGAATCACTCGCTCATCTAATTGCCCTTTCACGAAGTGGAGAACTTGCATTAAAACAAGGCGGTGGTGGGACATACGGAAAGGTCATCAAGCAGAAGAGATAATCTATCGATTAGTCATACGTTTCACTCCCTTTTCATAGACTTTACCAAAGGTGGTATGAAGGGGGAAGACGTATGAATCGTAGTAGACGTCTAAAGCAAATGATATCCGCTCATCTATCAGATCAGTTATCTCTCTACACATTTATTGCGGTTTTGTTTCTGATGGGAATTGTATTTGGAGCTGTTATCGTAAATAGTTTAAGTTTTACTCAAAAAGAAGATCTTGCGGTTTATTTAAGTCGTTTTTTTGGACAGGTATCCGATGGCCAATTTGCATCATCTTCTGAAATGTTTCAGCAAAGTTTAACACACTATGCGAAGTATATCGGTTTGATGTGGCTTCTTGGTCTTACAATTATCGGTCTCCCTATTGTGTTAGTGATGCTTTTTCTAAAAGGAATTGTAGTAGGGTTTACTGTAGGGTTTCTAGTTAACCAAATGAGTTGGAAAGGCTTTTTGTTGGCATTCGTTTCTGTATTTCCACAAAACATCCTAGCCGTTCCGGTAATGATTGTGGTAGCTACCGCTTCTTTAACATTTTCACTTAGGCTAATGAAACAATTAGTTATGAAAAGAAGGTCAGAACCAATCTTCCCACCATTCATGAGGTTTTCGGCTCTTATTTTGTGTGCTTTGGTGATCTTATGTGTTGCAGCGTGGTTTGAAGCCTATTTGTCACCTGGATTAATAAAAGCAGTTGTAGATATAAAATAATATTGAAATAAATATCAGATGATAATAATTACAATTTCGGGTTGATAATGATTTTAATTTGACACCGTTTTGCCTACTGCTTATAATGAAAATGGCATCGATCGAGGGAGGGAAATGGGACATGGAAAGCAGAATCGATCGAATTAAGAAACATCTTCATTCTCAAAGCTATAAGCTAACACCTCAACGGGAAGCAACCGTACGGGTCCTTCTTGAGAACGAAGAAGACCATTTAAGTGCTGAAGATGTGTATTTACTCGTTAAAGAGAAATCTCCTGAAATTGGCCTAGCAACGGTTTATCGTACACTTGAGCTACTAGCTGAATTGAAAATCGTTGATAAAATCAATTTTGGCGATGGTGTGTCAAGGTTTGATCTAAGACAAGAGGGTGCTGCCCATTTTCATCATCACCTGGTTTGTATTGAGTGTGGTGCAGTAGATGAAATTCAGGAAGATTTGCTTGGAGATGTAGAAAAAGTAGTTGAAAACGATTGGAACTTTAAAATCAAAGATCATCGTCTAACGTTTCATGGAATCTGTTATCGCTGTCAAAAGCAGGAAGATAAAGAACAGTCAGAACAAGCTGTTAATCATAGTTAATAGTTAAAACAATTTTTGTGACCCTACAATTCCTAACGATGTATAAAAAACTCCATCTCTGGCATACCTTTTACTAGAGATGGAGGTGCGTTAGATTGAAACAGGGTCTATTGGTTGTTTTAGATACAATGAAAGTTTTCTTGCTTTTTACTGGATGTACTTTACTATTTTACTTTGGCATTCTCTGGGTAAATCAAGAATACCAGAATTACCATCGCTATGATGTGCCACAAGGAAAAGCGGTGAAAGTCGTTCAAATGGAATCGGATACTCAGCTCACTTTCCTTGAAAGGCTCAATTTGTTTTACCAGACAGGTGAATAAGGGAGCGTTTGCAATGAAAGATCAGGTACAGGATTTTTTGCATTATTTAATCGTTGAGCGAAGCCTGTCCAAAAATACGCTCGATGCATACAGGCGAGATCTCGCTCAATATTTAAAACATTTAAATGAATATGAGAATATATCTTCATTGAATGATGTTCGGCGCATGCATATTGTAAACTATCTCTATGCTCTTAGAGACAGTGGGAAAGCATCCACTACAATAGCTCGTAATATTGCATCCATACGAGCATTTCATCAGTTTTTACTTCGTGAGAAGGCTGCTGAACAGGATCCTTCTGTACATATCGAAACTCCCAAAACAGAGCGGAAGCTACCTAAAATCCTATCAACAGCAGAAGTTGAGCAATTATTGGAAGCCCCAGATTATTCTACCCCCTTTGGTAAACGTGATCGCGCCATGCTAGAGGTGTTATATGCGACGGGTTTACGCGTTAGTGAATTAATTGAATTGAAAATGGAAGATATCCATTTAACGATGGGATTTATTCGAACAATAGGTAAGGGAAATAAAGAAAGAATCGTTCCGCTAGGTAAAATGGCAAGAGATGCTCTCACGACCTATCTTGATGAAGGTAGGGGGCAATTAATGAAAAAGAATCGAACGGATATGCTGTTTTTGAACCATCGTGGTGAAAGCTTATCAAGACAAGGGTTCTGGAAAATTCTTAAGAAGCTTGCAGTAAAAGCAAACATTCTTAAGCCTCTTACGCCACATACGTTAAGACATTCATTTGCAACCCATTTATTAGAAAATGGCGCTGATTTGAGAGCGGTACAGGAGCTTCTTGGACATGCCGATATTTCTACAACACAGATTTATACACATGTGACTAAAGCGAGGCTAAAGGATATTTATTCCACTTATCATCCTAGAGCCTAATAAAGGCACTCTTCAGAAAGAGGTCTGGTCTTTGGCCAGATTTTTTCTTTTATCTGCTTCCGTAAACGCATTCACATATGTGTTTTTTGTTTTTTTCAAGGGAATAATAATTTTGAATGGATAATGAACGAGGAGGACAAACATGACTAAACGTTTTAAAAGAGTATTTTTAGTTGTAATGGATTCAGTAGGAATCGGTGAAGCGCCGGATGCTGAACAATATGATGATTTAGGTGCAGATACATTGGGGCATATTGCCGACCATATGAATGGCCTCAAGATGCCGAATATGGAAAAGTTAGGTCTTGGTAATATTCGTGAACTTAATGGCGTCTCGAGCGTTGAGAAGCCTATGGCACATTATACTAAAATGATGGAGGCCTCGAACGGTAAAGATACGATGACTGGACACTGGGAGATCATGGGCCTCCATATTGAGCAGCCGTTTCGAACGTTCCCAGACGGTTTTCCTGATAAGCTCATATCGGAACTTGAAAATAGGACTGGAAGAAAGGTTATTGGAAATAAACCTGCTTCCGGTACTGAAATTCTAGTCGAACTTGGTGAAGAGCATGTTAAAACAGGCGCCCTTATTGTTTATACTTCAGCAGATTCTGTTTTGCAAATTGCTGCACACGAAGAAGTTGTACCACTTGATGAACTTTATCACATTTGTGAGATTGCAAGAGAAATGACGAAAGCAGAAGAATATATGGTAGGAAGAGTCATTGCACGGCCCTTCATCGGTGAAGCAGGCGATTTTAAACGGACGTCCAATCGCCATGACTATGCACTAAAACCTTTTGGACATACAGTAATGAATGAGCTAGAGGACAATGGGAAAGATGTCATTGCAATCGGAAAAATTTCTGATATTTATGATGAAGAAGGTGTTACGAAGTCGCTTCGTACAAAGTCTAATATGGATGGCATGGATAAACTTATTGAAACACAACAAATGGAATTTGAAGGAATTAGTTTCCTTAACCTTGTTGACTTTGATGCACTATTCGGACACAGAAGAGATCCACAGGGTTATGGTGAAGCGCTAGAAGAGTATGACGAGAGACTGACAGAAGTTCTTGAACGTATGGAAGATGATGATTTGCTACTAATTACGGCAGATCATGGGAATGACCCAATCCATCATGGAACAGACCACACTCGTGAATATGTCCCATTACTGGCTTATCATAAAGGGATTAAAGAAGCAGTTGATCTTGGTATCCGTCAAACGTTCGCAGATGTTGGAGCAACGATTGCGGATAATTTTGAGGTAACGTTACCAGAACACGGGACTAGCTTTCTTGAGAAGCTTTGAGAATCAAGAGGAGGAACAAAAATGACGATTAAACAAGAAATACAAGATGCATCATCATATATACAAGATCAAGTAGGGGAATTTCATCCAGAAATCGGTCTTATCTTAGGCTCTGGATTAGGTGTCCTTGCTGAAGAAATTGAAAATCCTGTCCAAATTTCATATAGTGATATTCCGAATTTCCCTGTTTCAACAGTAGAAGGGCATGCGGGACAATTTGTATTTGGTACATTAAATGGTAAAACAGTGGCAGCTATGCAGGGGCGTTTTCATTTCTACGAAGGATATTCAATGGACAAAGTAACATTTCCTGTTCGAGTGATGAAAGAACTTGGGATTCATCATATGATTGTAACGAATGCAGCAGGTGGAATAAATGAAGAGTTCCAACCTGGTGATTTAATGGTGATCGCTGATCATATTAACAATTTTGGGACGAATCCGTTAATTGGACCAAATAGCAACGAATTTGGCCCTCGTTTTCCGGATATGTCTACAGCATATTCGCTAGAGCTGCAACATTTAGCGCAAGATACAGCGAAAGAGCTTGGGATGAAGCTTCAATCTGGCGTTTATGTCGGAAATACCGGACCAACTTATGAGACGCCAGCAGAGGTTCGCATGCTGCGGACATTGGGTGGCGATGCAGTAGGTATGTCGACTGTACCAGAAGTTATTGTTGCAAGACATGCAGGCATGGATGTACTTGGAATCTCTTGTATTTCAAATATGGCAGCTGGAATCCTCGATCAGCCACTTCATCATGACGAAGTGATTGAAACAACGGAGAAGGTGAAGGCTAACTTCTTGCTATTAGTGAAAACAATTGTAAGTAAAATGGGTTGAGTTAGAAGGGAGAGCGATTCAATGAGAATGGTAGACGTAATACAGAAAAAACGAAATGGAAAAGAATTGACGAAAGAAGAAATCAATTTCTTTATTGATGGATATACCAAAGGCGACATTCCTGATTACCAGGCATCGGCATTAATGATGGCAATTTATTTCAATGGAATGAAGTCAAATGAAACAGCGATGCTTACTCAAGCTATGGTGAATTCAGGTGAAACGATTGATTTGTCTGCTATTAAAGGACATAAAGTGGACAAGCATTCTACAGGTGGCGTAGGTGACAAGACAACATTTATTGTTGGTCCACTGGTAGCGTCTGTTGGTGTCCCGGTTGCTAAAATGTCTGGGAGAGGTTTAGGGCACACTGGTGGTACACTAGACAAGCTTGAGTCAATTAAAGGCTTCCATATTGAAATGACAAAGGAAGAGTTTGTTAATAATGTCAATACACATAAACTATCTGTAGCAGGACAAACGGGCAATCTTGCTCCTGCTGACAAAAAATTGTATGCATTGCGCGATGTGACAGCGACTGTTGATTCGATTCCTCTAATCGCAGGCTCAATCATGAGTAAAAAGCTAGCTTCTGGAGCAGATGGAATCGTTCTTGATGTGAAGACTGGCTCTGGTGCATTTATGAAGAAACTAGAAGATTCTGAAGCGCTTGCTAGAGAAATGGTTAATATCGGAAACAACCTCGGTAGAAACACAGTAGCGGTGATTAGCGACATGAGTCAACCGCTTGGTTTTGAAGTAGGGAATGCGAATGAAGTACGTGAAGCCTGTCAGGTTCTTCAAGGAGAGAATATTGAGGATCTCCGTCTTCTATCACTCGAACTCGCTTCTCATATGACAGTTATTGCTGGAGCATTTGATGATTTTGATACAGCATATAAAACCCTTGAAGAAAATTTACAAAATGGGAAGGCGTTTGAATCATTTAGAACGCTCGTTCAAGCTCAAGGTGGAGATGTTAGTGTCATTGATGACATTTCTAAATTGCCACAAGCAAAACATGATATTGAAGTAACGGCACAGCAAGACGGATATGTTACGGAAATTGATGCTGAATCCGTTGGCGTGGCAGCTATGTACCTTGGAGCAGGAAGAGCCACCAAGGACGATCAAATTAACCATGGTGTAGGAATTACACTTAAGAAAAAAGTTGGCGACAAAGTAGACAAAGGTGAAGCGCTTGTTGTTCTTCACAGCGATGAAGAAGACGTTCAAAACTCAATCAATAAGATTAATGAAGCGTACACGGTTTCTAAACAAGCTACTGAAAAACCTCAACTTATATATAAAGTGATTAACTAAATAATGCTTCGTTATCCTTTGAAGGAGTCTCAATTTGAGGCTTCTTTTTTTGCGTTTATTGATGATATCCGTTTGGAGGATCAAGAATTCGTATATTTTTCCAACATGTTGGAAATCCTTGTAATACTAAGAATGGAGGGATCACCAATGAAAGTTGTTGCAACAGCGCTCGCCTTCTTGCTGGGAGGAACCCTACTTGTTCCTTCTTTTACCCATGCAGAAGAAGCAAAGCTAAAAATCGCAGAGAATTCTTCTTCTGCAATTCTGATTGAGCGAGATACAGGTGAAGTATTGTTTGAAAAAGATAGTGATAAAAAGCTTCCTCCTGCGAGTATGACAAAAATCATGACGATGATCTTAATTATGGAAGCGATAGAAAGTGGCAAAATAAGCCTTGATCAGAAGGTAAGAGCAAGTGAATATGCTGCATCAATGGGTGGTTCGCAGATTTTCCTTGAAGCAGGAGAGGAAATGACTGTTAACGATATGCTGAGAGGCATCGCAATCGCTTCTGGTAATGATGCATCTGTTGCAATGGCAGAAGCGATCGCTGGTTCGGAAGAAGAATTTGTTAAGTTAATGAATGACAAAGCGGAATCAATGGGTCTTAGTCATACCCATTTTGTTAATCCGACTGGTTTGCCTGCGGAAGATCATTATTCAACAGCAAATGATATGGCATTAATGGCGAAAGAGCTCCTTAAATATGAATTGATTACGAAATATACTGGCTTGTATGAAGACTATTTAAGGCAGGATACAGATAAAAAATTCTGGCTTGTTAACACAAATAAACTTGTTAAATTTTATCCTGGTGTTGATGGTTTAAAGACTGGATTTACAAGTGAAGCAAAATATTGTCTTACTGCTACAGCAAAGCGAGATGACATGCGAGTTGTTGCCGTCGTCATGGGTGCTCCTTCTCCAAAAGTACGTAATGCTGAGATTACAAAACTGTTTGATTATGCGTTTTCTCAATACAAAACCCAAAAACTATTCGATCGTAACAACGTTGTCACAGAAGTGAAAGTAAATAAAGGAGATCAGTCTTCTATGTCTGTTGTCACTTCTGAGCGTGTCTCTGTTTTACTAAAAAAAGGCCAGGAAAACGGTGATATAACAACGAGTATAAAAATCAAAAAGAATATTGAAACGCCTGTAAAGCAAGGGGATGAGGTGGGTGAGCTGTCAGTGAAAATTGATGGTCATGTGACGGCAACCTCCCCCGTTATATCTGCGGAAAATATAAACAAAGCTTCTTGGTGGCAACTGATGAAACGAACGGCGGCGCAGTTCGCCAAAGCACCTACCCAAACTGTCAAGTGATCACCACTTTCATCGAATCAACACTAGTTTTGTCACGAAGAAGGAATTAACCCTGTAAAGAGAGAAAAAACTCACAAGCAAACATGAGGAGGAATGTTACGTGAGTCTTTCGATCAATCTTGAAGTGAGACATCCCGTTCTTTTGATTCGACTTGATGGAGAGTTGGATCATCATACGTCAGAAGAACTAAGAGACAGGGTAGATACGATTATTGAAGAACGTAAAATTGAGCATATTGTACTTAGTCTCGAAGGACTATCTTTTATGGATAGTTCTGGTCTTGGTGTTGTTCTAGGCCGTTACAATAAAGTGAAAAGTTTTGGTGGAGAAATGGTTGTCTGCTCGATTTCCCCCCCTGTTAAGCGTTTGTTTGAAATGTCTGGACTCTTTAAAATCGTGAGGCTAGAAGCTGACGAACAGCATGCTCTCGCAACTTTGGGGGTGGCATAATGAGAAATCGAATGGAATTAGAATTTTCTGCGCTTAGTCAAAATGAATCTTTCGCTCGTGTAACGGTTGCTGCTTTTATTGCTCAGCTTGATCCTACTGTCGATGAATTAACCGAGATCAAAACCGTTGTTTCAGAGGCTGTTACGAATGCCATTATTCATGGATATGAGCAAAACGGAGAAGAAAAGGTTTATATTTCTGTGGAGTTAAATGACGATACGGTTAATTTAACGATTCGTGATCATGGTGTTGGTATTCTAGACCTTGAGGAGGCAAGACAGCCGCTATATACCTCAAAGCCTGAATTAGAAAGATCAGGTATGGGATTCACAATTATGGAAAATTTTATGGATGAGGTTAAAGTTGAATCGGCTAGTGGACAGGGAACAACGATTCACTTAATGAAGTACCTATCAAAAAATAAAGCGTTATGTAATTAAGGGGACCTGCATATGGACGTGGAGGTTAGAAAAGGGAAGCAGTCGCAACTAAAGCCTGATGAAGTGAAGGAATTGATCAAACACAGCCAGGATGGAGACCAGGCGGCGCGAGATCTTATTGTAGAAAAGAATATGCGTCTCGTTTGGTCAGTTGTACAACGATTTCTAAATAGAGGGTATGAAGCGGATGATCTCTTTCAGATCGGGTGTATCGGTCTGCTAAAATCTGTTGATAAATTTGATTTAAGTTACGATGTTAAATTCTCCACATATGCAGTACCGATGATTATCGGAGAAATCCAGCGTTTTATACGTGATGATGGGACAGTGAAAGTGAGTCGGTCTCTTAAGGAAACGGGAAATAAAGTACGGAAAGCAAAAGATGAGCTATCCAAAACCCTTGGAAGAACGCCAACAGTAAATGAAATTGCAGAACGAATCGAGGTCACACCAGAAGAGGTTGTTCTGGCTCAAGAAGCGGTACGAGCTCCTTCTTCCATACACGAAACTGTTTATGAAAACGATGGAGATCCAATTACACTTTTAGATCAAATTGCTGATAACACGGACACCGCCTGGTTTGATAAATTAGCTCTAAAGGAAGCACTTCAGTATCTTGATACGAGAGAAAGGTTAATCGTTTATTTAAGATACTACAAAGATCAAACCCAGTCTGAAGTAGCGGAACGCCTTGGCATTTCTCAAGTTCAAGTTTCGAGATTAGAAAAGAAGATTTTAAAACAAATAAAAGAACAGATGAGTAAATAACTCATCTGTTCTCAGGCTGTCGAGAAAGTCTCGACAGCCTGTTTTTTTTATCTCATTTCCCTCAATTATCCATTTTTTTGTTATCCTATAGGTAGATTCTATTTAGGCGGTGATTTTAATGTTCCAATCTAGACAAAATCGACAAAACGAATTAGAAATGGTGACCATTGAAGAGCTCGTCCCTGAAAACCACTTACTTCGAAAAATTGACCACTACATAGACTTTTCCTTTATTCCCGAGAAAGTCCGTCCTTACTATTGTGAAGATAATGGCCGACCCTCTCTAGACCCTCTTGTGTTATTTAAAATGATGTTCATTGGCTATATTTATGGCATCCGTTCTGAGCGAGAATTAGAACGCCAAATTCAAACGAATGTCGCTTATCGTTGGTTTCTTGGCTTAAATTTAACAGACTCGGTGCCTCACCACTCCACCATTAGCTGGAATCGCAGAATGAGATTTCATGAGACTGATATCTTCCAGGAGGTCTTTGATGAAATCGTTCATCAAGCGATGAACCACCGAATGGTTTCGGGTCGCGTGCTTTATACGGACTCAACCCATTTAAAAGCAAACGCCAATAAAAAGAAGTTTTCCAGAAAAGAAGTTCACGTCGAAACGGCCGATTATATTGAAGAATTGAATGAAGCTGTGGAACAGGATCGGGCTGATCACGGAAAAAAGCCTCTAAAGGAAAAGGAGGAGGTGAAGAAAACCAAAGAGATTAAAGTCAGTCATACTGATCCAGAGAGTGGTTATTTGTATCGTGAACACAAACCCGAGGGGTTTTTCTATTTGGATCATCGCACGACAGATATTAAATACAACATTATTACCGACGTCCATATTACTCCTGGCAATATTCATGATTCGAAGCCTTATTTACAGCGTTTGGACCGTCAGATCAAGCGATTTGGATTTCATGTTGAAGCCGTTGGATTAGATGCCGGTTACCTTACCAGTCCGATTTGTCATGGTTTAGCTCAGCGAAAGGTGTTTGGCGTTATTGCCCATCGTCGGTATCAATCACGAAAAGGATTCATTCCAAAGTG
>NZ_JAQQWV010000010.1:0-59259 GCF_028610665.1 Guptibacillus sedimenti
CGCTAAGATCAGGGAGCAAGCTCCCATCTCTTCGCTCGACTTGCATGTATTAGGCACGCCGCCAGCGTTCGTCCTGAGCCAGGATCAAACTCTCCGATAGAAAGCTTAATCTAGCTTTTAAAACAATTTGCTTCCGTAGAAACAACTACTTACATGGCGTTTCGTTCAGTTTTCAAAGAGCAATTCATTTCTTTCAATGTCGTTTTCAGCGACTTTATTAATGTAACACATTAACTCAGTTGGCGTCAACAACTTTTTTGAAATTGTTTTTTGTGTCAACCGTGTTGTTGCGGCGACCTATATAAATATACAGGTAGTTTCTCTATTTGACAAGAGGTAATTTAAATTAATTTGAACTTTTTTTCAAAATGCGCACGTACTTCGCTATTTCAGCTTGTGTAGCGGTTCTTTTATAGATACCTAATAGAAGCTGATAACGTTCTTCCATCGCTCTTTTAATTAAACCATCAATCCGACTGTTATCCAAATCTAACAGTAGCTCTTCCATTTCTCGCTTTAGCAAATACTCTATTTCTTTCATTTCTTTAAAGTTAACTAAAAAGCCCATCATCTAAAACCACTCCTTCCTCACACCAGTATGACCAGGTAATTTGTAGTTTATGTGTATCCTTAACAGTTTGTACATAGTTAAGAAACTTTTCGCATATGAATGGGACAAAGGGGGTGCATAATGAAGTTTTTTTGGATTTGGAATGGAATTAGAATTAAACAAGGCCTTATTATTGTAGCGGCTGCTTTCTTTGCTGCCATTATTCTTTTTGTCGAAGGTGGAGACCTCGCTGTGTTTACAAATAATGATGTTCCGCTCGCCGTGGATCAGGTAAAGAGCGATGATAAACGCCTTGCCTTAACCTTTGACATTAGTTGGGGTGAAACAAAAGCAATCCCGATACTTGAAGAATTAAAACAACACAATGTTAAAGCTTCTTTTTTTATTTCTGGTGCTTGGGCGGAGCGTCATCCTGAAGTAGTCGAACAAATAGTAAAAGACGGCCACGAAATTGGTAACCTTGGTTATCGGTACGAAAACTACACAACCATGAAAGATGAGGAGATCAAGAAGGATATCATTCGTTCGAGCGAAGCTATAAAAAAAGTAACCGATGAAGAACCACAATTGCTAAGACCACCTAACGGAAACTTTGATAAGCGTGTTCTCACCATATCAGACAAATTTAACTATACCCTTATTCACTGGAGTCTTGATTCTGAAGATTGGAAAAACCCAGGGGTAGAGAACATTGTGGAAAATGTAACGAAAGAGATCGACCCGGGTGACATTATTCTTATGCATGCATCCGATTCAGCAAAACAGACGGCAGAAGCTCTTCCAGAATTGATTGCTGCTTTAAAGAAGAAAGGCTATTCTTTCGCAACGGTGAGTGAACTTGTTTCTAACGCCAACATCAATAGTAAAGAAGTAAAATAAGCCGCTTCCCAATTGGAAAGCGGCTTTCGTTTATGCGTCTTTTTGAATTAAACGATGAAGTGTTAGCAATTGCCATACATTACTTACTAAGAGAGGGATCAAAATAAGCCAGAGCCACTTTGGATCATTGCTTTGTAGTCCTGGAATCCATTCGAGGATGGTGACAACGACAATAAAGAAAAGAGCTGGGATAAACGCCTGCTTATTTGTTTCTTTTTGCTTCACATATGCCGTAACAAGTCCGACGGCTAAAAGAAATAACGCAATGAGTATGTAGCTAATCACACTTTCTCCCTCTTCTGCAAAGACCTCATAGCGGAAATAAACTAAATCAAATAAAGCTACTGCAATCAACACTACCTGGATTGTATTCCAGAGTTTGACTGATTTGAAAATACCAAGACCAAATCGATGAATCGTTAAATACGCAAAAAAACCCATCTGACTAATCAAACTAAAGATGCTCGATACTCCTAATAACCAAAGTATGACGATTAGGAACGATAATATTTCTCCATTTTTCAGATCTGCCCAGTACTGTGACCAGTCTAAAACAAGACCTGTAAGCATACCAGCCGTTGATCCAATCAGAAGGGTTGTAAAAAATAAATAAACAAGATTTCTTGTTTTCAAAATCAAACCCCCGTGAACGTTAATGGTGCTTCTATGTTGAATTGTACCAATGCCACTTTTAAATTGCCACCCTTCCTTTATTCACCGGGTATAAATTCACAGTTTCGCCTAATATTAAGAATAAGATTTTGAGAAAGGAGCGCATCTATATGTATCAGCGTTTCAAACTACTCACACTATGCTTCGTTATTCTTCTGATTGCAGGATGTGCCACAGGTTCTGCTGAAGGATCTCAAGCCAATTATGAAGAAACGAAGAAAATGCTTGTCGATCTTCTGAAGTCGGACGAAGGCAAGAAAGCCATTCAAGAAGTACTGTCAGACGCAGAAATAAAGAAACAACTTGTTATGGAACAACCATTTGTGAAAGAAACCATACAAAAGGTGCTTACAACTGAAGAAGGTAAAGCATACTGGCAAGAAATGTTGAAAGACCCTACTTTCGTTGAAAACTTTGCTAAAAACATTCAGGAAGAGAATAAGGAATTGTTCAAATCCCTGATGGATGATCCTGACTTTCAGGAAAAGATGATGGATCTGTTGCAAGATCCAGTCATGGAAAAGCACTATTTACAACTCCTTGAAAGCAACCAGTCGCGCCAACAAATCAAAGACTTGATTTCCGAAACTTTTGAAAGCCCATTATTCCAAGCTAAGATTCAGGAGATGCTTACAGGAATTACGTCAGAGCAACTGAAATCTTCCGGTGGTGGTAAGGAAGAAGGCAATGGTAATTCTGATTCAAAGAATGGAGAAAGCTCAAATACTGGACAGGAATAGCCAAACGAAAGGAAAGGACATGCCTCAAGGCACGTCCTTTCCTTTTATTCTGCAGTTCTTTTGATAATCTCATTAGCAATTTGGAGGTACTGCATGCCAATCGGATGTTCTTCTTGGTAAACAGAAGGAGCAAATTCAGCTTCATCGAAGTCTGGTTGCCCGAGAGGAAGTCTGCCAAGAATATCAGTAGATAATTCTGAAGCTAACTTATCTCCGCCACCCTGACCAAATACATACTCTTTCTCACCAGTGACTTTGCTTTCAAAATAAGACATGTTTTCCACGACGCCAAGGACTTCATGTTTCGTCTTAAGCGCCATTGCACCCGCTCGAGCTGCAACGAAAGCAGCCGTTGCATGCGGTGTTGTTACAATGATTTCTTTTGAAGCAGGAAGCATCGTATGAACATCCAGCGCCACATCACCTGTTCCTGGTGGTAAATCAAGTAGAAGGTAATCTAGTTCTCCCCAATCAACTTCACTAAAGAAGTTATTTAGCATTTTCCCAAGCATCGGCCCGCGCCAGATAACAGGAGCATTATCTTCTACAAAGAAGGCCATCGACATAACTTTAACGCCAAAACGCTCAACGGGGTAGATTTTTTCATTTTCTACTTTTGGTCTCGTTTCAATCCCCATCATATCTGGAACGCTAAATCCGTAAATATCCGCATCAATAATACCAACTTTTTTTCCGAGACGGGCAAGTGACGTTGCAAGGTTTACTGTAACCGTTGATTTCCCTACTCCACCTTTACCACTTGCTACAGCAATAAACTGTGTTTTACTTTCTGGAGAAAGCAATGGAGGAAGGTCAGGATTAGCTGAAGTTCCCTCAGGAAGTTCTTCGTCTGCTAATTGTTCAAATCGTAACCCTACAGATTCTGCTCCAGCATCCTTTAACGTGTTCACAATCTCTTGCTGTACCTTCATTTGCTCAGCCGATTCTGTTTGAGCTAGGGCTACCTTTACACTGACATAGCCTTCCTTCGTTTTCACATCACGGATCGTGATACTTTTATGTAAAATAGGATCTTGCACCTTTTGTACTAATTCAACGACCTGATCTTTCGTTAACATGGAGGCACCACCTTCTCTGAATTCGATTACATTGCTAGTATAACATATCATTCAGAGAGTTTTGACTACGGTGCTTCACGTGAAATTCATGGACTTTAAATACCAAAACGAGTCAGTGCTTATTCTTCTGGCACTGACTCGTTTGTCGCATAGCGAATAATCCCTTGATAAATTGAAGCGGCTACTTTGTTCTGATAGGTATCCGTATTCAATAGTTCTCTCTCCGAGGGATTTGAAAGGAATCCTACCTCAACAAGAGATCCTGGAATTTCAGCCTCTCGTAGCAAATAGACACTGTCCATATTCTTAGCGAGTCGATTGGTATTTTCTAAATTCCGCTTAATTTCATCTTGAATAAAACGAGATAATGCCTCGCTTTCTTCATTTACAGGATTATAAAAAGTCTGCGCACCACTCCATTGAGACGATGGAATCGCATTTAAGTGAATACTAACAAAAAGATGATGACTTCCTTCGTTAATAAGTTCAACACGTTTTCTTAAATCTTCAGCTTTTCGATTGCTTAGCCCTTTCGTTCCTTCAGATGCTAAATCGGTATCCGTCTCTCTTGTCATAATAACTAGGGCTCCTGCTTCCTGAAGATAGTCCCTTAGCTTTAGAGATATTTTAAGTGCAATGTCTTTTTCAACAACATTATCACCTACCGCTCCTCCATCAGCGCCTCCGTGACCTGGATCAATCACAATAACCTGACCTGATAAAGGTAGATGCCAGGCATCCCATGAAGAATCAATCGCAAATTTGTAATTAATAATAAATAGCAGCACGATGATACCAGTGGCAACGCCAAATCGCTTATACCACTTCTTCATTCTTTTCCAACACCGCCCCTTATTTTGTCCTACATTATCTATATGGGACAGGTGAAGGAATTAGTCATCAAACTTTACGGATTACTGCAAGCGGAGACGACGCCTCATCATCCCTTTTTCACACCCCGCTTTCCACCAATTCGAAACAAATACATCACACGTAATTTGTAAGGACTCTTCATACACAGCTGACGTTTTCCAAAATAGCCAATAATCAAAGAGTGCCTCTATAAGCGCTTTCTCCAATTTAAAACAACGCTTATGCACCACTGACAGCGGTTCTCCATAATACGAAAATTTACTATACTCTGCACCAAGTAAATAGGCTTCGATCGCGATATCCATACAAACATTTTCGACATCCCCTTTGTAGAGAATAGCCTCAGAGAAAAATGGAGAAAACATATCTCTAATGTTATCAGATAACTCTTTCAGCGATATTTCGATTAAAACCCTTCGTTCGAATTCAAGGCGCTTATGACGCTGGCGTTCTTTGAATACGGTAATCACATTATCCATCTCACCCATCCTCTCGAGTCGTTTTGTTTTTAGTTTCACTCAAGCGTCAAGGAGTATGCGATATGTGAACTGGTAATTCCTTCAGTCTTAGGGATGTCGCCAATCTTAATTTATAAAGCAAAACATAAAAAAACCTCTGGCTAGAAGCCAGAGGTTTTGAATAAAACCAATTAACGTTTTGAGAACTGAGGTGCACGACGTGCTGCTTTAAGACCGTATTTTTTACGTTCTTTCATACGAGCATCACGAGTTAGGAAGCCAGCGCTCTTAAGTGTTGCGCGTGATTCCGGATCAGCTTGCAATAGTGCACGAGCGATACCGTGACGGATCGCGCCCGCTTGTCCAGTAAATCCACCACCGCTAACATTTACGAAAATATCGTAAGTGCCTTCAGTGCCAGTTTCAACTAGTGGTTGCTTAGAGATAAGCTTTAGTGTTTCAAGATCGAAATAGTCATCGATCTCACGGTTGTTAATAACCATACGTCCGTTACCAGGAAGTAAACGTACGCGTGCTACAGAGTGTTTACGTCGGCCAGTGCCGTTGTATTGTACTTGTGCCAAGTTGATTCCCTCCTTTTAATTATCCTCTTAGTTCGTATTTTTCAGGCTGTTGAGCCTGGTGATTGTGCTCGCTACCAGCGAATACATGAAGCTTTTTAATCATTTGGCGACCAAGGCTGTTCTTTGGAAGCATACCTTTGATTGCAAGTTCAAGCATTTGCTCAGAACGGTTAGTACGCATTTCAAGAGCATTTCTTGATTTCAAACCACCTGGGTGTCCACTATGACGGTAGTACATCTTGTCATTAAGTTTGTTACCAGTTAGTTCAATTTTCTCAGCGTTAAGGATGATCACATGATCACCAGTGTCAACGTGAGGTGTGAAAGTTACTTTATTTTTACCGCGTAGGATCGCTGCTACTTCACTAGCAAGACGGCCAAGTGTTTGACCTTCAGCATCAACGATGTACCATTTGCGCTCGACTTCGTGGCCTTTAGCCATAAATGTTGTACGCATGAGTTTCCCTCCTAAAATCAATCCAATTTATTTTAAAACTACCACAGAATATTCATTGTCAGTTGTCAGTCAGATTTCTAAATCCGGGGCAAGTGGATGTAGAAATACCAAAGAATATCTTATAATATTGGGAGACAAATGTCAAGTGTTTGAGAACTTTCTTTCGTTTTTTAAGAATACGAGACTTTCCATAAATAGAGTCCATGGGGAGGAGCCGTTTTTCCTGCCTTGTTTCGATCCTTTGCTTCAAGGATCATCGGAATGTCATCAGCTGAACGGCGGCCTTTTCCAATCTCAAACAACGTGCCCATTAGAATGCGGACCATATTATATAGAAAGCCGCTCCCTTCGAACGTAAAAACAAGTTCATCTCGCACTTGCTCAATCTCAATTCGATAGATCGTCCTTACTTTATTCTTCACATCTGTCTTACTGGCACAAAAAGATGTGAAATCATGCTCACCACTAAGATAAGTAGCTGCACGCTTCATCTCCATGATATCAAGCGTCTGTGGCTCATGCACCGCATAGTTTCTTCTAAAAACGTCAACGGCTGCACGATTGTGCACCCGATACTGGTAGGTTTTTCGAACAACGTCATATCTCGCATGAAAATCACTTGATACAGCTTCTGAATGTAAAACCCTCACGTCATCAGGAAGCTGTGCATTTAACGCTTTCGTCCAATTTTCAGGAGGAATCGACAGCGTTGTATCAAAATGGATCACCTGACCAAATGCATGCACCCGTGCGTCTGTTCTTCCAGACCCCGTAACCTGGACAGCTTCACCTTTGTGCATTTGCTTTAAGGCACGCTGCAGTTCTTCCTGAACTGTGCGTCCATTTGGCTGCACCTGATAACCATTAAAAGCCGTCCCATCGTAAGTGAGCGTCATTTTTATACGTTGCATCACACATTCTCCCCTAACTTCTTAGCAGTAGTAAACTAATACAGAGCAGGAGAAGAATCGCAAATAGGGTCGTATCTTTTCCAGACCATTTTAGTAAACGTATGCTCGTTCTACCTTCTCCGCCGCGGTAACCTCTCGCTTCCATCGCCATAGCAAGATCTTCTGCTCGTTTGAACGCACTAACAAAGAGTGGTACAAGAAGTGGAACGATGCTTTTCAAACGTTCTTTAATCGGTCCGCTTGAGAATTGGGCACCACGGGCAGATTGAGCTTTCATGATCTTCTCTGTCTCTTCCAGAAGGGTAGGAATGAACCTAAGCGCGATCGACATCATTAGGGCAAATTCATGAACTGGTAAGCCCACTTTTTTCATTGGGCCAAGCAACGTTTCAATCCCTACCGTAATATCAATTGGTGTCGTAGTTAGCGTTAAGAGAGAAGTAATCATAATTAAAAACAATAAACGAAGCGAGATAAAAACCCCCTGCTTCACTCCACCTTCATATACTTCAAGAAATCCCCAATCAAACAGCAAGGGCCCTTCCTTCGTTAAAAATACATGAAGGAGAAACGTTAGGATGATAACGAGCAAAATGGGCTTTAGTCCATTATAAATATAGCGAAGAGGTAGTCGGGAGACAAAAATCGCCAGTAAGGTAAAAGCACCGAGCAAAGCATAGGTAATCCAATTGTTCGCTAAAAAGACGATAATGACAAAAAGAAACGCAGTTATAAGCTTAGCTCTCGGATCAAGTTTATGAATAAAGGATTGTCCCGGAACGTATTGTCCAATAATGATATTTTGCATTAGGAATTCTCCTCTCCCTTCTGCAAAATCGATAACGCTGCATCTACCGCTGCATCAAGTGTAAAAACACTGTGAGGAAGATTTTTAGTAAAACGCTCTTCCAGGCGATGAATAAACTGTACCGTTTCTGGGACATCAAGGCTTAGTTTTTTTAAAGCTTCAGGATTTGAAAAAATAGTCTCTGGCCCACCTTGCAGGGCGATGCCACCCTTTTCCATAATTAGAATGTCATCCGAAAAACGCGCTGCATCTTCCATGCTGTGAGTGACAAGAATCGTCGTTAACCCCTCTTCTTCATGTAGACGATAAAAGAGATCCATAATTTCACGTCTACCGCGAGGATCAAGGCCAGCGGTTGGCTCATCTAATATAAGAATGGATGGCTTCATGGCTAGTACCCCAGCGATAGCAACTCGTCTCATTTGCCCCCCACTTAAATCAAAGGGAGAGCGACTAAGATAAGATTCATCAAGTCCCACTTGATGAATTAGTCTTGTTGCACGCTTCTTTGCTTCTTCTTCTGAAACACCAAAATTAAGCGGCCCAAAAATAATGTCTTTTTCAATGGTTTCTTCAAATAGTTGATGCTCTGGATATTGAAAAACGATCCCTACATGTTTTCTCAGGGCTTTTAACCGTTTCTCTTTTACACCAGCTTGTATGAAAAACTCACCAATTTGAATACTTCCTCGCGTTGGTTTTAGAAGTCCATTTAAATGCTGAATTAACGTCGACTTTCCAGAACCAGTGTGACCAATAATCGTTTGAAACGTGCCTGATGGAATCGATAAATTAATATTTGAAAGAGCTTTTCGTTCAAATGGTGTTCCTTTACTGTACGAATGCTCTAATTCTTTGATTGTAATGTCCATAGCTCGTTCACCAGTTCCTCCTGAGATAAAGTAAGCCTTGAGAAATCGTATCCTTTCTCACTAAGTGCTCGCTGCACTTGTAGTGGAAACGGTAGATCTAAACCGATTTGCTCGAGCATGTCCCCTTTTTTAAAAACTTCCACAGGAAGCCCCTCGTCAATAACTTCACCTGCATTCATTACTACAAGGCGATCGGCCTGTGCCGCTTCTTCAAGATCATGGGTAATTGAGATAACAGTCATGCCTTCTTCTTCTTTCAGCTTACGCATTGTCTGCAAAACCTCTTTACGTCCAGCTGGATCAAGCATTGATGTTGCCTCATCTAAAATAACAATCGAAGGCCTTAGTGCAATAATGCCAGCAATGGCTACACGCTGTTTTTGTCCACCAGAAAGACGATGTGGCTCCTGGTCAAGGTAATCTTCCATTCGGACCTTCTGAACGCTCTCACTGATGCGCTCTAACATTAGTTCTCTAGCCATCCCACTATTCTCAAGTCCAAATGCAACATCATCCCGAACGGAAGTGCCGACAAACTGATTATCCGGATTCTGAAAAACGATCCCTACTCTTCTTCTAATCTCCCAAATGCTTTCCTCATCTCGGCTATTGTACCCTTCAACGAGAACATCACCTTGCTCAGGAAGTTGCAAACCATTTAAAAGTTTGGCAAGTGTAGACTTCCCTGACCCATTGTGTCCTACAATGGCTAACCATTCTCCCTTATAAACGGAGAGAGACACGTTACGCAACACGTGGGGTTGATCTTCGTGATATCGAAAGGATACACCTTGAACGGTGATAAGTTCTTCCATACTCGTTCCTCCTACCTCTGCTAAATTCAAGCGGTCATCGCCTCAGATACATAATACTGGTGCGAAAAAAAGGCGGGCAACCAAACCGCCACTTTTTCCTATCAGCATATCGATTGTGGCAACGCCTCTAGAAATGCTTAATCCTATAAAAAAAGCCCGGCATCTGCCAGGCTTTCTTTAATGGCTAGCAGCATGCAACCACTTGAAGATGTGCGTTTAAACAAAAAAACGCACGAAAAAAGGGCATAGAATCAGTATCCAATGTCGAGATCCTGTCCCGCCCTTTTAATCAAGTGCGTCTTATACTAGCTCGATGATAACCATTTCAGCACCGTCACCGCGGCGTGGTCCAAGTTTACGGATACGAGAGTAACCGCCTTGACGCTCTGCATAACGAGGAGCGATATCGCTGAATAGTTTTTGAACTGCATCTTGACCGCTTTCTTGATCCGCTACTTCGTTACGGATGAAAGAAGCTGCTTGACGACGTGCATGAAGATCCCCGCGTTTACCAAGCGTAATCATTTTGTCGATGAAAGAACGAAGCTCTTTCGCCTTCGATTCTGTCGTTTCAATACGTTCATTGATGATCAAATCTGTAACAAGGTCACGGAATAACGCTTTACGCGTATCACTCGTACGACCTAACTTTTGGTATGCCATGAAGTATTCCCTCCTTTGTTGTTTATAAAATCAACAACTTAAATATCTATTCTTCGTTACGAAGTCCAAGTCCAAGCTCTTCAAGCTTCTCTTGTACCTCTTCAAGTGATTTACGTCCAAGGTTACGAACTTTCATCATGTCTTCTTCAGACTTCTGAGTTAGTTCTTGAACAGTATTAATGCCAGCACGCTTCAGGCAGTTATATGAACGAACTGAGAGATCGAGCTCTTCGATAGTCATCTCAAGCACTTTCTCTTTTTGATCCTCTTCTTTTTCGACCATGATTTCAGCATTTTGTGCCTGATCTGTTAAGCCTACAAAGATGTTTAAATGCTCATTTAAAATCTTTGCACCTAGCGAAACAGCTTCTTCAGGACGAATGCTTCCATCTGTCCAAACATCAAGGGTTAGTTTGTCATAATTAGTTACCTGGCCAACGCGAGTGTTTTCAACCTGGTAGTTAACACGAGAAACAGGAGTGAAGATCGAGTCAACCGGAATCACACCGATTGGCTGTTCATCATTTTTGTTTCCTTCCGCTTGTACATAGCCTCTTCCGCGAATTGCAGTAACTCGCATTTGGAAACGTGCATTTGCAGAAAGGGTAGCAATATGAAGGTCAGGGTTTAAGATCTCCACGTCGCTGTCATGAGTAATATCTCCAGCTGTTACCGTACCTGGGCCTTGCACATCAACTACTAATGTTTTCTCTTCTTCAGAGTAAACTTTCATAGCCAATTTCTTCAGATTAAGAATGACAGTTGTTACATCTTCATGTACGCCTTCAATCGTAGAGAACTCGTGGAGTACTCCTTCAATTTGTACAGATGTAACAGCAGCACCAGGTAGTGAAGATAACAGGATACGACGAAGGGAATTACCCAGGGTAGTTCCATAACCACGCTCTAATGGTTCTACAACAAACTTTCCGTATTTAGCATCCTCGTTGATAGCTACCGCTTCAATTTTTGGCTTTTCGATTTCGATCATCCAACAAACCCTCCTTCAAAACGTCGAACTTCGGTTAGACATGCTGTCTAACCGAATAATCCCCTTAGGCGGTCAAAATACCAACAACCTAATTATGATTCGTCAACCGTCAACAATTTATACATTATCATTATTGACATGTTCATCAATTGTATACCGATAGATTGAATCTTTCCATAAGAGATTGTTCAAAACCAGGCATTCTCCCGAAGGGGAATATCTACGTTTTTGAACTCTCTACTACCTTAGACTCTACGACGTTTTGGTGGACGGCAGCCGTTATGAGGTACTGGAGTTACGTCACGGATCGCAGTAACTTCTAGACCTACAGCTTGAAGTGCACGGATAGCAGCTTCACGACCAGCTCCAGGGCCTTTAACAGAAACTTCTACAGTTTTCATGCCATGCTCCTGTGCAGTTTTACCTGCAGTTTCAGCAGCCATTTGAGCAGCGAATGGAGTTGACTTACGAGAACCTTTGAAGCCCATGTTACCGGAAGTTGCCCAAGAAATCGCATTTCCGTGAGTGTCAGTAATCGTAATAATAGTGTTGTTAAAAGTAGAACGGATATGAGCTACTCCACTCTCAACATTCTTTTTCACGCGCTTTTTGCGCGTATTTGCTTTACGTTGTTTAGCCATTTGTTAATTACCTCCCTTACTTCTTCTTGTTAGCTACTGTACGGCGAGGGCCTTTACGAGTACGAGAGTTGTTCTTCGTATGTTGACCTCGGACAGGAAGACCACGACGGTGGCGGATACCACGATAAGAACCGATTTCGATTAGACGTTTAATGTTAAGTGAGATTTCACGACGAAGATCACCCTCAACTTTAATTTTGTCTACTACTTCACGGATTTTTCCGAGCTCTTCTTCAGTTAAGTCGCGTACACGAGTGTCTTCAGAAACACCAGCGTCAACTAGAACTTGTTTCGCAGTTGTTTTACCGATTCCATAAACGTAAGTTAACGCGATTACGATGCGCTTTTCGCGTGGAACATCAATACCAGCAATACGTGCCATTACGTTGCACCTCCTTATATATTAGCCTTGTTTTTGCTTATGCTTTGGATTTTCACAGATAACCATAACTTTACCTTTACGGCGAATAACTTTACATTTTTCACACATTGGTTTTACTGACGGTCTTACTTTCATTATTTTAACCCTCCTTGTATTCGGAGATTAACTTCTTATTTATAACGATACGTGATACGTCCACGTGATAGGTCGTATGGAGAAAGCTCAACAGTTACTTTGTCACCTGGTAAAATACGAATGTAATGCATGCGTATCTTTCCGGATACGTGAGCAAGAATCTTATGACCGTTTTCGAGTTCTACTCGAAACATTGCATTCGGTAGAGGTTCGATAACCGTGCCTTCCATTTCAATTACTTCTTCTTTAGCCATCTACTTGCTCTCCCTCCTTTAAATCAATGACGTGTTCACTCAAATACTTTGAGATCGCGAAACGTAGCTTGCCATTTGTGACACGGCCCGTTTCTTCAAGACTTCGCTTTACCTCAGGAGATATATACTCTACCAGCTCAAGGTGTGCGAGGTTCTTCCGCTTAGGACGATCAAACTTTCGTTTATCTCCGTCCGCTAAGAAAACATAACGTTCATCTACAATCCCTACAATCACGCTATATTGATCAGCGTCTCTTCCCCGTTTATTCCGAGCGATCTGACCGATCTCGGGAACGGTATCCGACTCTTTCACGAACCATCACCTTCACTTAGGCCTTTGTTAGTATTTCATATCCTTCTTCCGTAACGGCAATCGTGTGCTCGAAATGAGCGCAGTTCTTACCGTCAGTTGTTACTACAGTCCAATTATCCGAAAGTGTTCGAACGTAGCGAGAGCCCATATTCACCATTGGCTCTACCGCAAGGACCATCCCCTGCTTAAGCCGCGGTCCTTTTCCTGGAGGACCGTAATGGGGAATTTGAGGATCTTCATGAAGGTCCTGACCTACACCATGACCAACATATTCTCGTACAATCGAAAAACCCTCAGCTTCGGCATATGCTTGGATCGCATGAGAGATATCTGAAAGCCTCCTACCAGCCTTCGCCTCATCCAACCCTTTATATAACGATTCCTCGGTAACTTTTAACAACCGTTCGTCTTTTTCTGAGATAGTGCCAACAGGATAGGTCCATGCTGAATCTCCATGATAACCGTTATACTTAGCACCAATATCAATGCTAATTATATCTCCTTCCGCCAACACGCGATCCCCTGGAATACCATGTACAAGCTCTTCATTAACTGAAGCGCATATACTTCCAGTAAATCCATTGTAACCCTTAAAGGAAGGAATTGCACCAAGCTGACGAATAAACCGATCGGCAATCGTATCCAGCTCTTTTGTCGTAACTCCAGGCTTGATGTGCTTCTGTAGTTCTTGATGTGTTAACGCGACAATTCTGCCTGCCTCTCGCATAATATCAAGTTCACGAGGAGTCTTGCAAATAATCATTACGACAACCCTTTGAGGAGTTGATCGACATCTTCAAAAACTTCGTTGATGTCTCTATTGCCATCAATCGTTTTAAGATAGCCTTTGCCTTCATAAAAGGTCAACAATGGCTGCTGTTGCTGCTTGTTGACTTCGAGGCGAGTGCGTACAGTTTCTTCTTTATCATCATCACGTTGATAAAGTTCTCCACCGCACTTATCACAAACTCCTTCTTCCTTAGGAGGATTGAATACTGCGTGATAGGTTGCTCCACAATTTCGGCAAACGCGTCGTCCAGTCAAACGCTGCATGAGCTGATCTTCCTCAACTGAAATGTTAATCACATAGTTAAGTTTTTTTCCGAGATCGGATAAGATCGTTTCAAGTGCATCAGCCTGTGCGACAGTTCTTGGAAATCCATCGAGTAGAAAACCTTTTTCGCAATCATCTTTTCCTAAACGCTCCCGTACTATACCGATTGTTACTTCGTCAGGTACGAGGTTTCCAGAATCCATGTACTCTTTCGCTTTTAGACCAAGAGGCGTTCCTTCTTTGATCGCTGCTCGGAACATATCTCCAGTAGAGATATGAGGGATGCCATACTTTTCGACAATCTTTTCTGCCTGGGTTCCTTTTCCGACACCCGGAAGCCCCATTAATACTAGATTCATCTAATCCCTCCGCACGTCACCCAATCGAGGATGAAGGAGGGGAAGAAAGTTCTTCCCAATTTATCCTCAAGATTTAATAAAGCCTTTATAATGACGTTTAATTAATTGACTTTCAATTTGCTTCATCGTATCAAGCGCTACCCCAACAACGATCAGCAAGCTTGTTCCGCCGATTTGCAGCGTCTGCGGCAGTCCTGCTACGGTTGTGAAAAATACCGGAATAATCGATATAACAGCAAGGAAAAGTGCTCCTACAAACGTTAAACGGTAGAGAATACGAGTAATGTACGTTTCCGTTGCATTACCCGGACGAATACCAGGAATGTATCCACCCTGTTTCTTCAGATTCTCAGCCATCTTCTCCGGATTAACCTGGACGAACGTATAGAAATACGTAAATCCAATGATGAGTAACGCATACACGACCATACCAATAGGTTGTGTATAGTCAAACACCCTGATGATCCATTCCGTTACCGTATTATCTCCGAACAACCTGGCGATCGTTGGTGGAGTAATGATCAGTGATATCGCAAAGATAACTGGAATAACACCTGCTGCATTAACTTTAATCGGTAAGTGAGTGGATTGACCACCTACTTGTCTGCGGTTAACAGTTCGTTTTGCATATTGAATTGGAATTTTGCGAAGACCTTGTTGAACAAAGATAACAGCGACAACAATTGCAAGTGCTGCTAGTGCAATAATTGCAAGAGTGACGATGTTAATGAACAACTCATCCTGAGAACCCTCAAACATCTGAGCATAAAGCTGATTAAGCCCTGGAGGAATTGCAGCTACAATCCCAGCAAAGATTATTATTGAGATTCCATTTCCAACACCTTTTGCTGTGATCTGTTCGCCTAACCACATCAAAAAAGCCGTTCCGGCTGTTAAAACTAGAGAAATATTTAGATACGTTAGTACACCGGGATTACTAATCAACTGACCACCAACAATATTGTTAAACCCGATGGAAAGACCAATCCCCTGAACAAGTCCAAGTACAATCGTTCCATAACGAGTAACTTGTGTTAGCTTTTTACGTCCGGCTTCTCCTTGTTTAGACCATTCGGTAAACTTGGGAACAACGTCCATTTGCAAAAGCTGCACAATGATAGAAGCAGTGATATAAGGCATAATTCCCATGGCAAAGATGGAGAAGTTTTGCAACGCTCCACCGCCAAAGGTGTTGAGAACTCCGAAGAGACTCATTTGATCTTGGAATTGTAATACATCTCTGTTCACACCAGGAACCGGTATGAATGTTCCGATTCGGAACACGACAAGCATGAGTAGGGTGAAAATAATCTTGTTTCTAATATCACCTACGCGCATAATGTTGGAGATTGCTTGGAACATTAGATCACCTCAGTATTTCCGCCTGCCGCTTCAATCGCCTCTTTTGCAGAAGCAGAGAACTTGTGGGCTTTCACGGTAAGCTTTTTCTCAAGCTTACCATTACCTAGAATCTTAATTCCAGCTTTTTCTTTGCTAACTACGCCAGATTCTAAAAGAAGTTCTGGAGAAACTTCAGTTCCATCTTCAAAACGGTTCAACGAATCAAGATTAACAATCGCGAACTCTTTACGGTTCATGTTTGTAAATCCACGTTTCGGTAGACGTTTGAAGATTGGAAGTTGTCCTCCTTCGAAACCGACGCGTACACCGCCGCCAGAACGAGCTTTTTGACCTTTTTGACCACGGCCAGATGTCTTACCGTTACCAGTAGCAATACCGCGACCAAGTCTGTTGCGTTCTTTACGAGAACCTTCAGATGGTTTTAGTTCGTGTAGTTTCATTGTGGGCACCTCCTCAATGTATAGATTTTTTATGCATCAATTTCGTTAACAGTTACAAGGTGAGATACCTTGTTGATCATACCGCGAATCGCAGGATTGTCGTTATGAACAACCGTGTGATGCATTTTCTTAAGTCCAAGTGTTTTTACCGTCACGCGTTGGTCTTGAGGGCGACCAATCACACTACGTGTGAGGGTGATTTCTAATTGCTTAGCCATCTAATTTCCCTCCCTTAACCTAGTAGCTCTTCTACAGATTTTCCACGAAGCTTCGCAACGTCTTCAGCGCGCTTAAGGTTTTCAAGGCCATTAAGAGTTGCACGCACCATGTTAATCGGATTGTTAGATCCAAGAGACTTCGATAGAATGTCACCTACACCAGCAAGTTCAAGTACCGCACGAACGGGTCCGCCAGCGATAACTCCAGTACCTTCAGAAGCAGGCTTCAATAGTACGTTACCAGCTCCAAAATGACCTGTGATTTGGTGAGGGATTGTAGTTCCTACAACAGGAACAGTAATTAAGTTCTTTTTCGCATCTTCAATAGCTTTGCGAATAGCTTCAGGAACTTCCTGTGCTTTACCAGTTCCGAATCCAACGTGACCGTTTTTATCTCCGACAACTACGATCGCTGCGAAGCGGAAACGACGTCCACCTTTAACAACTTTCGCTACGCGGTTAACGGTAACTACGCGTTCTTCAAGTTCTAGTTTGTTAGCATCAATGCTAGGCATGAGTTAACCTCCTTTTTATTAAAATTTCAGTCCTGCTTCACGCGCTGCGTCTGCAAGAGCTTTTACACGTCCGTGATAGAGGTATCCTCCGCGGTCGAAAACCACTTCTGAATAACCTGCTTCAACAGCACGCTTTGCGATAGCTTCTCCGACTTTCACAGCTGCTTCTGTGTTACCGCCGTGTTCAACGTCAATTCCTTGTTCCATACTTGAAGCTCCAACGAGTGTAACACCTTTAGTGTCATCGATAAGCTGAGCATAGATGTTCTTGTTAGAACGGAATACGTTTAGACGCGGACGTTCAGTAGTGCCGGTAACTGTGCGGCGTACGCGAGCGTGTCTTTTTTGACGCGCTTTGTTTTTATCGGCCTTAGTGATCATTAAACGTCACTCCTTTCCGCTAGGTTTTTACCTATTTACCTGTTTTACCTTCTTTACGACGTACATATTCGCCTTCGTAACGAATTCCTTTGCCTTTGTAAGGTTCTGGAGTACGTACTGAACGGATGTTTGCTGCAACAGCTCCAACGCGTTCTTTATCAATACCTTTAACAACTACTTTTGTGTTAGAAGGTACTTCAATTTCAATGCCTTCTTCAGGTACCATCTCAACTGGGTGAGAGTACCCTACGTTAAGGATTAATTTTTGACCAGATTTACTTGCACGGTAACCAACACCGATGATTTCAAGACCTTTTTCAAAGCCTTTAGTCACACCTTCAACCATGTTAGCGATCAGGCTGCGAGTTGTTCCGTGAAGTGCACGGTGCTCTTTATGATCAGAAGGACGAGCTACAGTTAGCACGTTCTCTTCAATGTTTACCTTGATATCTGGGCTGAATGTACGAGAAAGTTCCCCTTTAGGTCCTTTGATCGTTACAACGTCTCCTTTGATATCGATTGTTACATCACTTGGGATTTCAATCGGTTTAAGTCCGACACGTGACATATTGACACCTCCATTCTGCTTTAAGAATTACCAAACGTACGCTAGAACTTCTCCGCCTACTTGCTGTTGACGAGCTTCTTTGTCCGTCATAATTCCTTTAGAAGTAGAAACAAGAGCGATTCCTAAGCCGCCAAGTACGCGAGGTACTTCGTCTGCTTTAGCGTATACGCGAAGACCAGGTTTACTGATTCGCTTTAATCCAGTGATAACGCGTTCGTTATTTGAACCGTACTTTAAGAAAATACGGATGATTCCTTGTTTGTTGTCTTCGATCATTTCAACATCACGTACAAAACCTTCACGTTTGAGGATTTCAGCGATGTTTCTTTTCGAATTCGATGCAGGCAACTCTAGTTTTTCGTGGCGAACTGTGTTCGCATTACGAATTCTTGTAAGCATATCTGCAATTGGATCAGTCATGACCATTAGTAATTACCTCCTTCCCTATTTCGGGTTTACCAGCTAGCCTTTTTAACGCCTGGGATTTGACCTTTGTGTGCAAGTTCCCGGAAACAAATACGGCATAGTTTAAATTTACGAATAACTGAATGAGGACGTCCGCAACGTTCACAACGAGTATATTCTTGAACTTTAAACTTAGCTTGACGCTGTTGTTTCGCGATCATTGATTTTTTCGCCACAATTTTCCCTCCTTACTTACTTTTGAAATGGCATACCTAGGTTAGTCAACATTTCACGGCTCTCTTCGTCCGTATTAGCTGTTGTTACGATAACGATGTCCATTCCGCGTACTTTATTTACTTTATCGTAATCAATTTCAGGGAAAATCAACTGTTCTTTAATACCAAGTGTGTAGTTACCACGGCCGTCGAATGATTTCTTAGACACACCTCTGAAGTCACGTACACGTGGAAGTGATACAGAAATTAGTTTGTCTAGGAATTCAAACATACGAGTGCCGCGCAAAGTAACTTTTGCACCGATTGGCATATCTTCACGAAGCTTAAAGCCTGCGATAGACTTCTTAGCACGTGTGATTAGTGGTTTTTGACCTGAGATCAACTCAAGTTCCTCAACAGCTGTATCAAGAGCTTTCGGGTTCTGTACAGCGTCACCAACACCCATGTTGATTACGATTTTTTCAAGTTTTGGAACTTCCATAACAGAGGAATAATTAAATTTCTCCATCAATGCAGGTTTAGTTTCATTTTGATACTTTTCTTGGAAACGATTCATCGGATTGACCTCCTTTCGCTACGAACTACTTATCGAGTACTTCACCGGATTTTTTTGAGATACGAACTTTTTTCCCGTTGTCTACTTTGTATCCAACGCGAGTAGGTTCACCAGACTTCGGATCAAGCGCCATTACGTTAGAAACGTGAATCGCTGCTTCCTGCTCAATAATTCCACCTTGAGGATTAGCCTGGGATGGTTTTGAGTGTTTCTTAACAAGGTTTACACCTTCAACGATAACTCTATCTTTTTTCGGGTAAGCTTCAAGGATCACACCTTGTTTACCTTTATCCTTACCAGAAATAACTTTTACTTTATCTCCCTTTTTTACGTGCATAAGGTCGCGCACCTCCTTACAAGGCATCTATTTTCAAATGATTAAAGAACTTCTGGAGCTAGAGAAACGATTTTCATAAACTGGTTGTCGCGTAGTTCGCGTGCAACTGGTCCGAAAATACGTGTTCCGCGCGGTCCTTTGTCATCACGGATAACAACCGCTGCGTTTTCGTCAAATTTGATGTATGAACCATCTTGACGACGAACGCCAGATTTACTGCGTACAATAACAGCTCTTACGACTTCACCCTTCTTAACAACGCCACCAGGTGTTGCTTGTTTCACCGAACAAACAATTACGTCACCGATGTTAGCTGTTTTGCGACCAGAGCCACCAAGTACTTTAATACAAAGCAATTCACGAGCACCAGAGTTGTCAGCTGATTTCAAACGAGATTCCTGTTGAATCATCTAGAAAGACCTCCCTTCGGACATTATTCAATGATCCGAGTTCATTTAGATAATAACTGCTTCTACAACAACTTCCATAAGACGGAAACGCTTATCTTTAGAAAGTGGACGAGTTTCCATAATAGTTACCACGTCGTTGATTTTTGCAGTGTTGTTTTCGTCATGTGCTTTTAGCTTTTTAGAATACTTAACACGTTTACCGTATAAAGGGTGCATTTTGTAAGTCTCAACTAAAACAGTAATTGTCTTATCCATTTTATCAGAGACAACACGCCCAGTGTATTCTTTGCGATTATTGCGTTCGCTCATTTCGCAAACCTCCCCTCATATTAACCGTTTGTGATTCCTAACTCTCTTTCACGCAAAACAGTGTTTGCGCGAGCGATTGATTTACGGACTTCACGAATGCGGGCTGGGTTTTCCAGTTGACCTGTAGCAAGTTGAAAGCGAAGATTAAAAAGTTCTTCTTTAAAAGATTTCGCTTTCTGCTCGATTTCGGCAGTGGTCAAGTTACGAATTTCCTCAGCTTTCATTTGTGTCACCACCCACTTCTTCGCGTTTTACGAACTTAGTTTTAATAGGCAATTTGTGAGAAGCAAGACGAAGTGCTTCGCGCGCTACTTCTTCAGATACGCCTGCAATTTCAAAACAGATTTTCCCTGGCTTTACTACAGCTACCCAGCCTTCAGGAGCACCTTTACCGGAACCCATTCGTACTTCAAGTGGTTTAGCAGTGTAAGGCTTTGATGGGAAAATTTTAATCCAAACTTTACCGCCACGTTTCATGTAACGAGTCATAGCAATACGAGCTGCCTCGATTTGACGGTTAGTGATCCAGCTAGCTTCAAGAGCTTGTAGACCGTATTCGCCGAATGCTACTTCAGTGCCACCTTTAGCACGTCCGCGCATTTTTCCGCGATGTTCTCTGCGGTATTTAACACGTTTAGGTAACAACATGATTTATTTTCCCCCTTCCTCTTTTTGCGTTCCTTTCGTTGGAAGGACTTCACCACGATAGATCCAAATCTTCACACCAAGCTTACCGTAAGTAGTATCTGCTTCTGCAGTACCATAATCGATGTCAGCACGAAGTGTGTGAAGAGGTACAGTACCTTCACTGTATGATTCAGAACGAGCAATATCAGCACCGTTTAGACGGCCAGATACTTGCGTTTTAATACCTTTAGCTCCAGATCTCATAGCGCGTTGAATTGTTTGCTTCATAGCGCGACGGAATGAAACTCGGTTTTCAAGTTGACGAGCGATGTTATCAGCAACTAGAGTTGCGTCGATGTCAGCTTGTTTGATTTCGAAAATGTTAACGTGAACTTTCTTACCTGTTAGTTCCGCGAGAGACTTACGAAGAGACTCAACTTCAGAACCACCTTTACCGATTACCATACCAGGCTTAGCAGTTTTCACTGTTACATTCACTCGGTTTGCTGCACGTTCGATTTCAACAGCTGAAACAGATGCATCTTTCAAACGTTTTTCAATATATTCACGAATTTTAATATCTTCGTGTAAAAGGTTAGCGTAATCTTTGTCTGCGTACCATTTAGACTCCCAATCACGAATGACACCAATTCGAAGTCCTACCGGATTAATTTTCTGACCCACTCGTTATCCCTCCTTCTTTTCTGATACCACGACTGTGATGTGGCTAGTGCGCTTGTTGATGCGGCTAGCTCTACCCATAGCACGTGGGCGGAAACGTTTCATTGTTACTCCTTCGTCCACAAACACTTGAGAAACCGTAAGATTGTTCGGTTCTAACTCAAGATTGTGCTCTGCATTAGCGATCGCAGAGTTAAGCACTTTCTCAACTACTGGAGAAGCAGCTTTGTTTGTGTTGCGCAAAATCGCAATAGCTTCACCGACTTGCTTTCCTCGAATGAGATCTACGACTAAGCGTGCTTTACGAGGAGCAATACGCACGTGTTTTGCAACAGCTTTAGCTTGCATTCGTTGTACCTCCCCTCAAATTAACGTCTAGTTTTTTTGTCATCTGCAGCATGCCCGCGATATGTGCGAGTTGGAGCAAATTCACCAAGCTTGTGGCCGACCATGTCTTCTGTAACATAAACCGGTACGTGCTTGCGTCCATCATATACTGCAAAAGTGTGTCCAATAAATTCTGGGAATACTGTTGAACGACGAGACCAAGTTTTGATAACTTTTTTGTCGCTCTTTTCATTTAAGTCTTCGACCTTTTTCATTAAATGATCGTCGACAAAAGGTCCTTTTTTCAAACTACGACCCATTTGTGAACCTCCCTTTTGAGATTATGCTACGGCTCCGCGGAACCGTAGGTAAATCCCGTTATTTTTTGCGACGGCGTACAATGTACTTGTCGGAGTCTTTGTTTTTCTTACGAGTCTTAAATCCAAGGGTTGGTTTGCCCCAAGGTGACATTGGTGATTTACGTCCGATTGGTGCACGACCTTCACCACCACCGTGTGGGTGATCAACAGGGTTCATTACAGAACCACGAACTGTAGGACGAATGCCCAACCAGCGAGAACGACCAGCTTTACCAATGTTGATAAGCTCGTGTTCAAGGTTTCCAACCTGACCGATAGTAGCACGGCAAGTAGAAAGAATCATACGAGTTTCTCCAGAACGAAGACGTACTAGTACGTATCTACCTTCTTTACCAAGAAGCTGAGCTTCTGCACCAGCAGAACGAACAAGCTGTCCGCCACGGCCTGGCTTAAGTTCAATGTTATGAATTGTTGTACCAACTGGAATGTTGATTAGTGGAAGAGTGTTTCCTACTTTAATGTCAGCTTCTACGCCAGACATAATTTCAGTTCCTACTTTAAGTCCTTTTGGAGCAAGAATGTAACGCTTCTCTCCATCAGCATAGTTGATAAGAGCGATGTTTGCAGAACGGTTTGGATCGTATTCGATCGTAGCAACGCGTCCTGGTATTCCATCTTTATCTCGTTTAAAGTCGATAACACGGTATTTACGCTTATGACCGCCACCTTGGTGACGAACAGTCAAGCGACCTTGGTTGTTACGTCCGCCTTTTTTGTGAAGCGGTGCAAGCAACGATTTTTCCGGTTGGTCAGTAGTGATTTCAGCAAAGTCAGATACTGACATACCACGACGACCGTTTGTGGTCGGTTTATACTTTTTAATCGCCATTCTTATTTCCCTCCTTCACTATTATTTTTTAGACGCCTTCAAAGAAGTCCAATTCTTTGCTTTCTGGTGTAAGCGTCACGATAGCTTTTTTGCGACGTGGTGTAAATCCGCTGTGGCGGCCAACACGTTTCTTTTTACCCATATAGTTCTGAGTATTTACTCCAGCAACTTTAACTCCGAAAATCTCTTCAAGAGCACTCTTGATTTGAGTTTTGTTAGCACGAGTATCTACTTCGAAAGTATACTTTTTGTCTGCCATTACGTCTGTAGTAGCTTCAGTAATAACGGGGCGCTTGATGATATCACGAGCGTTCATTACGCTAGCACCTCCTCTACTTTTTCCACAGCGTCTTTTGTCATAACTAGTTTGTCAGCTTTAAGGACATCAAGGATGTTAAGTCCAGCTGTAGTTACAACAGTAACACCAGGAATATTGCGTGCAGATAATGCAACTGCTTCGTTATAGTCTCCTGTAACGATAAGCGCCTTTTTCTCTGCAGATAGGCTTGATAAAACTGATTTCATTTCCTTTGTTTTTGGAGCATCAAAAGAAATGCTGTCCACGATGACCATATCCTCTGTTTGTACTTTAGAAGACAAAGCAGAACGGATTGCCAAACGGCGAACTTTTTTAGGTAGCTTGTAAGAATAGCTTCTTGGTGTCGGACCAAATACTACTCCACCGCCAACCCATTGTGGTGAACGGATTGAGCCCTGACGAGCACGACCTGTTCCTTTTTGGCGCCATGGTTTAGCTCCACCACCGCGTACTTCTGAACGATTTTTTACGTCATGGTTACCTTGACGTAAAGATGCTTGCTGCATGATAACCGCATCATACATAACACTTTCGTTTGGTTCGATCCCGAAGATTGCTTCAGCGAGTTCGATGTCGCCGACTTGTGCTCCGGTTTGGTTGAACATTGTTACTTTAGGCACTTGGATATCCTCCCTTCTTACTTAGCTTCTTTTGCTTTAACCGCGCTTTGGATAGTTACGTAGCTCTTCTTAGCTCCAGGTACGTTACCTTTTACTAGAATCACGTTACGTTCTACATCAACTTTAACGATCTCAAGGTTTTGTACAGTTACACGTTCGCCACCCATACGACCAGGTAGAAGTTTACCTTTCATAACACGCATTGGATCGATAGGTCCCATTGAACCTGGACGACGGTGATAACGAGAACCGTGAGTCATTGGTCCGCGAGATTGGTTGTGACGCTTGATTGCACCCTGGAAACCTTTCCCTTTAGACGTACCAGTTACATCAACTACGTCACCTTCGTTAAAGATATCAACCTTGACTTCCTGACCAATTTCGTAACTACCTTCTGCGTTACGAATTTCTTTCACGAAGCGCTTAGGTGTTGTACTAGCTTTTGTAGCATGGCCTTCCTCAGGCTTGTTGAAGCGAGACTTCTTCTTATCAGCAAAACCAACTTGGATTGCTTCATAGCCGTCTGTATCAACAACTTTCTTTTGAAGGACAACGTTTGGTTCTGCTTCAATTACAGTTACCGGGATAATATCTCCGTTGTCAGCAAAGACTTGTGTCATGCCTACTTTTCTTCCTAAGATTCCTTTGGTCATTCGTCACACCTCCTAATTGTTTTTAAATAATTTATTTAGCGTTATATTAAAGTTTAATTTCAATGTCAACGCCAGACGGTAGGTCCAAACGCATTAACGAGTCAACCGTTTGTGGTGTAGGCTCGATGATGTCAATTAGACGCTTATGCGTACGCATTTCAAACTGCTCACGAGAATCTTTGTACTTGTGTACAGCACGTAGAATTGTGTAAACAGATTTTTCCGTCGGCAACGGGATCGGTCCGGATACTTGTGCACCTGAACGTTTTGCTGTTTCTACGATTTTCTCAGCAGACTGATCTAGAATACGGTGATCATATGCTTTTAAACGAATACGAATCTTTTGCTTTGCCATTATTTCCCCTCCTTTATCGCCCATATTGTTATAGACAGTTCTCCGTGAAAATAAACCCAACACACTCGCCATGGCAAAGGGGCCGGGTGTGTCAGCAACCTTCCACATCATCGCTGTTTATGACCAACATTCTTATTATACTAAACCTAAAGCCTAATTGCAAGGCTTAGTCCATCTAAAAAGTATGTCGATCGCACACTTTTAATAGTATAACGGCCTGAGCCATAAAATGCAAGGCCTAAAAGCAATTTCAGACTATTTAAAAATCCTTAAGAAGTTTCGATCGAACTGAATCGAACCCATTTGTCTAATCTAACATAAAATCCAAATAAAAAACACCCGGAAAAATCCGGGTGTTTTAGTTAATCATAGAGATTACTCAGTGATTGTTGCTACAACGCCTGCGCCTACAGTACGTCCACCTTCACGGATAGAGAACTTAGTTCCATCTTCGATAGCGATTGGAGCGATAAGTTCAACTGTCATTTCGATGTTGTCTCCAGGCATAACCATTTCAACGCCTTCTGGAAGAGCGATTGTACCAGTTACATCAGTTGTACGGAAGTAGAACTGAGGACGGTAGTTAGCGAAGAATGGAGTGTGACGTCCACCCTCTTCTTTAGAAAGAACGTAAACTTCAGCTTGGAACTTAGTGTGAGCTTTTACAGTTCCTGGCTTAACAAGAACTTGTCCACGCTGAATGTCGTCGCGGGATACACCACGAAGAAGTGCACCAATGTTGTCACCAGCTTCAGCATAATCAAGAAGCTTACGGAACATCTCTACACCAGTAACTGTTGTCTTCTTGTTCTCTTCAGCAAGACCAAGAATTTCAACTTCGTCACCAACTTTGATTTGTCCACGCTCAACACGGCCTGTTGCTACAGTACCACGACCAGTGATTGAGAATACGTCCTCAACTGGCATCATGAATGGCTTGTCAGTGTCACGTGTTGGAGTTGGGATATACTCATCAACTGCATCCATAAGTTCGAAGATTTTCGCTTCGTAGTCAGCGTCGCCTTCTAGAGCTTTAAGTGCAGAACCTTTAATTACAGGAACATCGTCGCCATCGAAGTCGTATTCAGAAAGAAGATCACGAACTTCCATTTCAACTAGTTCAAGTAGTTCTTCGTCGTCAACCATGTCACACTTGTTCAAGAATACAACAAGAGTAGGTACACCAACTTGACGAGAAAGAAGGATGTGCTCACGAGTTTGTGGCATTGGGCCGTCAGCAGCAGAAACTACTAGGATTCCTCCGTCCATTTGTGCAGCACCAGTGATCATGTTTTTAACATAGTCAGCGTGACCTGGGCAGTCAACGTGTGCATAGTGACGGTTTTCAGTTTCGTACTCAACGTGTGCAGTTGAGATTGTGATTCCACGTTCGCGCTCTTCAGGAGCACCATCGATTTGGTCGTAAGCCATAGCAGTACCGCTACCAGAACGCTTGTGAAGCACTGAAGTGATCGCAGCTGTTAGAGTAGTTTTACCATGGTCAACGTGTCCAACTGTACCAATGTTAACGTGGGGCTTGGAGCGGTCGAATTTTTCTTTAGACATTAGTGTTTCCTCCTTTGATTACCAAGAAATTATCTATGCCAAGATAGGCGTATGAATAAATCAATCTCGCCTATCTTAGATTACAACAAAAGTTGGTTTGCTACAATTATTCGCCTGTAGCTTTTTTAATGATTTCTTCAGAAATTGATTTAGGCACTTGCTCGTAATGATCGAAAGTCATAGTGTAAGTACCACGACCTTGCGTACGAGAACGAAGTGTTGTTGCATAACCAAACATTTCTGATAGTGGAACGAATGCGTTGATAACTTGAGCGTTTCCGCGTGCAGTCATACCTTCAACACGTCCACGACGGCTAGTTACGTCGCCCATGATGTCTCCCATATATTCTTCTGGCACTACAACTTCAACTTTCATCATAGGCTCAAGAAGAGCTGGGTCACAGACAGTTTTAGCTTTTTTCAAAGCCATAGATGCCGCGATCTTAAATGCCATTTCGTTGGAGTCAACGTCATGGTAAGATCCATCAACAAGACGAGCTTTTACGTCGATTAGTGGATAGCCTGCAAGGAGACCATTAGCCATTGAATCGCGAAGACCCGCTTCAACTGCAGGGATGTATTCACGTGGAACAACACCACCGACAATTTTGTTTTCGAACTCAAATCCTGCGCCTTCTTCGTTAGGTTCAAATTCAACCCATACGTGTCCGAATTGTCCACGACCACCGGATTGACGTACGAATTTACCTTCAACCTTACCGGCTTTACGGATTGATTCGCGGTATGCAACCTGAGGTGCACCAACCGTTGCTTCAACTTTAAACTCACGACGTAAACGGTCAACGATGATATCAAGGTGAAGTTCACCCATTCCAGAAATAATCGTTTGTCCAGTTTCTTCGTTTGTTTCAGTTTTGAAAGTTGGATCCTCTTCAGCAAGCTTAGCTAGAGCTACGGACATTTTATCCTGGTCACTCTTAGTCTTCGGCTCGATTGCTACTGAAATAACCGGATCTGGGAAGTCCATAGATTCAAGGATAACTGTATCCTTTTCATCACATAGAGTATCACCAGTAGAAGTATCTTTCAAACCAACTGCCGCTGCAATATCCCCTGCATATACAGTAGAGATTTCTTCACGAGAGTTAGCGTGCATCTGAAGGATACGACCAACACGTTCACGCTTGTCTTTTGTCGAGTTCTTAACATAAGAACCAGAAGAAAGCGTTCCTGAGTAAACACGGAAGAATGTAAGCTTACCAACGTAAGGGTCAGTCATTACTTTAAATGCAAGTGCAGAGAAAGGACCATTATCGTCAGCAGTACGGATTACTTCTTCTTCAGAGTCTTTTAGATGACCTTTAATTGCTGGTACATCAAGTGGTGAAGGTAGGAAGTCAAGTACAGCATCAAGAACAAGCTGAACGCCTTTGTTCTTAAATGCAGAACCACAAAGTACAGGATAGAATTCAACGTTACAAGTTCCTTTACGGATTGCAGCTTTGATTTCTTCAACTGTTAGTTCTTCACCTTCAAGATATTTCATCATGAGGTCTTCTTCAAGCTCAGCGACAGCCTCGATAAGCTTCGTACGGTACTCTTCAGCTTGTTCCTTGTATTCAGCAGGAATTTCGCGTGATTCAGTACGTGAACCAAGATCATCAAGATAATAGAAAGCTTCCATTGTGATAAGATCAATGATTCCTTCGAATTCATCTTCAGCACCGATTGGGAGCTGAACAGGGTGCGCGTTAGCTTGTAGACGCTCATTTAGTGTACCTGTAGAGTAAAGGAAGTCTGCTCCTAGTTTATCCATTTTGTTAATGAATACAATACGAGGTACGCCGTAGTTAGTAGCTTGACGCCAAACAGTTTCTGTTTGTGGTTCAACACCAGATTGTGCATCAAGTACTGCAACTGCTCCATCCAATACACGCAATGAACGTTCAACTTCTACTGTGAAGTCTACGTGACCAGGCGTGTCAATGATGTTAACACGGTGATCTTTCCACTGGGCAGTGGTAGCAGCAGAAGTGATCGTGATTCCACGCTCTTGCTCCTGCTCCATCCAGTCCATCTGTGATCCACCTTCGTGAGTTTCACCAATTTTGTGGATACGCCCTGAGTAGAAAAGAATACGCTCAGTAGTTGTTGTTTTACCAGCATCGATGTGAGCCATGATACCGATATTACGTGTATCTCTTAAGGAGAATTCTCTTGCCATTAGTATTTCTCCTTCCTTTTATAAAGGGATTTGGGTTGTGTGCTGATTACCAGCGATAGTGAGCAAACGCTTTGTTTGCTTCAGCCATTTTGTGCTGTTCTTCACGCTTCTTAACAGAAGCACCTGTGTTGTTAGCTGCATCCATAATTTCGTTAGCAAGTCTTTCTACCATAGTCTTTTCACCGCGAAGACGGGAATAGTTCACAAGGTAACGAAGACCTAGAGTTGTACGGCGTTCTGGACGAACTTCAACCGGCACCTGGTAGTTTGCACCACCAACACGACGAGCGCGTACTTCAAGTACTGGCATAACGTTTTTCAACGCCTGGTCAAATACTTCCATAGCCTCTGTGTTTGTGCGTTCTTGGATAAGATCGAATGCTTTGTATAGCACCTGCTGAGCTTTACCTTTCTGACCGTCTACCATAAGGCGGTTGATCAGGCGAGTAACTAGCTTGGATTTGTAAATTGGATCTGGTAATACGTCACGACGTTCTACTGGACCTTTACGTGGCATGGGTTAACCCCCTTTCATTATTTAATAATATTATAGCTATTATTTCTTAGCTTCTTTCGGTCTCTTAGTACCGTATTTAGAACGACCTTGTCTACGATCGTTAACACCTGCAGTGTCAAGCGCACCACGAACGATGTGGTAACGTACACCCGGTAAATCCTTAACACGTCCTCCACGGATAAGCACGACACTGTGCTCCTGAAGGTTGTGCCCGATACCAGGGATATAAGCTGTTACTTCAATTCCATTAGTAAGACGAACACGAGCGTATTTACGCAATGCGGAGTTCGGCTTCTTAGGAGTCATCGTACCTACACGAGTACATACACCACGTTTTTGTGGAGATGAAAGGTCTGTATGAGACTTTTTGAAGCTGTTATACCCTTTGTTCAATGCTGGAGAATCGGATTTCTTTGTTTTAGAAACGCGACCTTTACGAACAAGTTGGTTAATAGTTGGCATTTTGTTTTCCTCCCTTCTTTTGTTAATAGCAAGCCCACACATCCAGGTGGTTCATGTATAGATAAAAGGAAAGTTTTTGCCTGGCAGGGCATGCCTCGCCCGGCAAAAACGGTTATGCTTTTATCGTAACTGTTGCAGCGCCGACTTCGATCCCGCATGCCTTACCAAGTTTCTTCATAGAATCAACTCGATGAACAGGTATGCTTTTCTCTTCGGCTAGTGCAACAACTTTAGAAGTTACCCTGCGATCAGCGTCGTCAGCAATGAAAACTTCCTTCGCTTCTCCAATCTGGAGGGCCTTTAGAGTTTGTTTCGTCCCAATAATTAATTCATCTGCCTGTGATACTTTTTCATAAGACACGAACATATCCTCCAAAGTAACAGGATTATCGGGAGCACCTTGGATATAATATCACCCTGCACTCCCGATGTCAACACTTCCCCTGTTTATTCTTGACTAACTAATGCAGTTTCTTCTTGTTCTAAAAGCTGTTCAGCCTCTTGAGCTTCGCCTGCTACGTTGATTCTACGGTAACGTTGCATACCAGTACCTGCCGGAACAAGTTTACCGATAATAACATTTTCCTTAAGACCAAGTAGCTCATCGCGCTTACCTTTTATAGCAGCATCAGTTAGGACACGAGTCGTTTCCTGGAAGGATGCAGCGGATAAGAATGATTCGGTTTCAAGAGATGCTTTAGTAATACCAAGAAGAACTGGTCGACCCGTTGCAGGCAAACCGCCTTGTCTAAGTACTTTACGGTTAACACCTTTAAACTGGTGAATGTCGATAAGGGATCCTGGCAACACTTCAGTATCGCCCGCATCAATAACGCGAATCTTACGCATCATCTGACGAACCATTACTTCAACGTGCTTATCACCAATTTCAACACCCTGCATACGGTATACCTTTTGTACCTCGGCTAGAAGATACTCTTGCACTCCATCAATACCGCTAATTGTTAAGAGTTGTTTAGGGTCAATCGAACCTTCTGTAAGAGGTTGACCAGCCTTTACTTCATCTCCGACAACAATTTTCAGACGTGCGCCATATGGTACAGGGTAGTTTCTTGTTTCAGTTTCACCTTGAACGACAATCTCTTTCTTCTCTTTAACCTCAGCTAAATCAATCACTTTTCCGTCTAGCTCAGACACTACGGCCTGACCTTTCGGGTTACGTGCTTCAAATAGCTCTTGGATACGTGGAAGACCTTGAGTGATATCGTCTCCGGCAACCCCACCTGTGTGGAATGTACGCATTGTCAACTGTGTACCCGGTTCACCAATTGATTGAGCAGCGATGATTCCGACCGCCTCACCAACTTCAACACGAGTACCTGTTGCAAGGTTACGTCCATAACACTTCTTACATACGCCATGACTTGTGCTACATGTGAAGGCAGAGCGGATATAAACATTTTCAATACCTGCTTCAACGATTTCAGTAGCAATGTCTTCTGTAATTAGGTTGTTTTTCTCAACAAGTACTTCATTTGTCTCAGGATGTCTAACTTTCTTAAAGGCAACACGGCCAACAAGTCGGTCATATAATCCCTCGATTAATTCATTGCCATTTTTAATGGCACTAACTTCAAGGCCACGATCCGTACCACAATCGTCTTCACGTACGATGACATCTTGTGCCACGTCAACAAGACGACGAGTAAGGTAACCTGAGTCAGCTGTTTTAAGTGCAGTATCGGCAAGACCTTTACGCGCACCGTGTGTTGAAATAAAGTACTCGAGTACCGTTAGACCTTCACGGAAGCTGGATTTGATTGGAAGTTCAATGATCTGTCCAGATGGGTTAGCCATCAATCCACGCATACCTGCGAGCTGAGTAAAGTTAGATGCGTTACCACGAGCACCAGAATCACTCATCATAAAGATTGGGTTATCTTTTTCGAGACGATTCATTAGTTTTTCCTGGATACGATCTTTTGCGCTACTCCAGATTGCAATAACACGATCATAACGCTCATCGTCGGTAATAAGACCACGACGGAATTGCTTAAGAACTTTTTCAACTTTTTCTTCTGCTTCTTGAACAATTTCTTGCTTCTCAGCAAGTACCACTACGTCAGCTACACCAACGGTAATACCGGCTTTAGTTGAAAACTTGAAGCCAAGATCTTTCATGCGGTCAAGCATGCGAGACGTTTCTGTCACTTTAAAACGCTTGAACACCTCAGCGATGATCTTACCAAGAATACCCTTCTTAAATGGTGCGATCAGTTCGCGCTGAGCAATTTCTTCTTTTACGTTCACTCCGTGAGGAAGGAAGTAATGCTCTGGTGTCGCAATTTCAAGGTTATTCGTCGTCGGTTCATTAATATATGGGAATGACTCCGGAAGAATTTCGTTGAAAATCAACTTACCTACCGTTGTCACAAGCAATTGCTTGTTCTGCTCTTCAGTAAAGGCAGATTTATTTAATGATGCAGCAGGGATCGCTACGCGAGAATGAAGATGTGCAAATCCATTCTGGTAAGCAATCAACGCTTCGTTAGTATCTTTATAAACAGAGCCTTCACCAATTGCTCCTTCACGTTCCATCGTTAGGTAGTAGTTACCTAGAACCATATCCTGTGATGGTGTAACAACTGGTTTACCATCTTTCGGGTTAAGGATGTTTTGCGCAGCAAGCATTAAGATGCGCGCTTCAGCTTGTGCTTCAGCAGAGAGCGGCACGTGAACGGCCATTTGGTCACCATCAAAGTCAGCGTTATAAGCTGTACATACGAGTGGGTGAAGACGAATCGCGCGTCCTTCTACAAGAATTGGTTCAAACGCCTGAATACCAAGTCTGTGAAGCGTCGGTGCACGGTTTAAAAGAACTGGATGTTCTTTAATTACGTTTTCCAATACGTCCCAAACTTCAGGGTGGACTTTTTCTACTTTGCGTTTCGCGCTCTTAATATTGTGTGCAAGACCTTTTGATACAAGCTCTTTCATTACGAAAGGTTTGAATAATTCAAGTGCCATTTCTTTCGGAAGTCCACACTGATACATTTTCAAGTGAGGTCCAACGACGATAACGGAACGACCTGAATAGTCAACACGCTTACCTAGTAGGTTTTGACGGAAACGACCTTGCTTCCCTTTCAACATGTGTGAAAGAGATTTCAACGGACGGTTACCAGGACCTGTTACAGGACGACCGCGACGGCCGTTATCAATGAGGGCGTCGACAGCTTCTTGAAGCATACGCTTCTCATTCTGAACGATAATACTAGGTGCTCCAAGATCCAACAAACGCTTCAAACGATTATTACGGTTAATGACGCGACGATACAGATCGTTTAGGTCTGAAGTTGCAAAGCGTCCACCGTCTAGTTGTACCATCGGACGAAGCTCTGGCGGAATAACCGGAAGAACATCTAAGATCATCCATGAAGGGTTATTTCCTGAGCCACGGAAAGCCTCAAGTACTTCTAGGCGCTTGATTGCACGCGTTCTACGTTGACCTTGTGCTGTTTTAAGCTCTTCTTTAAGAATATCTACCTCTTTGTCAAGATCGATATCAAATAGAAGTCTGCGGATTGCCTCCGCACCCATTTCTGCAGAGAATGTTTTGCCATACTTTTCACGGTATGCGCGGTATTCTTTCTCAGAAAGAAGTTGTTTCTTCTCAAGCGGCGTGTCACCAGCTTCAGTTACAACGTAAGAAGCAAAGTAAATGACTTCTTCAAGTGCACGTGGCGACATGTCGAGAACAAGTCCCATACGACTTGGAATGCCTTTAAAGTACCAGATGTGAGAGACAGGAGCAGCTAGCTCAATGTGCCCCATTCTCTCACGACGGACTTTCGCACGTGTTACTTCAACTCCGCAACGGTCACAAACGACGCCTTTATAACGGATACGCTTGTACTTCCCACAATGACATTCCCAGTCTTTTGTGGGTCCGAAGATACGCTCACAGAAAAGTCCATCTTTCTCTGGCTTCAAGGTACGGTAGTTAATGGTTTCTGGCTTCTTAACTTCTCCTCTTGACCAAGAGCGGATTTTATCCGGTGACGCCAGACCGATTTTCATATACTCAAATTTATTGACATCTATCAAGGGGCCTACCTCCCTTTAGAATTCAGGTTTAACCCTTACTCACTCGCCTGATTTGACCCAACATTCAAGTTTAATTTCTCACTGGATTGATCTTCTTCATCGTCTAACTCTTTCATCTCAATCTCTTGCTCATCACTTGCTAGCATTTTGACATCCATACCAAGTGATTGCAGTTCTTTGATTAGAACTTTAAACGATTCTGGAATACCAGGCTCAGGAACATTTTCGCCTTTTACGATTGCTTCGTAAGTTTTAACACGTCCAACAACATCATCCGACTTTACAGTCAAAATCTCTTGAAGGGTGTATGCAGCACCATATGCTTCGAGTGCCCATACTTCCATCTCACCGAAACGCTGTCCACCGAATTGTGCTTTACCACCAAGCGGTTGCTGTGTAACAAGTGAATATGGTCCAGTAGAACGTGCGTGAAGCTTGTCATCGACCATGTGAGCAAGTTTGATCATATACATGACACCGACAGAAATACGGTTGTCAAATGGTTCACCTGTACGACCATCGTAGAGAACAGTCTTACCATCACGTGGCATACCTGCTTCTTCTAACGTTTCCCATACATCTTCCTCACGTGCTCCATCAAATACTGGTGTTGCTACGTGAATACCGAGTGCACGTGCTGCCATACCGATGTGCAACTCTAGCACCTGTCCAATGTTCATACGTGAAGGAACACCTAGTGGGTTCAACATGATATCGATTGGTGTGCCGTCTGGTAGGTAAGGCATGTCTTCTTCAGGAAGAATCCTTGAAATAACACCTTTGTTACCATGGCGACCCGCCATTTTATCTCCTTCATGAATCTTACGCTTCTGTACAATATAAACACGAACAAGTTGATTTACTCCCGGTGGAAGCTCATCGCCGTCTTCACGGTTAAAGATCTTCACGTCAAGTACAATTCCATCTCCACCATGCGGTACACGGAGAGATGTATCACGAACTTCACGAGCTTTTTCTCCGAAGATAGCATGAAGGAGACGCTCTTCCGCTGTTAGCTCAGTTACACCTTTTGGCGTCACTTTACCGACAAGGATATCTCCGTCTTTAACTTCAGCACCCATGCGAATAATTCCGCGTTCATCAAGGTTACGCAGCGCGTCTTCCCCAACGTTCGGAATGTCACGAGTGATCTCTTCAGGTCCAAGCTTTGTATCGCGAGCTTCTGATTCATACTCTTCGATATGGATTGACGTATAAACGTCATCTTTTACGAGACGTTCGCTCATAATAATAGCATCCTCGTAGTTGTAACCTTCCCAAGTCATGAAACCGACTAGAACGTTACGTCCAAGGGCCATTTCACCTTTTTCCATTGAAGGGCCGTCGCCAAGGATTTCACCTTTAACTACGCGATCGCCTTCTGAAACTATTGGCTTTTGGTTATAGCACGTTCCTTGGTTGGAACGAATGAATTTAAGCAATTTGTAGCGGTCAAGATCACCTTTAACTTCCTGGCCATCAATGACTGAAATACGACGGACATGAATTTCTGCAGCAGATGCAAACTCGACTAAACCGTCATGTTTACAAATAACAGCAGCACCGGAATCTTTTCCGTTAACATGCTCCATACCTGTTCCGACAATTGGTGCTTCAGGAACCATCAATGGTACAGCTTGACGCTGCATGTTCGCACCCATAAGCGCACGGTTGGAGTCATCGTTCTCAAGGAACGGAATACAAGCCGTTGCGGCCGAAACTACCTGTTTCGGTGATACGTCCATATAATCAATCTTTTCACGGGCGATGATAATGTTCTCGTCACGGAAACGAGCAACAATATCTTCGTCCTGGAATGAACCATCCTCGTGCAGCTTTGCGTTAGCCTGTGCCACAACGTAGTTATCCTGTTCATCGGCAGTTAGGTAGTCAATATACTCCGTCACTTTACCTGTTTCAGGGTCCACTCTGCGATAAGGCGTCTCAATAAAGCCGAATTTATTAACTCTTGCATAAGAAGACAACGAGTTAATAAGTCCAATGTTTGGTCCCTCCGGCGTTTCGATCGGACACATTCTACCATAGTGAGAATAGTGCACGTCACGAACTTCAAACCCTGCACGCTCACGTGTTAAACCACCTGGTCCAAGAGCAGATAAACGACGCTTGTGAGTTAGCTCAGCTAGCGGGTTAGTCTGGTCCATGAACTGGGATAGCTGTGAGCTACCAAAGAATTCTTTAATCGATGCAATAACAGGACGAATGTTAATTAGCGCCTGTGGCGTGATAACGTTCGTATCCTGAATTGACATACGTTCACGAACAACACGTTCCATACGGGATAAACCGATTCGGAATTGGTTCTGAAGAAGTTCACCAACAGAACGCAGACGACGGTTACCAAGATGGTCAATGTCATCTGTGTTTCCTACTTGATGTAGAAGGTTAAAGAAGTAGTTAATAGAAGAAATGATATCGCCAGGTGTGATGTTTTTCACGCCTGTTTCAACTCCACCATTCCCGATTACATTAATAACTCTTTCTCCTTCAGGATCATCAGGAGCATAAACTTTGATTGATTGCAGACCGATTGACTCATCTTCAATCACGCCACCATGAGGCTCAACATCTTTAAAGCCGACGTTTGTCTCAAGGGCAGGAAGAATTCTGTCAAGTAAGCGACGATCAAGAATCGCACCTTCTTCGGCAATCACTTCGCCTGTTTCAGGATCAACAAGTGTCTCTGCAAGACGTTGATTGAATAGACGATTTTTAATGTGAAGCTTCTTGTTAATCTTGTAACGTCCTACGTTTGCAAGATCATAGCGCTTTGGATCAAAAAAGCGGGAATCAAGTAAGCTTTTGGCGTTGTCGACAGTCGGAGGCTCGCCAGGACGTAAGCGTTCGTAGATTTCTAGAAGCGCTTTTTCTGTGCCGTCCGTGTTGTCTTTTTCCAGGGTATTGCGAAGATACTCATCTTCACCTAGGAGATCTATGATTTCTTGATCAGACCCAAACCCTAACGCTCTGAGCAGCACCGTAATTGGTAGCTTTCTAGTACGATCAATTCGCACATAGACAATATCTTTGGCATCAGTTTCAAATTCCAGCCATGCTCCTCGGTTTGGAATGACAGTAGCTGTATATCCTTTTTTGCCGTTCTTATCGATCTTTTCACTATAGTAGACACTTGGAGAACGCACGAGCTGAGATACGATTACGCGTTCTGCCCCATTAATTATAAACGTACCTGTTTCAGTCATTAATGGGAAGTCACCCATGAACACTTCCTGTTCCTTTACTTCGCCTGTTTCTTTGTTGATCAAGCGTACTTTAACTCGTAAAGGTGCAGAATAGGTTACATCTCGCTCTTTGGTTTCTTCCACGGGATACTTAGGTTCACCGAGGCTGTAATCAATAAATTCCAGCACAAGATTACCTGTGAAATCTTCGATTGGAGAAATATCCTGGAACATTTCTCGTAAACCCTCATCAAGAAACCATTGATAAGAAGCCGTTTGAATCTCAATTAGATTTGGCAAATCCAACACTTCTTTGATTCGCGCGTAGCTTCTTCTTTGGCGGTGGCGTCCATACTGAACTAGTTGGCCTGTCAAATGATTCACCCCTCAAATCCAGCGTATTTATTTTCTTAGCCCAATTAGATTCTGTTAATTCGAATCTATCGTTGGACAAAAAAAGAAAAAGGGCATTGATAAAAAATTCCCCTTAACTATAAACGATTATATTAGTTTTTCCAGACGACGGCATTTTATACCTCTTTGCACACGAATGCGAAAAAGGCCTGGAAAATCCATCATTGGCATTATATTATATTAGCATAGGCCGTCCATGAAGTCAAAGGATAATTTCATAATTTACTTGACTGCTTTAAGAATATAGTATCCTTTCTTTTTCACGACAGTCTCTACTTGTTCGAACATTTCTTCTAGCTTAGCGATTGCTGAGGGAGCACCCTGTTTCTTTTGAATAACAACCCAAAGCGTACCATGTTCTTTCAATACTTCATAAGCATCTTCAAGTATGCCATGAACTATATCTTTCCCTGCTCGTATAGGTGGATTTGTAAGGACGGAAGCGAACATGCTACCCTTCACCGCACTTAACTGATCACTCTCCATAACTATTACATTATGAACCCGATTTTTAATTGCGTTGTTCGTCGCAAGCTTAGTGGCCCGCTCATTTACGTCAAGCATATAAAAACGGCGATTCGGAAATTCAGAAGCAAGCGATATACCAATTGGCCCATAGCCACATCCAGCATCTACAATATCCCCTTCAACTTCAGGTTCTTCAAATGATTCGATTAGAAGCTTACTCCCAAAATCGATCTCTTTTTTTGAAAAAACACCGGAATCGGTCGTGAACTGGAACTGTTTCCCTCGCAATTCCGCTGCAATTTTGTTTGGGTTGCTTTTCACGCCAGGGTTTTTCGTATAATAATGTTCACTCATCATTCTCCCTCTTTCTATCGCCATTTCTACCAGCTTATCCAACCTTACTAGCAGCTTAATCATTAGCGCCAAATAACAAAAAGCTCGCTTTTAAAAGCGAGCTTTTGTTTCAGACAAATGACTACTTAACTTCTACTACTGCGCCAACTTCTTCAAGCTTGCCTTTAAGCTCTTCAGCTTCTTCTTTAGCAACGCCTTCTTTAATAGAGCTTGGAGCGCCGTCAACTAGTTCTTTAGCTTCTTTCAAGCCAAGACCAGTGATTTCGCGAACTACTTTGATAACCTTGATCTTGCTGCTTCCAGCACTTTCAAGAACTACATCAAATTCAGTTTGCTCTTCAGCAGCACCTTCTGCTGCGCCACCTGCTGCTGCTACTGGAGCTGCTGCAGTTACACCAAATTCTTCTTCGATTGCTTTAACTAGGTCGTTAAGCTCAAGAACTGTCATTTCTTTGATTGCTTCAATGATTTGCTCGTTACCCATGAGTAAATCCTCCTTAATTTTTGTTTTATTTATACCAATTGATAGACGGTAATGTTACGCGCCTTGTTCTTCCTTTTGATCAGCCACAGCTTTTGTAGCAAGTGCCATATTGCGCATCGGTGCTTGTAGCACAGATAGCAACATAGAAAGTAGTCCGTCGCGGTTTGGTAGGTCCGCAAGTTCTTTGATCTTTTCTACTGATACAACGCCACCTTCGATTACACCAGTCTTGATTTCAAGAGCTTCGTGATTCTTAGCGAAGTTGTTCAAAATTTTAGCAGGAGCAACAACATCTTCATTGCTGAACGCGATTGCCGTAGGACCGACAAGGTGTTCATTCAAATCAGTAAGTTCAAGCTCTTCTGCAGCGCGACGAGTCATTGTGTTCTTGTAAACACGGAACTCAACGTTTGCATCACGCAATTGCTTACGAAGCTCAGTTACTTCAGAAACATCAAGTCCGCGATAATCAACAAAAATTGTTGATTGGCTATCACGTAGTTTGTCTGCGATTTCCGTAACTAGTTGCTTCTTCTGTTCAACTATACTGCTCATAGTTCCACCTCCTAAAGAAATGTATCTATACCGCCCTGGAATATGAGGTCATATAAAAAACCTTCACATCCGAAGACATGAAGGCTTTACGATTACATACGTATCGAATCACTTCACACCTCGGCAGGATATTAAGTGCAATCGCACTCCTGCTGTCTACGGTACAGAAAGTATTAATTTATCAAACAACATTTACAAGTATATTTAATAGCTACGCAAATGTCAACAGCTAAATTTATTAGCGGTAAGTTGATGCGTTAACTTTAACACCAGGTCCCATAGTAGATGTAACCGAAATGTTTTTAAGGTACGTACCTTTTGCTGCTGCAGGCTTAACTTTCACAAGTGTTTCTACAAGTGTGTTTAAGTTTTCTACAAGCTTGTCAGCTTCGAATGATACTTTACCGATCGGTGCATGGACGTTACCAGCACGGTCAACACGGTACTCTACTTTACCAGCTTTGATTTCGTTAACTGCCTTTTCAACATCGAACGTTACCGTTCCAGTTTTCGGGTTTGGCATTAAGCCTTTTGGTCCAAGAACACGACCAAGCTTACCAACTTCGCCCATCATATCTGGAGTTGCAACGATTACGTCAAACTCAAACCAACCTTCGTTGATTTTAGCGATGTAATCAGCTTCTCCAACATAGTCAGCACCAGCTGCTTCAGCCGCTTTCGCTTTTTCGCCTTTTGCGAAAACAAGAACGCGTTGAGTTTTACCAGTTCCGTTTGGAAGTACAACCGCGCCACGAACCTGCTGGTCGTTTTTCTTAGGGTCTACTCCAAGACGAATTGCTGCTTCAACTGTTCCATCAAAGTTTCCTACAGAAGTCTTTTTAACAAGTTCAACTGCTTCTTGAGGCTCATAGAAAGTTGTACGTTCAACTAGCTTGGCAGCCTCCTGGTATTTCTTACCTCTTTTTGCCATTTTGTGTTCCTCCTTGAATGTGGTTTAGCGGATTAACCTCCCACTATTTATGATGTCAAAATGTGACATCATAATAAAAGTTGCGAACCTGTATAACACAGGCAGGAATCCCTTTTAATCGCAACGGCTTGTGTAACATTAATCTTCGATCGTAATTCCCATGCTACGTGCAGTACCTTCAACCATACGCATTGCAGAATCTACATTCGCTGCGTTAAGGTCTGGCATTTTTGTTTCAGCGATTTCACGCACTTTATCACGCTTCACAGTCGCAACTTTGTTGCGGTTTGGTTCACCAGAACCTGACTCAATCCCTGCTGCTTTCTTAAGAAGAACTGCAGCTGGTGGAGTTTTAGTGATAAATGTAAATGAACGGTCTTCAAAAACCGTGATTTCTACTGGAATGATCATACCAGCCTGGTCAGAAGTACGAGCATTAAACTCTTTACAGAATCCCATAATGTTAACTCCAGCTTGACCTAGTGCAGGTCCTACTGGTGGTGCAGGATTCGCCTTCCCAGCCGGGATTTGCAATTTAACAACCTTGATTACCTTTTTAGCCACGCGACACACCTCCTTAAGTCCGTGATGTGGTATTTGGGTGTTTGCACCCTCCCACCTTATATATCAATTGAATGTCTCGATTAGTATGAGACTCATGAAACATTAAAATTCTATCATTAATCGAAAAGTTAAGCAAGGACTTTTCGATTAGAACTTTTCAACTTGCCCGAAATTAAGTTCTACAGGGGTTTCTCTGCCGAACATATTTACGTGAACTTTCACTTTGCCTTTATCCATGTCGATCCCTTCAACAGAACCTACGAAATCAGCAAACGGACCTTCTTTAACTTTGACTTTCTCTTTAAGTTCAAAGTCTACATCAGCTTTAGGCTGCTCCATTCCCATTTGCTTAAGAAGGGATTCTACTTCTTCCGGTAGCAAAGCAGTCGGCTTCGATCCAGCGCCACTTGATCCTACGAACCCAGTAACACCAGGCGTGTTTCGGACAACATACCATGAATCATCCGTCATGACCATTTCTGTAATAACATAGCCAGGAAAGACCTTTTTCATAACAGTCTTTTTCTTACCATTTTTCTCTTCTGTCTCTTCTTCTACAGGGACGAGAACACGAAAGATCTTATCCGTCATGCCCATTGTCTCAACCCTTTTTTCGAGGTTGGTCTTTACTTTGTTTTCATACCCAGAATACGTATGAACAACATACCATCTTTTTTCCATATATGCAGGACTGTGTCCTTCCCTCCCCAACTCATTTACTCTCTCATTCTAACCTTGAGAATGAATTTTTATAACGTTCTATCCTAAAATGAGGCGGATTATTGAGGAAATACCCTGGTCAATTAACGCAAAGAATACAGCTATAAAAATAACTGTTGTAACAGTTACGATTGTATAGCGAGTCAATTCCTTACGCGTTGGCCAGCTTACCCGCTTCATTTCACTTGCGACATTACGAAAGAACTTACCAGAACGTTGAACAATACTTGCCATTACTTGTTACCCCCAATTAATCTGGCGGAAAACTCCCCCGAGAATCTATTTTGTCGTTTGCCTCAAATAGCAAACACCCTGCGAGGCATTACTTTGTTTCACGATGCACAGTATGAGCATCGCAGTATTTGCAATACTTCTTAACTTCGATGCGGGCCGGGCTTGTCTGTGAGTTTTTCATAGTTGTATAGTTTCGGCTATTGCATTGAACACATGCTAGTACTGCCTTTTTACGCATAATGACACCTTCCTAAGCCGCGCAGTAGTGAAGTTTGTATTTATATTAGCTTTCTTATATCAAAAAAGAGCAAAATAAAAAAACGTTCAGCTACCCTGTGACGTTCTTACAAACCTAACAAAAAATTGACATTCTTACTTTTATCACTTTATCATAGCCCGTTTCGGCATGTCAATAAAGGCCAAGAGAGGCTAACACAGAAAGAGAGTAGGGACCTCGCCCTACTCTCTCCCAATATTTCTAATAGGTTTGTCCATATTAAAGGCTGACTTCCCGCAGTTCTAGATAACGCTCTAACTTACGTTTCACCCGCTGTAGAGCGTTATCAATTGACTTAACGTGTCGATTTAAATCAACCGATATTTCTTGATAAGAACGTCCATCGAGATAAAGCATAAGCACTTTTCTCTCTAAATCGCTTAAAATTTCAGACATTTTAAGTTCGATGTCATCAAATTCTTCCTGATTAATAATCAATTCTTCAGGATCTGTCACTTTGGTTCCGCATATGACGTCTAGCAATGTCCGATCTGACTCTTCATCATAGATTGGCTTATCAAGTGATACGTAAGAATTCAGCGGAATATGCTTTTGTCTTGTGGCGGTTTTAATAGCTGTAATCATCTGCCGGGTGATGCACAGTTCGGCAAACGCTTTAAAAGATGAGAACTTGTCCCCTCTAAAATCACGAATTGCTTTGTACAGACCGATCATTCCTTCTTGGATGATGTCTTCGCGATCTGCTCCAATGAGAAAATATGACCTCGCTTTAGCGCGTACGAAATTTTTGTACTTCGTAATCAAATGTTCCAACGCTCTACTGTGACCTTCATGAACCATGATGACGAGCAGTTCATCATCAAGTTGATCGAATGCTACGTGTTCCAGGTGTCTTGGGTCTACTGACTGTTGTTCTTGATTTACCGTGCTTTCTTTGAGGTCTACTGTACTCAATATGCGTTCCCCCCGACCAGTACGCTATATAGAAATATTATACAGTACGTGTCGAAAAATCGTCAACCGCTTATTTACCACCTCTTCGCCATTTTTCAAATATTTCGCTAATTTCTTCTGATAAATGCAGGCCTGGCGAACGGTTTCTCCGATTTTCAGTGTGGACACTTTTTTCGATCCCTTTTTCAATTCCCTGCATTTCATTGTAAAGCTCACGGGCTGATTTCCTTAAGGCTCCCTGTCCAAAAATGGCCCATTGCTCGGTATAATCTGACGTTGCAACATGAATTTGGGTGCGTATTCCTTTGAGTTCTCTTGCCATCTTCTCAATCCGCTCATCCGCTGTCTCATTTTCCCTCGTATAGATCACTTCGACTCGATACTGACTATGACGTTTTTCAATACCGGGGGAGAGGTGAGCGTCAAAAACGACGATCACCCGATATCCGGTATAAGCTTGATACTCGGCCATTTTCTCGATCAATAGCTCACGAGCCTTACTAAAGTCACTTTCTTTCAACGATCTTAATTCCGGCCACGCCCCGATTATGTTGTATCCATCAACTAACAGCACGTCCATGTTTTACTCCCCCAGAGGATGACGTTGTCGATAAACCTCATACATCATTAATCCTGCGGCAACCGAAGCATTGAGCGAGGTTACTTTTCCAGCCATTGGAAGGCTTACTAGGAAGTCGCATTTATCTTTAATCAGACGACCCATTCCCTTTCCTTCACTTCCAATAACAAGTCCAATTCCCATGTCATAATCCGCCTGGCGATAATCTTGTCCACCTTGCGCATCTGTACCCACAAACCAGATCCCCCGCTCCTTTAAATCATCCATCGTTCTAGCAAGGTTCGTTACGCGTGCAACAGGAATATACTCTATAGCTCCTGTTGAGGATTTAGCTACTGTAGATGTTAAGCCAACCGCTCTCCTTTTCGGAATAATAACGCCATGCGCTCCTGCTGAATCAGCTGTTCTTAAGATAGAACCGAGGTTATGAGGATCTTCAATCTCATCTAATAGTAGGAAAAAAGGTGCTTCTCCTGACTCTTCGGCTTTTTTGAATAAATCGTCCAGGTCAGCGTATTCATAAGCAGCGATAGAAGCGACTACGCCCTGGTGGTTACTTTCGCCAGATAATTGTTCAAGCTTTCGCTTAGGTACAAACTGAACCAGCACATTTTGCTCTTTGGCTTTTTGTATCAAATTTTGAAGGGGGCCTTTTTGAGACCCTTCATTAATCCAAATCTTGTTGATTTCATGTCCTGATCGCAGCGCTTCAAGAACAGAGTTCCGTCCTACAATAAATTCTTTATCCATCTCACTTCACTTCTTTCTTCGGTTGTTCTACAAATTCAAAAAGCTTCTCCAAAAGTTCATCGACTCTTCGTTCATTTCCCTGTAGGTAGTGGTAACCAAACAACGCTTCAAGAGCAGTCGAATATTTGTACGTACTTACACTCGTATTCTTAGGTACCGTTCCTGATTTTGCATTACGTCCTCTGCGGACAACACCAGCTTCCTCTTCCGATAACCACTCTTGCTTCAGTACGTGGTGAAGAAAAGCAGCCTGCGCTTTAGCAGAAACGTACGTTGTTGCTGTGCGGTGCAGCTGATTCGGGCGAATGTGCCCAAGAGATAACAACCGCTTCCGCACATTAATCTCAATGACAGAGTCACCCATATACGCAAGCGCAAGAGAATTTAATTGCTTTACATCAATTTCCTTCATAGGCTACATCCTTTTCCAGCGAACGCCCTGAGGAGTATCCTCAAGAAGTATTCCCTGCTCTTTCAATTCATCGCGAATTTCGTCTGCTCTACTGAAATTACGCTGTATTCTAGCTTCATTTCGTTCTTCAATCAGCTGGTCAATATCTTCATCTAAAAGTGCCTTTTCCTGTTTAAAGGTAATACCAAGAACTGACCCAAAATCAGCAAAACGTTCCATAAATTGTTCAAGTACTTCCTTGGAAGAATTCGTTCCTTGGAGGTATAGATTTGCTTCTTTTGAGAGTTCAAATAAAATGGAAATCGCATTAGCTGTATTAAAATCATCGTCCATCTCTGTTACAAAGCGCTTTCGATAGTCCTCAATTTTCTCTTTCCAGTCCTGAATATCTTCAGCAAGATCTGCGCTATTTAACAGGCGGTGCTCTAAGTTCTCCACTGTATCCTTAATGCGATCCAACCCTGTTTTTGCACTTGCTAAAAGTTCATGATCGAAGTTAATGGGATTGCGATAATGAACAGACAACATAAAGAATCGAATGGCTTCAGGATCATGTTGTTTTATCAAATCATGAACGAGCACAAAATTACCGAGTGATTTGGACATTTTCTCGTTATTAATATTGATATACCCATTATGCAGCCAGTAATTCGCAAAAGGATGACCCGTTAAGGCTTCAGTTTGCGCCACTTCGTTCTCATGGTGTGGGAATGCAAGGTCTTTTCCGCCGGCATGAATATCAATCGTATCTCCTAAATATTTCTTCGCCATTGCAGAGCATTCAATATGCCAGCCTGGTCGACCATTTCCCCACGGACTTGCCCAGGAGATCTCACCTTCTTTAGCCGCTTTCCACAAAGTAAAATCAAGCGGATCTTCTTTCTTTTCACCAACTACAATACGAGATCCCAACTTAAGTTCATCAATGGATTGATGAGATAACTTTCCATACCCTTCGAATTGACGTGTTCTAAAATACACATCACCTTCAGATTCGTAGGCGTAATTCTTTTCAATAAGAGCGGTGATAAAATCGATAATTTCTTGCATGTTTTCCGTTACCCTTGGATGTTCATCCGCTTTTTTAACACCTAGTGCTCCCGTATCCTCATGATAAGCTGCGATAAAACGCTCAGCGACATTTGGCACCTCGTCACCTAATTCTTTCGCTGCACGGATTAACTTATCATCGACATCCGTAAAGTTGGAAACATACTGGACATCATAATCTCGATACTCAAGATAACGACGAACAACATCAAAGACGATAGCCGGTCGAGCGTTACCAATGTGTATATAGTTATAAACAGTAGGACCGCACACGTACATCCTTACTTTTCCTTCTTCAATGGGTTGAAATGTTTCTTTCTTCTGCGTCAATGTGTTATATAGCTTAATCGCCATCGTTTTCACTCCTCTTTCGTAACGTTCGAACTTCTTCTTGTAAGTCACGCATTTCTTGTTCCATTTGTTTAAATTTATCAGCTACAGGGTCAGGCATTTTATGATGATCTAAATGATGAGGTACCTTAACACCATTTTGGATAACGACTCTTCCAGGAATACCGACAACCGTAGAATTGATTGGAACATCCTGCAGTACAACTGATCCGGCTCCTACTTTTGAATTTTCTCCAATCGTTATGGATCCAAGTACTTTTGCTCCAGTGGCAACGAGCGTATTGTCTTCAAGGGTTGGATGACGTTTACCTTTTTCTTTTCCAGTACCACCGAGGGTAACTCCTTGAAACAGTGTTACATTATTTCCAATTTCACACGTTTCTCCTATTACAACGCCCATACCATGGTCGATAAAACAACGTTCCCCAATTGTTGCGCCTGGATGAATTTCAATACCTGTGAAAAAGCGGCTTATTTGCGAAACAGCTCTTGCAAGGAAGAAGAATTTCTTTTTCCAAAACCAGTGTGCAACGCGATGAGACCAGATCGCATGAAGCCCCGCATAAGTTAAAATAACTTCAAAATAACTTCTCGCTGCAGGATCTTGATCAAATACGACATCAATATCCTGCTTCAACGTCTTCCACATGTGTTCACCCCTCTCCTCATACTCCCATAAGGTTAAATTGAAATTTCCACTGTCTAGGTAAGTCCGTGGACTAAAAAAAGGCGTCTCTGTGTGATGTTTTCATCACACAGAGACGCCTTTCGCGTGGTTCCACTCTGCTTCGAACATTTCCAAGAAATGCTCCTATCACCGATAACGGGGGCACCGCTCCTAACTAATCACCATGCTGGCTTTCGAAAGAAGACTCAGAGGGGCATTTCAATGAGTGAATTCTTAAGCTGCTTTCAGCCGCAGACAGCTCTCTCTATAAAGAATTACACTGATTTACTTTTCCTCTTCAACGTTAGTAGACATCTATATCGTTTATGCTTTACTCATCGCAAGAACTTGATTCAAACGGGCATTAACTGCATCTCTTCCAAGCAAGGCAATCGCCTGCGGAAGTTCAGGGCCGTGCGTTTCACCTGTCGTAGCAACACGAATCGGCATAAATAGTTTTTTTCCTTTGTGACCAGTTGCCTTTTGAGTAGCCTTGATCGCTGATTTAATAGCCGCTGGCTCGAATTCTTCAACTTCCTTCAGTTGATCTAAAAAGCCTTGCATCACTTCAGGAATTTGTTCTTCATTTAACACTGTCATTGCTTCTTCATTATACTGAATTTCTTGCTTAAAGAACAACTCAGTAAGCTCAACAATTTCTCTGCCGTAATGAAGCTGCTCTTGATAGAGAGCAATCAATTCTTTAGCCCATTCTTTTTGCTCATCTGTCATTTCAAGCGGGAATCTTCCTGCTTCAACAAGGTGTGGAAGCGCAAGTTCCACTACTCGCTCAAGACTCGACTGTTTAATATATTGATTATTCATCCAGTAAAGTTTTTGTGAATCAAAAACCGCTGGAGAAGTAGATAAGCGTTCTGGATCAAAGATCTCAACCAGCTGTTCTTTTGTAAATAGTTCCTCTTCTCCTTTAGGAGACCAACCAAGAAGAGTAACAAAGTTAAATAACGCTTCTGGAAGGAAACCTAAGTCATGATACTGTTCAATGTATTGCACGATTGACTTATCTCGCTTACTAAGTTTTTTCTTTTGATCATTAACGATCAGGGTCATATGGCCGAATTTAGGTGGTTCAAAGCCAAATGCTTCGTAAATCATCAGCTGTTTCGGTGTGTTTGAAATGTGATCATCTCCACGTAAAACGTGAGAAATTTTCATATGATAGTCATCTAGCGCCACCGCATAGTTGTAAGTAGGAATACCATTTTTCTTAACAATAACAAAGTCGCCAATTCCATTAGATTCAAAAGATACGCGGTCTTTTACAATATCATCAAATGCATATTCTTTGTCGCGCGGAACAGCAAAACGGATGCTCGGCTCTCTACCTTCTGCTTCTAGTTTCTCACGCTGATCTTGAGTTAGGTGTCGGCATTTCCCAGAGTATCGAGGCATTTCTCCACGTGCGCGCTGTGCTTCACGCTCCGCTTCTAGCTCATCTTCTGTACAATAACATTTATATGCGAGATCTTTTTCCAATAGCTCTTTCGTGTGCTCAGTATAAATGTCAAGACGCTCCATTTGAGTATATGGACCGTACTCGCCCTCTTTATCAATACTTTCATCCCAATCCATGCCAAGCCACTTTAAGTAATCAAGCTGATTCTCAACGCCGCCTTCTACATTACGAGATTGATCCGTATCTTCAATGCGAATAATAAACTTACCGCCTTGATTTCTAGCAAATAAATAATTAAATAACGCCGTTCTGGCATTCCCAATATGTAAATAACCCGTTGGGCTCGGGGCATAACGTACACGTACTTCATTTCCCATTCTATCCACCACCATTAGTTATTATCTTCAACTGTCTTATTATTTTACCATTAGAGTCAAATTATCGGTCAAGCTTTTTGAAGCAACACAATTACTTCAGCCGCAATTCCTTCTCCTCTACCCGTAAAGCCTAGCTTCTCAGAAGTTGTTGCCTTCACATTCACCTGACTTATGTCTGCCTCAAGTAATTCAGCAATCACTTCACGCATCGCTGAAATGTGAGGCGCCATTTTCGGAAGCTGAGCAATAATCGTACCATCCACGTTTCCTAGTACAAATCCCTTTTCTTTTACAATGCCATACACATGACGAAGGAGTTCCTTGGAATCAGCATCTTTAAATGCCTCATCTGTATCCGGAAAATGCTTCCCTATATCGCCTTCTCCAATTGCACCCAGACAAGCATCTGCAACGGAATGAAGAAGAACGTCGGCATCGGAATGTCCAAGTAAACCCTTCTCAAACGGAATTGTCACTCCTCCAATAATACACGGACGTCCTTCTACTAATTTATGTACATCAAAACCATGCCCTACTCGCATCAAATGCCACTCTCCTTCTTCTCTCGCAATATCGCTCTAGCAAAGATTAAGTCTTCAGGTGTTGTTAATTTCACGTTCCAATAGTCACCCTCAATAACATGCACCGCTTGTCCATTCATTTCTACTAGACTTGCATCATCGGTTCCAATCACGTCATTCTCTTCCGCCCATTGATGGACATCCTTAATCACAGATAGACGAAAAGCCTGTGGCGTTTGAACAGCCCACAAGCTTGAGCGATCAATTGTTCTCTTTACTTGTAATTGATCTACCTGCTTCACTGTATCTTTAACCGGAACAGCGACAATAGCTCCGTCATAATTCGCTGCTGCCAGCGCCACTTTGTTTGCAACTTCATGTGAAAAAAACGGTCGCGCTCCGTCGTGAATTAACACGATCTTTTCTCCCTGCAAGGCTTTTAGCCCTTCATAAACACTTTGTTGCCGCTCACGCCCACCTGTTACTACGTGACTTACTTTCGTTAAACCATATTCTTCGATAAGTGACCGAAAGTCGTCGTGCTCCCGCTCATTAATAGCAAGCACAATTTCTTCACACTGTGGATCACTTTGAAAAACCGACATCGTATGAACGATAATCGGTTTTCCTTCAAGCATAATAAATTGTTTGTTTTTTCCCGCGTTCATCCGTTTACCTTGACCAGCCGCAGGAATGACTACTGAATACTTCAAAGCTAGAACCCCCGTTGTCTATCGCTTAAAGTGCTTTCTCAAGTAGCTTGGGCTTCGCAAATATCATTCGCCCTGCTGATGTTTGCAACACGCTCGTTACAAGAACATCAATCGTTTTGCCTATATAGTTTCTACCTTCTTCTACAACAATCATTGTACCATCATCTAGATACGCAACGCCCTGATTGTATTCTTTTCCATCTTTTATAACTTGCACATTAAGCTCTTCCCCAGGAAGCACTACCGGCTTAACCGCATTGGCTAAATCATTGATATTCAAAACTTGAACTTTTTGCAGTTCGCATACTTTGTTTAAGTTAAAATCGTTTGTAACAACCATGCCATTGACAAGCTTGGCGAGCTTCACAAGTTTACTATCTACTTCTTGAATTTCTTCAAAATCACCTTCATAGATTTCAACGTTTATTTCTAGTTCTTTTTGTATTTTGTTCAAAATATCAAGGCCACGACGACCTCGATTACGTTTTAAAACGTCTGACGAGTCAGCAATATGTTGAAGTTCCTCAAGGACAAATTGGGGAATGACTAATGTGCCTTCAAGAAACCCAGTCTGACATATGTCCGCAATTCTTCCATCAATAATGACACTTGTATCAAGGATCTTTAATTTAGATGATCCAGAATCAATCTCATCCTCATCCGAATCTTTTTTCTTATCCTTGCCTTTGGTGTTGGAGAAAAGGTTAATAAGCTCATCGCGCTTTTTAAACCCAACCTGGAATCCAAAATACCCTAAAAGGATCGTAATGAAAATCGGCAGAATGTTACTAACAACCGGAAAGTTAATCTCAGCCAGAGGTACAGTTAGTAAAAATGCAATTATAAGTCCAATAATCAGTCCAATTGCCCCAAATAGTACGTCTCCAACAGGTGCTTTAACTACCTTTTCTTCAATAATTCGAATAAAATCCACAATATAATCTGTTATCCAAAATGTTGCTAGAAAGAACAGTACCGCTCCAATGACAGCACCTGCATAAGAGTTGCTAAAAACTGATGGAAGATCCCCTATATTGAGTAATTGTATTAAATCTGGTAAGTATACTAATCCCAGTGCTCCGCCTAAAATGATAAAAAACAACTGTACAATCCACTTTATCATTGACGTTTTCACCTCCTTTTAACATTATAAACAATTTCTCAAAATTGAAACGTCATTCCTTGAAGTTTACGAATTTTATAGTATGATTATAGGTTGGCTTGCATGACTATAAATTAATTATAGAGTAGCACACCCCCTATGGAATGTCTATTTCACAGCCCTATATATGGCGATCTACAAAGAGTTGTTCTTGAATTCGCTTTAGTCCATCTTTTATTTTCTTGGCTCGAATAGCTCCGATTCCATCCACATGATCCAATTCCTCGATCGAAGCTTTCGAAATCGCATTTAGGTTATCAAAACTATCGACCAAATTTTCAATAATGTTAGATGGTAACCTTGGAATTTTATGCAGAATCCGGTAACCTCTTGGAGTAACATTCTCATTCTGATCCTGGTAACCAAGAATCTTCATTATCGCGTTTTCTTCTAGCAAATCATCACTTGAGAGCCTCTTCAAACGTTTCATTACATCAGCAGGAGATTCATCAACGTCCTTCACATAATCGCCAATCAGCCACTTTGCCTCTGACTCAAGATTAGATACAAGCTCTTCCATCTGCATGCTAATTAATCGTCCTTCTGTCCCTAACTCGTTAATGTAATTAAGAATCTCTTTCTTAATGCGTAACACCATTTCAATGCGGTGAATCACCTGTGCTACTTCTTGAAGCGTGACAAGTTCTTCAAACTCAAGAGCACCGAGGTCTGTAATCCCCTGATCTAGAACTGATTTGTATTTCTCTAACGTTTGCATCGCTTGATTGGCTTTTGTCAGAATAACGCCAATTTCTTTTAATGAATAGCGAATATTTCCCTGATAAAGCGTAATGACGTTACGACGCTGTGAGATCGAAATCACTAGATTACCTGTTTGCTTGGCAACCCGCTCTGCAGTTCGATGACGAATTCCGGTCTCTGTTGATGGAATAGAGGTTTCTGGAATTAATTGTGTATTTGCATATAATATTTTGGAGGCTTCTTTGTTTAATATAATCGCCCCGTCCATTTTTGCTAATTCATACAAATAAGCAGGGGTGAAGCGACACTCAATTGAGAAGCCTCCATCAACAATTTCTTGCAACTTACCATCATATCCTACAACAATAAGGCCACCGGTATTCGCGCGTAGAATATTATCGATCCCATGCCTTAATTGCGTACCTGGCGCAACGATTTTTAATATGCCATTTATAATTTCCTGCTGCTTATCGATCTCCATCTTCTACCCTCCTAGCGCTTCATTTAATGCTTCGTCTACTGTTTGAACACCGATTACCTGAATACCTTCGGGAAAAGTCCATCCACCTATGTTCTTCTTTGGAATAATAGCCCGTTCAAAACCTAGTTTGGCGGCTTCGATGACTCGTTGTTCAATACGAGAGACTCGTCTAATTTCTCCAGTCAATCCAATTTCACCTACTACTATGTCAGAAGGACGTGTTGGTTTGTCTCTAAAACTTGAAGCAATGGAAACAGCTATAGCAAGGTCAATTGCAGGCTCATCAAGTCTTACACCACCAGCCACATTCAAATAAGCATCCTGGTTTTGCAAAAGAAGACCTACTCTTTTCTCAAGAACTGCCATTAGTAACGATACTCGGTTATGATCAATACCTGTTGCCGTTCTACGTGGATTTCCAAAGCTAGTAGGTGATATTAGTGCTTGTATTTCAACAAGAACAGTTCGCGTTCCCTCCATAGATGCAACAACCGTTGATCCTGCAGAACCAGAAGATCGTTCTTCTAGAAAAATTTCAGAAGGATTAAGTACTTCTTCAAGACCCTCTTCCTTCATCTCAAAAACACCTATTTCATTTGTCGATCCAAAGCGGTTTTTTACGCCGCGAAGAATCCGAAAGGTGTGGTGACGCTCTCCCTCAAAGTAAAGCACCGCATCTACCATATGTTCTAAAAGTCTCGGACCCGCAATCGACCCTTCTTTTGTTACATGCCCCACAATAAAAACTGCAATTCCCTTTGTTTTAGCTATACGCATAAGTTGTGAAGTACATTCACGAACTTGAGAAACACTACCCGGAGCAGATGTAACTTCTGATCTGAAAATCGTTTGGATTGAGTCGATAATGACAAGTTGCGGGTTTATTTCTTCAATCGCTTTACTAATATACTCAAGATCCGTCTCCGCTAATACAAATAATTTTTCCGCATCAACACCTAAGCGATCTGCACGAAGCTTCGTTTGCTTTACCGACTCCTCACCAGAGATGTACAGAACGGGGTGATCCTGATCAGCCAACTTCGAAGATGTTTGTAACAAGAGCGTTGATTTACCAATCCCCGGATCACCCCCAACAAGAACGAGTGAACCTGGAACGACACCACCGCCTAATACACGATCAAGTTCCGTGATTTGGGTTAGTATTCTAGGCTCCATTTCTTTTTGGATACTTCTAATAGATGTAGGTTTGCTCGCCGTTTCATTGCTTGAAGTAACAAAACGTCTACGATCGTTATCCCCTGGAACCATTTCTTCTACCATCGTGTTCCATTGATGACATCCTGGACATTTCCCCATCCATTTTGGAGATTCATAGCCGCAATCCTGACACATAAATTTCGTTTTTTTCTTCGCCATCTAATATCCTCACTTTCAATTAACCGAACAAATTCCCTACATTTATTTTATCACACCTTATAAGTTCCTATGAACTCATAACGATCAGCCGTTTACAAAAGTTCCATAGATTCTGTGAATCACCTTTAAATTGAAGAGTATGAACTTCTCAAAAAAGATCAATAAAATTCTAATCACATTACCTTTCCCTTAAGTGAAGCAAACCACTCCTCAAATAGAAAAAAACCGGAAGATAAAACTTCCGGTTGAATTTCTTATGATGATGTTGCTTCAGAAAGCGTTTCGACAACAAAATCATTCTCTTTGTAATCAATCTTCACTCGCTGACCTTTTTCAATATTTCCTTTTAACAATTCTTCAGAAAGACGATCTTCAATATGGCGCTGTAGAGCTCTTCTAAGCGGTCGAGCTCCATATTCTGGATCATAGCCTTCTTCAGAAATTTTCTCAAGGGCAGGGTCAGTTAGTTCAAAATCAATTCCATGGTCAGATAGCCGAGCCTTAAGTTGGTTGGCCATTAGGACTATGATTTCTTTCAAGTGTTTCTTTTCAAGGGAATGGAATACGATCGTCTCATCAATACGATTCAAGAACTCCGGACGGAAAGTCTTCTTAAGATCATCCATCACTTTACCTTTCATATCACTATATTCTTGACCTTCAGATCCTGTTGAGAACCCAACATATTTATTGCGCTTAAGCGTGCTAGCCCCAACGTTTGACGTCATAATGACTACTGTATTGCGGAAATCAACTACGCGCCCTTTAGAATCAGTCAATCGTCCATCTTCTAGCACTTGTAATAGAATATTAAACACGTCTGGATGTGCTTTTTCAATCTCATCTAGCAAGATAACAGAATAAGGTTTGCGTCTTACCTTCTCAGTTAACTGACCGCCTTCTTCATATCCAACATATCCTGGAGGTGAACCAACAAGGCGTGACGTTGAGTGTTTCTCCATGTACTCAGACATATCAATGCGGATTACAGAATCTTCTTCACCGAATAGCGTTTCAGCAACTGCACGAGCGAGTTCCGTCTTACCTACACCAGTTGGTCCAAGGAAGATGAATGAACCAATTGGACGTTTAGGATCCTTAAGACCAGCACGAGCACGTCGAACTGCTTTTGAAATAGATTTAACTGCTTCTTCTTGACCGATCAGACGATTATGAAGAATTTCTTCCATCTTCAATAGTCGCTCTGTTTCCTGCTCTTCTAGTTTGGAAACCGGGATTCCGGTCCAATTGGCCACGACAATCGCAATATCTTCTGGCGTAACTTCTTGATTCTCTTTGCCTTGCTTTTCTTTCCACTCTTTCTTCGTTTGCTCAAGCTGCTCACGTAAGCGTTGCTCGGAGTCCCGAAGAGAAGCGGCTTTCTCAAATTCTTGACTTTGAACAGCAGCATCTTTTTCTTTTCGAACTTCTTCCAGCTTCTTATCAAGCTCTTTCAAATTCGGTGGTGCTGTATAAGAACGTAGACGAACTTTCGAAGCAGCTTCGTCAATTAAGTCAATCGCTTTATCTGGTAGAAAACGATCTGAAATATAACGATCTGAAAGCTTTACAGCAGCCTCAATAGCATCATCTGTAATTGTAACGCGGTGATGGGCTTCATAACGATCACGTAGACCTTTTAAGATAAGGGCCGATTCATCACTTGTCGGTTCATTTACCTGTATTGGTTGGAAACGTCTTTCAAGTGCCGCATCCTTCTCAATATATTTACGATACTCGTCAAGTGTTGTCGCACCAATACATTGAAGCTCCCCTCTTGCTAGTGCCGGCTTGAGAATGTTCGATGCATCAATTGCACCTTCTGCCCCACCAGCTCCAATTAGCGTATGAAGTTCATCAATGAATAAAATGATATTGCCTGCCTGACGAATTTCATCCATTACTTTCTTTAAACGATCTTCGAATTCACCACGGTATTTCGTTCCGGCTACTACAGTACCCATATCAAGCGTCATGACACGCTTATCACGGAGAGTCTCAGGTACTTCATTATTAATAATTTGCTGCGCAAGGCCCTCAGCAATTGCTGTCTTACCTACACCGGGCTCACCAATAAGAACCGGATTGTTTTTCGTCCGTCGGCTAAGCACTTCAATCACTCGCTCAATTTCTTTGCTTCGGCCAATAACAGGGTCTAAACCATTGTCTCGTGCTATGACAGTAAGGTCTCTTGCTAGGCTATCGAGCGTTGGCGTATTGGCACTTGCTCCACCACCCTGATGACTAGAAGAAGAACTTTCATTGCTTCCAAGCAACTGAAGAACCTGTTGACGTGCTTTATTCAAGCTGACACCAAGGTTGTTAAGAACACGAGCTGCAACACCTTCTCCTTCACGAATAAGACCAAGTAGGATATGCTCAGTTCCAACATAGGAATGGCTTAGCTTACGTGCTTCATCCATTGATAGCTCGATAACTTTCTTAGCTCTTGGCGTATAGTGAATAGATTGAACAGAATCCTGTCCACGCCCAATCAACTTCTCTACTTCTTTTTGAATCTTTTCTGAGCCCAGCCCAAGAGCTGTTAAAGCTTTAGCAGCAATGCCTTCCCCTTCGCGAATCAAGCCAAGTAGGATATGTTCAGTTCCAACGTTATTATGACCAAGTCGGATTGCCTCTTCTTGTGCTAATGCAAGTACTTTCTGGGCACGTTCTGTAAATCGTCCAAACATCATTGTTCATCACCCTCCACATTCTTCGTTAGTTGATCTTCAAGTTCAAGTCGTTCTCTAATTAAAGTAGCACGTTTAATGTCTCGCTCTGTAGGGGTTAGACTCGCCCCAGCATACTGTTGTAAGAAGCCTGGTTGAGTAAGGATAAGCAATTCATTCAAGATTGATTTAGATAATCCTTTAACAAGACCTAAATCAATCCCAAGTCTCACATCTGATAAACATTTAGCCGCCTCTTTTGATTGAATGATCCTACTATTCTGTAGGACACCAAGTGCTCGATAAATCCGATCTTCTAATTCAATTCTGGAATTATCAAGAAGGGCACGTCTAGCAGCTCTTTCCTTTTCAATAACTTGCCTAACTACACCTTGTAGGTCTTCGATAATGTCATCTTCAGTCTTACCAAGTGTAATTTGATTTGATATTTGAAAGATGTTACCCAGGGCTTCGCTTCCCTCACCATAACTACCTCTTACCACGAGTCCCAGCTGATTAATAGCTGGAATAATATGATTTAACTGCTGTGTTAAGACAAGGGCGGGAAGATGCAACATCACAGATGCCCGCATTCCAGTTCCTACATTTGTCGGGCAACTAGTTAAGTAACCTTTTCTTTCATCGAAAGCATAATCCACTTTTTCTTCAATCCAATTATCAAGAGAATTGGCTAGCGACAAAGCTTTTTTAAGTTCAAACCCAGCTACTAGACACTGAATACGAAAATGATCTTCTTCATTAATCATAATGCTAACCGTTTCGTTCTCACTCAAAAGTACAGCTCCATTTTTGGAGTGTTCGATAAGGTTAGGGCTAATAAGGTGCTTTTCTACAAGGACCCGTTTTTCGATAGGCTTTAAATCATCCATTTCGATTAACTCCAGCTGCCCTACTTGATCGTCTGGTATGTCAGTAAATTGACCTCTTACTTCTTCAATAACCTCTAGGTTATGCTCACGATTAGAAAGAATAGGGAAGACGTAATTCTTTAAATTACGTGCAAACCTTACGCGGCTACTCATTACAATATCTGAGTCAGGACCTTCGTTTTTCATCCAGGGGCTCACAGCCTCGCTGATAAAATGCTGAAGTGACATTATTCTCCCCCTTCCGATGAACTTTTGTCTTCAAGGGAACGAATCAAATCTCTCGTTTCTGCAGCTTTCTCGAATTCCTCATGTTCAATATACTCTTTCATTTTGTTTCTTAAATTTTGAACTTTGCGCTCCATTTCTATTGCTGCGCCAGCTCGTTTAGGGATTTTCCCAGAATGAATCGTATTGCCTCCATGAACTTTCTTAAGTATAGGATCAAGTTTATCGGAAAATGTTTTATAACAATCTGAACAGCCAAAACGACCAATCTTCGTAAACTGCTGATAAGTTAAGCCACATTTAGGACAGTGACTTGGCTCCGGTTTATAAAAAGACTGCGCCTGGCTCTCGCCAATAGGAGTTTCAAAATTTAGTAATCCCGATAATAAGTTATGGATAGAAAAATGGTTAGTGCCTGGCTCTACCTCACCTTTTTCTTTTGCACACTTTTCACAAATGTGAGTTTCTGTTTTTTCACCATTTATAATTTTGGTGAAATGAAGCGTGGCAGGGCGCTCACCACATTCCTGACAAGTCATAGGGCAACCCTCCTTATCTACCCTTATCGTAATAATATTATTTATATTTTAAAGCAATAAGCATTGCACGCAACATATTCGCACGCAAGTGATCTCTTAACGGTAGCTCTATTGTAATCACTGTACGATCTAGTACGCTTAACATTAACTTCGCTTCTCGTTCTGAAATAACCTCTTCTTCGAGTAAACGAAGGATAATATTTTCTGAAACGACTTGTGGAACTTGATTTTTGACAATCTGGAGCATTTCATCAATTAAATCAGCGTGGGTTTCGGGCTTAACTTTAACAATCCGTATATAACCCCCTCCACCTCTTTTACTTTCCACAATATACCCTTTTTCAATCGTAAAGCGAGTATTGATGACGTAATTAATTTGTGAGGGAACGCATTGAAACTTATCTGCTATTTCACTTCGTTTTATCTCAACAGCATCCCTTCCATCAACCATTAAAATTTTCTTTAAATAGGCTTCAATAATATCGGAAACATTCCTCACTGGGTTCCCTCCTCTCCGTCCCCATACTGACTTTGACTATATTTGACGTTGAATATATTATAACGTGTTTAGTGTATATTGCAAAGTAACAAGCCTATCACATGTCTTTTTAAGCTTTTCCATTTATGTGAAATTCAAGACTCTTTATTTCTTTACTTTTTACTTTTTTATACGAAGTAAGAACGTTTATAAAAGGTAGTTAGCGTGTGCTAATAATTTACCAGTCCCTCATTTATTCGTTTGTAGTTTGTACCCTTTCCAACTACTAGCTAATCTCTCTTTTGAGAATGTGTTGCGGACGAATAATTTCATTTCTTACTATCCCTAAAAGTGAGGTATCAAATTGGAGTTTAATGATTAATAAATGTCAATTTGTTCGTCTGAGAACCTCTGAGAATTGTGATTTAATAGGAGATTCCAAAATACCATTTACTCCTTATAATTTGATAGGTTCGAAAGAGATTTGAAGAAGGAGCATAGTTATACCGCAAAGGTTTTGAATAAGGGATTTGAGTCAGTGAAAACTCATCCATAAAACCATACAAAAAAAGCGAGAAACCATTTGGTCTCTCGCCTTTCATCATTGCCCAGCGACGTCCTACTCTTGCAGGGGGAGATCCCCCAACTACCATCGGCGCTGAAGAGCTTAACTTCCGTGTTCGGCATGGGAACGGGTGTGACCTCTTCGCCATCGTCACTAGACTTTACAGGGTATTCCCTGAAAACTAGATAGCACGCACAACGTATTCCAATAATATCAAGTTTAGTGAGACAAGCTCACATCACTTTTGTTTTAGGTTAAGCCCTCGATCGATTAGTATTCGTCAGCTCCACGTGTTGCCACGCTTCCACCCCGAACCTATCTACCTCATCATCTCTAAGGGATCTTACCAGCTTAATGCTGTGGGAAATCTCATC
>NZ_JAQQWV010000011.1:0-53676 GCF_028610665.1 Guptibacillus sedimenti
CGCTAAGATCAGGGAGCAAGCTCCCATCTCTTCGCTCGACTTGCATGTATTAGGCACGCCGCCAGCGTTCGTCCTGAGCCAGGATCAAACTCTCCGATAGAAAGCTTAATCTAGCTTTTAAAACAATGTTTTGTTTCCGTAGAAACAACTACTTACATGGCGTTTCGTTCAGTTTTCAAAGAGCAATTCGTTTCTTTCAATGTCGTTTTCAGCGACTTTATTAATATACCATATTAACTTAGTTGGCGTCAACAACTTTTTTTGAAATTGTTTTTCGTGTCAACCGCGTTGTTGCGGCGACCTATATAACTATATCAGGGTTGTCTTAGTAACGCAACCTTTTTTCAAATCTTTTTTTTAAAAGATTTATTCCCTCCTGATGCCTTGTGTATTGTAATGAAATCATTGTACTGAGACCTCCCTAAGACATACATTTATTTGAACAACCTTCGACACAGAGTCTTCCACTGAAAGATGGAAACAAAGACAAAAAAAGAATGAAGCTCGATGAACGAACTTCATTCTTAATCTTTTATCGCTCCGTATTTCTCATCTGTGGAAATAGAAGAACATCTCTAATGGAAGGAGAATTCGTTAATAGCATAACGAGACGATCAATTCCAATACCTAGACCGCCGGTTGGTGGTAAGCCATACTCTAGCGCTTCAATAAAGTCATGGTCCATCATATGCGCCTCATCATTACCTTGCTCGCGCTCCACTAATTGCGCTTCAAACCGTTCTCTCTGATCAATTGGATCATTAAGCTCAGTAAAGGCATTTGCATGTTCACGAGCTACGATGAACAACTCAAAACGATCTGTAAAACGACCGTCTTCAGGGTTTTTCTTAGCAAGAGGTGAAATCGCAACAGGATGGCCGAAGACAAATGTCGGTTGAATTAGCGTGTCTTCTACTTTCTGTTCAAAGAATTCATTCACAACATGACCAAATTCCATTGTTTCTTTTACGTCTACACCATGTTCTTTTGCAAGACTCCGCGCTTCTTCATCCGTCATTTCTTTCCAGAAATCAACGCCAGTTATTTCTTTAACCGCATCAACCATATGAACTCTCTTCCATTCTGGTTCAAGATTGATTTCCTCTTCCCCATACTGGATAGTTGTTGAGCCTGTAACTTCTTTCGCGATATGAGCTACCATTTCCTCGGTCAACGTCATTACATCTTTATAGTCCGCGTAAGCTTCATACAGTTCGAGCATTGTAAATTCAGGGTTATGCCTAGTCGATACACCCTCGTTTCGGAAAACACGTCCAATTTCATAGACGCGCTCCATACCACCCACAATTAAACGCTTAAGATGAAGCTCAATAGCAATACGCATGTAAAGCTCCATATCAAGTGCATTATGATGAGTGACGAACGGACGTGCCGAGGCCCCTCCTGGAATGGAATGCATCATTGGTGTTTCCACCTCAAGAAAGCCTTGATCATCAAGGTAGCGGCGCATCGATTGAATGATACGACTTCTAGCAATAAAGGTTTCTTTTGATTCTGGACTCATAATCAAATCAAGGTAACGCTGACGGTACCGTTGTTCAACATCTTTTAAACCATGGAATTTATCAGGTAGCGGACGAAGTGACTTCGAAAGCAAATGAAGGTCGTTAACCTTTACGGAGAGCTCCCCCACTTTTGTTTTAAATGCCTCACCGCTTACTCCGATGATATCTCCAATATCCATAGAATCAAAAAGATCATATTGCTCATCTCCAACAGTATCTTTTCTAATATAGAGCTGGATTTGACCAGTTAGATCCTGTATATGTGTGAAGCCAGCTTTTCCTTTTCCACGTTTAGTCATAATTCTACCAGCTAACGAAACGGTTTTATTTTGTTCAGCTAGTTCTTCTTTTGTGAAAGAATCAAATTCTTCTAGCATTTTGCTAGCAGTATGAGAACGATCAAATCGATGTCCGAATGGATCAATGTTGTTCTCTTTTAGCACATCAAGCTTTTCTCTTCTTACTTTTAGAAGGTCATTCAATTCAAGCTCCTGACTCATCTCTATCACTCCTGTCAAATCTATGTTTATCCCGCTATAACTTTATCGGAAAGCAATATGAATAGCAAGCCTTCCCATATATAAAATCAATGACAAATGCGCCGGGTGTATCATGACATATATGAAGAAAACTGCCAGTATCCATTACTGGCAGTCCGTTATTTCCTAGATGTAGTATAGGAAATGCTAGTTAGAAAGTCAAACCGCCTGTTTCGCTTCCAATTCTTCAATAAATCCGTACAGTAGTTCAGCTACACCGTTTCTTGTATTCGTTTCATTAACTTTATTCCTTATTGTCCCATTACCGCGAATTCCTTTTAAATACCATGCTGCATGCTTACGCATTTCACGTACTGCGACATTTTCACCTTTTAGTGCGATGAGACGATCAAGATGGAGCATAGCGACATCTATTTTCTCACGAGGTGTTGGATCATCTAGAATCTTTCCAGTTTCAAGATATTGAACCGTACGATAAAGCATCCATGGATTTCCGAGTGCGCCTCTTCCAATCATCACTCCGTCTACTCCCGTTGTCTCAATCATTCTTTTTGCATCCTGAGGCGTCTTCACATCTCCATTCCCGATTACAGGAATAGAAACTGACTCTTTCACTTGTCGAATAATATCCCAATCCGCTTCCCCTTCATACATCTGGACGCGTGTACGGCCATGAAGTGAAACAGCTTTGCCACCTGCAGCTTCAATTGCTTTTGCATTCTCAATCGCATAAATGTGATCTTCGTCCCATCCACTACGCATTTTAACCGTAACAGGTTTTTCTACTTCCTTTGTAACAGCTGAAACCATTTCATAGATTTTATTAGGATCTAGAAGCCACTTGGCACCCGCATCACATTTTGTTATTTTCGGAACAGGGCATCCCATATTAATATCAATAATATCTGCGTTTGTCGCTTGGTCAACATAGCGAGCAGCACCAACGAGCGTATCTTTTTCGCCACCAAAGATTTGAAGACTCATTGGTTTCTCTCGATCATCTACAAAAAGCATATCCATCGTCTTCTCATTCTTGCGCAAAACAGCTTTATCGCTAACCATTTCGGCACAGACTAACCCCGCACCAAACTCTCGAGCGATTAAACGAAAAGCTGGATTACACACGCCTGCCATGGGAGCAAGTACAACGGGATTCTTTAACGAAACATCTCCTATTTTCAACATACTATCACCTCAATTCTCAATTGTGTTTTAATGGAAAAAGTTCGTCTATTGAAACTCTAAGCTTTTGTGCTACTAATTCCATAAAGTCGTTTGTTGGCTTTCGATTTCCACGCTCGATCTCCCCTAGTACGGAAACCGATACACTAAGTTCTTTTGCTAGCTGTTCCTGAGTATAACCTTTTAACTTTCGAAAAGCGCGAATACGTCTTCCGTAGATTTCCGCTTCCATAGACGTACACCTTCTTTATCTTCTATATGATTAAAATAAGAATCAATCCTCTTATTAGTAGTTGGAATAATAATATCAGGATTCAGTTCATGAAGAGGAATGATTACAAACCCTCTTTGAAGAAGTCTAGGATGTGGAACCACCAGACCCTCTGCTACAATATTTTCTTGATTATAAAGCAGGATGTCAAGGTCTATTGTTCGTGGCCCCCATCTGATATCACGCTCTCTCCCAAGAGACTGCTCAATGCCTTGGAGAATCTCAAGTAGTTGGAAAGCGTTCATCTCCGTTTCTAGCATAGCTACCATATTAAGAAACGGACCTTGCTCCGTCACTCCTATAGGGGCAGTTTCATATAAAGAAGATGTCGAAGTAATCTGTACTCCTGGGTATTCTTGCAACCTTAATAAGGAGGTTTGGATATAGCTCTCTCTATCCCCGATGTTGGAACCAATTCCAATATATACACTATTCATTTCGTTCCCTCTTCATCTCGATCGCAACAGAGTCATAATGGCCATCTATTGGTGGATCAGGTTTAATCACTTTAACCGTACACGCACGAACAATTTCAAATTGCAGAAACATCTTATCCGCTATTTCCTCAGCTACTGTTTCAACTAATTTCCTAGGCGTCCCTTCTACGATACCTTTTATAACATTATACGCATCTGCATAATTCACTGTATAGTTTAGATCATCCGATTGACTGGCATTCGAAAGATCTGCTTCGAGTGTTAGATCGACATAAAACCGTTGGCCGAGCTTATTTTCTTCAGGGAATACTCCGTGGTAACCGTAGAATTTCATTCCGTTTAGATAGATTTTATCCATCCCATTCACTCTCCTTATCCATTGAGATGAGGTTTAAGCATCGCATCCATCATACGAGCCATTCGTGCCATCTGCTTTACGTCATGAACTCTGATAATTTGTGAGCCCCGCTCAATGCCAAGACAAACAGTTGCCCCAGTTCCTTCCACCCGATCATCTGGTGGCGTATTTAAAGTCTTTGCTACGATGGATTTTCTTGATGTACCAAGCAACACAGGATATCCCAATGCAACGAATTCATCCAGCCTTCTCATTACTTCGAGATTCTGCTCATGTGTTTTGGCAAAACCAATGCCGGGATCAAGAATGATATTCTCATCTTTCACGCCTGCTAAACGAACAATCTCTACGCTTTCTTCTATATCTGCCTTTATATCAATCATGATATCACTATAGTTCATGTCGTTACGATTGTGCATTAAAATAATAGGAACTTCGTGTTCTGCAGCCACAGTAGCCATTTCTGGATCTGCTTTGGCTCCCCACACATCATTAATGATATCTGCACCAGCTAGGACCGCTTGGTTGGCAACTTCTGCTTTATACGTATCAATTGAAATAGGAACGTTAACCGCGTGACGAACTGCTTTTATAACAGGAACAACACGGCGAAGTTCTTCTTCCAACGAGACAGGAGTTGCACCAGGCCGAGTTGATTCTCCCCCAATGTCAATTAGATCTGCGCCGTCTTCAACTAGTTGGACCGCATGGGCAACTGCCTGTACCGTCGTATTATATTCTCCACCATCTGAAAATGAATCCGGAGTCGTATTCAGGATACCCATAACCCAGGTTTTTTCATTCCAGTTAATTAGCTTGTCCCGCCACTTCATCATCATTGGATGTGCTTTATGCTTATCAATTACCGTTGCCACGCAGCTCACTCCTCTTCGTACGTATGTTCTTAGTTAGTATTCCTCTCGACTCATTAATGACGTGCGATGGTGTTCATATTGAAGGATGAGCTCGTTCGTCGCAGGACCATCAAGTCCGGGCAATGGCTTTTGCTCAATTTGAAACAACGGAACGATTTCTTGAATAGAGTTTGTTACAAACACTTCATCTGCTTCAACAAGGGATTCTCTCTGGAAGCCACCTTCTCTAACGCTAATCCCCATTTTTTTCGCAACATGCACAACAAACTGTCTTGTGATTCCATTTAAAATTCCCGTCGAAAGGTCCGGGGTAAAAAGAATGCCGTTTTTAAACCAAAATAAATTCGAAACTATGCCTTCCGCTAGCCTTCCATCTTGTGATAGAAAAATGCCTTCGATTGAAGGATCACTTCCAACTTCTCTTTTCGCGAGGATATTATTTAAATAATGATGTGACTTTAACCTATATTCCCCCTCTGGAGAATTCCGCCTAAGAGAAAGAATGACACCTCGCTTTGCATTCCGAACAGGATTACCAATTGCTTTCACATAAACAATAACCGTCGGAGTTAGGTATTCATCTGTTTTAAGTCCGATTTCTCCGGCTCCCGCTGAAACGTTTAGTCGAACATACGCGTCCTTCATTTCATTGGCTTCTATCGTTTGCTTTATCTGTAATAGGAGTTCGTCATACGTATAAGGGAGTGAGATTTGAAGATTTTCAAGTGAATCACGCAGGCGCTTATAGTGATCACCGAATAAAAAAGGGTGACCTTCATAAGTTCGGAATGTCTCAAATACGCCCACACCATATAAATAACCATGATCAAAAACCGAAATAGCCGCTTCTTTCTCGTCAATTAGCTTCCCATTAATCGTTAGAAACATGGTTCTTTTCGATGCGTTTCAATAAAGTTTTTCAATATTTTTTTACCAGTACCGGTCATAATGGATTCAGGATGGAATTGAACGCCTTCGATCGCAAGTTCTTTATGACGGATCGCCATAATTTCACCCTCTGTTGTCCAGGAGCTAATCTCAAAACATTCTGGAAGAGTTTCTTTTTTTACTATTAGCGAATGATACCTCGTTGCAGTAAACGGATTCTCAAGATCTTTAAAGATTGATCTTCCATCATGATGCATCTGAGACGTTTTTCCATGCATCAGTCGATCTGCTTTTATAACATCACCACCAAATACTTGAGCAATGGATTGATGACCAAGACATACACCGAATATAGGTATGTTTCCTGCAAAATGCTCAATAACTGCCATGCTAATACCCGCTTCATTTGGACTGCATGGTCCGGGCGATACCATTATGAAGGATGGATTAAGCTCCTCGATTTCCGAGATAGTGATTTCATCATTTCGTTTCACAACAAGCTCTTCACCCATTTCACCAAGGTACTGAACCAAGTTATACGTAAATGAATCGTAATTATCAATCATTAAGATCATTCTAATTCCTCCTCTAAGCTAATCTCTGCTAGTCTCTTTTACTTCACTTAACTCTTTTGCCTTCCATAAAGCTCTTGCTTTCTTTAATGATTCTTTATACTCAGCTTCTGGATTGGAGTCAATCACTATACCTGCGCCAGCCTGGACATGCGCAATGTTATCTTTAATAACCATTGTGCGGATCGCAATATTCAACTCCATATCATCATTAAATCCTATCCATCCAATAGAACCAGTGTAAACCCCACGGCGCACAGGCTCAAGTTCTTCAATAATTTCCATCGTTCTGATCTTTGGAGCACCCGTAATCGTACCACCTGGAAATGTGGCTTTAATAGCATCAAAAGCGGTTGCTTCTTTTGAAGAAGTACCACGCACGTTGGAAACGATATGCTGCACGTGTGAATATTTCTCAATCACCATAAACTCATCTACTTCAACCGTGCCGTATTCACATACACGTCCAAGATCATTGCGTTCAAGGTCAACAAGCATTACATGTTCAGCACGTTCTTTTTCATTTTCGATGAGCGTACGAGCAAGCTTTTGATCCTCTTCATCATTCTTCCCCCGTGAACGCGTACCAGCGATTGGCCTAGTACTCAATTCTACGCCCTTTTTCTTGATTAGAAGCTCCGGAGATGCACTAACAAGATCGAATGTATCGGTATGGATAAACGACATGTACGGTGAAGGATTAATAGTTCTAAGCGTTTCATATATCGAAACAGGATCAGAATGGAGTGTCCTGGATTCTCTAAGTGAAAGATTTACTTGAAAAACGTCTCCAGCCGATATATATGCTTGTATCTTTTGAACAGCTGACGAAAAGGCGTGCTGATCCATTGAAAATAACTGTCTTGCTTCTTTTGAAAAAGAAGAAGAGTTTAACGGTCTTGTTACGTCCTGTTTCGTCCACTTTCGTTTATACGTTTTCAGACGCTGTTCAGCTTCATATTCCTGACCATTTGGAGCCTGTGAAATGAACCACAGCTTTTCTGATAAATGATCATACACGCCAACATCTTCATAAACGATGAAGAAAAGTTCCGGTAATTTGAGATCATCAGCTGCTAGCTGTGGTAGTTTTTCAATTTGGCGAACAATATCATAACTAAGATACCCCATGGCACCGCCTTGAAAGTCCGGTAAAGACTCGTCATTGATCCCCACATGACGCTGCATCCATTCTTGCATTAACTCTAATAAATTGCCGTCTAAGTATTTAGGATCTTTTCCTTCCTCTATAATTGTTAGAGAATTACCATATCCAATAAGCGAAGCAATCGGCTTGATTCCAAACATACTATATCGACCACCACGTGTACTATCCAATAAGATATGCTCTTCACATTCTTCGGCGAATGATTTATATCGTGAAAACCACTCATCCGCGCTTAACTCGAGTGTTTCATAAATCGAATGACGCGTGGTTTTCTCTAGCTGTTCTGGCAAACTGTTCACACCCTATCAAAAGCTTAAGCATACGCTGCCGCTCAGTTTATGCCTCTATTCTACATGAAGTTCCCTTACGCTTCATCCTTTTTATCCTCCCCAAACACTTTCAAATACTCAATTAGAAATACTTACCTATTCTATTACTTAAAATAGAAAAGCAGCCCTTATAAGGACTGCTTTTCGCGCTTTTTATTCATCATCGAATTGAAACAGTGGTGTACTTAGGTAACGTTCCCCATTACTTGGAATGACAGCAAGAACTTTTTTACCTTTACCAAGCTTCTTAGCTACTTCAAGCGCTGCATAAATTGCAGCACCTGAAGAAATACCGCCTAGAATACCTTCTTCTCTTGCTGCTTTTCTAGCCCACTCAAAAGCTTGATCGTTTTGAACTTGAATGACTTCATCATAGACATCCGTATTCAGAACCGCAGGTACAAATCCAGCACCAATCCCTTGAATCTTATGAGGGCCAGGTTTACCACCAGATAAAATAGGCGAGTCGGTTGGCTCTACAGCGTAAAGCTTAACTGACGGAAAGTGCTTTTTCAATACTTCACCTGCACCTGTAATTGTTCCACCAGTACCAATACCCGCAACAAATCCATCAAGCTGGTCCATCTGTTCAACAATCTCTTGACCCGTTGTACGGCGATGCACGTCAGGATTCGCTTCATTTTTAAATTGTTGGGGCATGAAATACCCGTGCTCTTTTGCTAACTCCTCGGATTTGCGAATAGCTCCGCCCATACCTTCAGAGCCAGGAGTAAGAACAAGCTTTGCTCCGTATGCTTTCAATAGGTTACGTCGCTCCATACTCATCGTATCAGGCATAACGAGAACAGCCTGGTAGCCTTTTGCTGCTGCAACCATTGCAAGACCAATTCCCGTATTACCACTTGTAGGCTCTACAAAAGTATCTCCGGGCTTTAATTCGCCCTTTTCTTCAGCTGCTTCAATCATTGCAAGGGCAATACGATCTTTCACGCTGCTTCCAGGATTCATAAATTCAAGCTTTAAGTATACCTCTGCGTGGCCCTCATCAGCGATGCGGTTAAGTTTCACAATAGGTGTTTGACCGATTAGATCTGTAATTGAATTTGCTATTCTCATCGTCGCGCCTCCTCAAACCCGAGTGTTTTTATAGGGATTATCTAACCTAAAGAATATCACCACTAAACTTATCTGTCAATTTGAACCTTTTATACTTTGCTTTCAGCGTATAACTCTTGAAGTTCTTCTTTTGAAAAGTGGTAGTGGGCATTACAGAAGTGACAAGCAGTTTCTGCTTCTCCATCTTCCTCAATTATATTATTAATTTCTTCTTTTCCAAGTCCCATAATCCCATTTGAGAAACGCTCTTTCGAACAGCTACACTCAAATTGCACAGGCATGTTGTCGATGATTTTAATATTTTCTTCTCCAAGAAGAGCGTACAAAATCTCTTCTGGCGTTTTTCCAGATTCGATTAATTTTGAAATTGGCGGAATCGCTTCAATTCGCTTCTCAATAAAACGGATGGTTTCCTCACCAGCGCCAGGAAGCAATTGAATCATAAAACCTCCAGCTGCAAGGATCGTGTTATCCGGATTTACAAGGACACCAACGCCAACTGCTGAAGGTACTTGCTCTGAAGTAACAAGATAATACGTAAAATCTTCTCCTAATTCGCCAGATACAATCGGAACTTGCCCTGTAAATTTCTCGCGCATGCCAATATCTTTCACCACTGATAGAAAGCCGTCGCGTCCTACCGCTTGAGCCACATCGAGCTTCCCTTGATCATTTAAATCAAAGTGAACGTGTGGGTTGCTGACATACCCGCGTGTTTCACCTTTGGCATTCGCGTCCACAATAATAGCGCCGATCGGGCCCCCACCTTCAATTTTTACCGTAATTTTTTCTTCTCCTTTTAGTCCAGTAGCCATCATTGTCGATGCTGTCATGGCGCGCCCAAGCGCAGCAGATGCAGTTGGCCAAGTCGTATGACGTCGCTGTGCCTCCGCAACCATTTCTGTACTAGATATCGCATAAGCCCTTACATTACCATCGAATGCAAGTGCTTTAATTAAATAATCGTTCATTACTTTGTAGCTCCTTTCACTAATGGGCAATTGCCCACTTACACGATACATTATTTTTTCAAGAACTTCCATTATGAGCAACTGGGTCTAGAATGTAAGAACATCCTTGCATTAAAAGTCGTGATTTCATTACTTTTCCCTTGATCACTTTAAACTTTCTTATGTTATTACATTTCTCGAGAAAGTGGCGAGAGATCAAGACAACTGTTTATTGAAATGCCTATTATTCATAATTTCCCCAAAAACGTCAAATGAAAAACGCATCCCTTTTATCGGTATGCGTTTAACTCTTCTTTGTTCTTATTATAGATAAAATGCAAACCTTTCAGCGTCAAGAATGGGTCGACCACATCTATAAGGTCGCATTCCTCCGCAATTAGAGAAGCGAGTCCCCCGGTAGCAATAACAGTTGGTTCTTTAGGAGAATGCTTTTTCATACGAGAAACGATTCCTTCTACTTGACCAACATAACCATAAAGCGTCCCGCTCTGCATCGCGCTCACCGTGTTTTTCCCAACAATATGGTTTGGCTTTGCGATTTCAATACGCGGTAGTTTCGCTGCATGCATGTAAAGCGCTTCTGTTGATATGTTAATGCCAGGCGCAATCGCTCCGCCCACATATTGTTTTTGTTCATCAATATAGCAGTACGTTGTGGCGGTTCCAAAGTCAACAATAATAAGAGGCGCTCCATATAGATGAATGCCTGCTACAGCATTGACGATCCGATCGGCCCCTACTTCTTTTGGGTTATCATACTTTATATTGAGTCCAGTCTTAATTCCAGGACCGATAACTAACGGTTTGTGGTGAAAATACTTCTGGCACATACGCTCAAGAGCGAACATGATTGGCGGCACAACAGATGAGATGATAATGCCTTCTACATCATCAAACGAAAGTTCTTCATGAGAAAAAAGACCTTTGATGACCATTGCGTATTCATCTTCTGTCTGCTTTCTGCTTGTCCCCATTCGCCAGTGGTGGGTTAACTCTTCACCTTCATACACACCGAGAACAATATTTGTATTTCCTACATCAAGCACAAGTATCATATTATCACCTTATTTAAAAATTTAACTTCGGTAACACTCTCTATAGTTATACCACACATTGGATTCAAAAACGAAGGTCTTTTTTGAAAACGGTTTCCGATTCTGTAAAGGGATAGAAAAAGCAGGATGTCATTGTCGACATCCTGCATTAGCATAACCTTATTCTTGCTCTTCATTTGTTTCAGGATTTTCTTCCTTCTTAGAGATGTTTACTTTCACATCTTCAGAACTAGCAGTAGCATGGTGACCTTCAGGAAGTTTTCCATCTTCAACAAGAGAGCGGATCTGTTCAGCATCAAGCGTTTCGATATCTTTTAGCGTTTCAGCAACAAGATTTAACTTATCCTGATTTTCTAAGAGAATCTCACGACAGCGAGTGTACGCTGATTTAATGATGCTTTGAACTTCTAAATCAATCTCATTGGCGAATGAATCGCTATAATTCTGCTCATTTTGAATATCACGCCCAAGGAATACATTGCCTCCCTGACCTGAACCAAACTGCATTGGACCTAGCTTTTCACTCATACCATATTCCGTAACCATGCTACGGGCAATAGCTGTGGCACGTTGGAAGTCATTACTCGCTCCAGTACTTGCTTCACCGAAGGTAATTTCTTCTGCTACACGACCACCGAGTAAACCAATGATTTTATCAATCAATTCTGGTTTCGTCATTAAGTAACGATCTTCCTTAGGAAGTGTTACCGCGTAACCACCAGCCTGTCCACGGGGAACAATAGTAACCTTATGAACAATATCGGCATTATCAAGCTGTGTACCAATAATCGTGTGACCTGCTTCGTGATAAGCAACGATGTTTTTCTCTTTTTCAGAGATCACGCGGCTTTTCTTAGCAGGACCAGCAATAACGCGGTCTGTCGCTTCATCAATATCGTTCATATCAACCTTTTTCTTGTTATGACGAGCAGCTACAAGAGCAGCTTCGTTCAACAAGTTCTCAAGGTCTGCACCAGAGAATCCTGGTGTACGCATCGCGATCGTTTTTAAATCAACTTCATCGCTTAACGGTTTGTTGCGTGCATGTACTTTAAGGACAGCTTCACGACCATTTACATCGGGACGGTTAACCGGAATTTGACGGTCAAAACGTCCTGGACGAAGAAGTGCCGGATCAAGAATATCAGGACGGTTTGTAGCTGCAACGATGATAATTCCTTCATTTGCACTAAAGCCATCCATTTCTACGAGAAGTTGGTTAAGCGTCTGTTCACGCTCATCGTGACCGCCACCAAGACCGGCACCACGTTGACGACCAACTGCATCAATCTCATCAATAAAGATAATACAAGGTGCGTTCTTCTTCGCATTTTCGAATAGGTCACGTACACGAGATGCACCGACACCAACGAACATTTCTACGAAATCAGAACCAGAAATGGAGAAGAACGGAACGCCTGCTTCACCAGCAACTGCTCGTGCTAGCAACGTTTTACCTGTACCTGGAGGTCCTACAAGTAGAACACCCTTTGGAATACGGGCACCAACTGCAGCAAACTTACGAGGATCCTTCAAGAACTCAACGACCTCGACAAGCTCTTGCTTCTCTTCATCAGCACCAGCTACGTCTTTAAAAGTGACTTTCTTTTTCTCTTCGCTGTATAACTTCGCTTTACTCTTACCAAAGTTCATAACACGGCCACCGCCGCCTTGAGCCTGGTTAAGAAGGAAGAAGAACAGAATGAAGATAATTACGAAAGGAATGATACTTGTTAGAAATGTAACCCAACCGCTTTGTTCAGGAGCTGGTTCTGTCGTTAACTCTACATTTCCTTCATCAGCTGCAGTTAAGATATTCTCCACAGCTCTTTCTGAGTCAGGTACATTCGTAACGAATGTATTAGCATCTTCGCTATCTTCACCGCCACCAGCTAATTGACCAGTAACCGTGTAAACCCCACGCTCAGGTTGTAACGTTAACTCTTGAATTTCACCATTATTCAATTTGGACTGAAATTCGCCGTAATCGAGGACATTTGCCTCATTGTTTGTTCCATTAAAGAAACTGACAACACCTACTACGACGAGGAAAATTAACAAATAAAATATTGTATTTCGGAAGATACGATTCATTCCTTACCTCCTCCCACGAACAGGAAACCATAGATTATCTTACCATACTGGCACAACTGACTACAACAAATTAACCTTGATAAATCTCGGGTTTAAGAATCCCGATAAACGGAAGATTACGATACCTCTCAGCGAAGTCAAGACCGTACCCAACAACAAACTCATCAGGAACAATAAATCCTGCTACATCAGGCTTAAGATCAACTTTTCTTCCAGTTGGTTTGTCAAGAAGCGTTACAATCTTAATTGACTTTGCTTTGCGGTACTTTAGAAGATCAATCAGATAACTTAGCGTTAACCCACTATCAATGATATCTTCGAGAATAAGAACGTCGCGTCCTTCTACTGAAGTATCAAGATCTTTGATGATCTTTACTTCTCCAGAAGAAACAGTTGAGTTCCCATAACTTGAAACGTCCATAAAGTCCATTTCTAGATGACAAGTCATGCGCTTTGTTAAATCACCCATGAAAGGCATTGCACCTTTAAGGACGCCAATCACAAGTGGAAAACGATCCTCATATTCATCCGAAAGCCGTTTCCCTAACTCGCGGCATTTCTCTTGAATCTGTTCTTCACTAATTAATGTTTCTTGAATTTCGTTTAACATCAGTAGTATTGCCCTCCCAACCTATGTAAGTGTTTTTTTCTCATAGTGCAAATGCACAAGCTGACTCTTTCTTGCAGACAGTGTTGCCTTTTCAGAACGGGTTACTCCAGCGACCCAGATAATTTGACCCGTTACATCCTCAACGATTGGCCAAACATCACGTTCTGAACGGTCTATTTTACGGTCGATAAAAATATCTTTTACCTTTTTCGTCCCTATCATGCCTTTTGGCTGAATTCGATCACCAGGACGTCTCGAGCGCACAACTGCTGGAAGCAAGTGTCCCTCAACAATAAGATCATTTCCCGTGAGTGATTGTGGTGCGTTTTTAACTGGAACGGCCGTAATCGTTCCGGTAGGCGTTTCCACAGAACCACATAAAGGGAGATGATACGTATACGGTTCTGGTTGCAAAAAGGTTTCAAAAGAAAAATAACAGGTGGTATAAGATTTTACCGCCCTCAATTTTAGAGGTAAATTAAGGGAAGCAGAAGGATGCTCAGAATCGAGCATTAACCGCAAATCCTCAATATGTATAGAAGAAAAAGGAGCATTGCCTCTATAAAGATAGTTTAATATTAGATGAATCACTCTTCTTTGTAAAGGAATAGGGAGGCATTGATACGCCTTGTTGTCTATCTTCACAAATTTGTCATTTTGATCAATGATCACTTTTTCTAAATGTTGCTTTGCTAACTCCACTAAAAACCCTTCATCATCTTGCATTCGCTCGCTATATAATTGGTACCTTTTGTGAACATTTGGATTCTCTTCTTTAAGAAAAGGAAGCACATGGTGGCGAAAGCGATTCCTCATATAATCATCTTTGTCATTAGATGGGTCACTTCTATAGTCCAACATATGATCGCTACAATAACGCAAAATCTGTTCCTTCGACACACAAAGAAAAGGACGAATAAGGTATCCTGTTGAGAAAGGACGCCTAGCAGGAATACCCGCAAGTCCTGAACTGATGCTGCCATGAACTTGTCTCATTAACATTGTTTCAACTTGGTCGTCTCCATGGTGGGCAAGTGCAAGGAGATTTGCCTGGTGTTTTTCCATCTTTTCCTTAAAAAAGTGGTAGCGACATTCCCTAGCTGCAACCTGTGTCGAGATCTGATGTTGCTCTTTATAGTGGTTTACATCAATTGTAGAAGCTTCAAAGGTGATGCCTTCCTGATGGCAGTAGTGCTTAACGAACAATAAATCCTCTGCAGACTCTTTGCCTCGTAGGCCATGATCGACATGTGCAGCAACCAACTTTAATTGGAAAGACAATGCGACATTGCCCAAATAGTGAAGTAACGCAATTGAGTCTGGTCCTCCAGAAACCCCAACGACAATTGTATCTCCATGATTGACTAGATGATGCTTATGAATAAACTGGTCGACATCTTGCAACAACCTCTGTCTTCCTCTCACTTCCTGCTTGAATTAAACAGTTATTCATTTTAGTACTATTAACCTAACGACCACGTTCTCAAACATATCTTTTTTAAAAGATGTGACCAACTAAGTATAAAGTATAGAAGAATAGAAGGAAAGCTACGAGAAGAACGGTTTCAATCCACCCTGACCGTTTTTTCTTGGCTGGAGGACGATTACGACGTGATGCGACTCGAGAATTGGCAGAGCGACTTTTATTTTTACGTACTTTCGATTTCTCTCCTCCTTGTAAAAGAACGAAGAGTTCTTGCCTCATTTCTGAAGCGTGTTGATACTTTCCGAGTAAAGCTTTGCTAAGAATCGGTTTATATTCTTTAAGAAGTTGATTATTCTCAATCTTGTTCATTAAATAGTCTTCTGTCCCTTTCTTGGGACGGTCAAACCGTTTTGGATAGCCAGCGTTTAGAACGATCATAGCTACTGAAAACAAATCATAGGAAGGCTCGGCTACCCGATTACCGAGGCCCCAATAGCCCCGATCAAAAAACTCCGTAAATTCCTTAACAGACCTTCCTATCGAGGTCGTCCCTCCCACATCAAGCCACCTCAACTTTGGAGGGGATCCTTCAACCAAAAGGTTATCCGGCTTTAAATCCCCAAAAACCCATCCTTCTCTATGAAGAGCCGAAAGGTCACGAAGCAATTGAAGCATTAAAATGCCAATCCACTCTTTTCCTCTTCGATTAATAAAAGCAAAAAGTGGTTCTCCATCAATGTATTCCATGACGTAGAAAGGATAACATTTCCCATTTCGTTCCCAATCATCGATCTCATAGAAAAACGGCCCAAGAACTGTTCCCTGGACCATCGAAAGCTGCTTTAGAACATTTACTTCTGACGTAATGGACATACTGTCAATTCCTATTTTTAAAGCTACTCTTCCTTTTATAGAGTCTGCCAAATACACTGTACCGAGAGCACCGCTCCCTAATTTTTTCATAATTTGATAGGTTTGTTTGTTCCATTTCCCGCTAATTCTTGTTCCACGGGGAACATCAGCTACTTGATTCTTCGATGTACCCGTCATCTAGCAGCCCTCTCTTTGAACGTTTATTCTGATAAGCATCAATGGCTTCTTTTAAGGCAGGACCTGTTGGCGTAATACCACCCGTTGTTAGTTTTGGGAAAATGGTATGAATATCCTTCAGTATCGGTGTCCAATCCATCAGCCTTTCTACCTGCTTCCGTTTCCCGGGAAATGCATAAAGGGCATACTCATTTTCACCAATTCTTGAATGAAGACTAATCGAAAGATCGAGCAGGGCATCTTCTACTGTTGGAAGTTTATGCTGCATACTCGCACTTGTATCAATCATAATTAACACTTCCAAATCCATGGTTTCCCCCAGTTCGTCAACCACTTCGACTACCTGCCCCCGTTTGTCAGGTGGTAAGTCTTCTATTTCTTTATCCTGACCCAAGATCGATTGCAATTCCTTATGAATAAATCCTTGAATCGTCTGGGTCATTGCTTTACGCGTTACCATTTGCACCGTATGCGATAGCTGTTTCGCATAAACTAGCTGGTGGATGCCCCCGCCAGATAAAGCGATGTTTTCTATTTCCTTTAATCCATCGGTCCGCTCATTTTCATCAAGTACACCTATTACATTAACCGTCATCCCGTGCTCTCTTGCAAGAGCAGCCATGGCCACCGGATCTTCCCCCTGATTCGAACATCCATCTGTTATTAAAAGAATCTGCCGTAGTGTTCCTTTTTTCATCTGGACTCCTCCTTTTTTGCTGTTACAAGCATCGCCTTTAGGAGGAGAGTTTATACACCCTACTGCGCCTTTTTCTTTCGAAATGATGGGGCTGAATAAATTGGGATCGTCGACCATTTCGGTACGTTTCGTTTTATTCGCGCAACAACAATTGTCATGTCGTCATCGATTCTGCCATATTCCGTTCGTATCACCTCTTCCATAATGAGGTCTGCGATTTCCTGCGGTTTATCTGTGTCCAGCTCTCGAATTTTGCGCTTCATCCAAAACTCTGGATTCTCAATATTTTTCACACCTTCATAAATGCCATCACTCATCATTATTAGTAAATCGCCAGCCTTTAATTGCTCACTTACGACCTCAACATCAAATTCAGGAATAATACCCATTGGTAGATTACCTGATTCCACCATCATTACGCGATCGCCTCGCTTTATAAAACTTGGGATAGAGCCGATCTTAAGGAACTTTGCCGAAGCATCTTGTAAATCAATCATCGCTAAATCGAGTGTAGAAAACATTTCATCGGTATTCCGTAAAGAAAGCACGGAGTTAACCGATTTAATGGCAACTGTTTCATCAATTCCAGAATGAAGAATTTTTTGGAGAAGTTGAATCGTTTCTGTGCTTTCTTGGTGCGCTCTCTCTCCATTGCCCATTCCGTCGCTAATCGCAATCGCATATTTTCCAGCACCTAATTCAATTGTTGAATGGCTATCTCCAGAAAGCCACGCTCCTCCTTTTGCTGCATTTGCTACACCCGTCTCAATCACAAAATCTTTTGCTGATCCAAAGTAAAGGTGACAAGTATCGTGCTCGTGCTCAGCACAGACTTCTCTTTTGACAATGATGTTTTCTTTTAAAATGTCTGAAAGCATCGGCGCAATTACTTTCTCTCCTTCTCCCCTTCCGCCACATGCTGGAATCTTCATCTCAATGTCGACGTTTCCTTCATCAAGACAATAAATTTCTACCTGTCCAACTTCTAAACCCATACTTTGAATCGCATCCATGATTTGTTCTTCTTGTTGATGGAGGTTATCACGTTCTTTTTGAATCTCCCTCGCAAAATCTCCCATCACATGTGAAACGCCGCGCAATTGATCTGCCACGATTTTTCTACTCTCACGAACCTGCTTTTTTAACAAGCGATTTGCGTGATAGTGACTCATCTCCTTTCCAATAATATCGATAACTTTATTGGCCTTAATGCAGTGCTTATCAAAATCTCTTTTTAAGCTATAGTTCGTTAATTCAGTTGTTTGTTCAAGTTCCTCCATAATTCCTGTCATATAACCGTATGTGGCATCAAAGTTTTTTGCCCAGCACGTTTCTTTCTTAAAACAATTTTGGCATGTTTTTTCAGTCACATGACTTAGAAAATAATCCACTTCCCTCTCAGACTGATCATCCGCTTGTATATCAGAATCCGTAAAGCTACTTGAGAGCGCTTGAAATAAATTCGAAAATTGTTCGACGCGATTGGCTGTAACGTCACGTACTTTCCGAAGGTATTGCTGTTGTTCATTGGCATGCTCAACCGTCCCTGGAATGTATTTAGAAAGTTGAGAGGTAACTTTAGATGGGGTAAAGAAAAAGAGCAATACGGCAATCACCGATTCCATCAGGTTAGGATACAAAAATTCAGGACCGCTCCCGTATAGGGCAATCAATAGTGTCCCTATAAGAAGCCCCATCCCGACGCCGACTTTCCTCCCATCCTTTAGTAACCCCCCAAGTAATCCCGAGAATGCGAGCATACTCATCTGATAGAGACTGGCAACATTAGCAAGTGCCAGAATTAATCCGGTCACTACCCCAACCGTTGAACCAATGGCCGCTCCTCCCACATAAGCAAAAATTAATACAAGATAACGAGATAAGATGTTTTCAATCGAAAATCCATAAACAACCCAACCGATCGTTCCGGTTAACATGGTTGCAAGCAAAATAATGAAGCTTATGATCTCCTCATTTTTAAGCGCCTGCGTTCTTTTCTTGATTGAAAGAATCGGTATGCTTTGAATAAATATAATGGTTAAAATCATTCCAAGCGCACCCTCTACCGCTGCTAATATCCAATTTGTATTAGCTAGAGAGCGCTCTGTCAGTAAACTCAAAATGAGTCTTCCTATCATACTTGTAGCAAATACTAGGATAGGTAGGGTCTTAACGAGAGAAAGAGAAGATAATTTCACAAAACGATTAATGATAAGAAAAACAAGAATGCCACACATAATAAATGCAGTGTTCTGTAGATTAGAAGTAGATATGGCTCCGGCTAGCAAGGCGGCGATTATCATAGGTGCACGTTCACGTCTTAGAAAAAATACAGCTCCAAAGAAAGGAATGGCGAAAGGGGTTACTTGTGTAAGAATGACGGCTCGTCCAAGTAAAAATCCTATTACAAACAGAAGTAATCCTCGTTGGAAAAGAATCGTTTCTAACCGACTTTTTGTTCCATGAATCCATTTTCCCACCCTTGATTTTGACCTCTCCATGACTAATTCGCTTTGCATTCCCCCACCTGCTTTCATTGATTCTATTTTTCACCGATCTGCTTGAAGCAGTTTGTGTAAATTATTAAACCATAATCAATTTTCGCTTTTTGTCAAAAAACAGGAGAGATATGTTAAAAACTTCTCGACTTCTTTCAGGGAAGCTTGTCAATCACGTGTAGAGAGAGGAAGAAATCTGTAAGCAAGGTGAGGGGGTTTTTTATCATCTTCAGTGAATTAACTTAAGAAAAATCTAGCTTCGCCACTCTTTTTGAAATCGTACAGTCGTTAAAAATAAAAAGGTCGAAATGTTAAAAATAAACTAGAAAAGAAATGTGATTGAAAGGGAAAAACGAGGTTTCTTTCTTCTTTTCCACCAGATAAGTGAACCATCAATTTAGATTTTCGCTCAGAACAAACTAAAAAAAGGTCCGACATTTTAGATAATGTCGGACCTTTTTAGCAAACTTTGTATATTGTAAGCATTTATATGTATAGTTATTAAAAATAAGTTGGTGACCCGTACGGGATTCGAACCCGTGATACCGCCGTGAAAGGGCGGTGTCTTAACCACTTGACCAACGGGCCAACTTATAAAAATGGTAGCGGCGGAGGGGATCGAACCCCCGACCTCACGGGTATGAACCGTACGCTCTAGCCAGCTGAGCTACACCGCCATAAGACTGTTTCTTTCTTAAGCACAAGTTATATAATACATTGCAGAAAAGTTTGTGTCAACTTGTTTTTTATATTTTTTGCATACAAACTTTCAAAACAGGGTAGGACGTTCCAGCTCATCATCTAGTTCCGAATAACACCACCATAAACAAAACCGACATGCAAGCGCATGCCGGTTTTGTTTATAGATATAGTTAGTAGACAACAAGCTCTAGCCGCGACGAGCGCCACGACCGCCTCGTTTTGACTCTGTTTGTTTCTTCAAAGTTGAAAGGCGGTCTTCACTGTCTTTAAGGAACTTGCTCATTTTATCCTCAAATGACTCTACCTGTGGACGGCCACCTCCGCGAGGCTTACCTTTGTAACCACCGCCACCGGGTCTGCCACCGCCACCTTGAGGGCGGCCTCCACCCTGTGGGCGACCTTGTGGACGACCCTGCGGACGCTCAGTTGCAGGTCGATCTTTTGCTTTCTTGATCGATAAACCAATTTTACCGTCGTTTTCAACCTGGATGACTTTAACCTCAACCTGATCGCCAACTGTAAGAAAATCATTAATATCCTTAACGTAATTGTCTGCAACTTCACTGATGTGAACGAGACCTGTTTTGCCGTCTGGTAGTTCAACAAACGCACCAAAATTTGTAATACCTGTTACCTTTCCCTGTAACTTGCTGCCTACTTCGATTGCCATGTAAAAAAAGCTCCTCCTTAAAATCTTTAAAAGATCAGTCGTACGCTAATTATACCCCTTCAAAAAACAACGTGTCAATTTGAGGAAGAAGGAAGCTTAAAGATTGTCTCACCGGGTTTTGACATAAAGTAGTCTCTTCTTGCCAATTCACCGATATAATCAAGGTCATTAAGTTTCTCAATTTCTTCAGTTAAATATTTTTCTTGCTCTTTTAATTTCGTTAATTCTTCTTCAGCCTGCTTTTGCTGTAGGTTTTTTTCTTCGATCGTTGCTGCCTGTGAAGTGAATACGGAGATAAATAGAATAGCTATGGCTAAAGCAGCTACCGCGAAAGCAGTAAGACGTCGAACAAGACCTCTTTTTCTACGTTCCTTCACTTTATCCTGTAGCTGTTTTTCTTGATGGTATTCCGAATGAACTTCCGTTACTTTAGGCTTGTGCTTATTCGCAGTAACCAAGCTTTTCCCTCCTCACTTTCGTATTTTAGTTAACCATTGGTATATGTAGTTCTTTATTTTATCGGCAACTCCTGCTACTTTTGTTAGTGATGTCTGCACCTGTTGAGGTAATAATCGCCATATTAACGAGATTGCCCACTTTAACGGTACCCAAAAAACATTAAATATAAACCAAATAATGGTTGTCATCATACTCACTATCATCATACATAAGCTAAATAGAACTTTCAATATGAACCTTAAAGGCTTGTAGATCAAATGAAGAAACAATGATTTAATAAAGCGACTGGTTGCTAGAACCACTAAAATAATTCGTTCTAACAAACGACGATATAACGGTTGAAAAAGAGCGCGATAAGCTGAATAGCCACATAATATGGCTAAAAAGACATAAAATCGGATCGCTCCTTCATTAACAAAATACAGAACATAAAAAATAAGTAGTCCCTGTAGGAGCCAAAAGACAATATCATTAGCATAGAGCAACCAATTTTTTTTCCTATTTGGATGAAGAAAACGGCTATAGGTATCCATGGCTATTCCAAGCCACACTCCCATAGCCACCATCGCAACCATCGTATAGAATTGCACCGATAATGTCATTTGAATAACTTGCTAAAGAATCCTTTAGCTTTTTCCCCTTCGTGATGGTCGAGGTAGCTCAGATCAAAAATTTTCCCTTCAATCGAGACACGTCCTTGCTCCACATTTAAATTTTTCATTTTCAAGTGCTGACCGCGTATTGCGAGAAAGCCCATGGTGGTCTCTAAAAGGAATTCCTCATTATCAAAGCTATCGACGTGCTTCACTCCAGTAATTTCAAGCGACTTACGTGACTTCATAACTAAATCGTGTTCAGGTGTGTTTGACGCTTTATCATATGTGCCGTACTCATAATAATTATCCATCGCTCTCCCCCTCTTCTCGATACATGTCTATGAAAAAGAGGTATCTTTTAGAACAAGCTATGGATAGGGATAACGGATCAGCATAAACCTTCTTCTCTTCCTAGCAAAAAAAGGACCTGGTCAGGTCCTTTTATTCACCAGCTGCTTCTTCTTTTAGGATGGTAAACATGTTATTTGCTTCTTCTTTCTTTGTCGTTTCTTTTATCTCATCCACGCGAGCCGTCACTTTTTTATGGCCAAATGAAATCACTAGCTCATCACCCGCTTTAACATTCGTGCCTGCTTTCGCTTTGTTACCATTTACTTCAATACGCCCTTTATCACAAATTTCTTTTGCGATGGATCGGCGCTTAATTAATCGTGATACTTTTAGAAATTTATCTAATCTCATTAGTTTTAACGCTCCCTATTTAATTCCTTTTTGCTTTGCTTCATTCCAGAAATAATCTAGTTCTTCAAGTGATAATTTCTCTATTTCAAGTCCTTTTTCCTTTACTCGTCTCTCAATATATTGAAAACGAGAAACAAATTTATGATTGGTGCGGTGAATGGCTACTTCTGGATCAATTTTATAGTAGCGAGCTACATTCACGAGCGCAAATAATAAGTCTCCAAGCTCGTCTTCCTGATCATGAAATGTTTTATTGTTCACAGCTTCTTTAAATTCAGTTAGTTCCTCTTGAACCTTCTCCAAAATTGGATCGACTTCATCCCAGTCGAAACCCACTTTTGCAGCTGATTTTTGTAGTTCGTTTGCTCGCATGAGACCAGGAAGGCCTTTCTGAATCGTATCAAACTGTGATGGGGCAACATCCTTTTCCTGTTCTTTCACTTGATTCCAAAGCCCTACTACTTCCTCAGCGGTTTGAACCTGTTCGTTTCCAAATACGTGTGGATGTCTTCGAATTAATTTATCGCTTAACTTTCCGATAACGTCCTCCATTGTAAACATCCCCTCATCCTCACCAATTTGAGCATGTAAGAGAACCTGAAGCAATACATCTCCTAATTCATCAGCAAGATGTTCATCGTCTTGATCGTCTATTGCTTCTAACACTTCATAAGCTTCTTCAATTAAGTATTTTTTTAATGATTCGTGCGTTTGCTTCTGATCCCAAGGACAGCCTCCAGGACCGCGTAGTCTTGCTACCACATGTCGAACCCATTCAAAATCCTGATATAAAAGCGTTGTATCCTTTACAGGAGGAACGTATACTGCCGTCAAGTTATTAACTTCCATTGACCGGTCTAACTCGAACAAGGGTACTGTCATTATTTTCTCGTCCTGACTCCCGGCTGCTTGTAGAACAGTCACCTCGTAATCATCAGGCAAAAGCTCCATTAAGGTTAATTTAACACTTGAAGCAGTGAATTGATCATAAACCTGTACAAATATTAAATGATTCCGTACTTGAACCTCAGATTTCGTAAACCGCGTGGCATCGAGAATCTGACAGCCTTCAATTGGATCGATTCGAACCGCAGTAAATAGATCATCAAGGAAACTTTGTCCTCCAGCAACAATCACTTCAACACCATGCTGAGCTTGCTCCTCTAAGAGGAGCTGTACAGTCGCCTCAGCCATCATTGGATGTCCAGGAACAGCATAAATGAGAGAGCCCTGTTGTGCCTCTTCAAATAGACGGTCAACAATGGTGCGGTACGTTTCCTCAAAAGAATCATTACTTTCATAAATGTCGTCAAAACCTGTCACCACAAGCCCTTCACTCATTAACTCTCTAAGGACAGGGTGATCAAGCGTTCTTGCAAAAATTCGATCAGCAGACTTCAGCTTCCGATAGCTGCCGAGAGAGAGCTGAGTAAGGTCTCCCGCTCCAGTTCCAATAATTGTAATACTCGCCATCGTTCAGGCTCCTTTCTTTAATTTGGTTTGATACAAAGAGATCTTCTCTCCTTTAGGTAATTGCAGTAATTCTTTCTCTGTAAATACTTGCAGTATGAGTGTTGCGAACCCAAAGATGAGGCCTCCAACTATGGCCCCTGCAAGTGCTGAGATACTGGATAGTCCTCTAGATAGAAACGATGGAATAAAGAACTGCAGTATCATTACAGCTGTACTCATGACCATCACAGCCGCTACAGCTCGTCTTAAATAGAAAGGATATTCAATCAATTTAACGTTAGAATGCACAGCAAAAACAGTTAGTCCGGCAACCACTGCAAAGCCAATGACTGTCGCAAATGCAGCCCCATTAATGCCTATTAGTGGAATCAAAATAAGATTTAAAAAGGCCTTCACAAATATACCAATTAAAGCATAACGAGCCGCTTTTCTTGCTAAACCCACACCTTGCAAAACACCTGCTGCAGTCATCGCAAGGGAACTGAAGAAAATTGCAAATGCAAGAAGGCTGAGCGTAGGTGAAAGAGATTGATCTCTAAAAAGCATCACATTGGTTTCCTTCATAATGAGCGCTAGCCCTGCGGAAGCTGCAAGTCCAATAACAAAACTAACTTTTAGAGAAAGAGCAGCCTTATCACGAATGAACTCCTTTTGTTTTTCCGCTGATGCTTTCGAGATCACCGGTACGATTGATAACGAAAGTGAGGTAGCAAGCACTGTGCCCACCTGCATAAGGGGCTGACCGCGATCAAATATTCCTTTTGTTTCCCTAGCTGCTATTGAAGAAAGTCCATGTTCCATTAACCCCGGTACGATGGTTACTGCGTCCATTAGCTGGAAAAGCACCATCACAAGAGCACTGACACATACTAATGTCCCTTCCGTTAAGATCCTTCGAGCGACGCCAAAAAAACGAAAGGAGCGTGCTTTTAGAGAATTTATTCGGAGCGGCTGATGTCGATAACGAAGAACAAAGAGCAGAATGAAGGCTGCAAGGCCACCTACTAATGAACCCAGTGCAGCGCCAGTTCCCGCTGCATAGGCATCCGCTCCGCGTGCAACAAGACTTATCGATATCGTAAGAATAGCTACGACACGAACAGATTGTTCGGTTACTTGTGACCACGCTGTAGGAACCACATTTTCTTGTCCTTGAAAATAACCTCTAATCGACGCAATACCAGGCATAATAAGAAAAGAAAAGGCTGTAGTGCGCAGCGGTCCAATTAAACGGTGATCCTCCATTAACGTAGCTAACAAAGGAGCAGAAACATACAGGAACAGAAACCCACCAAAACCAAGCATAGCAAGGATATAGAAACTATAACGAGAAAGCTCTTTTGCTTGATCAACCTTATTTTCTGCAAGCTGTTCAGAGATAAGACGTGAAATGACAACCGGAAACCCATATGTAGCAAGAATGATAGCGATCGAATAGAACGGGTAAATTTGTTGATAGACGTAAAAACCGATGTCACCAGTAATATTTTGATAAGGAATTCGATAGCCAACGCTTAGCACCTTCATAAAAAGAGCGACTGCAGTAAGTAAAAGCGCTCCGTGCCAGAATCCTTTTTGATTTTCTTCTGTTTTCATACGCACCTGCCAAAATTCAATACGTGTTTATGTACGAATTATATCATATGAGACAAGATGGGAAAGTTTTGAAAGCCGATGAGAGTAGTGCAAGCGCCTTGTTCAAGTCAGCTAGACTTTCCTATCCTTTAAACCAAATAAAATGGAGGGGTTGGCCTCCATTTTATCGCTGTTCTATTGTTCCATTTGTCTTGCAAGAAAACCCGCTGCTGTTTCAGATAACTTTTGTTCCAATTCCGATACCTTTTCATCTTCTTTTGCAAGTAAGATGACCGTTCCAATTGGATCGCCATTCGCTATTATTGGAGCAATCACATGTCCTGTCTCAACAGGAACTCCTTCAATGAGTTCAGATTTACTTTCATTTAGCAAACATCTTCGTTCATTCATCGCTTTTTCTACAGACTCGCCAATGCTTTTGTTTAAGTATTCTTTCTTTGGACCACCCGCAGTTGTAATATAGACGTCGCGATCTGAGATAAGGGCAATATGCCCCGAATGCTCTGCTAGAGACTCTGCGTATTCTTTCGCAAAATCACCAAGCTCACTGATTGGAGAGTATTTTTTGAGAATAACTTCCCCTTCTCGATCAACAAAAATCTCCAGTGGGTCCCCTTCTCTAATCCTGAGTGTTCTGCGAATTTCTTTCGGGATAACAACACGCCCCAAATCATCAATACGACGCACGATACCTGTTGCTTTCATCTAAGTTGCCTCGCTTTCTGGAAGTTGTAGGTGATTGCTCCAATCACTTTTTCTATTGCATGTTCTACAATATGTTTCCATTAGTATCGTTTGGACGTATGAGTTCTATTCACAAACCTGTCAAAATTATGAGGTTCCTCCAAAATCGGCTTTAATTCGCATTCATTGGCTGCTTTTTTGCTCCCTTTACTTTCTTTAAAACTTTTTCAACAAGCTGAAGATGTCCCTTTGTTTCAAGGCCTCTTCCCTTCACAACTACCTTTACTTTATTACCATCTGCTCCCAGGGAGAGCTTATTCCCAAATTCATTCGCTACCTCAAAGATCGTTTCTCCTCCAATTGCTTCTCGCGCTGATTCATGGAAAAGTAGCTGAATGTCTTTCTTACTTCGGCCAACTTTTTCAACTTTTACTTCTTTGGCAAGCTCTTTCATACGAGACACTTGGAAGAGATATTCAACCTCTTCTGGAAAATCTCCAAATCGATCCATCATCTCATCTTGTAAATCCATGATGTCTTTCAATGATTCAATTGATCGGAAGCGTTTATACATATCAATTTTCTGTTTCTCATCGTTAATATACGTACCAGGAATGTAAGCATCTACCTCGAGATCAATTTCAACGCTGAACGCTTTCTCTTTTGGTGCATCGCCTTTTCGTTCTTCAATTGCATCTTTTAACATCTGAGAATACAAATCGAAACCGACCGAATCAATAAATCCATGCTGTTCTGCTCCAAGAAGGTTACCAGCACCTCGAATAGAAAGATCGCGCATGGCGATTTTAAATCCTGAACCTAACTCAGTAAATTCTTTAATCGCTTGAAGACGCTTCTCTGCTACTTCTGTTAGAACTTTATCTCGTTGATACGTAATGTAAGCATAAGCAACACGATTCGAGCGACCTACTCGACCACGGAGCTGATAAAGCTGAGACAGTCCCATTTTATCGCCATCGTATACAAGAAGGGTATTGACGTTTGGAATATCTACACCTGTTTCAATAATGGTTGTACTAACGAGCACATCATAATTCCCATCAAGAAAATCAATCATCACAGATTCGAGCTCGGTTTCACTCATTTGCCCATGAGCGTAGCTAACTCTAGCTTCTGGGACAAGCGTTCGAATTTGATCTGTCATGTAATCAATCGACTCCACGCGGTTATAAAGGAAATAAACCTGTCCTCCACGTGCAAGTTCCCTTTCAATGGCTTCACGTACAAGTGTCCCATTATATTCGACCACATACGTTTGTACAGGGAAGCGATTTTCTGGGGGCGTCTCGATAACGGATAAATCTCGAACACCTAACATCGACATATGAAGCGTTCTTGGAATTGGTGTTGCAGTAAGGGTTAACACATCTACGTTCGCTTTTAACTTCTTGATTTTTTCTTTATGTGTTACACCAAAACGTTGTTCTTCATCGACTATCAGGAGGCCAAGATCATGATACGTGACGTCTTTCGATAAAAGGCGGTGTGTACCGATCACAATATCAACCGTACCGTTCTTAACACCCTTTAACGTCTCATTTTGCTCCTTCCTTGAACGGAAGCGGCTTAATAGCCCAATGTTAATGGGGTGATCCGCAAAACGCTCCTGTATCGTCGCAAAATGCTGTTGAGCGAGAATTGTTGTGGGCACTAGAAATGCCACCTGTTTTCCATCCATAATGGCTTTAAACGCAGCTCGAATACTAACTTCGGTTTTACCATAGCCCACATCACCGCACAGCAATCGATCCATCGGACGCGTTTTTTCCATGTCTTCTTTAATTTCTTGAATGGCTCGGAGCTGATCATCCGTTTCCTGATACGGAAAGGCAGCTTCGAACTCCCTTTGCTCTTCTGTATCCTTCTCAAACTTATGGCCTACACTCGCCTCACGTTCGGCATACAATTTAATTAAGTCGTCAGCTATGTCTTCAACAGAGGATTGAACTTTACGCTTTACTTTTTTCCATTCCGTTCCACCAAGTTTGTAGAGCTTGGGTTCTTTTCCTTCAGAACCTACATATTTCATCACTTGATCGATTTGCTCCACTGGGACATACAAATTATCATTACCCGCATAGCTCACATAAAGATAATCTTTATGAATGCCGCTAACTTCTAGTGTGCGTATACCGAGATATTTCCCTATTCCGTGATTGACGTGAACAATGTAATCGCCAACTTTCAACTCTGAATAGCTTTTAATTCGTTCAGCGTTCGACATCTTTTGAGAACGTCTTGGCTTTTTCGATTGTTTCGTGAATACTTCCGCTTCCGTTAGAACAGCTAGCTTCTGCATCGGTAGTTCAAACCCACCGTTTAGGCTACCTATTAAAATTTGTGACTGCTGATGGGAAATTGGCGTGTCTTGTTCTACCATCATCGCATTGATTTCATAATCTTCTAGAACTCGCTCAAGGCGCTTCCTTCGCTCTTCTGTTGCTGCAAGAAAAACAATGGCGATACCGCTTTTTTTCCACCGCTCAATTTCACTAGTTAGTACTTTCATTTGACCGTGGAAGTTCTGCATTGCTTTACTTGAAACATTAATAATGTTTTGGGGATTTGTATATGGAACGTGTCGTAAGAAGATCGATAAATAGATTGTTGAGTGAACAGGCTTTGCGAATAACGTATCGTAAGATCTCGATAAGGAAACAGATGACACAATTTCTCCCTGATTTAGGAGAGCTGTTTGCCATTCTGCTTCTTCTTTATCCAGATCAGAAGACATTTCTTGAATTCGGCTCACTTCATCAAAAACAACAAGACCATCCTCAGGTAAATAATCTAGTAAACTTGCAGGCTTGTCATAATAATAATCCATATACTTGATCACACCCTGAAAATTTTGCTCACTTTTCAGCTGATCAATTTCATACGTAATGTTTTGGTGCATGGCTTCTTTCACTTTCTGATCTTTCACTTTTTTAAGTGAAGCCTGCAATTCTTTCTGAAGGCGCTCTGCCCCCCGTTGATAATTTTCTGGAAATAATACGACCTCATCTGCAGGTCCAATTGTAATGCGATCTGTTTTATTTGCAGATCGTTGAGACTCGATATCAAAAAATCGAATCGAATCCACTTCTGTATCGAATAATTCAATTCGGATTGGGCTATTTTCCGTCAAAGGATAAATGTCGATAATACCGCCTCTGACGCTAAATTCGCCTGGTGAAGAAACCATTGGTACACGTTCATATCCCATAGCGACAAAAGTTGCGAGCGTTTCGTCTAAAGGAATGTCGTCGCCCACAGCAAATGAAATCTGGCTTTTTTGCCAGATGCTTTTTGGAGGAAGATATCTTCTAACGCCGGAAATTGGCGCAATAACGATCCCGTTTTTATTCTTCATCCAATAATTTAAAGCTTCCATTCGCTGGCCTCTTAATTCAGGGCTTGCTATGGCAATCTCTGAAGAAATGAGCTCATTTACAGGATACAAGTAAACTTCATCTTGAGAGACAAGCTCACACATATCTTCATAGAGCTTCTGAGCTTGATACAAATTGTGGGTAATAATGAGTTGAGGACGCTTTGTTTCATGATAGAGAGAGGCCATCAGAAGCATACGAGCAGAACCAGCTAGCCCTGCAACAAGTTGTTCCTTAAGCCCCTCTTTCACCCCGGTAAACACGGACTGAAATTCATCGCCCTTACTAAAATATTCTCTTAAACCTAACATCGGTAAGTTATTCTCCCCTCTCACTATGGAAAAGTGCAAGCATGTCGTAAATCGTCTTAATACGCTTGTGCTGAAACGATGGACATTAACAAACTTGGCACAGAATCTAAAAAATCTCTAAAATCTATTGGTCTTGAAATCGGTTCGTTCCTTTGATTAACGCAAAAATGCTTTGGACGCACTCCCAAAGCTTCTTACTGAATAAATGTATCAAGCTCATGAAAAGATGGCGATCGCTCCATGGCTTCATGGCAATCTTCGCAAATGGCTTTCACTTCAATTGTTCCATCATGGTGATAGTGAACCATTGTCTGCCGCTCCTTCTCAGTGAGCTGTTGAAACCCCAGTTCGTCAGCTGTGTGGTTTTGTTGTGACAGTCTTCCAATCTCCATTCCACAGTGACGGCATACGTAATGAATATCCATAAAAGATCCTCCCTATTCCTATCTTTTACTAGTATGGACGGGAGAATGAGAGGATATTCACGAGTTATACTTATTCATCACTTCTGGAAAAGAGGTTGTTGTCCATGCTTCACACGCTTTTGCCGTTTGCTCGATAGCAAGTTGAATCGGCTCTACTTCTTCTTTTGAGAAAGGTTTTAAAACATAGTCAATGACAGTCTGGCGTGCTGATCGATCAATTCCGATTCGCACCCTCTTAAATTCCTGTGTATGGAGGTGTGTGATAATGGACTTCATTCCATTATGTCCACCCGCGCTGCCCTTCTGACGAATTCGCACTTTACCAGTAGGAAGATCCAAATCATCATATATGACAAGCAAGTCCGCTACTTCAATATTAAAGTATTCCATCAATGGACGCACGGATTCTCCTGACAAATTCATAAAGGTTTGTGGTTTTAATAGATAAACTGCTTCTCCATTTACCATGCCTTTACCGTATATACCCTGAAACTTCTTTTGATCTAACGCGATTCCCATCTCTTTTGCAAGTTGGTCAATCGCCATAAATCCTACATTATGTCTTGTATTATTAAATTTCTTTCCCGGGTTACCGAGGCCTACAATTAATTTCAACGCCTGACGCCCTACCTTTCATTGCTTTTCTTCTATCGTATCAAAAATTCGTGCACTTATTCACCTGAAGTCTCTTTATCTTGAAAAAAAGACGTAACCCGTTCGGTTACGTCCTTGTTGTTTATTCTGTTTTCGTTGTTTCGTCACCAGTTTCTTCTTGATCTGCTGGTGGCTCTTCTGCTACCTCATCAGCTTCTTCTACGTCTTCAGCAGGCTCTTCTGTTGGAGGTACGATTGAAGCAATCGGCTCTTCAGCATCTAGAAGAATTTCGTATTTATCACCTTTTGGAAGATCTCCAGCTTGTACAGCGTCACCAATGTTAAGTTCTGAAATATCAACATCGATGCTATCAGGGAAATCATTCGGCTTAGCTTTCACAAGAATTTCATGAAGCATCTGCTGAACAACGCCACCATCTTTACTTCCTGCAGCTTCGCCAGTTAAGTGAACCGGAACTTCTGCTTCTACTTCCTTGTTAAGATCAACAGAATAGAAGTCAACGTGAAGAACGTGGTTTTTAATTGGATCAACTTGCATGTCATATACCATAACAGGATAAGTACCCTGTCCTTCGAAGTTCAACTCAATAACGCCATTTTTTCCGACCTGACGATATACCTTAATGAACTCAAGAGCGTCTACCTGTACCGGAGCGCTTTTGCGGTCTTTCCCGTAAAGAACGGCCGGAAGACCTTCTTCAGTTTCGCGTAATGTTCTAAGTTCACTTCTTTTTGTTGTATTACGATCTAATGCTTTTAATGTTGCTGCCATTATTAATCACCTTCCTGATTAGGTTTTACTCTACTATTATGAATACCCATAATCAGGAGGCAATAAACGTATTTCACTTAATCAAATAATTTACTTACTGAAAGTTGCTCATGAACACGGATGATTGCTTCACCAAGAAGAGGTGCCACAGACAGCTGTGTAATCTTATCGATTCGCTTGTCATCTGGAAGCGGAATCGTATTCGTAATGGCAAGCTCTTTAATTTTAGAGTCATCAATTCGTTCAATTGCAGGACCTGATAAGACAGGGTGTGTACAGCAGGCAAACACTTCTTTTGCTCCGTTTTCGATGAGCGCGTTAGCTGCTAGCGTAATTGTACCTGCTGTATCAATAATGTCGTCAATAATAATGGCTGTTTTGCCTTCAATGTTACCAACAATATTCATAACTTCAGCCACATTCGGACGTGGTCGACGCTTATCAATAATCGCAATTGGCGCTTTTAGACGCTCAGCAAGCTTACGAGCACGAGTCACTCCACCATGGTCTGGGGAAACCACGACAATATCTTCAAGGTTCTTTTCTTCAAAGTGTTTCGCAAGCGTAGGAACACCCATCAACTGGTCAACCGGAATATCAAAAAATCCTTGAATCTGGGATGCGTGAAGATCCAACGTAATAAGACGAGTTACTCCAGCTACTTCAAGAAGGTTTGCTACCAATTTCGCCGTAATCGGTTCACGAGATCTTGCCTTACGATCCTGACGAGCGTATCCGTAATAAGGAAGCACAATATTGATTGTTTTCGCGGAAGCTCTCTTTAAAGCATCAATCATAATGAGAAGCTCCATAATGTTTTCATTTACAGGGGCACATGTTGATTGAATCACATAAACATCGCAGCCACGAATACTTTCTTCAATGTTAATTTGGATTTCTCCGTCACTAAAGCGCACAACAGAACATTTTCCCATTGGAACACCTATGTGCTCTACAATCTCTTCTGCAAGGTCAGGATTCGAATTTAAACTAAACACTTTCAAATTTGGATCTAAATAATTAGCCATCGGCTGGTACCCCTCCATTTATTAATAAGAAAAACACAAATGCCATATCGACTCCTCAAAGCTTGAGCAGACAACACTCTTTTCATACTTTCTTATCCTATAAAAATCAATTATCCTTCTTCTTTGTTGCATAATCTTCTTTATTCGTCTGACGAGAGCGCGCAATGGATAGCGCCTGGTTAGGAACATCATCTGTAATAGTAGAGCCCGCTGCTACCGTTGCACCTTTGCCTACTGTTACAGGTGCGATCAAATTCACATTACAGCCAATGAATGCCCCATCTTCAACTTTCGTTAAGTACTTTTTCTGACCATCATAATTGACAGTAATAGAACCACAGCCAAGATTCACATCTTTTCCGATTTCAGCATCGCCGACATAACTCAAGTGTGATGCTTTGCTTCCATGGCCCATAACAGCTTTTTTCACTTCCACAAAGTTTCCAATTTTCACTTCATCACCGATTTGTGAAGCCGGTCGAATGTGGGCAAACGGTCCAATATTTACAGCATTTCCTACTTCGCTATCATGAATAACCGATTGTTTCACAACGGTCATATCTCCAACCTGACTATCTTTTATTTCGGTATTAGGGCCAACCTTAGCTTCTTTACCAATTGTGGTGTTCCCAATTATCATTGTACCTGGATAAATAACGGTATCTTGACCAATCACAGCATCTGGAGAGATGTATGTTGCATCAGGATCAATAAGAGTAACGCCATTACGCATATGTTTCTCATTAATGCGCTTTTTCATTGCAACTTCTGCTTTTGAAAGCGCAACTCGATCATTCACGCCCATTGTTTCATCGAAATCTGCTGTTTGATAAGCTGCTACGACTTCACCTTGTTTTTGAAGAATCTCAACAACATCCGGTAAATAATATTCTCCCTGAGCATTTTCATTTTTTACTAACTGAAGCGTCTCAAAAAGGGTTTTGTTATCAAAACAGTATGTACCTGTATTAATTTCCGTCACTTGCTGTTCTTCGTCAGTTGCATCTTTTTGTTCAACAATACGTTGAACACGTCCATTTTCATCCCGGATAATTCGTCCGTAACCAAATGGATTATCAGCGTCTGCCGTCAGAATCGTAGCTTTTGCACCCTTTTCCTCATGATATGTTAAGAGAGCATCCATTGTTTCTTTCGTAATGAGAGGAGTATCACCGCATACTACAAGCGTCACACCTTCATTATTTGCCAGTGTTTCTTGCGTCTGCATGACCGCATGAGCCGTTCCTAACTGTTCTTCTTGGAGAACATAATTGACTCGACTCCCAAGTTGATCACGAACTTTCTCAGCGCCGTGACCGACAACAGTGACAATGTTCTCAAGCTTAAGCTCTTCGAGTTGACCCACTACGTGCTCAACCATCGGCTTCCCACAAACGGGATGGAGCACTTTATAAAGCTTTGATTTCATCCGCGTGCCTTGACCTGCTGCTAATACCACTGCAAATCTATTCATGTATATGGTTCCTCCATCGCATCCTATTTTTCCACTTTGACTATATCTCAAAAACCCCTCATTTTCAAGGAAGTTCCTGAAATCCCCACCATATATGAGGCTGGAAAAGAAAGGTTGATGAATATTTTGATTCGTATTCTTTTATTCAGTCGTAAAACATAAAAAAAGTCTGGTCAATTGACCAGACTTTTCGATCAGGAAGCTCCTGCTTCTTCATAAGCTGCTTCCATTTCACCAACACGATGGTATTCAGCTAAAACTGCAGTTTGAATCTTTTCCCTTGTATTCGAGGAAATTGGATGAGCGATATCGCGAAACTCTCCATCCGGAGTTCTTTTGCTTGGCATCGCTACAAACATGCCGTTATTCCCATCAATAACGCGAATATCATGAACGACGAATTCATGATCCATTGTGATGGAAGCGATTGCGCGCATGCGTCCTTCCGTATTCACACGACGTAGGCGAACATCTGTAATTTCCAACTCGAGTGCACCACCTTTTTCCATTAATTAGAGCATATATGCACTATTCAACTTATAATCAACAAATCCTTCTTCTAAATATAAAAAATGTTATAAAAATTTGCTGTTAGCAGCTCATAAAATCCATGTTCGACACAAATGAGAGAATCTAAACAGAGAAATCATTAAAAAAGACGCACTCAGTAAATGAGTGCGTCAACTTGATTAACCTACTAAGGCAATCACTTCTATTTCAATAAGGGCATCTTTAGGAAGTCGCGCTACTTCAACACAGGAGCGCGCTGGCTTGTGTGTATCAAAGTATTCCCCATATATTTCATTAATCGCTCCAAATTGATTCATATCCTTAATGTACACGGTTGTTTTCACAACGCGATTAAGTGATGATCCCGCAGCTTCGAGAACAGCTTCTACATTCGAAAAGACTTGGTGTGTCTGCTCTTCAATAGCGCCATCAACAAATGTTCCATCTGCTCGTAAAGGAATTTGACCCGAGCTATAAAACAGGTTGTTAACAATCATTCCTTGTGAATAAGGGCCAATGGCTTCTGGTGCTGATTTCGTGTAGACAGTTTTCATTCGTTCTCCACTCCTTCAGTTAAACGCGCAAGAAATTTTTTGTAGTTTCCTGGTGCTACCTGAATCGAACGTTCTTTCATATCGACTCCACCTAGGTTCATCATCGAGACATACTCTTCTACCAATCGTTCTTCTCCTTCACCTTCCGCTTCAACAAGAACGCCTATTCCAGCTACGTCAGCCTGGAACTCTTCAAGAAGGTTTACCATTCCTTGTATCGTTCCACCCGCTTTCATAAAGTCGTCCACGATTAGGACATTAGCGCCAGGCTTCAAACTCCTACGAGCAAGAGCCATCGTTTGAATGCGTTTGGATGAGCCAGATACATAGTTAATACTTACCGTTGAGCCTTCCGTCACCTTGCTATCACGCCTTACGATAACAACTGGAACGTTAAGGTGACTTGCTGCTGCATACGCAAGTGGAATCCCTTTTGTTGCAACGGTCATCACGCAATCAATTTTACGATCAGCGAACACAGATGCGAAAAGACGGCCAACCTGGTTCATAATTTCTGGATTCCCTAGGATATCAGTTAAATACAAATACCCACCTGGGAGAAGGCGATCAGGACTTTCTAGAAAATCACACAGTTCGCCAACAACGCGGTCTGCTTCTTCATCACTGATGAGCGGCATATATCGAACACCACCAGCTGCACCAGGAACAGTCAATAACGAGCCAACACCTTGTTGCTCAAAATTTTCTTTAATAATAACCAAATCTTCGCTGATTGAAGATTTAGCTGCGCCGTAGCGCTCTGAAAAATAAGTTAGTGAAACTAAGCGGTGTGGATGCTCTAACATATACCTTGTCATGTCCACTAACCGAGAACTCCGTTTCATCTTCATAGAAGAACCTCCAAAAAATCCGAATAATTACTCATAATATATCACTAATGTACGGATTTATTCAAGGGTTCTTCTCACCTAGCAGACGAACCGCATAAACTTGACCACAAAAGCCTCGTAATCCATTATAAATTCGCTGCATTCTTGATTCGTGACGAGTTAGTCCAAAGACAGTAGGTCCACTTCCACTCATAAGGACGCCATCAGCACCTAGACTTTCCATTTTCTCTTTGATTTGACGCACTTCCGGATGAAGTTTTAATGTCACATCTTCTAAAACATTTCCTAGAAGGTCACAAATCGCATCGTAATTTTTGTCCTCAATCGCCTGCATCATCCCTTTTACATCAGGATGATCCATTTCACTTGTACGAAGACGTCGATAAACTTCTGCTGTCGAAACCCCAATCGACGGTTTCGCAAGAATGACCCAACACGGAGGAGGTGAATCGATCGGCTTGATAATCTCTCCTCGTCCCTTGGCAAGAGCAGTACCTCCATAAACGCAAAATGCCACGTCTGAGCCAATCTCAGAACCTATATCAGCAAGTTCATCATAAGTAAGTCCTAATTCCCAAAGTTCATTAAGACCTCTTAATGTTGCTGCCGCATCACTACTTCCGCCAGCTAATCCAGCTGCTACAGGAATTTGCTTATCGATTTTAATGGCAATCCCCTGCCGGATGTTAAATTTCTTTTTAAGGAGGGCTGCCGCTTGAAACGCCAAATTCCTCTGATCATCAGGTACAAAACCACTAGTGGATTCAATAATGATTTCATTCCGTCTTAGCTCGGTTAACTCAAGACGGTCCGCCAGATCTACATTCGTCATAACCATTTCAACTTCATGAAAGCCATCAGGTCGTTTATGAAGCACATCAAGTGCTAAGTTTATCTTCGCTGGCGCTTTCACACTCAATTTTTTTCTCATCTCGTTCACCTACATTTTCGTCCTACCGTTCGACATTTTAACTTACTGTGAATTATTGTAACACAACAACCCTAAAAGAAAGAAACAGATTAAGAAGGAGTGTAGCAGCATTTCGCAACAAAAAAAGCCCCTGGCTATTAGCCAGGAGCGGTCGTCACAGGGTTCAGTGTTTTTGTTGGTTTCCAAGCTGTTCTTCTGCTAGTTGAATCGCACGCTTCACGATGTTACCTGCATCGCGAGCTTTAATTCCTCCCCAACCTTCTTTCTGAACCGTATCATAAAAGCCAAGCTCTTTCGCAATTTCTTCTTTCAAATGATCGGACATAATCCCTCTACGTCTCGCCATGCGAATCAAGCTCCTTTCTATCCTGTGACACACTTAGTTTGAGGATAGAAAGCAACCATTATACTACGAATATGTAACCATAAAAGGGAATAAATCTTTCTAAAGAAAGCAAAAAAGCAGTTAGACCAATTGCCTTAACCGCTTACTGCCGCTTGTTCTTCATTAAATGTAATTTGTACTGTATCTGTAAGAATATCTGTGTAGCTGTACGACACGCGCTCAAATGCGTTAGTGTCCTGATCCAGCTTAACTATGAACACTGCCGGGTAGGTTTCTTCAAGGATGCCTGAACGTTGAATTGTCTTTCTGCGACCTCCGTTTGCCTTTAAGGTCAAGCGTTTGCCAACCTGAGATTGTAACGTTTGTTTGATCTCAATAATCGTTTTTGCCATCGGAACCTCCACCTCACTTAGACAAATTATAACATCTTTTGCACCATCTTGTCAAATAAAACTTAAATTATAACAACGAAGCAAAAACAATGTCAATTGTTATTTACTACTGATGTGCATTTTTATTATTTCTTAATTTGTCGAAAAATATGTGTAATCGAAGAAAACTGTTTATTTATAGGCGTTTTCATTATAGATAGCATGTCTTTTTCTGACCCATTTCTTTACCAGAAAATTAAAAGATAGAGTAAAAAAAGAAAACGGATGAGTATCGCTACCATCCGTTCTTTCACTCTGAATAATCTTCATTTTCTTTCATAGGCATGCCAGTTCGCAGTATTCCTTTCGTTTCAACGCCTCCAAGGCCGTCTTCACCGGTTAACGTATTCCTTAGAGCATCCCAAACGTTCACATGGTCAGTAAATGACGTGAGCGCGATTTTAGACACAATAAAAACGGGATCCAACATGTGGATGTTAATTCTTGAAGGTGAGCTTGCAAAATTAGCACCCGCTCGAATTAATGATTCAAAATGAGACTGACACGCGCCGGCAAAAATTACAAGATGATCGAGGTTCGGAAAAATACTTCTTACTTCTTTTACTGCACGAACAAAATAGCGTGAGTTGCGATAGGACTGCAAATCTTTTTTTTCGCCTTTATGTTTACTATACGCATCGTGTCCTGTTATCACTAGAATATCTGGTCTTACATTGTTAACTAATTTAATGATATTCTCAGGAATTTCACTTTCTTTCATATACAAACCATAGACTGGAACTCCTAAACGCTTATACATTTCTAAACATTTGCTTAAATAAAGTGGATCGCCATCGATATGAAGAATTTTACCTGGAAGTTCAAAGAAACTCGTTTCTTTCTTAAAATGGCTAGTAGCCGAATATTCTCGCTTCATACGTAACAATTGATAATCTTGTCTGAACAAGCGAAACGAATAATCTTCTTTCTCTTTCGACTGCTCTCGCCTCATTTTATGTTCACTTGAGTCAATTAACACGAGATCGTCATATGGTGCATCTGCGATGAGCCTCATATCTTCACCTACGAGCTCTGCTGACTTGTTCGCTTCGTTTAATCTCGTAACACGGAAGATTAAATCACAGCCGTATGAACGCCTTGCAACGATATCTCCTTCTTTCATCGTCATCTCTTCCCTCCACGCCGCTTGACCTTTAAACGAAACGATGTCTCCTTTTTCTACTATATGAGAAGTTTTCGAAAAGATGTTTTTCTGGAGCGGATTAAGAGTGTCGACCAGCCATTACCATACGAAAGCAAAAGCGGATAAAAAAAACACCCTCTAAGGTGTTTTTCAAATCAAGCTCTTCGCTTATAAAATGCATTGCTTAATGCCGCAAACTCTTCCATTGAAAGTGTTTCTCCACGACGTCTTCCATCAATTCCTGTTTCTGTTAATACTTCTTCAATCATTGGCTTTTGATCTTTGCTCAGTAAATTGTTTTGCAAGTTATTTAATAATGTCTTTCTGCGCTGACCAAAACTAGCTCGAATAACTTCAAAGAAATAAGCTTCATCCAAAAGATCAACAGGAGGCTTCTGTCGTAACTCTAAATGAAGTACAGCAGAATCAACATTGGGTTTAGGGACGAATACCGTTTTAGGAACAGTTAAAGCCGTTTTTGCTACGGCATGATACTGAACAGCTAGTGAAAGCGATCCATATTCTTTTGAGCCAGGTTTAGCTGCTATACGCTCAGCCACTTCTTTTTGGATCATTACCACAATACCACGAACCGGCAGTTTTTCTTCTAATAACTTCATCAGTATAGGGGTTGTCACATAATATGGAAGATTTGCCACCACCATTAAATCCTGACCTTCTTCAAATTCTTCGGCGATAACTTGATGAACGTCTGCTTCTAACACATCGCTATGGCGGATATGAACATGGGGGTAAGGTGACAGCGTATCATCCAGAATTGGGAGAAGGCGCTGATCAATTTCAAACGCCACTACTTTCTTTGCTCGTTTCGCAAGTTTTTCTGTGAGTGCACCAATTCCAGGACCAATTTCGATGGCACCTGACCCAGGTGATAATTGAGCCTGATCGACAATTTTAGTTAGGACATTCGAGTCAATTAGAAAGTTTTGCCCAAGACTTTTCTTAAATGTAAAGCCGTATTTTGCGAGTATTTCTTTTGTTCTAACGGGGGTTGATATTTCTTTATTCATTTCTCTTCCTCCTGTAACACTTCTTCGAGTGCCTGACGAAACTCTTCTTTTGATATCTGAAACATTTGAAGTCGTTTAAATAGCTGCTTGCCATTCATATAGCCCATCTGCAACCGCTCACCAAGAGCTTTTCTTCTATCCTTCGCACGATCACCAACCACAAGACCTGCTGCAATTAAATCTTCCCATTCAATTAAAACCTCTGGTGTCTCAAACTCTTCTCTTACTGAAAGGATGGCCTCTTGAATATCCTGAATGGTAGCGTGCTCGATCCCAACTTTTTTTCCATTTGAAGAGATCGCTCGCTTTTTGTTAAGAAAAGCATGCTTGCATGAAGGAAGTCGCTCGCTTATGATCTGTCGAATACGTGTCCCAGGATAATCAGGGTCTGTAAACACAATAACGCCTCTTCTCTTCCAGGCTAATTCAATTCGTATGAGCGTTTCTTCACTAATCTCTGAACCATTAGTTTCAAGGGTATCAGCATCTAAAGCACGCTTAACAGCCAGCGTATCGTTCTTACCCTCTACGATAATAACTTCTTTTACTTTCACTCTGTTTCCTCCATAATACGTAACCGATTCTATTTATAACGCGTGAATTCTTTTAGTTTTCCTCATTAAACTTTTCTTTATCATACAAAAAACACAGAGAGAGATTCGCCTCACTCTGTGTTAATAGCATATCATAGATCGATCACTAATCGAGAATCGTAATTTGTACGGTCTTATTTCCCCATGCATAGGCCTGTGACTTGGATGAGAAAAAGACGTCAATTTTATTTCCTTTGATTGCTCCCCCTGTATCAGCAGCAACGGCCGTTCCATATCCTTCAACAAATACTTTTGAACCAAGTGGAATAACACTCGGATCAACCGCAATCACTTTCGCATTAGGGTTGGACTTTAAGTTAAACCCAGTCGAAGTAATTCCCGAACAGCCTGTACAGTTTGCTGTGTAAGCTGTGGTTGATACGTTAAGAACTTTACCAGAAGGTTCACTTTTAGCTTTTGGTTCAGACTTCTTCGCTTCAGCAGCAGGCTCAGGTTTGATAGACGATTTCGTTGATTTAGTAGGTGTTGAAGGCTCACTACTTGTTTTAACAGCGGTTTGCATAATCACCTGAGTTCCCACAGCAACGATTTTGTCACTGCTTTCCTTCACAACATCGGTTTTCTTAAGTTCACGTGAAACCTCTTTACCATTTTCTAAAACAACTTCATAATGTTTCTCTTGCTTGCCTTCTTGTCCATCTTCTACTACTTTTTCAGTTCCTTTTTGCATCGAGCTATCATTTTTCTTAATCGTTGCATATTCGATTGGTTCTTCCACTACATCGGTGACCTTTTCTACTCGAATCACGTTGATTTCCGAGTTCGCTTTTACATTCTCGCTTTTTCCTGGTTCTACGCGATCAAGTTCTCCAAGTTGAATGTTCTGCTGTTCTAAAAAGCCAGCGACCGTAGTCGAAGTTGTCCAAATATCATTCTGCTTTCCACCGTCATTTACAGCCACTTTAAACGCCTCATCAACGGCAATTGTCATATCTTCCTTCAATTCATCATCGAGGGAAACAGACATTTCATCATGTTCGTTTAGCTTAATATTCTGATCTTCTAGAAAGCCTTTAACGGTCTGTTGCGTTGACCAGACCTGTTGATCCTTGCCATTGACCGACAGAGTTACTTGAAAAGCCGGCTTCCATTCAATCACGTCACCAGCATCAAGCTGTGCTGATAAATCGTGACTTAAATAATCATGAGCATCAGGACTCAAGTTTTCATCTTTCAATAACTCCGCAACTGTATCTGCATGTGTATCTACTAACTTCTCTTCCCCATCAAGGACAAGCGTGACCGAAGCTTTTGTAGTTTCAAACACGATAAAGCCGGAGACTAAACCCAGTACAATTACACTTAAGCAAATCATGAATACGTTCTTTCCGCCCTTAAGACGAGCAAAAAAGTTTTCCATGTTCGATTTCATTGTCATAGATCCCCCCTGAACCGACTGTGTTTCATAAAGAAAAGCTTCTGACTTATCCCCTCATTACGAGATTAATAGAAAAGGTTTTATCTTTACTCTAGATGGGGAAGTTTCTGCAAAAAGCATAAGATGATCTCTTTTTTTAACGACAACGGTTTTGATTAGCGATTAATCCCAAATAGGTTCATCGCATTTTCAGATGTTCTTCTTGCTAATTCTTCGTAGTCCATTCCCTTTAACTCCGCAATTTGCTCTGCTACAAGCTTTACATAAGCAGGCTCATTTCGTTTACCGCGGTTTGGGTGCGGTGCTAAAAATGGACAATCTGTTTCAATAAGCAAACGATCAACTGGTATTTCTTTTGCAACTTCCTTAGGTAGTTTAGCGTTTTTAAATGTCACTGGACCACCAAGAGAAATGTAGAAATTCATCTCAAGGCACTCATTCGCCTCTTCTACAGTTCCAGCGAAACAGTGCATAATGCCGCCTACCTCTGCTGCATTTTCTTCCTTCAATACATCAATGACATCTCTCGTCGCTTCACGATTATGTATGATGATCGGTAAATTCACTCTTTTCGCAAGCGCAATTTGCTTACGAAAAACGTCTTTTTGTATGTCATGAGGTGACTTGTCCCAATGGTAATCAAGGCCCATCTCGCCAATGGCAACGACTTTTGGATGACCGGCAAGTTCTTCAATCCACTCGAGGTCTTCCTCTTTCATGTCAATTGCATCAACAGGGTGCCAACCCACTGCTGCGTATAGAAAATCATGCTTTTCTACAAGCGCCATAGCTTGTGTAATGGTTTCACGATCGAAACCAACTACAACCATCTTACTGACTCCTGCTGCTTGAGCCCGCTCAATCACTTCTTGTTGATCTTCGGAAAATTGTTCAACATTCAAATGTGTATGTGTGTCGAATAGCATGTCAAAACTCCTTCTCCACTCTAGTACGATGCTAGTGTACCAAATGTCCTAGTTTTTTTCTAAGTCTAAACAGTTTCATTTTAATTACAATTTGTTTACAACGAACAGAAAATAAGTTAGAATATTCTGTATATTAAGGCTTTCTATCATGGTTCGCTTTGCTTTTATGGTGCGCAAACGCAGGGAATCCACTCATAAACCCTCTATTTATTTACAGGGATAAATTGTGAAATGAAAAGTAAAAAAGACCCGGTCTGATTAAGACCGAGTCTTGAGTGATTATTTAATTTGAGTTCCATTCGGCAAACTTTCAGCAATGGTCGACAATTTTAGTTCACCATCGTGTTCGCCTGCTAGAATCATGCCTTCAGATAATTCTCCTCTTAGGGTTACTGGCTTAAGATTGGATACACAAACGACCTTCTTGCCAATGAGATCCTCTGCTTTATAATGTTTTGCAATTCCTGAAACAACCTGCCTAGTTTCATAACCGAGATCTAACTTCAATTTCAAAAGCTTATTTGCTTTTTTAACCGGCTCAACTTCCAGCACTTGAGCTACTCTTAAATCAACTTTTGTAAAGTCATCAATTGTAATTTCATCTAGATCTGGTTTTTCTACAGCAGGTGCTTCTTTCACAACATTGCCACCCATTTGTTCGACGATATAGGCAACCTCTTCTTCACGATCAAGACGCGGAAAAAGTGGTGCATCTTTTTGAACAGTCGAGCCACCGTAGCCTTTTTTGAAACCTAATGAATCCCAGCTTGTTTTCTCACCTTCTGCTATTCCCAGCTGGGCCCAAATCTTTTTAGGCGTTTGCGTTAGGAAAGGCTGTAAAAGAATACCAACTTGTCTTAACGATTCAGCAAGATGAACCATAACGGCGCCAAGTTTCTCCTTATTAGCCTCATCTTTTGCAAGAATCCAAGGTTCCGTTTCATCAATGTACTTGTTCGTACGACTAATGAGCTGCCAAATGGATGCTAGCGCTACTGAAAACTCCATATTCTCAAGAGAGTTTTCTACTTTTGAAATGGTGGAATCGACCATCTCAACGAGAGTATCGTCAAAAACGGTAACAGACCCTTGATAAACAGGTACTTCACCGTCAAAATATTTTGCAATCATGGCTACTGTTCGATTTAACAAGTTACCAAGATCGTTAGCTAAATCATGATTAATTCGTTCAACAAAGCTCTCTGGTGTAAAGACGCCATCTGAACCAAACGGTACTTCGCGTAATAGATAGTAACGCAACGCATCCAAACCATAACGGTCGATTAATGTTACGGGATCTACGACGTTACCTTTTGATTTCGACATTTTTCCATCTTTCATTAACAACCATCCATGAGCAAAAACTTTCTTAGGAAGAGGAAGATCAAGAGACATTAACATAATCGGCCAGTAAATCGTATGGAAACGAACGATTTCCTTACCAACAAGATGGACATCGGCTGGCCAAAACTTATTATAAAGCTCATCATTTTCAGTTCCATACCCCAGGGAGGTGATGTAATTGGACAACGCATCAATCCAAACGTAAATAACGTGTTTGGGATCGCCAGGAACTTTAACGCCCCAGTCGAAAGAAGTTCGCGATACGGCAAGATCTTCAAGACCAGGCTTGATGAAGTTGTTGATCATTTCATTCTTTCTAGATTCCGGCTGGATAAACTCAGGATTATCTTCGTAAAATTTCAGGAGACGGTCAGCATATTTACCCATTTTAAAGAAATAAGATTCTTCCTTCACTTTTTCTACTTCTCGTCCGCAGTCGGGACACTTGCCATCAACTAACTGGCGTTCAGTGAAGAAAGACTCGCACTGAGTGCAATACCATCCTTCGTACTGGTCAAGATAGATATCGCCTTTTTCATACATCTTTTGGAAAATTGTTTCGACAATCTCTTCGTGTCGCTTCTCTGTTGTGCGGATAAAATCGTCGTAACTAATGTCTAATTTATCCCAAAGGTCTTTAATGCCCGCAACGATGTCATCAACATATGCTTGAGGCGTAACACCTTGTTCCTGAGCTTTCTTTTGGATTTTTTGTCCATGCTCATCAGTTCCAGTTAAGTATTGAACTTCAAAGCCTCTTAGTCGCTTGTAACGAGCCATTGCATCGCCAGCTACTGTTGTATAGGCATGGCCAATGTGTAGCTTACCGCTAGGATAATAGATCGGTGTCGTAATATAAAACGTCTTGTCACCCATGTTGCTTCCTCCTTGATTAAACAGTGATAAGTGGAACATCTCGATCGTTCTTTAGAAACAAAGAATTCCCCACCTTAACGTCCAAATAAACTCACGTTTTGAGGTGGGGGCTACTAGATAAAAAGCTCCCGTCCCACCTTGGACGAGAACATTAGCACCTTTTAACTACAGCCCGCAATTGCGTTCCGCTATGTACATCAAGCACAAATCTTCTTCATCAAAATATAACTAATTTAAGGAATAATTGCAAGGAAGCGGAGCTTAAATCCTTTTTACCTACACAAATTTACAATTCATGTCGAAGGATTTACAAGAAAATTGTCGAATTATCAATATAGGCAAGTCAGGTTTTGGCAATTTCATAGTACTATAAATCCCTTAACCAACCTTTTATAGGAAATATTTACCCATTCAAAAGGATTGACGCTAATGGGAAACACTGGTATTATATAGAACATAAATAGAGAAATTTGTCGAATCCTGACGTAATTAATAAAAAATTGGGAATAGGGGAGTATAAAACATGAAATCTACTGGTATTGTACGTAAAGTTGACGAGCTTGGCCGTGTTGTTATTCCGATCGAATTACGCCGTACACTTGGTATCGCAGAAAAGGACGCTCTTGAAATCTATGTTGACGACGAGCGCATCATCCTAAAGAAATATAAGCCTAACATGACTTGTCAGGTAACTGGCGAAGTATCCGATGACAATCTTGCAATCGGTAATGGCAAGCTTATTCTTAGCAAAGAAGGCGCAGAGCAAGTATTGGAAGAAATTCAAAAAGCTCTAGCAAAATAATAGTAGTTTACAAAAGCTCCTGCCTAAGGCAGGAGCTTTTTTTCGACATGATTATTCGACATGATAGACCTGATAGACCTCCCTTTTCGGAAGTTCTCTTTCAACAGATACTTGTTTGATCGCATCTTTACTTTTCATTCCCTCACTAATATAATGCTCAACGTGTTCTTGTACAGAAAGGGTTGCCCACCAAGATTCTTCATTTGACTCTTCTTCATTACCACCTTCAACAATGACGCAGAATTCACCACGAATCTCTGACAGTTCACACCATTCCAACACCTCTTCTGCAGTTCCACGGATAAATTCTTCATACCGCTTCGTTAATTCTCTTGCTATAACAACTTCTCTATTGCCAAGTACTTCAATGATTGCTTTCATCATTTCCTTTAACCGATGGGGGGCTTCGTAGAACAAAATTGGTGAAGGGATTCCTTTTAGATGAGAAAGTTCCTTTTTTCGCTCCTTTTTCTGGCGCGAGAGAAAACCGTAATAATAGAAATGTTGGGTCGGTAACCCTGATGCTATAAGTGCAGTAATCGCTGCATTTGCTCCTGGCAAAGGGATAACGGGAATATTTTCAGCGACGCAAGAAGATACAATTTCATAACCAGGATCTGAAATAGCCGGCATTCCAGCATCACTAATCAGGGCGATGGTTTGTCCTTCTCTTAAACGTTCCAATAATTTATGGCCACTCGACTCTTTGTTATGCTCATGATAACTAATTAACTTTGTTTCAATTTCGAAGTGATTCGTCAATTTTTTGGATTGTCTCGTATCTTCTGCTGCAATAAGATCAGCGTCTTTTAAGGTCTGAATTGCACGAAAGGTCATATCGTTTAAATTGCCTATTGGGGTGGGGACGAGATAAAGCTTACCTGTCTCGGTCTCTTTGTAGCTCTGTTGACTCCACATGATTTTGCCTCTCTTCTTTTATAATCATTTCTTTTTGAGCGCGCGATCGTTGTTTGATCTGATACTCTACTTGCATCGCTTCACGCTTTGTCTTGAATTCCGCTTGATAGACGAGGGTTAACGGACCTCTTCCCCTTGTATATTTCGCACCTTTTCCACATTCATGCTGAGCCAACCGATGTGATAAATCGGTCGTATAGCCAGTATAATAGCTTCCGTCACGACACTGCACTATATACACATAGTGATTATAGCTCTCCATAAACATTTCTCATTTCATCAGTGTAGTGATTGTCGTCTCGATACACAATGAAGGGCGGCAATACTTTTAAATCAGGTTTTCCATCTTTCATTCCTTCAATTAACAATGTATTTGCTTCTTTACCAGCTTTCGGATAGACGAGTTGCATCCTTTTTGGTTCGATTCGATACTTTCGCATTAATGTCATAATGTCCAGTAATCTTTCAGGACGATGCACTAGGGATACCTTACCGCCCTGCTTAACTATTTGGCTACAGGACTGAATGACATCTTCAAGGGTACACATCACTTCATGTCGTGCGATAGTAAGATGTTCGTTTAAATTATGCTGCTCGTTTCGCGTACTTTTAAAATATGGTGGATTACACGTAACAGCATCATATGATTCCCGTTTAATGGTTGAAGGTAATTCACGAATATCCGCATGATGGAGGGTTAATTGAGCGTTTAGTTTATTTAATTCAATACTCCTCTGCCCCATATCAAAGAGGCGATCTTGAATTTCCACCCCTTCAATCGTAACTTCACTTTTCCGCGATAATAACAGCGGGATAATACCGTTTCCTGTACAAAGATCGATTATCTTTCCACGCTTGATTGGAACCCAAGCAAACCTAGCTAGTAAAATTGCGTCTAAGGAAAAAGAAAAAACGGTTGGACTTTGAATAATGCTTAGTTCGTTTTCAACGATGTAATCAATTCGTTCATCACCGTTTAATTGCATGATGCTGTTCTCCTATCTATATGAATTGTTTATTAAATCACTCGAAAGTGTAAAAAAGGTCTTTCCAGATACGGAAAGACCAGATCACTACTTTTTATTTAAGAATGACAGGCAGAAAAGGCAATCTCCTTCTGTCCGAATACTACCATAGTGGAGATTACATATATGAAAACCTTCCTGGTACAACCTGGCAAGATTATCATAGCCTTCTCCAACTTCTGGCTTACCACGCTTCTTCTTGCCAGATGAATGACTCTTCGGCTCTGAAGTTTGTTCTAACCGCTCTCGCAAGTGGTGATTCTCAATTTCGAGATGGTGATTTTCTTCCAGCAGTCCTGCAAGATGTTCTTTAAGTTCGCCTAATTGTTTGTATAAGTCACCAATCTGTTCTTCCATTGAGCTTACACGTGAAAAAACTTCTTTTTTCTCCACTTCCGTTCCACCTCAATCAATCTGTGGCTTGCGTAGATACTGCGCCGTCTTGTATTAATTCATCAAGCGTATATTCTGTCACGCGGTTAAGTTCGAACAATTCGACCTGAACAAGACGTTCCAATATATTCAACCCAACAACTTTTCCTTTGCCCTGTCCGGTATGAATCGTCTTCCCAACGTCTGGAAGCTCTTTTTTACCAGACTCATAAGCATCGTTCTCATACTTCAAGCAACACATTAATCTGCCGCAAAGTCCTGATATTTTAGCAGGATTTAAGGATAAATTTTGATCTTTCGCCATCTTTATTGAAACAGGTTCAAAATCGCCAAGCCACGTTGAGCAACAAAGCATTCTGCCACACGGTCCAATACCACCGAGCATCTTCGCTTCATCGCGTACCCCAATCTGACGAAGTTCAATTCTTGTTCGAAAAATGGATGCGAGCCCTTTCACAAGTTCGCGAAAATCTACTCTTCCATCTGCTGTGAAATAAAAAATAATTTTATTTCGATCAAATGTATATTCCACATCAACAAGCTTCATATCAAGCTTGTACTCTTCAATTTTAGAAACGCATACATCAAATGCTTCTTCAGCTGCATGTTTATTATCTTCGACCGCAAGACGATCTTTCTCATCGGCTATGCGAATTACTTTCTTAAGAGGAAGAACGATATCTTCTTCATCAACTTGCTTGTTAGCTAATACAACTTTCCCAAATTCAACCCCTCTGGCAGTCTCCACGATAACAAATTCTTTGTCGGACACCTGGAGGCTACTCGGATCAAAGTAATAGATCTTCCCCGCTTTTTTAAAGCGAACGCCAACTACTTCATACACAAACTTATCCCTCCCGTAACCTGAGCACTAGCTGTTCCATCACAAACTGTGGGTTTGTGTTTGCACTCAGACGTCTTTTGGCATCGAGTATCGCCATCATATGCTGACTTATCTTCTTTCTTCCGAATTGAAGGGCATAACGTTCGAGCTTATCCTTCTGATCTGCATAGACAATCCGATTATCCTGCAGTTGTATTTTCAATAAATCCTTATACCAAAAAAGCATAAGGTTAAGGCCCATATCCTGCTGCGTTTTATCCTTAAAATGTGCTAGCCATTTGTCATGGATCGTTAGGAAAACCTGATGAGGTCTTTCCTTCAACTCTTCAGTCAATTGTATCACTATCGCTCTTGCCTGTGCAAACCACTCATCAAGTGCAAGCTCCTTTGCTGCACGCTGATCATTCGTTAGCTGAGCAGCCGATTTAGCAAGGTATGAGGGCACTCCATCGTTTATAAGAGCTTCCTCCACTCCATTTGTTGAAAGTGGCTGAAAGGTAATGACCTGGCACCTCGAATAAATCGTCGAAAGAATGTGCTGCTTTTGTTCAGTTAATAAAATCGCCATCGTCATTTGCCCCGGCTCTTCTAGGAATTTAAGTAAACTATTTGCAGCCTGCGTTGTCATTCGATCTGAATGATTCAAGATATATACTTTTTTTCGAGATTCAACTCCAAGATAGGAGAATTCCTTTTGTAGCTTTCTTATTTGATCAATTTTGATTGATTGACCTTCAGGCTCTATGAGGTGAAGGTCCGGGTGGTTTCCTGAATCAATTCGCTTGCAGTCTTTGCAGTGTTGACAAGGCTCAATCCCCGTACGTTCCTGACAAAAATAAGTTTTTGCCATATGAACGGCGACATCTTTTTTACCAGTTCCTGCTCCACCATCAAATAAGTACGCATGAGAAAGTCGATCCTTTGTGAAGCTGTTGGTTACCATCCTAACAACCGTAGGCTGGCGTTCTTTTAATTCATTCCAATCTACCATTTCTATCCCTCATCCTACCGTATTAAAAATGATGGAAAGCCTCTACTGGAAGAACAAACACCGTTGCTCCTCCTACCGAAACCTCAACAGGATAAGGGACATAAGAGTCCGCATTTCCTCCCATTGGAGATACCGGTGCCACCATTTGCTCTCTGCTTTGGCAATTGTCTTTAATGATATCAAGAAGCTTTTGCACACGATGGTCTTCTGTACCAATAAGGAATGTTGTATTTCCTGCACGCAAAAATCCACCGGTGGTCGCAAGCTTTGTCGCCTGAAAATTATGGTCGACCAGGGCATTGGATAAGCGATTGCTATCTTTATCCTGTACGACAGCCATGACTAACTTCATTTGTATCCCTCCCTGGGCGGCAAATCCCCACCCTTTTATTTGCTATTAGTAGAATAATTATCCCAAAGTGTTTTAAAATCCTTTATTATAGATGAAAAAATCTCATCAACATTTTGCTCACCATTAATTAAATGAATCCGTTCTTTATTATCTTTATATAGTTCCAAAAAGGCTTCTCTTACTTTTTCATGATAAGCTGTCCCTTTTTGTTCAATGCGGTCTAGTTGATTTCTAGCAATCATTCTTTCTTTGCCAACGGAAACTGGCAGATCAATCATATAGCTCCGATCCGGGGTAAGTCCACCGGTAGCAAATTCGTTAATGACCTTCACACTTTCCACATCTAATCCAAGCCCAACTGCCTGATATGCAATTGATGCATCAACAAAGCGATCACAGATCACAAGGTACCCTTCATTTAATGCCGGAATGATCTTCTCTCTTACGTGCTGCGCACGCGATGAAGCATAAAGAAGAACTTCTGTCTCATCCACCATTTCTTTATGTTCTGGGTTCAAAATCAACGAACGAATCTGATCACTGATTGCTGTACCCCCAGGCTCTCGTGTATGAATAAAACGAATCCCCTCTTCATTTAAATAATTAGCTAGTTTCTGAACCTGTGTGGATTTACCCGCACCATCTGGTCCTTCAAAAGTTATAAATAATCCTTTCACTGCCTTACTCCTCTTCTCTTGCAATCTCAATCATGTCACCATCTAATCCTTGTATGTGCCCACCAGCACGTAAAATCATATCTAACCGTTCCATTTTCTCTAATCCAATTCGTTCACCCGGTATGACAATAGGAACACCCGGTGGATAGGGAATGACAGCTTTTGCTGCAATCAATCCCTTTGCCTCACATATCTTAACCTTCTCTTTCATCATCGTCTCCAACTCCGCAAAGGAATAAGCAGGAAAAGTAATATCTTCATCAGCTATCTTAATTAATGACACATTAAAATCAGCTTCATCTCTGAGAGAAGCAACTTTTTTAAATGCCTGTAATCCCCAGTCAAAAACCTTCTTATTAGAAGCAATTGGGCATACAAGTAAAACATTTAAAGGATCACTAAGCTCAACAAATACATTCTCATTCTCAAGTTTCTTTGCTAAGTCATATCCCGACATGCCAGATAACTGTACCGTAATTTTGAGAGGATCAAGCTGGTGATACGCTTGCCCTACATCCGCTATGACGCTTATCCCAGGAACCTCACTTAGTTGTTTCTTAAATTGATGAACCTCTTCTAAAATAAGACTAAGCTGATCATCTGTCAGCGAAAAAAGATAGTGTCTCGCTAAATCGAGCGAAGCCATAATTGGATAGGAAGGACTGCTTGATTGAAAGAGTTGTAAATAGTCATTGATTGCATCCCTATACGTCTCATTCCCTACGTGTAAGTAAGAACCCATCGTCATAGCAGGTAGGGTTTTGTGGGCAGATTGAACGACCACATCTGCTCCTTGCTTTAAAGCACTCTCAGGGAAAAACTCCCCTTTTACAAAATGTGCACCGTGCGCCTCATCAACTAGAACCGGAATTCCATTCTGGTGAGCATAAGAGATAATTGACTCTAGGTTAACAGTCATTCCATAATAATTTGGATTGGTTAGTACAATCACTTTGATATCTTTATATTGATTCATTGCACGACGTATGAGATCGAGTGATACTCCTGTCGGCACCTGACTTGCTTCATCAATACATGGGCTGAGAAAAATAGGTCTAGCTTTAGCTAAGCGCAGTCCATTCAATACAGATTTGTGACAGTTCTTCTGAACAAGAACACGATCTCCTTCAGAACATAACGCCATGATCATCGCCAGGTTCCCAGCTGTAGAACCACCTACCAAAAAGCGACTTTCAACACTTCCATAGAGATGAGCAGTAAGCTGCTCTGCTTTTTTAATTGGACCATCTGCATGATGAAGATCATCTAGTCCAGAAAGTTCAGTTGCATCTATTTTCAATAAATCTTTATATAAATCACCCGCACGTTTATATGTAGAAAAACTCGTCCCATTCTTATGCCCGGGGACATGAAAGGAAAAAGGATTTTGATCTTTCCACGATAATAGAGCTTCATATAATGGAGCTTGATCCATTTTGTGCATTTTAATCAACTTCAATCTATTGAAGAGTCATTTCCTTATACTAGTATTCTATCATTATCTCGACTATCGGAGAAGTAAAGGGATAAGCAAATCCTTATGATTGTCCCTTCTTTAGGTGAAGTAAAAAACAGATAGCTTAATGGAACAGCTATCTGCTTATGCTAATCGACTTAGTCGTAGTTTGCGTAGTTTTTCAAGGTAAAATTGATAGTTTTCATGACTGGTATCTGTTTGAATGACCTTTCGCTCACAGTCATGACAGATAAAACGATCACAAATATGGATGCCTTTGAAACTGTGCTCTTCACAAACAAGACAGCACTCACTATAGCTCTCCCTGATTGTCTTCTCCATCTTCCCACCTCCATGGTAAAAGCATTGCCCAATTATAGCGGATCTATACCGATTTTTTATTTTAAGCTGTATTTTCGCTTCTTTCTAAGGATATGTGCCTGTAACTTATCCCGTGTCTGTGATTTACGAAAAGAAAGAAAATTTCAAAGGTATATTATCCTTCTCGCCAAGGAGGTACGTGAAGGTAGCAAGTTTAATCCGCTATATTTTAGATATTTCCGCGAATTTAAGATTAATTCCGCAATTATCATGAATGAAAGATTTGAGCCAGTGAAAACTCATCCATAAAACCATACAAAAAAGCGAGAAACCGTTTGGTCTCTCGCTTTTCATCATTGCCCAGCGACGTCCTACTCTTGCAGGGGGAGATCCCCCAACTACCATCGGCGCTGAAGAGCTTAACTTCCGTGTTCGGCATGGGAACGGGTGTGACCTCTTCGCCATCGTCACTAGA
>NZ_JAQQWV010000012.1:0-36271 GCF_028610665.1 Guptibacillus sedimenti
CACTTTGGAATGAATCCTTTTCGTGATTGATACCGACGATGGGCAATAACGCCAAACACCTTTCGCTGAGCTAAACCATGACAAATCGGACTGGTAAGGTAACCGGCATCTAATCCAACAGCTTCAACATGAAATCCAAATCGCTTGATCTGACGGTCCAAACGCTGTAAATAAGGCTTCGAATCATGAATGTTGCCAGGAGTAATATGGACGTCGGTAATAATGTTGTATTTTATATCTGTCGTGCGGTGATCCAAATAGAAAAACCCCTCGGGTTTGTGGTCACGATACAAATAACCACTCTCTGGATCGGTATGACTGACTTTAATCTCTTTGGTTTTCTTCACCTCCTCCTTATCCTTTAGTGGCTTTTTTCCGTGATCAGCCCGATCCTGTTCCACAGCTTCATTCAATTCTTCTATATAATCTGCGGTTTCGACGTGAACTTCTTTTCTGGAAAACTTCTTTTTATTGGCGTTTGCTTTTAAATGGGTGGAGTCCGTATAAAGCACGCGACCTGAAACCATTCGGTGATTCATCGCTTGATGAACGATTTCATCAAAGACCTCCTGGAAGATATCCGTCTCATGAAATCTCATTCTGCGGTTCCAGCTAATGGTGGAGTGGTGAGGAACGGAGTCTGTTAAATTCAAGCCAAGAAACCAACGGTAAGCGACATTCGTTTGAATTTGGCGTTCTAATTCTCGCTCAGAACGGATGCCATAAATATACCCAATGAACATCATTTTAAATAACACAAGAGGGTCTAGAGAAGGTCGACCATTATCTTCACAATAGTAGGGACGTACTTTCTCGGGAATAAAGGAAAAATCTATGTAGTGGTCAATTTTTCGAAGTAAATGGTTTTCAGGTACAAGCTCTTCAATGGTCACCATTTCTAATTCGTTTTGTCGATTTTGTCTAGATTGGAACATTAAAATCACCGCCTAAATAGAATCTATCTATAGGATAACAAAACAAAATGGATAATTGAGGGAAAAGAGATAAAAAAAACAGGCTGTCGAGACTTTCTCGACAGCCTGACGAGCTATACAAAGCTCGTCTTTTTTTAGAATAATTTCGTAAGCGACTGATGTTTGTGCTTGTCTTTCTCGAGTTTTGTTAAACTACGATTAAGGTGTTCCTTCACCACTTCAAGAAGGCTTTCCTTATCATTCATCTCGATAAGCTGGATTATTTGATGATGTTCGAGGAGATCATTTTCATCGTTTTCTCTAAAAACATCATACAAAATCATATATATGGTGATTTGGTTTAATATCCGCTCCATAAAATCAATCAAATAACGATTTCCACTCGCATTTGCCATTATAAGATGAAACGTTTTATTTTGCTCATGGTATACAAGCATGTCCCCCGCTTCAAAAGCTTTACTCATCTCCTCTGTATGAGATTTTAACAACGCTATATGTGTTTTCACTAGTTTAGAGTATCCTTCTCTGATTGCCATTTCTTCTAAGACCTTTCTCATTTCAAAAGCCTGAATCATCTCTTCCATTGTCGGTTGAACGATAAATGCCCCTTTATTCGGAATGACATCGACAAGTCCCTCTGCTTCTAACTTCGAAATGGCGCTACGAATCGGCGTTCTGCTAGCATTTACTTTCGCTGCAATTGCACTTTCAAACAGCTGATTTCCGGGTGCAATTTGTCTCCTCAATATTGCATTCTTAATAAGCTGATATACTTTTTGCTCGACCGTTTCTTTTCGCATATCTCAAGACCCGCCTTACCTTTCTTTTCCCTCATTTTAACATATGGATTGTTTTTTTGAACAATATTGTTGAACAATCTTGTTCGACTTTATCCGATATGATATATTATCCTACGTATTCAGGAACAGAACGGAGTGATAAAATGAATAACACCGGAAAAGAAATCACTTTAATTATTATTGGATCGCTATTCTTTGCGCTTGGAGTAAACTTGTTTGCGATTCCGAATGAATTAGGTGAAGGTGGCGTAACCGGTATTTCCATGACGCTATATTATATTCTTGATTGGTCACCGGGAATTACGAACTTTGTAATGAACGCTGTACTTTTAGCGATTGGATACAAAGTACTAAACAAACGAGTAACTTGGTACACAATGCTTGCCATTTTCTTTAGCTCCTTATTTATCCAGCTCACTGAGGGAATGGGCGAACCTCTTGATATTATGCTTGGTACTGTCTTTGCAGGTGTGTTCATCGGGATTGGACTTGGCCTTGTTCTTCGCTCCGGTGGAACAACCGGCGGCTCTACGATTGTAGCCAGAATGCTCAACCAGCACTTTGGATGGAGCGTTAGTACATCGATGTTTGTATTCGATATTCTAGTCGTTCTCGGTTCTTCTGTCGTTATTGGAATTGAAAATACGATGTACACGGGAATTTCTATCTATATTAGTACGAAGATATTGGACTATTTAATTGATGGATTTGATACACGAAAAGCCGTTACTATTATTTCAAATAGCACCGTCGCAATCGCAGAAAAAGTAAGCGAAGAAATGGACCGAGGCGTTACAGTCATTAATGCACGAGGTCATTATTCCAATGAATCAAAAGATATTCTATACGTTGTGATTAATAAACAGGAACTTTTCCTCCTTAAAAAGATGATACAGCAAGTAGATGATAAAGCTTTTGTTGTCGTTCATGATGTTCGCGATGTTTTCGGCGAAGGCTTTACTTTCCCGAAAACGTAGTGATCAAAGAATCCCCCGGTGAAGTTCACCGGGGGATTCTTTGCATTAGACTCGATCGTATACTACAAAATCAAAATCATGTTGATTTCGCTCATCGCTTTCATGTTTTTCTCGCGATGTTTCTTTCCAATCGTCTTTAGAGAAATTAGGGAAATACGTATCCCCTTTAAATGTTTCATGAATTTCAGTAATGTATAGACGATCCGCATACGGCAAAATTTGCCGATAAATTTCCGCTCCACCGATCACGAACCACTCTTTTTCCTCACGATTTGTAAGATCGAGAAAGGCTTCGATTGAATGGAGGATCGTAACCCCTTCATATTCGAGATTTTTTCTCGTGATCAGATAGTTTTCACGTCCGGGTAACGCTCTTCCAATCGATACGAACGTTTTTCTTCCCATCACGATCGACTTTCCAGTGGTCATTCGCTTAAAGTAAGCAAGATCAGCTGGCAGATGCCATGGAAGATCGTTGTCTTTACCAATTAGCTGCTTTTCATCCATTGCAAGAAGAAATGAAATCATACAGAAACCTCTCCTTTAATATGAGGGTGAGGATGATAATCCGTTAATTCAAAGTCCTCAAATGAGAAATCAAAGATGGATTTCACTTCTGGGTTAATTTTCATTTTGGGAAGGTCTTTCGTATCACGCGTAAGTTGAAGCTGAACTTGCTCGATATGGTTGTTATAAATGTGAGCATCGCCTAACGTATGAATAAACTCACCGGGCTCTAAGTCACACACTTGTGCCATCATCATAGTGAGAAGCGCATATGAAGCGATGTTAAATGGTACGCCAAGAAAAACATCAGCAGACCGCTGATAAAGCTGACAAGAAAGTTTACCATCCGCTACGTAAAACTGGAAAAGACAGTGACATGGAGGCAAAGCCATTTCATCAACTTCAGAAGGGTTCCATGCCGTTACGATCATTCTCCTGGAATTCGGATTTGTTTTTATTTGCTCAACCACTTTTGCAATTTGATCAACTGTCGATCCGTCTGCTCCTGTCCATGAACGCCACTGATGACCGTAAACGGGACCAAGCTCTCCATTTTCATCCGCCCATTCATTCCAAATACGCACGCCATTATCTTGAAGATACTTTACGTTCGTATCCCCTTTTAAAAACCAAAGCAGCTCATGAATAATGGATCTTAGATGAAGTTTTTTTGTTGTTAATGCAGGAAAACCCTCCTGCAAATCAAAGCGCATTTGATGACCAAACACACTCATTGTTCCTGTACCCGTTCGATCAGATTTTTTTGTTCCGTTATGTAAAATTTCCTCGCAAAGCTGCAGATAAGTCTTCATGATACTCCTCCTTAAATTCTCTACTGACCATTGTAACATGAAGAAAGTAGAGAAGTAACTTCGGAATCCCTTGTAAAAAATACCCAAAAGGAACCTTTTCCATGGGCATACATACTGTATATCAGAAATGTTGGAAAGGATGAATGTCAAATGGGTAAAGGCGATAAATTGCCGAAACTGTTTCAAGATCCCGCTATTCAAAATTGGATGAACACGTTTGATGATTTTTTTAAAGAGCCGTTTGCCAACCTGCTGCCTGCGCAGTCGTTTCGCGTTGACCTATATGAAACGGATGCTGCTTTTATCGTAGAGGCAGAGTTACCTGGTATTTCAAAAGAACAAATTAAGGTTGAACCGCTTGGAGATGGACTGCGCATTTCAATCGAGTCGAAAGAATATCAGGAAACACGAAACGATAAGCAAAAGTATTATAAACAAGAACGCTCCTATGCGAGTACGAGTCGCACAATCAAACTGCCTTATCACTTCTCAATGAAAAATGTGAAGGGAAAATACGAAAACGGCATTCTTGAAATTAAAATTCCAAAAGCCGACCGCATTCAAAACGATTCAAACTATATCGATATCCATTAAAAAAGCGTAGGGCACATGCCCTGCGCTTTCATGTTTACATACTCCAATCAATAAAGGCGTTTCCTTCTAAGAACCGCTCACAATCCATCGCAGCCATACAGCCTGTTCCTGCTGCTGTAATCGCTTGTCGGTAAGTAAAGTCCTGAACATCGCCACATGCAAATACACCTGCAACATTCGTTCTGGTGGTTCCCGGTTCCACTTGGATGTAACCTTTATCGTCCATACTAAGTTTACCCTGAAGAAAATCTGTGTTTGGACGGTGGCCTATGGCAACGAAAATACCATCCGTTTTCACAATTTCTTCTTTTCCGGAATCACTATCCTTCACTTTAATCCCACTAACTTTATTGTTTTCGGCCACAACCTCAATAGGTGAAGCATTGAGTTTCCAGCTGATTTTTTCGTTTGTGCGTGCACGCTCTTGCATGATTTTTGATGCACGTAAGTCCTTTCTTCGATGAAGGATGGTTACTTCTGAAGCAAATTTTGTTAAAAAAGTGGCTTCTTCCATCGCAGAGTCTCCTCCACCAATTACGACGATTTTTTTACCACGGAAGAAAAAGCCATCACACGTCGCACATGTACTTACACCTCTGCCCATATTCTCTGATTCACCTGGAATTCCAAGAAGCTTTGCTGAAGCACCAGTAGAAATAAGAACTGATTCTGCCATGATGTCGCCAAGCGTATCCGTTGTTAATTTAAAAGGACGTTCACTAAAATCAATGTCCTTCACCCAGCCGCGTTCAATCGTTGCACCGAAACGGAGCGCCTGCTTCTTCATGTTTTCCATCAATTCAGGGCCAAGAACGCCATCTGGAAACCCGGGGAAATTTTCTACATCAGTTGTTAACGTAAGCTGACCACCAGGTTCCGGCCCTTCAATGACAAGCGGATCCATATTTGCTCTCGCAAGGTAAATCGCTGCTGTTAAACCTGCTGGTCCTGTTCCTACAATAACTGCTTTATGCATAATGACCCTCCTCTATCGACTTCATTATGTTATTTTTCCTAATTATAAAGAAATAAACCCTTCTCTTACAAATTATATGAGTAATAGTCAATATGTTTCTTCGTTCATGCAAATGGTTGTCCATTTTCCTCCCTTCTTGGTAGAATGGAAACAGTTATGAATTTGTTAGGAAAACTTGAGGTGAATAGAAATGAATCCAATTGTAGAATTTTGCATGAGCAATCTTTCAAGCGGTTCACATAAAGCAATGGAAACACTAGAAAAAGATACGGACCTAGACGTCCTTGAATATTCCTGTCTTGGCCATTGCACGCTATGTAGCCAGGAAATGTACTGCCTTGTAAACGGCGAACGTGTGACTGGTGAAACGCCAGATGAACTTGTTGATAACGTCTACCAGTTCATCGAAGAAAACCCGATGTTTTAAGGAGAATCGGACATACTAAGTGTTGAATCCACATAGAGGAGGCACTTGTATGAAAAACCGTAATGCTTATGATCCTAAAACCGGGATCCAGGGCAAAAAAGAAGGCGAAGACGCTCTTCTGATGAATAAAAAAAGAGGCCCGCAAAACGCGCGCCCTAAAAAGAAGTAAAAGCCGCACGCTGCGGCTTTTTCTTATGCGATTCGAAACCGAAATGTGAACCAAAAATCATCATTTAGCAAATCCCCTGTTGCAATGATATGCTGTTCGCCTTCTTCATCGAGTGTAATCCAACTATTGTGTTCATCCCTGTAAACCGGATAAAAATTTCCCTCTTTAAACAATTTTCGCTGAAACGGGTTTTCTGAACCGACAAGCGGTTCTTCTTCAAAAACATCTCTAATGCATTGTACAAGTTCCATCTAGGCTGTAATCCTCCCTTACTACTCTCCAACCAAAAACACCCCGCGCACCTCTCTTAAGAGAGCCACTTAGGCGGAGTGTTTTTATCCCAATAAATTTTACCTACTTCATAATGCTCTTCAAAATTATCATCTGCTGCATGATAGTGAAAGTTAAACCAGTAGCCATCCTGAGGTGGGTGATCTCTTCGAACGTGAAAGCGCAAAAGGTCTTCTCCACTCTGTTCGCTGTATACATGAAGTATCCGCTCTCCATATCCGCCAGACGGTGATTCTGTTAAACGAAGCGTCCTAAGTTCTTCAATGTCGAGATCTGCAACAGATGCTACAATGGCTTCTGTCATTTTGGGAACGATTGACTCCGAATATTCGCTACCTACACGAGTTGAAATCGCTTCTCCAAACTTTGATAATCCCTGTTCTTCTGACTGACTACTTGCATAAGTGACAAAATGTGCAAGTAATTCAGTAGAAGGAACTTGAGCTGCAATTGTCGGCCAATCTGTAGCCTCTTCTTCCGTAGGTTCCGATAACCCTAAAGGCTCGTCCAATGAATCGAGAAGAAGATGGCCTTCCTCCTGATACGTCTCTGACGGCTCGTTTTTTTCATCTGCCAGGTATCCAGTAGGAATAACCGTTCCTAACGTCATAACAGCGACAAATGCTACAAATAACTTTCTCATCCATAGAGGAAATTTCATTATGTGCACCTGACTTTCGAAGATCAATAGTTAGTCTTATTTTCGCACGATCTATTAAAAAAAGCCAGATATTTACGCTATTTTTCACAATGAAGTCATGAAAAAGAGCGCCTCATGTAAGCGCTCCACGATTTAGCATTGAAACATGTCAATTCTTCTTAAGCTAATTCCTGTATAAACCCACCTTCTACCAGTCCAACGAAATCCGGATACAGACGTACTTCCTACAAATACCGGCCAAAACCAGAACGAATTGCCATCTCTCATCCAAATATAAGTAAATCGATACATGCATCTTCTAATTGAGCCAGGATCAACAGCAAATGTTCCTGCTTGCGCAGAAGACATTGGTCTTGGAGGCGGTGATGCAGGTGGGCTCGATGTTGGTGCTACTGGCTGCTGGCGATAAGCATCAGTGTTGTCATAGTGGTAAGCAATATGCTCATGTTCTTCATAATACATTCGGTCCATCCCCTCTCTTATATACAGCAATGTATGCGGTATCCAAGTGAGATGTACCGAAATGAAAACAACAAAAAAAGCATCTCTCCTGAGTATGCTTGAGAAAAATCATTTCGTTAAAGGATGCTGGTGACCCGTACGGGATTCGAACCCGTGTTACCGCCGTGAAAGGGCGGTGTCTTAACCGCTTGACCAACGGGCCAACAAAATGGAGCGGGTGATGGGGATCGAACCCACGACATCAGCTTGGAAGGCTGAGGTTTTACCACTAAACTACACCCGCAAAGATGGAGGAGGAAGAGGGATTCGAACCCCCGCGGGCGACTAAGCCCCTGTCGGTTTTCAAGACCGATCCCTTCAGCCAGACTTGGGTATTCCTCCGATATATAATTGGTGGAGCCTAGCGGGATCGAACCGCTGACCTCCTGCGTGCAAGGCAGGCGCTCTCCCAGCTGAGCTAAGGCCCCGTAATATGGTGCGCCCGAGAGAAGTCGAATCCCTAACCTTCTGATCCGTAGTCAGACGCTCTATCCAATTGAGCTACGGGCGCGAAAATAATATATGGTGCGGGTGAAGGGACTTGAACCCCCACGTCGTAAGACACTAGATCCTAAGTCTAGCGCGTCTGCCAATTCCGCCACACCCGCATGTGTGGTGCCGGCCAGAGGACTTGAACCCCCAACCTACTGATTACAAGTCAGTTGCTCTACCAATTGAGCTAGACCGGCGAAGTCTATTGAAGCTTAATCAGGTTGTCGTCTCTTCCTCTGCAAGCTTTGCTTTAAAGCAAGCTGCGTCGAGACAAGTCGTAGATCATTCGGTGAAGTCTTGCTCCTTGCTCTACCAATTGAGCTAGACCGCATAATTTCATGAGTAGCACCGCTTATGTTACCTTTAAAATTAATGGTGGAGGATGACGGGCTCGAACCGCCGACCCTCTGCTTGTAAGGCAGATGCTCTCCCAGCTGAGCTAATCCTCCATTAAACAGCGACTTCATAATCATACTATATAAACCGTTACTTCGTCAACACTTAATTTTATGTGTTTTTTCAAGGACAAGACTTATCTTATCATCGCTTTATGAAAAATACAACCCTTTTCCATAAAAAAAAGCGAGGAATTTCTTCCTCGCTTATACTAGTGTTTGAATGAGTGGTTTTTTCTTTTTATTTTCACGGAGTACTGGTCTTTTTTTAGTCACCATTTCAGAATCATATTTTCGGTATTCCTTCATATCAAGTGATTCCCTCAAAAGCTGATCTTCAAGATAGTGACGCTTTCTTTTCAAAAAAACCCCTCCTCATAAGTATTAACTCCCAATACCCCTGTATGCTCGTTTTGAAACTAGAACCTCTTACTTTATTTTAGATCGAAAAGTTACAGGTAACACATAATTTATTCAGCACCTGAAACTTTATTCCTCATTCAGGATAAATTGGTACGTGTTTTCCTTATCCTTTCCTGTTCGCTCGGTAAAGGTTACTTGACCATCCGGTGTAACGGTGATGATCGTTTGCGCTCTTGTACCGTAATTCTCAGATGAAATAAATACCGGTGAAAGCATTCTCTCCCATTCGATTGGTACCCCTGTTTCAGGTAATAAATGATCTGGCGCAGGATCAGCATGCGAGAGCATTTCAAAAAGCCGTTCCTGATCAAGTTCGTTTTTTTCTCGTATATAGTGGGTGAGCTCTTCCTTAAGCATCTCTACTTTCGGCCAGTTCGTATTCAATAAATGATTACTTACCGCATGAATGCCACTTTCTACTCTGGATATTTGGTTTTGCTTATTTGAATAGTAATAAAGGGTGTTAAAATCTCCCGCAAGTAAATTAAACCCATTGTACTGATCTTTCTTTTGTTGAACGGTTTTTAAATATGCCTCTGCTGTTTGATTCTGTCGTAAGTAATCAGCAGGTAAATCGCCTCTTGAATGCCTCTTAGGTTCTTCACCAGGCTCTCGATAATTTGTAAGCGCCGCAATTTTCCCTTTTGTTGTAACACCAAGCCATGTTCCCATTGCTTTCAAATCACGACCACCTAGTAATCCAGGTACATCGTCCCAATAATGCACAGGCATTGTTGGACGCTCGTAAAACTCGTCTCGATTAGCGACTAAAATAAAAGGGTATTTTTTATGAACATTTATTGCTACAGCAATTAAACACACCTCTACGTACCTCCTCACCCTGGTTAAGTGTAAAAAAAACGCAGCGGTATCCGCTGCGTTACATTTGCGCCATGTGAACTTCTTCCTCACAAGCTGATGAACAATATTGCTGATGTTCTTCTTTGCAAGAATCACATACGATATGAAGCTTGTCACACGTTACATTGGCACAATTAATGTACGTATCTGCCGGTTCTTCGCAATGATAGCATTTCCCTATCACCCTATCTTCATCAGTACGGTTCACAGGTACAGCAAGGCGATCATCAAAAACAAAGCATTTACCGTCGAAATATTTGCCTTGTACTTCTGGGTCTTTACCGTACGTGACAATCCCACCATGAAGCTGAGAAACATCAGAGAACCCTTTCTTTAATAAATATCCTGAAAATTTCTCACAGCGAATTCCGCCCGTGCAATACGTTAATACTTTTTTGTCCTTTTGGTCGGCAAGATTCTGCTCGATCCAGTCCGGAAGATCACGAAATGCTTTAATGTCAGGACGAATGGCATTACGGAAATGACCAATATCATACTCATAATCATTTCTAGCGTCAATAACAATCACATCATCGTCTTCTAGCGCTTCCATAAACTCCTTCGGCTCAAGGTAGTTACCGGTGATTTCTTTCGGATTAACATCTTCCTCAAGTCTTAATGAAACAATCTCTTCACGAGGTCGAACGTGCATCTTTTTAAACGTATGACCATGTGCTTCGTCAATTTTAAACACCATATCGTGGAAGCGTTCGTCAGCTTTTAGTTCTTCCATATACCGCTCAGTATCCTGAACGGTTCCTGAAACAGTTCCGTTAATTCCTTCTGTACCGACAAGCACTCTTCCTTTTAAATTCAAAGATTGACAGAACTTAAGATGCTTTCGAGCAAAATAAGCTGGATCTTCAATTTCTACATACTGATAATATAACAGCACTTGATATGCTGAAGCTTCTGATTGCAAATCAAAAACCACCCTTTACGTCTTCTTCACTTAGTACTTCTTATTGCAAGCCTAAATCAATACTATATCTTACCCGATTTAAATAGTGATGTAAAGAAGACTATCTTGTCGGAAAATACTCTTCTTTAAGTTTTTCAATTTCAATGAGAGAAGCCTCTGCCCATCTTCCGCCTTCATGCTTTAACTCAGCTTCTTGTGTACCAAGGGCTTCTTGCAACGATTCGTTGTAATTCGGAACGTCCCCTTCATAGTGGTTAATAGCTGATAACGGCACAAGAGCCTTCTCATATTGAGCCAGCGCTTTACGTTGATGGAAAAGCGGAACATCTAGCTGTTTTGGATTATGAAGATCGCCCTGTGTTGGGTGTTTCATCACCGCAAGCACTTTGACAACCGCTTTTGGATCCTTAAGGTCTACAACCTCTCCAATATACCTACCTGTCTTATATCCTGCTGTGACTATTTCACCTGGTTGAAACGTTTTTTTCTGTGTCATTTTCGCTTCACTCCTTCATCAAACTGTGGGTACAAGTCGATGATATCATAAAATCCTCCTTCGTCAGGAGGATTTTATCTTGTGAAGACATGTTTGCCAATTTCTTTAATAATATGCCTTGTCCGAATCCAATCGTCCGTGGCGATATCAGGATTATAATAAAACAAAGCACCTGAACTTGGATCTTGTCCACTAAGTGCAGCATAGACTGCTTTGTAGGACTCTGGTCCTGGACGCTGATCATATTGACCATCTGATACGGCCGTATATGCGCCACTTTCAAAGATTACTTCTTTTAGGCTATTTGGAAATTTTGAAGAAAGAACACGATTAATGGTTACAGAAGCTACCGCTACTTTTCCTTCAAACGTTTCGCCTCTCGCTTCTCCATTAACTAATTTGGCTAGCATTTCAATTTCTTCTATTGAATAGTTGGTAACGGAAAATTGATCCTTCGTTACTTTCTTAACATCATTCATATTTTTAACAGGAAGGTTAAGCAATAGTGCCACATCCTGCTTCGTTTCCGGTTCAGGCGTTTCACTAGGAGCAATTGCAGTTTGTTCTTCTTCGATCATCGGAGGTACCTTCATCATAGTAACCGCCCCTACTTGATGAGACTGAGCAGAAAACATCGTAAAAAAGAGACTTGTCATTATAATCGTCAGAACCGACTTTTTCATACACCCCATCCTTTCAGTAGCTTTTAACACGCCATAAAGGATAGAGGAAGAACAGCATATTTACAATAGGGAGTCATAGGGATGAGATCCACATATAAGAACAAAAAGAAACTCCTTCCAATTATAGAAGGAGTAAACACTCATCTTAAAATTGCTTCATCGCAAGAACTTGTAGCGTTAATTCATCACTAGGAGGATTATGAAGTCCCGCTCGAACATCTCTGTACAAGCGTTCCAACTGATTCTTTTTCATCAAGCTCCTTCCCCCTACAATGCGCATGGAAAGGTCAACAGCTTCCATCGCAGCTTTAACTGCCTGCGATTTTGCAGCAAAAAGCTGTCCCTGCATGTTCATTCGCTCTTCTGGATACTGATCCCACTGCTCTGCGACCGAATAAAGAAAGTGACGAGCACTTAAGAGTGCAAGGGATATGCGCCCAAACTTATCTTGGATATGGGGAACATCTTTTAATGGAATATCTAGACTGTTCGGTTGATAAGAAGTAACAAATTTCACCGCTTCTTCTCGTGCAGATTCAGCAATCCCAAGATACACAGCGGGGATATGAAGTAACCAGGCAGGAGGAAGGGATGCCGTTTTGCGTTCCTTATCATAAATTTCAAGGAGAGCTTCAGACGGAACGAAGACGTCTGTTAAGACAAGATCATCACTTCTCGTTCCTCTCATCCCCAAAACTTCCCATGTTTGTTCAAGGGATACACCTTTTTGATTCATTGATACTAAGAAGTCAGCTGGCACACCATTTAACGTCGATTTCACAATCACAGAGTCAAGATGTGGACTTAACGTTGTGAATGTTTTTCGGCCAGTAAGCTGATAGCCCCCCTCTACTTCTGTTGCGATCGTTGCAGGCAGTCCTCCTCTCGTTGGATCACCAGTCTCCTCTTCTGTTTGAGCTCTATTCACAAGCGCCCCTTTCAATACATCCATGCAAAGTTCCGCATACTTGTGATCATTCCAAGGTCGACGATCTTGAAGATCTTTTAGAATACCAAAGTGCCAACCAATCGATAACGCACCTGCTCCTTCGCCTTTCCCAAGCTCCTCTTGAATAAGGACTAGTTCGTAAAGGGAAAGTTCTTTCCCACCAAATTCCTCTGGAATGGGCAGTGAAGTAAAACCTGAATCCTTCATACTTGCTATAATGGCGTCAGGAATGCGCGCTTCCTTGTCTATTTGCTCAGCGCTCTCTTTAAGCTCAGCGCGATGCTTACTAGCTAGATCCAGGAGCTCTTTCTGACGATCATTGCGAACAAATTTCTCAATCATTTCATTCACCCTCTTTCAACAAGTTATCAATCCTTCATTTTAGAAGACGAAAGATCAAGAAGTTCATCAATCCGTTCTTGTTCAAATCCAATAATCACTTCATCATCAATGACAATCGTTGGCGTGGACATTGATCCGTGCTCGTTGATGAGCTCATTCCGCGCTGCCTGGTTTTCTTTTATATTTAACAGTTCATATGTGACGCCATGCATTTGAAAATAATTTTTCACAAACTCGCACGGTGGACATGCCGGTTGGGTGTAGAGCTTTACATTTTTCATCTTTCATCACGTCCTAACGTTAAAATAAATCCGTTTAAAACATATCACCCCTCTCATCATCTTTCAACTATTTTACATGCGATACGTTTGTACTTATTTCGCAAAGGGAAAGGTTTTGCTGAAGGTGTTTTGAAACTTTTCGCGAAATCTATTCGTATAGAATGGTAGGAAGTAAACCCAAACGATTTCATTCTATTGAAGGAGTGTCATATATGAGTAATCAGCCTGAAAAAGTTAACTCTCAACGTGAAAAAGCTGAGGAAATTATTCAAAGCTTTTATCATGAAGATGATACAGATAAAATACTTCAATCCTTATCTGGGCTAGGTGAAGATGCCCAGCGTGATGCTGGAGAGTCATTAGAAGCATTAAAGCGACCGGTTAAAGGAATGATTGATCAACCGAATAACGATTTACCTGATAATCTACACAAACTTAGAGAGCACGTTTCAGAACTTGAGCCCTCTTACTTAAAGAAAAATAAATTTAACAAACTGCTAAATCGCGTCATGGGTCGCAATGAAGTTGAGCAATATGCGAAGAAATATAAAACGGTAGAATCTCAGGTTGAAGTCATTGTTGAGTCTCTTCTAACCGGTAAAGATAAGCTACAAGAAGATAATGTGATGTTAAAAGAACTTAAAGATGTGGCTAGAGATCGAATTTTCGGCTTAGAAGATCAAATGGAGCTAGGTCAGACGCTCATGACAATGCTTGATGAGGAAGCGGCTAAGACCGAATGGAAAGACAATCCCCTACCGATCCAAAAAGCGCAACAAAAAGTCGTTAGTCGAGTAAAGAATATGTCGCAGGCTGTCATGGTTCTTCGTCAGTCTATGGCCTCCGTCGATTTGATCATGGAAAATAATGAAAAGTTAGAGGAAGCAATCTTCAATGCCGTTACGATGACGAAGAACATCATCACGGTTACAGCTTCGATCCAGTTAGCACTCGGCAACCAGCAGAAGGTCATTTCCGCTGTTCAAAATGTTAACGAAGCAACAGAGTCAATGCTTCTTCGAAATGCTGAAATGCTAAAGCAAAATACGGAGGAAACGGTCAAAACACTTGAAAAACCGGCCATTGCGATTGAATCCTTCCGAAAAGCCTATCAGGATGTATTTGAAGCCATTGAAATTACAGAGAAATCAAATGTCCGTATTATTGATAGCGGTAAAAAGTTCATACTAGAAATGGATCAGTTAAACAAAGAAATGAAAACCAAACTGGATAGCACAACGTCGAGACAAAAGCAGCTATCTGATGCAGCTGATCGACTTTAATGACAGGAGGGAATCCCATGGGGCTTTTTGATTCTTCTGAACCCCAGTGGCTTGAAAAGCTGTTACCACCGCAATTCAAGACGGTGGAAGCATCACTACTTCAGGATGCGAGTACAACAAACTTCCTTTCATATGCGGAACAGTTGTTAGATGAATTTATTGATAAACTCGATCCTTTAGAAAATAAGCCACAAAAATGGAAACGTACAGAACGAGGATTTACTGTTTATTTAAAAATACGACGAAACCTTATTTTATTTTCTGGATATGATAGCCAAAAAGACCGTTCGTCTACACCAAAAAAGTTCTACATTCAATGGGAACGACAAATGATTGCAAAACGAGATTCAGGTAAATGCAAGCAGGGTACCATTTTAATTAATGATCGAGGAAAAATTATTAAACGAAGTATTAAACGTTCTCCTTTTTTTAAAGGGATTTTTCAGCGCATGAAATTATTGGATCACGCCTTATTAGGTAGAAATGCAACGCAAGAACAAGGAGCAATTGATCCGGTTTTAAAAGAACAGCTAAATCATTTAGAGCAAGTGGCTACACATGCTTATATTAGTGGCGTTATTCATTCTAGAGCGACAAGGCTCATTCACCTTTTCCGGCAAATCTTACCTGAACTTGAGCCGCTTGACCTTGAGGAACGCCATGTTGTAAAGCGGATGCTTTCAACTGAGCTACCAAACATACTGACAGGCTTTACTGCCCTATCTGCAGAAAATCGCGAGTTGCGGCACCGTGACCTATTTCAAGCTCTTTGCCAAATGGAGTTAACGCTTCATCAATACCTCGAAAAAATAGAAGAACATCGTCTTTCAAAAGTGGATCATCTTCTTAAAGTAAATAAAATCAGATATGACAAATAAAAAGCTAGCTGTCTGCAGACAGCTAGCTTTTTTGATTAAACCTCTTGTTCAATATGCTCTTGCATTAATTTTTGTAGGCGTTCATTGACTTCTTCTTGCGTTAAACCATGTTCAGCTACGTAACGGTTGCGAGGTGATGTTCTACACTCATGCGAACATCCGCGCAAGTATTTATGTTCGTTCTCCTCTGATGTAATAATTTGTTTATTACATTCAGGGCTTGCACAATTAACATAGCGTTCACACGGTTCACCAGTGAAGTAATCTTTACCAACAACAACATGATCTTTTTGGTTAATCGGAACAGTAATTCGGCCATCAAACACATAGCACTGTCCATCCCAAAGTTCCCCTTTGGTGTCTTCATCCTGACCATATGTCACGATACCACCATCAAGCTGATTCACATCCTCAAATCCTTGATTAACCATCCAGCCTGTGAACTTTTCACAGCGTATTCCGCCCGTACAGTACGTAAGAATCTTCTTATCCTTTTGATCAGCAAGATTTTCTTGTACCCACTCCGGCAAATCGCGGAAATTCTTAATATCTGGACGAATCGCACCGCGGAAATGACCGACATCATACTCGTAATCATTCCGAGTATCAAGAATAATGACATCATCTTGCTGCATCGCTTCACGCCACTCAGCAGGCTTTAAGTGCTTACCACCGACCTGATTTGGATCATGGTTTTCGTCAAGACGAAGCGTAACTAGCTCTGGTCTTAGACGGACGTGCATCTTTTTAAATGGATGTTCAGAAGCTTCGTCAATCTTGAAGAACAAGTCAGCAAACCGCTCATCCGCATGCATCATATTCATATATTGCTGCGTTTCTTCAAATGTTCCAGAAAGCGTTCCGTTAATGCCTTCTTCCGCAATAAGGATTCTTCCTTTTAGATTATGCTCTTTACAAAAAGCAAGGTGTTCTTCAACATATTCTTCCGGTTGATCAATTTGTACATATTTATAAAACAATAATACACGATAGTCTTTATTCATGCTTCTATCTCCTTTATTTCACTGTTTCCATTTTGCCCGTCACTGTTCCGTTCCAAAACCTTATTATAATGATTTTCGCAAGAAATGCAAAGGGTCAGATTCATAATATGTTCTAAATGGTTAGGACAGCCATGTTTTGTCAGCTTATCAAAACAAATGAACGATTTCAGTGAAAAACATCACACTTTTTTTATAGATGGTTCTACGACAACATCAACATTTCCTTTGATCGCTCTTGTAATCATACAGCCTTCCTCTGCCCGATGGGCAATATCATGAATTCGTGCAGTCATTGCCTCATTAGGGTCATTTGACAGGTAGATGACTGGATAATGATGAATAGATGCAACGTGAAGCCTTCCTTTATCACTTACGGTCAATTTAGATGAGATTTTAATATCTTCAAAAGGAATTTCATTTCGTTCTAAATACAAACCAATCGTCATAAAATAACAGGCAGCTGACGAGCTTAAAAGCAATTCATCCGGGTTCGTTCCTTTTTCACTTCCTCCCATTGACGATGGGATTGAGACGTCTGTCGTAAGGTTTTCCGTTCTAACAATTCCTTCACCAGAGAGGCCACCCTTCCAGCTTCCTTGCAGTTCAAATACGTGATCCATTTTATCAACCTCCTATTAACTCGAGCAAAACTCCACTCATATGAGTGGAGTTTTGTCATTAACAATATTGTTCAAAAGCTCCTGTCAAGTTGGCTACAATTTCTTCCACATCATGATCTTCAATTTCTTCTCTTGGAATAAAGTGAAGTACCTGACCATCTTTTAAAAGGGCGATGGAAGGTGATGATGGTTCATATCCTTCTAGATATTCACGCATTTTTCCAGTTGCTTCACGATCCTGTCCTGCAAAAACGGTCACAAGATGTTCTGGCTTCTTTTCATACTCAATCGCTTCACGAGCGGCAGGGCGAGCGAGACCAGCTGCACAACCACATACGGAGTTGATAAAAACAAGTGAGGTTCCCTTTTTCTCCGAAATAAAGCTTGCTACTTCATCCGGTGTTGTAAGCTCTTCAAAACCAGCTGATGTTAATTCATCACGCATTGGCTGCGCCATCTGACGCATATATTCTTCGTATGGATTCATATCCTATACCTCCTGTGAATTTATTTTGATTTTCTTGCTTGCGTCATTTGATGCCAGACAGATCCTTTTGCTTCTTCTCCGCCTTTTATCCTCTCTAACGCCATACCAGCCTGCATCTTTACTTCAAACTCCGGATCATTTGCTGCTTGTTCAAGTGCCGGAATTGCCGTTTCATCTCCCACTTCATATAAGAACATTGCCGCCCTCCATCGAACAAGCTTGTTACGATCTTGTAGCGATTCAATCATTTCGGGGATGGCTTCAACAAAACCTAGATCAGACAAACAATCTCCAGCTGTTCGTCTTACTGTAACAGACTTATCTTTCAATGCTTGATAAAGAAGCGGAAGCACTTCCTTCGATTCGATCATACCGAGGAAAACGACTGATAAGCGTCGTACAGAAGCTTTTTCATCCTTCAATGCCTTTTCTAGCACTGGTAGATCAGTAAGCTCTGGATCCATACGGTCAAGTGCAGCGTATCTGACCTTCCAGTCAGCATCATCAAGCATCGCAAGGGTAACCACTTTTTTCTCTTGCTTAATGGATTCACTTTGATCTGAAAATGCAGCTTTTACAAGTGCTTCAAGACGCTCTTCACTGTAAGTCGCCGCAATTTCTTCTGTAACCTCTTGTCCAATTTCTTCAGGTGAACCGTACCTTGGATTTTGTTCCTTCCACTGTCGCTCCATCACCATATTCTCTGAAGCTGATGAGGCTTTCATTGCTGCTTTCATAAAGCGCTCAGGTAATCCAAAGCGCTGTTCAGATTCCCCTTCTTCTAGCTTCACTTGCATCGGGATGCCACGAAACATTTGGATTGATACTTTTATTTCACCGAAATCTTCAGAAGCCTGCTCTGATGCTTTGTATTCCTCAACAACTTCACCGAACGCCTCTCTTGCACCTGGGAGAATATCTTCCCAGGCGTATTTCGCATTACGTTCTAATGCAATAAAATCCATCACATGATAAAGGCCCTTAACGCCTGGAACGGCCATTAATTTCTGAATATACACTGGAGCATTTGTGAGATCAGTCTCAAGTTTATACTGCCTCGTGTCTCCAGCTGGTAACTCTTCACTTAAATTAATTTTCATCGAATTTGGACTTGGAGTCGGTTCGATTGAAACAATCTTCACGCAATCGCCCCCTTCTAATCGTGATTTTATCATATGTGAAAGCACTGTACCATTACATTGAATCAAGGATCTAATTTCACAACTGTAGCGTTTTCTTTATATTCATTATAGAATGATAGCACTTCTTCGACATACTCATCGCTTTGATTGTAAGCAAACAGCGCACTTTCCAGTCTTCCCTCACTAGCTCCATTCGCTGAAAGGTAGCTTGCTGCTGTATAAGCCGCATCTTTAAGATTATAAGGATCCGCTTTTCCATCACCGTTTCCATCTTTTCCATATCCACCGTGTTTTTGAATAAGCTCTAAATCCGTAATATCCACTAAATCATCCTTATCGAGTTCACCAAGACGGCTGCCCCCATAACTCCAACCAATCCAGGTTAGAGGCATAAATTGATAATGGCCAATTGCCCCTTTTGGACTTTCTAATGTCGACATCGTGGAGAATTTTGTTTCAACACGATGGACAGCCGCGAGAAGCTCCCATTGCACATCATATTCATCTCCTGCTTCACGGTAGAGATCAATATACTCCTCTGGTACTTCGGATTTTTTTAATGGCTGAGAAAAAGTATCCGGTGACTGCTTTAAAATTAAGCCAATCACAGCACTAATAATAATCGTTACGATAATTAAACTTCCCGTTCGTTTCACATTCGTTCTTCCTTCCTACCGTCTATCCTGTGGATTTGAAAATTCTTCACTAGGAAGATGAATCCACTTACTTAAATACCCATGATCATAAAGAGCCTTGATCAATATGAGTAAAATCGGTGAAATAATAACTCCTGAAATCCCAAATAATGAGAGTGAAATAATCATAAAGGATAAAATTGTAAAGGCTGACACACCAAGGGAATCACCCGTGATTTTTGGCTCCATAATCTGTCTTACAAGCATGACAACCCCAAGCAATATTAAAAGCGATACTGCAAGAGATGTTTGGCCGACCGCAAAGAGATAAATAGCCCACGGTATAAAAATGGCCGAAACACCGAGAAGCGGTAATAAATCAAAAAACGCTGATAATAGTGCAAGAGTAAACGCATTATCTACTCGCAAAATCCATAATCCACAGAGAACGAGAACAAACGTAATTGTTATGAGCTTTAACTGTGCCTTTAAGTACGCTCCAATACCGCTTAATACATTCTCCTTTAAGAAGTAGTACGCAATCTTAAACGTATTCGGCGTGCGTTTTACTGCAATTCGTTTCCACATTTCAATTTCGATACTTAAAAAATAAGCAAGTACGATTCCGACAATAAAATTAATGACAAGTGTGGGGATGGAAGTTACGAAGGCAAACACACTATTTAAAAATGCAGTAAGCATAAAGGAAGCCTTTTCGACAAGAGTTAATGAAAAGTCCCGGGCCTTTTCAAGTACGTCAGGTGGGAGAGCATTTATCTGAAGCTGTCCCCATTCAATATAATTCATAATCTGATCTTGAAACTTCGCAACATATCCAGGAATTAAGCCGATTAGATTTTGTAACTGAAGAACAAAGATAGCTCCCGCTAGAAAGACGACACTTAAGACAACAAGAACAAACAAAAGTGTTGAAATGGTCGTTGCGGCTGTCTTCCCTATTCCTTTTCGATGTAGAAAACGTGCGAAAGGTTCAATGATTAAAAAGATAACATACCCTACGATAATGGGTGCTGCAATATCAAATAGAAAACTAGATACTAACATTATTAGAAATACGGTTAATACGATAAGTCCAATATCAAAAGCTGTACGTGCATAGCGTTGATAAAACGTTAACATTCCGTCACCCCAATTTTGTAATCTGTCGTAAGCATATCGGTTTTCAGTCTAAATTTCCATAAGAAAAAGAAGGGAGCGCCCTTCTTTTTCTTAATAGTATGAGAAGTTATGAAGCTCTTGACCATAAGCGTCACTCCCTCGAATTTAGTCATGTCTCTCCACTTATACTTGTAGAGCTGTAACAGGTTCCTTTGCAGGACGTCCAAAATAGTAGCCCTGACCAAGTGGGATTCCTATTTCCCTACAAAAATCAACTTCTTCTTTTCGTTCAATCCCCTCAGCGAGCAATGTAATGCCTTCCTCTTTTGATAAAGATACCATTTCAATTAAATACTTCTGTTTAACAGGGTCCTGATCACTGTGGGAAATCAAACTTCGATCAATCTTTGCATAATCCGGTTTTAATTCTAATAATATTTCTCTTGTTGCAAAACCTGACCCAACATCATCGAGTGCCATCTTCATTCCCTCTTGTTGATAGGTTTTAAAAATCTTCTTCAAATGAGCAATTTCATTAATTTTTTCCGTTTCCACTACTTCAAACACAAGGTCATTCGGATCAATTTTGAAAGCATTCACTGCTTGAAAGGTCGTTCGAAGGCAGTGAGCAGGATCATAAATGGATGAAGGTAAGAAGTTAATAAATCGCTTCGTCCCATTTTCTAAATGAGAGGCGCTTACTTTAAGTGAAGCAATTCTAGCGGCACTATCAAGAAATGACTGCAAACCAGATTGTCTTGCCATTTCAAATAATTCGTTCGGATAAAAAAGAAAGTCTTCACTCGTTGGCCGCATTAAAAACTCATATCCTGTAATACTCTGATCAGCAAGCGTGATGATCGGCTGCATATGACTTGTAAAAAGTGAGTGTTTCATTATTTCTATGTAATCAGGGTTCTGGACTCGTGAATAAAATTGCGAGAATGAGAGTGGTTGACTTTTCTCCCTTTCATCCTCTGAGTATGTTGAGCAAAAAAACATGTCAACTGCTGCCTGATTAAAATTCGAAGCGATCAGGCGGCAAACATCCGCTAAAACTTCTTGACCTACAAAAGGAATGACTAGCGGATGGTCTAGCTGCTTTCGGCCCATGAGGTCATGTAAACTTTGATTAAGCTGAGGAACGGTAGTAAAGATTTCTATATAACCAGCAGAATGAATGTTTGGTATAGTTTGGCATTTTTCACATGATATCATCAGTCATTTTCTCCTATCTTAAAATTTGTAGCATTCTTAACGAAAAAAGCAGAGAGTTTCCCCTCTGCTTTTCTTATCGGTAAAAATTAAAATTATTTTAATAGGTTTTGATACAAATTTAAGTATTTTACTGATGAAGCTTCCCACGAATAGTTAAGACGCATCGCTCTTACAACTAGTTTTTTCCATGTGATGTCATCATGATGATATAGATCAAGAGCAAGGCGGATTGTATCTAACATTTCGTGCGCATTATAATTCGCAAAACTAAATCCATGCCCCTCCCCTGTAAACTTGTTATAAGGTTGGACAGTATCTTTTAAGCCACCTGTTTCTCGTACAATGGGAAGACTACCATATCGTAGCGCGATCAGCTGACTAATGCCACATGGCTCAAATTGGGAAGGCATTAAGAACAAATCAGATGCAGCATAAAGCTGGCGCGCAAAACCATCATCAAAATAAATATTTGCTGAAAATCTACCAGGATAGCGTGCTTCTGCTTCTCGAAGCATATGCTCGTAATGCTCATCACCTGTTCCAAGAACAACTACCTGGACTTTTTGCTCCATTATTTCAGGTAAGACTCTGAAGAACAGATCAATTCCCTTTTGTTCGACAAGTCGCGTAATGAGGGCAATAACTGGAATGCCTTCTCCTATTTGTAGACCGAGATTTTTTTGAAGATCGGTTTTGTTTTTTTCTTTTAGAATGTGTGAGGCGTGATACGTATAAGCAAGAGCCGAATCACTGGCCGGATCATAAAGATCCGTATCAATCCCGTTAATAATTCCAGTAAATTCATTTTCTCTTTTCCTCATAACTCCATCCAAGTATTCACCGAAATATGGCTGCTTAATTTCATCCGCATACGATGGACTTACAGTTGTAATGTAATCTGCATAAAGCAGTCCACCTTTCATGAAGCTTACATTACCATGAAACTCTACTCCTTCATTATTAAAATGAAGTTCACTTAAATCTAGCAAATCATGCAAAATGGACTTCGGAAAAATTCCCTGATAACGCAAATTATGAATTGTATAAACGACCTTAATTCCCTCATAGTAAGGGTGGTTTCTATAATGGGCTTTCTTTAGTACAGGGATCATCCCAGTTTGCCAATCGTGGCAATGGAGAATGTCAGGCTGATCTTCAAGATATGGGATCGCTTCTAATACGGCTTTACAAAAAAATGAAAAGCGCTCACCGTCATCAAAGTATCCATAGCTACCACTTCGCTTAAAATAATATTCATTGTCAACGAAATAATAGGTGATGCCATCATACTTAAGCATCTCAATGCCACAATATTTATCACGCCAGCCAACTGAAACGGTAATCGTCTCTTTTAATTCAAGCTGACTTTTAAACGTCTCATTCATATCTTGATATTTAGGTAAGATAACAGAAACGTTCGCTCCCTGTTTTTGAAGTGCTTTTGGAAGAGCACCGATCACATCACCAAGACCACCCGTTTTAATAAATGGATGACCTTCAGATGCGGCAAATAGTACGTTCATTACAAGTTCCCCCTACTAAATGACAGTCGATTTTGCGATAACGCGTGGTTGGTCTTCTGAAATGACCTTCTCGTTTGGTGATACGGAAACGTCTTTATCCAGAATCACATTCTCAATCACTGCACCCTCACCAATTTCACACTTTTGCATAATGATACTGTTTTTAATAACTGCACCTTTTCCAACTCTAATTCCTCTAAACAAAATGCTATTTTCTACCGTCCCTGAAATCGTACAGCCGTTTGCAATCAAGGAGTTCGACACGCTGGAGCTTTCTAAATACTTCGCAGGAGATTCGTGCTTTACTTTCGTATAAATTGGACCCGTGTTATAAAATAATTCCTGCGTTACATTTGGATCAAGCATTTCCATACTATAACGATAATAGCTCTCAACACTATCAATGAAGGTAACATATCCACCAAAATAATGGGCGTGTACATGGTAACGATCTAAATTTGCAGCAATCGCTTCATTAATGCTCTCATGCTTCCCACTCTCAATGCTATCTTCAACAAGAGAAATAAGGAGAGATGATTTCATCAAGAAGGTGTTCAAAAACACGTTATCTCCTGGCAACGGTTCAACACCTAAATTTAATCGATCTACCCGTTCATCATCGTTCGTATACAACACGTTATAATGACTACCACTCGTATAAGGGTCGTCACAAGGTTTGTATACAACCGTTATATCAGCATTCTCGGCCTCATGTTCGTCAATAATTTGATCGAAATCTACGTTCCAGACAAGCTGTCCGTTCGTTACAAGAACATAATGAGAAAGGCTTCTCTTAAAAAAGGAAAGGTTTTCATAAAATGAATGGATGTCACCAGAATTTCTGCGTTCTTCATCTGCAGGGGGCTGGAAGAAAAGCCCTCCCTGATGACGATCGAGATCCCATTCTCGGCCTGAACCTAAATGGTCAAATAATGAACGGTATTTCTCACGAGTAAAAACGGCTACCGTGTTAACACCTGCATTTGTTAAGTTTGATAAAGAGAAATCGATCAATCGATACCGCCCTGCAAATGGAACAGAGGCAAAGCTCCGATGATTTGTTAACTCACTTAGTGTGTTTTTTTCATCTACGAGGTTAATAACTCCTACTACTTTTTTCATCGTTTAATCCCCCTACTCTATTTTGGTACCGAGACGATTTCGCCATCAGCAATTAAAGAAATGGAACCATCACTTGACCCTAATGACATACCATCTTCTACTACAGTGCCACTTTCTACAATCGCGTTTTCGATCGTTACATTTGCTCCAATTTTTACATTTGGCATAATGATTGAGTTTCGAATCGTACTTCCAAGTCCAACGTGCACGCCGTAGAAAAGAACCGAACGATAAACGTCTCCATAGACAACGCATCCTTCATTTACTAGTGAACGTGTCACTTTCGCTTGAGGAGCAATATATTGTGGTGGTTGATTTGGATTCACCGAATAGATTTTCCATGCAGGATCATTAAGAATCAAGGCTGGATCATCATCGAGAAGATCCATGTTTGCTTCCCACAAGCTTTGTAACGTTCCAACATCCTTCCAGTATCCATTGAATGAATAAGCAAATACGTTCTTTTCGTCTTCAATCATGGCCGGAATGATATCTTTACCAAAGTCATTAGATGATCCAGGAGTTTGCTCATCTTCTGTTAGATACTTTTCAAGCGTTTTCCAATTGAAAATATAAATGCCCATCGATGCTAAATTTGTTTTCGGTTCATCTGGTTTCTCTTGAAACTCAACAATCCGATCTTCGTCATCCGTATTCATAATACCGAAGCGACTTGCTTCATTCCATGGCACTTCAAGAACCGCAATCGTTGCATCCGCATCACGCTGCTCATGATAATCAAGCATCTCAGAATAATCCATTTTATAAATGTGGTCCCCTGAAATAACAAGAACATATTCTGGGTCATATTGCTTGATATAGTACATGTTCTGGTAAATCGCATTCGCTGTGCCACGGTACCACTCGCCGCCCTTTTGGCCCATGTAAGGGGGAAGGACGGAAACGCCTCCATTTTTTCGGTCAAGATCCCATGAACTTCCAATTCCGATATATGAATTGAGTATGTACGGCTGATATTGTGTGAGAACGCCAACCGTATCAATACCGGAATTGCTACAATTACTAAGTGTGAAATCAATAATGCGATATTTACCTCCGAACGGAACGGCAGGTTTCGCAAGACGAGTCGTTAATTTTCCTAACCTTGTCCCTTGACCTCCTGCGAGTAGCATGGCGACACAACGTTTTTTAGACATAGCGATTTCTCCTTTCAAGGTTGCTTTTATTTTTTTTGCCGAGAACAACAATTCCAAGCGGTGGTACTTTAAGCATCAGGCTATAAGGTTGATTGTGATAGGGCGTTTTTTCGCTTTGCAATTCGTCTGCGTTTAACTGACCTGACCCACCGTACTTTTCTTGATCGCTATTAAACATTTCAATATACGTTCCAGTAGATGGAACGCCAATCCGATAATCATAGTACACATTAGGAGAAAAATTAATAATCGCGATATCGCAATCTCCTTTTGCTTTGCCTTTTCTCATAAAGGTGAGGACAGACTGGGTGTTATCGTTCGCATCGATCCATTCAAATCCTTCAGACTCATGATCAATGCGCCACATTGCCCTTGAATCAAGATAAAAATGATTAAGCTCTTTTACATAAGCGTTCATTTTCCTATGCATATCATAATCAAAAAGCAACCAGTCAAGCTCCGATAAATCTTTCCATTCAACGAATTGTCCAAATTCTCCTCCCATAAAGAGGAGTTTTTTTCCGGGATGAGCCATCATGTACCCATAAAGCGTTCGAAGATTGGCAAACTTTTGCCAATAGTCCCCTGGCATCTTATTTAGTAATGACTTTTTCCCATGTACCACTTCATCATGCGAAAGCGGCAACAAATAGTTTTCTGAAAAAGCGTAGAAAAAAGAGAACGTTAACAAGTTATGATGGTGTTTACGATCATCCATGTGAAGCTCCATGTACTTCAGAACATCATTCATCCATCCCATGTTCCATTTATAATTGAAACCGAGGCCACCTTCATGAATAGGTGCGCTTACTAAAGGATAATCCGTCGATTCTTCTGCCATCATTAAAGCATTTGGGAATTGTTCAAAGATTGTTCGATTTAATTTCTGAATAAATTCCTTAGCTGCAGAATTCTCTCCTTCCACGCCACCGCTTTCATGGTCATGGTGATAAAGAAGCATCTGTGAAACTGCATCTACCCTTAACCCATCAATATGGTAATAGTCAAACCAGAAGACAGCATTCGAGATAAGAAAACTGACCACTTCAGGTTTACTATAATCGAAATTAAACGTTCCCCAATTATGCCGTTCCGCTCGAGCCGGATCAGACGGTTCAAATACCGGTCCGCCGTCAAACTGACCGAGTCCGTGTGCATCCTTACAAAAATGAGCAGGCACCCAATCAAGAATCACGCCAATATCTTCCTGATGACATTTATCGATAAACGCTTTTAAATCATCAGGCTCACCAAACCGACTTGTGACTGAAAAGTACCCTGTAATTTGATAACCCCATGAGCGATCAAATGGATGCTCCATTACCGGCATTAGTTCAATGTGGGTATACCCATGTTCCTTCACATAAGGAATCAATTCATGCATCAGATCCTTATAGGAATAATAGGAACCATCTTCTTTCCTACGCCAGGAACCAGGATGAACTTCATAAATGGATAGCGGCCCATCATATGGGGCAGTTTTCTTTCGTTTCGCCATCCACTTCGCATCATGCCAGTCAAAATGATCAACTTTTTTTACGATGGAAGCCGTCTTCGGTTTCAGTTCCGAATAAAAAGCATAAGGATCAGACTTCATAAGCGTCTCCCCTGCAGTTGTTTCGACAGCATATTTGTAGAGCTCATTTTCTGATAAGTGTTCTACAAATAACGACCATAGTCCTGACTCTTCCACTTTTTCCATTCGATGCGATGTGGTATCCCATTGATTAAAATTCCCTGTTACGGCTACTGCTACAGCATGAGGAGCCCAGACTGTAAATCTGACTCCAAACCGTCCATCTTCTTCCCTTAAATGGGCGCCCATTGAACGATAAGCCTGAAATAAATTTCCCTGATGAAATAGATACCGATCATACTCTGTCGGCATAGATACAGTCATTGCGACACCTCGCTCTCATTGATAAATAGAGGGATTCCACGATACTTATCCTCTACATCCTAAAGATTCGACACGTACCTTTAGGTTTCCTCTTAAAAAATTTATTGTCGAAAAATACATGTATTTTTCGACAAATAAGGGAATATTTTTTCATAAATTGCAATAAAAAAAGGTTGCGCAACGTAGCGCAACCTTTCACATTTATAAATAAAAACCTTATGATACATTCTCTTGCATTTCATTCATCCGTACTTGAAGTTGATAAGCCATGGAAATAGACCAAGCTAGCGGTGTGTTTTTATTTGGAATATTCGTACCGCCAATATAAAGTTCAGGAATTTTTCCACTTTCAGGTGTTATACTCATCGTTTTCGACCAGTATTCACTCATTTTATCAAGTTCGCCTAGCTGCTCATAGCAAAGACCTAACCACGGGAATCCAAAACACCATTCAGCTTCGCTACCTTCGTTATAATACACATCATTTTCATACCTTATAATGCCTCGTTCTCGCTCAAGCCTCTCTGTGACCCGGTCCACAATTTGGATCGCTTGTTCTCTTGATACAACATTTAAAGGATAAATTAATGATAAAAGAGCTAAATCCGTTTCTTTCGTTTCACTTTCACAAGGTAAAAGTTTATCTAAAGCTTTTTCACCTTCCTTAATCATATATGACGGTACGTTAACGAGAGTTTTAACGGCTTTTAGACCCGCTACACACGCTCCAACGCTTGACGCATGTAATTCTACATTTTCTTCCCACATGCCATTATCAGGGCTTTTCCAGTATTCGAGACATTCTAGATAATCTACAAGTTTTTGAACGATACGCTGGTCAACTTTGTCTCTTAACATCGGCTTACCATTTTGAATTCCTTGACCGATTCCGAATAACAAAATCCCAACTGCATCATTTTGCGCATGTCCCCATTCGACGGGAATTTCTTCTAAATTTCTTGTATAACGTGCATGAATGTATTCATGTAAATAATGCGGCTTTTGTTCCGTATGAATATCAAGCTTCCACTCATATTTTCTAAGTAGTGTGAGTAAAGCATGGTACGCTTTTTCATATCGTGAACATTTCGAATTTAAATATGGCATAACCGCATAGCATACATCTCTGATCCAAACGTAGTCGTAATCATCCGATGTACTTGCAACATAAGCTCCGTTGGGTAGTCGCATACTTTCAAGTACACTGTGCAGCTGCTGTTGATTCATATTCCTCACCTGCTCCTTATTTTTTACTACAATTATACCCTTTTCGACAATTTTAAACCTTTTTAACAATAAAAAAACCGACCCCATATGCTTGAGGTCAGTCTAAAGTCTGATTTATAGCGGTCATTTCACTAAGGTCAGGTTCCATCCGATATACGTAATCAATGTAGGAAAGAAGCGTATCCCGTGCTTCCTTTACCTTCATAAATTCAGTTTCACGTATAAAGGCATAAACAAATTGTTCAATTCGCTTCGAAAGGATGTCATCTTCTGTTTTCATCATCAAAACGCTAAGATCAATGCATGCACAATGATGCGTGTAATATAGAGCTTTGTCATAGTCAGTAATATCCAATGACTTGCCCCCTTTCTAGGAGCTTAGGTATAGTATTAGCCCGTAAGCTCCAGTTACACGAAGAAAAAGATGACATATTAGGATTTTAAAATGGTGACTCCCTCTTGTTGTTCAACCTTCTTTTCTTTTATCAATTTCCCCATCGCGCGCTTAAAAGCAGCTTTACTTATGTTAAATTCATTCTTAATCGCTTCCGGATCACTTTTATCAGTAAAAGGCATTTGATTGCCGTGCTTCTCCATATATGCAACAAGGCGATCTGAGTCCTCAAGTCTTGCTTCCTTTACAAGAGGTCTTGTCGATACGTTCACACGACCGTCTTCCCTTACAAATGTAATTCTCATTGTAAGACGCTGACCAAGTCTTACTTGTTCTTTCATCTCATCTTTATGCAAATAGGCAAGATACCCTTCACTTGTCAGAATTGAAACGCCATCATCAAGGAAGCGGAAAACTAGTCCTTCAACTTCAGCATTTTTACTATCTGCTGGTGCTACAACAGAAAGTTCCTGGATTTCTTCAAATTTACTTAAATCAGCAAAAAGACGCTGCTTTTTATCCAGCTTTAGCCCACAATAGAGCTCATCGCCAATAGCAGGCCAGGTAGCCCAGTCATAAGGTAAGTCATCTTTTGATAAAAGCATGTCTTTTTGAATGCCAATATCCACAAATACACCGAGGCTTCGCTTCACTTCTACAACCTTTAGAATCGAGAAGGAATCCATTGTTACGAGCGGAACTGTTTCAGTGGCTGAAAGTCTTCCTTGATGATCGTGATATAGAAATACCTCTACTTCATCATCTTCTTCGTAGTGGTTTTTAGCTTCTTTTTTATGAAGCATGACATCTTCATATCCATTTGTTAAAAAATAGCCGTATTCTTGCATACGTGCGACACGTAACGTCGTCATTTCTCCTGCATGTAATTCACTTGCCAACTTGATTCACGCCTTTCTTGTTTCTCATCTTAGTATATCACTTTCACTTCTGTTATTTCCCCTTCGTTCTCATAAAAGTATCTTTCCTGTCAATACTAATCATGAATTACTATAAAAGGAGAGGTTCCTCATGTCCACATACCGTAAAGTAGAAGAAATGTTAAAAAACGCTCATGAGCTAACTGAATATGCTGACGAGCAGCTCCAACTAGCTACAAAGCAGCAATCAGCGGTCAATGATAAGGGTTATACAGAAACCCAACAATTGCTTGAACGTATGTCTGTTGAACTTGATAAAATGATTCACAGTGCAAATCCTGAACAGCGTGACGCGCTTCACAGAGCGCAACAGCAAATTCAGGATCGACAGAATAATTTCATTCTTGGATTTGAAACGTGAGATCTGCTAATAGCAGATCTTTTTTTGTGGATAAGCTTAAGAAAAAACGCCAAATTCACTTGCTAACGTTTGTGAATGTTTCCTTCTAGCCTTTCTCGCTTTCATACGTTCAAAGCCACCATCGTGCACGAACTTCTCTTCTTCCGTTTCGGGCATGGCTTCTGGTACCCTTGCCGGAACGCTTTCTTCATCTAGCGCCACAAACGTTAAAAAGGATGTAGCACATACTTTCTTTTTACTCGAAATCACATTTTCTGCAAAGATTTTCACAAACACTTCCATTGACGTATTATGCGTCCAGCTTACATAAGCTTCTAAGCTAACGACTTCTCCTTCACGAATCGGACTTAGAAAATCAATGGAGTCTGCTGATGCAGTCACAACAGCGGATCTAGCGTGCTTTGACGCTGAAATTGCCGCAATGTCATCTATGTAGGACATTAGTTTCCCACCAAATAGTGTTCCATGTGTATTCGTGTCCGAGGGTAATACAAAGCTCGATTTTGTCGTTCTAGAATCACGTATTAATTTCTTTGATAAAGCAGTATTCGACATTTTTTATCCACACTTTCTAGAAAAGCCCAATTGCGGTTCCATCTTCTGAAACATCCATATTAAGAGCTGCTGGTTTTTTAGGTAATCCTGGCATTGTCATCACGTTACCGGTTAATGCTACGATAAATCCGGCGCCAATGGAAGGGCGAAATTCACGGATCGTTATTCGAAAGCCAGATGGCCGTCCGAGTAGTGAAGGATCGTCCGAAAGTGAATATTGTGTTTTCGCCATACAAATTGGCAGATTCCCCCATCCATTACCATCAAGTTCTTGCATTTGCTTTTGTGCTTTTGCGGATAAATCGACGCCTTCAGCTCCATAAATTTCTGTTGCGATTTTTTCCAACTTTTCTTCAATGGTGCTTTCAAGATCATAGAGAGGTTTGAAATGGTTCTCATTTTGTTCCATTTCGTTTAATAACGTTTTAGCAAGTTCTACGCCACCTTCTCCACCATTTGCCCATACGTCTGTTAAAGCCACTGGTATGTCGTTTTCCTTGCACCATTGAAGCAATGCATTTACTTCAAGTTCGGTATCAGTGACAAACCGGTTAATCGCCACTACAAAAGGAACGCCAAATTTTTTAACGGAAGATACATGATGCTCAAGATTAACGAGCCCTGCTTGTAATGCACCAATATCTTCTTTTTTAAGCTGATCTTTCGCTACGCCGCCGTGCATTTTAAGAGCACGAATTGTGGCAACGATAACGGTTGCTGCTGGTTTAATTTCTCCTGCTCTCGTTTTAATATCAAAGAACTTCTCAGCGCCCAAATCTGCCCCAAAACCAGCTTCTGTGATCACATAATCAGAAAGCTTTTGAGCCATTTTCGTTGCAACGACGCTATTGCACCCATGAGCAATGTTTGCGAATGGGCCCCCATGAATGAGCGCAGGTGTATTTTCTAACGTTTGAACGAGATTTGGGTTCATAGCATCTTTTAATAGAAGTGTAATCGCCCCTTCTACACCTAAGTCGCCAGCTGTAATCGGCTCTTTTGTTGAGCGATATCCGATGACAATTGAAGCAATCCGCTTCTTCAAATCTGATAAGTCGGATGCTAGACAAAGAATGGCCATGATCTCTGATGCTACGGTGATATCAAATCCATCTTCACGGGGTACTCCTTGCGTTGGACCGCCTAAACCAACAATAACGTTTCGCAATGCCCGGTCGTTCAGATCCACAACTCGCTTCCACGTCACGCGTCTAGTATCAAATCCGACTTCATTTCCTTGATGAATGTGGTTATCAATAAGGGCAGAAAGAGCATTGTGAGCAGACGTTATGGCATGTAGATCTCCTGTAAAATGGAGATTAATGTCTTCCATTGGCATAACTTGAGAATATCCTCCCCCAGCTGCACCACCTTTAATACCCATGCTTGGTCCTAGTGAAGGTTCTCTCATTGCGACAATGGCTTTTTCACCGATTCGATTTAATGCTTGAGCAAGACCGACTGTTACCGTACTCTTCCCTTCTCCTGCAGGGGTCGGATTGATTGCAGTAACAAGCACAACTTTACCAGAAGGATGAGTATTCAAACGTTTCATCGTATTCAATGAAATTTTCGCTTTATAATGACCATATGGCTCCCATTCATCTTCATGTAACCCTAATTGTGCAGCGATCGATTTAATTCGCGCCATTTTCGATTCTTGTGCAATTTCAATATCACTCTTATATGTTAGTCCCGGCTTCATAAAACCCCTCCATAAATTAAATTGCATAACTCCATTTTCCATCTTACCCAACTTTATTCTCTACGTTAAGGATTATGTGCTATTCTCTAGGTGGTGTTGACATTTTTATGGTGAGACGTTATAGTTAAATTAACCATTTATCACATAGGATATTTGATTGAGAATTTGAATTCGATTTTTTGTGCACTTCTCGTACACATCGAATATCTTTTCTTCAACATCCGGTGAATGGTTGAAATTTAAAGTGCACAAGGATTGTGCTAAGCTTTTAGGAGGAACAAACATGCAAAACGGTAAAGTAAAATGGTTTAATGCAGAAAAAGGATTCGGTTTCATCGAAATCGAAGGAGCTGACGATGTATTCGTACACTTTTCAGCAATCAATGACGAAGGTTTCAAAACACTAGAAGAAGGCCAAGAAGTTTCTTTCGAAATCGTTGAAGGAAACCGCGGACCTCAAGCTGCTAACGTTAACAAACTTTAATTATAAACCTCAAAGGAACTGATGCCTACATCAGTTCCTTTTTTTGCGTCTTTTTTCGGTTAATTCCCATTAATTGTGGCCATACTATGCTTGAATGATTGATAAAGGTGGGATTACATGTCAGAACCATATTCTGATTTACAACAAATTGAAATGTCCATTAAATCAGCACAGCATCTCGTTGGCCAGGCTACAAAAAGTATGAATGGGAATCAATTGAAAGCTGCTCAAGACGCGATTAACCAGGCCAAAGAGCAATTTCAGCAGGCACTTTCACACAAATCCGGTACTAATGAACAATTTTATGAATTCTCAAGTGAATTAATTGAAAAATGCGAAACTCAATTAAGAGAAGCGAACGAATAAGAGAAGCAGCCTAATTGCTGCTTCTCTTACTCGTTATCCAGCTCAATCGAGCTACTAATTTCTGTTCCATTCAACGCTTGCTTCGCCAAGCGATGAGACTCTTTATTTTCTTCGCGAGAAATATGCTTGTACACCGGTTGCAGTCTAAGTTGTTGGAGCGTATCTTCAATTCGATCCATCCATCTCGTAAAGAGCGGTTCATAGACAGCCCACTCGCCTGCCAGTTGGTTGATGACAACTTGAGAATCCCCTTTAATCAGAATCTCCGTATCTTCTACATCAATCGTTTTAATTTCCTGAAGACCTAGCCATAAAGCAGCATATTCAGCTTCATTATTGTTCTCAAGATAGTCCAGCGCTTTATTGATACGAATTCGTTTTCGTTTTCTTCCCTCATAATAATAAATGACTGCGCCACACCCAGCCTTCTTAGTCTGTTTATCAAAGCTACCATCAAAAATAATTTCAATAGAAGCAGGGCGTTCTTGTTTCTTGGTCATATAGGTTTCTAATTCTTTCACAGACCATTTTGTGCCTCTGTTATCTAAAAAGTATAAATCAATGGAGCGACCCGTTTTTACAATATCACGAGCCATTAACATCGCTTCATTAAATGGCATTTCATCAGACGTCATCCAGGAGGAAATACCTCTAGGCGTTTTGTATTTCCATTTTACAATTACATCCATGATTGGTCCTCCTTATGTCAAATGTTTGCCTAATTGTTTTAATTCATCTCCAACCGTGCATTCGGTAATGCAAAAACGCTGGGCGTGACACTTACCGTAATCATGCTGGTTGACTCGTTTTAATAAGCAATCCTGACAATATGTATCAAGGATTAATCCAACTTCCATCATCACTTCTTTTTTCTTCATACTTTTCACTCCTACACACAGTCCCTTCTATACAGCTTTCTCCTTTTATCTTAAATGTATGTCTTCTCTCTTCGAACATGATTATGATAAAATACAGCAAGACCAGTCCAAAGAGAGGAGCACCATATGATTGAAGTCTACGTAGACGGAGCAAGCGCAGGTAATCCAGGCCCTTCTGGCGCCGGTGTTTTTATTAAAGCTGAAGGTAGCGTCATTAAATCCGCTCTTCCACTTGGCATGCTCTCAAACCATGAAGCAGAATTTGAAGCATTAATTCACGCGCTCTCAATCTGCAAAGAGAATCAGTACCGTACCCTATCCATTCGAACAGACTCACAGCTCGTCAGCAGCGCTGTAGATGGAAGGTACGTCAAAAATAAAGTTTATCTACCCTATTTAACTCGATGCCTTGAATTAGCGGATCAGTTTGACCTCTGTTTTATTAAGTGGATTCCTAGTTCCAAAAATAAAATGGCAGACGAACTCGCTCGAAAAGCAATTCAACAAAATGAACAGAAAGATCACTAATCTTTTAACGAACAAAACGAGCGCCTTTACATGCAAGGCGCTGTTTTATGTTCCTTTTCTTTACATACGGATGCGTAACCCTAACTTATCGAGCTCGGATTTCATTTGGTTAATATCAAGATCTAACTTGCACTCCGCAAAAGAATAAAGATCAAGTTCAGGAATCGCGCGCTCAATTGTAACGAGCTCTAAACTTAATTTCGCCAATTCCTCACCCTCAGTCAGTTTTTTTCGATAGCGATTATATTTGCTGTCTAGTACACCAATACTTTCATACACACCTTGAACCGATCCATATTGCTGAATAAGTGGTAATGCTGCTTTGTCCCCTACACCTGCAACACCAGGGATGTTATCACTCTTATCACCCAAGAGAGCTTTCACATCAATCCACTGACTAGGAGTTATGCCATACTCCGTTTTAAAATGATCTTCTGTATATACCCGGTCGCCTTCTTTTCGAACCGCGATGATTTGTGAGACGGCAGGATTTAAAAGCTGAAGCAAGTCCTTATCGTTACTGTAGATGTAACAATCGCCATGCCCCTCTTTTGTCCACCTTTCTGAAAGTGTGCCGATAACATCGTCCGCTTCAAATCCTTCTACACTCATCTGGGGAATTCCTGTTGCATTAAACAAATTCACTGCTGTTTCATATTGCTGAATTAGAGGAGCTGGTAGATCATCTCTTGTACCTTTATAGTCTTCATATAGCGCTTTACGCTTTACTTCATTTCGTTTTACGTCCCACGTGACAACAAAATGAGTTGGTTCATAATCATTAATAAGAGACATTATTTTTTGTAACTTCACTCTTAAAGCATTTGTGAAAAGTCCTTCAGAAGTTTTTGAAAGCTGCTCTTCTGACTTTCCATATGCGGTAGCAAAATAACCCCTACTTAATAAATTAAACCCATCAATTAAGATTAGTCTTCCCATGTTTCTGATCTTCCCTTCGCTCAAAAAACCTATTTTCTTTTGTAATGGTAACATAGATTCAGAAAGTACGTTTTTGAGCGCAAAAGAAGAAGCCTCCAAAATGTGATATGATCCCCACATAGTAGACAGAGAAAAGAAAGCACATTAAGCTGTCTACTATGGAGGGGATTTTTCTATGGGAGAAATCAGGAAAACATATGATGTGCCATTTAAGAAAAAAGCTGTAGATATGTATCTGAAAGAGGGAATGGGTTACAAAACAGTAGGAAGAGAATTAGAAATTGACCCCAAAATGGTTCGCCGGTGGGTTCAAC
>NZ_JAQQWV010000013.1:0-35217 GCF_028610665.1 Guptibacillus sedimenti
CGCTAAGATCAGGGAGCAAGCTCCCATCTCTTCGCTCGACTTGCATGTATTAGGCACGCCGCCAGCGTTCGTCCTGAGCCAGGATCAAACTCTCCGATAGAAAGCTTAATCTAGCTTTTAAAACAATTTGTTTCCGTAGAAACAACTACTTACATGGCGTTTCGTTCAGTTTTCAAAGAGCAATTCGTTTCTTTCGTTGTCGTTTTCAGCGACCCAACTAATATACCATGTTGTTCCGTTTGATGTCAACAACCTTTTTAAAATGTTTTGAATGATGTTACGCGCTTTTTTCAGCGGCAACGTCTTCTATAATACATGAAGATTAAAATGAAGTCAATCACTTTTTTCATGCGTTTGCTGTCGTTTTCTTAACAACGTTCTCTACTTTATCAGTAAAATGCGATGTGGTCAATGGTATTTAACAAATTCAGAGAAAACATTCTGATAAGGATTGCTTAAAACAGCACAGGTAAAGCAAACTTTCTTCACATTTACTCATTTACATTTAATGAAGCTTTTCTTTTAATCCAGTAAGTGAATCAATTTTTTTATGATTAAACAAACGTTTGATTAGCTTCTCTCCGCTTCAAGAATAAATGGTTCTTTCAATGACTCCCTTTACTTTTACCCCACAAAAAAAGCAGCCGGTTTGGCTGCTTTTAAACTTACTATGCTAAAAATACAAAATAGGCGATAAACACGAAGAACAGTCCGTACATAATTGGATGAATGTTCTTTCCTTCCCCTTTTACAACCATCGTGATCGGGTACATGACGAATCCAAGCGCAATTCCTGTTGCGATGCTATAAGTCAGCGGCATCGCTATAATGGTTAGAAACGCGGGAACCGCAATCTCAAATCGTTTCCACTCAATGTTACCTAGTACGCTCACCATCAGGACACCTACGATAATCAACACTGGTGCTGTGACGGAAGGAGTCACGACTGCTAATAATGGAGAGAAGAATAATGCAAGCAAGAAAAACCCTGCTGTTACGACCGAAGTAAAACCAGTTCGTCCTCCAGCCGCTACTCCTGATGATGACTCAATGTAGGCAGTCGTTGTTGACGTTCCAAGTACAGCGCCAAGAACTGTTGCAGATGAATCTGCAAATAAAGCTTTTCCCGCCCTTGGGAGTTTATTGTCTTTCATTATTCCAGCTTGTGTTGCTACGGCAATTAACGTACCAGCCGTGTCGAAGAAATCAACGAATAAGAAGGTTAAAACGACGACAAGCATGTCAATCGTTAACAAATCACCAAGGTGACCAAAAGCGACGCCGAACGTTGGTTCAAGGCTTGGCACACTTCCCACAATGCCATCTGGTATTGGTACCTGATTAAAGATCATTCCTACGATCGCTGTAATCACCATTCCGTAGAAAATACCACCCGTAACGTTACGGACCATTAGAATAACCGTGATAATTAATCCGAATACAGCAAGCAACGTTGGTCCCGCAAGAAGGTTCCCTAGCTGTACAAGGGTAGAATCGTTGTTTTGAACGATCCCTGCACTTTGAAGACCAATAAATGCAATGAAGAGCCCAATTCCACTCGCCGCTGCGTATTTTAATTCCATTGGAATCGCGTTAATAATCATTTCTCTTATTTTAAAAATAGTAATAATAATAAAGATAATTCCTGAAACAAGCACCCCGGCAAGCGCTGTTTCCCATGGTACACCCATAACGGTGACAACTGAGTAAGTGAAGAACGCATTCAATCCCATTCCTGGTGCTAAAGCAATCGGATATCCAGCTAACACACCCATAATTAATGTACCAAGAGCTGCAGCAAGAGCTGTAGCGGTAAATACGGCGCCTTGATCCATTCCTGCGTCAGCCAATACTGCCGGGTTAACGAATAGAATATAAGCCATTGATAAGAACGTCGTTAATCCTGCAATTGTTTCTTTTCTATATGTTGTATTGTGTTCTTGGAAGCGAAAAAAACGATCCATTTCTTAATTCCCCCTTATTCCCTTCATCCATCTTTCTAACAGGCTCGTTACCCTTGCTTATTCTCTGCTAAGGAAGGTTAGCCATTCATGAAAAAGAAAAAAAGCCCCGGGTTCTCTACCCGGAGCGGACTAATAGGAAAAGAGAGAACGGCTTAAGAGTCGCTACAGGAGCATACTCTTTCACCACTTCCTCTGTTTCCTTCGTAGTCAGGTTATTTACGGTAACCTGGTAGAGACTTTCGGGCCTTATTCCCGATGTTATACGATGGATGATCGTTCTATTTAATTACTTTTGTAGTGTATCAGCTATCAGACACGCCGTCAACACAAAACACGAACGTTTTATCTATCTATTATATTTTTGTTCGTGTTTATTCCCACTCAATTGTAGCTGGTGGCTTAGAAGTAATGTCATACACCACGCGGTTAACATGATCCACTTCATTGACGATTCTCGTAGATATAATTTCAAGAATTTCAAATGGAATGCGAGCCCAGTCTGAGGTCATTCCATCAATAGATGTTACCGCACGAACACCGATTGTGTAATCATATGTTCTTGCATCTCCCATCACACCTACACTTCGGAAATCAGGAAGGGCTGTGAAGTATTGCCAGATATCACGATCAAGTCCTGCTTTTTTAATTTCTTCTCGAAGGATGGCATCAGAATCGCGAACGACTTTAAGCTTTTCTTCCGTTATTTCGCCAATCACACGGATTCCAAGACCAGGGCCAGGGAACGGCTGTCTCCAAACGATTTCATCTGGAAGACCAAGCTCAGTTCCTACTTTACGTACTTCATCTTTAAACAGCATGTTTAACGGTTCAATTAAATCAAGCTTCATGTCTTCAGGAAGGCCGCCTACGTTGTGATGAGACTTAATTGTTTGAGCAGTAGCCGTTCCACTTTCAACGATATCTGTGTAAAGCGTTCCTTGAGCTAGGAATGACATGTCCTCAAGCTTTTCAGACTCTTCTTCAAACACATAGATAAACTCGTTTCCGATGATTTTACGCTTTTTCTCTGGATCAGTTACGCCTTTAAGTTTTGTAAGAAAACGGTCGGCTGCGTCGATTTTGATCAGGTTCATTTCAAACCCTTCACCAAATGTTTTCATGACGCTGTCTGCCTCGCCCTTACGAAGAAGACCATGATCAACAAACATACATGTTAGCTGGTCACCAATCGCTCGGTGAATTAACGCCGCTACTACAGAAGAATCGACTCCTCCACTTAGCGCACAAAGAACCTTTTTATTTCCAACCGCTTCACGGATTGTATCGATTTGCTCATCAATGAAGTTCTCCATTGACCATTCACCTTTGCATTCACATACCTTGTAAACGAAATTCTTTAGCAATTCATTTCCGTACTCTGTATGACGAACTTCAGGGTGGAATTGAACACCATAAAGATGACGAGAAACGTCACTCATAGCTGCTACTGGACATGATGGGTTCGTTGCCGCTACTTCAAATCCTTCTGGTGGAGCTTTCACTAGATCTCCATGGCTCATCCAAACAGATTGTTCTTCAGGAAGACCATCATATAAAGGAGATTTATCGTTAATGGTTAGCATAGCCTTACCATACTCACGATGCGTTGCAGCTTCTACACTTCCACCAAAGTGATGCGTCATCAGCTGCATACCATAACAGATTCCAAGAACCGGAATACCAAGTTCGAAAATTTCTTCATCACAGCGCGGTGCGTCTTCACCATAAACACTGTTCGGACCACCTGAGAAAATAATTCCTTTTGGATTAATCTTCTTAACTTCTTCAGCTGTAATGGTGTTCGGATGCAATTCACTAAACACGCCAAGATCACGAATACGCCTCGCAATTAGTTGGTTGTACTGTCCACCAAAATCGAGGACAATAATGGATTCCTGTTCTTCTAACATCAAATTCCCTCACTTCTATTTAGTCTCTAGTAGCATTTCCTAAATCCAATTAAAAAACGAAAGATTGCTAAGTTATTCTACTTCTTCACTCCCAGGTGACACAAAAAAGCCAGAACTCTGCCATGGTACAAAGGCAGAATCCTGGCTTATACTAGGAGTATCTGCCTTCATAGTCAGATCATTTACGGTGATCCGGTAGAGACTTCTGGGCCTTATTCCCAGGGATATACGAAGGTTACAACTTGCTGTTTAAACTATGGATTCATTCTATCAACCGTCTATACAACGGTCAAGATTGCATCTTTTTAATTAAATTTTCCCACAATTGCTTCATTTCTTCCCAGGCATCACCGTTCGTTTTCCCGCGATAGTAATTTTCTTCATAACGACGCGTTAATTCTTTCATCTCTTGGGTTTGAAGCTTCTGATCAACTTGAACAGCATACTCTCTAAGCGTTTGGTTTGCACCTCGTTTAATACCGTGTAAGTCAAGCAGCCATAGAAGTCTGAAGTAAGCTTCAGAGATTACCTTCCCATCATCACGTTTCTTATATTTTGAAATGATATAGCTCTTTAACCATTTCTTATAGTTCTTAAAAGCGACATAGCATACAAGCACAAGAACGACAGTTATCAAAATGGTGTACCATACGGACCATTCAAAGGAGGAAGAAGAGGATCCGGATGCTTCCTGTTCCTCTGGCATTTGCTCCTGTTGATCGGGCTGCTCTTCTTCAGCTTGAGCTGGATCAGACGTTTCTGTATTTGATGCTTCATCCTCATTATAATCACTAACAAAGTCTGCCTGATTAGAGAATCCACGAGTGGGTTCAAATGGAACCCAGCCTACTTCAGGAAAATAAGCTTCTACCCATGAATGCGCATTGTTATTTGTTACTTCATATTCACGATAATCACCTGCTACGTCAACGAATTCTCCTTCCGTAAAGCCTTTCACCCATCTCGCAGGAATTCCAATACTTCTTAATAGAACGGTCATTGAACTAGAGAAATTATCGCAATAACCAAGCTGGGTTTCGAAAAGAAACTGATCTACATAATCATCATTTTCGCCCGGAATAGCGACATCAGTCGTTTCATACACAAAACCATTCCCAACGAAGTAATTTTCAATGGCTCGCGCTTTATCATAAGGATTTCCTTCATCACTCGTAATCTCTTCCGCCAAATCACCAATTCTTTCTGGAAGAGATTCTGGTAATTGAAGATATGTGTTTGCTAAACGCTCCGGATATTCAGCTGGTGCTTCTCTCAACATTTTTTCTGAAAAAGTAGGTGAATCATAGTCTAAATTGTAATTATCAAGCACAACTGATTCGCCAAGATTTTGCGTAAACACTTTTCCACTCAAAGGATTTTCAAGGAGTTGCACGTTTTGTCCTGTTTCGATCTTTGTTACCTGGCCAGGATGGACGATAAAGTCAAATTCCTCGTTACCAGTCATGTTCATTTTCATATCATAGGCTTCTACTTCCACGCCATCTTCAAACAACGTTTCGGTGCTACCTTCGAACATAACACGGTCCTGAACAGAGGATTCCCACCCTTTTCCCGTATACACGTCTTTTGTTTCAACACGCCAATATCCGCGATCTTTAATTTGCGCTGTAAAAACTGGTGTATCATCCATTACAAAAGGCCCACCAAGACGTGAGTCATCTTCTCCGTATCCAATCTTATTAATGCCATTCCCATTTCCACCGTCTCCCTCATCACCAGTTGTCTTTTTCAAAAAAGGAACGGGATCTGGCCACAAAGGTTCAGCTTTTGGGGCTATATAGCCAAATAAAGAAGAGAACGCAATCACAACAATTAGCGGCATGAGCCAATAAACAGGAAAACGCCCTTTTGAAAATGAAACTCCTTCCTGTTCCTGAATGCGTAAGATTTGTAAAAGACCAAGTAGCACAAAACCTATAATGACAATACGTATGATGGCATTATCCGCTTCATAGGTAGTAAACGTATCAATCACTGAGATGTAGACAATGGTTACAAGTAGAAATAAAAAGATACGCCTCGTTTGGATTAGCCAATACTGCATCAAGTAGCTAATGAGCCAAAGCAAAATGAAAAACAGGAACGTTCGAAAGACATTCGAAAGACGATCAAAACTGCCATCAAATAATAACCCGATATTCTTAGAAAAATCCGATAGAAAATAATCGAGCCATAAAAAATCAAAGAATGGTCCAGGGAAAAACATGGCATGTACCGCATAAACCATTGCTACCCCTTTAATTGGAAAGGACAGCCAAAAAGGCAGTTGGAAATACGAGAGTAAGAACAAGAAAGCTGTAAACAAAATAAAAATTTCTGTTTGACCCGTATCTGAAATGATCGAGAGAGGTCGTAACCATTCCCAAAATAACAGAAAACCTAATCCGTAGAGGAGAAGAGCGTAAAGCCAGTCCGTTTTTTCATTAACTTGTTGCACGCTTCCCACCCCCCTTTAATTCCTCATTAAACGAATTTCCCGCAATCACATGCGCTTTAATTCCATACTGCATAAGCTGGTTGATCTCTGCTTGTTGTTCTAGTGTAATATGCTCGGTAACAAAGAAAAACTCAACTTGAACCTTCCTAGCAACAAGCTCTTTTAATGTAGAAGTGAAGGCCCCATCAAGCGAAGGACTAATCATCAATACGCCTGTTCCTGCTGGAAAATGATGAGCTTCCCTTTTTACAACCGTATCAAATGTTGTATTTCCATTCGCTTGAACGCGCGCAAGATGATGAAAGACTCTCCTTCTTTGAGCCTTCCCTCCATTAATGCTTAAAACAGAGTGATCCTTTCCTGATGAAACAAGTCCAATCATCGCATTTTGCTTTAAAGCAGCATTTGTTACAGAAGCGGCAAGCCTTACCGCCTTCTCAAACAAAGGGGATTCAACTCGCCCATAGTGAGCCGTTTCTCGATCAAGAAAGACCATGTAATCCTGACTGATTTGCTGTTCGAATTGCTTGGTTAATAGTTTTGACCCTCGGGCTGTTGCTTTCCAGTCGATCCACGATAGTTTATCTCCAGGTACATAATCCCGTACGCTCACGGCAGTTGAATAATCTAAATCTGCTTTTCTTGGAGATGGCCTTGTTCCCGAAAGTTGTTGATTATAGGGAGACCAGGAAATCTTTTGATAGTTTGGGAGAACATAAACAGCTTGCTCGCGCGCAACCATATTCTCATGTTGCACGAACCCAAACAAATCGCCTGTTTTACAACGAATTTCCCTGAATTGATATTCTCCCCTTGGAATCGATTTAACGGTATAGCGATAAGTTAAGTTCCTTCTAAACATCGGAAGCAATAATGCTAGTGAACGTTTCTGATAGTTTGACGACGACTCCTTCGCATAGGAAACAAGTCTTTCCGGTAGCACATCTTCTACTACTAAATAGAAAAGTGGGAAGTAGCTTTTTCGTTCAATTCGAATCGATATTGTTAACTCCTGACCATCTGTTAACTCGCTATGACTAATATCACGCGTCATCTTAATCGATTGAAGTGGATAAAAAATGAGAAGGAGAGAATAAATACCAAAAGGAAGAAAGCTATAGAAGAGAAACCAACTAACAAACCCTCCCTGAAACATTGCATAGGAGAAGGTAAGCAGAAAGAGGAGGCCTAAAAACAAGAATTTTAACACTCTATTATTGGCAAGCTTGTCCCTCATTTCACTTTCTCTTCCCTCCGAATTGGTACACGAACGCGGTGAAGAATTTCTTTAATAATCTCCTCAGGCTTTTGTCCTTCAAAAGTCGCTTCCGATTTAAGTATGACCCGATGAGATAAGACATAAGGCGCTAAGAATTTCACGTCATCTGGAAGAACATAATCACGATTCCTCATAAATGCATAAGCCTGACAAGCTTTCATTAATGAAAGAGAACCACGCGGACTTGCTCCGAGATAGATCGACGTATTATTTCGCGTTCGACTTACAATATCAATAATGTATTGTTTGACCGATTCATCCACAAAAACAGCTTTTACTTTTTTCTGCATATCAAGCAGCTCTTCAAGTTCGAGAGCCGTGCCAATCGAGTCGATTGGGTGGGCGTGCTCCGTCCGATTCAGCACTTCAAGCTCTTCTTCAGGAGAAGGATAGCCCATTCGCAACTTCAACAAAAAGCGATCAAGCTGTGCTTCAGGAAGTGGATAGGTTCCTTCGTACTCAATTGGGTTTTGCGTCGCCATTACAAAAAATGGCTGTGGTAGAACATGGGTCTCTCCATCAACCGTTACGTTCCCTTCCTCCATTCCTTCAAGAAGAGCTGATTGTGTTTTCGGTGATGTTCGATTAATTTCATCTGCTAGAATAATATTCCCTAACAAAGGCCCTTTCCGAAATTCAAATTTCATTTCTCGTTGATTAAAGATAGAAACCCCCGTTAAGTCTGAAGGCAGTAAATCTGGCGTAAACTGAATGCGGTTAAACTGAGCACCAACTGACTTCGCTAAAGCACGGACCATCATCGTTTTCCCCACGCCAGGTACATCTTCAAGAAGCACATGACTTCCGGCAAGCAACGCTACTAAACTTAACTCAGTCACCTCTCGCTTCCCTACCATTACCTTTTCGATATTCTCAATCACTTGCTGTACAGCTGGGTGGTACGCATCAAACTGGTAAGATGAACTCATCATTGATTCCTCCAATAATCTTGATCTGCCATAATTATTTTAAAAATAGGTCTCATTTCCTATCATTTTTCCATAACGTTATCAAAAACAAATGTCTGAATACTCATAACCTTATTGTAACAAAAAATACTTTAGCGACGTTAATAAGAAGAGAGTTTTCCTATATTTTCATTTTTCTTTCATGTTAAGCGAGCTTAGCACAAATGAAAATCGTTTTAACCTGGATGAAAAAGGGAAACCACATTATAGATAATCACACCGAAAGAATTCATAATCTTCAAATTATTATATCGAGGTGAGTACATAAGGTCACGCTATGCCTCTCGTCCCCCTTGTCTAAAACGAAAAAGGAGGAAGTACAAATGGCAGGTAATCGCGGTGTCGTATATACAGGTTCAGGTCGTGTTGAAGTTCAGGATATTAGCTATCCAGATTTAGTTCTTCGTGAGGGTCCTGGTGTACCTAAGAGCAATGCTGGTCGTAAATGTGAACATGGCGTGATCTTAAAGAATATCGTGACAAATATATGCGGAAGCGACCAGCATATGGTTCGTGGCCGCACAACGGCTCCCTCTGGTTTAGTTCTTGGTCATGAAATCACAGGAGAAGTGATTGAGGTTGGACGAGACGTTGAGTTTATTAAAAAAGGGGACATTGTTTCCGTTCCATTCAATGTTGCTTGTGGTCGATGTAAGATGTGTAAGCGTCAGGACACTCATATTTGTCAAAACGTGAATCCTGAACGCCCGGGTGCTGCTTACGGATACGTTGATATGGGTGGCTGGGTTGGTGGCCAATCCGAATACGTAATGGTTCCTTATGCAGATTTTCAATTGCTTGCCTTTCCCGATAAAGAGAAGGCTATGGAGAAAATCCTCGACTTAACGATGCTATCCGATATTTTTCCTACCGGCTATCACGGAGCGATTAGTGCAGGAGTTACGACAGGGTCAACCGTGTACGTTGCCGGAGCAGGACCAGTTGGACTTGCTGCTGCTCATTCCGCTCAGTTACTCGGTGCGGCTGTTGTGATCGTAGGTGATTTGAAAGAAGAACGTCTCGCTCAGGCACGTAGCTTCGGATGTGAAACGATTAATCTCAAAGAACACAATGATCCAGGTGAACAAATCGAACAAATTCTCGGAATACCTGAGGTGGATTGTGCGATCGATGCGGTTGGATTTGAAGCTTATGGACACGGAACTGATAATGAAGAGCAGCCTGCCATTGTGCTAAATACGATGATGGATGTTGTAGAAGCTGGAGGGAAGATGGGTATCCCAGGGTTATATGTAACGGAGGATCCTGGAGCAGATGATAAAGATGCTAAGCAAGGCTCCCTTAAAGTAAGATTTGGACTTGGCTGGTCAAAAGCACACCATTTTGTTACAGGTCAAACACCTGTCATGCAATACCATCGTCAATTAATGATGGCGATTTTAAATGGAAAAGCCGATATTGCAAAGGCCGTAAATGCAACCGTTATCAGTCTTGATGAAGCCCCTCAAGGGTATAATGAGTTTGATAGTGGTGTGGCGAAGAAGTTTGTGATTGACCCACATGGGATGTTGAAGAGGTAAATCATAAAAGAAGCCAATCCTAATCACTAGGATTGACTTCTTTTTTCGTGACATACGACTAAAACGTAAGCAACAAAACTGGAAGGTGATTTAGATGTCAGTTATCCTTAGACGAATTTATGCAGAAGACCACCCTCTCGATGGGAATCGTATTCTCATTGACCGCGTATGGCCGAGGGGCATATCAAAAGAGAAAGCTAAATTAGATGACTGGATGAAAGAAATTGCACCAAGTTCTTCGTTACGAAAATGGTTTGATCATGATCCTGATAAGTTTGAAGATTTTAAGAAAGCATACCAAAACGAAATTAATGAAAGTAAGATGGCTCAGACGAAATTACAAGAACTGAAGAAAATGGCTACTAACGAAAGGCTCGTTCTCTTATTTGGTGCCAAGGATATGACACATAATCATGCGGTAGTGTTAAAAGAGATGATAGAGGAGTAAACTAGATTTGTCATTCTTTTCAAAGTAAAAGAGAGAGGATTTTCCCTCTCTCTTTTTGCATTCTATTCCATTAAACTAGCTTACGATCCCAATGACGATGCGTCGCAATCGCTTCACTGAACTCATTTACAAATTTATTCATATCTGTGCCAGTGACAACCCCTGACTGCCCGACTAAGTTGTTATTCTCTAACCACTTCATACCTTCATGCGTTCCGCCGATTGGTTTAAAATGTGAGAATGCTTCATTGATAAAGTAATTAGCCGATTGATAGAATCCTTTACTTTCTTGATTCCCACCAACCGCGTAAATTGCATCAAACAAGACAGAATCACAAGTGAGGAATGTGTGATCAATCTCGGCTTCAGCGCCATCAGTAGCTGTTTTTACACCGCGCTTATCGCTAATTAGTTCAGGCTTAATCCCTTTTTCTTTCAGCTCATTAAGTACTTGAATGAGCTCTTCTCCATTAAATCCATTGTCTACAATTACGCCTACTTTTCGAGTATCAGGCGTAAACGTTGTATTTAATTGGCTAAGTGCAGGTGATGTTTTTGTAATATCTGATCCACCTTCTTTAGGTTCCTTCGCTCCAATATTTTGAGCGACGGTTTGAGAAAGATCTAAATTGATATTCGCAAGCATATCCACTACTTGTTGCTGAACGGACTTACTTGTCAGCTTACCTAACTCAAAGCTAAAGGCATTTTTAATATGCTCTTTCTCCACATCGCTCATGCTGTTAAAGAAAAGAACGGCCTGAGAGAAATGATCTTTGAAGCTTTCACTGCGCGCACGAACCTTATGACCGTCTACTTTCTCCTGATAATGAACGTAGCCACCCTCTTCTTCTGTCGCTGGTTCTGGCTGATTATCAGCAAGAGAATTTTTGTGGTAGCTTACTTGGCCTTTGTTAATCGTTTGTCGCATAAACCCATCACGTTGATTGTTGAAAAACGGGCAAACTGGGCGATTAATTGGCAATTCATGATAGTTCGCACTACCAAAACGGTTAATCTGTGTATCTGTATAAGAGAACAAACGTCCTTGCAGTAGTGGATCATTTGAGAAGTCGATCCCTTTCACTACGTTACCTGGGTGGAACGCAACCTGCTCATTTTCAGCAAAGACGTTTTCAACATTTCGATTCAACGTCATTTTCCCAACGATTTTGACAGGAATATCTTCCTCTGGCCAAATTTTCGTAGGATCTAGCACATCAAAGTCGAATTTAAATTCATCTTCTTCGTTAATGATTTGTACGCCTAGTTCCCATTCAGGGTAGTCACCATTTTCAATGGACTCATATAAGTCCCCGCGGTGGAAATCAGCATCTTTACCTGAGATTTTTTGCGCTTCATCCCACACGAGTGAATGTACGCCCAACTTTGGTTTCCAGTGAAACTTAATAAACCGCGCTTCTCCTTTTGCATTCACAAACCGGAATGTATGGACACCGAAACCTTCCATCATACGTAAGCTTCGAGGAATGGCTCTGTCAGACATCGCCCATAGCGCCATATGTGCGGACTCTTGGTTGTTAGCAATAAAGTCCCAGAACGTATCATGAGCAGAAGCAGCTTGTGGCATACCGTTATGAGGCTCAGGTTTTACCGCATGAATTAAGTCTGGGAATTTAATAGCATCTTGAATAAAAAATACGGGCATGTTATTCCCAACTAAATCATAGTTCCCCTCATCCGTATAGAAACGAGTTGAAAATCCTCTCACATCTCGTACCGTTTCAGCAGACCCTTTTGAACCTGCTACTGTTGAAAAGCGAACAAAAACGGGCGTTTTTCTGGAAGTGTCCTTTAAGAATTCAGCGTCTGTGATTTCTTCAAGCGACTCATAAACTTCAAACTCACCATGTGCAGAAAAGCCTCTAGCGTGTACAACACGTTCAGGAATGCGCTCATGGTCAAAGTGCGTCATTTTTTCTCTAAAATGAAAATCTTCCATTAGCGTTGGGCCGCGTTCCCCTGCTTTTAATGAAAATTCGTCTTCCGAAACCTTCAATCCCTGATTTGTCGTCATTTTACCTTTATCATCGGTGCTATATTGGTCCAGCTGCTTTTTTTTCTTATTCTCGCTCACTACAATTCCTCCCGCTATATCGATATGTAAAATCTTATATAGAGCGGTTCCCTAACTGACTAATATCAAACCTCGTTTTTTTCAAATTTTTAGGTTCTTCTCAAACAAAAAAACCCATTATCTCAGTCGATAATGGGGTGGGGAAAGCATCCATTGGGTGTGTTAATCAACATTTCTCAGCTCATGAAACTTCGCATAAACAAAGCAAGCATACAAGACAACTAACATAGCTCCCCCAGTCATTATTTGATCAATACCAATTCCAGTAGAAAGTAGAAGGGCTGTCATAGCGTAGCTGACTGGGATAAGGCCCATAGAGGCAAGGGAGATCAGCCCCATTACTCGCCCTAAGACCCTTTCCTCAATCATGCCTTGTATGGCCGATATAAAAGGAATGTTGCTGGCAGAAAGACAGGCGCCAAAAACTACAAGCATCAGAATACTCATCCAAAGCACAGTTGAAAAGCTCAGTCCGATAAAAGCAAGCCCAGAGAAGATAAGAGCAAGTAACGCAATCTTTCCCCGCTTTTTCGTTAAATTAAGAACCCCAACAACAATCGAACCAATTAACATCCCAACTGCCGCCCCAGCTTCTAATAAACTAAACGTTAATGAATCGCCACTTAGAATGGTTTTAACGAACAGCGGAAGTCCCATCGACATCGGACCGACAAGAAACAAATTCATAAAAACTGTCGTCAGTACGACGACGACTAAAACTCTTGATCCCTTTACATAAAGAAGCCCTTCTTTAAACGTCTCAAAAAAAGATTGGTCGCTCGTTTCATGTTCCACTTTATGCTTTGGGATTTTCATCAGATAGATAAGGATACTTCCAAGAAAAAGCATCATGGCCGTTATCGAAAAGACAATTTCATAACTCCCAAAAGCAATGATTAAGCCTGCCAGCATAGGAGCGATAATAAAAGAAGCCTGGTTTGTCATTTGAATAATAGAATTTCCCCTCGTAAGATTTTCTTTTCGGATAATTGATGGAATGACCGCACTTTCAGCAGCCCAGAAAAAAGCGTCAAGAATACCAAAGAAAAAAGCAACGCCTACAAACGTCCAGAGCGTCACGTCTCCGAAAATAAACCAGAGAACAAGCCCAACAAGTAATACCCCTCTCGAAAAATCGGATAGAAACATCATTTTCGTTTTACTCATCCGATCCGCAACCGTTCCACTGATAATCATAAATAATAGTCTCGGTATGCTCGATGCAATATAGATAAGACCGAGTGAAGCTTCAAGGTTTAAAACATTGACGACATACCAGCTCTCCGAAAAAAGAAAAAAGGAAATACCAAAACTTGATAAAAATGCCGCTCCCCATAAGAGAAGGAAGTTTTTGTTTCTAAAAATAGAGTCGACTTGCACTGTGTGTTCATTTTGATCAAGAACGTTCTCCTTTAACGCCATCCCCAACACCTCTGCTTTTTTGATAGCTTAAGTGTATCGAAAAACAGTAAGATGAGACGATGACCTAGGGTTTGAAATCCCCTCCGCCTTAAGACGGATCGATGTTCAATCACTTCCTTCACCTTGCTGTCTTTTTAATTCTTGAAATTCCTTCTGATCATTCTCCCAAACCACGCCTACCATCTCTTTATCATCATGTTTATCAAGCTCTATTAAATTTAATAAAGGTTCGTTTTGTACTTCTTTTTCAATCACCTGTATCGTTACGTTCCCATCATCGCCAAGCTCAGGTTTAATCCACTCAAACACTTTCGTTAAATCTTGAACAACGTATGGATGCCCTGGATAAAATCCATCGCTTTCATAGTAAAGCATTAGAAGCATATTCGAGCACTTGCCATCTTTATCAATTGCATTGCAACTTATCCAGTGCGCTTCATGCGTATCTTGATCGGCAACGTTTGGTATAATACGCTCTTCATTTAGCGTCTTTACTTTCGGCGTCATTCGTTCTTCAATTTCTTTACTGAGTGTACTTGGATGTTCTTCTGAAATCTCCTTTTTTAAATCTGCAATCGATGAAATCAATTGGACATCTTTGACTAATAACTCAATCTGGTAGCCTTCCTTCGCTTCATCTGGGCGACCAAAAACCATCAATTGACCGATATCAACACCTTTTGATCGAATCCATTTAATTGCTTCCATCATGTCTTTTAACTCTTCTTCTTTTAATCCATAGCGGCTGAGTAAATGATCGTCCTGAACATTTAAGCGATAAAACCCTTCCTCTGTATAATCAAGATATGTACTGTATCGTCCCTCTTGTATTCTAGTAAATCCAAATTCGCTAATGTCCATCATATCGTCTTCAATCGTTTGGTACTTCTCGTAGGTTTTCTTACCTTTCTCGTAGTCGTCCCCTTCCACATTTGTTCGAAAAAAACCGTTAACATCAATCCAAAAGTCAAAGTCGGGGTTATTTTTTAGAGCGACTTTATGCTCTGTATCTCCTAGGTTGGCTTCATTACGATTTCCTGCATAGACGAGAGTAATCTCTTCCCCGTATTTCTTTTCCATATACTTATTTAATTCATCTTCAGTATCTGTAAAAAACCCACTAAAAAACGTCATCACAACCCATATGATAATACCGGTCACTATCAGAAGAAAAAGACAAATACCTCCAACAATCCAGGCAACCATTTTCCCTGTTGAAGACATACCTTTCTTTTCTAGTTTATTCTGTTTCTCCTGCACACCCTAGCCTCCTCTAGCGCTAAACGTATCTTTAGCTTACATTATAGCGACCTATAGAAAGGATTCATACAAAATATTCCTTTTACACAAGTAAAAAAGACCCTTTAGAAGTTTTATAAACTTACAAAAAGGTCTTTATACTCGCCCATCAGATATCATCCACTATGATATAGGTGGCTTTCACTGGCCCGTGGACCCCGACAATTAAATTCATTTCGATATCAGCACTATTACTTGGACCAGTAACAAAACTGACGCACGATGAAACCGGGTTTCCTTTCTTCTCTTCCTCATGAATCAATTGACTCGCCTGCGTCATTCGAGGTACGAGCGTGCTCTTTGGAACGATGGCAATGAATGTTTCCGGAAGTAAGCTAATGGATCGACCGTTAAAGCGATCGTTAAACAGTGTTACGGTTCCAGATTCTGCGAGCGTTATATCACTGAACACAACTCCAGCTCCTGCTTGTTCAGCAAACGTTATGTTTTCTTGTCCTTTCTTTTCATCCCAAGTGTGAATATCATAACCTTCAGCTTGAAATTCCTTGTATACGTTGCTTAAGCCCGTTTCGTCATTCCTTGGGCCACTGGCTCCGACTATTTTGGTAACATCATAGTTTTTAAGAACCGTTCGTAAGGTTTCTGCAAGTCCATCTAAGTTCGTTCTAGTAAATGACGTGTGAATCACCTTACACTGTTCCTCCAATTTCTCAACTAGCTCATCTTGAGTTGCCCCTTGAAACACTCGCTCCTGCGGGTGAACAGAATAGACAGGTGATTCCACTTCCGTTCGTCGCGTTCGACCAAGTTGCTCAGCCAGGTTATTCAAAAACCTTTCACGGTTATGAATGGCCATCACTGATCACTCCTTTGCTGTCGTTTTTGATACCAATCGCGGAAACGTTCCTTCGATGGGGCTGGGAAATCTCTTTGCTCCGTCCAGCCTTTCATTGGACCAGGACCTTTTTCGATAAAATCATCTTTTGTCCAGGGTTTCAGCGTTGTTCTAGCCATTTTCGTCGATAATTTATAGGCCGCTGGTGTGGAAGCCCACTTCGCAAAACCCATCATCATCATTTTTTCCGCTTTGGTCGTCATCTTTTCGCGTTCCACAATGATTTCTCGATGTCTGATTAAATGTTCATGAAGCGGAATTTTGACAGGGCATGCTTCGGTACACGCAGCACACAAGGTCGAAGCATAGGGGAGATCCTTGTGATCGTCATACCCATCTAATAAAGGAGTTAGTACAGCTCCGATCGGCCCTGGATAAATCGATCCATATGAATGACCACCAACGTGACGATAGACGGGACAAGCATTAATACAGGCAGCACAGCGAATGCAATGGAGAGCTGATTGAAATTCCGTCCCAAGTATTTTCGATCGTCCATTGTCTACAATCACAAGGTGAAAATCTTCCGGACCGTCTACTTCATTTTCAAGGCGCGTTCCTGTTAATGCTGTAATATAGCTCGTAAGCTTTTGTCCTACAGCTGCACGAGTCAACAAGCTCACCACGACTTCTAAGTCCTCCCAAGTTGGCACAATTCGCTCCATGCCCATGACAGATATTTGGGTATCAGGAAGAGATGTAACCATTCTTGCATTTCCTTCATTCGTCACGAGTGTAATCGCTCCAGATTCCGCAACCGCAAAGTTACACCCGGTGATCCCAATATCTGCTTTTAGAAAATCCTGGCGCAATTGTTCTCGAGCAAAAGCGGCAAGCTCAACAGGATCATCCGAACCAGTATAGCCTTTCTTCTTCATAAACGTTTCGCGAATTTGCCCTTTATTTTTATGAAGCGCTGGGGTCACGATATGAGAAGGTGGATCCTCGTCCAACTGTAAAATCCATTCACCTAGGTCTGATTCAACAACTTCACAGCCGCTTTTTTCGAGTGCTTCATTCAAGCCAATTTCTTCAGTGACCATTGATTTTGATTTCACGACTTTTTTCGCTTGTTTTTTCTTTGCAATCTCCTGAATATATTCGTTCGCTTCTGCCGCAGTTTCTGCAAAAAAGACGGTCCCGCCTCGTTTTTCCACCTGCTCACTTAATTGATGCAAATAATAATCCAGGTTTTCCATCGTGTGAGAACGAATCTCTTCACCAAGGGTTCTCCAATCTTCCCAATCCCCGAGCTCTTCCGCTGCTTTTAACCGTCCTGACCTAAATCGTCCTTGAGCGCTGGAAACAGCTTTTCTCATAAAGGAATTATTAAGACCATCTTGAATTCGTTCAGCATAAGGTTTATGACCAATTTTAATACTCATCTCTACCCCTCCTCACTGAGTGTTCAATACTTGTGCGATATGAAGACACTTTACTTCCTGCCCATTTCTTCGTAACCGACCACCCATATTCATGACGCATCCCATATCGCCACCAATTAAGTAGTCAGCATGCGTTTCTTCAATATGCTCGGCTTTCTCTTGGACCATCTGCCCGGATATGTGCGAATTTTTGACAGCGAATGTTCCACCAAACCCACAGCAGTCCTCTTTCATTGGAAGGTCAATGAGATTTAGACCTTTCACATTTTCTAGTAAAATTCTCGGAGCGTCCTTAACGCCTAACAAACGCGTCATATGACAGGAAGGATGATACGTTGCCGTTCCAGTAAATGTAGAACCTACGTCTTTTACTTTTAGCACATCAACCAAAAACTGTGTTAATTCAAACGTTTTATCCGATAGGTTACGTGCTCTATCACGCCACTCCGGTTCCTCTGCCAATACTTTCGGATATTCTTTCAACATCTGTACGCAAGATCCTGAAGGCCCAACGACATATTCGGATGATTCAAAAGCCTTGATCATTTGCTTCATCGCTTTGACCGACTCACTCTTGTACCCACTATTATAAGCAGGTTGCCCACAGCACGTCTGTCCAGCTGGAAAATTGACTTCACACCCAAAGCGCTCTAACAGTTCCACCGTATCCTTCCCAACATCAGGTGTGAACGTGTCACATAAACAAGTAATAAATAAAGAAACTTTCATGATAATACCTCCCCTTTAGACATAAGGTCATCAGATGACTAAACGAAATAAAAAGGAAACTGCCTAAATCAGATCCCTTTACTTCATAAAATTAGCTAACGACTCTTCTACATTGTTAAGATGTGCTAACATTGCTTCTCGAGCTTTATCCTCATCACGAGTTTCGATTGCATCTAATATTCTTTGATGTTCTTGTAACAAGCGTTCTGTCCCTTCCGGAGTATGCAGCAATTTACGCGTTTCTCGCATCGCCTGCATCATAATTTCAGAAACACTGTTCATTAAGTTAATCAGCATTTGATTGTGACTCGCTTTGACCAGCGCCATATGAAACGCTAAATCAGCCTGATCCCCGATTTCACCACTACCTTTTGCCTCTTCCATCTTCCCGATTGCATCTCTCATCGGGGATAGATCTTCACTCTTATATGAAGCTGCCGCTGCCCCAGCTGCACCTACTTCAAGTATCTTCCTTACTTCCAATAGTTCTTGCAGATCTTCTGATTTCATTAAAAATGCAACTGATACTGGAAGTGAAAAACGTGAGGCGTCAAAGGACTTCACATACGTTCCTTCTCCCTGTCGCATTTCAAGAATGCCCATTGCCCGAAGCGCACTTAACGACTCTCGAATAGCCGACCTTCCGACATTAAAGTTTTTTGCCAAAACTTCCACGCTATCAAGCTTATCTCCTGACTTCAATGTCCCATTTTTCAGCGATTCGAGTAGAGAATCTGCGACTTGTTCATAAATCTTTTTCGATCGAATCGGTTTGTATTCCACCATTTTCCCTCCAACTTCCCATCGTGTGTTACTTTTATTTTACTCTAAATAAAAGAATTGGAAAAGTGATGAAGCAATTAAAACAGTACTGTCATGAATAAAGCAGCTACCCCTACGAGAAGTCCGTATAGCAAGGCTGGTAAAATCGTTTTTCGAATAATATCTCCCTCTTTTCCAGAAAGTCCAACCACAGTTCCTGCTGCAACAACGTTATGAACACAAATCATATTACCAGCGGCAGCCCCAATAACTTGAAGCGATAGAATTGTATCCTTTGCGAGTCCCGTCTCTTTCGCAATGCTATATTGAATGGGAGAAAACGTGAGTGTCGATACTGTCGCACTCCCTGTAATAAACGCTCCCAATTCTCCAAGAAATGGAGCTGCGAGCACCCACATGGAACCAAACCCACTCGCCAAGGTTTGAGCTATGTATTGAGGCATGCTCATCAGATCGTTCATATTCATTCCTGAATTTGTAAACACTTGCACAAGAGCCAATGTGGCGATTAAAGCTAACGCTGCATCTTTCATCGATATAATTGATTCCTTTGCAGCAGCTGAAAAATTCCGGAATGATTTTCGTTGAATGAGTACCGCTAAAATCGTTGCAAGTACGAGCACAGTTCCCGGTGAATACAATACTTGCCACTTGGAAGTAATGCCTTCAACACCTAAAATATTCGTCCACGTCAAGTCCACCCAACTTAACGTAAAGTCTTTTACGGCAGGCACAATTCGAGTCATTAACAATAGCGCAACAATAATCAAGTAAGGAGACCACGCTGATGCTAAGCCCATCTTGGAGCCTTTTTCGTCAATAACAAAATCTTCTTGAAGTGCTTCTTGCCATGAAGATCTCGGAAGCAAAAAACCTTTCTTTGCCGTGAGTGTCGCTACGACTAACCCGGTAAGAGAAGCTAAGATGGCAACAAACTCGTGACCGAACAATACAGCATAGAGATAAGCAGAAGACGTATAAGTAATTCCGATCAATAATGTCCAAGGGAGCATTTCAATTGCATCTTTCCAACTCTTCTTCTTACCAAAAAAAACGGTTAGAACAACGACTAATATAAACGGAATGAAGGTACCCGCAAATAAATCGAAGAAAGCAATTTGAACACCGATATCTTGATAAAAAGATAAACCTGCGTCTGGTAGATTACTAAGTCCCACTTGAATTGGCGTACCGACAGCACCATAAGATACCGCTGAACTATCTGCAATGAGAGCAATTGCCGCTGCTGCCATTGGGGTAAAACCTAACGCTACTAACAGCGGTCCGGTGAGCGCCGCTGGAGTACCAAATCCTGCAGCACCCTCGATTAATGCACCGAATAAAAAAGCCACGATAACATTTTGCACTCGCATGTCTGTTGATATATTTCGAAACCCTTGATTAATTCGATTCACAGCACCTGTATGACGAAGTGTATTTAATAAAACGATCGCACCGAACAAAATAAATAAGATGGTTAACGCCTTATGCGATCCTTCCAAAACAGATGCAACTATAACCTCTCCCTCTACTCCCCAAACAAAAAAAGCTAAAATAATAACAATTAACGAACTGAAGAACATTCCTTTCTTAGCAGGCATTCGAAGGAGCACTAAAAAGATAAATGGGGCTAAAATGGCACTTAAAGCAACAAGTAGTAACATCAACATTCCTCCGTTTACATAGTTTCACATTTGTTAGCGCTTTCAGTTGAGGTGATAAAACAACAAGTCATCAGATGACCTGTTGTTTTATTTTATACTGATAGACTTACTGTTACAAGTGTTTTTTGTTATATAGACAGAATAGGATGTGATTTATTCCTTCTCACATTTAATGCACATAAAACATAAAAAAGCTCCCCCCAGTCCTAAAACTGGAGGAAGCTTTTCATTCACTCAGATATTCTGAGCAGATGGGAGCATGAATTACATCATGCCGCCCATACCGCCCATTCCACCCATGCCGCCCATATCAGGCATGCCGCCGCCTGCATTTTCCTCAGGCTTATCAGCGATAACTGCTTCTGTTGTAAGAAGCATTGCAGATACAGATGCTGCATTTTGTAGAGCAGAACGAGTTACTTTAGTTGGGTCAACGATACCAGCGTCAACCATGTTTACCCATTCACCAGTAAGGGCGTTGAAGCCAATACCGATTTTCTCGCCTTTAAGGCGTTCAACCACAACAGATCCTTCAAGACCAGCGTTGTGAGAGATCTGACGGATTGGCTCTTCAAGAGCACGAAGAACAATCTTAACGCCAGTAGCTTCGTCACCAGTAGCTTCAACAGCTTGAACAGCCTTAACGACGTTCACTAGTGCTGTACCACCACCGGATACAATTCCTTCTTCAACCGCTGCGCGAGTTGAGTTAAGAGCATCTTCAATGCGAAGTTTACGCTCTTTCAATTCAGTTTCAGTTGCCGCACCAACTTTAATGACAGCTACGCCGCCAGCAAGTTTAGCAAGACGTTCTTGAAGCTTTTCTTTATCGAACTCAGAAGTTGTTTCTTCTAGCTGAGCTTTGATTTGGTTTACGCGACCAGCAATCTTGTCTGTTTCGCCAGAGCCTTCAACGATTGTTGTATTTTCTTTCGTTACAACAACTTTAGAAGCGCGACCAAGCTGAGTGATGTTCGCTTGTTTAAGGTCAAGACCAAGATCTTCAGTGATCACTTCAGCGCCAGTTAGTGTACCGATGTCTTCAAGCATCGCTTTACGACGATCACCGAAGCCAGGAGCTTTAACAGCTACTGCATTAAACGTTCCGCGAAGCTTGTTCACAACGAGTGTTGCAAGAGCTTCACCTTCAACGTCTTCAGCAATCATAAGAAGTGGTTTACCTTGTTGAACAACTTGCTCAAGTACAGGAAGTACATCTTGAATACTAGCGATCTTCTTATCCGTAATAAGGATGTAAGGATCTTCTAGAACAGCTTCCATTTTGTCGGAATCTGTTACCATGTATGGAGATGCATATCCACGGTCGAACTGCATACCTTCTACTACTTCAAGCTCAGTAGCAAATCCTTTTGATTCTTCAACAGTGATAACGCCGTCGTTACCAACGCGCTCCATTGCTTCAGCGATCAATTGACCTACTTCTTCGTCAGCAGCAGAGATAGACGCAACCTGTGCGATTGACTCTTTGCCTTCGATTGGCTTAGAAATGTTTTTGAGCTCTTCAACAGCAGCTCTCGTAGCTTTCTCGATACCTTTACGGATAACCATTGGGTTCGCACCAGATGCTACGTTTTTAAGACCTTCGCGTACCATAGCTTGTGCAAGAACGGTTGCAGTTGTTGTACCGTCACCGGCAACATCGTTCGTTTTGCTCGCTACTTCTGCTACTAGCTTCGCACCCATATTTTCGAATGCATCTTCAAGCTCGATTTCTTTCGCGATCGTTACACCATCATTCGTGATAAGTGGAGATCCGAATTTCTTCTCGAGGACAACGTTACGTCCTTTTGGTCCGAGTGTAACTTTAACTGCGTTCGCAAGAGAATCAACACCGCGAAGCATTGCGCGACGGGCTTCTTCACTGAACTTAATATCTTTTGCCATTTGTTACCCTCCTAAATGTATGTAGTGCTTTTATTTTTGTGTTTACTTACCTACAACTGCAAGAATGTCATTCTCACGAAGGATTAGATACTCTTTACCGTCATACTTTACTTCAGTACCAGCGTATTTACTGTAAATAACAGCATCGCCTTCTGATACTTCAAGCGCAACACGCTCTCCACCATCAGTTAGTGCACCGCTACCTACAGATACGACGCGACCTTCTTGTGGCTTTTCTTTCGCAGAATCCGGAAGCACGATCCCACTAGACGTTTTTTCTTCTAATTGAATTGGTTCGATGACTACTCGATCACCTAAAGGCTTTAACAACTCAAACACCCTCCTCAGATGGAAATTATGGTTTGATTCGTTTTTAGCACTCACCATCATCGAGTGCTAACACATGTATATAATAAATAATTCAGTATCCTTTTGCAAGTAGTAAAGTTGATTTTTTTTTCAGTTTTTTCTTTTCTTACCTACTCGTCACGATCTGACATAAAATACTAAGACTTCTGGCCTGCTTTTCGATAAGTTTCGCTTTAACGGTTCTAAACAATTTATGAAGTCTTATGAACGGCATTCCCTTTTCAAAGTGTGTTAAACTAGTACGAGTATGCAAGTGCCTTATAAGGCATGCAAACCATTTAAAGGAGTAATGATTCTTGGCCAAACACTATTGGACTATACTGATTACCTATATTGTCATGCAGCTTTCAGGGGTTGTAGGCGTTCCTTTACTTCAGCAACTTAACGTCGCTGATCCCATTGTTACCTGGTCAGTTTTTAGTTTTCTTACTGCCCTAATTATTATGTTGTTTCTTCTACGCTCCACTCCTGATGTTCCATTTGAACGCTCTGCTCGCGTTTCACCTGGCCAGGCAGTCGGCTGGAGTGTGCTAGGCGTATTTATGGCCTATGCTTCCCAAATTATTGCAGCTATGATCGAGATGAATGTATTTGGCATTGATCCTGGTTCTGAGAACACAGAAATGCTTATTGAAGTGGCAAAGGCTTCCCCTATTTTTATCATTGTAACGTCCATTATTGGACCAATTCTTGAAGAAATCGTTTTTCGAAAAGTTATTTTCGGATCATTATACAAACGATTTAACTTCTGGATCGCCGGCATTCTTAGCTCAGTTATATTTGCAGCGATTCACTTTGACTTTTCCCACATACTCATCTATACAGCAATGGGTCTAACCTTTGCCTTTCTATATGTGAAAACAAAGCGTCTGATCGTACCGATTATTGCACACATGACAATGAATACATTTGTTGTGTTAATTAACGTCTATTTTGCTGATGATATTATGGAGATGGAAAAGCAGCTTAATCAGACGCAATCGTTTATTGGAGGACTCTTTTCATGAAACTCTCACCAACTATTATGGGTTTTTTCTATCTAGGACTCGGGTCGCTCTTTACGTACCTTGCGATCCAAAGTGCTAGTAGTAACGGCGAAATGTGGAGCTTTTATACAATTCTACTGATGGTTCTTGCCACAGTGGATTTCGTATATGCCATTCGTTTTTTCGTCCTTAGAAAACGGATCACACAACTTAAGAAAAAAGATGAAAACAAAAAGCGGTAGGAATTCCTACCGCTTTTTGTTTTGCATTTATTGATTTCCTTCTTCCTGAGCTTCCTCAAGAATTCTTTTTGCTTCAGCCTGTAACCTCTTCCGATAACCATATCGGGACACAATAATACTAAATTCGTAAAGTAGTAAAAGCGGTACAGTTACCATAAGATGTGAAATAATTTCAGGTGGTGTAATCATCCCCGCTATAACGAGAAGGACAAAGTACGCATACTTTCTAATCTGTACAAGCATTGCTGGATTTAACATACCAAGCCTTGTAAAGAAAAGAACGATGACAGGCAACTGAAAGACAAATCCAAAAGGCAGTGTTAACTGAAACAAGAAGCTAAAATATTGATTCGCTCCATACATCTCTTGAATGTTTAGGCTTTGTGCAAGGTTCCCCACAAAATCGATCACAAATGGAAAGAGTACAAAATAGGAAAAGGAAACGCCGCCAAGAAATAAAATGAACACCGCTGGTATATAAGATAATGTTACTTTGCGTTCATGTTCAAACAAGCCGGGTGATATAAACGCCCAGAGCTGGTAGAGCGCTAGTGGTGATGTCATAATAAAAGCAATTAAAAAGGCGAAGCTGAAATACACTTTTAATGGGTCAGTCAGATGAAACGCGTTCATCGGTATACCCTGCGCTTCAGGAGCATGCTGCAGGAACACAATGACTGGCTTAGCCAGAAACAGCCCCGCAATAAAGGAAAGAATTAAGAAAACGACAGTAATAATAACCCGTTTTCTTAATTCCTCTAAATGATCATAGATGGATTGCTTCTGATCCTCCATTCACTATCCGTCCTAACCGATTACTTGTCGTTATTTTTCTTATCATTTGGTTCATCGTCATCATCCGCTAAACCTTTTGTTGCGTTTTTAAACTCACGAAGCGTGTTACCTGCTGCTTTACCTAGCTCAGGTAATTTCTTCGGTCCGAATATTATCAAAGCAACCACGGCAACTAATGCGATACTTGCGCCACCCATTCCCATGCGTGTCACCTCCTTATCATGTCGTTATACTGGATAATGCTTCATGAAATAGACGAGTGCTTGTAATTCGACTGCTAGATCAATATGATGCACTCGTATATGATCCGGAACTGTTAAACGAGCTGGGGTAAAATTTAATATTCCTTTGATGCCTGTCTCATCCATTTGATCGGCAATTGACTGAGCGACATGGACAGGGACAGTTAAAATAACAACTGATACGTCATTTTCTTTAAGTCGCTTTTGAAATTCATCAATATGATAAACGGGTACTCCGCCAATTTCCTGTCCGACTTTTTCGGAATCAGCATCAAAAGCGAGCTCAATTTTTGTATTATTATTTTTTATAAAATTGTAATGTAGAAAGGCAGTTCCAAGATTACCTACGCCAATCAGCGCAACCTTAGTCGTTTCATCCTGATCAAGGGTCTTACTAAAAAAGGATAACAAATAATGGACGTTGTACCCATACCCTTTTTTACCAAGAGCACCAAAATAGCTGAAATCTCTGCGGATTGTAGCGGAGTCTACCTTAATGGCATCACTAAGTTCTGCTGAGGAAACACGCTGTTTTCCAGATGCACTTAGATTTTTTAAATATCGATAATAGAGCGGCAGTCTTTTTGCTGTCGCCTGCGGAATTTTTGTTTGATCAATATCCATACACTACCTCCATATTGATCTCCGCGCTCCATCGTCACCTTATTCGCGCGTATAATCCCCGCTTTTACCTCCTGTTTTCGTAACAAGATAGGTTTCCCCGATAACGATGCCTTTATCCACCGCTTTGCACATATCATAAACAGTTAGTGCCGCCGCGGATGCTGCCGTCAGCGCTTCCATTTCAACGCCAGTACTCCCGCTCGTTTTCACATGAGCCTCGATGATCAGCTCATAAGATGGGGAATGATCCTGCCAGTCAAAATGAAGGTCAACGCCAGAAAGCGCTATCGGATGACACATAGGGATGAGATCAGATGTTTTTTTTGCTGCCATAATGCCGGCAATTTGAGCGACTTGAAGTACATCGCCTTTTTTCATCGTTCCCGCTTGGATACCTGAATAAATTGGTTCACTCACCTGAACGCTCGTACGTGCGGTAGCCGTTCGAACAGAGGGAGTTTTATCAGTAATATCGACCATTCTTGCTCGGCCTTCTTCATTAAAGTGAGTAAATGAACTCATGTTTGCCCCTTTCCTCATACTGAGATGATTGAAGGATATTGCTGCTACTTGTGACTATACACCATTTCTTGCGATTTTGCTGTTTTTTTGATGACTTTTTTTGTTAAGTCATGAACATTCGTTTAGTTGCTCAGCTTGTCCTCTCTGCGGTAAACTTAAGGGAACGTCGGATAATGCCGAACGATCGGTGATACACGAGGAGATCAGCTTATCCTTACAACCCGCTTTTCACGGATATAAGGAAGGAAATAGAGGTGAACGAACATGATCGTATTGCAAGTAAATGGACTCACTAAATCATTTGGTGCTGATACCATTTTATCGAATATTAAATTAGAAGTACAATCACGAGACCGCGTTGCGCTTGTAGGGCGGAACGGCGCTGGTAAATCTACTCTGCTAAAGATGATAACCGGGCAACTTTCATATGATTCAGGCGATATTATTAAACCAAAAGATGTAGCTGTTGGTTATATGGCGCAAGACACTGGACTCGAATCTGGACTTTCGATCTGGGATGAAATGCTAAGCGTCTTTGAAAGATTTCAAAAGATGGAATTAGAACTTAGGCAATATGAACAAAAGATGGGTAATCCAAAAGTTTACGAAAATCAGATTGAATACGAGCGAATTTTAAAAGAATATGATGAGCTTCAAGTTGCCTTTAAAGATCAAGGTGGTTATAAGTACGAAGCAGACATTCGTACCGTATTACACGGACTTAACTTTAAAGATTTTGATTACAGTACAAAAATCTCAACGCTTAGCGGTGGACAAAAGACACGACTCGCTCTCGGAAAGCTTTTGCTTACAAAACCTGAGCTACTTATTCTAGATGAACCGACAAACCATCTAGATATTGAAACACTTACATGGCTTGAAGGCTACCTTCAAAACTATTCTGGTGCCTTATTAATTGTCTCTCACGATCGTTATTTCCTCGATAAAATTGTAACTAAAGTGTACGAGATTTCTAGACACCGTGCGGAACGTTTTGAAGGTAACTATAGTTACTATCTTGATGAAAAAGAACAGCGTTATGAGCAGCAACTTAAGGAGTTTGAGAAACAACAAAAAGAAATTGCGAAGCTAGAAGACTTTGTTGCGAAAAACATTGTGCGCGCTTCAACAACGAAACGTGCACAAAGTCGTCGCAAACAACTCGATCGGATGGAACGTCTTGATAAGCCTAAAGGCGATGAAAAATCAGCCAACATTACATTTGGTATTGATAAACAGACAGGTAACGATGTCCTAACACTGAGAGAATTATCCATCGGATACCCTAACAATGTCATAAACGATAACCTAACATTTGATTTAAAGCGACAAGAAAGTGTCGCTCTTGTAGGTCCGAACGGAATAGGGAAATCAACATTGCTAAAAGCAATCGTATCAGGGGAGACACTACTCGATGGCGATATTCATTACGGAAGCAATGTTCAAATCGGTTTTTATGACCAAGAACAAACCAATCTCCACTCGAACAAGACCGTTTTAAAAGAACTTTGGGATGATTTCCCTCTTACTGATGAGAAGGATATTCGCGCCGTACTGGGTCGCTTCTTATTTACCGGCGATGATGTGTTGAAGAACGTTTCTGATTTAAGTGGTGGCGAAAAAGGCCGCCTTGCTCTCTCCAAATTAATGATGAAGAAATCCAATCTTCTCATTCTGGATGAGCCAACAAACCATCTTGACCTTGATAGCAAAGAAATACTGGAAGACGCGCTGATTCAGTTCCCAGGTACAATCCTATTTGTCTCACATGATCGATACTTTATTAACAGAATCGCAACGCGTGTTATCGAACTTTCAACGGATGGTGTTACACCTTATCTAGGTGACTATGATTATTATATTGAAAAAAAGCAGGAACTTGCTGAACTTGCAGCGCTTGAACAACAAAATAATGAAGTTACTCAATCTCTTTCATCTGGTAAATCTAGCTTTAAGCAAGATAAAGAAACAAAACGCCAAGAACGTCAAATGCTCCGACGAATTGAAGAGATTGAAAAAGAAGTGGATGACGCTGAATTACGCATTGCTGCAATCGAAGAAGAGCTATGTATTCCAGACGTCTTCGAAGATCATGAAAAAGTAATGAAGTTAAATGAAGAAATGGATCATTTGCGGCATGTGACGGAAATACTCATGGAAGAATGGGAACAATTACAGGAAGCCTAATAAAAAACAGTCCACTGTGGACTGTTTTTTTATTAGGCAAGAATTTTCCGACATATTCACACTATCCACACACTTATGCACAATTGAATAGCTGACAAACCTCATTTTCTAAAAATTATTAACATTATCAACAAGACACTAACTAGTTATCCACAATTCAAGAGAACCTCATTGGATTAAGCTTTCTCTTATAATGTCCACACTATTCACTTGGTTGTTGATAACTGTTCTTATTAACATCCTCTTTCACATTCAACCCAAACGACAATTAGATGCTTTATAACAAAAAAACCGGGATTAGATTCCCAGTTCTAATCCCGGATTTGCGTTAAGTTGAAGGCTAGAACGTTTTCCTTTTCGATAAGCGATCGTTCCAGCAGCTGCAATCATCGCAGCATTATCCGTACAATAATACAATGGTGGAATCACAAGCTCTCTACCGCTGCCTTCAAAAGCTTCTATTAAAGAACCTCTTAGGCCTTTGTTTGCTGCTACACCACCAGCAAGAAGAACTTGTTTCACGTCATACTCTTCAGCCGCTCGCAACGTTTTCGTAACCAGTACTTCGACAACAGAAGCCTGAAAACTTGCCGCAAGATCCCCCGGTTTCAGTTCTTCGTTACGTTGTTTCGCGTTATGAACAGTGTTAATAACCGCCGATTTCAAACCACTAAAGCTAAAATCATATGACCCTTTTTCAAGCCAGGCACGAGGCAGTGGAACTGATGGTTCTCCTTCTGCTGCCAACCGATCAATATGTGGTCCTCCAGGGTAAGGAAGCTGTAGCGTTCTTGCGACTTTATCATAAGCTTCTCCAGCTGCGTCATCACGTGTTTCACCGATTACCTCAAACTCACCTTCAGACGGCATATAAACAAGCTCCGTATGTCCACCAGACACTACCAGCGCTAGCAGTGGATAAGTTAACTCTGCTACAAGCTGATTGGCATAAATATGCCCTGCAATATGATGAGTACCGATTAGTGGCTTCTGGTGAGCGAAAGCTAGCGCTTTTGCTGTATTTACACCGATTAAGAGTGCTCCCACAAGTCCAGGTCCCTCTGTCACAGCAATGCCATCAATCTCATCCATTGTAAGTCCTGCTTCATTTAAAGCTTCTTCAAGAATCAATGTCATTTGCTCCACATGATGCCTTGAAGCAATTTCAGGGACGACGCCTCCAAAACGTTTATGACTTTCAATCTGAGACGCCACCACGTTCGCTAATACTTCTTTCCCATCTTTTACGATCGCAACTGCTGTTTCATCGCAGCTTGTTTCAATTCCTAAAATAATTTCATGTTTATTTTCCATTTAAATTCACCCACATTACTAGCGCATCCTCTTGATTATCTGTGTAATAATTTTTGCGAATGCCGCCTTCTTCAAAACCAAATTTCCGATATAGATTTTGCGCTACGATATTCGACACGCGAACCTCAAGCGTTATTTTTAATGCCCCGCGTGATTTTGCAAAATGAATTGCTTTGTTTAGGAGCGCTTCTCCTAGTTTCATCCCACGATACTCTGGATGAAGAGCGATATTCGTAATATGCGCCTCATCAATAATGACCCATACCCCGCAATAGCCTGCTACTTCTTCTCCAACTTCCAGTAGAAGATAAGTCGCGAAATGATTTATGACGATTTCATTATAAAAAGCAGATCTGCTCCATGGTGTTGGAAAAGTTGCGTGCTCAATCCGCATCACAGCCTCAATATCTTCAATGGTCATCGATCGAAACGATACCGTATCATTCATCGCAAATCCCCTACTTTTTCTGTGAAGCTAGCCACTTTGCTTCAGCTTCAGCCATTCTTACATAGTTTGGTGTAAACTGATGAACATCTTCCACCGGTTCATGACTTGCCCCTAACCTTGCAAGATCAGCAGGCCTAGCATTTAAACTACTCGAGGGTGCGAACACTGCTTTGTCACCTAATATTGCTTCAATTCCTTCTTTGTGCATAGTTAGATCTCCGCTAATAAATAAAAAACGCTCATATCGATCTTTATTTTCCTGAAGCCACTCTTCAAATAGCACAATCTGATCTTCCGTTTCTCTTTCAACTTCTATTCCATTCGCTTTATACACACTCATATACACTTGTCCGCGTCTTGCATCAAAAAATGGAACGATGGCTCCAGAGAAATAACGCCCATTCTGCGCCAGTACTTCTAAACTAGACACTCCGACAAGAGGTTTGGATAACGTCCACGCTAACGTCTTAGCAATGCTAATGCCAATGCGCAGTCCTGTATATGAACCCGGTCCTTTTGCCACTACGATTCGATCAAGGTCAGCAGGCTTCACCTGAACTTCTTCTAACAGTTGCTCAACAGCTGGCATTAACCGAACCGAATGGTTTTTCTTTATATTTGTTATCAGTTCTCCGACAACTGTGCCATCCACCATAATGGAAACACCCATACAGTAGTTCGAAGAATCAATGGCTAGTACTTTCATGTTGCAACTCCTTACATAACGACTCATAGAAAGAACCAAATGGTCTTAAGATAAGCCGACGTTCTGAATCTCTTTGATGATAAATTTCTACTCTGAGGAGCTGTTCTGGCAGCATATCCTGAATGAATTTTGCCCATTCGACTACTGTCACGCCTTCTCCTTCAAAGTATTCGCTAAAACCAAGGTCCTCATCACTCTCTTCAAGACGATAAGCATCCATGTGAAAAAGAGGAATGTTTCCTTCATATTCTTTTATAATCGTAAAGGTAGGGCTATTCACTATTTTCGTAACCCCTAACCCCTTTCCGATTCCCTTCGTAAAGGTTGTCTTGCCAGCACCTAAATCTCCTTCAAGTGTTAATACACAGCCTGGCTTTAGCTTCTCAGCAAGCTTCCTGCCAAACGCCATCGTTTCTTCTGGAGATTTCATGATGAAAGCATATCCACTCATGTTCATCACCTATTCTTTAGACGAGAAGTGATTGTAACCCTTCTTGTCCAATTTAAATTTTTGATCTTTATAACTCATCCATACACTTGTTCCTTTATCTTCTACATGGCCAATTTTATAGATGGATTCCTGGTGTTCTTGAAAAAGTTCTACCACTTTTGCCCAGTCATCCTCCGCAACAGTGCCGATCAATTCATAATCTTCTCCGCCATTTAACATCCATTCTAACCTTTGGAAAGAGGAATATGCCTCAAACCCTTCAGGTGCCGGGATCGCGTCTTGATTAAGGACAATGGAAACGTCACTTGCTTCTGCAATCTCGTGTGACTCACTTGCTATTCCGTCACTCACGTCGTTTAACGAAATGCGATATTCACTCTTAGCGAGAATACGCCCTTGTTTGACACGAGGATGGGGATCCTGGTGGAACTGAACATATGCTCCATCACTGCCCTCACCCTTAAGTAATGAAGAAAGTCCAGCAGCCGAACCACCCACAGGTCCAGTAAGAAATACGACGTCACCTGCCTTCGCATTACTCCTAAGAAGTTTACGTCCTTTTTCGACTTTACCGATAACAGTAATAGCAATATGAAGATCGCCTCTCGTAGATACTGTATCGCCACCAATCATGTCCATCTCATAAAGGTCGCCGATCTCTTTAATCCCCTTGTATATTTCTTTTAGCTGTTTAGATGACCATCCCGTTTGTGGCACAGAAATCGATACAAGATAAAACATCGGAATACCACCCATTGCAGCAATATCACTTATATTAACAGCAAGCGCTTTTCGACCGGTTTGAAAAGGGGATAACGTACTCTTCTTAAAATGGATGCCTTCGACCATAGTATCGGTACAGGCGATTTCATCCCATTCTGATTCAATGTGATAAAGAGCCGCATCGTCTCCAATTCCTTGAATCAATTCTTTTCGAAATGTATAAGCTGGCGTAATGGATTGAATAAACGCAAATTCATCTTTCACCACACTCATCTCTCTTTCTATTTTATAAAAAAACCTTAGGAATTTCATCCTAAGGTGCTTTTTCTATCAGTTTATCTTACTTGACAACAAATTCACATATTTGTTTCAAAAAACTTATATTTTCTTCTGATATTTAGAAGGGTACATAAATTTAAGTATAAAAAAAAAGCGATCCAATCGCTCTTGAAAAAATGGCGGTCTCGACGGGAATCGAACCCGCGATCTCCTGCGTGACAGGCAGGCATGTTAACCGCTACACCACGAGACCAGTATGTAATGTTTGAACACTGTACACTTACGATTGTGAGAAATAATACCAAGTTATCAGTTTAGGTTGCCCCTAAAGGGACTACAATAAAAATTTAACAAGGAAGATTAATCGACGTAGGTAAATTTTTGGTTGCGGGGGCAGGATTTGAACCTGCGACCTTTGGGTTATGAGCCCAACGAGCTACCGAACTGCTCCACCCCGCGACGATGTAAATATAAATATGTTGCACCTGCTTCATAAGGCTGTGCACTGTTTCTTCCTCTACAAGGTTATGCTTCGATGCGTATCCGTCGAAACAACTCGATGTTGATTCGTAGATGTAACGCTCGTTGCTCCACCCCGCGACGATATAAGTATAAATATACTGCACCTGCTTCATAAGGCTGTGCATGTTATGACATGAATTAGTATGTCATATGGACACAAGTAATACTATACCAGATAAATGTAATGAATGCAAGCATTAGAAACAAAAGAAAAAAACCCCTGTTACAGGGATTTCTCTACAGCATTTTTGAATGCATCAACAATATCATTTTCGTTTTCAATTCCTACAGAAATGCGAACGAGCTGTTTATTGATTCCAAGCTTCTGTCTAGTATCTTCTGGTACTGTTCTGTGGGAAGTAGCAATCGGATAAGAAACCGTTGTATCTAACCCTGCCAGAGTCGGTATAATCTTTACCCATCCTAGTGACTTGAAGAATGTTTTCACATCGGTTTCATCATCTAGCTCAATGGAAACCATAGCTCCCGAACCTCTTTCAGCTACATATTCAGGATAATAAACATTTTTAATCCCGTTAATATTTTTTAATTCACTTGCAAGGATAGCTGCATTCCTCACGTGACGTTCCATTCGTACACTCATCGTTTTTAACCCACGGCAACCTAGCCATGCTTCAAATGGACTAAGATTAGCTCCAAGGTTAATCACTTTGGCTTTTGCCTTGGCCATCAGATCTTCTCTTCCTACTAGTACACCTGCTGTTACATCACTATGACCGCCAATATATTTTGTTGCACTATGTACAACAAGATCAATTCCTAGTTGGTAAGGCTGAAGAAGATAAGGTGTAGCAAACGTATTGTCTACCATAGTAACAAGTTTATGTTTTTGGCCAAGATTTTTCAGAAAGTCCAAATCCTCGACTCTTAATAGAGGGTTTGTGACAGATTCAGTATAAAGCAATTTCGTATTTGGTCGTATCGCACTCTCAATTTCTTCTTTGTCTGTAAAATCCACAAAAGAGACTTCTATTCCGAAGTCAGGAAGTTCTCCATGAAAAAGCGAATAGGTTCCTCCGTAAAGATCTTCACATGCGACAATGTGATCGCCAGCTTTGACAACGGAAAGCACCCCCGCAAGAATAGCAGATAAGCCCGAAGAAGTCGCAATACCCTTAGGAGCACCCTCGAGGTCTGCTACACCCATTCCTAGATCATCTGTATTCGGATTACTAACGCGTGTGTACAAATAGTCTTTTTTACCTTCATAAAATGATTCCAAATCATCGAGATCCTCAAACACAAATGCAGAGGTTTGATAAATCGGCTGGACTTTACTTGCTGTATCGGCTTTCGGCTTTCTTGGAAAACGTACGGCTTTTGTATCGAAATGAAAATCCATTTATTTTCCCCTTCCATTAAATAAAATTCTTTTTCATTAACTGTACGTCTTCTAAGCGTTAATTTCAAGAAATAGCGTTCGAAATTTTCGATTTATTCTCTTCAAAAAAGATAAATGCTATATATTGATAGAGATGAATTACGTTTTTATCGTTATTATTCCGCGGTATTTCAAATAATTCCGCGAAAATCGGATTTATTCCGCGCTTTCGCATGATATTTCCGCGAATTTAAGATTAATTCCGCGAGCGTCATGAATGAAAGATTTGAGCTAGTGAAACATCTATAAAACCATACAAAAAAGCGAGAAACCATTTGGTCTCTCGCCTTTCTTTCTTTGCCCAGCGACGTCCTACTCTTGCAGGGGGAGATCCCCCAACTACCATCGGCGCTAGAGCTTAACTTCTGTGTTCTCATACGGGGCGCGATAAGCGGCGATCGCCAGCTGCGCGCTGCCAGATCCTCATGGATCTCCCAAATATCCACTCCGGTCTGACATCACTTGCTTCCTCAAATTTCTTGCTTCTCCCACCCCTACGTAGCTTTCGAAGAAGTTTTGATTGTCTCACATGAAGCTTTTTTCTCTTGCGAGTTTTCAAGACTTAATCAATACAAAAAAAGCGAGAAACCATTTGGTCTCTCGCCTTTCATCATTGCCCAGCGACGTCCTACTCTTGCAGGGGGAGATCCCCCAACTACCATCGGCGCTGAAGAGCTTAACTTCCGTGTTCGGCAT
>NZ_JAQQWV010000014.1:0-25632 GCF_028610665.1 Guptibacillus sedimenti
GTTGAACCCACCGGCGAACCATTTTGGGGTCAATTTCTAATTCTCTTCCTACTGTTTTGTAACCCATTCCCTCTTTCAGATACATATCTACAGCTTTTTTCTTAAATGGCACATCATATGTTTTCCTGATTTCTCCCATAGAAAAATCCCCTCCATAGTAGACAGCTTAATGTGCTTTCTTTTCTCTGTCTACTATGTGGGGATCATATCAAAAAACGGAGGCTTCTTTGATTTACATCAATTCGACAATATGTGAGCGGTGCCTGTCACTCAATCTTCTCTGGTATAAAGAAGGAGAATGTCGTGCCTTCTCCACTTTTGCTGTGGACGGAAATGTGACCTAGGTGCGATTCTACAATGTTGCGAGCAATCGCAAGACCCAGACCTGTACCTGATCTTCCTCTTGTACGGGCTTTATCTGCTTTATAGAAGCGTTCAAATACAAACGGAAGATCATCCTCTGGAATCCCTGATCCTGTGTCTGTCACATCAAATTGCACACCTTTTTCAAGTGAGGTGATCAGTAAGCTCACTTCACCTCCACCTGGGGTATGTCTAACTGCATTATCCAATAAATTGGTTAATACTTGTTCGATTCTATCTGGGTCAATCATCAACATTCGATCTTGATTTGATACATGGAATTTTAAGTTCACTTCTCGATCTCGGGCAAGACCAGAAAACTTCCTTAAAATCCGCTGACCAAAGTCTTGCAAATGAATACTGCTGTAGTGTAATTCATTGTGACCGGCTTCCATTCTTGCAAGATCAAGCAGTTCGTTTACGAGCCTGCCCATTCTTAGAGACTCGTCATAAATAATTTGAGCTACTTCCTTCTTTTCTTCATCACTGCTCGCAATGTCATCCACAATCGCCTCACTATACCCTTGCAACATTGCAATTGGTGTTCGTAGCTCATGTGACACATTCGCAATAAAATCTTTTCTTAATTTATCAAGCCGACGTTCTTCTGTCATATCTCGGAATACGGCAACTGCACCACGAATAGTAGACTGATTATATAGAGGAGTCATGACAACGACCCAACTTCTTCCTTGCAATTCCACTTCAGTTAGCTGTTCCCGCTCAAGCATAACGACCAAACTGAACAATTCGTTAATATCTTCTGGCACTTCTTTTTCGGGATCTTCTTCCATCCCCTGTTCGTAGTACCACGCTTTTAGAAATCGCTCAGCAGGGGGGTTCGTACTTAATATCGCCCCAGTTTTATCAAACGTTATGACGCCATCAGCCATGCTGCTCAATATACTGGAAAGCTGTTCCTTTTCCTGATTTAAAGCGGTAACATAGTTATTTAATTGTCTGCCCATCCGATTAAAAGCGACAGAGAGTTCTCCGATTTCATCATGAGTAACCATTGGTACTTTTGTATCAAATTTTCCTTTCGCAACCTGGGTAGCAGCTTCTCTCATCTTCAATAATGGGGCAGTGATGCGAGTTGATAAGAAAAATGCAAAAATGGTTGTTAAAACAATGGCAATTCCAGCAGCTATGTAGATTAAATTACGGGCTTGACTGGTTGTCTTCGCAATAACATCAAGTGATTGATATAGAAATACCGCGCTATCATTTTCGCCATCAACTTCCATAGGTACTCCCACGATTAGTAGCTCATTATGTGACTCTGGATTTAGATTTGTTTCAAAATCACCTTGTTTTACAACCGTCTCTCTCTCAGTAAAAACGCCATTAAGAATTGGATCATCTTTAAAAACTTCCAATGGTAATTGCGGTAAACCGTGTGAGTTTGGTGAATACCATAATTCTCCGCTTTCTTCTTTATCAATGATCATCACCCCTGTCGGGTAAAAATCTGTGATTTCCCAGGCAGTTTCAAGCGCTTGATCTCGATCATCATATCTCTCGATAACAGAAGCCACTTTATTTGCTAGTCTCTCCATCTGTTCGGCTTCTTTTTCCACATGAAAATCCTCAAAAAATTGAAGTAATAAAATGGTTAAGATCGATAGTACAAATGCAACTAACAGGATAATAGTAAGCCAAAGCTTACCTACAACACTTCTCCAAATCATTACTCTTTAACAGCCTCAAACTTATACCCTACACCCCAAACTGTTGAAATCATTGCAGCAGCTTTTGGAGAAACTTTATTCAACTTTTCTCTAAGTCGTTTCACATGAGTATCTACAGTACGAAGATCACCAAAAAATTCGTAATTCCATACATCTTTCAACAGTTCTTCACGAGAGAATACTTTGTCAGGCGCTTTTGCAAGATAATACAAAAGCTCATACTCTTTAGGTGTTAAATTAATAATTTGTTCCTCTGCTAGGACACGATGTGCATCATGATCAATGGTTAAGTGCGGAAATACGATTACATTTTTTGTTGTTGTTTCTGTTTGTAGAAATTTTGTCGTTGACGACCTTCTAAGCAATGCCTTTACGCGGAGAACGACTTCCCTCGGACTAAATGGCTTCGTAATATAGTCATCTGCTCCAACTTCAAATCCTTGAACGCGATTGGCTTCTTCGCCTTTTGCCGTCAACATAATAACAGGCGTCGCTTTTTGCTCACGCATTTGCTGACAAACTTCTATTCCATCCATTCCCGGAAGCATCAAATCAAGCAAAATGAGATCAAAATCATCTTCGATGGCCATTTCAAGTGCTTGTTCTCCATTTTCCGCTTCTTCAATTTCATAATTTTCTCTTTCTAGATACATACGTAGCAACTTTCGAATACGCTCTTCATCATCTACAACTAAAATTCGTGCGTCTTTTTCCAAGAAGATTACCTCCCACATGAGCTCATGTGTTCTATTCTATCATGTATTTAGCTTTACAGACCAGTAAGGGAAGTCCATTTGCGATATATCATAAAAACTATGTATTCGTAATAAGTCTTCCTTTTATCATGTTCTACCTTTTGAACAAATAAACCAACTGCCCTACCTTATAAGAAAACCTTCACTATTCGTGAAGGTTTTCTTTGCTATGCATAAGAATGAAGCCCAGAAATAACAAGGTTTACAACAACGAGGTTTAGCATGATGATGACAAAACCTACTACTGCTAGCCATGCTGACTTCTCACCTTGCCAGCCTCTTGAGAGACGTAGATGGAGATACGCCGCATAAAAGAGGAATGTCACAAGCGCCCACACCTCTTTAGGGTCCCACCCCCAGAACCTCGTCCAGGCAGCCTGAGCCCAGATCATCGCGAAGATTAGAGCTCCAAGCGTGAAAACCGGAAATCCAATCGCAACTGCTCGATATTGAATTTCATCAACTAGTTCTTCATTAACATTTTTGAGGGCAGGTTGAATTGCAGCACCAATTCGCTTACGTAAAATCAACCTGATTAGACCATATAGGACCAGGCCTCCTACAATTGACCAGATGAGCGTATTTAGCTTATGAGCAGCTTTCTCTCCCTTCATCCAGCTAGGAGCTTCAAAAAGAGGGCCAAATTCATTCCCACTTACATATTGCCCATCCGTTGGACCAGCTAGTGCTGGTAACGTATAGTCTACTGTAACCTGTTGTTCATTCTGATCAACAAATTGATAAGTAGATGAATAGCCTGCAGCTTCGAATCCAAGGGAAAGGATAACAAAGGCAATGGTACTTATTAAAGAATACATCACAAATTCAAGCCAAAAAGTAGACTTGCTTGCTTTCTTCTGATTTACCGTTTTAACAAGATAAACAAGACCAGCAGCAAAACTAATGGCTAATATCCCTTCGCCGAGTGCAGCCGTCGTTACATGAATTTTAAGCCAGTTACTTTGTAGAGCTGGAATAAGCGGCTGAATGTCGGATGGAAACACACTTGCATAAGCGATAACAATAATGGCTACCGGCATTGCAAAAACCCCGATAACATTACTTCGATAGATCAGATATATAATCAAGAAAGCGAAGACCATCGCCATCCCGAAAAACGTTGTAAATTCAAATAAGTTACTAACAGGCGCATGACCTGCTGCAATCCATCTTGTAATAAAATAGCTCAGTTGAAAAAGAAAACCAACCGTTGAAAGAATAAATCCCCACATTCCCCATTTTTTTGCATGAGATTCCTCATCCGACTTTCGCCATTTCCTCCCGAATAGAGAAATAGCAAAAACGATACTCGCTGCAAAGTAGATAAAGAAAGCGACATAAAGCAAGTTACTGCTTAATTGAGCCATCTTATCTTGCCTCCCTTCGTGGTGCTAACAATCTATTTCTTTTGCTCTGACTGGTCTATCGGCATTTGAAGTCCAGTTTGAGTCGAGATACTTTCGAGTTCACGCTTTAAACCATACCAGTTTTTATTTGTATGAGAAGATAACCAGATGTCTTTATCTGTTCTTCGTACCCAAATTCGACGATGATTCCAGTACATTCCTTGAATGACACCAATCATAAAGATTGCACCACCGATAGCAAGAATCCATAAAGTGTTATCTTTTCTTACAACAAGGCCGGACACATTTTTTGTATCTACGTTTTGAAATGACATTTTGTAATCATTTTCCCCAAGTGGTTCTAAGTTCTGCTTAATCGCAACAAAAGCAACTTCTCCATCTGGATGCTCAGGAGAAACCATATTCAAGATAAACGCAGGATTATTTGGAACTTTCGATTTAGTCGTTGGTTCCCCTTTATCATTAAACTCGAAATCTGGAAAATAATCCATCACTTCAACGCGATACCCATTATCAAGATCATATGATTTATCAGGATTATATAAATTAATTGTAAGGTCTCCAACAGATTCATCAGTGTCTTTATTATCCATTGTAAATGACATCGATTGTAATTCATTCAACTTATAATCTACTTGATAAATCGCATAACCATCAAACTTAAGCGGTTTATTTACTTGAATAGGATGCTCCTTCACTTTCTCGAGTTCAGGATCAGTTCCCGCGACTCTTTCACCAACTTGCTTATATAAAACAGCGTCAGTTTGATAGTTTTTCGCAACCGCTGCCTGTCCTGATTCTTCAATCGCATTTTTGAATTTTTCATCGTTATTGTCATACGTTTCTAATATAAATCCGTCGCTTTGTAAATAATAAGCTTCTTCGGTACCTTTTATTTTTTCTGTTTCACCTTCTCTTAACCAGAGAACTTCATCAACATACATTCCTGGAAAAAAGCGAAGCATGCCACCGATCAGAAATAGTATAAGTCCAATATGATTCACATATGGTCCCCATCTTGAAAAACGATTTTTCTCGGCGAATAGGTGACCTTCTTCTTCTTTTACTTTATACCTCTTCTTTTCTAAAGCTTCTTTGATTCCCTTCAAGTCTGGCGTATTTTCATTGACTTCTGTTACACCAAAGTATTTCTGACGTTTCATAAAGCTCTCATGGCGAATAACACGCTGTTTTTTTAGGGAGCGATATAACGGAATAAAGCGGTCAAGACTGGCAACGATTAAAGATAGTCCAAGTGCTGCAATTAAGAGCATGTACCACCAGGAACCGTATAAATTATGAAAACCTAGGTCATAATAGAGTTGACCAAGTACGCCATATTGTTCTTTGTAGTAAACTGTCGGATCTGACAGCGGCGGTATGTACATTTCTTGAGGAAAAATTGTGCCTATTGCGGAAGCGACAAGTAGTAAAATAATGATCCAAATTCCTACCTTAACGGATGAAAAGAAATTCCAGATCTTATCAATAATCGTTGTTTTATACGTTTGTGACCTACGTGCACTTCCTTCATACCTCATATTTAGTAGTTGCTTAGAATCTAAATCACCTTTAAGCGGTTTACCACATACTTCGCATATCTCAGTTCCATAAGGGTTCACATGTCCGCATTCACAGGTGATGTTTTTGTTGCTCATTGGAACACCCCATTACGGTTGGATTCGCTTCATATAACTATCAATAACTTCCTCTGAAAGACTAGCTTCCGTTTTTTGAATAACCTTTCCATCCTTATCAATTAAAAAGGTAACTGGAATTGGGCCCACTCCATAGTGGTTTGTTACATCATTGCTTTTATCAAGCAATACTGGAAAACTAAGATTATACCGATCAGCAAAGCTTTCTGCTGTTAGTTTAGGCTCTGAAACATTCACTGCTAATATTTCGACACCTTTTTCCTTGTATTCTTTATACTTCTTGTCCATAGCAGGCATTTCATCTTTACAAGGCTCACAATAAGTTGCCCAGAAATTCAGAAAGACCCCTTTTCCTCTGTAGTCCTCAAGCTCAACTTCATTTCCTTCTAAATCAGTTAATATAAAGTTAGGTGCTTGATCTCCGGCCTGTACGATTCCGCTTTCATTTGCAAAAAAGTTTGTATAGAACGTATAGCCGACTGCTATAAAGACAATAGCCAATATAACAGTCCGCACGATCAGCCGGTTTTTCTTCTTCATCGAACCAACTCCAATCAAACAAAGCAATACTACTCTCACTATAACGTGTCATTAAGTCGGAACCTTATCGTTTTTTTGAATTTTGTGTGACAGCTTGGTTTCGCAGCTGTTTTACTTCGTAAGGTTTTAGTTCACGATAATCTCCAGGATTCATTCCCGTTAGTTCCAAAAATCCGTAACGTTCTCTTTTTAACTTTTGAACAGGATAACCCAAAGTTTCGAACATACGACGCACTTGACGGTTTTTCCCTTCATGAATCGTTAATTCTACAATCGACTTTTCTTTTTGCTTATCCACTGATAATATTCTTGCGCGTGCTTTAGCGGTTTTGCCATCTTCTAGCTGTACGCCTCTCTCAAGCTTTTGAATGGTTTCTTTATTCATTAAGCCTTTCACTTTTGCCACATACACTTTGTCTACGTGATAGCTTGGGTGCATAAGCTTATTCGCAAAATCCCCATCATTTGTTAGGAGTAAAGCACCTGACGTGTCGTAATCAAGTCTTCCAACAGGAAAAATTCGTTCTTCGATTTCATGAAAATAATCGGTAACCGCTTTTCTTCCTTTATCATCATCTATTGTTGATATGACGCCTGTTGGTTTATAAAACAAAAAATAAACAGGTTCTTCGCGTTCTACCTGAATCCCGTTCACTTCAATTTTACAGCGTTCAGATACCTTTGTCCCGAGTTCAGTAACGACTTTGCCGTTTACTTTCACTCTACCTTCTTCAATCAATGTTTCTGCTTTTCGTCTGGAAGTTACACCAGCCTGAGCAATTACTTTTTGCAAACGTTCCATTAAATTCACCTCACTAAAACATCATACTCTTGTCACAGTCAAACCTCAAGCACAGATTCATTCTATCATTTATTATGCTCAAACAAGAATTTTCCAAACCTTCTGTTAGCATTAAAAAAAAGCCATGCGAGATGGCTTTTACCCAAAGACGAGAGTAACAAACAAAATTGCTGCGGCAATCCCGACAAGATCTGCTAGTAAGCCTACCTTTAATGCATTCCCCATGCGCTTAATCCCGATCGCTCCAAAATAGACCGTAATAACATAGAGGGTTGTATCGGTGCTACCCTGCATTGTAGAAGCTAATCTTCCTATGAACGAATCTGGCCCATAAGTGCTAATAATATCCGTTGTCATCGCAAGCGCACCTGTCCCAGATATTGGACGTACAAGGGCCAACGGCACTATTTCTGTTGGCACTCCAATTGCTTCTAAAGGAACTTTCAACAAACTACTTAGAAAAGCCATAGCTCCTGAAGCTCGAAACACTGAAATAGCAACCATCATGCCAACAAGATAAGGGACAATCGAGACAGCGATAGAAAGTCCTTCTTTCCCACCTTCTACAAACGTTTCATAGGTAGGTACTCTTTTCCAAGTTCCATACGCTAAAATAAACCCAATCATCAGAGGGATAATCCAAATCGACATATTCACGTCGAACCCCCCCCTTTACTTCTCCTATAAAAAAAACGATCGATGAGAATCGCTGCAATTGTTGAGCATGCAGTTGCTGCAATGGTTGTACCTATTATTTCAGTTGGCGAAACAGAACCATATTTCATTCTGATTGCGATAACGGTTGTTGGAATTAGCGTTAAGCTAGAAGTATTAAGAGCAAGTAACGTGACCATTGATCTTGTCGCGTTGTCTTTCATGTCATTAAGCTTTTTAAGTTCTTCCATAGCTTTTATCCCCATCGGTGTCGCCGCATTACCGAGACCAAACATGTTCGCCATCATATTGGAAAGAATATAACCCATAGCTGGGTGATCTGGTGGTACCTCAGGAAATAGTTTTCTAGCAATTGGTTTAAACCCTTTCCCTAATAGATCAAGTAAACCAGATTTCTGAGCAATTCTCATTAAACCAAGCCAAAAAATAAGAACACTTAACAACCCAATACAAACTGCTACGGCTTCTTCTGCACCTGTAAAAATTGCTTTATTCACGTCTTCCATCGTTCCATTTATAAGGGCATAAAGGATGCCAATCAGGAATAAGCCGGCCCAGATGAGATTAACCATTGAGCTCACGACCTCTATCGAATGAAAAAAGCTCTTTTAGAAAACCCCAGAATCCTTTGTTTTCTTCCTTATCTCCTTCGTACATAATCGGTGCTTTGATAATTGTTTCATCATTTAATTTCACATAATACATACCGACCGGCTCAGACCATCCAAGTTCATCCCATTTATTTTTATCCGGTGGCTCTACGAGTTGGATGGTTGATTCAACCTGATCCCTTTCATCTTCTGCTAACGGATAAGAAAGATCTCTACTTAAAGTAACGTTATCCTTGTATGGTTCTTTTTTCACGTCCTTTAGCGTTCCTTTAGGCTTAAGAAGGGTTAGTTCATAGTTCGCATATCCCCAATTGAACATGGAAATGTGATCATTCCAATCGTCTGGAGCATCTAACGTTACAGCAATTAGCGTCATGTCATCTCGCTCTGCAGTTGAAACGAGCGTTCTTTTTGCTCGTTTTGTGTAACCAGTTTTTCCACCTGTGGAATCCGAATACAAACTTGTTAAAAGCTTATTCTTATTACGCCATACATAATCCCACTCTTCCATTTCGTTGGGAGCCTTATGTACTTTTGTTCCTGAAATAATTCGATACGTCTCGTTATTCATGGCATACTGAGTTAGCAAGGCCATATCATAGGCTGTTGAAAGATGATTTTCATGATCATCCAAACCATGCGGATTCATAAATACCGTCTTCGACATCCCGATCTCTTCTGCCTTTTGGTTCATTAACGTTACAAAACCCTCTAAACTGCCACCAACCTCCTCAGCTATCGCGACAGCGGCATCGTTTCCCGAGCGCAACATTAAACCGTACACTAAGTTTTCAAGCGTTATTTTTTCTCCTTCTTTTAAGTATAAAGAGGATCCTTCCGTCCCAGCAGCATTACGGCTCACTGTTACTTTCTCATTCATTTTGCCTGATTCAATCGCAAGAACTGCAGTCATAATTTTTGTAATGCTAGCTATTCTTCGTTGGGAATACGCGTCTTTTTCATAAAGGACCCTTCCTGTTTCTTGTTCAATTAGTATCGCGCTTCTTGCTGAAACACCAATTCCATTCGCAAAAGCCTCTCCTGGAATCATTAGAAACAGCAGAGCTGCAATTAATATTAAGACGCCAATTTTTGTCTTCAACGAGTTCATCATGACATCCACGTCCCTTAGGCTCTATATTTGTACAAGTCTATGAGCATGAATCGTGGGATATGTCTATCAATCCTCGTTTACGTTTGAAAATACAACTCGATAATCTGTGACATCTTTTAACGCCTTTTCTTCAATTGGAATGCGGACTTTCACTAACAAAATCCCGTTTAAAAGTGTAAACACAATCGCCGTAATATAAGAGGAAAAAATAAGTGGGAGTGAAATGATTTCGAGGGCCACAATCATATAATTTGGATGTTTTATATAACGATACGGTCCTTTTTTAACAACGTTAGCATCTGGCAGAACAATAATTTTCGTGTTCCAAAACCGTCCAAGGCTTTTGATTGTCCAAAAACGAAGAAATTGTGCCAGAACAAATATCCCTAACATGATTGTCCAAATGACCGACAATGAAAAGCCACGTAATATGGTTTCAATTCCGACAGCAAGAAGAAAACTGATATGCAGTATCACGATATACTTATAGTGGTTCTGACCTATTTCTTTCGCTCCACGCTCCTTCATCCACCTCTCATTACTCTTCGCAAGCATTAATTCACCTAAGCGCTGAATAACTAGAATACTAAAAATCCCCGCAAACAGAAGACTCATTTATGCCCCTCCTTTTTCCCATTTTAATAACAAGAGTTCTGAACAAAACCCGGGTCCAAGAGCTGCCATAAGTCCAATATCTTCTTCCTTACAACCATTTTGTAGAATTTGGTCCAATACGTATACAACCGTTACAGAACTCATATTGCCATAATTTCTTAATACTTCTCGCGAAACAGATGTCATGTCACGACTGAACCCAAGTGCTTCCTCGTAAGCTGTCAACACTTTTGTCCCCCCAGGATGAGCAATAAAATAATTGATTTCTTCGGTAGTTTTTTTCTCTGAGCTAAGAAATTGTAAAACATTTGGTTCAAGCCAACTTGCAACAATTGATGGAATCGATTTCGAAAAAACAACATGCAAGCCTTCATTGCTTACTTCCCAGCCCATTACGTCTTCCGAATTCTTCATTAGTGTTGAGCGTGTCGCTACTACTTTTGGCAGACTGCTCATGTTGGACCGTTTCTTAATTGGTGACTTTTCTCCAATCATTAAAACGGAAGAGGTTCCGTCTGCAAACAATGCCGTACCTATAAGATTACTTTTGGAATAATCCCCGTGCTGAAAAGTTAAGCTACACAACTCTACATTTATGACAAGAACAGCCTGTTCAGGGTGAGCGAGACAGTAATCACTAGCTCTTGCTATGCCTGCAGCTCCTCCTGCACAACCAAGACCCCAAATCGGAATTCGTTTTGTATGAAGGGAAAATGGAAGAACATTCATAAGTCTTGCCTCTATACTTGGAGTTGAAATTCCTGTTGTTGATACAAAAAAGATCGCATCTACATCTTCACAGCTCACAGCTTCTTTTAGATAAACGGGATTCTGAAGACACTCCTCTACTGCCTTTTTTGCATATTCAACAGCAAGCGTAATGTATTTTTCGTTTTTTTCTTCGAAGGTTGGTCCGCTACTGTACCACTCTAGGGGCATCGCAAAATATCTTGTATCAATTTCTGCACTTTGAAAAACAGGAAGCAGGCGCTCAATATCTTTAAAATGTTGACCAAACTGTTTTTTTGCAAATGAGGCAGCTTCCGTTTGTTCGAGGCAATGAGGGGGTAAACATTTCCCTATTGATAGGATCATTGGCTTTTACTCCTTTTACCTTTTCAACTAGTTTCCGAAATCCTCCTGCTTTTTATACAAGAAGTTCTAGCGGAGCGGGATTCGTTCTGTTGTATCATTGCTTATTAAAACGAAAAAAGATGTCTCAATCTCGAGACATCTTTTCATTATTAAAAGTCTTAGATTTATTTTTCTTAATTTCAGCTAAACTCGCGTAAAGTTGCGCTAAATCCGACTTATTCAGCAGGCGAAAAAACTCTTCTTCAGTATTAATATAGAGACGTTTTCTGCCTGGATAAAACGAAAGGAAATTTAGAGCAACAGCCTCTTGTAAGGGTAGATCATAACCCCATATCCCTTTAGCCTTTGCCGTTTCTCCAAAAATAGCAGGATACAAGACATGGAATCTTTTTTTATTTCCATCCTGAACATAGGTTACGGTAGAGCGAACAAATGAATCCTCAGGAGAATTCGAACGCTCTTTCTTTAGGTGTTCATAGGTGACATCAACGACTTTCATCGATTATCCTCCTTCACCAATTACGCAAGTTTATTCTGGAATTTCCTGAAACTTCTCAAAAAACAGGTCTGCTTCTTCCTCTTCCTGATCTTCGCTACCATCTGGAAGTGGCGGGAGATCTTTAATTGAGCTTAATCCAAAATGAAAAAGAAACTCTCGTGTTGTTCCATACAGAATCGCTCTGCCGGCTTTTTCCGCTCGCCCTGCTTCTTTAATGAGTAATTTACTCATCAATGTTTGAAGAGGCTTATCCGTTTTCACGCCTCGAATCTCTTCAATTTCAACCCTCGTAATCGGTTGTTTATAAGCGATGATTGCAAGCGTTTCAAGAGCAGCTTGCGAAAGCGTATGATTACCAGGTGTGTCGACCAGCTTCTCGATATAAGACGCGTTTTTAGCATTTGTCGTTAGCTGATAGCCCCCACCGATGAAGCTAATCTTAAAACCACGATCTTTATCATCATATTCTTGTTGCAGGTCTTTTAGTGCATCTAGAAGGGTGTCCTCTTCCAATGAAGTAGTTTCACAAAGAGATTTGACAGTAATCCCTTCGTCACCTACTACAAATAGAAGACTTTCGATAATGCTTTTTATTTCTTCATTCGTCACACTGATGCCTTCCCTTCTCGTTCAAAAATCATGATTTCACCAAAGTTTTGATCTTGTTCACATGCTACATTTCTCGTTTTCATTAGTTCAAGAACAGCGAGAAACGTTACAATCATATGCCCGCGACCCGCTTCACTAAAGAGATCACTAAAGCGTCTCTTAGCGCCTCCTTGCAACTGATGACGGATATCATTCATCCGATCTTCAATTGGAATTTCTTCACTTTGAATTGTGGTCCGCTTTGGTTTTTTATCCTTTACTCGCCTCGTCATTTTTTGGAATGCTGCAAGCATATCGTATAAAGTAACATCCCCAATTGATGTTTGATCGTCTTCTTGGGTGTATTCACTTATATCAGCAGGTGGTCGTGCATAGAGCAAACTTCGACTAGACTCTTTTTTCTTCAGATCATTTGCTGCTTCTTTAAACCTTCTGTATTCAACAAGACGTTGAACAAGTTCATCACGAGGATCATCCTCAAAGTCCGGGTCCTCTTCCAATATTTCTTCTTCTTTTTGCGGAAGAAGCATTTTGCTTTTAATCGCAAGTAACGTTGCTGCCATGACGAGATATTCACTCGCTATATCAAGTTCTAACTCTTGCATGGTGTGTACAAAGGTTAAATATTGATCCGTAATTTGCGAGACCGGTATGTCATAAATGTCAACTTCGTACTTATTTATAAGGTGCAGTAGTAAATCCAGCGGACCTTCAAATGCATCTACTTTTACATTATATTGCATCATTTTCCATCTTCCTTTATTCATGTCCATCGAGTATACCGATTATATCATATTTCAACTATACAACAGATGACGGTCTCTTTAAATGTGATCGATAAAGCGATGCACTTTCGATGCCTCACGCTCATGTGCTACACTACAAAAGAAACGGAGGAATCAGTATGTATCCAGAAGCTTATATTGAATATCTTGCTCATTTCCACGGTCTTCGTGACTATTTTGAGTGTCATGAGATTCTTGAAGAACATTGGAAGGAAGATCCTCGAGAAAGTCGTAAGCTTCATTGGGTAGGCCTTATCCAAATTGCTGTTGGACTCTACCATCATCGACGTTGTAACTTCACTGGTGCCAAAAGAATGATTACGAATGCGAAGCGCATTGTACTAAATGAAAGAGAAGAACTTAAGAATTTAGCTATCAATGTTGATGAGCTATCTGAAAATCTCACTTCCGAACTTCAACGAATCAACAAAGCTTTACCATATAACAGCTTTGAAATTCCGCTTACAAATAATGCTCTTATCACCATGTGTCAAAATAGATGTCTTGAACTCGGTTGTATTTATGGTAGCAAAAGTGATCTTGCTAACATTGAACTGATTGATCGTCACACAAGAAGAGATCGATCAGATATTATCCAAGAAAGAAAGCAACAACAACAATTAAAACAGCAGAAAAGGAACGGCTAAGCCGTTCCTTTTCTGCTTATAATCAATCGTTTACTTCATATTCTCTTCTAGGTGACACCGTTCGAAAAAAGTTCCTGTATATTCATTTCCTTTAATACATATTTCATCACTGAGCATCTCACGAAGTGCTTCGACCATCTGTTTACCAATTCCTTGATGACGATGAGAAGGATTTACGCTAATGTCTTTTAATTCGACTTCGTTCTCGCTAACCCATTCAATTCCAAGCAATCCAATGATATCTTCTTCTTTCCAAAGAAAAAGCTGCAGTGAATCCATTTCTTCATAGTCTTTAATTGATTGTTGCAGTTTTTTAATATCTTTTTCATTTGGCATAAAACTCAATAATCCCATGGCTATTTTCTCATGAGCTTTTTTATAACGAATTAGCATGATTATCCCTCATTAAAGTAATTCTTGGCTCTCCGTTTTGTAACATATTCGAACTTAGATGGGAATGTTCTTCTCATCTAACGAAAGAGCGCAGTGAGCATGATCATTTCCATCACGCACAAACGAATCCACTAATATTCTTGATGACTTCCGGGTATTCCACAATTTTTCTCTACCCTACTCCACATACCATACTCATCATAGCCAAAAATGAACAGATAATCAACCTTCAAATGATTTTGATAAATTTGCCATTTCAATTGCGGCAGTTGCTGCATCCCAGCCTTTATTTCCAGCTTTTGTACCAGCCCGTTCAACAGCTTGTTCAATCGTATTTGTTGTTAATACACCAAAAATAACTGGAACGCCAGTCTGCATTGTTAAATTCGCTACGCCTTTAGACACTTCTCCACATACATAATCAAAATGAGGCGTTGCTCCACGAATAACGGTACCTAACGTAATAATCGCGTCATATTTTCCGGTATCCACCATTTTTTTTGCGGCAAAAGGAATCTCAAACGCCCCAGGCACCCATGCGACATCAATGTTATCTTCTGAAAGGCCGTGGCGTTTCAGTGCGTCTTCAGCACCTCCAAGTAGTTTACTTGTAATAAATTCATTAAATCTTCCTACTACTATACCCACTTTTAATCCAGATCCAACCAAATTTCCTTCAAATGTTTGTCCCATCTTAAATAACCTCCTATAGTTACGTTACTTTATTAGAAATGTAGCATATGTCCTAGCTTACTGTGTTTGGTTTTCAGGTAGCGTTCGTTCTCTTTTCTTGAAGGCATTTGAAGCGCTACTCGTGACGCTACTTCAAGACCATAACCGGTTAACCCTGCTATTTTTCTAGGGTTGTTTGTTAATAAGTTCATTTTGGAGACACCAAGATCACGCAATATCTGAGCGCCAATCCCATAGTCTCTTAAATCCGGCTTAAATCCAAGCTTTTCATTTGCTTCAACGGTATCGTAACCCTCTTCTTGAAGCTTATAAGCTTTCATCTTATTAAGAAGTCCAATCCCTCTTCCTTCTTGACGCATGTAGAGAAGAACGCCGTGCCCTTCTTCTTCTATTTGAGCCAAAGCTGCATGAAGCTGTGGACCGCAATCACAGCGGAAAGATCCAAAGACGTCACCTGTTAAGCATTCAGAATGAACGCGAACAAGCGTCGGTTGATCAGGAATAATTTCTCCCTTTATTAGTGCTACATGCTCTTTCTGATCAATAATGTTTGAATATCCGACAGCTCGAAAAGATCCAAATTCAGTAGGAAGTTCGATTTCTACTTCCTTTTGAACAAGCACATCTTTACGATTTCGATACTGAATTAAATCCTTAATTGTAATCATCTTCAAATCGAATTCTTCAGAGATCTCTTTTAAATCCGGGACTCGTGCCATCTCCCCGTCTTCTTTCATAATTTCACAGATAACACCAGCAGGGGCTGAACCTGATAGTCGAGCTAAATCAACTGCCGCTTCTGTATGTCCCGCTCTTCTAAGCACTCCCCCATCCTTAGCGATTAAAGGAAAGATATGACCTGGGCGGTTAAAATCAGCGGGTTTTGCATCCGGGTGGATGAGATTTTGAATTGTTGTGGCTCTTTCAGCGGCTGAAATACCTGTGGTTGTACTTTTGTGATCTACACTAACGGTAAAGGCCGTGCCATGAGAATCAGTATTATGGTCAACCATAGGACTTAATTTCAGTTGATTCGCGCGTTGTTCAGTAATCGGGGTACAAACAAGCCCTCTCCCTTTAGTGATCATAAAATTAATCGTCTCTGGCGTTACCTTATCAGCTAACGCAATAAAATCTCCTTCATTCTCTCTATCTTCGTCATCACAAACAATAACGACCCGGCCTTGCATTAAATCGTAAATGGCTTCTTCAATTGTGTGGAACATAACTTAACCTCCTTTTGCATCACTTATTTAAACCCATGGTCTTCAAAAAACTGGCTTCCTAGTGAAGCTGTGGGTTCTGGCTTCGATCCGCTTCTTTGTTCTAGATATCTCATAATATACTTCCCAAGCATATCGCATTCAATGTTTACTGTATCTCCCACTCTTTTCTTACCAAGCACCGTTTCTTCGACAGTATGAGGAATAAGTGAAATCGTAAGAGAGTGTTCCCCAATCCCAAAAACAGTAAGACTTGTGCCATCTACCGAAACGGATCCCTTTTCGACAAAGTAAATTAACAGATTCCGAGGAATGGAGATATCATAGTAAATCGCGTTATCAATTTGCTCGACCCGTGTAATTTCCCCGACACCGTCAACATGACCAGAAACAAAGTGACCTCCAAACCGTCCCTTTGCTGACATAGCCCGCTCAAGATTCACTGAAGAATTGGGCGCTAGTTGACGCAGGCTACTGGAACGAAATGTTTCAGGCATAATATCGACAGAAAAAGAAGCATCTGTAAATGATGTAACTGTCAAGCAAACACCGTTTATCGAAATACTATCTCCTAGATGAACGTCTGATACTACTTTCGATGCAGCAACCTGCATTACGATTGACTCTCCAGCTTGCTGCACACTTTCCACTCTGCCAATCTCTTCTACGATACCTGTAAACATTATGAAGTCCCCCTTGATGAGATAATACGAATATCTTGTCCAATGCGCTCAACGCTTTCAATCGATAAATCGACCGCTTCGCTCATGAATTCAAATCCTTTAGCTCCAAATGCTGTTGGAGATTCTTTTCCACCAATGAGCTTAGGCGCGATATATGTAATCACCTGCTGAAAAGTACGAGCTTCCAAAAAACTACCGTGCACTTCAGATCCACCTTCCACAAAAATGGAAGTGATTTCTCGCTCCCCGAGGAGAGCTAATACATCTTCAATAGGAAGTGCTGGATTAGCTACTTCTAACACCTGTACATGTGCAGGAAATGCTCGCTCATTCTTTCGAACAGCCTGTTGGGTTGTTATAATCCAAGTTTCCGCTTTCTGATCATTTATCACTTTTGCATCAGAAGGAATCCTCAGATTACGATCAAGAATAATTCTGATCGGAGAAAGACCTTCTCCATATCGAGTCGTAAGGGACGGATCATCTGAAAGAACCGTTCCAATTCCTACTAAAATAGCGTCATGCTGATGACGGAATGCATGTACATCTTTCCGAGCTTCTTCTCCTGTTATCCATTTGCTATCACCAGTATGTGAAGCAATTTTACCATCTAACGTTGCCGCAGCTTTTAAAGTGACGTATGGCCGTTTATGAGAGATATAATGGAAGAACATCCGATTCAATTTAAGTGCTTCTTCCTCTAATAGTCCAACCGTTACCTTTATCCCTGCAGCTTGTAACTTGGACACGCCTTGACCAGCTACGAGTGGATTCGGATCCTGACTAGCCACATAAACTTCGCTAACTCCTGCACGAATAAGAGCATCCGAACAAGGAGGCGTGCGACCATGATGACTACACGGCTCAAGCGTAACATAAGCCGTGCTACCCTCAGCATCACTCCCAGCCATTTTCAAAGCCTGTATTTCTGCATGACCTTCTCCAGCTTTCAAATGGGCGCCCATCCCTACGATTCGTCCATTATTTACAAGTAAACAACCAACGGAAGGATTTGGACGTGTTTGGCCAATAGTACTTTTAGCCATTTCAATAGCAGTGTTCATAAAATCCATATGATTCATCGTGTTTGCTCCATTTCTACTCTCCTTAGTGGTTAAGAAAGAGAATAAAAAAACTCCCACAACGGTGTTATGGGAGTCAAAATTATATGCCAAATAAGCCTTTTGAATCCACGATTCAAAAGGAGATTAGTCATAAGTTTCCTTCTCCCATCCAGACTATACTGTCGGTTCTGGTTTCACACCAGATCCACCGTTTGCTTACGCAACCGGGTCACGGACTTAGCTAGCTTTAGCTAGACATCACCGCCGGTTGGGACTTTCACCCGACCCCGAAGGAAAGTATTTAGTTTTGATGCGTCTGAACTATTCTTCGTCCCAGACTTTAACTTCTTTCATCACATCGCCTTGCTTAATGCGAAGAACCGTATCCATTCCTTCTGTTACCTGACCAAAAACAGTGTGAACACCGTCAAGGTGAGGCTGAGGTTCATGAACAAGGAAAAACTGGCTTCCACCTGTATTTTTACCTGCATGAGCCATAGACAATGAACCAGCTACGTGCTTATGAGGGTTTCCTTCTGTTTCACAATCGATCGAATAGCCTGGTCCGCCCATTCCAGATCCTGTTGGGTCTCCACCCTGTGCTACGAAACCTGGGATAACACGGTGAAAGTTTACACCATTGTAAAAACCTTCGTTAGCAAGCTTTTCAAAGTTAGCAACGGTATTCGGTGCTGCTTCTGGGTAAAACTCAATTTCAATTGTTTCTCCATTATCAAATGCGATTGTTCCTTTTTTCATAAATAAATCCTCCTGCACTAACAATTTTCTTCAAAGCTCTTTCATTATAGCACATACTTAAGCTGTTCCCTATCATTTCTACTTTTACAAAGTTATTTTGAAATAATCGCTTGTTTTAATGGAAGGTCATGACGAATTAAATCCTCAAAAGATTCTCTCTTCACGACAAGTTGTGCTTCTCCATTTTCTACAAAAACCACCGCTGGTCGAGGTAATCTGTTATAGTTATTTGCCATAGAATACCCGTACGCCCCAGTTGAAAACACAGCCATCGTATCTCCTGCTATAGCGCGTTGTAATGTGCAATCCCAGATTAACATGTCACCTGACTCACAACATTTTCCTGCAACAGAATAAACCTGTTCTTTCGGCTCATTCATGCGATTTGCAATCGTTGCTTCATACTTTGCTTGATAAAGGGCCGGTCGCAAATTATCCGTCATTCCTCCATCTACTGCAAGATAATGACGAAGTTCTGGCACTTTCTTGTGTGATCCTACTGTATATAACGTCAAGCCAGCTTCTCCAACGAGTGAACGTCCTGGCTCAATCCAAATTTCTGGGATTCTCATTTCATTACCTAACTGAGCTCTTACAGCATTAACCATTGCCTCGATATAGTCTCCAACTGGTAGTGGATGATCTTCTTCAGTATACCGAATTCCAAACCCCCCACCTAGGTTAAGAACTTCTGGCTCATACCCATAGAGTTCAAACCATTTAGCAAGGTAACGATAAATTTTCTCAATAGCCATTACAAAACCATTCGTTTCAAAGATTTGAGAACCAATGTGACAATGGAGACCAAGAAGGTGAATAGCTTTCATGCTTGTTGCTTGAACAATCGCTTGTTCCACTTGACCACTTTGTAAATCAAAACCAAATTTTGAATCTTCCTGTCCAGTTAAGATATAGTCATGGGTATGTGCTTCAATTCCAGGCGTTATACGCAAAAGCACATTTGCAACCACATTTTTCTCTTCCGCTAATTGTTCAAGTAACGTTAGCTCATAAAAGTTATCCACAACAAAGCACCCTATTTTTGCATCTAACGCCATTCGAATTTCCGCTTCACTTTTGTTATTTCCATGAAAGTGAATGCGTTCTACCGGAAACCCTGCTTTTAAAGCTGTATAGAGTTCTCCACCTGAAACCACATCAAGACTTAAGCCTTCTTCTTCCGCAAGTTGAATCATTGCCATACAAGAGAATGCTTTACTAGCATAGGCTACTTGGTAGTTGACCTTCTCCTGTTCAAAAGCATTTCGAAATGCTCGCGCTTTCTCTCTAATCATCGCTACATCATAAACATATAAGGCCGTTCCGTATTTTTCACTTAATTTTACTGTATCAACGCCTCCAACGGATAAATGGCCTTCTTCTGAAATTGCTGACGTTCCGTATAAATTCACGATCATTTCTCCCCTCTCGCTTATATGAATGCGAGCAACCCTCCACAAAATAAGAAAAACAGCCAACTTTATAGATACATTGGCTGTTTTCTCCGTATCCTCACGAGTTGGATTAGCTCACCACCGAAAAATTCCTCTTTCAGTGACAGTCTGCAACTTGTTCAGCAGCAGCCCAGCAAGAAAAGTATGGCTCTTTTCTCACTTCGGCAAATTGACCTTTCTGATATCATCCTCGCATTCCATTCTATGCTCAGATACCATACTCATTCGTTTTGCGCCTCTATCCCCATTACATTCAATGAGGTCTATTCAATTAAGAAATAAATTATCATACTTTTTAAGATTCGGCAAGTGGTTTGTCCGGTTGCTTCGTTTCATTTTGTGGTTCTGTAATGCTTGGACGTAGTTTAGTGAGTGGAACTGATACACGAATCAACACTTGAATAAAGGCTTTGGGATTAAAAGGAATAAACGGCCATAAGTAGGGGGTGTTTAAAGGTTTTAACGCAACAAGGAATAAAATGATTGCCGTAATTCCAATCATATATCCCGGCACTCGAAAGAAAAAGACAAGGAATAAAAGAAGAAGCCTTACAAGTTTATTTGCAATCGATAATTCATAACTTGGTGTTGCATATGATCCTATGGCAGCAATCGAAACATATAGGATAACTTCTGGAACGAATAATCCGACATCAATGGCAATCTGTCCGATCAATACGGCTGCAATTAATCCCATGGCAGTGGAAAGTGGTGTTGGGGTGTGAATTGCAGCCATCCTCAGCGTTTCAATCCCTACTTCAGCAAGAATAATTTGAACGAAAATCGGTACATTTGTTTCATCATTCGGGCCGATAAAATCGATCGTTTTAGGAAGTAACTGCGGTTCATATACCGCTAATAACCACAGTGGTAGCAAGAGTAGCGCAGCTAACATCCCACCAAATCGGACCCATCTTAAAAACGCGCCTGGTAAAGGGGCTTCTCGATATTCTTCAGCATGTTGAACATGATGAAAAAAAGTAGTTGGTGTTATAATAACGCTTGGTGAAGTATCTACGATGATTAACACGTGCCCTTCAAGTAAATGAGAAGCGGCAACATCAGGCCTTTCCGTATATCGCACAAGTGGAAAAGGGTTACCTGCCTGGTGCACAAGAAACTCTTCTACCGTTTTATCGGCCATTGGAATACCATCAATGTTAATTTCTTTTAATTTCTTTTTTATAATTTCAACTAAATTTGGATTGGCCACATCTTGAATATAGGTAATACATACATCTGTTTTAGACCGTTCTCCAACTTGGAAAATTTCATTGCGTAATCGACCATCTCGTATGCGGCGTCTAGTTAAGGCCGTATTTTCAATAATGTTTTCAGTAAAACCATCACGTGAGCCTCTAATAACTTTTTCTGTATCTGGCTCCTGTGGCGTTCTACCTGGATATTTTCGAACATCAATAATATAAGCGATTTCTTCGCCTTCCATAAAAACTGCAATTAATCCAGATAAAACCTGGTCGACGACTTCATCGAACGTTTCAACCTCTGTGACCTGCTGATGTGGCAAATGATTATGTATCACCTGCTCAAATTTAACCGTTAATCGATGATGATCATCAACCTCCATCAGTTCTCGCATAATTTCTACAATGATGGATGTGTCACAAAGCCCTGTACAATAGTAAAACTGAATTTCTTTGTTAAGAATCTTAAGTTTTCGAACTCCTACATCAAAACTTTTTCCAATTCCGATTGATTTCTTTAAAAATTCTTCGTTTTCTTTAAGCTTTTTAAATATTTTTTGTTTATTATCGCTTTTAGTGGTCATAAAAACCGCTCCTTTCTAGCAGAATTTGAACGGCTTTCAATGTTATAGGCGAACCAACTTCCGGATCATCATAACCAGACATTTTACCTATATCACCGACACCTATAATAATGGGAAGGTTTAATTTATCTAAGATCGACACAGTGTCGCCATCTATTCTCCCCGCCTCCATATCTGCAAATCCATTTTTGTCCACTCCATAATGTGTCAATTCTCCGTCACGGTCAATGGAGACATCTACCCTCGTCCATTCTGAAAAATGAGTTCTGGATGCGACTGCAATAGCTCCAAGTAGTTCAATGCTTTCATCTTCAGCAACAGATTGCATAGCAAGTTCCCCATATCCTTCACCCGGAAATCCACTATCATCGAACATAACAAAAACTGGATCATGAGGAGCTTCTTTAATAAGAGCGATAATTTCATAACCAGCAAGCGGGGTAGGATTTCCTGCAGATTGACTAATGCATCTTCCTCCAATATCTGAAGCTACTTTCTCAATGGCTTTTTGTGCATAAAGGTCTCCGTCAGTAACGAAGATCACCCGCCGCTTTTTCATAATTTTCACCCCTTTGGTTTAAATAAAATGGCTACAATAAAGCCAAAAACAATTGCAGAAGAAATACCTGCTGAGGTTAATTGGAATATTCCCATTGCAATTCCAATGAAGCCGTGTTCTTCCCCTTGTTGCATAGCGCCATGAAGAAGTGAATGACCAAAGCTAGTAATAGGTACAGTCGCACCAGCTCCAGCAAATTCAATAAGGCGATCATAAATCCCAAATCCATCAAGCACTGCTCCTGCTACAACAAAAGAAGACATGACGTGAGCTGGAGTTAATCTGAAAATATCAAGTAATAATTGACCGATGACACAGATACCACCACCGACTGCAAAAGCGATAAAATATTCCACTATTTCACACCTCCAACTCGTTCAAATACGACCGCGTGAGCAATAGCAGGCATTGATTCTTTTTGCTGAACCATTACGGGACTATGCAAACATCCTGTTGCTGTCACAAGAATTTTGTTATAATTCCCCTTTTTTAGAAGGTCAATAAGGTGACCATATGTGACGACCGCAGAACAAGCACACCCACTTCCACCAGCAAATACTTCTTTTTGATCTGGTCTGTAAATCATCAGCCCGCAATCATTATGATTGTTAGTAATGTCAAATCCCTTTTCACTTAACAAATCCCTTACAATCGGAGCTCCTACAGCTGATAAGTCACCGGTAACGATAAGGTCATAAGCTGAAGGTTCAATATTTAAATCAGCAAAGTGAGTCGCTAGTGTATCTGCTGCAGCTGGGGCCATTGCACTCCCCATATCAAATGGATCCTTTATTCCCCAATCCACGACTCGACCAATTGTTGCTGCGGAAATTCTTATATCCGATGGTTCTTGACTAATTAATGCGGCACCTGCACCTGTAACAGTTGAGGTAGCCGTTCCAGGCTTTTGACCACCATATTCTGTTGGGTATCGAAACTGCCTTTCTGCTGTTGCATTATGGCTACTTACTCCCGCAATAGCTTTATTAGCAAATCCACCTTCTACTAACGATGAAGCAATGGCTAGAGATTCCATTGAGGTCGAACATGCTCCAAAAACGCCAAGAAAAGGAATTTGATTTGTTCTAGCTGTATAAGTGGCACTAACAATTTGATTCAATAAATCACCTGCCACAAAAATGTCAACATCATTGTGGGTTAATTCCTTTTTTGATAAACAACTTTCTACCGCATCCTCTAGTAACTTTCTTTCTGCCAGTTCCCAATTATCCTGGTCACAATGAAGGTTACTATAGGTGACATCAAACGAATCTCCAAACGGCCCCTCAGCTTCTTTAGGACCAACCGCTGTCCCTACAGACTGCAAAAAAACAGTAGAGAACTCCCAAGTTTGTTTTCCTGACTTCATAACAATTCTCTCCTTATATCAGCGCTTTAAAGAGCATTCTGAGTATGCCGACAATGTATGCTGCAACAACACCAAACACGATGACCGAACCAGCAAGTTTGAACATGTTCGTTGCAATTCCAAGTACAATGCCCTCACTTTTATGTTCAAGAGCTGCGCTTGTAATTGAATTTGCAAAACCTGTTACAGGTACTGCAGAACCTGCACCTGCAAATTGACCAAGTTTGTCATACCAACCAAAAGCAGTTAAAAGCGCCGCGATAAGGATCAGTGTGGCAACCGTTGGATTTCCTGCATTTTTTTCTGAAAAGTTAAAGACGTTCATATAAAAATTCTGTACGCCCTGGCCGAACATACAAATAAATCCTCCTACAACAAATGCTTTCACCACATTTAATAAATAAGGCGGTTTTGGCTGATAAGTTTTAATATTTTTTGTATATTGTTTCTGGTCGTTCAACGAATTTGCCATTATTTAAAACCTCCATTTACAAAGATTGTCCAATGAAACAATGATCCGAAAACCTTCCCTAACACAATAGCCATTAGTAAAAGCAAGATCTTATCGATAAATCCAATTCGTTTCGTTAGTATAGGAAGAACATTTAAAACTTCCGTTAAGGCAGCCGCTAACATACCAATAAACACTCCCGCTCCAAGTCCAATTGGGATAACTACAAATTTAGGGAGGTTTAAAGTTGGGTTTCGTAAAGATAACCAGCTTGATACAATAGCCCCCATAATAATTCCCCATTCGTAAAAGCGAATAAGATGTAAAGTCTTTGATAGCTGTGTGAGACGGGGAATAATACCAAGAACCGAAAGAAAAGCAACGAACCCAGCTCCTACAGCAATTCCTTCCGCAAAACCAATAAGCATAACGAGTAGAAACTGAGCATTCATGGTTTGTTATGACCATTCTCATCGTTTTCATGGACAATGACATATTGGTCAAGATCTTGTTGGTAATTAAACATTTCTACTTCCAAAGGACTTGGCTCTTCATTAAATCGCTTTTTAAAAAGATGGTTAAAGAAGAGAACCATCCCGATTCCGAGACCAAATGAATAGGGCACTTGCAGAAGCAAGGGCTTCGGATTATCAATTCCAGTCACAATTTTATAAATCTGTTGATGCACTTCTCTCATACTGACATCTTCGTGAAAGTTCATGATCGCGAGAGCAGCCCCAATAAATAATAAAAACCAGATAAACACAAAATAAACAGGTGCTAGTTTTTTCTTAGGATATTGAACTTCAACAATTGTTTGTGTAGGACCAACAACTTGAATCTCAATATGATTCATCACTTTTTGAATTGCTATTATCACTTTCATTACATCGATAACAACCAAATTTTTATCTTCTTTTGTTACCTGATAAATGGGGATTTTTTCTACTTTGGCACAATTTTTGTCTTCTCCTATTAACTGGGCAATATCTCCAATCAAAAGTTCTTTATTTGGGGGGACCTTCTTCTTCTGCCTTAGTCGAAGATAGATCATCTCACTTTCCATGGTCCTTCACCTCCTTATGCAAGGGGCATATTGGTTATAGTATGTTTCTACCAAATCACTCTCATTCTCGTGCTGCATAAGTACCATTAATTCCCTAAAGCGAATTGAACGTTCATTCTTATCACTTCTCTTTCTAAGCACAAAAAAGAACAGATGAGTTATTTACTCATCTGTTCTCAGCTTGTAGAGGAACCCTTGGTTCCTCTACAAGCTTTTTTAATGGTTTTGATTTTCCTGTTAGTTGAAATGGTGTTTTGAAGTATATAAGATGAAAAAAACTCTCCTTCACCTAGCTCAGCCGGT
>NZ_JAQQWV010000015.1:0-23865 GCF_028610665.1 Guptibacillus sedimenti
ATGTTAATGTATAACTAAGATAAACGTATTGAATGAAAGAGGGTTATAACGTGCGTATAAAGGGACATACCAGGACTGTTAATTGTGTGGCGTGCTTTCGGGATTTTGAGCCAGGGGATATCGTCGCTTATTTGATGGATGAGGATGTGGCCGTCTGTCAGCGATGTGCGAATGACATGAAGCAGCAGCCGGTGGAATTACGAGAAGTGCTGTTTTCGGATGAGGAGGAAGTAGGATGGGAGTAAAAGGCGCCAATACGGTCGAACCGATTCGCGATCCGGACCAGATCCGGGAGATGAAGGAGCATTTACTACATAAATCGTACAGGGATTACTTCTTGTTTGCGTTTGGGATCAATTCTGGCTTACGGATTGGCGATATTTTGCCTCTCAGGGTCATGGACGTGGCTTCAGCCACGCATTTGCGGATCAAGGAGCAAAAGACCGGCAAGATCCGGAAGGTCCGCATGACGGTGGCCCTGCAGCAGGAAATAGCGAAATATACGAAGGGGTTAGCTGCGTCAGACTATTTGTTTCCCTCACGCCAGGGCAACAAACCGATTAGCCGGGTGATGGCGTGGAAGATTATCAATGAAGCTGCGCGCGTCGTTGGCATCGAGGGTGCGATTGGCACGCATACGCTTCGGAAGACATTCGGGTACCACTTTTACCAGCGTACGAAGGATGTGGCGATGTTGCAGGAGATCTTTGGCCATAGCAGTCCATCGATTACGCTTCGGTATATTGGGATTAATGATGATATAATTGATTCAGCTATGGAAAATTTTTCTTTATAATTATAAAACGAAGAGGTGAAGAAATTGTCTTTAAAACCATTAGTGTTTGTAGCGATGCCATTCGGAGTAAAAGAATCAGATAGGATTGCAATTGATTTTGATTCAATTTACTCCAACGGTATTAAGCCTTCAATTAGTGAATCAAATAAAAATTTAGACATCATAAGAGCAGATGAAGAAAGAATGGGTGGTTTTATTCATGGACCAATGTATGAAAGATTACTACTCTCCGAAATTGTAATAGCTGATCTAACTTTGGCTAATGCAAATGTTTTCTATGAGTTAGGTATTAGACATTGCGCTAAGCCAAAGTCAACAATTTTAATATTTTCTCATGATACTAGATTACCGTTTGATGTTAGCCCATTAAGAGCGATACCTTATACATTAGAGGACGGGGAATTAAAGAAGGAAAATGCTCAACAATTAAAAGAAGAAATTCAAAAGCGTATCAATGAAGCTTTAGAGGATGAATCTGCAAAAGATAGTCCATTATTTCAATTTATAAAAGACTTTCCTGGAGTGAATCTAACCCCAGATCAAACAGAGTCTTTTCATAGTCGATTATTTCATATAGATGGTATTAGAGAAAAGTTAAAACTATCAAGAATAAAACCAAAGTTGGAAGCAATTAGTGAAATAAAAGCTATAGAAGACGAATTGGGGGATTTTCAAGTTGCCTCTCACGAAATCCTTTTGGACTTATTACTTTCATATCGTGACATCGAGAGTTGGGAGGATATGATCAGGGTGGTTGAATATTTTCCTTCTAGTATTAAGGAGAGCATCCAGATACAAGAACAATTAGCTCTAGCCTTGAATAGAAGAAATCAAGACAATGATAGAGAAAGAGCTATTTCTATGCTGGACTCTGTAATTAGTCAGTTCGGCCCTTCATCAGAGACTTTAGGCATATTAGGTAGAATTTATAAGGACAAATTTGTCGAAATGGATAAATTAAAAGGTAGAGAAAGAGCAAAAGGTCCTTTAAAAAAGGCTATCAGGACATACAAGGAAGGCTTTATAACTGATCCGAGAGATTATTATCCAGGGATCAATGCTTTAACTTTAATGTTAGTAGAAAATAGTGATCAATCTAAGGAGGATTTTAAAAAGTTAGAACCGTTGGTGGAATTTGCTATTGAGAGACAAGGAGGAGGTCAGTCAAAGAGTTATTGGGTTCAAGCTACTGCTCTCGAACTTGCTATTCTTAAGCAAGATTGGAATACGGCGACAGAAAACCTAGGAGAGATAATGTCAGACAATCATAGTCTCATGAAAAGAAAGACTACTGCAAATAACTTTGAATTTATTTTAGAACAGTATAAGTCTCAAGGTATCTCTACAGTGAGACTAGAGGAAATAATACTAGAACTAAAAGAGGAAGCATAATTGCTTCCTCTTTTATTATAAAGAATGTTGTCTTATAGCTTGTACAATACTTGAAGTTGACCATCCAACCACTTCTTTAGCTGCTAATTGAACCGGTGTAGGAGTTCGCTGTTGTCCACGTGGTCTAATGGCTATAATGGGTTTGTTCATATTTTGGGCAATTTCAATCTCTTTCATGATCCATTTACTATGTCCATAATACATTCCAGAAACAATTAAAATGACATTTGTTCCTGATATTTGTTCGATTAGTTCTTTGGTTAATTCCTTATCAGTTGTTGTATCTAATGAATCATGTTTAGGAACACTATGATTGCTCCATTTAAACCTAGGTGCTTCATTAAGCATTTTTTCTAACTTGTAGTAACTATCATTATAGTTCCATGCATGGCTAATAAAAATACGATAGTTTTTCAAAGATGCATTTGTTAACAAGTTAAATCCCCCCCATCATTTTGTACTATTTCACTATAAAGGAATATATTTCAAAAATAAAGGAGCGAGAAATCCTTCTCTGCTCCTTTATTAGGGTGGTTTAAATTTATGTAATATTATGTAAGTCTATATAACAGTCTTGTTTAAATCTATGTTTATGTAAGTATTAGGAATTATTCTTCTTCTGGTAAACTTAGAATCTTTGTTCGCTCATATATATCGTGGGTGGTTGGTAAATAATTATTATTGTACTTATCAACGCGAATACCTACTGTTAGTATCTCAATAGTATTAGTGGCTTCAACATACTTGAAAACTACTCGGAAATCGGGTGGTTCATTTGGTGTTTTTGCCAATTGTGCGGACGAATGAAATTTATAAATGCGATAACCATAAGTGCTAAGTTTTGGCTTTACTGCAGGCTTACTATTAACTTGCCAATGTTTGTCGATATGTTTAACAGAGGTTTTGAATATAGAAATCATTTCTTCCATTTTCTTAGAATCGCCTTCAAATATTTCGTCAAATATGAATGCTAATTCTGTAGCAACTGCATCATTAAATAATACTGTGTGTATCGGTTTGTTAGGACCGAAGTTATTTAAACTCATTGTTATTACACCTCCTTTCAAATTGCGAAATTAATCCCCCCTAGATGTTCTGTTGGTTTTAGAACGTCGAAGAACTTCACTCATTAAATTATCAAAAGCGCTGTCTACATCTTTACCAGTTATAACATTTGTAGTGTTATTTCTTTCGAAGTCTTCAGCTCTATCAGAATAATTATGAGTTAATTCTTGTTGTTCAACCTGCTCTAATAATTGATCTCGTTCTTCAACTAAAGTTTGCATAGCTTGAATTAATTCTTTATACCTTTTCCAACTCAGCAATGCCAATTCCAACTTGTTATTAACGATCAACCCTATTTTTTCATGTTTTTTAGACTCTTCCACCCACTGATTTTGTGATAAAGTTCTTAAATCTTTACCTTTAAATAGTGAGGAATCGTCTAAGTAGTCGGTAAATGTGAACTCCTTGTCTTGTACCATCACTTTTACCACTCTCCCTTGCATTAATTTCCACCCACCTTTATCATATCATTTAAACGAATTTTTGTCAATTTATTTGTGCATTTATTTGTGCATTTATTTGTTCATATAAATAACCTTTTGATTGCGCTATATAATTTATTATATTTTTAGCAAAATGTGACTATAATATTCCATAAAATTCATTCAGAAGGTATATTATTTTCGTTATATTTATAACCCCTTCTTCCGATAAGTTGAATTATGTTAAACATAAACCCCCACGCCATTTACGACGTGGGGGTTATTTTTATTTATTTTAAGGGGGGGGGGGGGGAGAAGCTCGGGGAAGCTTCTTCGCCTGTATCTTATCAAATTTCGCATTGGATTCTATGAATATGGGTGAAATTTGACAATTGAAATACTGAAAACGGTCAAGCAAGTATTCTCAAAGTTTGATAGAATAGTTGTAATAAAGAAGTGGATGAAAATAGAAAAAACCCCATTGCTTTGGCGGGCAGGGGTTTTCTCGGCTACTAAAAAGGATTCATAGTGTACCCTTTTCTAAGTATGATTTGTTTTTAATTTTACCACAGGGTATATGAATCCTTCCACCATTAGGGAGGATTTTTTTATGGAAAATGCCAACATCTTAAAAAAAGCACAGTACCATACTTGGTTTCAACATAAGGATTCATCTGGCTATATTACGTTAGCAAGAAAAACGAAGACAGGATTTAAACAATACCACTATAAACCTAATGAACTGGCCAACCACTTGTCAAAATGGCTCGGTGAGGATATTTATTTTAGTCAAAATACCTTTTATAAACCCAGTCGCCAAATTGAGACGATTCGGGAGTTACGATCCTTGTATGTAGATACGGACTGCTATCTCTTGAATCTGGATCCCGAATGGCTTTTAGGAAAATTACAACTCGAGTTTTTCGATCAGTTAATCCCTGAACCTAATATCATTATTTTCTCTGGTCAGGGTCTGGTATTAATCTGGCTCATAGACCCAGTCCCTTATAAAGCTCTTCCCCTATGGCAAGCTGTTCAGCAGTATTTACTGCAACAGTTAAAAGAGTTTGGCGGTGACGCTAAGGCAAGTGATGCAGCGCGTGTTTTTCGCATAGACGGTAGCATTAATTCTAAGAACGGTGAAGAGGTTCATGTAGAATATCGGCATGATTACCGTTATACCTTACGAACCCTACAAGAGGAGTATTTACCGGTTCTGAAGACGGAAAAGACACCCTCAAAACGCGGTCGACCTAAGAAGGTACAGCAACTCTTTAATACATATTCTTTGCATCATGCGCGTTTATTGGATCTCGTGAAGCTTGTGGAATTACGCAATTACGATGTAAAGGGATCTCGTGAACTGATTTGTTTCTTATATCGCTACTGGCAGTGCTGTTACCTGGCTGATCCAGACGAAGCGATTCATCAAACACTGTTTTTAAATTCGCAATTTAAAGAGCCTTTATCCGAAAAAGAGGTGTTACGCGCAACTAAAAGCGCTCAAAAGGCCTGGGATGCAAAGAGCAATGAAGAAGCCAACCGTTTGGCCAAAGAAAAAGGTTACCCGGGTGCCGGCTACAATTTAAAAAACAGTACACTTATTGATTGGCTTGCGATTACAGAAGATGAACAGAGCCATTTAAAGACGCTTATAGGCCGTTTTGAGAAGCGTAAGAGAAATACTATTGCTAAACGAGAAAAACGTCGCACAGAGGGCGTCAGACCCCGTAAAAAATACTTAGAGGATCAAAATGAACTACAATTAGACAAGCAGTTTTTAATTAATAAAGCAATTTCTAGACACCCTGAGGCTACAATTAGAGAAATAGCAGAATTAACAGGGTTAACAAGGTCAACAGTCCATAGATTAATGAAAAAATAGTTTTGTCCCACGGTCTGTCCCTTTATATTATGGGGCGTAGCCCTGGCTCCTTTATGGAGCCTTCTTTATTTTGGTGTTTTATCGTCTAGATAGGGTTTATTTTCTTTGGTTAGATGGGGGCGGGTTTGAGGTGTTCTTTAGACTTACAGGGGAGTTTAGTACAGATTAGACCTTCTAACTTGTCTCCGAGTGAGGGCTCTTATTTTATTCTATGGATTACAGTTACTCGGAGAAAAAAGTTGATGTAGATGCTGTGCATTTTGGTGATTTTATTGGATAATTCAATTTGTAAAAGCCATATGCTTTCCGTTCGTTTAAGGTTCGTTTGCACATTCTCTCAGGAGTATAAATCGGGGTTTAAAACACCCTCCAAAGACGACCAGGCCAACAAGCGATCCTATGGAAACCTATACATTCTAAAATCCACAAGGTAGCTAGTGGATTTTACCTTATGCCTTTGACCATATAGAAAGATGACGTTCAACGAATATAGTTTATTTAGAGTGTGATTTATGAGAAGGTAAAACAAACTCTGACGACGAACTATTAACAATCAAACGAGCAACAGGTTCAACAAACAACGAACGACAACTATACATGAACAATGCAACGAAAGGTGGGTTCAACTGACGATGAACGAACAACAAGAGTCATTTCGTAAAACCTATTCCCTAGCCGAAATTGGCGATCTTATCGGGCGTCCTGCCACGACAGTCACAACGTGGAAGAATCAGTTTCGAGAGTATCTACCGTCTGTAGGATCCGGGCGTAACAAACGATACACCGAAGAATCACTTCATCTCTTTCAGTTGATTGAAAAAATGAAAGATGCGAACGAACCTCTTGAGATGATTCGTGAACGCTTAAAGGAAACGGCCACGGAGATTATTGTGGAAACAACGGAGAACGAATCAAAGCCGCCGTTAATGCAAGGCTTGCTAGAAAGCTATACTTCCATCCTTAGCGTGATGGAAGAGCAACGTGAGGAAATACAGTCGATGAGGGATGAACAACGAGAAGAAATGGTAGCCATAAAAGAGCACAATGAACAACTAACGAAACAAAACGAAGCCCTACAGAACAAGCTTCAGAGCATCGATGAACGAATGGACGAACGAGATAGACGGTTAATGGAATCTATAAGAGAAATGCAGGAAACGAAGCAAATGATGGTGGCTGCGAAAGAAGAAGAGCAACACAAAGAGGAAGAGAAAAAGGGCTTCTTATCCCGTTGGTTTGGTGGTAAATAAATGCGTTACGATGTGATGTATTGTGAACGGAAAGCTTCTGCCAGATTTATTAAAATTATGGATTTTAAGATGGGTGCTCAGATCACGATGACGTGGGATGAAATAGGTCAAGTTGATCAAGAACTGAGAGATTTACTTTTTTCTATGGAAAATGATATTAAGTCAGGAAAAAAGGATTACAAAAATTTGTAATATGAGGTATATTATTCTAAATACGTCAGATTCACTTTGAAAAGCTCTTTTTTGGAGCTTTCTTTTTATTTTCAACGCACCCAATCGACTTCACTGTCTCTAAAACTTCCTCATCGCTTCAAAAACGAGCTTAGAGGCGTTTTCTTATCTGTAAGACTTATGACCTTTCAATGATGTTTTAGGCTTCTCTAAAGTCAAATCTAGCTCTTGAACTTCAGTGTTTTCTTTCAAAAGGATCCAATAATTGTTAACTAAATATTGCCATGCTAACATATACGAAATCTAACAACCATAAAGTGACTGAGCCATCGGCTCTATATGCTCTTGAATTAAGGGACTGGCTTTGAACTTTGCTACTAATTTCTGATGACTTTGGCTCACAGTCATGTAAACTTTTTATATGAACGAAGAATTGCTGATAATCGACGTAGATCAAGAAGGGGAATCAAAAATGGGGAAAATGTATTTATACTCAAAAGGGTCTGATCCTGAAGGTCCAATAAAAATACTTGAAGTCTCTTCATCAGTACAGGCTAAAGCTGCATTTCGTGAGTTAAAACAACTTCCTGGTGTAAGTATAGGAGTATTCGGAGCAAGAGATATGGCGACTTTACGGAGAACCCAAAGAACACTTGATACATCTAACGTTTTTAAAGACCTTTATGATTTTTCCAGATCAATCACAGAGTAATGATTTAAAGGCTAAAGGCTTCATCTCGTCCTTTTTTAATTTCAATTAAAAAATTCATTGATAAATAAACATGAAAAGGCTACTGGCGAATTACCAGTAGCCTTTTCGTTGTCGCTATTTTTAGCACAAAAATAGCTTTCCTGTTCTGCAAATGGGTTATTTATATTTTATCACAGAATCCAAACCCTCATGACAATGTTCTACGTAAAAGGAGAGGTTTTTATCAAAAGAAGTTCCTCCTTTATTCCTTTTTGTGAGGTAAAATGATCCTTTTTTTCGCTAGTAATGTTCCTTTTTTAGCTAATCAATACTTGCGTATTGCAATTCAACAAAAAAAGAAAGCGGTTACAATTTTGCGGTGGTTTTCACAATATTTACTTGCATTTGAGCATTTTAGTTCGATTTGTTCCTTTTTGTATTGAAATGTCTCTCCAATGTCCCTGATATGTCACATGGAAAAGGAACGGAGGAAATCTGTTACTGCAATGGGTCACAATAACATGTTCCTTTGTTCCTTCTTTTATTAAAGAATAATATATAAATAAATAATATATACCCGTATGTGTTACGCATATAAAAGGTTATTGAATTTAACCAGGAACAGAGGGACATATCTCGAATTCGTGACATCTTTAGGTAAGGACCATTAATTAAAACGGACATTCCGGAAGTAAAATAACTAAAGCAAAAGGGACGACATCTTCAAGGCTGCTTCGTCCCTTTTAATCACACGATAATCTCAAATTCTCAAATACTTTCTTTCCCTTTTGGTTCACCGAAATCATAATCCAAGTGTGGATTCATTTTCCCCTTCGCTTTTGCTAATAAATCCTCTAGGCTTGGCTTGTTTTTTACAGGTTTAATGATTATGGCTTCATCAAGAAGTTGAAGCTCGATTTTAGAGCCGTTAACTATTCCTAAATTCTTAGCGAATTGATTGGGAATACGAACAGCCAAACTATTACCCCATTTTTGAACTGTTGCCATGTGACTCACTCCTCTTCCGTTACTTCGACAGCTAGGATTTTCTTTATTTTAACTTTCATTCTACCATCCATTTTACATTGTGATTAACTACCTTAGGTTAAACGATACGTGGATGTATTGATGTGACGCACGCCGAAAAAAGCCCTTTGTGACCGGTGTAAGCGAGCGCACACAGGTCCGTTTTTCAGATAGGCGTGCGTACAGAGATGGTTTTCGTGTGTGTACGAACGAAGCGCAAGCTTTGTGTGGGGAACGCACGGCAGAGGAAGTTGACCTTTACCGGAACGGACGGAGTGATCCAGATGGATCGCTGCGGGAGTGCAGGAACGGTTTTAAAATAGAAAGCGACGAACAGGAGCTTTCGAATGAGCAGTCCGAAGCGTAGCGTAGGACCAAGAACAGGGACGCGCAAGCGTTTCTGTTCGCAGTAAGGGAAGACGGTCAGCTATGCTGACTGACAAACACCCGATAGGGTGGTTTGTCATACGTCTCCCTTATGCTCTTTGCGTTATATGCCACGTAAATAAGTTTACCCCGTCGAATGCCGATAAACCCAGTGCCGACGGGGCGTTAGGGACGATGCGAAAGGATACCACTAGAATCCGTGACTAATTCGACATCGTGAAACCCGCGCCGGGAGTACAGTGTGCGACATCGCCCACCTACAAATGCGCTACTACGTGTATGACGAGTTAGTCAGGGCGTTATCGGCTCGTTTTCGCCGCGCAATGGACATTGCAGGGGGCGAAAATGGGCCGAAGTTTCGTAGAGATGGGCGGGGCGGGATTCCGTTGTGGCATCTAACGCAGTTGTCAAAAAAGGAGTAGGGAAAGCTACCAAAAAAGAAGATCGAGAAGCGGACGGAACCGGGAGCGGATCGTCAGGAGAGATCTTCCGGGAGAATGATCTGGCGTCCAACAGCGTGGACGACGGGAGGCGGTTGTATGTCACAAAATAGGCTTTTGTACGTACGGATTCGAAGAAGGAGTGCGAGCAGAAAAAGGTAAGAAAAACCACCGAGCGGAGGAAGGCTCCGCGCTGCTTGGACAGAAGATTTCTGCGTGACTTCTGAGTGGGAAGCCCGGAGCGGTTATACGAGCGTAGCGAGAGAAGGCAACAAAAACCACCGACGGGCGCGGGACCCACTCAGAAGTCACGGGTTGGCACTTGAAATGCTGTCAGGAGAGGGGGGAGATCTGGTAGTTCGGGAGGAGTAGTCTGGTGTCTAAAAGCAAGTCGTTAAAAGGGGATTTATCGATTTTGCACAGTGTGTGATACCCCGTGTGAATTTCATGCGTATCTCATGCCTCATCGAAAACACATTCCGTGTGACGTCTCCATCGTCCGTATGCCGTGACGTCCTTCGTGTACATGAGATACGTACGACATACCGTACCGCATGCATATCCAAATTATCCTCACGATATGTGGCATGATATACGCATTCCATGTGAAAGGCCATGCCATGTAGATGTCCGGGGGGAATTTGTTCTCAGCATGACATGTTGTATGAATCTTGATAATCGACAAAGGTAAATAGAGGAAATCCAGTACTACCAAGGTTTTTCTATTGTTCTTTATGATACACTTACGTCCTTTGGTTAAATTATTAATGGAGTTGAGACGATGGAAAGAGAAAAAGTAATAAAAAAAGTAATCCTTACTGTAGCGAGTTACAACAAGAAAAAAGACTCTTTCAAAAAAGTGTTAAATGACCCTGTCACTACAAAGGCTGTTGAAGTATTCGATGAGGATATAAGTGAGCTAATAGATTCGATGTTGGATTTACTGGGCCTTCCACCAGAAGGCGAAGATGACTCTACTTACGAAAGAAAAGACTGGCATCGCGATGTTTGTGCCAATTTAATTGATCAGGCGGCCTCTAATGAAAAATACATAGATCCTGCTGTGGAAATGATTTCAGACTGGGAAAATCTCAATGAGTGTACCGAAAAAGTGGAAAGTCATAGTTGGTTCTATTATAAAGGCCTCCTTGATGCGCACCTCACTGGATATAAAAAATGGCATGAGGAACAACGCGAACTAGAAAAGAATAAGAAGAAAACTTCTTAATTCAGTCAGATACGCAAAATAAGTGATAGTTAAGTAATGGCCAGTTTCTTAAGGAACTGGTCTTTCTTGTTTTATACAACTTCGAATTGATCTACATATGAGTGAAATGACCTCTGAACACCTAGTTTTCGAGCTATCATATCAATAAGTATACTTTATTATGAGACTTTTCTTCCTTACAGGTTATAAAAAATAGCATGAGAAACAAAGAGAGTAAGAAAAGACCTTCATCCAATCGATGCGTTAGCAAAAAAAGTGATATTTACAATACCCTCGAGAATTTTCACTTGTGATTCAAACTACCCAAAACCTTTTACCCCTTTTTAGTTATCTTCCAAAAAACCCAAAAAATGGAAAAAACAGTGTTATATTTTAGAAGAGTTGTATATCAAAATGAAGGAGATGAATATTGATAGTTTCTATCTTTTGTAGATTAAAATGTTTTTGTAGTTAGTGAAAATTTATCTTTGGGAGGAAAATTATGGGGAAAATAAGAATGAGCTTGTTTTATTTTTTAGTAGGTATAATTGTAATAGCATTTTCTTCGAATGGTGGAGTTGTTAAAGCTGATTTTAACCAATTAAATCAAGAACAAAATTCACAAGAACAAATAAGTCCAGAACAGAGTTTAGAAAAACAAATGAGTCTTTTAAATCCAATTAATGATGAGAAACAAATTAAGAAATGGAGCAAGCAATTACATAAGGCTATTGATAAAAATGAAGTTCACCTTCAAGGAAATAACTATGATTTTGATAAACTTAGCTTTTATAAAATAGAGGATAGTTCAATCGTTTCTATATCAATCCCAATAGTAAGTCCAGATCATCATAATATAAGTAATGTTGCAGTTCATTTCAATGAAAACACAAAAAAACTGGTAACTTATACAGAAATAGAGTTGAAACGTTCAGAACAAAATACTTTTCAACTAACAACTTACTTAAATGGAAAATTAGAAGTAGATGAAGTTTATTCAGAACCTTTTATGACAGCAGCCGAGTTTAAAGAGAAAAAGAATCAAGAAATCACTCCTTATGGTATTGATTGGGGAGGAGTTGCAGATTGTTTAGAGCTACCTAGAGACGTGTTATTAAATGTAGCTTACATTTGCGGGAGTGTTTGTATTGTTACTTTAGGCTCAGGATGTGTTTGGTGTGTCGCTCTAGCTGTAGGTGCAGGTGGTGGATCAGTTACAGCTTGTTTAAGTGATAATTGGGACTAATAATTGGAGGGGATTTAATGGGGATTTTAAAGAATTTCAAAAAAAGCATTCTTATTGCACTATCAGTAATATTTTCACTAACGTATGTAATTCCTAATGATAACGCAATTGCAACAGAACGAGAAAATTTGAGTACTTTCGATCAAACTATACTAACGCAGATGGAAAATTTTGTTGAAATATCAAATGAAAAAGAAAAGAGTAAATGGATCAAAGAAGCCAAAAAAGAAATTCGTAAAAACTTGGACATCAAATCAACAGAATTAGATTACAAGCAGACGAAAGTATATTCATATAAAGACAATGATTATACGACAGTTAGCATTCCAGTTGTTAGTTCGAATCATTATGGTAACGTAAGTAATGTAAACATTCATTTTTCAGATTTGAAAACAGTAGATTCTTATTCAGAATTATTAGTGCAAAAATCTGAAGTCGGAACTTTTCAAACTGTTTTTTATACAAATGGAGTAGAAGAATATAACGATATTTCGGATGAACCTTTTTATACAGCTGAAGAATATAAAGAAAAACAGTCAAACGTGATTACGCCATTAGGTCTTGATTTCGATGGATTCGTTAAGTGTTTGGCGCTACCGTCAATAGTGGGATGGCAATTAGGAAATATATGTGCTGTTGCATGTGCTACAGCTGTTCTGTGTATTCCATGTGTAGCTGTAGCAACTGGCTTTGGAGTAGGTGGTGTAACTACTTGTGTATATGAAAATTGGGACTAACAAAAAGCAAAGGAAATAGGAGGAAGTTCCATTATGCAAATATTATTACCAATTATTTCTTTGGCTACCATTGTATTTATTGTAATATATACTTTGAAAAATAAATCTAATAAAAAACAGAGTTCTATTACTGTAATTCTTCTAATTGTAGCTTCTTTATCTGCTTTAATGGCGTTTTTTACAAACTCCTATGTTTCTATTATATTTTATTTCATTCATTTATCATTGCTGATTTTAGCTCTGATTAGGGAAACTAAATTAAATACGAAACCTATTTGATTAGTAAAGAATTGGTTAATTAAATTTCAGTTATTAGTGGATAAGATTAACAAAATGACTAATTTGTTAAATGAAAAGTCCCAATGATCCAGCTGGGATCATTGGGGTTTTTTCTTTATTATTTCAGTGCTACTTTTTGCTTTCCGTCTACTAAGATGAACCATTTACCTGATTGGAATTTCTCTTTTGATACCTCGAATACTTTCACATCTGTCACACTGATATCTGGATTTAAATCACTCATGATCTTAGAGTTATCGACATCAGTTTCTACAGCATAATTAGAAGTTGCATCAATGTCAGAGTCAAACTTAGTTCCTTTTTCGTTCACAAGACTAACTGAAGGCATTGAGAATGCACCAACGGGCTCTTCAGAAATGTTTTTAATTGTGTATTGAATTGCTACGAGCGTTCCACCGTCAGAGGCTTGCTTACTTACTCCAGATACACCAACTTCATCTCTCTCTTCAAAATTAGTGACAGTCACTTCAGTCTTTTTAAGAGCAACCGTATCGTTCAATGAGTAAGTTGTTTCCTCTTTTGCCTCTTTATTGGATTCACCAGATACTTCTGTAGAAGCCTCGTCGCTGCCTCCACCCAAAGCACTACCAATACCACCTAAAATTACTATTATACCGATAAATGAAATAATCTTATGTCTCATAACAAAACTACGCTGATCTTTACCGCAGTTTGGACACTTTTTTACCCCTTTTGCTATTTCCTTGTCACAAGCTTTACAGTTTACTAGTTTAGCCATTTTATCCCCCGATTGATTTAATATATGGTACTTACAAGTTATTATCGTATTTATTTCCTTTTTTTACAATAGTTTTCCTTAAAATTCAATATCAGGAAAACAATAGTTCGCTAAGTCTCACCAGAATCCGGTTACTGGATTCTGGTGAGTGATCATCATCAGATTAACAAAATAAGTAATTTGATAAGAAGAAAGCGCCTTTAGTAGTAAAGGTGCTTTTTGTATTTATAAAAAATCGCGTAAATGGTTATTTTGTATAGCTTTATTGATCACTTAAGTATTTTGTCGAAAGAAACTTATGGACTTTGTATATAAAGTTATATTATGATTTAAACAAATAAATAAGTTACTTACAAAAGCTTTTGTATAGGTGTTTTTTAAGTTAAATATTTAAAAATACTTATTACTTAGGAGTGGAAGTTATGAACGTATGGTTAATGAAAACATTTCAAGACTGGGCGCAGCGTTTTATGGATGGTGATAGTCCTTATGTTGCACTTGATGAGCCAGGAGTAGATTTGAATTATGGTGAACTGAGTGAGGCTAAAAAAAGTAAACTATTTAAAGATTTAGATGCTTCTAGCGAGAAGAAACGACGCTGGGGTTTAATTAGAAAATTCTTTGATCGTTTCTATAAGAATGTGGAAGTGGGAGATGTACTTGTTCTTGGTACAGGAAGAACAACAAAATTCCATGTGTATGCAATTGTTGAAATTGTTAGTGATGCTTATTATGTAGATTCACCTACTAGTAATGATTCGCGTCATCGAAGAGATGTGAAAATATTATGGATGGATGAGCCGTTTTTAGTTGAAGAGTGGGGATGGGCTCGACGTTTAGAAATCCTTGATACAACAGATCGGCTGAAAGAGTTCATAAATGTATATACCAAATTAAATAAATGACACTCGTGAGATTAACAAAATGGATATTTTGTTAATCAAAAGACTTCATCTTCACTGATGAGGTCTTTTTTTATTGCAAAAGTATAAAATTCCATTTTATTAAATCATATCCTTCTTTTTTTTATTGGGAAATACGGGAGAAAATACGTCGATTTCACGGCTAATTTCCCTTTATATTTCCCAATAACATTTCATGGAAAATCATGTAATAATTTATTTGATTAAATATTCAAAAAATAGGGCGGTTTATATGAGAAGCTTGGTGAAAAACAAGAATTTTGTCAGTTTTTTTGGTGGAAGTGTCTTTTCTGCACTAGGTGACGCTATCTTTATGATAGCAATCTCTTGGTATATTGCAGATGTGTTTAATTCAGGTTCATTAATGGGACTTGTTTTGCTTTTAATGGGAGTCTGCAGATTTATATTTGGATTAGTTGGAGGAGTAATAGCAGATGCTGTCGGGCCGAAAATAATTATGGTTATTTCCGATCTTTTACGAGGTTTGATTATTACTTTTTTATGTATTGCTTTATCGACTTCGTACCTTCCAATTTGGTTATTGTTCATCGTAGCTGTTCTTTTTGGAACAGTTGATGCTTTTTATTGGCCAGCAGCAGAAGCATTAAAGCCTAAGTTGGTTAAGCAAGCTCAGTTTTCTCAAGCTAATAGTGTTTATTTTACAACAGTTAGAATGATTAATATATTTGGGCCGGTTATTGGTGGTGTACTTATAGCTGCTAATTCTTATATTCTCGCTATGATCATTGTTTTGTTCTCATTTTTATTTTCAGCTGTTTTAATCTCTTTAATTAAAATTAAACTTGTTTCTGATACAAAGGATGAAGTTCCAGGGAGCAGTGGTTGGAAATCATTTTTGGCTGACCTACATGAAGGGTTACTTTTTGTGAAAAACGAAAAAATTCTTCTGACCTTAATTGTTACAATGTTTTTTGCGAATATTGGAGCTAACGGAATTATGGCTGTTTTACCGTTCTTGGTAGAAGAAATGAATTTAAGTGCTGATGCTCTCGGTGGTATACAAATGGCGATGGCTATTGGAGCTACTTTAGTTGGAGGTATCTTGACCTTTAAAGCTATCAAAACCCCATCAATGTATTATGTAACCGCAGGCTTTTTAGGGCAAGGTATATTCTTTGGATTGGTGTATTGGTTAGGATCTTTTTTGATGGTTGCTGGCTCATTATTTATGGTTGGAGTATTTACAGCGTTGGTAGGTGTATTTATACCAACAATTATTCAAACAATTGTTCCTCAGAATTTAATGGGACGAGTAGGTAGTGTTTTAATGACTGTATCAATGGCCTCAACACCTTTAGCCCATTTTACATTCGGCTTCTTAACTGATATTTATGGGCCGAAGTCAATGTTTTTAATAGCTGGTGTTACAGAAGTAAGTGCAGCTGTGATTTCTTTAATTTACTTAAAATTATCACAAATTCCATTTGTTATAGAAAGGGAAGTATCGCAATGAATTTATTAATGGGGGTTACTGGCTCATCAGGGGTATTAGAGTTACCACTGTATTTAAGAATTTTAAAAGAAAAATTAGGCGCAGATATTAAAATTGTTGCTACTCCATCGGTAGAGAATTTTGTTTCGCTAGACTTCTTGAGCACATACGTTGATCGAGAATTATATGTAGACTTTCTTAGTGCTAAGTCAAATGTTAATGTTCCTCATTCTGATCTATCTGCTTGGGCAGACATGTTTGTTGTACTTCCATGTACTGCTAATACTTTGGCTAAAGCTGCACATGGTGATACTGATAACCTCTTAACCATGTTGCTTTTATGCTATCCAGAACCGGTGATTTTTTTTCCAAATATGAATCCAAACATGTGGAGTAAAAAAGTGGTTCAACGAAATGTGAAGTTACTACTTTCTGACGGTCATAAAGTAGTAAGTCCTAGTGGTAATGGTTGGATAACTGCAACCGGTGATGCTGTATTAAGTGGTCATATGCCACCTCCATATGCTATTGCTGATTATATTAAAAAGGTTTATGAAGATACATTCACTCCAAAAAAGGAGGTGATGAATGATGGAATTGAAGGATGAATTTGATATCTTGGATTTGTCTCCAAGTATTGATTGCTTGGATGCAACCAATGAGGATCTAGACATGCTAATTCGCGGAGCAGTTGCGAACACAAACTGTAATAGTTGCTAATACTTAACCAGGAATTATAACTATGGAGGTGTATCTTTATGGAATTAGAAGAATTCGGAATCGTTGAATTGTCTGAGAGCGTTGATTGCTTGTCTGCCAATAGCGAAGACTTAGATATGCTCATCCGTGGCGCTGTAGCCAATACCAACTGTAATAGCTGTTAAACGGAAAAAGGGGGATCCCCCCTTTTTTAATATGAGATGGAGGACGATAGTGTAATGGAACCATTTATAAAGTTACCAGAAAGCAAAGAAGAAAAATCGGATCATTGGATGTCATCTCGTTATACAATTCAATCAAAAGAAGAAGATGGAAGTCTTTATCTGTCTAATACTTATTCTGGGGCTTTTATCAACGTCCCACCAAAGCATGTTACGAGTGTCAAGAATATCCTAAAGAATGGGTATGATGGAGAGCTTGAGGGCCTTCCTAAAATCCTAGCTCATAGAGGGTTTATTGTTAAAGAAACGACCAATGAATTATTCAGGGCAAGGATGTTACATGAAATAGCAGGACGAAAAAATGATACTTTGCAATTAATATTTTTAGTTACTGAGCAATGTAACTTCAGGTGTACATATTGCTATGAAAAGTTTGAAAAAGGGAAAATGACAAAAGAAGTTAGAGAATCTATTAAAAAGTATGTTAGAAATAAAGCTAGATTTTTAAAGTATCTAAATATCCACTGGTTTGGTGGAGAACCCTTAATTGCCATGGATGTTATTGAGGAGCTATCTCTTGAATTCAAGAAGGTATGTGAGGAGTTTGATATAACTTATACTGCTAGTGTTACTACAAATGGTTATAATCTCTCTCCAACTAATGTGAAAAAATTAATTGAATATAATGTCTCCTATTTTCAGGTGACGGTTGATGGGGATCACGAACATCATGATAGAACAAGACATTTGGCAGGTGGACAGTCAACGTTTGAGAAAATTTGGAAAAACTTATTGGCGATGAAAGAAACTAATGAGAAGTTCCTCTGTAGGATAAGAGTGAACTTTCTAAAAGAAAACCTACCAGACGTTCCTAATTTTATTGATAAAATAAAAGAGAATTTTTCGGAAGATGATAGATTTGCAGTGAATTTTTTTCCTGTAGGGCAATGGGGAGGACCTAATGATGAGGAATTAAATGTTTTAACTGAAAGAGATGCTACGAAATCTGCGCTTAGTTTATGCGATTTAGCAGTTGATAAAGGGTTGAATAATGTATTAGATGACATATTAAAACCTGGTGGATATGTTTGCTATGCAGCTAAACCAAACTCTTTTGTTATAGGGTCTGATGGAATGATTTATAAATGTACGGTAGCACTTTATAACGAAAAAAACCATATTGGTACTCTGCAACCAGATGGTACTATGGATTTAGATATGGATAAGTTTGCTTTATGGGTGATGAATGATGAAGGTGAAGATCCAGGTTGTCAAAAATGTTTCTTTAGACCTTCCTGCCAAGGATCTGCCTGTCCACTTGTAAGGATTGAGACTGGTGAAGCACCATGCCCACCTGAAAAAAAATACATTAAACAAGTGGTAAGAGTCGTAGGCAGAGAAAAAAAGAGACAGCTAGAAAAGTCGAAAGTTAAGAGCTAGTTTTTTAATTAGTTAGATTCAAGGTACTAAAATTCTCTAAATAACAATCCGTATGAGATTAACAAAATGGTTAATTTGTTAAACTTAAAAAAGCATCTTGCCAAATTAACTGGCAAGGTGCTTTTAAGTTGATTAATTAGTTGCTAGTAATCTCACTTCAAATCATGCGACCACACCATTCCTTAATTATCCCATCGTAATTATGACTACGGGAGGTATGGAGAGGCCACTTATAAAAAAAAGATTAGCCAAGTAGCTAATCTTTTTTTTGTAATGCAAGCAGTTGGATTACTTCTGCTTCCTCTTACTCCCTCTTCAATTTTATTGCATTCTAGAATATGACGGAATCCATTCAACAAAATGACGAGAATTGTATCCATTGAAATTTGGATTTTTACGAACTATAACTTGCATACCCTGCCCTTTATGGTAAGCCTTAGAATACTCGTCATATGTTCTATTTACTATATTTCCAACAGAGTATCCAGTAGCTGCTATTGGTCTAGCGATAGTACTTGGTATAGATATTATGCCTAAAACAGCAGTTGTTGCACCTACTCCAGTTCTGGTATCATCAATAGTAGATAACCATGAGCCTAGTGTTGCGTTCGAATAGAATCTTGTGTAAATATAGTTATAAGGAATTGGAATGTACTGAGGAGTTATAATTGGATCTTCTTTTGGTTTGAACGCTTTGAAATCTTTATTTTCAGAGTCGCCTAAATATGTAGATTGTGAAAGTTCTTCGCTACCAGTTGATGCAGAAGCCTCTGTTAATGGTGCTGTTAACATAGTAACAGCAAGACCGAGAGTTAAAAATTTAGCTGCAGTTTTTTTCAAAATATCCACTCCTTTATTTGTAATTCGTTATAATATTAACACAGGGAGGCCTAGAAATGTCAGAAAATACTAAAAAAATGCAAAAGACTAAAAAAATATTTTATGGAACTCTTTTCTCTAGCATTCTTCTTACGTTATTGACGTTCGATATGAAAACATGGATAGATGTCGATATGGCACTCTATACATTTGTGAGAATAAGTACAATAATTGTCTATATCTTATTCGTGGTCACTCTTACAAGACTAATTATGTATAAAAAACAGAGCCCTGGCTAAAAGAGGGGGCTCCTTTTTAAAATTATACCCGCGGATATCGCACGTTTTAGCGTATTGTTGGCTGTTCGGCTATCTGGATATAAACAAAGCTACATCATTCAGCCGTTAACTAATTTGGATTGAATAATGAGATTAACAAAATAAATAGTTTGTTAAACTCATTAATCCCCCATAACAAGACGGAAACCCCTTGCCTGGCAAGGGGTTTTTTCGTATGTACGCAAAGAAAAGGGTTTTCACATTAACATATTGAATGTTAATGTATAACTAAGATAAACGTATTGAATGAAAGAGGGTTATAACGTGCGTATAAAGGGACATACCAGGACTGTTAATTGTGTGGCGTGCTTTCGGGATTTTGAGCCAGGGGATATCGTCGCATCGTCGCTTATTTGATGGATGAGGATGTGGCCGTCTGTCAGCGATGTGCGAATGACATGAAGCAGCAGCCGGTGGAATTACGAGAAGTGCTGTTTTCGGATGAGGAGGAAGTAGGATGGGAGTAAAAGGCGCCAATACGGTCGAACCGATTCGCGATCCGGACCAGATCCGGGAGATGAAGGAGCATTTACTACATAAATCGTACAGGGATTACTTCTTGTTTGCGTTTGGGATCAATTCTGGCTTACGGATTGGCGATATTTTGCCTCTCAGGGTCATGGACGTGGCTTCAGCCACGCATTTGCGGATCAAGGAGCAAAAGACCGGCAAGATCCGGAAGGTCCGCATGACGGTGGCCCTGCAGCAGGAAATAGCGAAATATACGAAGGGGTTAGCTGCGTCAGACTATTTGTTTCCCTCACGCCAGGGCAACAAACCGATTAGCCGGGTGATGGCGTGGAAGATTATCAATGAAGCTGCGCGCGTCGTTGGCATCGAGGGTGCGATTGGCACGCATACGCTTCGGAAGACATTCGGGTACCACTTTTACCAGCGTACGAAGGATGTGGCGATGTTGCAGGAGATCTTTGGCCATAGCAGTCCATCGATTACGCTTCGGTATATTGGGATTAATGATGATATAATTGATTCAGCTATGGAAAATTTTTCTTTATAATTATAAAACGAAGAGGTGAAGAAATTGTCTTTAAAACCATTAGTGTTTGTAGCGATGCCATTCGGAGTAAAAGAATCAGATAGGATTGCAATTGATTTTGATTCAATTTACTCCAACGGTATTAAGCCTTCAATTAGTGAATCAAATAAAAATTTAGACATCATAAGAGCAGATGAAGAAAGAATGGGTGGTTTTATTCATGGACCAATGTATGAAAGATTACTACTCTCCGAAATTGTAATAGCTGATCTAACTTTGGCTAATGCAAATGTTTTCTATGAGTTAGGTATTAGACATTGCGCTAAGCCAAAGTCAACAATTTTAATATTTTCTCATGATACTAGATTACCGTTTGATGTTAGCCCATTAAGAGCGATACCTTATACATTAGAGGACGGGGAATTAAAGAAGGAAAATGCTCAACAATTAAAAGAAGAAATTCAAAAGCGTATCAATGAAGCTTTAGAGGATGAATCTGCAAAAGATAGTCCATTATTTCAATTTATAAAAGACTTTCCTGGAGTGAATCTAACCCCAGATCAAACAGAGTCTTTTCATAGTCGATTATTTCATATAGATGGTATTAGAGAAAAGTTAAAACTATCAAGAATAAAACCAAAGTTGGAAGCAATTAGTGAAATAAAAGCTATAGAAGACGAATTGGGGGATTTTCAAGTTGCCTCTCACGAAATCCTTTTGGACTTATTACTTTCATATCGTGACATCGAGAGTTGGGAGGATATGATCAGGGTGGTTGAATATTTTCCTTCTAGTATTAAGGAGAGCATCCAGATACAAGAACAATTAGCTCTAGCCTTGAATAGAAGAAATCAAGACAATGATAGAGAAAGAGCTATTTCTATGCTGGACTCTGTAATTAGTCAGTTCGGCCCTTCATCAGAGACTTTAGGCATATTAGGTAGAATTTATAAGGACAAATTTGTCGAAATGGATAAATTAAAAGGTAGAGAAAGAGCAAAAGGTCCTTTAAAAAAGGCTATCAGGACATACAAGGAAGGCTTTATAACTGATCCGAGAGATTATTATCCAGGGATCAATGCTTTAACTTTAATGTTAGTAGAAAATAGTGATCAATCTAAGGAGGATTTTAAAAAGTTAGAACCGTTGGTGGAATTTGCTATTGAGAGACAAGGAGGAGGTCAGTCAAAGAGTTATTGGGTTCAAGCTACTGCTCTCGAACTTGCTATTCTTAAGCAAGATTGGAATACGGCGACAGAAAACCTAGGAGAGATAATGTCAGACAATCATAGTCTCATGAAAAGAAAGACTACTGCAAATAACTTTGAATTTATTTTAGAACAGTATAAGTCTCAAGGTATCTCTACAGTGAGACTAGAGGAAATAATACTAGAACTAAAAGAGGAAGCATAATTGCTTCCTCTTTTATTATAAAGAATGTTGTCTTATAGCTTGTACAATACTTGAAGTTGACCATCCAACCACTTCTTTAGCTGCTAATTGAACCGGTGTAGGAGTTCGCTGTTGTCCACGTGGTCTAATGGCTATAATGGGTTTGTTCATATTTTGGGCAATTTCAATCTCTTTCATGATCCATTTACTATGTCCATAATACATTCCAGAAACAATTAAAATGACATTTGTTCCTGATATTTGTTCGATTAGTTCTTTGGTTAATTCCTTATCAGTTGTTGTATCTAATGAATCATGTTTAGGAACACTATGATTGCTCCATTTAAACCTAGGTGCTTCATTAAGCATTTTTTCTAACTTGTAGTAACTATCATTATAGTTCCATGCATGGCTAATAAAAATACGATAGTTTTTCAAAGATGCATTTGTTAACAAGTTAAATCCCCCCCATCATTTTGTACTATTTCACTATAAAGGAATATATTTCAAAAATAAAGGAGCGAGAAATCCTTCTCTGCTCCTTTATTAGGGTGGTTTAAATTTATGTAATATTATGTAAGTCTATATAACAGTCTTGTTTAAATCTATGTTTATGTAAGTATTAGGAATTATTCTTCTTCTGGTAAACTTAGAATCTTTGTTCGCTCATATATATCGTGGGTGGTTGGTAAATAATTATTATTGTACTTATCAACGCGAATACCTACTGTTAGTATCTCAATAGTATTAGTGGCTTCAACATACTTGAAAACTACTCGGAAATCGGGTGGTTCATTTGGTGTTTTTGCCAATTGTGCGGACGAATGAAATTTATAAATGCGATAACCATAAGTGCTAAGTTTTGGCTTTACTGCAGGCTTACTATTAACTTGCCAATGTTTGTCGATATGTTTAACAGAGGTTTTGAATATAGAAATCATTTCTTCCATTTTCTTAGAATCGCCTTCAAATATTTCGTCAAATATGAATGCTAATTCTGTAGCAACTGCATCATTAAATAATACTGTGTGTATCGGTTTGTTAGGACCGAAGTTATTTAAACTCATTGTTATTACACCTCCTTTCAAATTGCGAAATTAATCCCCCCTAGATGTTCTGTTGGTTTTAGAACGTCGAAGAACTTCACTCATTAAATTATCAAAAGCGCTGTCTACATCTTTACCAGTTATAACATTTGTAGTGTTATTTCTTTCGAAGTCTTCAGCTCTATCAGAATAATTATGAGTTAATTCTTGTTGTTCAACCTGCTCTAATAATTGATCTCGTTCTTCAACTAAAGTTTGCATAGCTTGAATTAATTCTTTATACCTTTTCCAACTCAGCAATGCCAATTCCAACTTGTTATTAACGATCAACCCTATTTTTTCATGTTTTTTAGACTCTTCCACCCACTGATTTTGTGATAAAGTTCTTAAATCTTTACCTTTAAATAGTGAGGAATCGTCTAAGTAGTCGGTAAATGTGAACTCCTTGTCTTGTACCATCACTTTTACCACTCTCCCTTGCATTAATTTCCACCCACCTTTATCATATCATTTAAACGAATTTTTGTCAATTTATTTGTGCATTTATTTGTGCATTTATTTGTTCATATAAATAACCTTTTGATTGCGCTATATAATTTATTATATTTTTAGCAAAATGTGACTATAATATTCCATAAAATTCATTCAGAAGGTATATTATTTTCGTTATATTTATAACCCCTTCTTCCGATAAGTTGAATTATGTTAAACATAAACCCCCACGCCATTTACGACGTGGGGGTTATTTTTATTTATTTTAAGGGGGGGGGGGGGGAGAAGCTCGGGGAAGCTTCTTCGCCTGTATCTTATCAAATTTCGCAT
>NZ_JAQQWV010000016.1:0-15479 GCF_028610665.1 Guptibacillus sedimenti
CGCTAAGATCAGGGAGCAAGCTCCCATCTCTTCGCTCGACTTGCATGTATTAGGCACGCCGCCAGCGTTCGTCCTGAGCCAGGATCAAACTCTCCGATAGAAAGCTTAATCTAGCTTTTAAAACAATGTTTTGTTTCCGTAGAAACAACTACTTACATGGCGTTTCGTTCAGTTTTCAAAGAGCAATTCATTTCTTTCAATGTCGTTTTCAGCGACTTTATTAATATACCATATTAACTTAGTTGGCGTCAACAACTTTTTTGAAATTGTTTTTCATGTCAACCGCGTTGTTGCGGCGACCTGTATAACTATATCAGGGTTATCTTTGATATGCAACCCCTTTTTTAAAAATTATTTCAGAAAAACAAAAAGGACCCTTTTATTATAGGATCCTTTTGTTTCACCCTATGATAATAAGCTGTATGGCAGCAAGTGCTACAAGGCCAGGAATACCTAAGAATCCGGTAACGACAGCAGTTCCTGGATTAATAGGAACATGCAAATCAAAAGGACTACCGAACGTATTTAGAAAGAACAGTAGTAAAGCTCCGATGGCAAGCTTGATTAACCCCTGTCCGATCCAACGCAACGGTTTCAGTGGTGCCCCTACGAAAAGAAGCAAAACAATACTTAGGACAAATAAGCCAATAATGAGTTTTGGATCCATAATGGGCCTCCGCTCTTTTTCTCAGAATTACTAAATCATATGTCTGTCCAAATAAAAAAGAACGGGAAGTTTGAACTATCCCATTCTTATCTTTCTTCGTTTCGCTTCTTTTAATAGAAAGAAGTATTTCGCTTCATCAACTTTCAGCTTAGCAAGAACCGCTCCAGAGGGTTCTACGCTACGCTCTACAATTTCTTTCTGTTTGTTCCATACTTCTTTTAATTCATATAGCGTCTGAATCAAACGCTCATCAGCTTCCTTGCGTAAATAGCCTCTACGTTTGAAAAACATCATGTTCCCTCCTGACGCTACAATTCACGACGACCTTCCATTGCTTTAGAAAGGGTGACCTCATCAGCATATTCAAGATCGCCACCTACAGGAAGGCCGTGAGCAATACGAGTAATCCGAATCCCTGTTGGTTTCACAAGACGAGCAATATACATTGCTGTTGCTTCCCCTTCAATTGTAGGATCTGTGGCAAGAATGATTTCCGTCACCTTATCATCCTGTAGACGTTTCAAAAGCTCTGGCACTTTAATATCCTCCGGACCAATTCCTTCTACAGGAGAAATAGCGCCATGAAGCACGTGATAAAGGCCCGTATAGTCTTTCATTTTCTCAATAGCGATGACATCTTTCGCATCTTGAACGACGCAAATAACGGTTTCATCTCGATGAGTGTCTGAACAGATCCGACACGGATCCGTATCAGTAATGTGATTACAAACAGAGCAATACGTTAGCTGACGCTTCGCATTGACTAACGCCTTTCCGAAATCAAGCACGTCATCATCATTCATTTCAAGAACGAAAAAAGCCAGGCGGACCGCCGTTTTTGGTCCGATTCCCGGCAACTTCATAAAACTGTCGATCAGTTTTGAGATTGGTTCAGGATAATGCACCTGCGTTCCCCCTAAAACATTCCTGGCATATTAAGCCCTTGCGTAAATTTACCCATGTCTTTGTTTACCAGCTCGTCAACATTACGTAGCGCATCATTTGTTGCAGCAAGAACAAGGTCCTGTAGCATATCAATGTCATCTGGATCAACAACTTCTTCTTTTACAATAACTTCCAGAATTTCCTTATGGCCATTCGCTTTAACAAGAACCATGCCGCCGCCAGCTGAACCTTCAACGACTTTGTCTTTCAGTTCTTCTTGTGCCTTTGCCATATCCTTCTGCATCTTCTGCATTTGCTTCATCATGTTATTCATGTTTCCTCCGCCACCCATACCACGTTTCATAAAAAATTCCTCCTTAGTTATCGTTCATTTTAAGTTTGAATATCTAATAAATCATCGCCAACAAGGCGTCTTGCTTCAGCAATTAATGGATCTTCTGCTGGCTCCCCACCATTTTCGTCGGGTTCTGGTTCATCTCTTGTCTTCAAGAACTCAGCGCGGATTTCCTTCCACTCTGTTTCGACTATAGCAACCATTTCAAGCTGTTTGCCGATCGTCCGTGAAAGTACTTGTTCAAGCGTACCGCGAATGTTGTCTTTCGTTGCCATCTGGCAGTGCATATCGTACTGGAAAGATAGCAAGAAGGAGTTATCGGTAGCTGCAACTGGCTCGCTATCCTTTAACCAGGCGTGAGCAGAGACTTTTTCCTGACGGACGTTTTCCATCACTTCGCCCCAAACACTTTTTACTTTCATTAAATCCTGCTTGGTCGCTTTCTTCAGCATCTCTTTTATTCTACCATGAGATACACCAGATTTCTGTCTGGAAGGTTTAAATTGTTTCTTCTGTTTCGGTTCACTTGTCTCTTCTTGTTTAACCGTAACACCTTGCTCTTTCAGTGTCTTCAGTTCACCCTCAAGCTTCTGAATACGTTCAAGCAATTCGCTCTGATCTTGAGCAGGTTGACTCTGACTGCTGGTTTCATCCTGACAAATTTGTACGAGAGCTAATTCAAGGAAAATCCGCGGATGGTTTGTCCACTTCATCTCTTGCTGACTACGATTCAACGTCTCGATCACCTTGTAGATCCAATCTTTCGCTGATTGGTCACCTAACTGCTGAAACGTTTCATCAATTTTCACTCGTTCAACAACCTCTTCAAGCTGAGGGGCCGTTTGATAAAGTAATAAATCACGATAGTAATAGATCAGATCTTCAAGGAAACGTGCAGCATCTTTCCCGTGATCCATTAATTCTTCCACTGCATTCAATGCTTCCGCCACATCTTTATGATGGAAAGCCAATGCGATTTTTGAAATCATTTTTTGAGACACGCTTCCTGTTACAGCAAGCACATCATCTAATACAACTTCCGCCTCACTATATGAGATCGCCTGATCAAGAATACTTAAAGCATCTCGCATTCCGCCATCTGCTGCTCGAGCGACTTGATAAAGAGCATCTTCTTCTACCTCAATATCCTGCGCGTGAATAATGGTTTGTAACCGTCCCACAATGTCCTGCGCTGTTATCCTTCTCATATCAAAACGCTGACACCTTGAGATGATCGTTAATGGGATTTTATGAGGCTCCGTCGTTGCAAGGATAAACACCACATGCTTTGGAGGTTCTTCTAATGTTTTAAGAAGAGCATTAAATGCTCCTGTTGAAAGCATGTGAACTTCATCTATGATATACACCTTATAAGAAACAGAACTTGGTGCATACTTCACTTTATCGCGAATATCACGAATGTCGTCGACCCCAGTATTAGAAGCCGCATCAATTTCTATGACATCAGAAATTGATCCATCAGTGATGCCAAGACACGCTGAACATTCATTGCACGGTTCAGCTACTGGTGCCTTCTCACAGTTAATCGCCTTCGCAATAATTTTGGCAGCACTCGTTTTTCCCGTTCCTCGAGGTCCTGTAAACAAATAGGCGTGAGAGATTTTTTGCTGCATGAGTGCGTTCTGAATTGTTCTTGTAACATGCTTTTGACCAACCACATCTTCAAACGTTTGCGGTCGCCAAACGCGGTATAGCGCTTGATAACTCATTCGCCTACTCTCCTCCTAACCTCTTCATACGTTTCTATTATACCGTTTCATCGCCTTTAATTCAAAAGACAATCCTACCAAAACGATACTAAAAAACTCACCCTTTTAAAAGAGTGAGTTTGAGCATTTAAATTAAGTAAACCGTGCACCTTCCTTCGATAAAGCCACCACAGGCGTTACCTGAACAGTTAGCTCGATCCGGGCACTCCCGCGGCACACAGAGGGTACCTACTTACTGCTGCTTCCTTCCGGACCTGACAGGATTCATAGGACTCTGTTGCGCAGGACCCGAATGTCAACACCACTTATTCAGGTCAGACCCTGCAGTGGCTAAACCTCGGGAAGGGATTCAGTCTCGCTATAGCGGATTGCGAGTACAGGGCACCGCTAATTCCCCACCTAGCACGGCAAATTTGATAATAATGTTGTGCACTCGAATGGTGCAAGATAAAGTATATCGCATTTCGACCATTTTAGCAACAGGCCAAATACTCCATTAAATGTAAATGGCGGAGGCGAGAGGATTTGAACCCCCGCGACGTGTGAACGTCCTAACTGATTTCGAGTCAGCCCCCTTCAGCCAGACTTGGGTACGCCTCCATCAATCGTTGTCTCGCTGACAGAAAAACTATATCATGTCTCTTCAGGATTTTCAATGAATGATAATAGTTCCTTCTTACGCCGCTTTTCTTCTTTTTGTTTTAATCGTAAATGGCGAAAAAATGTCGATAACATCGTTCCGCATTCCCCTTCACATACACCAGCCGTGACAGCAGCTTGATGATTAAATCGGCTATCATCAAGAAGATTCATTAGCGTACCAGCACAACCGCCTTTCGGATCGGAAGCACCATACACTACTCGCTCCACTCTCGATAAAACAATGGCGCCACTACACATCGCACATGGCTCAAGCGTAACATAGAGCGTGCAGCCAGTTAATCGCCAGGACCCTACTTTACGACAAGCCTCATCAATAGCAAGCAGCTCAGCATGCGCTACAGATCGTTGTTCTGTTTCCCTAAGGTTATACGCTGACGCAATCACTTCATCATCTTTTACAATCACTGCGCCAATTGGCACTTCTCCAATAGCAGAAGCCTTGTCAGCTTCGGCTATTGCTAGTCGCATAAAATATTCATCTTTTTCAAGGTGATCCTCCATTCCATTCACTCCTTTACAGTCGTTTTATCTAAGAACAGTTTGGGTAAACTACATATTATTCCAATTTATTTAAAGGAGAGGAGTTCCGTTGAGCAAAGAACATATCGAACATAGCCACCAAGACACTTCCGCTGCACTTTTATTAATCGATGTAATCAATACGATGGATTTTGAAGATGCTGAACTTCTAGCAAGATACACAGAGGAAGCAGCTGACAATATTAAATCGTTAAAAGAACAGGCAAAATCAAAAGGAATGCCTGTGATCTATGTTAATGATAATTACGGCTTATGGCAATCTGATTTCAAAAAGGTGATTAACTATGCCGCCGAGGCAAAAGGACAACACCTAGTTGATCGTCTTGAGCCAGAAGATGATGATTACACAGTCGTTAAGCCAAAGCACTCTGGCTTTTTTTCAACACCACTTTCAACACTACTGAAGTATTTGAACGTTAACACTCTCATTCTAACTGGTTTTGCAGGAAACATTTGTGTGCTGTTTACTGCAAACGATGCATACATGAGAGAATATGATCTTTATATTCCATCCGATTGCTGTGCGTCTAACGTCAAAGAAGACAATGATTATGCCCTTCGTTTAATGGAAGGAAACTTAAAAGCCAACACTCAGGCTTCTAGTGAATTAAACCTTGACAAGCTGATTGAAAAGGCGAACCAACGCAACACAATAACAGCTTATGAAGGTTAAGAAAAGCCCCTCTTCCGTAGAAGAGAGGCCAATCATTAAGAGCTTGTTTGAAAGTAAGCAGGCCTTTGCTCAAAGGCAGCATTTAAATAAGTGACCATTAATTTATCATCGAAAAGTTTGCTGCCTTTACGAAGGCTTTGACAGTAGCCATCTCTAAACTCAAGACGATCAATTAAGAAGGAATGACCGTACCCACTATTCACAGTTACTTCAATCACACGCTCTTTCGCTGTAAAGGTAAGGGTCGTGTCATTGATCTGGAAGCGCACTTCTTCAAGATACTTTGAATGGTAAAGACAAGTCATACAACGAACAACTTCGTAATACCCTCCGTCAGTCGTCACACGCTCTGTTTTATATCGCTTTAGATCAGAATCAATATACATCATCACATCCTGAACCTTTTTCGTCGACATCGCCAATTGGACACTTGTATTTAGAGATTGATAGAAGCGTTTCTTAATCCCCACTTTATAGAAAACAAGCCCCATACACCATGTGACAATAAGAACAGGTAGCAAAATGGTTAGAAGGTCTTTTTCAAAAATCGTCCAGTCATAGTACCAAATGAGAAAAAGAACGGCTATCGAAAAAAGAATGCCTGCTAAAAAAGTTTGAGGACGATAATCACGAAAGTCATTTTCTGCTGTCGCAAGCTCTGCTTTTAACCATTCGAGCTCATATAAGTCAAAACGCTGCAGCTCTTTTTGCTGCCAGGCCGCATCATGCATCCACCCTTCCGAACGTTTATGATGCAAGAACCCTTTAAAAAAATTATGTAGATGTGAATTAGTTTCCATCTTCCGCTCAATCGTTTGCCTAAAAGCACGGTCATATTGCCGAGCAATCGCACTCATACCCTGAGCAGCGATGAGAAGGATAAGTAATAATAAGAAAAGCTGTCCCCACGGATTATCTGCGAATACGGATTGTAAACCATCAATCACGGGAGAAAGCTCTGATTTAAGATTGATCCCAACGGCACGAAATAATTCAGCCAATGTCCCTTTCCAATCGTCCAACTTAAAATCCTCCCAACTCTCCAAACTACTTCTATCATATCACCTTTAGGTCGCTTTAGCTTGCATTTTTTAACAATGTTTCCTACTTAAAATAAGCATTAATCGTCCAGTCTGTTTTCACATACACAGGTAGGTTTGTGATATTAACTTGAATGCTTTCAGACCTTTCATAGAAACCACGATCAATCATGAATACAATTCGATCTTGTTCCCTATCAAGTAAGTTTAGATTGCGAATTTCTCCCTTTTCATTCATCGCTTCGATTTTGACCTGCTTTTTATACTTCATATTTACGTATGGCGCTTCAGAAATAACTGAATTCACCAGTAAGTTAAAAGTGACACCATCCTCGTTGTAAAAGAGTGTATCTTTAACGATCTCAGATCCATAAATCGATGTGATCGGCTCAGCTAACTGATGTGAGTACGTTGATTCTTTAATCTGCTTATAGATTTCGTACTGATTCGGGTCAACGTCAAAGCTTACTTCCTTTGAAAAGTTGGCAATCAGCCCATCGAGGTGAATAGCTTCAGGTAGCTTCGTTCCAGCTGGAAAAGAAGCTGAGTATTGCCCGCCGCTTAGCTTCTCCACTAATAACGGGGCTATCTCTTTCTCCTTGTCGGATACCTTCAATTCAATATGAGGGATTGTCGAAAAAGGAGAATCGATCTCTAATATGAGCCGACGATCAGAAGCCGTCTCCTCCCATCGAGAAACCGTTACTGTAGTATCGTTAAATCTCTTTGTTTCATTAATCTGTTTCGTATTCTTTGTTTCCTTTTTATATTCATAAGAGATAGGGACGTTAACCTTAGCTGAACGATTTCCACTTACGATCGTTGTAAGTGCTCCGTTCCAATTTCGAAGTGGTTCGTTCGTCTCGGAATGAGCGACAGATTGAAACGTTCCCTTCATATAATAGTCACCTTCAAATAGAACACCTTCTTCTGTTTCAACGAGTTCCAATCCAGATGCTTCACCAGAAGGATCGTCCATCACAAGCTGATCGATTTTCGGAAGATCTTCTCTATTTCTTGTTAAGACAAATTCACTATTCGACACATCAACATGATAGAAAACATAGACGTTATGTCGAGAATACCAGACACCATCCAAGTTTATTTTAAAATCATCTCGCAGTGGCATATCTTTTAATGATTGATAGTCTCCAGACTGAATCGCGAGTTCAAGCCCGGGAGTTGTCTTTATAAAATAAGGAACGATGTCCTCAACCTTTTCCACAGTTAAAACGTCATCGGATACACTCTTGTCCTTTCCAATGACTGTAAACGTAATAAATGCCGCTCCTAAAAGAACAATGAGCGCAAGCCATTTACGCTTCCCCATACTAATTCACTCATTTCCACTGAATCGTTCGTTACTCTTTCGCTATACAGGGCAATGTTTCCTTTTATGTAGTTGTGCATATCGTTAAAGTGAGTAGAAAAAGAGGAATGAAGAAAATTGAGGGTAAGAAAGGCAAAATAAAAAACCCTTATCTCATAAGGATTTAAATGGTGGCCCCGAGAGGAATCGAACCTCCGACCTGCGGTTTAGGAAACCGTTGCTCTATCCCCTGAGCTACGGGGCCGAATGACTAACATTATACAACAAAATCTTATAAAGCAAAAGCATCGTGCAAAATAATTATCGCGCGATCGATAGACCGCGCGATGTCCGTACATTTCCCCAATTAGTTATTCTGTAACCCAGCTCTTCATATAATTTTTATCTTCATACTGCTGCACCTGTTCGATGACTTTAAGCGGTCGGAACGTGTCGATCATGACTGCAAGCTCGAGCGTTTCTTTTTTGCCGATGCTTGCCTCAATTTTCCCCGGATGTGGACCGTGTGGAATGCCTGAAGGGTGAAGCGTAATCGAAGCTTCCTCGATGCCTTTTCGACTCATGAAGTTGCCTTCTACATAGTAAAGCACTTCATCACTATCAACATTGCTATGAAAATATGGTGCTGGAATAGCATCTGGATGATAGTCATAGAGCCTTGGTACAAAGGAGCAAACAACAAAATTATGCCCTTCAAAGGTTTGATGGACTGGCGGAGGCTGATGCACTCTCCCTGTAATCGGCTCAAAATCATTAATATTGAACTTCCATGGATAGAGATAGCCATCCCAGCCAACAACATCAAGCGGATGATGATCGAACATATGACGATGCAATCCACCACGTGTTTTCGTCACGACTTCATACGAACCTTTTTTATCATGTGATAGAAGGCGTTCAGGACCATCAATGTCACGTTCGCAGAAAGGACTGTGTTCCATCAGCTGACCGTATTCATTTCGGTATCTTCTCGGTGCCGTAATCGCGCTATTTGCTTCTATAACGAGCCAACGGTTGTCATTTCCTTCTGGGATGACCCGGTATATCGTTCCAATCGGTATGACGATATAATCTCCCGGTTTATAAGAGAGCTCCCCAAACATCGACTCAATTCTACCTGAACCATGGTGGATAAAGAAAAGCTCATCTCCGTCACCATTTCGATAAAAATAGTCCATCGGCTCTGTTGGGTTTACCACACCGAGGATCACATCCTCATTACCCAGGAAATAACACCGCTCGACAACTGCATCGCCCTTTTTGTCGTATTGTGCCGTTCGGAAATGACGATGACGTAGCGCAGATTCTGCCTCATACTCAGGTGTTGTCTTTTTTATAAAAGTTGCTTCCGTTACTGCTGTTGGAAAATGGTGATGGTACAAAATCGATTGGATTCCTGAAAACCCCTTCGTCCCCATCACTTGTTCCCGGTATAAGGATCCGTCTTCTCTTTTAAAAGTTGTGTGACGTTTAGACGGTATCTCCCCCATCGTCCGATAGTAAACCATTTTCATCCTCCTCTCCAACGACATTTGAAAGTGTGCCTAGATGAGCAATAGACAAATCAACTCTGTCACCAGGCATAAGGAATTCACGTCCCGATTGTTCAAGAATACACCCGCTGCCAACCGTACCTGAACCGATTACTTCACCAGGATATAAGGTCACATTACGCGAAGCCTGTTCGATGAGCTCACCAAAGGAATAATACATCTCTTTCGCATTTCCCGAGGAATAACGCTCGCCATTTACGAACGCTTCCATATGCAAATCAAGCTTTCCTTGTTCAAGAGAGAACTCATCAGCCGTAACAAGAAACGGACCGAAAGAAGTAGCAAAATCTTTTCCTTTTGCTGGCCCTAAGCCTACTTTCATTTCTTGTGCTTGCAGGTCACGTGCGCTCCAGTCATTCATGATCATAAAACCGAAAATGTAGTCTTTCGCCTGACTTGCTTTAATATTGCGCCCTTCTTTCCCAATGACGCAGGCAATTTCTAGTTCATAGTCTAACTTTTCACATGCTTTGGGACGTAGGATAACATCTTCTGGACCTTTCACAGCAAGATGATTTGAAAAATAGAAAACTGGAATCTCGTACCACTCAGGCACAACATCAAGTCCTCTTTTCCTCCTTGCAGTGACCACATGCTCTTCAAAGGCATAAAAATCTCTGATGCTCGTTGGACGAGGAAGAGGCGCATATAGCGTGATATCCTCTAGCGCGTAATCTCCATTGCGGCATTGCTCAATGAGCGGTTGGTACTGAGGATAATCAATAATAATCCTCACGAGATCTGCTGGAATAATTCCGTTAGAAGCGTCATGCAATCCGATAATACGTGAATCTTTGTAAATACCGGCCTGTGATTTCCCATCTACTTCGAAAGTAACGAACTTCAATCGTCTCAGCTCTTTCCATCAGGAGATGTTTTGCGAATTAATGTAAAGGTATCCGCTACCGCTCTTGTATACTCTTGACCAGCGAGTCGTCCTACCGGCTGGAGCATCGCTGTATCTATCTTCCCATCCCGATATAATGCATCACGTACGTGCACCATCACTACTTTGCCAATAACGAGGCTACCTGATCCTTCATGATCACCGAACTCCACGATCTGATCAAGAACACATTCGAGCTGCACGTCACTCTCTTCCACTCTAGGAGGGCCAACCAGCTCACTGTTAGCTTTTGTAAGCCCAGATTCAAGAAACTCATCTGTTCCTTTTGGAAACGGTGTTGCGCACTCGTTCATTTGCTCGGCAATTTTTTCACCAACGATATTAATCACAAATTCCCTGGACTCCTCTATGTTTAAGAGTGTATCCTTTTTATCGCCTTCACCCGCTTTTCGCATTGGCGCAAAACAAACCATCATAGGATCAGCGCAAATGCCCGTAAAAAAGCTAAAAGGCGCCAGATTTACTTCGCCCACTTTATTTATCGAGGAGACAAAAGCAATTGGACGAGGAAGGACAGATCCAATTAATAATTTATAAGCCTCTTTCCAGGCTAATGTATCGGGTTGAACTTTCATGAGTGAGGCAACTCCTTCTTATAGTTGATTGAAGCTAACTTCTATAAGTTGCCTCTACGTTCCTGCTCTCGCTCAATCGCCTGAAATAATGCTTTGAAGTTACCTTCCCCAAACCCTTTTGCACCTTTGCGCTGAATAATTTCAATAAATAATGTTGGTCGATCGACAACAGGCTTTGTGAAAATTTGCAATAAATACCCTTCATCATCACGATCCACCAGGATCTTCAACTCACGAAGTTTACTAATCTCCTCATCAATCTCACCTACTCGCTCAGTGAGCACATCATAATAATCATCTGGCGTTTCAAGAAACTCAACACCACCATCACGAAGTTTTCCAACGGTATCAACAATATCATTCGTTAAGACGGCAATATGCTGAACGCCAGGGCCATTGTAATAATCGAGGTATTCTTGAATTTGCGACTTCCGCTTCCCGTTTGCAGGCTCATTAATCGGGAATTTAATGCGTCCCCCGTTGTGCATCACTTTCGACATTAATGCAGAATACTCCGTGCTAATGTCTTCATCATCGAAATGTATCATTTGCTTAAAGCCCATCACATTCTCATAATAAGAAACCCACTCTTCCATTGATTCTACGTTTCCAACGCAGTGGTCAATGCCGAGCAAGCCTGTTTCCTTCGCCGGAATTGTCCCTTCAAACTTTTTGTATCCTGGCAGAAAAAGCCCAGAGTAGTTTTTACGTTCAACTAACGTATGAATCGTATCACCATACGTGCCGATAACGGCCATTTTTACAACACCGTTCTCATCTTTGTATTCTTTAGGTGGGCTTAGCTCAATCGCGCCTCGCTCAGCAGCTTCTTTGTAAGCGTTATCAACATTTTCTACAGTAAGAGCAATATCTTTCACGCCATCCCCGTGCAATTTAACAAACTCTGCAATTGGATGATCATTCGACAGTGCACCTGATAAAACGAGGCGGATATTATTCTGTTGCAATACGTAAGAAACCTTTTCACGATCTCCTGTCTCAAGTCCTGAATAAGCAACGGGCTTAAATCCAAATGCCTTACAAAAATAATGACTCGCCTGTTTCGCATTTCCAACATAAATCTCCAAATAATCGACGTCACGTACCGGGAAAAAATCAGCCGTTTCCTGTTGATTTTGATTCAACATTTGCTCCTGCACAATCATCCCTCCAAGAATAGTTTGTCACTCAGCTTAAACGTATAGCTTTTTCCATTTCCTTTCAAGAACACCTGCTAAAGCCATAACGCATTAAACGAAAAGCGGAAGTGGGCCCGTTTAAATCCGCAGGATGTTGGAGCCCAAGAGATTGAGACGCTTTTTGTCTCATTCGAATGGGCGAAACAGCCGGAGGATTTGGCCCGCGCAGCTAGACACGAAAAGCGGAAGTGGGCGTTTAGACACGGCAGGCACTGGAGCCTTTTCATTTGAACACGGTCTTTGTGTTCGGATGAAAAGGTGAAGTGACCGAGTGTTTGCCCACTGCAGCTGGATCAACGCAAAGCGGAGACGAGCGGTTAGAAACAGAGCCCTTCCGCTCGTTAGCGGAATTAATGTCATTTTCGCGGATATATCCTGAATATCGCGGAATTAAATGAGCTTTTCGCGGAAAAAACGGAAATATCGCGGAATTCTCCCTAATCAAGTGCTAATCAAGCTCAGAAAGGCTATGTTTCCCTTTATAGGACGTCGCAAGACTAAAAAGGATTACCACCAAGCACTTATCTCGCCTTTTTCTCAAAATAGCTGGACATGGGATAGATTGTTACGCTTTGAAAAATAAGGGATAACAGTACGGCCCCAAAAGTGAGCGAGATGATCGTACTATCACCAGACCCATATTCCGATTCCAAACTTAAAAGAAGCGCCACTGACATCGTTCCACGAATGCCTGACCATGTAACAAGGGAGATGTCTTTCCAATTAAATTCACTTCGCCACGCTGAAAACGATTTGATAATTCCAGCTAGCACCAGGAACCTTACAATAATCGAAGCGAGAAAAACGAGCCCAACAAAAAGCCAATGATTGAAGTCTAGATAGTTGGTCGTTTCAATACCAATTAGCAGAAAAATTAAGGCAAGAATACTCGGCTCTACGACTTCCCAGAAGCTATTGAGGTATTCTCGATAATGAGATTCTTTAATATAACCGTCCAGTTCATATGAAAGCATAATTCCCGCTGCAACGACGGAGAGAACACCTGATACACCAAGGTTTTCTGCCACATAAAAACTACCATAAGCGAGAACGATACTTAACATCACCTGATACTGCCGCTGATGAGTGAACGAAATGGCACGACACACGATCCAACTAAATATGGCCCCAATTGCAATTCCTCCAATTGACACAAGAGCAAAGTCATAAAGAAACGAACTAATTGAAAAGCTCTCATCACCAAGGTACATGCCGGCAACCACAGTGAAAAGCACAATACTGGTGCCATCGTTCACCATTGATTCCCCTTCAACTACATCAGCTATTTTCGGATCTTTTGATGCCTGTTTTAAGATGGAGACCACAGACACCGGATCGGTAGGCGTTAGTATAGAAGCAATTAATAGCGCCCCCACAAATGAAATGGAAAGGAATGGTCCGCTTAAAACATAAAGTAAGCCTCCAAGTAGAAGAGCACTAAATAATAAGCCTAGTGTACTTAAAGCAGCGATAATGCCAGCGTGCTTTTTAAGATGAGCAAATGGAAATTGATAAGCTGAAATAAAAAGTAAGGCCGGAAGAAACCATTCAAAGATAATGTCTTTCGTGATATGTACCGAACTGAAGAATGGAAGAAAAGAAAGACCGATTCCGATCAGCAATAAAACGAGAGGGGCAGGGAAGTTTTTTTGTTTGTTATCAATTGTGTAAACTAAATAACCGATAAAAAGTAGAATTATGATTTGATTCGAGCTCATCATCTCACTCCTTTTATTTCCTATTTTCCCAAACGATTTTAGCATCAAACAGAGAGGCTATTTTTACCTTTATCTTGCCGGTTTTAACCCTGTCAACCAATCCTGGTGTATGCTACAATAATCTTTGTCTATTAAAAGATATGTAAGGTCTGCTATAGGAAACGACGGAGGAGGATACGTAATGAATCAGACCCCATTTATTGCCGTCGAAGGCCCCATCGGAGTTGGAAAGACCTCCCTATCTCGAGCTATTGCTGCTCATTATCAATTTGAAATTTTTCAAGAAATCGTAGAAGAGAACCCGTTTCTCGGGAAGTTTTACGACAACATTGAAGAGTGGAGCTTCCAAACCGAGATGTTTTTTCTCAGCCATCGATACAAGCAATTAGAAGAAATGGAAAAGCATCATTTATCAAAGAAGCTTCCGGTTATTTCTGATTACCACATTTTTAAAAATAAGATTTTTGCGCAACAAACACTTAGTGACCAACACTTTTCTAAATATATGAAGATCTATGACATTCTAACCGAGGGAATGCCTGAACCAAACGTCATTATTTATTTAAATGCTAGCCTTGAAACGCTGCTTAATCGAATTTCTCAAAGAGGCAGACAAATCGAAAAAAGCATCGATCCTGCTTACCTTGAACGTCTTTCATCGGATTATGAACGGTTTATGCATGAATTTGAAGCACAGCACCCAGATATCCCTGTGCTCCGTTTCAATGGTGATGAGATGGATTTTGTTTCCAATCCAGAAGATTTGCACACCATCTTCCAATCCCTCGAAAAAACATTGAAAGAAGGAGACCCTGTTAAATGAACCTCAGAGAAAAATACAACATCCCACAGGACGCCGTCATTACAATTGCCGGGACGGTAGGTGTTGGGAAGTCAACGATTACAAGCTCACTTGCAAATGCATTGCAATTTCGAACTTCTCTTGAAAAAGTGGATAACAATCCATATTTAGAGAAATTCTACAATGACTTCTCTCGTTGGAGCTTTCATCTGCAAATTTATTTCCTTGCAGAACGCTTCAAAGAACAGAAGAGAATGTTTGAATATGGTGGCGGCTTCGTTCAAGACCGTTCTATTTATGAAGATACAGGCATTTTCGCAAAAATGCACTATGAAAAAGGGACGATGTCGACTGTTGACTATGACACCTACACAAACCTTTTCCAATCCATGGTGATGACGCCTTTCTTCCCACATCCAGATCTCATGATTTACCTTGAAGGTTCCTTTGACGACGTCGTGGATCGCATTAAAGAGCGAGGCCGTCCGATGGAGCAACAAACGCCAACTGCTTATTGGGAAGAAATGTACGAACGCTACACGAACTGGATTGACAGCTTCAACGCCTGTCCTATTCTTCGCTTGAATATCAATGAATATGACCTTGTGAATGATCCATCTTCTGTTGAACTGATCTTAAAACGTATTGAACAGAAGTTTCAGCAAATCCCTTCCCTAAATCGATAATCTAAAAAAAGCTATCCAATTGGATAGCTTCAGCTTGTAGAGGAACCCTTGGTTCCTCTACAAGCTTTTTTAATGGTTTTGATTTTCCTGTTAGTTGAAATGGTGTTTTGAAGTATATAAGATGAAAAAAACTCTCCTTCACCTAGCTCAGCCGGT
>NZ_JAQQWV010000017.1:0-9145 GCF_028610665.1 Guptibacillus sedimenti
CACTTTGGAATGAATCCTTTTCGTGATTGATACCGACGATGGGCAATAACGCCAAACACCTTTCGCTGAGCTAAACCATGACAAATCGGACTGGTAAGGTAACCGGCATCTAATCCAACGGCTTCAACATGAAATCCAAATCGCTTGATCTGACGGTCCAAACGCTGTAAATAAGGCTTCGAATCATGAATATTGCCAGGAGTAATATGGACGTCGGTAATAATGTTGTATTTAATATCTGTCGTGCGATGATCCAAATAGAAAAACCCCTCGGGTTTGTGTTCACGATACAAATAACCACTCTCTGGATCAGTATGACTGACTTTAATCTCTTTGGTTTTCTTCACCTCCTCCTTTTCCTTTAGAGGCTTTTTTCCGTGATCAGCCCGATCCTGTTCCACAGCTTCATTCAATTCTTCAATATAATCGGCCGTTTCGACGTGAACTTCTTTTCTGGAAAACTTCTTTTTATTGGCGTTTGCTTTTAAATGGGTTGAGTCCGTATAAAGCACGCGACCCGAAACCATTCGGTGGTTCATCGCTTGATGAACGATTTCATCAAAGACCTCCTGGAAGATATCAGTCTCATGAAATCTCATTCTGCGATTCCAGCTAATGGTGGAGTGGTGAGGCACCGAGTCTGTTAAATTTAAGCCAAGAAACCAACGATAAGCGACATTCGTTTGAATTTGGCGTTCTAATTCTCGCTCAGAACGGATGCCATAAATATAGCCAATGAACATCATTTTAAATAACACAAGAGGGTCTAGAGAGGGTCGGCCATTATCTTCACAATAGTAAGGACGGACTTTCTCGGGAATAAAGGAAAAGTCTATGTAGTGGTCAATTTTTCGAAGTAAGTGGTTTTCAGGGACGAGCTCTTCAATGGTCACCATTTCTAATTCGTTTTGTCGATTTTGTCTAGATTGGAACATTAAAATCACCGCCTAAATAGAATCTACCTATAGGATAACAAAAAAATGGATAATTGAGGGAAATGAGATAAAAAAAACAGGCTGTCGAGACTTTCTCGACAGCCTGAAGCTATCCAATTGGATAGCTTTTTTCTTATCTCACTATAATTGCACATAGAAAAACCGCTGTCGGCGATGACAGCGGTCGAAATATAATCTCCAAATTATATGCGCGTTGGTTATTAATTAGTAAATGGAGGAGGAAGAGGGATTCGAACCCCCGCGGGCGACTAAGCCCCTGTCGGTTTTCAAGACCGATCCCTTCAGCCAGACTTGGGTATTCCTCCGTGTGAAGAAGTTATTAACTAACTGCGACAAGTAATATAATATCATCGTATTAGAATAATGTCAACGATATCCCAAAACTTTTTCAAAAAGTTTTTCAGGTATGTAAATTGATGATTGATGAAGAACTTCGTCGAAAATTAGCTTCTTTTACTATACACGATTCTTATCTAAAAATAAAGAGCAGAGATGACTCTGCTCTTTATCACTTTTATTTAATCACTTCACGCCCACCCATATATGGACGAAGTACTTCAGGGACAATAACTGAGCCATCTTCTTGTTGGTAATTCTCTAAGATTGCGGCAACAGTTCTCCCGATCGCAAGGCCAGAGCCGTTTAACGTATGAAGGAATTCTGGCTTTCCATTCTTTTCACGACGGAAGCGAATACCTGCACGACGTGCCTGGAAGTCTTCAAAGTTACTGCAAGAAGAGATTTCACGATACGTACCATAGCTTGGGATCCAAACTTCAATATCGTATTTCTTCGCTGCAGTAAAGCCAAGGTCAGCGGTGCACATGCTCATAACGCGATACGGAAGTCCTAATAGCTGAAGTACTTTCTCTGCATGCCCCGTAAGCTTTTCAAGCTCGTCATAAGAATCTTCAGGCTTCACGAAACGGACAAGCTCTACTTTATTAAATTGGTGCTGACGAATCAGTCCACGAGTATCGCGCCCTGCAGAACCAGCTTCAGAACGGAAGCAAGCACTGTAAGCTGTATAAGCAAGTGGAAGATCTTCTCCGTCCATAATTTCATCACGATGGAAGTTTGTTACCGGTACTTCAGCTGTTGGAATTAAGAAGTAATCTTCTTCACGAATTTTAAAGGCATCCTCCTCAAATTTAGGAAGCTGACCAGTACCAGTCATGCTTTCACGGTTCACAAGGTATGGAGGAAGAATTTCTTCATAGCCATGCTCAGATTCATGTAGATCCATCATAAAGTTAATCAAAGAACGTTCTAGACGCGCTCCAGCACCTTTATAGAAAGCAAATCGGCTTCCGGTTACTTTTGCTGCACGTTCGAAGTTAATGATATTAAGATCGGTTGCAATATCCCAGTGAGGCTTTGCTTCAAAAGCAAAATCATTTTTCTCTCCCCATGTACGGATTTCGATGTTATCATCTTCCGTCTCACCTACAGGTACGCTATCATGAGGGATGTTTGGGATTTGAAGAAGAATTTGTTCAAGCTCTGTCTCAACAGTGCGAAGATCTTCATCAATGGTTTTAATCTTATCGCCAACTTCACGCATTTCTTTAATAAGGTGATCGGCATCTTTCTTCTCGCGTTTAAATACCGCCACGTTTTTAGAAGCTTCATTACGCTGTCCTTTTAACTGCTCTGTTTCAGCGATAAGCTCTCTTCTGCGCTGATCAAGCTCTTCAAAACGATCAAGACCGACTAGATCTTCCCCACGCTTTGACAGCTTTACTTTTACTTCTTCAAAATTTTTACGCAAATACTTTAAATCGATCATGCTTTTTCCTCCTTTATTAATGAATGATAAACCCGTTAACCTATCTAGAGTGAAAGTATGGTTTTTGAATACAAAAAAGCCCTCATCCCCTATAAAGGGACGAGAGCTACCCGCGTTGCCACCCTGATTGCAGACAATTGTCTGCCTCTTAACAGAATAACGGTCTGCTCCGAGAAAGCTTACTTCATTCAGCTTCCTACTCAGGGATGGATTCACAGGGTTCAATGATCGATTCACACCACACATCGACTCTCTTGGCATTGAACATCTATTACTATTTCCCGTCAACGTTTTCGTTTATCATTCGTCATTTGCAGAAAAAGAATTCTCTTCTTCTTGGTACGTAATAATTTACACGAAAAGTTACTCCGTTGCAAGTCCTTCTTTCTTAAACTCCAGAACCATGTCAATAAACATCTGATGCATGCGATCATCGTCCGTTAGTTCTGGATGAAAAGCACACGCAAGAAAACGTCCATGACGTGCCGCTACGATTTTTTCATTAAACGTAGCAAGCACTTCAACATCTTCTCCAACTTCTTCAATATATGGAGCACGAATGAAGACACCAATAAAGTCTTCTTCTAGTCCTTTAATTGATAACGGTGCTTCAAAACTTTCACGCTGTCGTCCGAAAGCATTTCTTTTAGACCTTACATCCATGACGCCAATATGAGATCCATCCACACCTTCAATATGCTTTGAAAGAAGGATTAATCCAGCACATGTGCCGAAAATAGGCTTCTCTGATGCAAAAGCCTTAAGAGGCTCTAGAAATCCATACTGATCAATTAAACGACGCATTGTCGTACTTTCCCCACCAGGCAGCACGAGTCCATCTAAATCCTCAAGCTGTTCAACACGTTTTACCACAATGATTTCTGCTTCTTTTGTTTCTAGTGCTTTCACATGTTCTCTGATCGCACCTTGCAGTCCAAGGACCCCGACTTTCACCATACTGCTCTCGACTCCTTCTCTTTATCTAAGTAAGAACCCCACCTTACGTTACGCAGGTGGGGGATCAATGATTTTACCAGCCGCGCTCTTGCATACGGTCTGATGGCTTAAGTGAAGAAATTTCAATTCCTGGCATTGCGATACCAAGGTTCTTGGAAATGTTTGCGATCAATTCGTAATCCTGATAGTGAGTTGTTGCTTCAACAATCGCTTTAGCGAACTTCTCAGGATTATCTGATTTAAAAATTCCAGAACCAACGAATACGCCGTCAGAACCAAGTTCCATCATTAACGCTGCATCTGCAGGTGTTGCGATACCACCAGCAGCAAAGTTAACAACTGGTAGACGTCCAAGCTCTTTAATTTGAAGAAGAAGCTCAAATGGCGCCTGAAGGTTTTTCGCTTCAGTCATCAATTCATCTTCAGACATGCTTGAAATTTTACGAATTTGGGATTGAATAAGACGCTGATGACGCACAGCTTCAACAACGTTACCAGTTCCAGGTTCGCCTTTCGTACGAAGCATTGCTGCACCTTCACCTACGCGGCGCAGTGCTTCACCAAGGTTACGCGCTCCACATACAAATGGAACTGTGTACTTACGTTTATCAAGGTGGAATTCTTCGTCAACTGGCGTAAGAACTTCACTTTCATCAATGTAGTCAACGCCCATTGATTCAAGAACGCGTGCTTCTACAATATGACCAATACGGCATTTTGCCATTACCGGAATGGATACGGCATTCACAACGTCCTCTACAATTGTAGGATCAGCCATACGTGCTACGCCGCCTGCTGCACGAATATCAGATGGTACTCGTTCTAGTGCCATTACTGCTACTGCACCAGCTTCTTCTGCAATCTTCGCCTGCTCTGCATTCACAACGTCCATAATAACGCCGCCTTTTTGCATTTCAGCCATACCACGTTTTACACGATCTGTACCTGTTTGTTGATTCATCTATATTCCTCCCATATCTATACTTAGAAACGTCTATTATACACGACATCTATCAAACGCTTTTATTGTAACATTTTTTTATGACTTGTCCTATCACATGTGCGGTGATTTCGTAAAAGATTTAGAAAAATACTCCCCGATTACCTAATCGAAGAGTATTTTTACCAATTATGCTTGTTATTATAAGTTAAAACAGTCCTGTCACTGCATCTGCTACACTCGTCCACACACCAGAGAAGAAACCACCAATTGCTCGCATAGTAAGGGTAAACCAACCTGCTTTTTCAACTGATTCAGTTGCTACAAGAGGTACTGACGAACCTTTGTCCCCTGTTATGTAACCAAAATCTTCCCCTGTTGCTTTTAAGACAACTGTTCCAACTTGGTCGCCTTCTTTAATTGGTGCAGTTAGTTCTCCATCTTCGTTAAGGAGAGACTTGTCGTATTCGTAGCTAAGTTCAAATGGTTCTTCCGTGTTTTTTACAGTTACAGTATTAAACGATTCCCCAGCAGCTACGCCAACTTCTTTTTCTTTTCCTTTTACGACGTTAACGGATGATTCTCCATCTACTTTATCGCCTTTAGAAACAATTGTTTTTTGTTCAAATTGATCGAAACCATAATTCAGCAATTTTGAGGTCTCTTCGAAGCGAGCTTCATAAGAGTCGGTTTTCATAACAACTGAAATTAATCGCATATCCCCTTGTTTTGCTGTTCCTGTAAAGGCAAAGCCAGCTAAATCAGTTGATCCTGTTTTAAGCCCGTCAATTCCTTCTACTTTGTACTTATTTGAATAGATAAGAGAAGGAAGAAGCCAGTTCCAGTTCTTCATGGTAATTTGATCATCTGTACCTTCACGGAATTCTTTCACAGGCGTACTCGTAGTTTCAAGCACTTCTGGATAATCTTTTAGAAGATGATATGCAAGAAGCCCTGTGGAACGTGCAGACATCATATTTTCTTCATCCGCATCACCAGCCGGATGATTTCCTAAAAGGTCTCTGTTATTTAGTCCTGAGCTATTCACGAACTTGTATTCTTTCATGCCCATTTCTTTTCCTTTGGCATTCATCATTTCGACAAACTTCGTTTCTGTCCCTGCAATGTGCTCAGCAAGTGCCATTGTGGCAGCATTTGCAGAATAAATTGCCATTGCTTCATATAATTCCTTAACTGTATACTGTTCACCCACACGAAGTGGTACGTTTGAAAGAGAACGGTTCTGAGATAACTTTTGAATCGTATCACTTACAGTAACTTTCTCATCCCAACTAACTTCACCTTTACTAATCGCTTCAAGTACTAAATACTCCGACATCATCTTTGTCATACTTGCAGGTGAGAGCGTTAATTCAGGATTATTTTGATATAAAATTTTCCCTGAACTTGCATCTATTAAGATTGATGCTTCCGCTTTGATGTCAGGCGCTTCTGCAGCCTCTGCAGTATTGCCTCCACCAAATGTTCCTGCTAGTAATAATACCATCGCCATGGCTACGGTCATGGCTTTCAAACCAAGGTTTTTCAACCCCTACACCTCCAAATAAGTCTCACATAACCGCTATTCTATCACACCTAAAATTAAAAAAATAGATAGAGGAAAGTCCCCTATCTACTTTTCGAATATATTCGGTTGTTTTTGTCACACAGCTGTTATAACTTCCGTCTAAAGCCCTATTTAGACTGAGTAGTTTGGTGCTTCTTTCGTCACTTGAACATCGTGTGGGTGGCTCTCACGGAGCCCAGCTCCAGTGATTCGTACAAACTGACTGTCCTCACGTAGAGAATTTAGAGTTTTTGTTCCACAGTATCCCATTCCTGATCGTAACCCACCGATTAATTGATGGATTGTATCAGTAAGAGGTCCTTTATAAGGAACACGTCCCTCAATTCCTTCAGGAACGAGCTTAGACATATTTTCCTGGAAATAACGATCTTTACTTCCCTTTTCCATCGCTCCAATTGATCCCATTCCACGGTAGACTTTAAATTGACGCCCCTGATAAATTTCACGTTCGCCTGGGCTCTCATCTACACCTGCAAGGATGCTACCAAGCATGACGGCATGACCACCTGCTGCAATCGCCTTAACGATATCTCCTGAGAACTTAATGCCTCCATCTGCAATAATGCTAATACCATGCTTGCGTGCCTCTGTTGCACATTCATAGACTGCAGTGATTTGAGGTACACCAACACCTGCAATCACACGAGTTGTACAAATAGAACCAGGTCCGATTCCTACTTTTACAACATCTGCTCCTGCTTCGATTAGAGCTTTTGTTCCTTCTGCAGTAGCAACGTTACCTGCAATAATTGGAAGGTTCGGGTAAGCACTTTTAATTTCACTTACTTTTGTCATTATGCCTTCAGTGTGTCCATGTGCAGAATCTAATACAATTACATCCACACCGGCTTCAACAAGCTTTTCAACTCGCTTAAGTGCATCTGTTGTATTCCCCACAGCAGCTCCTACTAGTAAGCGGCCTCTGCTATCTTTAGCAGACTGTGGAAACTGAATAACCTTTTCAATATCTTTAATGGTAATAAGACCTCTTAACGTACCGTCTTCATCTACTAGAGGAAGCTTTTCAATACGGTGTTTTTGTAGGACGCGCTCAGCTTCTTTTAATGTTGTTCCGACTGGAGCTGTAACAAGATTTTCTTTTGTCATCACATCTTTAATTTGAATAGAGTAGTCTTCAATAAAACGAAGATCACGATTAGTAAGAATACCAACAAGTTTGCGCTCATCATTCACAATAGGAACTCCTGAAATGCGGTACTTGCCCATGAGGTGCTCAGCATCGAATACTTGATGCTCTGGTGTAAGGAAGAAAGGATCAGTAATAACACCACTTTCAGATCGTTTCACACGATCAACATGCTCAGCTTGCTCTTCCATTGACATGCTCTTATGGATAATTCCTAGACCACCTTGTCTTGCCATTGAGATCGCCATCGGTGCTTCTGTAACTGTATCCATACCTGCGCTAATAATTGGTACATTTAGTTCAAGGTCTTTTGTTAACTGAGTTTTCACCGATACTTCCCTCGGTAGTACATCTGAAAAAGCTGGCGTTAATAACACATCATCGAAGGTTAACCCTTCTTTAGCAAATTTTGTTTCCCACATCCCTTTCATCCTCCTCTAATCGAATTGTCCGAAATTTTATTAGTAGCTTATCAATTGGTTAAACTACTGTCAAGAAAGATAGAATAAGTTTGAATTATCAAACATGGAGGTTTCCTATGGGATATTCTGGACATCAACACTCAGCCAACTTAGCTTATCACTCTGCTTCATATGTTCAGCAATATTTAAAGGAATGTTATTCTAAAATTGAACTTCCAGATGCAGAACGAAAGAGCTATGATACTTGCTATCGTTTTATGTACTTTATTGAATACGGAGATCGCTATTATCGGCATGCTGAAATGGCTGATGCCGAGCTAAAACCGATCCTTCTTTTCTATGGGATGATTCAACTGTTAAAAGCTTGTCTCATCACGATTGATCCGAACTATCCCGGGGATACCCATGTACTTGCCCACGGGGTAACCTCTCGAAAACGAAAAAAACGGCAATATGCTTTCTTGCAGGATGAAGTGAAGGGTCAAAAAAACGGACTTTTTGAATACTTTTCAAGGAAAATGTTTCATGTGAAACAGGTTGAAGGGGAAAAGTATAAAATGGAAGATCTTCTATCCCTTATACCTGAGATCGGTCCGTTGTTTGAGAAACTAAATGGCAAGCGAACAAATTATCATTTGACTGCAATTTCCACCAACACATTTACAGTACATTCAAATATTCTTGATTCTTTAAACATGACTGTTGAACGTTTGGAATCTTATCTTCAGCAGCAGGGATTGTGTTCAGTAAAAATCCTAGGACAGCATCGTGACTTCATAACTTTACAAGTTCACAGAGAGCCCAAACTAGAGTTACAGGAACGTCCCTTTCTCTATGGTACGGGTGGCGTGTATCTCCCTGCAGAAAGGGACCAGTACAATTCTATTACAGAAGTAATGGTGCACTATCTGGTTTTATATAATTTGAGCATGATTTGTCGATACGAGACAGAATGGTGGGGGGATTTGTTTCATACACAGGAGTCATCAGATCTACCTTTTATTCTTCAATTTCTTGAGGTTACTTCTAAAAAGATTCCGAAATTGCTCTATGCCTTTCTAGATCAGAGAGGATATTAGTGATAAAGCAGAAGGCAGTTAACAAGGGCGTGTTTTTTCGATGCTTTTTCCGCGAATTTGAGATTAATTCCGCGAACGTTATGAATGAGGGCTTTGAGCTAGTGAAACATCTATAAAACCATACAAAAAAGCGAGAAACCGTTTGGTTTCTCGCCTTTCATCATTGCCCAGCGACGTCCTACTCTTGCAGGGGGAGATCCCCCAACTACCATCGGCGCTGAAGAGCTTAACTTCCGTGTTCGGCATGGGAACGGGTGTGACCTCTTC
>NZ_JAQQWV010000018.1:0-4815 GCF_028610665.1 Guptibacillus sedimenti
ATTGTTTTAAAAGCTAGATTAAGCTTTCTATCGGAGAGTTTGATCCTGGCTCAGGACGAACGCTGGCGGCGTGCCTAATACATGCAAGTCGAGCGAAGAGATGGGAGCTTGCTCCCTGATCTTAGCGGCGGACGGGTGAGTAACACGTGGGCAACCTGCCCTGCAGACTGGGATAACTCCGGGAAACCGGAGCTAATACCGGGTAATACATCGCACCGCATGGTGCAATGTTGAAAGTTGGCTTTCTGAGCTAACACTGCAGGATGGGCCCGCGGCGCATTAGCTAGTTGGTAAGGTAATGGCTTACCAAGGCGACGATGCGTAGCCGACCTGAGAGGGTGATCGGCCACACTGGGACTGAGACACGGCCCAGACTCCTACGGGAGGCAGCAGTAGGGAATCTTCCGCAATGGACGAAAGTCTGACGGAGCAACGCCGCGTGAGTGACGAAGGCCTTCGGGTCGTAAAGCTCTGTTGTTAGGGAAGAACAAGTACCGTTCGAATAGGGCGGTACCTTGACGGTACCTAACCAGAAAGCCACGGCTAACTACGTGCCAGCAGCCGCGGTAATACGTAGGTGGCAAGCGTTGTCCGGAATTATTGGGCGTAAAGCGCGCGCAGGCGGTCTTTTAAGTCTGATGTGAAAGCCCACGGCTCAACCGTGGAGGGTCATTGGAAACTGGAGGACTTGAGTGCAGAAGAGGAGAGTGGAATTCCACGTGTAGCGGTGAAATGCGTAGATATGTGGAGGAACACCAGTGGCGAAGGCGGCTCTCTGGTCTGTAACTGACGCTGAGGCGCGAAAGCGTGGGGAGCAAACAGGATTAGATACCCTGGTAGTCCACGCCGTAAACGATGAGTGCTAGGTGTTGGGGGGTTCCACCCTCAGTGCTGAAGTTAACACATTAAGCACTCCGCCTGGGGAGTACGACCGCAAGGTTGAAACTCAAAGGAATTGACGGGGGCCCGCACAAGCAGTGGAGCATGTGGTTTAATTCGAAGCAACGCGAAGAACCTTACCAGGTCTTGACATCCTCTGACAATCCTGGAGACAGGACGTTCCCCTTCGGGGGACAGAGTGACAGGTGGTGCATGGTTGTCGTCAGCTCGTGTCGTGAGATGTTGGGTTAAGTCCCGCAACGAGCGCAACCCTTGATCTTAGTTGCCAGCATTTAGTTGGGCACTCTAAGGTGACTGCCGGTGACAAACCGGAGGAAGGTGGGGATGACGTCAAATCATCATGCCCCTTATGACCTGGGCTACACACGTGCTACAATGGACGGTACAAAGGGCAGCAACACCGCGAGGTGAAGCAAATCCCATAAAGCCGTTCTCAGTTCGGATTGCAGGCTGCAACTCGCCTGCATGAAGCCGGAATTGCTAGTAATCGCGGATCAGCATGCCGCGGTGAATACGTTCCCGGGCCTTGTACACACCGCCCGTCACACCACGAGAGTTTGTAACACCCGAAGTCGGTGGGGTAACCTTTATGGAGCCAGCCGCCGAAGGTGGGACAAATGATTGGGGTGAAGTCGTAACAAGGTAGCCGTATCGGAAGGTGCGGCTGGATCACCTCCTTTCTATGGAGAATTACGAAGGTAACTTACGTTACCAACCTTACATGAGCGTTTCGTTTAGTTTTGAAAGAATGATTGTATTCTTTCAAAATGTGGCTTATATGATGAAACAGATATGCACCTGCGTCTTCGAGTAACGCTAACGATGTTGGCTTCCTCGGTGCAAGGCAGCATAGAAGTGGATTCAAGTAGGAGCCTTGTTCCTTGAAAACTAGATAGCATAAACAACGACATCCAATAATTATTTTTATGCAAGAACTTAGTAATAACTGATGCGTTATGGCAGCAATGCCTAACAAATCGAAGGTTAAGCTACTAAGGGCGCACGGTGGATGCCTTGGCACTAGAAGCCTAAGAAGGACGGGACGAACACCGATATGCTTCGGGGAGCTGTAAGTACGCTTTGATCCGGAGATTTCCGAATGGGGGAACCCACCATCTTTAATAGGATGGTATCCATTTCTGAATACATAGGGAATGGAAGGCAGACCCGGGGAACTGAAACATCTCATTACCCGGAGGAAGAGAAAGCAAATGCGATTTCCTGAGTAGCGGCGAGCGAAACGGAATCAGCCCAAACCAGAGGGCTTGCCCTCTGGGGTTGTAGGACGTCTCTTTGGAGTTACAAAGGCACGGATAGACGAAGCGACCTGGAAAGGTCCATCAGAGAAGGTAACAATCCTGTAGTCAAAATCCGCTGCCCTCCGAGACGGATCCTGAGTACGGCGGGACACGTGAAACCCCGTCGGAATCTGGGAGGACCATCTCCCAAGGCTAAATACTCTCTAGTGACCGATAGTGAACCAGTACCGTGAGGGAAAGGTGAAAAGCACCCCGGAAGGGGAGTGAAAGAGAACCTGAAACCGTGTGCCTACAACTAGTTGGAGCCCGTTAATGGGTGACAGCGTGCCTTTTGTAGAATGAACCGGCGAGTTACGATCCCGTGCAAGGTTAAGCTGATAAGGCGGAGCCGCAGCGAAAGCGAGTCTGAATAGGGCGAAATAGTACGTGGTCGTAGACCCGAAACCAGGTGATCTACCCATGTCCAGGGTGAAGTTCAGGTAACACTGAATGGAGGCCCGAACCCACGCATGTTGAAAAATGCGGGGATGAGGTGTGGGTAGCGGTGAAATGCCAATCGAACCTGGAGATAGCTGGTTCTCTCCGAAATAGCTTTAGGGCTAGCCTCGCGGCAAGAATCTTGGAGGTAGAGCACTGATTGGACTAGGGGTCCTTACCGGATTACCGAATCCAGTCAAACTCCGAATGCCAACGATTTATCCGCGGGAGTCAGACTGCGAGTGATAAGATCCGTAGTCGAGAGGGAAACAGCCCAGACCACCAGCTAAGGTCCCAAAGTATACGTTAAGTGGAAAAGGATGTGGCGTTGCTTAGACAACCAGGATGTTGGCTTAGAAGCAGCCATCATTTAAAGAGTGCGTAATAGCTCACTGGTCGAGTGACGCTGCGCCGAAAATGTACCGGGGCTAAACGTATCACCGAAGCTGTGGATTGTCTTACGACAATGGTAGGAGAGCGTTCTAAGGGCTGTGAAGTCAGACCGAAAGGACTGGTGGAGCGCTTAGAAGTGAGAATGCCGGTATGAGTAGCGAAAGACAAGTGAGAATCTTGTCCGTCGAAAGCCCAAGGTTTCCTGAGGAAGGCTCGTCCGCTCAGGGTTAGTCGGGACCTAAGCCGAGGCCGAAAGGCGTAGGCGATGGATAACAGGTTGATATTCCTGTACCACCTCCTTTCCGTTTGAACGACGGGGGGACGCAGAAAGATAGGGTGAGCGCGCTGCTGGAAATGCGCGTCCAAGCGATTAGGCTGGTGAATAGGTAAATCCGTTCACCGTGAAGGCTGAGTCGTGATGGCGAGGGAAATTTAGTACCGAAGTCCTTGATTCTACGCTGCCAAGAAAAGCCTCTAGTGAGGAAAGAGGTGCCCGTACCGCAAACCGACACAGGTAGGCGAGGAGAGAATCCTAAGACGATCGGGAGAACTCTCGTTAAGGAACTCGGCAAAATGACCCCGTAACTTCGGGAGAAGGGGTGCTTCCTCGGGTTTATAGCCCAGGGGAGCCGCAGTGAAAAGATCCAAGCGACTGTTTAGCAAAAACACAGGTCTCTGCAAAGCCGTAAGGCGAAGTATAGGGGCTGACACCTGCCCGGTGCTGGAAGGTTAAGAGGAGGGGTTATCCCTTACGGGAGAAGCTCTGAATCGAAGCCCCAGTAAACGGCGGCCGTAACTATAACGGTCCTAAGGTAGCGAAATTCCTTGTCGGGTAAGTTCCGACCCGCACGAAAGGTGCAACGACTTGGATACTGTCTCAACGAGAGACCCGGTGAAATTATAGTACCTGTGAAGATGCAGGTTACCCGCGACAGGACGGAAAGACCCCATGGAGCTTTACTGTAGCCTGATATTGGATTTTGGTACAGCTTGTACAGGATAGGTAGGAGCCATAGAAGTCGGACCGCCAGGTTCGATGGAGGCGTCGGTGGGATACTACCCTGGCTGTACTGACATTCTAACCCAGCACCGTGATCCGGTGCGGAGACAGTGTCAGGTGGGCAGTTTGACTGGGGCGGTCGCCTCCTAAAGTGTAACGGAGGCGCCCAAAGGTTCCCTCAGAATGGTTGGAAATCATTCGCAGAGTGTAAAGGCACAAGGGAGCTTGACTGCGAGACCTACAAGTCGAGCAGGGACGAAAGTCGGGCTTAGTGATCCGGTGGTTCCGCATGGAAGGGCCATCGCTCAACGGATAAAAGCTACCCTGGGGATAACAGGCTTATCTCCCCCAAGAGTCCACATCGACGGGGAGGTTTGGCACCTCGATGTCGGCTCATCGCATCCTGGGGCTGAAGTAGGTCCCAAGGGTTGGGCTGTTCGCCCATTAAAGCGGTACGCGAGCTGGGTTCAGAACGTCGTGAGACAGTTCGGTCCCTATCCGTCGCGGGCGCAGGAAATTTGAGAGGAGCTGTCCTTAGTACGAGAGGACCGGGATGGACACACCGCTGGTGTACCAGTTGTTCCGCCAGGAGCATAGCTGGGTAGCTACGTGTGGAAGGGATAAGTGCTGAAAGCATCTAAGCATGAAGCCCCCCTCGAGATGAGATTTCCCACAGCATTAAGCTGGTAAGATCCCTTAGAGATGATGAGGTAGATAGGTTCGGGGTGGAAGCGTGGCAACACGTGGAGCTGACGAATACTAATCGATCGAGGGCTTAACCTAAAA
>NZ_JAQQWV010000019.1:0-1298 GCF_028610665.1 Guptibacillus sedimenti
TGAAGTGACCCCCGTCAAGTAGACGGAAATTAAAAAGCATTCTTATGCAGCCTGAGCTCTATATTTATAGGGGCTCAGGTTGTTTAGTTTCTTTTGAAATCTCTGGTGATTGTAAAATCGTATGTATTTGTGGACTGCATTTTTAACCTCTTCAGAAGTTCGGAAAGAGGTTAAGTGAAAACATTCTGCTTTAAAGTGACTGAAAAAGTTCTCCATACAAGCATTGTCCCAACAGTTACCTTTCCGGGACATACTTGATTTCATCTTGTACTTATTAAGCAGTTTGTTATATTGTTTTGATGTATATTGGAATCCTTGATCGCTGTGAAGCATTATGCCTTTTACACTTCGTTTTTTTCTAGCTTTCTTTATTGTATCCATTACTAATTTAAGGTCATTTCTTCTTCCGATTTTATAAGCTATTATTTCGTTGTTATACAAATCCTTAATGGCAGATAGATACAATTTTTGCCCATTAAAAATTAAATAGGTAATGTCGGTTACCCATTTTTTATTTGGTTCTGAAGCTTGAAAGTCCCGGTTCAAATGGTTACCTGAGATAACATAAGCTTCCTTCTTACCGTAGTAAGGACGTTTCCTTCTGATGATGGCTTTAATTCCTAATTCTCCCATTAAGCGTTGAACTCGTTTGTGATTAATCTGTAGATTATGCATCGACTTAAGCCAAATATGTACCCTTCGATAACCATAAATCCCTTTGAGTTTGGTATGACACTTCACAATCAATTTCTTGATTTTATGATCTTCTACCTGTTTAAGAGAAGGGGATTCTAGGCGTTTTAACCACTTGTAATATCCAGCCCTTGATACACCTGTAAGCTTGCATAGAAGTTGGACGGTGTATTTCTTAGACATCTCTTTAATAACCTCATACTTTTTACTGGTAGTTACGTCATCCATTCCCCCTTTTACTTTCCTAAGAGCTTTTTTAATATTTCATTCTCAGCTTCTAATCGTTTGATTTTTTCTTCTGGATCCTCAGGACGAGTCTTTGGTCTTCCTATTCCAGACCCTTTAGCTTTCCCACGCTTCTCCTCAAGGCCCTTTATTCCTTCTGCCTCGAAGTGTTGAACCCACCGGCGAACCATTTTGGGGTCAATTTCTAATTCTCTTCCTACTGTTTTGTAACCCATTCCCTCTTTCAGATACATATCTACAGCTTTTTTCTTAAATGGCACATCATATGTTTTCCTGATTTCTCCCATAGAAAAATCCCCTCCATAGTAGACAGCTTAATGTGCTTTCTTTTCTCTGTCTACTATGTGGGGATCATATCA